>NZ_JBSNCG010000001.1:455000-1794434 GCF_058780635.1 Azospirillum sp. UENF 312511 | reverse complement strand
TCGTGACGGTCGGGGCGTTCGGAGCCGCGCTGTCGATGGTCACCGTCAGCGTGCTGGAGGCCGACGACGTGCCGGTGGCATCGCTCGACACGGCGGTCAGGGAATGAGCCCCGTCGCCCAGCGAGGCCGTCGTGACGGTCCAAAGCCCATTGGCATCGGCCGTCACCGTGCCCAGCGCCGTCGCGCCCTCGTACAGCACCACGGTTGTGAACGCCTTAGCCAGGCCGGTAATCGCCGGAGCCGTGACGTTGGTCAGCGTGTCCGTCGTCGAACCGCTGTTGGACGCGGTCGTCAGCGCCAGAACTCGCCGGAGTCGGCGGAACGTTGCGGAACAGGGTGATGCTTGTGAAGGCGCCGACCAGGGCGTCGAGATCGCCGTCGCCATCGATGTCGACGATGCTCGGCGCCCCCATCATCCCGGCGTTGCTCAGCCCGAACGGGTTGGTGCCGACCAGCGTGAAGCTGGGCGCCGTCGCCGTCCCGACGTTGCGGTAGACCACCGTGTCACCGATGATGTTGCCGACCAGGATGTCGAGGTCGCCGTCACCGTCGATGTCCACCATGGTCGGCGACGCCTGCCCCCCCGAATTGCCGAGGCCGAAGGGATTGGTGCCGACCAGGGTGAAGCTGGGCGCTGTCGCCGTTCCGACGTTGCGGTAGAACAGCGTGTCGCCGCCCTGGCTGCCGACCAGGATGTCGAGGTCGCCGTCGCCGTCGAGGTCCGCGATGCTCGGCGACGCGAGGGGGATGAAAGTGCTGAGCCCGAAGGGGTTGGTGGCCTCCAGGGTGAAGCTGGGCGCCGTCGCGGTTCCGATATTGCGCAGGAACAGCAGGGAGCCGGAGTTGCTTCCGACCAGGACGTCGAGGTCGCCATCGCCGTCGAGGTCCGCGAAGGCCGGGGTGGACATCGTCGTGCCGCTCAGCCCAAAGGGGGCGGTGGCGGCATCCAGGGTGAAGCTGGGCGCGGTCGCGCTGCCGACGTTGCGGTAGAATTGAAGATTGATGCCGATGTTTCCGACCAGGACGTCGAGATCGCCATCCCCGTCGATGTCCACGAAGACCGGCTTGGCTTGGGGGAAGAGACCGTTCAAGCCGAAGGGATTGGTGGCTTCCAGGACGAAGCTGGGATCGCCCGCCACGCGGACCGCCTGACCGGTCAGCGCGCCCGCGGCGTTGCCCGCGGCGTCCGCGGTCTTCGCGCCGGAGCCCGGCGGTGTGTAGTCCACCGTGACGCTCTGGTAGACCGTCGCCCCGGCGTCGAGCGTCAGGGTGACCGTCTTGCCGCTGGTGGCGACCGCGGTGACCGTCCGCGCCACGCCGCCGACCATCACCGTGAAGGCGCCGGCCGGAGTCTGGGCGCCGTCCAGAAGCTCCGAATAGGTCAGGGTCAGCTGCGTCCCGTTCAGCGTCGCCGACGTGAGCGTCGGTGTCTTGGTGTCGATGGTCAGCGTCAGGGCGGTCGAGGCGGTCGAGGTGCCGTTGACGTTGCTCGACGTGACGGTCAGCGAGTGCGTGCCATCGCTCAGCGAGGCGGTGGAGAGCGTCCACAGGCCGGAGGAGGCGTCGGCCGTCACCGTGCCGATGGCCGTCGCGCCGTCGTACAGCACCACCGTCGACGAGGCGACCGCGGTTCCGACGATCGCCGGCGCCGTGACGTTGGTCAGCGTGTCGGTGGTCGAGCCGCTGTTCGAACCCGCCGTCAGGGTCGGGGCCGTGGGGGTGGCGGGCGGCGGCGTGGTGTTCCGGTAGAGGACCGTCTTGCCGTCGTCCCGGCCGATCAGGGCGTCGAGGTCGCCGTCCCCGTCGATGTCCGCGAAGGTCGGCTTCGCGTTGCTGCCGACATCCCCCAGGTTGAAGGGGTTGGTGCCCTCCAGGGTGAAGGTGGGCGCCGCCGCCGTCCCGATGTTCCGGTAGAAAACCGTGTTGCCGCTGTCGTTGCCGATCAGGGCGTCGAGGTCGCCATCCCCATCGATGTCCACGAAGATCGGCGTGGCGTTGCTTCCGGCATCGCCGAGGCCGAAGGGATTGGTGCTTTCCAGCGCGAAGGTGGGGGCCGCCGCCGTTCCGACGTTCCGATAGAAGAGCGTGTCGCCATTAGCGTTGCCGATCAGGACGTCGAGGTCGCCGTCACCATCGATGTCCGCCAGGGACGGCGACGCGAAGCCCCCGGCATTGCTCAAGCCGAAGGGATTGGTGCCCACCAGGGTGAAGCTGGGCGCCGCCGCCGTCCCGACGTTGCGGTAGACGACGGTGTCGCCGCCCGCGTTGCCGGCCAGCAGGTCGAGGTCGCCGTCGCCGTCGATGTCCGCGAGGACCGGCTTGGCGAAGGCGGGCATGCCGCCGCCGACGGTGTTCAGGCCGAAGGGGTTGGTGCCCACCAGGGTGAAGCTGGGCGCCTCCGCCGTGCCGACATTCCGGTAGACGACGATGTTGGCGTACCAGTCGCCGACCACCGCGTCGAGGTCGCCGTCGCCGTCGATGTCGGCGAAGACCGGGGCGGACTGGCCGACGAAGCTGCCGATGCCGAAGGGGTTGGTGGCTTCCAGGGTGAAACTCGGATCGCCGCCCACGCGGACCGGCTGGCCGTTCAGCGCGCCCGCGGCGTTGCCGGCGGCATCCACGGTCTTGGCGCCGGAGCCCGGCGGGGTGTAGCTGACCGTCGCGCCCTCATAGGGCGAGGAGGCCCCGGCATCCAGCGTCAGGGTGACCATCCGGCCGGCGGTGGCGACCGCGGTGACCGTGCGCACCACGCCGCCCACCGTCACCGTGAAGGCGCCGGCCACAGGAGTCTGGGCGCCGTCCAACGCCTCCGAATAGGTCAGCGTCAGCCGCGTCCCGCTCAGCACCGCCGAGGTCAGCGTCGGTGGGGTGGTGTCCGGCGTCGTGTTGGTGACCGGCCGGGCGGTGACGCTGGCGGCGTCTGTGCCGGTGGGGGACTGGACGGCGTTGGCGTCGTCGCCCGCGGTGGGGTCGGTGTAGGCGACGGTGACCGTGTCCGTATCGGTGACCGCCTGGGCGAGCGTCAGAGTCACCGTCTTGTTCACGCTGTCCACGGCGACGCCGCTGACCGTGACCGTGGTGCCGCCGACCTTGACCTCGAAGGCGCCGGCCGCCGGCGGGTTGGCCGCGTCCAACGCGCTGTCGTAGGTGAGCACCAGCGACGTGCCGTTGACCGCGGCGCTTTGCAGGACCGGCGGAATGGCGACCGTCACCATGACGGAACTGGAAACCACCGAACTGGTGAGGTCAAGGCCGGTGGAAATCGTGTGGACGCTGATGGGGAACGCGCCGGACGTGTCCGTGCCGGAGGACGTCACGTCGAAGGTCAGCGTGTAGACTTGGCCTTGACTGATGATCCCGGTGATCATGGAAATGGGACTGACGCTTCCCGCGGGAATGAGACTGACGCTTCCCACCGACCAGCCGTTCGGTGCATCGACCCCGAACGTGACCAAGGAACCAATCAGTGTCCTCATCTGCGTGGCCGTCACGGTGAAGGACACCTGCTGCGGCGTTCCCGGCGTGAAGGCGATGGCCGGATTCGTCGGTACGATCGTCAGGAAGGGGGTGTAGGTGGCCGTGTTCGCGATCGTGACCGTGGCGACCTTGTCGACCACCGTGGAGTTGCTGGAGGCCCCGCTGTCGGTGATGGAGCGCAGAACGATCGAGCGGGTCTCGCTGCTGCCGTAGTTCGTGCTGGCCGCGTCCGTGTTCTTGTAGGCGATGCCGTCGATCAGCGTGTCCATGCCGCCGTTGCTGAGCGCCATGCCGGTCAGCGTCACCGTGGCGACGCCGTTCGCCAGCGTGACCGCGTAGTTGCCGCTGGCGAAGCTGCCCGTCGTCCCGTTGCTCAAGGCGATGTCGGTGCCGCCGATGCTCAGGAACTCGGTGCTGCCGGTGCCGCCGACGTTGTGAACGGTCAGCACCATGCCGGTGAAGGTCTGACCGTTGTCCACCGTCGAGGCGGTCACCCCGTCGAACAGGTCGGTGCCGCTGCTGCCTTGGCCGGACGAGAAGCCACCGTTCTTTGTCGTCAGCGTCAGCGTCGGCGGCACGCCGTTCGGGTCGGGCGTGGTGTTGGTGACCGACCGGCCGGTGAAGCCGGCGGCGTCGAGGCCGCCGCCGAAGGACTGGATGGCGTTGGCGTCATCACCCGCGGTGGGGTCGGCGTAGGAAACGGTGACTGCGGCGCCGTAGGCGACCGGCTGGGCGAGCGTCAGCGTGACCGTCTTGATCGCGGTGTCCACGGCGACGCCGCTGACGGTCACCGGGCTGCCGCCGGCCAGGACGGTGAAGCTGCCCGCGGACGGAATGTTCACGGCGTCGAGCGCCGTGTCGTAGGTCAGCACCAGCGACGTGCCGTTGACCGCGGCGCTTTGCAGGACCGGCGTCGGGGGTGCGCCGATGTTGATGACGGCGGAGATGCCGGTGAGGGTGCCGATGTTGTTGCTGCCGCCGTTGTCGGTGACGCTGGCCAGCGTGATGATGCGCTGGCCATCGGACGGCGTGCCGGCGACGTTGTTGTAGTAGAAGCCGTCCAGGAGGGACTGCATTTCGTCAGCCGACAACCGCAGGCCGCTGATCGTCACCGTCAAGGTGCTGCCGTTGAGTGTGGCGCCGCCGGTGACTCCAAAGGTGCCGCTCATCAAGCTGGCGCCGTTGGTCAAGTTCATGATGGAGGACGTACCACCGGGGACCATGAAGATCAGGTATTCCGACGCACCGTCCAGGACGCCGGTCACGGTGAAGGTCAGGCCGGTGAAGATCTGCCCCAGATCATTGGTGTTCGCCGTGACCGACGAGAACAGGTCCGCCGGGCCTGAGGAGCTGGTGAAGGTGGTCGCGTTGCCCGTCGCCGTCAGGCTCGGGGTGTTGACGGTGCGGGTGGCCGTGGCCAGGACGGCGAAGCGGGTGTCGGGGAGATCCAGGCCGGACAGGTTCTGCAGAACGTTGGCGGAGTCGTTGCCCGCCGGGTCGCTGTACTCGAAGCGGATGTAATCCCCCTGGGCGAGCGGGCTCGCCGTGGTCAGGACCAGCTTGTTGCCGGAGACGACCACCGAGCGCAGATCGACCTTCGTGTTGCCCACGAGGATGGCGTTGGTGCCCAAATTCACCGAATTGAGGCTGTCGGACGCGGAGAAAAGGGAAAGCAGCAACGGACTCTGGGCGTCCAGGGCCTGATCGAACGTGACGATGATGACGTTCTCGCCGACATAGGCATCGATGGCCGTGACGGACGGCGGCGTGGTGCTCGGGTCGGGCGAATTGTTGGTGACCGACTGGCCGGAGAGGCTGGCGGCGTCGCGCCCGCCGCTGCCGGCCTGGATGGCGTTCGCGTCATCGTCCGCGGTGGGGTCGGTGTAGGAGACGGTGACGGTGTCGCCATAGGCGACCACTTGGCCGAGCGTCAGCGTGACCGTCTTGCCGACGCCGTCCACGGCGATGCCGCTGACCGCCACCGAGATGCCGCCGACCGTGACGGTGAAGGCTCCCAGCGCCGGCGGGTTGGCGGAATCGAGGTCCACGTCGTAGGTGAGCACCAGCGAATCGCCGGTGACGGCGGCGCTTTGCAGGACCGGGACAGGGCGGGCCGCGCCCACGGTCAGGGCGGCGTCGAAGCCGAGGGCGTCCAGCCCCCGGTGGCGCTCTGGATGACGCCACTGGCGTCGTCGCCGCTGTTCGGATCAAGGTAGCGGAAGTTGATCGAGTCGCCGGCGGTGAGCGTGGCGTTGCTGAGGGTCAGCGTCAGCGTGTTGCCGGACACCGACACGGAGCTCACGTCGACCGGGCCGGTGCTTCCGTTGCTCGTGAGCACGACCTTGTTCGCACCGTAGAACCAGGGGCCGGAGGTGCCGAGGAACAGGCTGGTCGGAATCGTGCCTGTGCTGTCGAGGGCCGTGTCGAACGTCAGCGTGATGGTGTTCTCGCCGGCATGGGCCACGGCGCTGACCAGGGCGGGCGCCGCCGGGCCCGAGACGTTCACGGTGGCGGAAACGCCGGTGAGGCTGGCGGTGTGGTTGTTGCCGCCGTCGTCGGTGACGCTGGTGACGGTGATGACGCGGTTGCCGGGCGTGACGTTGCCGGAGACGAGGGTTCCGCCGGTGTAATTGATGTAGGACAGGCCGTCGATCAGCGCCTCGAGCTGGGCGTTGGTGTGGTACAGCCCGGTCAGGGTTACGGTCACCGTGGTGCCGTTGACCGCCACGTTGGCGAAGACGCCCAGCCCGGACCCGGTGATTCCCGGCAAGGGCGTCGGGCCGCCGCCGGCGATCGACAAGGCCAGGGGATTGCTGCCGATGCCGAGCAGCGCCTCGGCGTCGGACACGCCGGTGATCGTCAGGGTCAGGCCGGTGAAGACCTGCCCGGTGTCGTTGGTGTTCGCCGTCACCGTGGAGAACAGATCGACGCCCACGGGCGATCCCTGGCTGAAGGCCGGCGTGCCGCCCGTCGCCGTCAGGGTGGGCAGGGTCAGCGGCGGTGCGCCGACATTGATGGTGGCGGCGATGCCGGTCAGGCTGGCCGTGTTGTTGCTCGCCCCGTCGTCGGTGACGCCGGTGAGGGTGACGACGCGCTGGCCGTTGGACGGCGTGCCGGCGATGTTGTTGTAGGCGATGCTGTCGATGAACGACTGCATGTCGGCGGCCGAGTACTGCAGGCCGCTGATCGTCACCGTGGCGGTGCTGCCATTGAACGTGACGCCGCCGACAGCCGACCCGACGAAGGGGCCCGTCAGGGTGCCGGCGCCGGTCAGCGCGATGGTGACGGGCCCCCCCATCATCCCCGGTATGATAAAGCCCAGCATTTCCGACGCGCCGTCGACGATGCCCGTCACGGTCAGCGTCAGGCCGGTGAAGACCTGCCCCGTGTCGTTGGTGCTGGCCGTGACCGACGAGAACAGATCCACCGCGCTGGTGGTGAAGGTCGTCGTGCCGCCCGTCGCCGTCAGCGTCGGCAGGGTCGAAGCCGCCGCACCGATATTGACGGTGCTGGAGACGCCGGAGATGCTGGCGGTGCTGTTGCTGCTGCCGTCGTCGGTGACGCTGTTGACGGTGATGACGCGCTGGCCATTGGACGGTGTGCTGGCGGTGTTGTTGTAGACGAGGTCGTCGAGGAGCCACCCCATATCGGCATCCGACGCCTCCAGGCCCGTGAGCGTCACGGTCGCCGTGCTGCCGGTGACGATGACGGTCGCGGTGACGACCGCTCCGCCTGGCATCATCGGATTCGCGATGCCTGTTCCGTTGACCAAACTGAGTTGAAGCGGATTGGTCGCGCCGGGTATGTAGAAGGTCAGGGATTCCGCAGCACCGTCCTGGACGCCCGTTACGGTCAGCGTCAGGCTGGTGAAGACCTGCCCCGTGTCGTTGGTGCTGGCCGTGACCGACGAGAACAGGTCCACTTGGCTGTTGGTGAAGGTCGTCGTGCCGCCCGTCGCCGTCAGTGTCGGAGCCGTGGTCGGACGGGCCGTCGCGACGGTGATATCGTACTGGAAGGTTCCGACATCCTCACCGGAGGACGAACCCTGAAGAACGCTGCTGGACTGGTCGCCAAACGGGTCCTCGTACAGGATGGTGAGGATGTCGTTGTTGGTGAACGTCTGCTGTGGGAGCGTCAGCGTCAGCGTGTTGCCGGAAACCACAGCGGACGTCAGGTTGGTCGGGATGCCGTTGATCCGCGCGCTGCCCGGGGTCAACGCGTCGGAGGCGAAGGAATTCACGTTCGGCTGGCTTCCGGTATCCAGCGCTTGATCGAACGTCAACACGACGATGTTTTCACCGATGTAGGCGACGCCGCTCACGATGACCGGAGCGACCATCACCCCGCGATATGAATCGAAGCGCAGAGAGTCCGTGGTGACAGCGCCGTGCACCCAGTCGAGGTCCCAGTCGCCGCCCCGGTCCGCGGCACCCGTGGGCGTCCGCGAGGCCGCGACGTTGGCCCCCGTCGCCTCCGCCAGCGCGGTGAGGAAGTCGGCGCCCCGGCCCGACGCCACGTTGCAGCCGTAGAGCAGGATGTCGCCATCCGGGGCGAGGCTGGAGGCGATGGACGCCAGTTCCTCGACGCGCTGCGCCAAGGCCCCGGTGTCGAACCGGCCGGAGCCGAGCTGGAGGCCGCCTTCGAAACCGTGGCTGAGCACATGAATGGCGTGAATGTCGCGTCGGCCATCCAACGTCCGCGCCATCGCCGCCATACCGTCCGCCCGGCTGTCGATCAGGAAGACCTCGATGCCGGCCGGGATCTCGACCTTCAGCGCCTGCCAGTCATCGAGCGCCATGTCGATGAACGCGACCTCGCGCCTCGAAGCTTCGGGAACACCCTCGCAGCCCAGGATAGCGGGGACGGGCCGGGACACGGTCGAATGGAGCATGACGAGCATTCCTCGAAGGGGTTAGGCGCTTTGAGACCTCCCTTCGGCCTATACATACGCAAGTTGCTTTAGTAAAATGCAGGGTTATAAAGACCGGAATTCGCGCCATGAATTTGAACCGTATCGACTTGAATTTGCTGGTGGTTTTTGACGCGATTGCGCGCACCGGTTCGGTGAAGGATGCGGCTCCGCAACTGGCGCTGAGCCAACCGGCGGTCAGTCATGCGTTAAACCGGCTCCGGGTCCTGATGGACGATCCGCTGTTCGTGCGCGCCCGCAACCGTCTGGTGCCGACGGAGCGGGCGCAATCCATGATTGGTCCGGTGGCGGGCATCCTCCAGTCCGTCCGCGTCCTGATGAGAAGCGACGGTTCGGACATCGTCGAGGACAACCGCCATTTCCGGATCGGCATCAGCGATTTCGCCGCCCTGACCATCGTGCCAAGGCTCACCCGGAAGCTTCAGCAGATCGCCCCCAACGTGACGCTGGAACTGATCAACGTCGGGGAGAACACCCTGAACCAGCTGGCCGGCGGCGAACTCGACTGCACCTTCTGGGGGCTCCAGCCTCCGGAGTCACCCTATCTGTCGCAATTCCTTTTCCATGACAGTTTCGTCGGGTTCTGTTCCGCGGACCACCCTCTGGTGGAGCTAAGCGAGCAAGGCGTTTCCATCGACGATTATTTGTTCTATCCACACGCCATCGCGCAGTTCCGCGCTTCGGGATCGAGCCCGATCGATGTCTTTCTGAAGGGCATCGGACGTCACCGGGCCATTGCCCTGCGCTCCCCCAGTTTCATGAGCAACATCACCGCCATCGTGGGGACGAAGATGATCGCGACCCTGCCGTCCCTGCTGGAATCGATCGCCCTGTCGCAAGGCCTGTTGTCCTTCCCGTTGCCGTTTCTGATCCCGAATTTCAATTATTCGCTGGTCTGGCACCGCCGCACCGAAGCCGACCCTTCCGGCATCTGGCTGCGGCGTCTGCTGGTGGATATGCGCTGACCGGGAGGCGTTCGGTCTTGGCCGGTGTCATCCCGCCAAGATCCGGGGCCGAAATCCGGGACGGTGGGTGCGTTCGGGAAACGGGGGCTGGCTCAAGTTCAGGTGTTTTTCCAGCACTGTCCGTCGATGGCAAGCGCTCGGCGATTCTCAAATCGACGCGGTAGCGTTCAAGGGCATCAGGCTTTCCAGGAGCCGAGCAGCACCTCCAGAAAGCGCGCCGCCATGGGCGAGAGGATGGCGCCGTGTCGTCGGACGACGCCGATCGTCCGGGAAATCTTCGGGTGGCTCAGCGGGATGGTGCGGATGATGGGGTGGCCGGAGGCCGGGGTGGCGAGTTTGGGAAGCACCGCGACGCCGAGCCCGGCCTCCACCAGCCCGAGCGAACTGGCGAGGTGTGTGATCTCGTAGGACCAGTTGAGCTTCAGGCTGTGCTGCGCCAGGGCGTTGTCGATCAGCGCCCGGTTGCCGCTGGTCCGGCCCACGGTGATGACCCGGTGCGCCGCCAGCTCGTCCCAGCCGACCTCCCGCCGGGAGGCCAGCGGATGGTCATGCCGGCAGGCGACGACGAACGGGTCCTCGGCCAGCGGCGTGAACTCGATGTCCGGGTGTGACGTGCCGATGAAGTTGATGCCGAAATCGGCCTCGCCGCGGGCCACCGCCTCCAGCCCCTCGTTGGCGCCGAGGTCCAGGATGCGGATGCGGATGCGCGGGAAGGCGACGCTGAAACGGCTGATCGCGTTCGGCAGGAAGTAGAACACCGCCGTCGGGACGGAGGCGATGGTGATCTGTCCGCCGCTCCGCGCCCCCAGGTCGCTGATCCCCAGCAGCGATGATTCGAACTCGTCCAGGAAGCGCCGGACCTTGGGGATGAAGTCGCGTCCGACCATGGTCAGGGCGACGTGGCGGGTCGAGCGCTCGAACAAGGCGACGCCCAGCGTGTCCTCCAGCTTCTGGATGCGGCGGCTGAGCGCCGGCTGCGAGAGGTTCAGCTGCTCGGCGGCGCGGTTGAAGCTGCCCAGTTCGGCCACCGCCACGAAGGCTTTCAGATCGACCAGTTCGAAATTCATGCTCTCCTCCCCGCGGCGGCGCCCATTGATGCGCGATGCGCAATAATATCCCGAATCATTGCATTTAACAAATACGGTTCCGGGGCGGAATATCTGTCCATCGGCTTTCTTCGCCGCGACGGCGAGACCAAGAGACAGCAAGCGCCATGAACCACCTGACCAGCCGCCAGATCGGCATTCCCTGCGTGATGATGCGCGGCGGAACCTCCCGCGGGCCCTTCTTCCTGGCCTCCGACCTTCCGGTATCCCCGGCGGAGCGTGACGCCCTTCTGCTCTCCGTCATGGGGGCGGGGAACGACCTGGGGATCGACGGCATCGGCGGCGGCAATCCCTTGACCAGCAAGGTCGCCATCGTCGGTCCCGCCACCCTGGCCGGCGCGGACGTGGACTATCTGTTCGCCCAGGTGCGGGTGCAGGAAGGGATCGTCGACACCTCACCCAACTGCGGCAACATGCTGGCCGCGGTCGCCCCCTTCGCCATCGAGGCCGGGCTGGTCCCGGCGACGGACGGCGTGACGGTGGTGCGCATCCACAACGTCAACACCGGCAAGCTGATCGAGGCGCGCGTCCAGACCCCCGACGGACGGGTGACCTACGAGGGCGAGGCCGTCATCGACGGCGTTCCCGGCACCGCGGCGCCCATTCACCTTGCCTTTCTCGACGCGGCGGGCGCCAACACCGGCCGCTTGCTGCCCACCGGGGCGCCGATCGACCGCATCGGCGGAATCGAGGTGTCCTGCATCGACGCCGCCATCCCGGTGATGCTGGTCCGTGCCGCCGACCTCGGCAAGACGGGGCACGAGCCGATGGACAGCTACCGGCTCGACCGGGGTTTCATGGCCCGACTGGAGGCGCTGCGCGTCGAGGCCGGCCGCCGCATGGGCTTCCCCAACGCCGCCGGCATGGTGATCCCCAAGCCCGTCCTGCTGGCGCCGCCGACGCGCGGCGGCACGCTGGCCGTCCGCTATTTCATGCCGCACGACTGCCACCGGGCGATGGCCATCACCGGGGCCGTCGCCACCGCGACCGCCTGCACGATCCCGGGAACCGTGGCCTCCGCGCTGGCCGGACATTTGGCCCTGCCCGGCGACGTCACTTTCGAGCACCCGGCCGGCCGGCTGACCGTCCGCCTCGATCCGGGAGCCGGTCAATCCGCCCCAACCGCCAGCATCCTGCGCACGTCACGACGCCTGTTCGAAGGAACCGTGTTCGCACGGCCATTGGACCCACCACGGGCCGCCATGGCCGCCTGACCCACAACGCACCGAGGAGGAAACGCCATGCGCCTACAAACGGGAGAACAAACCCCGGCGCCGACCAAGCCCAAGGCCTTTTACAAAGCTCTCTATTTCCAGGTCGTCGTCGGCCTGACCCTGGGCATCCTGGCCGGTCATTTCTGGCCGGACTTCGGGGCCTCCCTGAAGCCGCTCGGCGACGGGTTCGTCAAGCTGGTCAAGATGATGATCGCGCCGGTCGTCTTCTGCACCATCGTCAGCGGCATCACCAGCCTCAACGACACCCGCGAGATCGGCAAGACGCTGGTCAAGTCGATGGCGCTGTTCTACGCGCTGACGGTGGCGGCGCTGCTCATCGGGCTGGCCGCGGTGATGATCATCGAGCCCGGCGTCGGCATGCACGTGTCGGCGGCGTCGCTCGACCCCACGGTGGCGGCGCGCTACGCCAAGCAGGCGGCTCCGGTCGGCTTCACCGATTTCGTGCTGCACATCATCCCGCATTCCTTCTTCGGCGCCTTCGCCGAGGGCGAGGTGCTGCCGGTGCTGCTCATCTCCGTCCTGGTCGGCTTCGGGCTGACGCGGGTCGGCAAGGCCGGCGAGCCGGTGGTCCAGGGCATCGAATCCTTCTCCCACGTGCTGTTTGCCGCCTTCGGCTTCATCATGAAGCTGGCCCCGATCGGCGCCTTCGGCGCGATGGCCTTCACCGTCGGCAAATACGGCATCGACAGCATCGGCTCGCTCGGCCTGCTGATCCTCACCTTCTACATCGCCTGCAGCGTCTTTCTGGTCGTCATCATCGGCACGCTGGCGCGGCTGCACGGCTTCAGCCTGTGGAAGGTGCTGCGCTACTTCCGCGAGGAGCTGCTGATCGTCCTCGGCACCTCCTCCTCCGAACCGGTCCTGCCGCGCGTGCTGCAGAAGCTGGAGGCGCTGGGCTGCAAGAAGGGCGTCTCCGGCCTCGTGCTGCCCATGGGCTACTCGTTCAATCTCGACGGCACGGCGATCTACCTGACGCTGGCCTCCCTGTTCATCGCCCAGGCCTGCGACATCCACCTGTCGGGTGGCCAGATCTTCGCCATGCTCGGCGTCATGCTGCTGACCTCGAAGGGTGCGGCCGGCGTCACCGGCAGCGGCTTCGTCGCCCTGGTCGCCACGCTGACGGTGATGCCGGACCTTCCCGTGGCGGGCGTCGCCCTGCTCGTCGGCATCGACCGCTTCATGTCCGAGGCCCGCGCCCTAACCAGCATCATCAGCAACTGCGTCGCCAGCATCGTCGTCTCGATCTGGGAGAACGCCTGCGACCGCGAGGTTCTGCAGCGGGAGCTGAACCAGAGCTACGCCAGCACCGAGCGGTGCCTGGAGGAGAAGGGCGACATCGCCGTCCTGCCGCTGACCGCCCCCGCCCAGCCGTCGCACTGATCCGGCGCAGGCCGCCCCCACGCATCGAGGACGCCACCATGACCGCCTCCCCCATGACCGTTTCCACCACAAGCGCGAAGGATTGGATCGGCCGGAGCGAGACCGTGTCCGACACCGTCACCCCGACCCCCTACGCCGCTCTCTCGGCCACTCTGGACCGGCCCGCCGAGCGCCCCGCCGCCGGTACCCCGCTCCCGCCGCTGTGGCACTGGCTGTACTTCCTGCCGCTGCACCGCCAGTCGGAGATCGGGCCGGACGGTCATGCCAGGCGCGGCGGCTTCCTGCCCCCGGTGCCGTTGCCCCGCCGGATGTGGGCCGGCAGCCAGTTCGAGTTCCACAGCCCCCTGCGCGTCGGCGACGCCCTGACCCGGACCTCGACCATCCACGACGTGACCGAGAAGTCCGGGCGCACCGGTCCGCTGGTCTTCGTCAAGGTCCGCCACGAGATCCGCCGCGCCGGCGAGACCGACGTTGCGCTGACCGAGTTCCACGACATCGTCTACCGCGAGGCGGCCACGCCGCAGGATGCGCCGCCGGAACCGCAGCCGGCGCCGGCGGACGCGGCCTGGGAGACGCGCTGGGTTCCCGACGACGTGCTGCTGTTCCGCTACTCGGCGCTGACCTTCAACGGCCACCGCATCCACTACGACCGGCGCTACGTGACGGGGGTGGAGGGGTATCCGGGGCTGATCGTGCACGGCCCGCTGATCGCCACCCTGCTGCTCGACCTGCTGCGCCACCGGCTGCCGGAAGCCGAGGTCGCCTCCTTCCGCTTCAAGGCGGTGCGGCCGACCTTCGACATCAACCCTTTCTCGGTGTGCGGTACGCCGCTCGCCGACGGCAAGACGGTCCACCTGTGGGCCAAGGACCATGAAGGCTGGCTGACCATGGACGCCACCGTGGTCCTGACGTGAGGACGCCCTCTATGAAACCGCTGTCTGGAATCACCGTCGTCACCCTGGAACACGCCATCGCCGCCCCCTTCGCGACGCGCCAGCTCGCCGACCTCGGCGCCCGCGTCATCAAGGTGGAGCGTCCCGGCGTCGGCGACTTCGCCCGCGGCTACGACGAGCGGGTGCGCGGCGTCGCCTCGCACTTCGTGTGGACCAACCGCTCGAAGGAAAGCCTGACGCTCGACGTCAAGCACCCGGAGGCGCAGGCGATCCTCAAGCGCCTGATCCGCGAGCAGGCCGACGTGGTGGTGCAGAACCTCGCCCCCGGCGCGGCGGCCCGCCTCGGCCTGTCCTACGAGGCGCTGTCCGCCGAAAAGCCGGGAATCATCGTCTGCGACATCTCCGGCTACGGCGACGACGGCCCCTACCGGGACAAGAAGGCCTACGACCTGCTGATCCAGGGCGAGTCCGGCTTCCTGTCGGTGACCGGCACGCCGGAGACGCCCGCCAAGGCCGGCCCGTCCATCGCCGACATCTCCGCCGGCATGTACGCCTACAGCAACATCCTGGCCGCCCTTCTCCAGCGCCAGCAGACGGGGCAGGGCTGCCGCATCGACGTCTCCATGCTGGAATCGCTGGTGGAGTGGATGAGCTACCCGCTCTACTACGCCTTCGACGGCGCGCCGCCGCCGGCCCGCACCGGCGCCAGCCACGCCACCATCTACCCCTACGGCCCGTTTCCGGCCGGCGACGGCAAGACGGTGCTGCTCGGCCTGCAGAACGAGCGCGAATGGGTGGCCTTCTGCGAGACGGTGCTGCAACGCCCCGAGTTGGCGCGGGAGGAGCGCTTCTCCAGCAACTCCCGCCGCAACGCGGCGCGCGACGAGTTGCGCGGGATCATCGTGGCGGCCTTCGCCGGCCTGACCGCCGAGCAGGTGGTCGCCCGGCTGGAGCAGGCCGCCATCGCCAACGCCCAGGCCAACGCCATGCAGGACGTCTGGAACCACCCGCAACTGGCGGCCCGCGACCGCTGGCGCACGGTGGAGACCCAGAACGGGCCGGTGCCGGCCCTGCTGCCGCCGGGCATGGCAAGCAACGGGGATGCACGCATGGACCCGGTTCCGGCGCTCGGCCAGCACACCGACCGTATCCTTGCCGAGCTGGGCTACGCGCTCGGCGACATCGCCCGGCTGCGCGACGCGAAGGCGGTCTGAGCCGCGCCGCGAACAGAACGACATTTTCTGGGAGGACCAGCACCATGCCGTCCACGATCATCGACTCCGCCATCTTCGGCGACATCTTCAGCACCCCGGCCATGCGCGCCGTCTGGTCGGACGAGAACCGAACCCGCAAATACCTGGACATCGAGGCCGCACTCGCCCGCGTCCAGGGCCGCCTGGGCATCATCCCGCAGGAGGCCGCCGACGAGATCGTCGCCAACTGCTCGCTCGACAAGATCGACATGGCGACGCTGAAGGCGCAGACGGAGCGCATCGGCTATCCGGTGCTGGGCGTCGTCTCGCAGCTCAACGCGCTGTGCCGCGACCGGCTCGGCGAATACTGCCACTGGGGCGCCACCACGCAGGACATCACCGACACCGCCACGGTCCTGCAGATGCGCGAGGCGCTGGCCATCGTGGACGAGGATCTGGCGGGCCTGTCGGCGGCCCTGGCGACCCTCGCCAAGCGCCACCGGGACACGCCGATGATCGGCCGCAGCAACCTGCAGCAGGCGGTGCCGGTGACCTTCGGCTACAAGATGGCCGGGCTGCTGTCGGCGGTGGAGCGCCATCGCGAGCGGCTGGCGCAGCTCCGTCCGCGCGTGCTGATGGGCGAGTTCGCCGGAGCGTCCGGCACGCTGGCCTCCCTGGAGCACGGCGCCATGGAGACCCAGGCCGGGCTGATGAAGGAGCTGGGCCTCGCCCAGCCGGTGATCGCCTGGCACACCATCCGCGACACCATCGCCGAGGTGGGCTGCTTCCTGGGCCTGGTCGGCGGCACCCTCGGCAAGCTGTCGATGGACGTGAAGCTGATGATGCAGACGGAGGTCGGCGAGGTCTACGAGCCCTTCGCGCATGGCCGCGGGTCGAGCAGCACCATGCCGCAGAAGCGCAATCCGATCTCCAGCTGCTACATCCACGCGTCGATCTCCGTGCTGCGCCAGCACACGGCGGCCCTGCTCGACGCCATGGTGGCCGACCACGAACGGTCGACCGGCCCGTGGGAGATCGAGTGGATCGTCCTGCCGGAGGCCTTCTGCCTGCTGGCCGGCGCCCTGAAACAGGCGCGGTTCGTGGTGAGCGGGCTGGAGGTCGATGCCGAGCGGATGCGCGCCAATCTGGAGATGACCAACGGGCTGGTGGCGTCCGAGGCGGTGATGATGGGGCTCGGCCGCCACATCGGGCGCGAGTACGCCCACGACCTCGTCTACGACCTCTGCCGCGAGGCGGTGCGCCAGAACCGGCCGCTGCTCGACCTCCTGGCCGAGACGCCGGAGATCAGCGCCTGCCTCAGCCGCGCCGAACTGGCCAAGCTGTGCGACCCGGCCAACTACCTCGGACAATCGGGGGTCATGGTCGATCGCGTCCTGGCCCGCATGAACGGTTGATCGGGCCGCCCAGGGCCGGCTCATGTGGGCCGGCTCGCGTGGGCCGCGCTTCATGCACCCGACCCGCACCCCAAGCATGGCGGCCTGATCGCCGCCATCGCGCCTGTCCACCGGTTGATTGTGGTCAGGCGCGGCGTGCGCGACTTTGAGCCGAGGAGTGTCAAGTTGCTCAATCCGTGCCGTGCTGGTTCCGCAGCCCGTCGTTCAGGGTGTTGGCCGGCCGTGGGTCCGGAAGAACCCGTTGAGCGCATCGAACGGTTCGGCCTCGCCAAGGGCGTCGAAGCGCCCGTGGTCGGCGAGCATCCGGGCCGCCCGCAGGAAGCCGCCCCAGGCGGCGCGGTTGAACCCGCTGCCCAGGCTGATGCGTCGCACGCCCAGGGCGGCGATCTGCTCCACCGACAGGCCGATCGGTGAGGAAACCAGAAGGTTGAGCGGTTTCGGGCGGACGGCTTCGACCGCTGCCTGGATGACATCCGGGGTCTGCAAGCCCGGCGCGTAGAGGACATCGGCTCCGGCAGCGGCGTAGGCCGGCAAGCGGTGCAGTGCCTCTTCGACGGCCGCCGGGTGGTTCACCAGCAGGGCTTCGCAGCGGGCGGTCAGAAGGACGCCGGTTCCCCGCAACGCCTCCGCCGCCGCGGCCACGCGTTCGACGGCGTGATGAAAATCGTACAGCGGCTTCTCCGGGTCGCCCGTGGCGTCTTCAATGGACAGACCGGCCACGCCGGTGTCGGCGCAGAGGCGCACGTTGCGGGCCAGCCCTTCGCAATCATGGGCGTAACCGGCTTCGAAATCGGCGTTCACCGGCAGGTCGGTTGCCCCGACCATCTCGGCGATGTGGGCCAGCATGTCGCCGCGGGGCACCGCCCAATCGGTGTCGGGAAGTCCCCGCGAGAAGGCATACCCCGCCGAGGTGGTGGCCAACGCGCGGAACCCGAGATGCTTCAGCATCACGGCGCTTCCGACATCCCATGGATTGGGGATGACGAAGCAGCCGGCATGGTGAAGGTCGGCGAAAACAGCACGGGCTTGGTGGTGGTTGGCCATCACAAGGTCCTTCCAGGGTGACGGATCAACGTCTGCAGGCTGACGGGGGCAGGATACGCTTGCGTTCCCGCGTCGTCCGGACGAGCAGGCCGAGTATCAGGTGCGCGACCGGCTGTCGTCGATGCGGTTGTTCGGGCTGGGACTGGGGTAGGGGAAACGGGTTGCGGACCGGACGACGATCCGGCTGGCCCGCGAAGCGCCGGTGACGGCGGGGGCGGGCCGCCGGGACGTGGCGCTCGAGGCTGAACTCATAAAACAGCGCCTCCTGCATCACCGTCCGCTCGCCCATCATCGCTGCGTCCTCCTCTGCTCGGGAGAACTGAATCAGGACTTAACGCCGCCGGCAATCCCGATTTTTTCAACACTATCGCCCCGAACCGGACGCCGGTCGGCATGACATGCCAATGCTTGGGGCACGAAGAGCATCATCACCGTCATTCGGCGATGTGAAGGCGGGGCCGGGGATCGTTTGGCCTGTCCTTGGATCCAAGACCGTTCATTGCCGCGTCGATCTCCTCCATGCTGTAAGCCATTGCGGGTGCCAGGTTCGTGATGTGATGGTCCCATTGCATTCGGCAGGAGATGTAGACTTCGGCACCGGCCTGCCCGTCGGCCGTGATCTGGATCCCCGCCTGCCGAAGCCGCTGCCGGGCAGCGTGGTAGCGTGCTCGCCAAAGGTCCCGGGTCTGCTGGTCCGGTTGCGCCTCCCGGTCCGGTGCCCCATGGGGAAGGAAGGTGTTCTCCAGGGATGTGAGGAGCATCATGGACGCTTCCCGGAGCTGCGTGACGGCTCCTGCCTCCTTCAGCCAGCGGTGCTTCTGATCATCCAGGGCGCTCTTGATCAGGCTCACCGTGTCCAACGCGACCAGCGTGGAACGGGACACCGAGTGGTATGGATCACTGAAGCGGAAGTAGAAGAGCACCGGGTAGAAGTGGTGCGCCTCCTTGGTCTGGGTCATCTCGACGCCGAGTTCCGACAGGTTCGTGTAGCCGCCGCTGAACTGCCCCTCAGGTCCGAGACGTGCCAGCAATTCGGCGGCATCGCCTGTGCACCCGGAGAGGAAATGGATGTTCATGGCCAACACGTTGCGCCGCTGGAGCGCCGTATAGACCTGCATCAGATAGGTCAGCGTCAGCGACATCACCGACATGCCGATCAGCGAATTGAACAGGAAAAGCAGCCGGGTGGGGCTCGTGTGCGGGGTGAAGTCACTCGCCCCGACAATGGCCATGCTGGTTCCCCCGGCATACATCGCGGTGACGAAGTCCGTGGGGGTTTCGCCGTTGGTGGCGCGGATGGAGGTGCCGAGTTCCGGGTGCATGATCAGCGCCGCCCCGAGCGTCAGCCCGAGAGCCCAGACCCCGACCAGCAGCACGAGGATGACCGGACCACAGAAGGACAGAACGGCTCCTTGTCGAGGGCCAAATTGCCGAGAACCAAGAACCTTTGAGGCTTTGACGAAGGAGGCCCAGATCAGCCGCTCGACCCTGAATCCGACGATGCTGGTGCCGATCCGGGCGTAGAGCACGGTCAGAAAGACATCGAGCAGGATGGTCAGGATCAGCAGTATTCCAAGGCCCTGCTCCAGTCGTCCCATCATCGCGGCCTCCTGTCATCCCACCGGCTCCGTCGGTCATTGGGGCTGCCCGCCCGGGCCGGTCGCCTCTCCGCCCGGTCCAGGTTCGATGCGCCACAGCTGCGTCTCGAGGCGCGGGCCGGTCTCGGGCTTGAACCAGCTCATGTCCTGAATGCGGGAGCCGGTGACGTAGATGCTCCCGTCGGGTCCCTCCGAGAATGTATCGGGCCAGCGCAGCCGTTTGTCCTGTACGAGGGTGGTGATGCTATCGCCATCACGGACCTTCACGGCGTCCTGCTCGATCGCGCTCAGGTAAAGCCGTCCGTGCCCGTCGATCCAAAGACCATCCGTCGGCTCGGTCTCGGCGGCACGCTCCACCCGAGCTCCGAGATCCTTCCCGGACAGACGTGGGTTTTGCAAGGCGTCCGTCGGGATGCGATAGAGGGTCCGGCCGGTCAGCGCTTTCCAGTAGAGCGTGCGCCCGTCGGGAGAGAGCGCGATGCTGTCAGCGGCAAATTCGACCCCGCGCCCGTCGGGCCGGCGCAACTCCTGCCCATCAGTCTTCACCACCACATCCTTTTCCGGTTGGGTGCTCGGGTGGCCGTGAAGGACGCGTCGGGCCTTGCCGTCCCGGAGATCCACAACAACGAGAGCGCCCTTGGCCCCGGCATC
The DNA here is from genome assembly GCF_058780635.1 of Azospirillum sp. UENF 312511. NCBI lineage: Bacteria > Pseudomonadati > Pseudomonadota > Alphaproteobacteria > Rhodospirillales > Azospirillaceae > Azospirillum > Azospirillum sp. UENF 312511. Next base: position 1,774,547 of record NZ_JBSNCG010000001.1, on the reverse strand, counting down.
GGTCAGGTAGGCATGCCGCCCATCCGGCGAAAACCGGACATCGTTCAGGTAGCTGCCCTGAGGCGCGACCGTCTCGTCGAAGTGGATCACCTGCGCAACCTTGTTCGTCTTCAGGTCGATCCTGACGAGCTTGGGTCCGCCCTGGACGACCGGTGCCGTGGCTGGCGCGGCCGGGTCCACGACCCAGAGATTGCCGCGCGCATCGGCCACGACGCTCTGGACGCACACGAAGTGATCGCCGGCGGACATCTGGTTCTTCTTAGCGTTGCGCCAGGAATTCCACGCGTCGTCCGGGTACGGCTTGATGTGGCCGTCGCGCGTCACCTCGGCGACCGAGATCGGTGCATCCTCCGTCCAGCGCGGGAAGTTGACGAAGATGCGCCCGTCCTTCGAAACGGTCACCCCGGTCACCTGGTGTTCGAAGCTGGCGACCTGCTCCAGATGCCCCGTGCCCTGAGATGGTGCGGCGCCCTGCTGCGCCATGGATGTGCCGGCCAGGAGTGTTCCGAAAAGCAGGGTCACCGTTGCGAGCCGTTGCATGTTCATTTCCATTGCGTAGCCGTGATCGCGTGGCCGTGATCATGGGGGATGCGACGGCCACCTCAAGAGCGTGAACTCCGCTCGAACGCAGCCGTGTCGTTGGTGATTCAGTGCGGCCGCGCCTTCTCCTGCGCCTTCTCCTGCGGGGCGCGATTGGACACCGCCGCGAGGGCCGGTGCGGCCCGCATGTCCGGAGGCACCTTGAAGTCCCTGGCGGCGCCACGCGCCGCCTGGACACCCTGCGGGAAGCCGGTCCGATCCCTGTAGGAGCGTGGCCGGTCATGGGGGCGGCGGTGGCGGGCCGTGACCCCCTGCGCGCCGATGATGTCGAGCAGAGTCACCCCCAGCACCGCCGCAAGAGCAATCCCGACATTGTCGCGCTTCGGGTTGTCATGCCGCATGGCCGTCATCAGGGTGGCGATGTCGAGCCCGTCTCCGGCCACCCGGCTCCACAACCCGAGATGCTTGTCGGGCGAGAGCGAGACGATGCCGTGCCCGAGTTCGCGGACGCCATAGGCCCGCACAAGGGCTTCCTTGCCCTCCATGCCAAGCGCCCGGGTGATGCGCTTCGCCGCAAACAGCTCGGTCAAGCCGAGCCCGATGCTGTACCAGCCGAGCGCTCTGGCCAAGCGGTCGGAGGCACCCAGCGAACTGGGCCCGGAGTGAAGGACTTTCGGGTCGCCCTTGGACCGGGCAATGTTCGAGATGGTGTAAGTCACGTCTTCTCTCCCCGGTCTTCAAGGTTTCAGGACGACCTTGACGCAGCTGTCCTGCTTGTCGCGGAACACCTTGTACATCTCGGGCCCCTCATCGAGGCTCACGGTGTGGGTGATGACGAACGATGGATCGATCTGCCCCTCTTCGATGCGGCGCAGGAGGTCGTCGGTCCAACGGTTGACGTGCGTCTGGCCCGTCCGGATGGTCAGCCCCTTGTTCATCAGCTGGCCCATCGGGATCTTGTCGACCAACCCGCCATAGACGCCCGGGATCGAGATCACGCCGGCCGGGCGGCAAACGTAGATCATCTCGCGAAGGACGTGCGGCCGGTCGCTTTCAGCGCCGAGCATCTGCTTGGCGCGGTCGTAGACCGTGTCCGGCATGGACGGCGAGACATGGGCTTCCATGCCGATGGCGTCGATGCACTTCTCCGGGCCCAAACCACCGGTGAGCTCGTTCAGGCGCTCGACCACGCTCTCCTCGTCGAAGTTGATGGTGATGGCGCCACCGGCTTCCGCCATTTCCAGGCGCTCCGGCAGATGATCGATGGCGATCACCTGCTTGGCGCCGAGGAGGACGGCGCTGCGGATCGCCATCTGACCGACGGGACCGCAGCCCCAGATCGCAACGGTGTCGGTCGGTTGGATGTCGCACTGGACGGCGGCCTGCCAGCCGGTCGGGAAGATGTCACCGAGGAAGAGGACCTTCTCGTCCGGGATTCCATCCGGAACCTTGATGTGCGTCGCGTCGGCGAACGGAACGCGGAGATATTCGGCCTGCCCGCCCGGATAGCCGCCGGTCAGATGCGTGTAGCCGAACAGGCCCGCGGTCGGGTGGCCGAAGACCTTGTCGGCGAGATACTTTTTGCGGTTGGTGGCCTCGCACACCGAGAAATTGCCGCGTTTGCACTGGTCGCACTCGCCGCAGATGATCGTGAACGGAACCACCACCCGGTCGCCGACCTTGAGCTTGTGCTTGGCCTCCGGCCCGACCTCGACGACCTCCCCCATCATCTCATGCCCCATGATGTCGCCGGGCAGCATCGCCGGAATGAAGTTGTGGAACAGGTGCAGGTCCGAGCCGCAAATGGCGCAGCTCGTCACCTTGACGATGGCGTCGCGCGGCTGCTCGAGTTCGGGGTCAGTGACGGTGTCGCACCGGATGTCTTCCTTGCCATGCCAAACCAAGGCTCGCATGCTTTCCTCCTTCATCCTGCCAAGATGCAGAGGCCTGCGCTTCCGGAAGTGCTTCGGACCGAAGAGCCTGTCTCTGCCGGGGTGGCCTGTCGGATTGAAAGCCTCAAAACCTGAGCGAGCCTCACCGCGTTCCTAGGGATGGTTCCTCAGGGAACCTCCGCGCCAGGGGTTTCTAACCTCCATCACCTGACCGCCGCGGCGCCTGCACACCGGCCGATGCGGCAATCCGCACCGCGTCCGGTACGGTCTTGGCGCCAAGCCGCTGCATGACATGCGCCCGGTGGGTCTCCACCGTGCGCGGGCTGATGCCGATGTCCCGCCCGATCTGCTTGTTCGTCTGGCCAGCGAGGATGCCGGCCAACACCTCCCGTTCGCGCTCCGACATCTCGGCCATGCGAGCCCGGGCCCGGCCGGCCTCGTGGTCGGCCTCTTCAGTCTGACGAATGTCGACCGCTGCTGATGCGACGGCGGCGAGCAGGGTGTCGGTACGATAAGGCAACGGCAGGAAATCCACCGCGCCGGCCTTCATCACGTGCACTCCGAAGGTTACATCGCCTCCGGCATCACCCAGAACGATCACCGGCAGGCCGATCCGCCGAGCCTTGAGTTCTCTCGGGACGGCAAGGCCGCCCGCGTCAGGGTGCTGGATGTCGAGCACGACGCAGCCCGACACCAGGGCGGGTGCCGACTCCAGAAAGGCTTTGCCGGAAGGGAAGGCTCTGACGTCATAGCCGGCCTCCCAAAGCACGCGAGAGAGGCTCTCGCGTGAAGTCCCATCCGCGTCGATGATGTACACGAAGCGCCCTTCATGGCGCGTGATGTCCTGGGCGATGCCGCCGGTGCGCCGGACCCGGCCCTGTTCGTCCCGGATGGGGAAGAAGGTGTTGCGGATCCAACGCAACGCTCCGTCGGTTCGGGTGATGCGGAATTCCTCCACGGAGACCACACCGAGCGCCGTCCTGCCGAAAGCCTCGGCGACGCGGGCACGGTCATCGGGATGAACGACCTCGATCCACCGGCTTATGTCATGTCGGAATGCGTTTTGCGCTGTCCCGAAAACCGTTTCAAAGACCGGGTTGAGATATTCAAGCGTTCGGTCCCCTGGATTGGCGATCCAGAACGCGTTCGTGGAATGCGCCGCGAATTCGCGGAAGCGCTCCTCGGCCCGCTTCTCACGGTCGATGTCCTGCACCACGAAGACCGCGCCCAGCCTCTCCCGGGCAGCGTTGTGGAAGGGTGCCGCGCTCACACGCGTCCACGCCTCTCGCCCATCCGGCAAGGTGAAGATGAAGTCGATCCCGGGGACGACCGTTTCGCCCCGCAACGCCCGCGCGCCTGGATAGTCCGAGGGGCTGAGAGGCCGGCCCTCGGGAGTGTAGGCTCGCCAATGCCCGGCTTGCTTCGGGCTTCTGGAGGGGATGGTGACGAGTGCGTATTGCTGAAGCATCTGGTTCCCCAGCGTGATGTTCCCCTCCCGGTCGACGAGTCCCACACCGAGCGGCAGCTGGTCCAGGATCGCCGAGAGCCGGGCCTCGCTCTCACGCAGGGCCGCCTCGGCCCGCTTGCGCTCCGTTATCTCAAGCGCAGCCCCGGTGAAGCACACCGGCCGGCCATTTTCGAAGGTGGTCCGGCCATGGGTGGAGACCCAGCGCTCCACCCCGTCCTCAATCCCGATGACGCGATAGTCGATGTGGTAGACACCATCGCCCGCAGGATCCACGCAATGGGCCAGCGCGGCTTCGACCCGGGCCCGGTCCTCAGGATGAATGCCGGACATCCAGACATCCAAGGAGACCGGCGTGTCCGGGGACAGGCCCCACATCGCCCTCAGGCGAGCATCCCAGTCCAGCGCACCGGTTGCCGGATCCCACGTATAGGGTGAGACATCGACGAGGTCGATGGCGGCCTGGAGCCGCGCCTCGCTCTGGCGCAGGGCCGTCTCGGCGTGGACACGCTGTGTGGTCTCATGGACAGTGCACAGGACCCCGCCAATCCCGCCCGTCTCGTCACGAATGGGGCTATAGGCGAACGAGAACCATGTCGCTTCGGGATGGCCCCGGCGCACGAGCGTCAGCGGCAGATCCTCGAAGTAGCAGGCTTTGCCGTGCATGGCCCGCTCGGTGATCGGACCGATGGTGTCCCACACCTCCGACCAGACCTCGGGGAACGGCCGCCCGAGGCCGTTCGGTTTGTCACCCATGATCGGAATGTAGGCGTCGTTGTAGAAGCTCGTCAGTTCCGGCCCCCAGGCCAGATAGGTGGGGAAGGCGGAACTCAGCATGATGCTCAAGGCGGTGCGGAGCGACTGTGGCCAAGTCTCTGCCGGCCCGAGGGGCGTGGCCGTCCAGTCGTGGGTTCGCACGCATTCGCCCATGATGCCGGCACCGGGAAAACCGTCCGTCGCGTTCACCTCATATCCTCTGTGAAGGCGCCTGGGCGTCGCAGGGAACTGTATGCTCATGCACCATCCCGGTTGGTTCGTGGCGATAGGTGTCACTCCACGCCGGGCAGACGGGCGCGTGGCGCCAATCGCGAAGCCGCGATTGGTCGTCAGATCATCGATTCCACAGGGGATCGCCTGACCGATGGCATCCTGCGGGCAATCTTGCACCAGCACGCCTTCGGCCGTCCGGCTCAAACAGGGCCGGCGTTTTTGTCGTTAATGGCCAACGTATGTTTTTTCACACCAACACTGATGACAGGAACACTGATGACAGGTTCGCCGGCAGCGAGGAACTGCGCATCGCATTCGCGAGACGAACGGCGGTCTTCCGTGCGCCAAGCGGTGCCCTTAAGCGGTGCCCGGTCGCGGAAGGCAGCGCGGACAGCCACGCGCATGGACAACGGAGGACATCGGCAACTCCCGTCACCGTCGACGGAACAAGCCATCAATCCCTCCAACCTGCGGGTGGGGCAAATGGTTCCTTGGCGTGCCCCAGCCCCCGGTTTTCTCGGATCTCGACACGATCGTGGCTTTCTGGCCTGCCCGTTTGGGGAAGGCCGGGCTGCATAAAGCGAATGCCATGCTACCGGTCCCTCCTGTTTTCACCGCGCGATGCGTCTCGTTCCTGCGGCTGATCCGGAACCTCGCTGCGGACAGCCTGCCGTTGCTGCAACTCGGAGGGGGGCTTCACTTCGGCAGAGGCACCCGGTGCCTCACGCAGCCATTCTCGCTTCACGCAAACGCCCATTGGAATCTCCCAAACGTGCCTGCCGACTGAGATTTTCCGGCCCACCGTCGGTGGTGAGCCGGAGGTCAGCGGTCGAGCTTTCCGCCGGTGGAAGGGTCTTCAGCGGTGGTGTGCAGACTGTGCTTCGAAGATGACCGTCACCCTCGACGCCGCGGCATGGAGTTCGAGGAACGTCGAGGGGGACGCCGCCGACCGAGGTCGCTGCACACAAGCCCCCCGCATTCACGCCATGAAGTATCGTGCCGCATCGCCGTTCGACCATTCGGCGCGTGCCTAAGGGAGCTCCCTTACCAAAAGGCCCTAACGATGCCGCACGGCAAGCGCTTCCATGAAGGCGCCGGCGTGTTTCACTTTCGGCAGAAAGGGGCGCAAACCTCCAATCGCACGCTTTCGCCGCTCATGCCCTCAAGAGGGAGATGGCCGAGAGAACCGGGGTTCCGCCCGGCTCGTCACCGTGATCCCCGCGTCTCTTCGACGAGCCAGTCGACGAAGCCGGCAATCAGGTTTCCGGCATCGGCGTGACGTGGAACAAGCGCGACGTACCCCGTCCTCGGAACCCGGATCTCCGGCAGTGGCGTCATCAACCTTCCGCGGGCGACATCGATCTCCAGCATTGGGAACGGGCCGATACCAATGCCAAGCCCATCTTCCACCGCCTGACGGGTTACGAAAAAGTGATCGAAGATCTGGCGGGGATGCCCGGCAAGGTGCTGCAGCCCGGCCGCTTCGAGCCAGTCCGTCCAATCGCCGGCACGTGTTTCGCTTGCAAGCAGCGTATGTCCCTTGATGTCGGCGGGCTTCAGGATGGGCCGTTGCGCGAACAGCGTCGGGCTCATGATCAGCGTATCCGCATCATCCAGCACCGGGACGACGCGATGCTGAGGCCACACATGCTGCTGAGCGGCGCCACGCCGGATCGCCACGTCGACACCACCGCGCAAGTCCTCGAGCACGGTCGAAACCGTCGTAACCGCGACTTCAATGTGCGGATGGTCGGCGTGGTATCGGTTGAGCCGCGGGATCAGCCAGCGCATCGCGAAGCTGGTCGGGGCGCTGACACGCAGGATGCGGCGCGCGTCGGGCCGGCCACAGGCTTCCGCCGCAACAGCCAGGCGATCGAAGGAAAGACCGACCTCGGCGGCGAAGATTCTCGCCATCGGCGTCGCGACCATGCGGCGCCCGTCCTTCATGAAAAGCCTCTGGCCGAGCCAGCTTTCGAGTGCGGCGATCTGCCGGCTGACCGCACCATGGGTGAGACCGAGTTCGGCTCCGGCTTCGGCATAGCTGCCGGTCCGAGCCGCGACCTCGAAAATGCGCAGGGCGTTCAAGGGGGGAAGGCGGCGCATGGGCAATCCGTGAGAAAAACGAACGGTATCCGTGATGCAAAGCATACTAGTCGATGAAACGTCACGCGTATACCATGCCGCTGTTTGGTCCAGCCAAATAAGGGCCGTTGCGTTTCCGAAGGATCAAGGAAATATGAAATCGAGCGGTTGGTGGAGCGAGAAAAAGAAAAGCCTGACAGGTGCGTGTCTTGCTCATGCGCTTCATGACGGCTACACCGATGCTCTCTATGTTTTTCTGCCAGTATGGCAGGTGCAGTTCGGCCTTTCCTATGCGGCGCTTGCCGTCGTCCGCGCCCTCTATTCCGGGACGATGGGCGGCCTGCAAATCCCGGCTGATCGTGCCCTGCGTGGCTTGTCGCCGCGAGCGGCGCTGATCCTGTCGACCGTCCTCGCATTGACGGGCTTGCTGATCATGGCGGCGCCGTTCGGCTTTGCGGGGCTTTGCGTTGGCCTCATCGTGGCCGGAATCGGATCGAGCATTCAGCATCCATGTGGCTCGATGCTTGTCACCGCGAGTTATGGCGCGGCGGCGCGACATCCACTCGGCATCTACAATTTTTCCGGCGATCTCGGGAAAGCCGCGCTGCCCGCACTCGTCGCTGTGCTGTTGCCGACTCTCGGCTGGCAGCCGGTGCTGGGGCTGATGGCGGTGTTTGGAATTGTTCTATCGGTCGCCCTGGTGCCGCTGACGCCGGCCACTCCCATCGCCAGGACCGCCACGACGAGGACGGCTTCCGGCCAGGGCCGCGGCGGCTTCGGCGTTCTGACGACGATCGGCGCTCTCGATACGGCAACCCGCATGGGCTATCTGCTCTTTCTGCCCTTCCTCATCCATGGACAGGGCGGGGACACGGCGACGGTCGGGCTTGCCCTCGCCCTGCTGTTCATCGGCGGCGCGTTCGGGAAAGCGACGTGCAGCCGGCTTGGGGAGCGGTTGGGTGTCGTCGGCAGCGTCATGGTGACCGAAGCCGCCACGGCCTTGCTCATCGTGGCGACGCTGTTCACGTCGCTGACGCCAACACTCATCCTGTTGCCGTTGCTGGGCGTCGTGCTCAACGGCACCTCTTCGGTGCTCTACGGCACCGTGCCGGAGCTTTCCGATGGCGATACGGGGCGGGCCTTCGCGGTCTTCTACACGAGTGTCATCGGTTCCGGAGGCGTCGCGCCGATCCTCTACGGCGCGATTGCCGATCACAGCACCCAGACGACCGGCGTGCTGGCTTCTGCGGCGACCGCCGCCCTGATCGTTCCGCTCGTCCTGACGCTGAGGCCGCATCTGAGCAACTCCACCGCGGGAGCGCACGAGCGCCCCGGCTTCTCCCGGCACCGAATGTCGAGGTGGATCGGCCAAGGCCGGCCGTAAGTCGCCGGCATTTCCGCCGCATGCGGATCCGCATGAACGTTTCGCCACCACAGGAAGGTTCTTCCAATGAACACCGTTCCTCAAGCGCCGCTGATTCTGATAACGGGTGGAGGGCGTGGCGTGGGCGCGGCGACTGCGAGGCTCGCCGCCGCTCAGGGCTACGATGTGGCGATCAGCTACGTCGCCAACGAGTCCGCCGCCCGTGCGGTGGCGGCGGATGTGGAAGCGCTGGGGCGCCGGGCTTTACCCGTGCGCGCCGACAGCGCGGACCCGGCGCAGGTGGTCCGGCTGTTCGCCGCGATCGACCAGGAGTTCGGCCGGATCGACGTCCTGGTCAACAACGCCGCGGTGCTTGCGCGGCAGTCCCGGACCGAGGATCTCGACTTCGAGCGGATGCAGCGCATCTTCGCGGTCAACGCGATCGGCCCTATCCTTTGTGCGCAGCAGGCGGCAAAGCGCATGTCGTATCGCCACAACGGGCGGGGCGGCGTCGTGATCAACATCTCATCGGCATCGGCCCGGCTCGGCAGTCCAAACGAATATGTCGACTACGCCGCCTCGAAGGGGGCCCTTGAAACCTTCACGACCGGCTTCGCCAAGGAGGTCGCGCGGGACGGCATCCGCGTGAACTGCATCCGCCCCGGGCACATCTACACGGACATGCATGCGAGCGGCGGAGAGCCGGGACGGGTGGATCGCGTCAAGGACTCGATCCCCATGGGAAGGGGCGGTCAGCCTGAAGAGGTCGCCCGGGCGATCCTATGGCTGGCAAGCGCCGAGGCTTCCTTCATCACCGGCACCTTCCTCGATGTCACGGGCGGCAAGTGAGCAACGGGATCGGCGTGAATCTTAACCCTCGACGCACCGTACCAGCCCGGATCATCCTCCGGCGCTGAAGCAGTCTCGCCACGGATCAACGGAGTTCAGGCCCGCCATGGACGAGAGCACGAGGGCTCTGGCGGGTTTGTACCCAAACCCATGCACCAAACGTGACGGCCCGATCGCCGCCACCGCGCTTGTCCGCCGGCTGATCGTGATCACGCGCGACGTGCGCGACTATGAGCCGATGAGTGTCAAGTTGCTCAATCCGTGGAGTGCTGGTTCAGCAGAGATGCTGGTTCATCCTCGGGAAGCGCGTCGAGGAGAAGTAGTTGGAGGATGGTGGAGGCCAGAAAAGTTAAGACCAAGCTCAAGCTCGGCCAGGATCGAACCTCTTGTCAATGTGATGACTTTCTTTCCAATGCTCAATCATTTTCGCCTGACTGGAACTGCCTGTTTATGTCACAGGAATCAGCGTCGTTAGTAAAATATTTACCACGATTCTTATTTTTCCGTTAAGCGGAGCACCTCAACCTCTGGGCTAAGACGTTGGTCTAGAGTTCTATGAGGTCCGAGATGGCTGCCGAAACTACCGAACTGATGGACGTCACCTTTACGGTGAACGCCTGGGGCGCTCCCGCAGGCGGAAAGTGGCCGCATTTCGTGCTGCGGCTGGATGGGGTTGAGATCGGGCAGGCGACCGTCGCGTCGGCGTCGCTGGGCCGCTACACCTTCAACGCCCGCGTTCCGGCCGACAAGGCCCACAAGCTTCAGCTTCAGTACGACAACGACGGCTTCGTGAACGGGGAGGACCGCAACCTCTTCGTCAAATCGTTCGAGGTGAACGGGAAACCGATCCTCAGCATCGACCCGCTGGTGACCTACGACACCGGCGACATCGATGGCAAGAACGTCATCGCCGGGCAGACCGAGATGTACTGGCGCGGCGCGCTGAACGTCGACCTGCCCAAGACCATGTTCGCCAGCGCGCAGGAGCCGGAGCCCGAGGCCCCGGCCACCATGACGACCGAGATCGTCGTGAAGGCCTGGGGAGCCGCCGCCAACGGCACGCCGCCGCATTTCAAGCTGCTGGTGGACGACAAGGTGGTCGGCGACGCCTGGGTCAGCGCGACGAGCCCGACCGGCTACACCTTCAAGGTCGATGTGGACCCCAACGAGGCCCACAAGATCCAGATCCATTACGACAACGACGCCACCGTCAACGGCCAGGACCGCAACCTGTTCGTCCAGGGCATCACCATCGACGGGCAGGAGATCAAATCGACCTCCCCAATGGCCTCCTACGACAAGGGGCCGGTGGACGGCAAGTTCGTGGTCGCGGGCCAGGAAGGGCTGTTCTGGGGCGGTGCCCTGACCTTCGGCGTGCCGGAGGAATATTTCGACGGACCCTACGTCCCGCCGCCTCCGCCGCCTCCGCCGGCCAAGCTGACGCCGACGGACATCGTCGTCACCGCCTGGGGCCAGTCGGCCGGCGGGGTGGCGCCGCACTTCAAGCTGCTGGTCGACGGCAAGGTGGTCGGCGAGGGCCGCGCCACCTCCAGCGACCCGCAGCCCTTCAGCTTCACGGTCGATCTGGACGCCAAGGAAGCCCACAGGATCCAGATCCACTACGACAACGATTCCGTGGTGAACGGGCAGGACCGCAACCTGTTCGTCAAGTCGGTGTCGATCAACGGCAACACCGTCGCGGCGACCGACAGCATCGTCACCTATGACAAGGGGGCGGTGGACGGAAAGGACGTGGTGAAGGGGCAGGAAGGGCTGTTCTGGGGTGGCGCTCTGAACGTCGATGCCCCGGCGTCGCTGTTCCAGCCGCCGGCCGAGCCGCCCCCGCCGCCGCCGTCCGGCCCGGCCTTCTACGTCGCGGCCAACGGCAAGGACACGTGGTCGGGCAAGCTGTCCGCGCCGAACGCCGACGGCACCGACGGTCCCTTCGCCTCGCTGGAGCGCGCCCGCGACGCCATGCGGGACAGCGACGTCGACACGACCTATGTGCGTGAGGGTGTCTACCGCCTGACCAAGACGCTGGAGCTGACCGGCGCCGACAACGGCCACAGCTTCCGCAACTATCCCGGCGAGACGCCGGTGCTGAACGGGGCGGAGAAGGTCACGAACTTCGTTAGCGAGGGCAACGGGATCTATTCCGCGAAGCTGTCGCAGGCCACCGACCTCGACCTGACCATCGGCGGCGTGCGCCAGACGCTGGCCAGCAAGGGCATCGTCGACGCCGACAACCCCACCACCACCGGCTGGTACTTCGCTGACGCGGCCAACGGCGGCCCCAGCGGCTGGTCGGTGCGCTACCACACCGGCGACATGTCGTCGGGCGACATCATCCCCGGCATGAAGATCCAGCTGATGGACGCCGAGCGGCTGTCCGACACGCTGACCGAGATCGCCAGCGTCAACGACGCCACCCGCACCATCACGCTGAAGAACGGCACCTCGCTGCCCTTCGCCGAGGGAACCACCTACAAGTTGCTGAACAACCCGTCCTTCGTCGATCAGGCGGGCGAGTTCGCGTGGCGCGCCTCGGACAAGTCGCTGGTGTTCAAGCCGGAACATCCCGCCACCCTGGTGCAGGACGGCGTCGAGGTGGCGCGGCTGGGCACGCTGATCCGCCTGAACGGCAGCAGCGACGTGACCATCGAGGGGCTGGGCTTCACCAACACCACCACCTGGGGCTACGCGGTGGAGCTGAAGGGGGCGTCGGGCAACAGCATCGGCAACAACAGCTTCCTCAACGTCGGCACGGCGATCAAGCTGACCGCGGCGTCCTCCAACAACCTGGTGGGCGGCAACACGCTGGAGCATCTGGCGGTCAACGGCATCGAGCTGGACGGGCGCAGCAACGGCAACACCGTCTACGCCAACGACATCTCCCACGTCGGCGAGGTGCGCAAGGGTGTGGCCGGGATCATCGGCACCGGGGTCGACAACAACCTGATCGCCCACAACGACGTGGACTCCAGCGCGCGTTACGGCATCTCGCTGAAGAACTGGGACTCCAGCAACATCAACCGCAACAACGTCATCGAGTACAACCGCGTCACCAACACCAACCTGGAGACGGCGGACGGCGGCGGCATCGAGGTGCTGGGCCGGTCCAGCGTCGACACCGGAACGATCATCCGCGGCAACTGGGTGGAGCATGTCGGCGGGCTGGCGACCAGCAACACCGACCAGTGGCTGACCAACCACAAGGGCTTCGGCATCTATCTGGACGACATGGCCGGCGGCGTCACGGTGACCGGCAACTTCCTGAAGGACACCGGGCTGGCCGGGGTGCACATCCACGGCGGCGACAACAACCTCGTCACCAACAACTTCTCGATCATCGCCAGCAACGTGGAGGAGTTCATCCGCGTCGGCTGGGCGCCCAAGCACGGCGATCCGGGCCTGCCGCGCAACAACACCATCACCGGCAACGTCATCAGCGGGACGCTGCCGCTGGACGACTACATGGAACTGCTGACCGCCGGGAATCCGGTGATCGACGGCAACCTCGTCCACAACGTGCCGCGCTACGGCGACAACGACGTGACGGGCAAGCCGCTGTTCAACAACCCCTACTGGGGCGACTACTCGCTGCAGCCGAACTCCCCGGCGCTGGCCATGGGCATCCATGACCTGAACTGGGCGCTGATCGGCCAGAGCGGCTACACGGCGTCGGATGGCATGCCGCATTTCTGGGACGCCTGATCCCGGGCCCGGCCATAGCCTGAGTGGGATCAAAAACGGGCGGAGGCTTGTTCTTCCGGGATATGTCCCGGGGAAGGAGGCTCCGCCCGTGCTCCCGCATTTGCAACCCTTGCGGCGGTCCGCCGCCGTCCTTCTGCTCGTCGTGGCGGGGCTGGCGGGGTGCGCCGACCCCCGGGCCGACGTCGCGCTGGCCGCCCAGAGCGCGCTGGTCGGCATGCCCAAGGGAACGCTGCTGTCGTGCGCCGGGGTGCCGCACCGGCAGGCGGCCAGCGGCGACCTGGAGTTCTTCACCTACCGCGCGGGCTCCATCGATTACTACGCCCCACCGCCGCCGCCGGTGGGCTACGGATGGGGGTATCCGTGGGGCTATCCCGGCTGGCGCCATCGCGGGCTCGACTACGACCCGTGGGACTACTATCCTCCGCGGGCTGGCGACGTGGTGGACAACCGGTGCGAAGCGACCTTCACCTTGAGGAACGGGGCCGTCGAGCAGTTGGTCTACCGGGCGTCGTCGTTGGGCGCCTGCGCCGCGGTCGTGCAGAACTGCATGGCGCTCGTGCCGCAGAGCCTTCCGCCAAGGCCCACCCCGTCCGGCTAGAGCCGGCAGAGGCATCGACCGTGACACCATTGAGGAAAACGCCGGTGATGAAGGCACCGTTCCGCTCGGCTCTGTTGGTCCTGTCGACCGTCGCGTGTCTGGCCGGCCCCCCCGCCGCGGCGCAGGACGCGCAGAGCGAGACCAAGCCGAAGTTCGGCCCGGACGCCGTGCCGATGACCGATGACCGCGACTATCTGCGCCGGGCCGGGGCGCCGGACTTCTGGGCGATGATGCCTTATTACACGGCCCAGCAAACGGGCAGCGCCTGTTCGGTCGCCAGCGTGGCGATGATGATCAACGCGCTGCGCGGCCTGCCGCCACTCTCGTCCAACCGGCTGGTCACCCAGGCGCGGGTGCTGAACGAGGTGGACGACGACGGATGGAAGGCGGGCACGGCGGAGAACGGGGACGGTGTGTCCTTCGCCGATTTCGCCGGGCTGGTCCAGAGGTCGGTGGACGCCTTCGGGCTGGACGCTACGGTGGAGGTCTTCCGGCCCAAGGACACCTCGCCGGAGACGCTGGACGAGCTGCGGCGCATCCTCGATGAGAACGAGCGCGACGACAGCGACATCATCCTGCTGGCCTACGACCAGGGCACGCTGACCGGCGATGCCACGGTGGGCCACATCGCGCCGCTCGGCGCCTACGACGCGGAGACCCACCGGGTGCTGGTCATGGACGTGGACCGGCTGTGGTACGTGCCCTACTGGTCGAGCGACGAGAAGCTGCTGGAGGCGATGGTCAAACCCGATCGCTCCGACCCTACGGGCAGCGGCTTGATCCATGTCCGGCTGAAGGATGCCCGTCTGAAAGGGCGGACGGCGGGATAACAGCGTTGCCTCATGTTGCATCGCAGCGCGACCCGTTGTCGCATTCTGCATGTCAGGATCAACCGTCTCTTGGCTAATGATCAACCGTTATCCGGTTAAACGGGAACGGATTCGAGCGAATCTTTCGTTATTTCGTGTCATAAGAAATTTAATTTCGCTTTTTGCTGTCATGCGCCCAGAGTATTGCTGCGATGCGCAATGCCTGGGCTTCAAGAAAAAAGCGATAAAAACCATGTCCGACGAGATTTACGAGCGGGTGCTGTCCAACCCGAAGTTCGCCGCGATGACGGCGAGCCGCGCGCGCTTCAGCTGGCGGCTGGCGCTGATCGTTCTGGCGGTCTACTACGCCTTCGTGTTCGCCTCGGCGCTGGCGCCCGACCTGATGGCGCGCCCGCTGGCCGAGGGCATGACCTTCCCGGTCGGGCTGGCCGCCGGCATCGTCATCACCGTCTTCTGCTCGCTGATGACCGGCGTCTACGTCCTGCGCGCCAACAGCCGCTACGACGCGATGAACCGCGACCTGCTGAACGAGGTGGGCCGATGAGCGCCGTGCGTCTTCTGGCTTCCGCCTCCGCCGCGCTGCTGCCGGCGCTGGCGGCCGGTCCCGCCCTCGCCGCCGCCATCGATGGTGCGGTGGAGCGTCAGCCGGTCAACGTGACGGCCATCGCCATGTTCCTGCTGTTCGTCGCGGGCACGCTGGGCATCACCTACTGGGCGTCGAAGCGCACCCGCTCGGCGTCGGACTTCTACACCGCCGGCGGCGGCATCAGCGGTTTCCAGAACGGGCTGGCCATCGCGGGAGACTACATGTCGGCGGCGGCCTTCCTCGGCCTGTCGGGCATGGTCTTCGCCAAGGGCTTCGACGGGGTGATCTACACCATCGGCTTCCTGGTCGGCTGGCCGCTGATGCTGTTCCTGATCGCCGAGCGGTTGCGCAACCTGGGCCGCTTCACCTTCGCCGACGTGGCCTCCTACCGGCTGGGCCAGACGCCGATCCGCTCGCTGGCCGCGGTCGGGTCGCTGACCGTGGTCTGCTTCTACCTGATCGCGCAGATGGTCGGGGCGGGCAAGCTGATCCAGCTCCTGTTCGGGCTGGACTACACCTACGCCGTGGTGATGGTCGGCGTGCTGATGATCCTGTACGTGACCTTCGGCGGCATGCTCGCCACGACCTGGGTGCAGATCATCAAGGCGGTGATGCTGCTCGGCGGCTGCACCGTGCTGGTCGGGCTGGCGCTGGCGCAGTTCGGCTTCAACCCGGAGCGGCTGCTCCAGCAGGCCGTCGCCGCCCACGCCGCGAACGCCGCCATCCTGCGCCCCAGCGCCGCCATGGCCGATCCCATCGCCGCGGTGTCGCTCAGCCTCGCGCTGATGTGCGGACCGGCGGGGCTGCCGCACATCCTGATGCGCTTCTTCACCGTTCCCGACGCGAAGGAGGCGCGCAAGTCGGTTGTCTACGCCACCGGCTTCATCGGCTACTTCTTCATCCTGACGGTGACCATCGGCTTCCTCGCCATCGTGATCGTCGGCACCAACCCGGCCTATCTGGACGCGGCGGGCAAGATCCTGGGCGGCGGCAACATGGCGGCCATCCACCTGTCCAAGGCCATCGGCGGCAACCTCTTCCTGGGCTTCATCTCGGCGGTCGCCTTCGCCACCATCCTGGCGGTGGTCGCCGGCCTGACCCTGGCCGGCGCGTCGGCGGTCAGCCACGACCTCTACGCCCGCGTCCTCAAGAAGGGCAACGCCACCGAGGCGTCGGAGATGCGGGTGTCGCGCCTCGCCACGCTGGCGCTGGGCGTCATCGCCATCACGCTGGGCCTGCTGTTCGAGAACCAGAACATCGCCTTCATGGTCGGGCTGGCCTTCGGTCTGGCGGCGTCGGTGAACTTTCCGGTGCTGATCCTGTCGATCTTCTGGAAGGGCCTGACCACGCGCGGCGCCTTCATCGGCGGTTTCGCCGGTCTGGTGAGCTGCGTCGCCTTCGTGGTGCTGGGGCCGACGGTGTGGGTCAGCGTCTTCAAGTTCCCGGCGCCGATCTTCCCCTACGAGCATCCGGCGCTGTTCTCGATGGTCATCGCCTTCGCGACGACCTGGCTCTTCTCGGTCACCGATCGCAGCGCGCGGGCGGCGGCGGAGGCGAAGGCCTACGAGTACCAGTACATCCGCTCGGAAACCGGCCTGGGCGCGGCCGGCGCGGTCTCGCACTGACCGCGTGACCGGAGGAGCGGCCCCTCTCCGTTCCGGGACGGGAAGGGGCCGCTTTCTCCTCAGCGGCGCTGCGCCGACTGGGAATAGACGTAGGAGTCGAAGCTGTTCTCGGCGACGCGGAACCACAGCCGCTCCTCGTCGCGGAAGGGCTTCCACGCCTCGTAGACCTTCTTGAAGCGCGGGTTCTTCGCCGACAGCTCGTCGTACAGCTCGTTGGCGATCTTCTCGCAGGCCATCATGACGTCGCGCGGGAAGGCGCGGAGCTGGGCGCCGCCGGCGACCAGACGCTTCAGCGCCGCGGCGTTGACGGCGTCGTACTTGGCGATCATCCAGGTGTTGGCCTCCCAGCAGGCCTGCTCCAGGATCGTCTTGTAGGACTCGGGAAGCTGCTCCCAGGCGGTGATGTTGATCATCAGCGGGATCTGGGCGGAGCCCTCCCACCAGCCCGGCGAGTAGTAGTATTTGGCGACCTTGTGGAAGCCCAGCTTCTCGTCGTCGTAGGGGCCGACGAACTCCGCCGCGTCGATGGTGCCGCGCTCCAGCGCCGGGTAGATGTCGCCGCCGCCGATCTGCTGCGGGACGAGGCCCAGCTTGCCCATGATCTGCCCGGCCAGCCCGCCGACCCGCATCTTGAGGCCGCTCAGGTCCTCCACCGTCTTGATTTCCTTGCGGAACCAGCCGCCCATCTGGGCCGTCGTGTTGCCGGCGGGGATGTTGTAGATGTTGTGTTCCCGGAACAGCTCCCGCATCAGCTCCAGCCCGCCGCCGTGCATCATCCAGGAGATGTGCTGGCGCGTGTTGAGGCCGAAGGGCATGGCCGTGTCGAAGCAGAAGGTCGGGTCCTTGCCGATGTAGAAATAGGCCGCGGACTGGCCGCACTCGATCGTGCCGTTCTGCACCGCGTCCAGCACCTGGAGCGCCGGAACGATCTCGCCCGCCGCGAAGGTGCGGATCTGGAACTTGTTGTCGGTGGCGGCGGCGACCCGGCGGGCGATCAGCTCCGCCCCGCCGAAGATGGTGTCGAGGCTCTTGGGGTAGCTCGACGCCATGCGCCACTTGATCTCGGGCTGGCTCTGCGCGATGGCCGGTGCTGCGACGACGGTGCTGGCGGCCAGCCCGACCCCGGCGCTGGTCAGAAAGGAACGACGTTTCATGGCGGGGGACTCTCCCTTCCCATTCTTTTCAATTATGAGAGGGATTCTGCATTTACGGGGCGCGGGCAACAAGAAAAAGGCGGAGCCGTGCCGCCCCGCCAAATCCGCATACCGTGTCCGGAGTCCCGCCTTACGCGGGCGAGCCCACCGGAACCGGGGCGGGGATGCCATGAGCGTGGGCGAGATGATTGAAGGTGTCGATGGTCGTCTGGTCGATGGGGATGCCAAGCGACCTGCGGCGCTCCGCCTCGGCCCATTCGCGGTCGCCGGGCGCCATGACCGTTCGGCCCGGCACGGCCCGGGACCCGCGCAGGGCGGCCAGATAGCGCGCCATGCTGTCCTGGAAGTTTTCCTGCGGCAGGAAAGCCTCCGGACGGATCGCCATCACGAAGGCGCCCATGCCGCGCGGCGTGCTCAGGTCCGGTCCCGGCATCGGCAGGATCTCGAAGCTCAGCTTCATGCCGGTCAGGACGGCGCTGAGGATTTCCACGAAGCCCGCCAGCCCGGCCCCCTTGAAGCCGAACTCGCCGCCCAGCGGCGCCAGCATCTCGGCCCGCTCGGGGTCGGTGGTGTTGCGTCCCGTGGGGTCCGACGCGGTGGCTTCGGGAAGCGCAAGCCCGAGGCTGCGGTAGAGCTGGACGCGGTTGTAGGGGATGGCACTGGTGGCCATGTCGAACAGCCACGGATCGCCGTCCTTCACCGGAACGGCGATGGCGATCGGGTTGGTGCCGTGGAAGCGTTCGGCGCCGTCGTGCAGCCGCATGAAGCTGTCGGAGTTGCAGACGGCCATGCCGATGCAGCCCGCCTCCGCCGCGGCGAGCGCGAAGGCGCCGGCCGGGCCGAAATGGGAGTTGTTGCGGATGGCGACCGCGCCGATGCCGAACCGGCCGGCCAGCTCGACCGCCTTCTCCTGGGCGCGGTAGGCGCCGAGCGCGCCGTGGGCGTTGTCGGCGTCCAGCGTAGCGACAGCCCCGAATTCTGACAGGATGCGCGGGGCAGGGCGCGGGTTCACCCGTCCCTGGGTCATGGTGGCCACATAATGCCCGAGCAGCCGCACGCCGTGGCTGTCCACCCCCAGCCGGGAGCCGTGCATCATCGCGCGGGTGGCCGCGTCCGCCGTCGCCTCGTCCGCTCCCGCAGCCAGAAGCACCGCGCGGCAGAAGGAGTCCAGGGCATCCGCGCCGTAGCGCGCGGTCGGCTGAGCCGGTCCGGTCACAGCGTCTGCCCTCCGTCGGCGACGAGCAGGCTGCCCGTCATGAAGCCGGACTCGTCGCTGGCCAGATACACCGCGGCGGCGGCCATCTCCTCCACGGTTCCCAGGCGGCCCATCGGCTGGCGCGCGATGAACTGCGCCCGCATGCCCTCAGGATCGGCGCTCGACTGGATGCGCTCCTCCAGCGACGGCGAGTGGGTGGTGCCGGGGCACAGCGCGTTGCAGCGGACGCCGACGCCGATGAAGTCGCGGGCCACGGCCTTGGTCAGGCCGATCACCGCCGCCTTGCTGGTCCCGTAGGCGGTGCGGTTGGCGACGCCGGTCAGGCTCGACGCCACCGAGGCGACGTTCACGATGGAGCCCCGGCGCCGTTCGATCATGCCGGGAAGCGCCGCCCGGATGGTGTGGAACATCGAGGTGACGTTCTGGTCCAGGCTGCGCGCCCAATCCTCGTCGCTGCAGTCCAGGATGGTGCCGTTGTGGACCCACCCGGCGTTGTTGACGAGGATGTCGAGCGCCCCGGCCTCGGCGACGACGCGCCGGACCGCCGCCGGATCGGTCACGTCGAGCGCAACCGGGGTGATCCGGGCGTCGATGCGGGGCAGATCCTCCATCTTGGACAGCGTGCGGCTGGCCGCGACGACGCTGGCCCCCTCCCGGGCGAAGGCGAGCGCGATGGCCCGTCCCATGCCCTGTCCCGCGCCGGTCACCAGCGCGCGTTTTCCGTCTAGTCTGCCGGTCATCGTGTTTGGAACTCCACCAGTCGGCGCCGTACCGGGCGCCGGATTGGACGCAGGGATTCGATGTGCCCGGGGGCCGGGAGGGCGGCGTTTCCGCCGCCAACTCCCGGCGCGCCGCCATCATCCGAAGAGCAGGTTCGGGATGAGGAGAATGAACTCGGGCACGAAGATCAGAAGGATGGTTGTCAGCCCGATGGCGATCATCAAGGGCAGGGACTCCCGGACATAGGCTCCCACCGACACCTTCAGGATCGAGCAGACGGTGAACATCGCCGCCCCGACCGGTGGCGTGAAGTTGCCGATGGTCGCCGCGACGATGAAGACGACGCCGAAATGCACCGGATCGCCGCCCATCGCCCGCACGGCGGGCAGGAAGATCGGCGTCATCATGATGATGATCACCGTCGCGTCGATGAACAGACCGGCCGCCAGCACCAGAAGGACGATCAGCACCATCACCAGCTGGACGTTGTCGGTGAGGCTGGTCAGGGACGACGCGATGACCTCCGGAATGCGCTCGAAGACGATGCCGTAGCTGAAGATCGCCGACAGGCTGATGAGGAACATCGCGGAGCCGACGTCGGCGAGGCTGACCTCCAGCGCCTCCACGAAGCTCTTCGCCTTGAGCCGGCGGTAGACCACGAAGCCGATGAACAGGGCGTAGAGCACCGCGAAGGCGCCGATCTCCGACGGCGTGAAGATGCCCATGCGCAAGCCGACGAGCAGGATGACCGGGAACAGCAGCGCCCAGACGCCGCCCTTCAGGGCGCTGCCGACTTCGGCCAGCGACGCCCGCTTCTCGCGCTCGGCGGGGTATCCGCGCTTGTTGGAGGTGTACCAGACGGCAGCGCTCATGGCGATGCCGAGCAGGAGCGCCGGGGCGAAGCCCGCCGCGAACAGCCGCCCGATCGACACCTGGCCGATGGTCCCGAAGAGGATCATGCCGATGCCCGGCGGGATCAGCGGGGTGAGAAGCGAGGTGAAGGAGATCACGCCGGCGGTGAAGCCGCGCGACATGCCCCGCTTCGTCATTTCCTCGCCGAGGATGCGCGACTGCATCGCCGCGTCCGCGATGGCCGACCCCGACACGCCGCCCATCAGCGCCGACAGGACGATGGAAATCTGGGCGAGCCCGCCCTTGAGGTGTCCGGTGGCCACCGACGCCAGATTCAGCAGGCTTTCGGTGATGCCGGACCGGTTCATGTAGTTGCCCGCCATGATGAACAGGGGAACGGCGAGCAGGGCGAAATTCTGGGTCTGGGAGACCGTCACCTGAAGCGGGATGGTGAAGGGCAGCTCCGGGTGCTGAAGGAAGAACAGCACGCCGGAGATGCCGATCGCGAAGGCGACGGGCATGCCGATGAGCAGGAAGACCGCGAAGGCGAGAACGACGAGCAGCATGGTCAGGCAATCTCCCCGCTGGCGGCAGCGGCGCACGGCACGCCATCGGACCGCATCAGGGCCCGTATCTTGAGAATGGTGGTGACGAGCATCAGGGCCGCGCCAACAGCGATGCTGGCGGTGACCCAGGAATAGCTGACGCCGGGAATGCCGTTGAAGGTGCGGGACCGGCTGGTCCAGGCGAGCAGGGTGCCGCCGTAGATGGCGTAGCAGAGGAACAGCGCGATCAGCGCGTAGTTCACGAACAGCAGGGTCCGCTGGTACCGCTCGGACAGCTTCGCGGTCACCAGATCGAGGGACATCAGCATGTCCTTGCGCCAGGCGATGTCCGCGCACAGGAACACCGCCCAGGCGAAGAAGCAGGTCGCCAGATCGATGGTCCAGTTGAGCGGGTGCTGCATCATCCGCGCCACGCCGCCCAGCAGAAGCAACCCCACCATCAGCATCAGGAACAAGCCGGCGAGGATCGCCTCCAGCTTCAGCATATAGTCGTAGAGAGTTTTCATAAGGCAGGCCTCGCCGGCTTCGGATGACTTAGCGTCCCATTTCCTTGTAGATCGCCGCGCGCACCTCGGTGAGGCCGAGCGCTTGGTACGCGGCGTCGCCGGCCTTGCGGAAGGCCTCCACATCGACGTTCTCGGTCACCTTCATGCCGCCCTTGACCAGCGCGGCCTTCTCGCTCTCCGCGGCGTCAGCGAGCACCTTCGACACCTTCTGGCCGGCGGCGCTGCATTCCTCGACCAGCGCGGTCTGGTAGTCGGCGGGCAGCTTCTTGAACCAGGTGGCGCTGACGACCTCGAAGTTGATCAGCAGGATGTGGCCGGTCTCGCTGACGTTCCGGACGACCTCCTGGAGGTTGCCCGGACGGATGTTGGCGTAGGTCAGCTCCGCGCCGTCGACAGCTCGCTGCTGAAGGCCGGGGTAGATGTCGCCGAAGCTCATCGCCGTCGGGGCCGCGCCGATGGCGCGCACCGATTCCTGCCAGATCGGGGCGGGCGGGGTGCGGATGCGCAGCCCGGACAGCTCACCCGGGTTGCGGACCGGCTTGTTGGCGAAGACATGGCGCTTGCCCTGAACGAAGTCGAAGCAGACGACCTGGAGACCGTGCTTGTCCGCCAGTTCCGTTTTCCACTTCTTGACGGTGTCGAGCTTCGACAGCGCGAAGGCCTCATCGAGCGTCTCGACGAAGTACGGGCCGTTCAGGACGGCGATCTCGCGAACGTAGTTGCCGAGGCGCGCCGCGTCGGTGTTCTGGCCGATGTTGGCGCCCTGGCGGATCTGCTCGATGATGTCCTCTTCGTTGCCGAGCTGGGCGCTGTGGAACACCTCGATCTTCAGGCCGCCGTTGGTTCGCTCCTCGACGCGCTTGGCCCATTCCTGGAACGCCGAATGATAGGCTTCGACTGGGCTGTGAACGTGGTTCATGCGCAGGATGTGCTTCTGCGTCTGGGCCTGGGCCATCCCCATGCCCGCGATCAGCGTCAGCGCGGTGGCTCCGAGAAAAGCGCCAAGGCGCTTGGACATATTGGTCACTGCCTACTCCCTAGGATTTATTATGAGTTTGGTGATCAAGGGCGCCCGTTGCTTTGAGCGCGGAGCCTGAGACTGCCCTTATGCCATTCGTTTACTGATCGCCCGCGCGGAGCGGACAGGCGGTGTGCGGATGGCGAACGGCTCATCCAGCGCAACGTTCGGTTATCTTGCACACTTGTATCCAAGGATGCAAGATGGTACGGATTATCCAGAAGGCGATTTGATTGGAATGCAATCAAACCCGCATTCGGATGGATTTCGCCGGCCAAGGGCGGCGTGACGGAGGGGAGGTGCAACCAATAGTGACAAAGTGTTCGCCCGGCTGTATCAGTCATCGGCCCGGTTCCACCCGCGTTCCGGACTGTGTTCAGCGGCGCTGCGACCTTGCGTGGGCCAATCCGATCCGGCGATAATCGCGATTCTGGGCTCGGAAAGGGCGATGTCCGCTTGCACGGCGGCTGGGGGAACACGGTGAAGAACGAACGGCTGGTGTTGGAACGCAACACGCTGGACAGCGTGATCTACAAGGAGCTGCGGAAGAGGATCATTTCGCTGTCGTTCCAGCCCGGCTCGATGATCTACGAAAACGCCGTCGCCGACGAATACGGCGTCAGCCGGACACCGGTGCGTCAGGCCTTTTCCCGGCTGGCGAACGAAGGGTTGCTGAGCATCCTGCCGCAGCGCGGGGCGCAGGTGTCCCGCCTGTCCGTGGCCAAGGTGAAGGAGGCCCAGTTCATCCGGGAGGCGCTGGAGGTGTCGGCGTTCGGGGAGGTGGCGCGCATCTGGAACAAGACCGCCGATCACAGCGTGGCGCAAAGCAAGGCGCTGTCGCTGATCGAGCAGCAGAGACAGGTCGTGCAGGAGAAGGACTATGTCGGTTTCACCGAACTGGACGTGGCGTTCCACGACACCGTCATCGGGGTTCTGGGAAACGCCATGCTGTTGGAGATGCTGAACGACGTGAGGACGCATCTGACACGGGTGCGCTTCCTCGAGCTTCAGGAGGCACATCATGAGGACGATGCGATCGCCGACCACGTCAAGCTGATGCGCTCTATCATGACGAACGACGTCGCGGGAACCCAGTCGCTCCTGCTGGCGCATTTGAAGATGATCGAGGCGATGCGCGACGACATCCTCAAGCGCCACGACATTCTCTTCGAATAGACCCCGCCCGGGACCCCACCGCCGGACGGTTGATCCGGGCATCGCTGACGGACGCAGACCCAGGCCGGTTGGCCCGCCGGCGGGGAAGGGGGCCGCTTGCCCTTTGCGAACCGTCGGCAAGACCAACGACCCCGCACGCGGGCACAATCAGGAGGAAACGCGATGAACAGACGGTCGATCCACAGTTACACCTGGATCCCGAAATGGTCCACCAAGGATGGCGCCTATGCGGCCGAGCGGGCCGCGGCCTTCGGCTATGGCCAGCTCGTCGTGCCGATCCGCGACCATGACAGCATCGAACCGGCGGCCATCGCCGCGCTGTGCGAGCGGGCGGGGGTCCGCCCCGTCGCGACCTCGCCCCTTCAGGCCGACAACGACATTTCGAGCACCGACCCGGACGTGCACCGCCGCGGGGTCGAGCGGCACTGCGCGGCCCTTGCCCTGGCGCGCGACATGGGCGCGGACCGCATGGGCGGCATCCTCTACAGCGCCTTCGGCAAGGCGTCGAAGGTGCCGAGCGACGCCAACGTCCAGGTTGCGGCAGATGGCTTGCGGATCGTCGCCGAACGGGCCGCATCCTACGGGATGCTGCTGGCGCTCGAGGTGGTCAACCGGTACGAGAGCAACCTGATCAACACGGCGGAACAGGCCGTCCGGATGGTCAAGCTGATCGGCGCCGACAACGTCCGCATCCATCTCGACACCTTCCACATGAACATCGAGGAGAACGACCTGCTGGGCGCGCTCGAACTGGCGATGCCCCATCTTGGCTATTTCGAGATCGACCAGAACCATCGCGGCCGCCTGACGCAGGGGTCCATCGATTTCGCCCCGATGCTGCGCCGGTTGAAGGCCGCCGACTATCAGGGGCTGATCGGCGTCGAAGCCTTCTCGTCCGCCGTGTCGCACCCGGACATCACCGCGGGCGTGGCGTCCTGGCGCAACCTGTTCGACCACGGCGACGACGTGGCGCGCGACGGGCAATTGCTGCTCGATCAACACGGCCTCTGACGACGCCCGCCGCCGCCCACCCGATGCAACGCCCACACCGCACGCACCGTGCTAATGTCGAACCGGGTCAACGATGAGAGGGTCCAGGCCGGTCATGGCTCGACAATGGTCTTTCGCAGCGCCGAGGTCTTTCGCAGCGCTGACGATCCTTTGCGGGGTCTGGTTCACCGGTGGCGCGGTGGCGGCCGATCCGGTCTCCCGATCGGCGCCCCCGCTTTCCGGCGCCGTGCCGATGGACCTCAGCACGGTGGCCTTGCAGCCGCCGTTGCCGGCCCTGTCGGCACAACCGATCGGCGGCTACGCCAACGGCTGCATCCGCGGCGCGCAGACGCTGCCTCCCGAAGGTCCCGGGTACCAGGCGGTCAACCTGTCGCGGAACCGGAACCACGGGCATCCCGACACCATCGCCTTCGTCCAGGAGCTTGCCCGCCGGGCGCAGGCCGAGCGGTTGGGGCGGCTGGCCATCGGCGACATTTCCAAAGTGTATGGCGGCCGCATGGAAAGCGGGCATGCCAGCCACCAGATCGGCCTCGACGTCGACGTGTGGTTCGATCTCGACCAGCCGCCTCTTGTGCGGGAGGCGCGGGAGCGTACGGACTTTCCGACCATGGTGAACCGGCAGACGCAGCGCGTTCTGCCGGAGCGGTTCGGTCCCCGTCAGGCCCGCCTTCTGCAACTGGCGGCGACGAGTCCGAAGGTCGCGCGGGTGTTCGTGAACCCGGCGATCAAGCTGGCGCTGTGCCAGAGCGAGCAGGGCGACCGCTCCTGGCTGAACACCGTGCGTCCCTGGGGTGGGCACGACTCGCACTTCCATGTGCGGATGAACTGCCCGGCCGGATCGACGGCCTGCGTTCCGCAAGCCCCCATTCCGCCGGGCGACGGCTGCGGCCAGGAGCTTTTGAGCTGGTTCGAGCCGCCGAAGGAAGCGCCGGTGCCCCGGCCACCCAAAGCCATCCCCGAACCACCCGCGGCCTGTTTGGCGGTTCTGGCGGGGAATTGACCCCACCGGTGGCTCGCCGCTCTCCCTTGGCAGCCGCCGCGGCGAAGCGGACGTCCGATCCGGGAGGGCGGGCGGTGTGCCGGTTACTCGCGCATCAGCGTCGGCAAGTCCATGGCGACGCGGCCGATGTCCTCGCGGCGCAGGTCGCGGGCGGCCAGTTCGGCCGTGCTCAGGGCCGACAGCTCGCGATAGACGATGTAGGCGGCGGAGGTTTCGAACCAAGCGCTCACGAACTCGCGAACGCCCTTGACGATCCCCGACAGAGCGCCGTCCTGATCGGTGTGCGAAGCGGTGGTGTAAGCCATGGTGCATCTCCCTCGTGTCTGATGGAGATGACTGTATACTGGTATACCAAATACCAGATACGCTGAGTGTGCAACGCAGAAAGGCAATAAAATTACAGCCGACTCAAGCATTTGAGTAGAGAACTGTTTGCCACCTTAACAGTATGTGCACTCTTCATACACCTCGGAGCGGACGCACGGCGAGCCGCCGTCAGCGCATTTTCCTCATGGCGCAACGCTGTGCGATGGCGAGCCCGACCAGCTTCCGCGCGTCCAGAATGGCCCGCAGACGGGCCCCATTGAGGTTCTCTTGCAGCGTTTGCGACAGGGCTGGGATCGGGTAGAACCGCGGCGTGGCGGTCGACCACACCACCATCTTCCGCTGAATCCAGGCCTACGCGCCGGAGCCGGACAAGCGCCTGTGCCCACACCTGCGCATGACGACCGGCTCCTGGCGGGTGGACGAGACCTACGTTAAGGTGAAGGGGCGCTGGATGTACCTGTACCGCGCCGTCGATGCGCGCAGGCACACCATCGACTTTCTACTCAGTGCCAAGCCGCGGCCGTGCGCCGCTTCTTCCGCAAAGCCCTGAGGCAGCAGCACACGGTCAACCCGCGCACCCTCACGGTGGACGAGAACGCCGCCTATCCGAGTGCGATTACGGCGATGAAGAAGGACGGCGAGCTCTGGCGCTTTGCCAAGCTGCGGCAAGTCAAGTATCTCAATAATATTGTTGAACAAGATCACCGGCGGATCAAGCGGCTGGTCCGGCCGGGGCTCGGGTTCAAGAGCTTCCACACAGCGCGGCGGATAATCGCCGGCTATGAGATCCTGGCGATGGTGCGCAAGGGGCAGCTCGCCGCCATCCCCGCCAACGACATGCCAGCCCAGGCGATCTTCATCGCCACCCTGTTCGGTGTCGCCGCCTGACGACACAGACGCCGCGACTCTCAGCGCCTTACTGTCAAACTTTGCAACGGAACCTCAGGGGCAAGGCCGTTTTCACCCCGACTCCCGCATGGATTGTGATGTCTTGGCACGTCGGGCGCGCGCAGGCTTGTCGCGTTTGGCCCCGCTGTTCTCGTCCCGGTCATCCTCCGGATGATCGCCGGTACGGCGGTAATGCTCGTAGGACTTGTCGATGTGCTGCTTCATCAGCCGTTCCGCTTCCTCCGGCTGACGACGCTCGATCGCTTCGATGATCGCGTCATGCTCGTTCGCGGCGGCATGCATGCGACCGTCCTTGTAGGTGGCGTGCTGGTGCGAGAAGCGGAGCACGTCCGGCCCCATCAGAGCAATCAGCGAGCGAAGCAGGTTGTTGTTGGTCGCCTCCGCGACCTTGAGGTGGAACAGAAGGTCCTCCTCCAGGGTGTAGGCGTTGGCTTCGGCCTGCTCGCGCATCCGCTGCTGGGCCTTGCGGATCTCGGCGATCTGGCCGCTGTGGGCGCGCTCGGTCGCCAGCCGGGCGGACAGGGCCTCCAGGGCGCCCCGCACCTCGATCAGCATCTCCGGGCTGGTGTCGTCGGCGTTGAGGATGTTGTTGATGAGGCCGAGCAGCACATGCTCGCTGAGATTTTCCACGACCGTGCCGCTCTGCGGCGAGGTCCGGACGATCCCGAAGAATTCCAGGCGGCGGAGCGCCTCGCGCACCGTGCCGCGGCTGACGTCGAAGCGCTCGGCGAGCACCCGTTCCGCGGGCAGCTTCTGGCCCGCCTTGATGATCCGGCGGGCGATCAGGTCGCTGATCTGCTCGATGATGATGTCGGGCGGGCGTCGGACCTTGATCTTCTGCAGGTGGCGGGAGACGTCGAAATCGGGGTCATCCATGCCGCTCTCCGGTCACTGAACTGGTTCTCTGGTACGCTGTTGCTCCAGTTCTTTAGGCATCCGCGGCGGACAAGTCAACCGCACGCCTGGGCGGAAAGGGGGCGCCGCCGCCCATCGGGGTCCTGGCACAGGGAAGCCCGGGGCTTGTCTCAGCGCGAGGATTGCGGGTTGCCGGGATCGTGAAAATAGCATGGGACCACGCTGCGCAGCTTGGCGATCGTTCCGGCCACGCCGTCGAGGTGCGTGGCCATCAGCGTGGCGGCGCGGTCGGGCTCGTGCGCCGCGACGGCCGCGGCTATGGCCTCATGCTCGGCGATCGCCGGCCCCATGCCCCCGAGGACCAGCAGGCCGAGGCGGCGGCAGCGGTCGATCTGCGCCTTGACCCTCCCGACCGTCGTCCAGAAGCCCGGATAGCCGGCGGCCTCGGAGAGGAGCGCGTGAAAGGCCTCGTCCGCCGTGTGGAAACCGTCGATGTCTCCGGCCGTTTCACAGACGCGCTGGCGTTCGATGGACGCGCGCAGCCCCGCGATCTGATCGGGAGTCGCCCGGCGGGCCGCGTAGCGCGCGACGCGGGTTTCCAGGGCTTTGCGCATTTCCCCGGCCTCCGGCAGCGCCCGCAAGGGAATGCGCGCCACCCCCAGCCGCATCCTTCGATGGTGCGGTTGGCGCTCGACCAGTTGTTCATCGGACAGCCGGTTGATGGCCTGCCGAACCTTCGGGCGGCTGGCGCCGTAGTCCTCGGCAAGGGACCGCTCGTCAAGGATCTCGCCCGGCCGGCGGTGGAGCGAGACGATGGCGTTCCGCAGATCCCGGTAGATCAATTGGGAGTCTGCTTGCCAAGGCCACGGCGCATCAGCCTCGCGCCCGTCCGGGTACGCCGCCGGTTCGGCCACCGTTTCGGTTGATGCGGCGTGCCGCGACGGGGTCGGATTCATGTCAGTCGAACCTGTTCCGATGGGACCGGCTTTCCCATCCGCCAAGCGCTCGGACGCGGGCCGGGGTCGCACCGTTGCGAGGTCAATAGATGGCCATGAAGCCACCATCGACGAAGATCAACTGGCCGTTGACGAAGTCGGAGGCCGGGGAGGCCAGGAACACTGCGGTGCCGACCAGATCCGTCGGGTTTCCCCAACGGCGCGCCGGCGTGCGCTTCTTCACCCAGGAATCGAACTCCTCGTTCTCGATCAGGGGCTTGTTCATCTCGGTCACGATGTAGCCCGGGCCGATCGCGTTGACCTGGACGTTGAACTCCGCCCACTCCGCGGTCATCGACTTGGTCAGCAGGCGGATGCCGCCCTTGGCCGCGGCGTAGGGCGCCACGGTGACGCGGGCCTGTTCGCTGGTCAGCGAACCGATGTTGATGATCTTGCCCGCCCGCCGCGCGACCATGCGGCGGCCTGCCTCGCGGCCGACGAGGAAGGCGCTGGTCAGGTTGGTGTCGATGACCTTGCGGAAATCCGCCACCGGGAAATCGACCAGCGGGCTGCGGATCTGGATGCCGGCGTTGTTCACCAGGATGTCGACGGCGATCCCCTGCGCGTCGAGGTCGGCGAAGGCCTTGGTCACCGCGTCCTCGTCCGTCACGTCGAAGGCCGATTCGTGGACGGTGTAGCCCTTGTCGCGCGCCCGCGCCGCGGCGTCGGCCAGGGCGGTGGGGTTGATGTCGCTGAGGATGATCGCGGCGCCGGCCTCGGCCAGCCCTTCGGCGATGGCGTTGCCCAGGCCGCGGGCCGATCCCGTCACGAGCGCGGTCTTGCCGGTCAGGTCAAACATGGTCGTCATGATGGCGGGTCTTTCCGTTGAAGGCTGCCGGTTAAAGCGGATTGCAATCCGCTTTGGACCGCGACGGCGGTCCCGGTCGCACATGCGACCGGAGCCTGCCGGCGAATGAGGCGATAAGAGTCTAAAGCGAACGGATGTTCGCTTTAGAGGCTGCTGCGGCGGACGCTTAGGTCGGGGCGCTCGAAGACGGAGGGCAGGAGTTCCGTGCCGAGGCCCGGCCCTTCCATCGGCAGGACATGGCCGTCGACGATGCGCGGAACCTCGGTGACCAGTTCCGTGTACCAGCCTGTGTAGAAGGCCCGGACCGACTCCTGGATCAGCGTGTTCGGGTTCGACAGCGAGGAGTGCACGGCGGCGACATAGGCCACCGGCCCGGTGCAGTCGTGGGGCGCGTAGGGGCGATGGTAGGTGTCGGCGAGCGCGGCGATCTTGCGCCCTTCGGTCAGGCCGCCGGTCCACACCAGATCGGTCATCACCACGCCGATCGCGCCGGCCTCCAGCATGTCCTTGTAGGGGAAGCGCGAGCCCAGCGTCTCCGAGGCGCAGATCGGCACGCTCGTCGAGCCGGCCAGTTCGGCCAGAGCGTTGACCGAGTTCATGCGGATCGGGTCCTCGTACCAGGTCGGCTCGTAGTCTTCGAGAACGCGGGCGATCTTCTTGACGGTCGGCAGGTTCCACAGGCAGTGGAACTCGACCATGATCTGCATCCTGTCGCCGACGGCCTTGCGGATCTTCTCGAAGGGCTCGACCGCGCGCTTCATCTGCTCGGCGGTGATGAAGCGCCCGTCGTTGGCGATGGCCGCGGGGTCGAACGGCCAGATCTTCATGCCGGTGATGCCCTGCTCCAGCAGGCTCTCGGCGAGCCGCCCGGCGTCGGTCATGAAGCCGTTGAGATCCTCGTAGGGACCCTCGCTGGAGCCCAGGTTCCAGGTGTCGACCGGCTTGATCTTGTTGGATCTCACATAGCCGTAGCCCGCGCAGGTGTTATAGACGGGCACCCGGTCGTGGCAGAGGCCGCCCAGCATCTGGTGCACCGGCTGGCCGCACACCTTGCCGAGAATGTCCCACAGCGCGAGGTCGATGGCCGATGCAGCGCGGTACTCGGCGCCGGTCGAGGATTGCGCCATCGGGAGATTCACCAACTCGCGGGCGTGAGCCTCGATGCGCAGCGGGTCCTTGCCGAGCAGGCGCGCCGCCAGGACGTCGTGGATGTGCGCCTCGACCGCGCCCGCCCCGTAGAAGGTCTCGCCCAGGCCGACGATTCCGGCGTCGGTGTGGACGCGGATCCAAACGACGTTGGAGAACTCCTCCGTCCTCAACGTTTCCAGTTGCGTGATTTTCATTGGTCACTCGCAAAGATCTTGCGGACGTCCGCAAGCGGTCGGTTCCATGGCGGACCCCGCCGGGGCAGGTGGGTCCGGTCGAACGGCTCGGTTAGGGGAGCGGTCAGCCGAAGACGATCTGCACCTTCATGTTCCGGCTGCGGTCATGCGCGGCGTCGAACGCCTCGGCGGCGGACTCGAACGGGAACTGCGCGGTGGCCAGCGGCGACAGATCGACGCCGCCCGTGGTCAGGGCGGCGACGGCCCAGGCGAACTCCTCATGGAAGCGGAAGGAGCTTTTCAGCGTCACCTCCTTGGCGAGCAGCCGGTTGAGCGGGATAGGGGTGAGGCCCGGCGCCAGCATGCCGACCTGGACGACCACGCCGCCGGGCCGCGTGCTGAGGACGCAGGTCTCCACCGCCCTGGCGCTGCCCGACGCCTCGAAGCTCACGTCGAAGCAGCCGCGGTCGGCCTGCCAGCGGTTGGGCGTCTCGCTATCGGACAGGACATTGACCGTCTCGTGGGCGCCGACCTTGGCGGCGATCTCCAGGGCGTTGTCGGAGAGGTCCGTGATGGTGACGTGCGCGGCGCCCGCCCGGCGCGCGGCGACCGCGATCAGGCAGCCGATCGGCCCGGCGCCGGTGATCAGGACGCGCCGGCCGAGCAGGCTGCCGGCCTGCGCCACCGCGTGCAGGGCGACGGCGAAGGGCTCGGCGAAGACCAGGTTGCTGTGGCGCGTGTCCTGCGGGACCGGAAAGCATTGGAAGTCGCGGACCACCAGCGTTTCACGGAAGGCGCCCTGGACGTGGGGAAACCGGGACGCGCTGCCGAAGAAGATCATGTTGGCGCACAGGTTTTCCCGGCCGCCCAGGCAGTGCGGACAGGTGTGGCAAGGTTTGCCGGGATTGACGGCAACGCGGTCGCCGACCTTGGTCCGGGTGACGTCCGGGCCGACCTCGACGACGTCGCCGCTGATCTCGTGGCCCAGCACCATCGGCTCGCGCACGTTGAAGTCGCCGACGCGCCCTTCGAAGAAGTAATGCAGGTCGGACCCGCAGATCCCGCCGGTGGCGATCTTGACCCGGACCTCGCCGGGACGCAGGGACGGTTCGTCCAGGGCTTCGAGGCGGAGATCCTTTTGTCCGTGCAGAACACAGCCGCGCATCTGATTTCTCCTGATGGGGGCCCGGCGCGTCGTCGCGCCTGGAGCCGCGTGGGGCATTAGAAGACGGGCGGGTCGGCGGGCCTTGGGCCCGTCCGGTGTTGGAAGGTCCACCGGCATGGTTCCAGTGAACCAAAATGCAAATTGGTCTACTGGTCTAATAGCTACGGCGAGCGCGTTGGCTTGTCAACACGAAGAGTGGGGAGCGCCAACATCTTCCCGAGGCTTGTGCGGCCTGGGGGCGGCGATGCGCGGAGCGCTTTATCCGCGGACGGCGCAAGTTACTTTAACGATATCAATGGTATGCATCGTTCCATGACGGGCGCACTACGGCGCCCGCAGCGCGATCTTTAAGGCGGCAACCGCCCTCCCGCCGCGCTGTCACGGGGCGTGGCGGCCGAAGCAAGGGCCTTGGGCGGCATTCCGCTGCGGCCGTTAGCCGCACGCGGTTGCAACATTTAGCATGCCCAGCGTTATGCTGTTGACAGGCGCCGATGCGTTGTCCTATCCAATGATTCAGAAGACCAGTGTACCAATATCCCAGAAACGCCGGCATCGCGGTCCTGCGGGAGCCGCCGGGAGTTGGGAGGCCTCGCGGGGCCGCAATGGCGGCCCCCGCGACGCATGGCTTCCCGAACGCGGAACGGTCAGGGCCGGGCGGCGGGGGAACGGGTCGGACAATCGGTTTCACCGACGGCGCTGCGCCGTCACCAAACGATGCCGAGTGAATAATTTCTAGAGGGAGTCATCTGCGCCATGCCCAACGGGACATCACAGGCCGGCGACCGCGACGACGTCGCACGACCGCCACACCCATTGCGCGTCGTCATCGCCGACGCCAATTTCGTGCCGCACCGCGCGCTGATGGAGGCGCAGCTTCCGGCGGGCACCGTTCTCTCCTGGCACCCGGCGTTCGACGAGGCGGCGGTCGTGGCCGATCTGGCGGGCGCCGACGTCTTCGTCGGCCCGCGCTTCACCGCCGCGATGGGGGCCGCGGCCGACTCCCTGCGCCTCGTCCATGTCGGCGGTGCCGGCTACGACGGCATCGACACCAAAGCTCTTCCCGAAGGCGTCGTCTGCGCCAACACCTTCTGCCATGAATCCTCGATCGCCGAGTATGTGGCGGCGACCAGCGTCGTCATGCGTCGCCAGTTCCTGCAGCAGGACCGCGCGCTGCGCACAGGGCATTGGGATTCGTCGGTCTACGAATCGCAGCGCTGTCAGCTGAACTCCCTGGCCGGGGCCACCGTCGGAATCATCGGCTACGGGCACATCGGGTCGCGCACTTGGCAACTCATGCGCGCGTTCGGCGCGTCGGGCGTCACGGTCACGCCTCGTCCGGTCGATGCGGAGCGGGAAGGGCTAAATTGGGCGGCCGGCGTCGATGGGCTCGACCG
Organism: Azospirillum sp. UENF 312511; assembly: GCF_058780635.1. Classification (NCBI taxonomy): domain Bacteria; kingdom Pseudomonadati; phylum Pseudomonadota; class Alphaproteobacteria; order Rhodospirillales; family Azospirillaceae; genus Azospirillum; species Azospirillum sp. UENF 312511. The sequence goes on along the minus strand of NZ_JBSNCG010000001.1, from coordinate 1,741,019 downwards.
GCTGCTGGCCGAGAGCGATGTCGTCGTGCTGTGTCTGCCGCTGCGGCCGGACACCCATCACATGATCGGCACCGCGCGGCTGGCGGCGATGAAGCCCGACGCGCTGTTGGTCAACGTCAGCCGCGGCCCGCTGGTCGATCCCGAGGCGCTCTATGAAGCGCTCAAAGAGCGGCGCATCGGCGGCGCCGTCATCGACGTCTGGTACCAGTATCCCGCCGGCGGCGCCCACGCCCAGCCGGCGCCGCAGCCCTTCGCCGCGCTCGACAACGTCCTGATGACGCCGCACATCTCCGGCGTCACGCGGCAGACGTTCGAGGGCCGGGTGCATGACATTGCCGCGAACATCGGCCGCCTGGCGGCTGGAGAACCGCTGCGCAACGTGGTGTTCCCCCGCTAGGACCGCCCGTCCCGGCCGGACCGGTTCGCCGACCTTCCGGCGGACCGGGGGCGGCCCGCAACGCCCCCTTTCATCGCCCTGCACGGCCGGACCCGTTCCCCCCCGTGGGGCGCCCCACGACCGCGTGTCGCGCGTCGCGTGCCATCATCACTCCACCCTTCCGGTGGTTCGTGAAGGAAGCAGCCTATGACCGAGATATCCAGCACCATCGCCCAACCGGGCACCGCCGCCCAGGACACGGCCCCCGCCGATGCGAGCAATGTCAGGCGGGCTGCGCTTGCCGGTCTGATCGGCACGATGCTCGAGAACTTCGACTTCGTGATCTACGGCACCGCGTCCGCCCTGATCTTCAGCAAACTGTTCTTCCCGACGATCTCGCCGGCGGCGGGGATCATCGCCAGCTTCGGCGCCTACGCGATCGGCTTCCTGGCGCGACCGCTCGGGGGGCTTTTCTTCGCGCATTACGGCGAGAAGTACGGGCGCAAATGGGTGCTGGTCACGACGCTGTTCCTGATGGGCGGGGCGACCTTCGCCATCGGCTGCCTGCCGACCTATGAGACGGCCGGCATCTGGGCGCCGCTCCTGCTGGTTCTCTGCCGCTTCCTGCAGGGCTTCGGCGCGGGCGCCGAGCAGTCGGGCGGCGCCACGCTGCTGACCGAGACGGCCCCCCTCGGCCAGCGCGGCCGGCTCTCGTCGCTGATCATGGTGGGTGCGGCCTTCGGCACGGCGCTGGGCGCCATCGCCTGGATCGGGGCCCAGCAACTCCCCACCGACATGCTGATGAGCTGGGGCTGGCGCGCCATCTTCTGGAGCAGCATCCTCGTCACCATCGCCGCCTTCGTCATCCGGCTGAAGCTCGCCGAGAGCCCGATCTTCATCGAGCTGAAGAAGAAGGTGGACGTCAAGAACCAGGCCCCGCTCAAGGTCGTCGCCAAGCACGGCAAAAAGAACGTGGTCAAGGTGATCCTGATGAACTGGGGCGTGTCGACGCAGTCCTACATCTATCAGGTCTTCATGATCACCTATCTGGTGAGCGTGGTGGGCGTCGACACCCACTTCATCCCGCCGGTGCAGCTGGCCGCCGCCATCGCCGCGTCCTTCGCCGCCTTCCTGACCGGCATGCTGTCCGACCATTTCGGCCGGCGCCGCATGACCCTCGTGCTGACCGGCCTGCTCACCGTCACGCCGTTCCTCGTCTTCCCCGGCCTCAACACCGGTTCGCCGGTCCTGATCACCGCGATCATCGTGTTCGGCTACATGGTCGCGGCCCAGGGCGTGACCGGCGTGCACATGAGCTTCTTCCCCGAGATCTTCGGCAGCCGCTACCGCTACGCCGGGGTGACGCTGGGCCGTGAGTTCTCGTCCATCATCGGCGGTGGCATCGCCCCGCTGTTGAGCGCCGCGCTGCTGGCCTGGTACGCCAACTCCTGGGTCCCGGTGGCGATCTACATGGCCCTCACCATGCTGGTTTCCTTCCTGGTCACCTATTCGCTGCCCGAGACGCTCAACCGTGACCTGAGCACGCCGACGGACGCCGAGTGGGGCGAGGCCCGGCCGTCCGAATCCCGCGCCTGACCCGGGCGCACCCCGCGAACCGGGGCCGCCCCTCCGAACAGGGGAGCGGCCCCGAACGTCCGACCTTCGGTGCGTCCGAGCCAAGCGGAGAGTCAGCATCATGAATTCCCATCACAAACCGTTTCGCGTCGTGGGGGCCTACGCCGCCCAACCGGACACCGCGGCGGAGCGCCGGGCCTATCTGGAGGGCGTCCTGTCCCTTCCCGGCGTCGACGGCCTGGAAATCTCCTGGGGGGCGCCCGGCTGGGACGAGGATGAGCGGATTCTGGCCGCGCTGTTCGACAGCCGTGGCGCGCAGGGGCGGCATGTGCTGACCCTGATCGGTGCGTCCGCTACCGCGGCGGCGGCGGACCCGAGGGTCGGCCTGGCGTCCACCGATCCGGCCGGGCGTGCCCGCGCCATCGAACTGGTTGCCGCGGTCCACCGGGCGATCGCGGGCTTCGCGGCGCGCGGGCAGAGCATCCTGGCCGTCGAGGTCCACTCCTTCCCGACCCTTCCGCCAGCGGCGGCCGGAGAGGGAGGCCACGCGCTGGAAACATCGCTTCGAGAGATCGCCTCCTGGGACTGGGGCGACACGACGCTCGTCGTCGAACATTGCGACGCCCGCCCCATGGCCGGGCCTTGTCAGAAGGGACTGCTTCCCCTCGCCATCGAGAGCGCCGCGGTGACAGCCGCCGCCGCGGCAAGGACGCCCCTGGGCATGGCCGTGAACTGGGGACGCTCCGCCATCGAGGAGCGGGATGCGACGGCTCCCGAGCGGCACGCACGCGCCCTGCGCTCGGCAGGGCTGCTGCGTGGGGTGATGTTCTCCGGTGCGACCGGCGGCGACGGCGACTATGGCCCGGCCTGGAGCGACGTGCATCCGCCGCTGCGCGAACAGGTTGGGGAATCCGTGATGGAGTGGGGCCATGTCGCGGCAACGCTCGACGCCGCCGGGCCCGATCTGCTCTATAAAGGCGTCAAGGTCGGCGTACGGCCCCGGCAGGCCGGCACGGCGGACCGCATCGCCCTGATCCGCGGCACGCTGGACGCGCTCGACGCGGCACGCTCGACCCGATGAGGGCGATCCTCACGGCGACGGTGCTGGGACCTCTGCGATTGGGGCGAGTCCGGGCAGGGCAAGTAGACCATCATGAAAAAACAACCGCGCGACCACCCGGAGTGCTGTCGGGTTGGCGGGCGCGCCCTGTCCGTGGCAGGCTTCCGGTCATGAGCACGTCCATCAACCCGTACCGCGGCTTCCGCTTTCCGGCGGCGATCATCAGCGAGGCCGTATGGCTGTACCGTTGCTTCAGCCTGAGCCTGCGCGAGGTCGAGCTGATCCTGGCGGCGCGCGGTATCGAAGTCAGCTACGAGACCATCCGGGAATGAGGCCTCCGGTTTGGGCGTGACTTCGCCGACACCCTCAGGCGTCGCCGGCCGAAGCCAGGCGATAAGTGGTTTGTCGACGAGGTGTTCATCCGCGTCCGCGGCAAGCAGCACTACCTGTGGCGTGCCATCGATCAGGATGGCGTGGTCCTCGACATCTTGGTCCAGAGCCGCCGCACACGATGGCAGCCAAGCGCGTCTTCCGCAAGCTGCTGAAGGGGCTGCGCTATGCCCCGCGTGTCCTGGCGACCGACAAGCTGAAATCCTACGCGGCAGCGAAGAAGGATTTGAAACTCGACAGTAAGCATCGGCAAAGCCGCTACCTGAACAACGCCTGCGAAGTGTCACATCAACCGAGGTGCTGGATGGCACCGGAGATGCCGACGGCGATGTACAGCTCGGGCGCCACGATCTTGCCGGTCTGGCCGACCTAGTAGTCGTTCGGCACGAAGCCGGCGTCCACCGCCGCGCGGCTGGCGCCGACCGCCGCACCGAGCTTGTCGGCCAGCGCCTCCAGCAGCTTGAAGTTCTCGCCCGACTGCATGCCACGCCCGCCCGACACCACGATCTTGGCCTGGGTCAGCTCCGGACGCTCCGACTTCGTCAGCTCCTGGCCGACGAACCTGGCCGAACCGGCGTCGCCCGTCCCGGCGATGCTCTCGACCGTCGCCGAACCGCCGGTGGTGGCGGCCGCCTCGAAGGCGGTGGTGCGCACCGTGACGACCTTGATCGGGTCGGCCGACTTCACCGTGGCGATGGCGTTGCCGGCGTAGATCGGCCGCTCGAACGTGTCGGCGGAGACCACCCCGGTGATGTCGGAGATCGCCGCGACGTCGAGCAGCGCGGCGACCCGCGGCAGCAGGTTCTTGCCCTCCGACGAGGCGGCGGCCACCACGTGACCGTAGCCCTTGGCGAGGTTGACGACCAGCGGCGCGACGTTCTCCGGCAGCGGGTGGGCGTAGGCCGCGTCGTTGGCCAGCAGCACCTTGGCCACGCCGGCCACCTTGGCGGCGGCCTCGGCGACGGCCTGGGCACCCTGGCCGGCGACCAGAATGTGGATCTCTCCGCCGATCTTGGCGGCGGCGCTGACCGCGTTCAGCGTGGCCGCCTTCAGCGCGGCGTTGTGGTGTTCGGCGATGACGAGAATGGACATGTCAGATCACTTTCCCTTCAGAGCACGCTGGCCCTTCAGATCGCGCGGGCTTCGTTCTTCAGCTTGTCGACCAGGGCGGCCACGTCGGCGACCTTGACGCCGGCCTTGCGCTTGGCCGGCTCGGCGACCTTGAGCGTGGTCAGGCGCGGCGCCACGTCGACACCCAGCGCGTCGGGGGCCAGCGTCTCGATGGGCTTCTTCTTGGCCTTCATGATGTTGGGCAGCGAGGCGTAGCGCGGCTCGTTGAGGCGCAGGTCGGCGGTGACCACCGCCGGCAGCGTCAGCTGCACCGTCTCCAGCCCGCCGTCGATCTCGCGGGTCACGGTGACCGAGCCGTCGCCCGGCGCGACCTTGGAGGCGAAGGTGCCCTGCGGCCAGCCCAGCAGGGCGGCGAGCATCTGGCCGGTCTGGTTGCAGTCGTCGTCGATCGCCTGCTTGCCGAGGATGACCCTAAACCAGCCCGGCCGCGCGAGCCCACTTGTACTTGGCGCCCAGCACCGCGACCGGCGTCTCGGTCGTGTAGGGGTAGGCCACGACGCCATGGTCATACAGGTGGCTCGCGGCCTCCTCCACCTGGACGTCGCCGGCCAGCGAAGCAACGATGGGCTTCTCGATGCCCTTCGCCTTCATCTCCTCCTTCACCTCGATGACGAGCTTGGCAAACACCATTGGCGGCGTGATGATCGTGTGCCAGTAGCCCAGGATCAACGCGTGGATGCGGTCATCCTCCAGGCCAAGCCGGATGGTGTTCTGGTAGGTCGACGGCGGTTCGCCACCCGTGATGTCCACCGGGTTGCCGGCGGCGCCGAAAGGTGGGATGAATTTGCGGAAGGCGGCGTCGAGGTCCGGCGGCATCGCCATCAACGACAGGCCGTTGTCCACGCAGGCGTCCGACAACAGCACACCCGATCCGCCGGCACCGGTGATGATCACGACGTTCTCACCCTTCGGCGTCGGCAGCACCGGGATTCCACGGGCGAATTGCAGCAGGTCCTGCAGACTGCGCGCCCGGACCACGCCCGACTGCCGCAGCACGTCTTCGTAAATCCTGTCGTTGCCGGCAAGCGCGCCCGTGTGGGAACTGGCCGCCCGTGCGCCAAGCGCCGTCCGCCCGGCCTTCAGCACGACCACCGGCTTCTTCTTCGAAACCTGCTTGGCGGCCTCCGCGAAGGCCCGGCCGTCCTTCAGGTCCTCGCAGTGCATGGCAACGACCTGGGTGTTGTCGTCCTGTTCGAAGAAGTACAGCAGGTCGTCCTCGTCGATGTCCGACTTGTTGCCGAGCCCGACGATCGCCGACACGCCCATCTTGGCGGAGCGGCTGAAGCCGATGATCGCCATGCCGATGCCGCCGGACTGCGACGACAGCGCCGCCTTGCCCTTCACGTCGTACGGCGTGCAGAAGGTGGCGCACAGGTTCTTCGGCGTGTAGTAGAAACCGTAGATGTTCGGCCCCATCAGCCGCACGTCATGCTTGCGCGCGATGGCGACGATCTCCTCCTGCCCTTCGACGTTGCCGGTCTCGGCGAAGCCCGAAGGGATCAGCACGGCACCGGGGATTTTCTTCTCGCCGACTTCGTCCAACGCCTGGGCGACGAACTTGGCCGGAATGGCGAACACCGCCACGTCGATGTCGCCCGGCACGTCCTTGACGCTCTTGTAGGCCCTGTAGCCGAGGATGTTGTCGGCCTTCGGATGGATCGGATAGATCTCGCCCTTGTAGCCGCCGTTGATGAGGTTCTTCATCACCGAGTTGCCGATCTTCCCATCTTCGGCCGAGGCGCCGATGACGGCCACCGCCTCGGGCTTCATGATCCGGTTCATCTGCCGGACGATCTGCTCCTGCGACGGCCGGTAGCGCGGCGTTCTGGCCGCGAAATCCAGGACCACGCGCACGTCGGCGGCGGTGGCTCCGTTCTCGCGCGCGAAGACCGGGTTGAGGTCGAGTTCGACGATCTCCGGCACCTCGTCGACGAGGCGCGAGACGTTGACGATCACCTCGGCGAGCGCTTCGTGGTCGACCGCCTTGCCGCCACGCACGCCTTTCAGCATCTCCGCGGCCTGGATGCCGTCAAGCATCGAGAGGGCTTCCTCGCGGCGGACCGGGGCGAGGCGGAAGGTGATGTCCTTCAGCACCTCGACCAGCACGCCACCGAGGCCGAAGGCCACCAGCTTGCCGAAACTCGGGTCCGTGATGGAACCGACGATGACCTCCACGCCGCTCTGCAGCATCTGCTGGACCTGCACACCGATCAAGTCCGCCCCGGGGTCATAGGCGCGGGCGTTTTCCATGATGGCCTCGAAGCCTTGGCGGACGGCGTCGGCGTTCTGCAGACCAACCAGGACGCCGCGGGCTTCGGTCTTGTGCAGGATCTGCGGCGACACGATTTTCATCACCACCGGGAAACCCATACCCTCGGCGAGGGTGACGGCTTCCTCGGCGCTCGTCGCCAAGCCTTCCTTCGGCACTGGAATGCCGTACACATCGCAGAGTTGCTTGGCTTCCGGCGCGGTCAGCGCATTGCGGCCCTCGGCCTTGGCGGTGTCGAGAAGGCGGCGGACGACATCCGTTGGACGCTCGGTGTGGAGCGGATCGATGACTGTGGTCATGGCCTTTCCTCCTTTGCAAACTGGTCGGCTCACGTCTTGAAGGTGAGCTTGGATGGATTTTCGGGGGCGGCGGCCTCCTGCAACGCGTCGCCGGTGATGCGCTGATGGGCCATTGCGTTTGTCCTTTTCGGGGAGGACCGCCGCCTGTCCTACTCAGTGGTCAGCGGTCTGCGCGCGGCACCCAGCGCGCCGCTGTCGCGAACCTCGCCGATGCGGCGTTCGTCGAAGCCGAGCACCTCGCGCAGGATCTCGTCGGTGTGTTCGCCCAGCAGCGGCGACCGCGTGACCTCGGTCGGGCTGTCCGACAGCTTGATCGGGTTGCCGACCGTCAGGTACTTGCCGCGCGTCGGGTGATCGACCTCGACGATGGTGCCGGTCTCGCGCAGCGACTGATCCTCCGCCAGCTCCTTCATCGACAGGATGGGGCCGCAGGGGATGTCGTACTTGTTCAGGATCTCCATGACCTCGAACTTCGTCTTGGTCATGGTCCATTCCTCGACGGTCGCGAAGATGTCCTTCAGGCGCGGCAGGCGCGCGGCGGGCGTCGCGTAGTCCGGATCGGTGACCCACTCCGGCTTGCCGATGACGTCGCAGATCTTCGCCCACACCGGCGCCTGGGTGATGAAGTAGATGTAGGCGTTGGGATCGGTCTCCCAGCCCTTGCACTTCAGGATCCAGCCCGGTTGGCCGCCGCCCGAGGCGTTGCCGGCGCGCGGCACGGTGTCGCCGAACTCGCCGTTGGGGTACTGCGGGTACTCTTTCAGTGGGCCGCGCTCCAGCCGCTGCTGGTCGCGCAGCTTGACGCGGCAGAGGTTGAGCACGGCGTCCTGCATGGCCGCCAGCACCTTCTGGCCGCGCCCGGTCTGGGTGCGCTGGTAGAGCGCCGTCACGATGCCCAGCGCCAGATGCAGGCCGGTGCCGCTGTCGCCGATCTGGGCGCCGGTGACCATCGGCGGGCCGTCGTCGAAGCCGGTCGTCGAGGCCGAGCCGCCGGCGCACTGCGCGACGTTCTCATAGACCTTGCAGTCCTCGTAGGGACCGGGGCCGAAGCCCTTGACCGAGGCGACGATGATGCGGGGGTTCAGCTCCTGGATGCGCTCCCAGGTCAGGCCCATGCGGTCGAGCACGCCGGGGGCGAAATTCTCGACCATCACGTCGCAGATCCGCACCAGATCCTCCAGGACGCGCTTGCCGTCCGGGTTCTTGGTGTCCAGCGTGATGGACCGCTTGTTGTGGTTCAGCATGGTGAAGTAGAGGCTGTCGGCCTCGGGCACGTCGCGCAGCTGGCCGCGCGTGATGTCGCCCTCGCCCGGACGCTCGACCTTGATCACGTCGGCGCCGAACCACGCCAGAAGCTGCGTGCAGGTCGGACCCGACTGAACGTGGGTAAAGTCCAGAACCCGCACGCCTTCGAGTGCCTTGCCCATGCCGTCTCTCCCTGTTGAGCCGCAGGCATGCGGAGCCTGGCGGCGTGACCAAACCGTTCGCCATTGAAACGAGCAGGAGTGGAGGATGCAGGCCGTTGATCCCCGCGGGCCTCTGAATGGCTACCGAAGCCAGCCCTTTATTTCCAATATTCGCTGATTACCTTCTTTCGTTCTCGCGTATTGTTTGCCGTGCTGTGTTGTGTACTCCTGGGCAAAACCCTGCCTGACCAATTCGCAAAGTGCCGGCCTCACGGTGGCCGGCTTCAAGCTTGCCGCCTTCGTGATGGCCAGCAGCGAGACCGGAGGTGTCGTGGCCTCGGGACCCGGCATGGCGCGCAGCGTGTTGAGCATGGCCCAATTGACGGATGTCGGAGAGATCACACACGCCTCCCTTGGTGCGCTGGGGATCGCTGCCTTTCGCAGTCCATGTTGCAATCGGCTCTGGCATGCCAGATCCAATACACCCAGGCTAAAACCTCAAGCTCGCTTGAGGTCAAGAAGAATTTTGGGGCAGTGAATCGGTCCGATTGGGCCTGAGGTGCACCCCCGTCTCCCAAAGCCCCCGTTTCGGCGTTGATGCGCATTTGGGCTTGAGCCGCACTCAGGCACCCTGGCGCGACGGTAAGCGCCTTCAGCGCCAGCGTGGTTCAAGCGATCAGAGGGCACAGGAAGATGGAGAGAGCTCCGCTTTGAAATGGGAAGAAAGGCCGTTGTTCGCTGTTGCGGCAATGGCACTGAGGGAGAAGCTGCATGGTTTCATCCGCATCGATGCCGCATATCGTCCTGCTGGGCGATTCGATCTTCGATAACTCCGCCTATGTCGGAGGCGGACCGGACGTGACGGCACAGCTTCGTTTGCGTCTACCGTCGGGCTGGCGTGCGACGTTACGAGCAGAAGACGGTGCCGTGACCAGCAGCGTCGTTCGGCAAATCCAGCAATGTCCTCCTGACGCGACTCATCTCATCGTGAGTGTGGGCGGCAACGATGCGTTGCGCCACTCCGGTCTGCTGGATGAAGGAGCGCGATCTGTTGCCGCGGTGGTCAACAGGCTGGGCGAGATACGGGAGCGGTTCCAGGGCGACTATCGGACAATGCTCGACGCCGTCTTGGCCTCGCGCTTGCCGACGGCGGTCTGCACGATCTACGACGCGCACTACCCCGACCCGCTTCGGCAACGATTGGTCATTACCGGCCTGACCATCTTCAACGATGTCATCACCCGTGAGGCATTCATACGGGGCTTGCCGCTCATCGACTTGCGCTTGGTCTGCGACAAGGCAGAGGACTACGCAAATCCCATCGAGCCGTCTGTCCAGGGTGGTGCGAAGATCGCCGCTGCCATCGCCGCTTTGACCACCTCCCACAACTGGTCACAACGACGATCGGCGGTGTTTGCGTTCTGACGAGGACAACCACCATCCCTCCTGACGTTGCCACCTCGAAAGTGGACACAATTTACTGAGTAAAGAATAGCCACGCTACCGTGCCGACTGAAGCCAGCGCGGCGAGCGTTGCGCCGCTTCGCGTCATGACACCCTGGCGATACAACAGCACAACCATGCCGATCAGCAGCGGCGAGACGATCAGCAGTCCGATTTGGGCTTCATTCATTGGCACTGTCGCTTCCGTCGGATCAGTTGGTGGTTCGGGCGCGATATGGATGCTGCGAGCGTGGAGAACGGGCAGCCTTGATCGTCGTCAAAAGCAGCTGGACTTCATCGGATTCGGTCGCACATCGGATAGTGGGCACGCGGGACCGCGGTATCGGCGCCGTCAGGTGATCGCGCCGAACAGGGCCTCGATGAAGGCCTACGGGGCCGGAATGTTGTTGATGGGAACGGCGGCGACCTGCCCGTTACGGACTATGGCGACGATCTGTTCGCCAGCGATGGTCTGCCGAGCGGTGTGGAAGCTCTCGAATCCGAGTCCTGGCCGGACCGCCGCTTGGTGCCTATCGCCTGATCATACGACGCTCTTTCGCTGGAGCCACACGATGCGCCGGAGTTGAATGGGCGCCTCCACAGGCAGCTGCTCATGACGAGCGGTTCGCGGCGGGGCGATGGTCAGCGTTGCAGCTCAAGAGGTAGCAATCATGAGGTCATTCATCTGGAAACGTGGATCACGCTGAATCGTTCGCCACCGTCCTGGTTATCTTGCGCAAAATTTGTTCAATATTGCTTCTACGAGGCTCGGCACGATGGTCGATTTTCCGCCAAGCATAGCGCTCGATGGGTGCCGGACTGCCTATTTATGCATCCGTCAGGCTCAGTATGCATGCACCGACGAGGCTGCCCAAAAAGAAGGCATTCTGTGTTTCTCCTCTATGGCGAAGAATTACGCCGAGATGGTGCTGCGCCATGGAAATATAATTCAGCGCTGGAAAGCAAAACAATTGCTCAAAAAAGTTCTTCGAGCTTGCGGGAGTGAAGGTTGATTTCAACAGAGAGGCGTTCTTCCGGATGGAGTGTGGGAAAGAAGTTGAGGAGGCCTTTTTGACAGGGCTGGCAGCTCTGCCTCAAGGCATATGTCGATGTCTATCTTTGGGGGGTGGTATTTTTATCTGATCACATACCGGCGTATTTTTGTATAATGCTCCAGGGAAGAGAAGGGCGGCCCTTGGAGACAGGAATTGCTGAAGTCCTTACAGAAGCGAGCGCCTCGTAAAAAAGCCAACCGCCTGCTGTCATTCCTCCTGCTCATCGCTGCTCCGTTGCTGGCGTTCGAGCTCTTTCCGATCATGCAGCTTCATGCGGCCCGTGAGGCCGAGCTTCGACAGGATGCCAGCCACTTTCTTGACCTTGTGGACGCGGAACAAAGACGGATCATACAGGATATCCATCACATCCTGTTCGCTCTTACCGAAGCGGGGGTGGGGCGTATGGATGCCATGGCCTGCCAGGAGGTCATGTCCCGGATCAGGGCCAAGTATCCGAGCTACATGGCAATGGAAATTTCCGACGCGGACGGTGCCGTATGGTGCTCGACAGATCCTATGACGGTGGGGCGGGTGATTGCAGACCGGCTCCTCCAGGACGCGGCGAGCACCGATGGCATCGTCACAGGCCAGTCCATGCGATCGCCGATCACGGGACAACCCGCCATTCCCTTCGCCCGTGCCCACCGCCGGGAGGATGGAGATTATCATGGAGTGATTGCGGCACTTCTCGACACCGCTTGGCTGCGGGAGTCCCTCACGCAGGACTCTTTGCCGGACAACACCTGTCTCCTTGTCGCCGACCGTGACGGAACGGTTCTCGCAACCATCCCTGACGCACCGGAACTGGCCGGCCGCTTGTTGCCGGAACCGTTCGGTCCTTTGTTGCGCGAGGCGACCAAAGGTGTGGTTGAATTGGCGGGGATGGACGGTCGGCCACGGGTGTTTGCCTATTCACCGGCAACGTCGGGTGCCCAGGGCCTGTATCTGCACGTCGGGCTCGACAAAGCGACGGCGATGCGTCCCATCCACACCGCAACCTTCTGGACCGTGGCCGTCTTTCTGGGGCTGCTCCTGACCACGGGCCTCGGCGCCCTGTGGGGTATACGCCGTTTCCTGAGAGTGCGCGAAGAGGCCCAACACTCCGCCCGCAAAGTCAGCGTGTTGCTGGCCAACACCGTGGATGGCGTCATCGAGTTCGATCGGGACTGGCGATTCCTCGAACTCAACGATATGGCCAGGACCCTGGTCGCTCAAGGCCGCGACCTGCACGGCATGCGGCTGTGGGACGCCTTTCCCGAACTCGCCGAAGGCCAGTTGGCGGATGAGTTGCACAGATCCATGACCGAACGGGTTCCGGTGGACGTCGAATTCCGCGGTCCGCAGACCGGCCGCTGGTTCTGGCTCCGAGCGTTTCCCACCCCGAGGGGCCTGACCGTGCATCTGTTGGACATTTCCCGACGGACGATGGCCGAAGAGGAACTTCGGGCAAGCAACGAACGCCTCAGCTTGGCCCTGCAGTCGGCTCAGGCCGGCAGTTTCGACTGGGATTTGCGCACCGGGCACGGGCACTGGTCGGAGGGCAGTTATCGCCTGTTCGGCTTGGACCCGGAGAGCGATGCTCCCTGCTTGGAGTCCTGGCTCCGTACAGTGAAACCGGACGATGTCGAAACCATCACGGCCGCGGCTCAGGCGCAGCTCTTCGGTGAGCGGAAGCCCTATCTCGCACTGGAATACCGCATCATGCTCCCGGATGGGACGGTCCGATGGGTGTTATCCACCGGGCGCGTCCATTACGACACGGACGGCACGCCGTTGCGCATGAGCGGCCTGAACATCGACATCACTGAGCGCAAGTCCGTGGAGGCGGCCTTGCAGCGGAGCGAACGGAATCTCGCCATTGCCTTGAACGCCGCAAACGCCGGTCTGTGGGATCTCGATCTCCGCACTGGTGTCGTGACCTGGTCGGACGGCATGTACCGTCTGTTGGGTGTCGATCCGACGACGTTCCACCCCAGTGAACCCGCGTTCTACGACTTGGTTGTTGCGGACGATCACCCGGCGTTGCGGCAGGCCGTGCAGGACGTGCTCGAAGGCCGGCGGCCGGATTACCAAGCGGAGTTTCGCATCTCGCATCCGGGAAAGGGGGTCTGCTGGTTATTGGGAGTGGGGCGGGCGGAACATGATGGCAGCGGTCGTCCAGTCCGCCTGAGCGGCATGAACATGGACGTCTCCGAGCGTCGGGCAATGGAGCAGGCTCTGCGGGATGCCAAGACCCTGGCCGATGAAGCCAACCAGTCCAAGTCCAGATTCCTGGCCGCCGCCAGCCACGATTTGCGGCAACCGCTCCAGTCGGCTTTGCTGTTCGCCGGCGTTTTGCAGTCTCATGTCCTCGAGGACCGGAGCCGCCGGTCGCTGATGGCCTTGGAGCGTGCCTTGGACACGTTGAAGGCCCTGCTCGACAGCCTGCTCGACGTTTCTCGCTTGGATGTCGGAACGATTGTGCCTCAGGTCCGTGACATGCCGCTTGCATCGCTGCTGGATGAGATGCGAGCCGCTTATTCACCGATCGCGGCGAGCAAGGGTCTGGAACTCCATGTCACCGACCCCGGACCAACTCTGGCGGTGCGAAGCGATCCGGTGCTGCTCGGTCGCATAGTGCGCAATCTGGTCGAGAATGCTTTGCGCTACACCCCTGAAGGCTATGTGCGGGTCGTCTGCGACATCACTCCCGACCGCGTGAGCATCCAGGTTCACGACAGTGGAATCGGCATATCCGCCGAGCAGATGGGTCGGGTGTTCGAAGAGTTCCATCAGGTCAACAACCCGGAACGCGACCGGAGCCAAGGGTTGGGCCTGGGGCTTGCCATCGTGCAGCGGCTCTCCCAACTGCTTGATCACCCGGTGACCGTACGCTCCGAACCGGGGCGTGGATCGACCTTTGCGGTCGATGTCCCCCTTGCGGGCGCCGCGGGGACAAGTCCGCCCCGGCCCAAGCCGGTTGTAACGGCCGACGGGCAACGGCGTTTGGCTGTTCTGATCGATGACGACGTGATCGTGCTCTCCGGGTTGCGGACATTGTTCATGGAGTGGGGCTACGAGGTCGTCATCGCCGGGTCCGCGGCGCAGGCTCTCGAAGGTCTGCGAGACATGCCGCGTGCGCCGGACCTTGTCGTCGCGGATTACCGACTGCGAGGAGGCGACGTCGGAACGGACGCCGTCGCCTCCATCCGCGCACAGGCTGGCCATCCGATACCCGGCATCATTCTGACCGGGGATATGGGGTCTGACAGCGAACGTGACGCCACGGACCTTGGCGTGACATTCCTCCGCAAACCCGTCGCCTCCAATCAACTCCTTGCCGCCGTGCAGGAGCTTCTCGGCAGCTGACCCGCCCTCATCGCTGAGTTGGTTCGGTCCGCACCGGGTTCGGCAAAGGCCGTCCTGCTCGTATCATGCCGTTGTGGAAACGCCTTCGCTTTGAGCACGGCAAGGGCATGCCCATCGATCATGTGGCCATTTCACTGGAAGCGCGCATCGTCGCGGTCGCAGACATGTTCGACGCGCACACGTCGGAACGTCCCTACAAGGGAGTGTGGACGAATGATGCCGCAGCGGCCTTCCTCCAGGAGCAGGCGGGCCGGAAGTTCGATCCGGACTGCGTCGCGGCTCTCCTCGCGGACATCAGCGCCATTGAGGCCATCCAGCAGCAGTTCCGCGACATCCCCTCAGGATTGCTCATGCCCGGCCGCTGGCGCCGGTCACGGAGCCCCCTCGGGCGAGGGCTCTCGATCACCCGCCTATAGACGATGCGACAGAGCCAGCCAATGGCAGGGCGACGCTGATCGTTGTTCCCGCCCCTGGGCGGGACTCCACCGTGATCGCATAGCCGAGGTGATCCGCCAGCGTCTTCACGATAAACAGGCCAAGGCCCAGGCCAACGACCTCATCTCCGGCTTCGATGCGGTAGAACTCTTCGAAAATGTCGGCCAGGGAACTCTCCGGGATGCCACGGCCGGTATCGGAGACGTCGACCCACACCCTGCCGTCGTCGGTGCGGCACACGATCCGGATTTCCCCGCGGTCGGTGTATTTGATGGCGTTATCGACGAGGTTGTGGAGGATGCGCGATGCAAGCAGCCGGTCCGTGCGTACCGTTAGGCCGCTGCCGCTCCCTTCCATGCGCCAGTCGAGCCCCTTGGCTTCGGCGGCCAGTTGGAACGTCGCCGTGGCGTGCGTCATCAGATCGTCCAACGGGACGTCTTCGATCCGGACGGCGATCGTGCCGTCGTCCATCCGCACCAGATCCTGCACGCCATCCATCAGTCGCTTCACCACGCCCAGGCAGTGCTTCATCGTCGACACGTAGATTTCCCCGCGGGGTGTGACCCGGGACGACAGGGCGTGGGTGGCGAGGGTCAGGGCATGGACCGGTTGGCGCAGGTCATGGTTCAACGTCGCGAGGAGCCGGGTGCGCGCCGCGTTGGCCCGCGCCAGTTCCCTGGCCTGTGTCCTTGCGGCTTCGGCCGATTCCTGCAACGATTCAAGCAGGCGGACGTTGGACAGCGCCAGGGCCGCCGATCGGGCGATCGCCAACAGGAGGGTGACGGTGCCCGTGTCGGGCGTGTGCCGCGCTGCCCAGTAGGCACCGATGGCGGCGATGGGCTCTGGCGCGCCGACCGGCACCATGACGAGGCTCCGCACGAAGGTGGGGCGATAGGCTTCGTGCGGGATGCGCGGATCGGCGTAGATGTCCGGGATGACCGCCGGTTGCCCGGTCAGCATGGCCCAGCCCGAGATGCACATGCCCATGGGAAACCGCTGTCCCTTCCACAGCGGGCTGATCGCGTTCTCCTCAACGTAATGGCACAGGTCGCCATCGCGCAGCACGATGGTGACGCCGTCGGCGCCGGTCAGGCGGCGCGCGACCGTCCGGAGGATGGAGACCACGGCCGGCAGGTCATGGGCAAAGAACAGGCGTTCGTTGAGATCGACGAGCGCCGTCAGATGGTCGGCATCGCGCAGGGCGGACGGTTGCAGGGCATCGGTATCGGCAGCGGGCATCAGCCACGGTTCCCAGGCGGTTCGTCACGCCAACAGTCCTTGGCGTGAAGAAGCGGACGAGCGCTTCGTAGACCGAAATATAGCGCATGGAAGCCGCTTCCGCAGCAGGAACTACAGCGCCATCGGCTGCCGATGCCTGTGCGATCACAACCTTTGGAGGTCGGCCCGGTTCTGGGGGAACCGCCGGAACCGGTTGAATTGGCGGAGGGTTGAATCGCCATGGCAGCACGGAGACAATTCATGGCGGAGGCTCTCAGCAACCGAACCATCGACATCGTCAAGGCCACGGTTCCCGCCCTGGAGAAAGGCGGCACCGCGGTCACCGACCGCATGTATCAGCGATTGTTCCGCACCCCGGAAATCCGTGACCTGTTCAATCAATCCCATCATGGCGAGACCGGGTCGCAGTCCAAGGCGTTGACGGCAGCGATCATCGCCTATGGCCGCAACATCGACAACCTGGGTGTGCTGGCTTCGCGGGTGGAGCGGATCACGCAGAAGCATGTCGGGCTGAACATCCTGCCCGAACATTACCCCTATGTCGCCGATGCCCTGCTGGGCGCAATCAAGGACGTGCTGGGCGACGCCGCGACCGACGAGGTCCTCGACGCCTGGGGCGAGGCCTATTGGTTTCTGGCGGACGTGCTCAAAGCGCGGGAGGCCAGCGTCTACGCCGGGCTCGCCGCGGCGCCGGGCGGATGGAACGGCTGGCGCGACTTCACGGTGGAGAGCGTGACGCCGGAGAGCGACATCATCCGCTCCTTCATCCTGGTTCCGGCAGACGAGCGCGGTGTGATCCGCCACCGCCCCGGTCAGTATCTGACCTTTGCGCTGGATGTGCCGGGAGCCGGTGTGCTGAAGCGCAACTATTCCATCTCCTCCGCTCCGGATTCCCGGTCCTACCGCATCAGCGTCAAGCGGGAGGAGGGCTTGGGCAGGCCGGCGGGGCTGGCATCCAACTGGCTGCACGATCACGCCAAGCCGGGCACGGTGCTGAAGGTGGCGCCCCCGGCCGGCGAATTCTTCCTCGACGAAGCTTCCGCCGGGCCGGTCGTGCTGCTGAGCGGTGGGGTGGGGTTGACCCCGATGATGAGCATGCTGGAGAACATTGCCGGTTCCGGCGATGGCCGGCCGACCTGGTACATCCACGGCGCCGAAAACGGCCGCGTTCACGCGATGCGCGATCATTCCCGGGCACTGGCCGCTCAGGCTCGCAACATCACGCTGCGCACCTATTACAACGCCCCTGACCCGGCCGACGTTCAGGGGCGCGACTACGATGAGCGAGGTTTCATCAGCATGGATTGGATCGTGGCCAACACCCCGACGCAGGAGGCGGCCTACTATCTGTGTGGCCCTCGACCGTTCCTGCGCGCTATGGTCGGCGGCCTCGCCGGCCGGGGCGTGCCATTGGGCAGCATCCATTACGAGTTCTTTGGCCCAGCGGACGAACTGCTTGCCGTATGAGGTTTCAGGGCGTGCGCCGATTCAGTTCAGGGCGAACGTCAAGGGCGCTGCGCATGCTGCCTTCCAATTGCCACCATGCGCCTTTGCTCTGCAGGGAGTCACTGTAATGCCTCGAAATCCACGGCGCTCCGCTTTCTTGCAGAAGCATAATCTGGTGTCATTCCTATTGACCCATCTGGCGATTGGGGTCGTGGCCGGCGTTGTCGTTTGCCTCGGCCTTCTCGCGCTGGATGTCGCCAGTCTCCGTACACTGCTCCTTGGCTCCGACTACTGGCTGATCGGTTTCATCCTGCTCTTCGGCTCGGTTTGCGGAACGTTCGGCGGTGTGGCGATGGCTGTCGCCGTGATGAATCTGGGCGACTGGTCCGATCACCCGGATCGGGATTACTGACCCACCCCTGGCATCGTCAGGGGACGACCGCCGTGAAGCCGGCGACGATCGGGTTGCCGTGTGGGGTTGAACAGAGGTCCTTGATCGACGGACCCGTCGTCCGGGCTCACGCCGCTCACATGGCCGCGCTCTTCGCGCCCTCCCATCCACCTCGACCTCATGCAACATGAAGTGCATGGCCCTGCGCGTCCAGAACCAGCACCGATTGCCGTGCCCGGTAGCGGAAGGTCACCCGCCTCCGACCATGGTCCACACCCGTTCCCTGTTCATGAACCTGATGGACCATGCCCTTCTTCAGTTTTTCCATGAAGGCGCCCGGTTCGAGGCCGAGGAGCGGCCCCACGATCGCAGCGTCAAACACGAGATCTCCAGCTCCGTCCACCTCGGCAACCTGGGTTCCGAGCAGCGCTGTAGGCTGTGGTTGCGTTTCCGTCATGTCCGCCTCGCTTGTCCTTGGAATGATGACCGGGGGGGATCATGACGTGAGGCGTTGTCGCCGTCTTTGCCCAGGGGCAAATGCACGAAAACTGCCCGGTCACCGGCGGCGCATCGTTCGCCATGGCGGCCGCCGGCCTCAACGGGCCTTGGTCGGATCGCCATACTGGACCGGCTGGCCCGTCGCCGGTGCGCTGATCCCGAAGCGGCCGGCCATCTGCCGAAGGGCGTCGCGGTCCTTCTGGATGGGCACCAGACTGGTGATCGCGAAGGTGGCAAGCTCGCGGTCCGGCGTGTTCGACGCCTCGGTCTGGTAGAGGTCGACGATGCGGTCATGAATGCGAAGCTGCGCCTCAATGTAGCCCTTGGCGAAGGCATCGCCCGACGCCCCGGACAGCGCCTTGACGGCGTCCGGCGTCATGCCCTCCTGGGCGTTCGCCGGGTTGGTCACCGCCCCGGCGGCACCGAAGGCGTCGGCGCGCTGCGGCTTCAACTGGTCGGCCGGCGGCAGGGGGCGGGCCGAGGAGAGCCGCTTCAGGGACTCACCCAAGGTGGCGTGGGTCTCCGCAATTCCTTTGGCCAGGTTCTTGAACGCGTCGTCCGCCCCCTTCTCCGCCGCGAGACGCCCGAGTTCCGCCTGCCCCTGGCTGGCCGTGGCCGCCTCCTTGAGGAAAAGCGCATCCTCGACGGGCAGGGACTGTCCCGGCTGCGGCGGCAGGCGGGGCGTGGTGTCCGGCCGGATGTTGACCTGCGCCCAGGGAGAGCCGGACACCAGGAACCGGCAATTGCTCGATGACATCCGGCGGCTTCACGCCGATCACCGCGAGCGCTATGGAGCGCCGCGCATCCATGCCGCCCTGCGGGCACAGGGCCGGACCGTCAGCCGGGGGCGTGTCGAACGCCTCATGCACCGTCATGGTCTTCGCGCCCAGCGTCCCCGGGCCTTCCGGGTCTGCACCACCGACAGCAATCACGCTCTGCCGATCGCCCCCAACCTCCTGGACCGCAACTTCACTCCCACCGCTCCGAACCAGGTCTGGCTCACCGACATCACCTACGTGCCAACCGACGAGGGCTGGCTGTACCTGGCAGTGGTGCTGGATCTGTTCAGCCGCAAGGCGATTGGGTGGGCGATGCGCGATCATCTGCGCACCGAATTGCCGCTGGCGGCGCTCACCATGGCCCTCCAGCGCCAGCGGCCGGCCCCCGGCCTTCTGCACCCTTCCGACCGCGGATGCCAATACGCCTCGGCGGCCTACCGCAAGGCCTTGAAAAGCCACGGCATTACCCCGTCGATGAGCCGCAAGGGGAACTGCTGGGACAACGCGCCGATGGAAAGCTTCTTCGGGAGCCTGAAATCGGAACTCGTCCACCATCACCGGTACGCGACCCGTGAGGACGCCAAGCGGGACCTGTTCGGCTACATCGAAGGCTACTACAATCGCCAACGCCTGCACTCGGCGATTGGCTACATCACCCCTGAGCAGGCCGAGCGACAGGCCGCATAACCCGCTGTCCACTGCTTCAGGGGAAGCTCACTGTCGCACTACACCGACTGGACGGTCGGCCATGTGCATTCCGGCGCGCTCGGCTGGGTGGCCTTCATGGTGTTCGGCTCCCTCTACCATCTCGTCCCGCGGCTCTGGGGGCGGGAGCGCCTGTACTCCGTGGGGCTGGTCAGCCTGCATTTCTGGACGGCGAGCGTGGGCATTCTGCTCTACATCGCCGCCATGTGGGTGTCGGGCATCATGCAGGGTCTGATGTGGCGCGCCTACGACACCCTTGGCTTTCTCCAATATTCGTTCGTCGAGACGGTCACGGCCACGCACCCCTTCCACGTCATCCGCGCAGCCGGTGGCGCCCTGTTTCTCGCGGGTGCGCTCATGATGGTCTACAACCCGGCGCGCACCATGCGGGGCGATGTGGCGAGCGAGCCCGGACGGACAAGCCGCGCCGCGAACCTTCGGGCGGCGGCGCGCTGACGCGGCGCCATCGGGGCGAGCTGGGAGCGGTCGAACAGCCGGACCACGGCACGCAGCAGAGGATGCCGAGCATGGACAATGAAAAATCCCCGCAGACGATCACCGCCGCCAACGGCATCGGGGGCGACGCGCAGTACGGCGCGGTGACGCCGCCGATCCACCTGTCGACCACCTACCGGTTTCCCGGCTTTGAGAAGCCCGGACCATACGACTATTCGCGAACGGCCAACCCGACGCGCGATCTGCTCGCCGATACCCTCGCCCAATTGGAGGGCGGGGCCGGTGCGGTGGTCACAGCCACCGGCATGGCCGCCGTCAGCCTGCTGCTGGCGACGCTTGACCCTGGTGACCTGGTAGTCGCTCCTCACGATTGCTACGGCGGAACCCATCGCCTGCTTTCGATGCGAGCGGCGAAGGGGCATTTCGACGTGGCGTTCGTCAATCTGAACGAGGCGGCAGGTTTCGCCGAGGCTCTTCGACACGGCCCGGCCCTCATCCTGATCGAAACCCCAAGCAATCCGCTGATGCGCATCACCGACATCGCGAAGCTGGCCGAACAAGGCAAAGCGGCGGGAGCAAAGATCGCCGTCGACAACACCTTCCTTTCGCCCGCGCTCCAGCAGCCGCTGGCGCTCGGGGCCGACTTCGTCATCCATTCAACGACCAAGTACCTCAACGGCCATTCCGACGTCGTGGGGGGAGCCGTCATCGCCGCGCACACGCAGGATCTGAACCACCTCAAGGATTGGGCGAACGCGATGGGCCTCACAGGGGCGCCCTTCGACGCGTACCTGACGTTGCGTGGCTTGAGAACGCTGTTCCCACGGCTGGAGCACCAGCAGCGCACCGCCTTTGCGGTGGCCGGTTTTCTCGATCGTCATCCGTGGGTGGAGACCGTGCATTATCCAGGCCTGCCGTCTCACCCCGGCCGCGCCATCGCGGAGCGCCAGCAACGCGGTTTCGGCGCCATGCTGAGTTTCAACATCAAAGGTGGAGCGGACGGCGCACGCCGTTTCGTGGAAGCGGTGAAGGTGTTCACGCTCGCCGAGTCACTTGGCGGCATCGAAAGCCTCGTCGCTCATCCGGCGACGATGACGCACGCGAGCATGGGGATCGAGGCGCGGCGCGCAGCGGGCATTGACGACAGCCTGTTGCGCTTGTCCATCGGATTGGAAGGGGAACGAGACTTGCTCATCTGATCGAGCAACGTGCCCAAGCGTCGCCCCAGCCGCTCGTCGGCAAAGTGGCAGCCAGCGAGTTCATTGTCGATCCAGGCGTTGGTTCCCGTGGCCATCGGCACCTCCCGAACATCGTGCGATGTCAACAGGCCGTGGATTGCCCGCGTTCGAGGTGGAGACTGCCGTCACCAGCGGTGCTGCCGGATGTGGGTAATTGAAAGGCTTACCGGAGGCGTACGTTCCCGCCAACGACATGCCCACCGAAGCGATCTTCATCGCCCGTCTGTTCGGGCTGGCTGCCTGACCAAGCTGACGCCGCCGCTCTCCGCGCCCGACATCAAACTTTGCAACGAAACCCGACGTGGAAGCATCCAGCAAAGGAGCTTCCATCATGACACGATGCCTTTCCATGCCGTCGGCACTGATCGGAAGGCGCACGCCCGAAATCAGCAACCCTGCTCTCTTTTGCCGCGCGCCCTGGGAATAACTGGATGCGCCCGCGCCTTTGTCTCTGCGAGGGGCACAACACCCGCGCCGGCCGGCCGGGAGGGCGCACACCCGAGCAGCCGTGCTGCCGAATACGGTGGGCCCGTTCAGCTGAAAGGATGCGGCGTGATCATCAAGGCCGAACCATTGCGACGCCGGAACCTGCTCATTGCGGGGCTGGCGGCCTTCGGTGCAGTTGCACTGCCGGTGCGCCGGAGCTTCGCCGAAACCGGGGCGGGCGAGCCATTCGACTACGAAATCCTATGCCGTCGGGCGCAGGAACTGGCTGGACAGCCCCATAACGATGAGACGGTGACGCTGCCTGACGGTCTGAAGGGACTCGGATATGATCAATACCGGGATATACGCTTCGTTCCGGAGCGCGCAATCTGGCGCGGCGCGCGGCGCTTCGAGGTGCAGCTCTTCCATCCGGGCTTTCTCTACGACCGCCCAGTCCGTGTGAGCATCGTGTCCGGTGGCGAGGCACGTCCGGTCGCCTACCGCCGGGAGCTGTTCTCGTTCGGCGCCAACAGGGTCGAAGGGGACCCGCCTTCCGATCTCGGCTTCGCCGGCTTCCGATTGCACTATCCGCTGCACCGGCCGGGCCCGATGGACGAGGTGATCGCCTTCCTCGGAGCGAGCTATTTCCGGATGCTCGGGCGCGATCAGAAATACGGCCTCTCAGCTCGTGGGCTCGCCATCGACACCGCCCAGCCGCGCGGCGAAGAGTTCCCCCGCTTTCGCGAATTCTGGATTGAGGAACCCGCGGCCGAAGCCGACGCCATCACTGTGCACGCGCTGCTCGACAGCCCGAGGTGCACCGGCGCCTACCGCTTCCATTTGCGGCCGGGCACCGAGACGGTGGCGGAGGTCCACTGCGCGCTCTACCCGCGCGCGGACATCGAGAAGCTGGGGCTGGCGCCGCTCACCAGCATGTTCTTCTACGGCGAGGGACGCAGCCGCCGCACCGACGACTTCCGCCCCGAAGTGCACGACAGCGATGGGCTTCAGGTCGCCACCGGCGGAGGAGAGTGGATCTGGCGCCCGCTCGCCAACCCGCGGGCGCTGCGGGTCAGCTCGTTCGCCGTGGAGAACCCCCGCGGCTTCGGGCTGTGTCAGCGCGACCGCCGGTTCGAGAACTACCAGGATCTGGAAAGCCTCTTCCACAAACGCCCCAGCCTTTGGGTCGAACCCATCGGCGCGTGGGGGAAAGGGCGTGTCGAGCTGGTCGAGATTCCCTCGGAGGAGGAGATCAACGACAACATCGTCGCTTACTGGGTACCGGAACCGCCGGTCCGCAAAGGCAATCCGCTGACCCTGTCCTACCGGCTGGTCTCGTTCCTGGACCTGGCGTGGCTGCCGCCGCTCGGCCGGGTCACCTCGACGCGCATCGGGTCGGCGCGCACCCCGGGCAACGCCGGGATGCCCCGCGAGGCCCGCCATTTCGTTGTCGACTTCGGCGGTGGGGATTTGCCTCACCTCGACGCCGAGGAGGCGTTGGACGCGGACGTCTCAGCCTCGACAGGCAGATTGCTGGCCCCCGTCGTGCTCAAGAACGCCGAAACCGGCGGCTGGCGGGTGTTCTTCGATTTCGCCCCTGACGGCAAGCCGAGCGACCTGCGCTGCCGCTTGCGTCTGCGGGGAGCGCCCCTCACTGAAACCTGGACCTACCTATGGACCCCGGCCTGAAGATCGCCGCCATGACGTCGCGTGCCGAGACCGCGCGGATCCGGCGCACATTGTACGTTTCCGCTGTGCTGGGATCGACTCTCGCGGCCAGTTGGCTGATGCTTGAGGTGCTGCGCGCCAACGGGCTGAATGTTCTGGAGGTGACGGTGCTTGCGCTGTTTACGCTCAGCTTCGCCTGGATCGCCACCTCCTTCTGGACGGCGACCGCCGGATTCCTGGTCCGTCTGATCGGCCGCGATCCCGCCGGACTGGCGGTCGATGACAGCATCCCCCTCGTCGCCCGCACCGCCATCGTCATGCCGATCTACAACGAGGAGCCTGAACGGGTGTGCGCCGGCCTCGCCGGAACCTGGCGGTCGCTGGCCGCCACCGGCGAGGCCGGGATGTTCGACATGTTCGTCCTGTCCGACACCAGGGATCCAACCAGCGCGGAAGCCGAGCGGCGGGCCATCGAGCGGCTGGTCGGGCACCTCGGCGCGGCTGGGCGGATCTTCTATCGGCGGCGGGCGCACAACACCGGACGGAAGGCCGGGAACATTGCCGACTTCGTGACGCGCTGGGGCGGCACCTACGACCACACGCTGGTGCTCGATGCCGACAGCGTGATGGCCGGCAGGACGATTGTGCGGCTGTCCCGGCTGATGCAGGCGCATCCGGACGCCGGAATCATCCAGACACTGCCGCTTCCGGCCAATGCCGAAACGCTGTTCGGACGAATGCTGCAGTTCGCCAGCCGGTTCTACGGCCCGGTGCTGGCGAGTGGTTTGGCTTGGTGGCAACTTGGGGACGGAAATTACTGGGGACACAACGCGATCATCCGCACCAAGGCCTTCGCCGCGCATTGCGGGTTGCCGCAACTGCCGGGCCGGGAGCCGCTTGGCGGGGAGATCCTCAGCCATGACTTCGTCGAGGCGGCTCTGATCCGGCGCGCCGGCTGGGGGGTATGGATCGTTCCCGACCTTGAAGGGAGTTGGGAGGAATTGCCACCGAACGCCATCGACTACGCCACACGCGACCGCCGCTGGTGCCAAGGCAACCTTCAGCACATGGCTTTGCTGGGCGCACGCGGACTGCACCCGATGTCGCGACTGCACCTGACACTGGGGGTGATGGGCTACGTCGCCTCGCCACTCTGGCTGATCCTGCTGCTGCTCGCCACCGTGGATGTGCTGAGCCTCGCGGCCTATGGGCACCCGTATTTCTTGCCGGGGCATAACCTGTTCCCCAACTGGCCGGTGTCGAAGCCGGGCGAGGTCGCCTCGCTGCTGACGGTCACCGCTCTGGCCCTGCTGGTGCCTCGCCTGTACAGCCTGCTGCTGGCCTTGTCGGACGCGGATGCGCGGCGCGGCTTCGGTGGTGTGGGGCGCCTCCTTGCCAGTGCTGCGGTCGAGCTGGTCCATTCGATGCTCCTGGCGCCGGCGATGATGCTGTTCCACACCCAGTTCATCGCCGCCACGCTGCTCGGCCGCAAGGTCGGCTGGAGCGCCCAGAGGCGCGTCGGCCGCAGCCTGACCGCCGCGGAAGCCGTCAGGCGCCATGGTGCGCACACGCTCCTCGGTCTGGGCTGGGGCGGGCTGGTCCTGGCCATGGCACCCGATTTCGCATGGTGGCTGCTGCCCGTGCTGACGGGGCTCGTCGTGTCGGTTGGACTGTCGATGATCACCAGCCGATTGGACGTGGGAGCTTGGTTCCGACGATACGGACTTCTGGTGACGCCGGAGGAAATCCTCCCGCCATTCGAGTTGCGGATGGTGCGATGGGACGCCTCCTCCGCTGCTTCCGCCGGAATCGCTCCGGAGGTCTCGTCTCAGCAGCCGGTGTCCACGAGCCCCGAGCCACGCCCGCTGATGATGCCGGTGCAGAATTTGGAGTGGTGGTCGCCGCGTGGGTTGCCTTGGCCATCGGCCGAACGTCTGCCAACGGTTCTGACCGTCATCCTTGGCCTGTTTGGATCACGCTGACGCGCGGCGAGATCGCAACACACGATTTAAGACCGTGTTCGCCGTGTGCCGACAAGCGGCCGGATTCTGGCTTGTTCTAACTTGCTCTAGCCGTCGGCACAGGCGGATGGCCCAAACGCGGGTCCCGACCGCTCTTGGGACGGCCTGCCACCAGGATAGGCCCTTTGGCTTGTTGTGCTGGCACCTTTGATCTGCGAGCGTCAACGTCGCTGCGCCATGGCCGGCGGGAGAACCGCGGAGCTCCTTGTCTTCCCCTGTCTTAGAAGCATCGATCCGTGCCGCTCCGCCATTACGTTCCCTCCTTTGCTGCCGCGCTGGTTGGTATTGGGCTGACGGTCTTCGTCTTCGGACAGGAACGGCAGCAAGCTCTGGACGTCCAACGGGCGGAATTCACCAGGCACGCCGACTCCGTCGCAGGCACGCTTCAGAGGATCCTGTCGAGCCGCGAACTCATTCCAACCGTCTTCGGCGGGCTGTTCAGCGCCGACCAGGATATCCAACGCGGGGATCTCGCGGCCCTTGCGGAGCGGGTGGCCGTGCCAGGATCGTAGACGCCGTCGCGATCGGCAATGAGACACTCCCGGTAGCCGCACACGTCGAGCAGCGGATACCAGTCGGAGCAGTTGCGGGCCAAGCGGGTCACCTCCAGCGATAGGATGATGCCGACCTCATCCAGGGTGACGCGCGACACCAGATCCTTGAAGCCCTGACGGTGGGACGCCGCAGCGCCGCTCAGGCCGAGGTCGGCATCGATGACGTCGATCTCGGCCTCCGACCAACCCAGTTCATGGGCGCGCTCGCGCAGGGCGTACTGCAGGCGCAGGCTCTCCTGGTTGGTCAGCACCTGGTGAGGCGTGGACTGGCGGACGTAGATGACCGCCTTGCGCGACAGGTGGTGTGGCTTCACGAGTTCGGAGCCCATGGCTCACCTCCCGGAGGACTGCGGCAAGTTCATCGGCGATCTGCCGGCGGAGGGCGGCTGGCAGGCTGGGCCAGACTTCGGCGGGCTTGACGGGCATGCGCCCTCGCTCTCTCCGGCCAGGGCGACCAGTTCGCGCAATCCCTCGACGCTCAGCTTGGTCGCGGCGGGCCGAAGCTCCGGAGAGAGCCGCAGGCTCGTCACCGTGATCGGAAGCTTCAACAGGATTCCCGGCCGATACTCCACGAAGGCGTAGCCGCAGGTGCGCATCGCGTTGGTGATCGTGTGCAGCCGAAAACGCCGCCCGTACAGCGGATGGCTGGGATCAACCACGCTGATTTCGTCCGGTATGGACACGTCATCGTTACGGCTAGGGATATCGCTCTGGCCCATCGTTCGAGGGCATGGACTGGCGCGCCCCGCAACGCCCGTGGCGCCCGGAAATGGCAGGGTGAGTCCCGGCCGCCACGCTCGCCGATGATCGGCGCCGGAACGGTCATCGATCCTCCTCCGGGAGCCGCCGATCGGGTAGGCTCCGGTCATGCCCGCCACCGCCGAGCCGCTGCCCACCGACATCGAGACGCTGCGCGCGATCATCGCCGCGCAGGCCGCGGAGCTGGCGGCCGAGCGTCGGTGCCGTGAGGCCAGCGAGGCCGAGTTGGCCGCCGCCAAGGCCGGCTTGGTGGCCAAGGCGTTGGAGGTGGAGAAGCTCAAGGTCCAGTTGGCCCGGCTGCGGCGCATGCAATTCGGGCGTTCCTCCGAGAGGATTGACCGCGCGATCGACCAGCTCGAACTGACGTTGGAGGACCTGGAGGCGGCAGCGGCTGCCGAAGGGATGCCGGCCGATTCCACCGGGCTGCGGGCGTCCTCGCCGGAGAGCTATGCCAAGGCCGGCCGGCGCAAGCTGCCGGAGCACCTGCCGCGCACCGAGATCGTGCACGCCCCGTTTGATGCCTGCCCATCCTGCGGCGGCGCCTTGCGCCAAGTGGGCGAGGATGTCCGCGAGGTTCGGTGCTGCACGCCGACGACACGCCGGTCCCGGTGCTCGCCCCCGGGCGCGGCACGACCAAGACGGGGCGGCTGTGGGTTTACCTGCGCAATGAGCGTCCGCACGCCGGACAGGGCCCGCCGGCGGTGCTGTACCGCTATACCCCCGACCGCAAGGGCGAGCATCCGCAACGGGAACTGGCTGGCTTCCGCGGCCACCTGCATGCCGACGGCTATGCCGGGTTCGACGCCCTGTATGAGGCTGCGGGTGGCAGCCCGCCCGCTGTCGCCGAGGTCGCCTGTATGGCTCACGTGCGTCGGAAGTTCTTCGACGAGCACGCCGAAACCAATTCGCCGCTGGCCGCCGACGCGCTGAGACGGATCGGGAGGCTGTTCGACATCGAACGTCCCCTGACCGGCCAGCCCGCCGAGGAACGCCGCCGGGTTCGCCAGGCGGAAGCCCGGCCTGTTCTCGATGAATTGGCCGCCTTCCTCGACACCGCGTTGGTGCGCATCCCCCGCAAGGGCGACTTGGCCAAGGCGATCCGCTATGCCCGCTCGCGCTGGACAGCGTTGACGCGCTTCAGAAAGCTGCGGGCGGCGACCGGCTTCTCGCTGGCGATGCCGCGCTTGCGCGGTCGTCCGCGCGTCGCCACCGGCCATGTTTCCCGAACGGCCATGCCATAGACCGATTGGTTGCTTTGCACGCCGACGACCCAGGTCATGTGACGGTCGCTCCGCCCTTTGCGGAACGCCGCGCCATTGCCATAGCCGGCATCAGCGAGCACGGTGCCGAAACGCACGCCCAAGCCGCCCAGGCGGTCCAGTTCCGTCAAAGCGATGGCCGGCTTGGTCCGCGTACACGCCCACTCCTCCGGGACGCCGGCGCGCCGGCACCGCAGGGCGTCGCCCGCCCAGTCGTCCGGCAGGAACAGGCGCAAGGCGACGGGGACGGGCACCTCGGCGCGCGCCAGGGTCAGGGAAACCAGCGCTTGGCAGGTGGCCTGCTTGCCCAGAGCCCCACAATACTGGTGGGCAACGCCGACCGAGCGCTCGCCCTTCTTGGGCAGCGCGACATCGTCGATGATCAGCACGGCGTCCGGGCCGCCGACCAGGGCATCGGCCTTGGCGGCCAGAACCGTTTCCAGCGCGGCGCTGTCCCAGGCGCGGCTGGCGATGAAGTTGTGGAGCTGGTCGTAGTCGTCCGGCGTCAGGTCGGCCGCCATTGGCTGGATGCTCTTGCGCTCCGTCCGCCCGAACAGTCCCCGGAGGTAGATCGGTGCCCAGCGCCGCCGCGCCGCGTGCCCCAACACCTCCAGAAAAGGCTCCAGCCAGTCCGAAAGCTCGGCTTCCCAGCTTCGCACCTCCAACATGAACGCCTCCAGCCGAACTTTGCGGTTCAGCCCGAGAACAGGCGCAACTTCGCTCCGTTACCCAGAAAATGCCAAAGTAGTGTTAGAAGGGTTCTGACGAGCAGAAAACTTCAGCAGCTTTAAAAACATAGGGGCGGAGAATTCCGCCCCTATGGCATTTCTACTGGATCGCCGCAGCCTTAATAGCGTCCAGCATCGACTCCCAATTGGCCAACGTGTCAGATGCCGAGGAGTCAGGTGAGACAGTCTGCTTGCCGTTCCGCTGACTGTAATAATGCCACTGGTCCCTCTGGCCGGGCTTGCTCTGTACCGTGAGTGCAAGCACGTCATAATCGTTGGACGGCTGGAAAGCCCCAGGATTATCAACAATTTTCTCTTCCACGGCCGGGTAGATATTTTTCCTTTCCACCCACCTGCGCATGTTCGCGTAGTCCCAATACCAACTGTCGTTCGCCGGCACCGCCTCTACGTCAGCCACGGTGGCGTTCGGCGCGCCGGCCTGAGCGACGGCCAAACGGTTTGCATAATACCCTGACCGACTGGGAATGGCGACAAGGAGCCGCCTAGTCGTGACCGGCTTGGTCAGCGGTTTGATGTTGCTCATGTCATTTTCTCTATCCGCAACAAAAACGCGCTGAAACTCCTCCTTGCTCAGGTTCTTTTTGTCCTTGTACCAGTATGTCGTCTGGTTGCATCCCGCGACCAAGAGGATTGACACGGCCAGCACAGCAACCTTTTTCATCACATCTTATCCTTATCGATTGATCAGAATATGGACGGCGGTACAAAGATGACGAATGGCGTCAAGCCTGAGTCACTGCATGGCCGCCGTCTTGACCGCGTCCAGCATGGAATCCCAGCGGTCAAACAACTCAACCACGCCGTTGTCGCCTTGGATGGCTCGCTTGCCATTCTTGGCGCTGTGGAAATACCATTGATCACGCGCCCCCAGCTTCGGTGTGAGCGTCATGATAAGGACATCGCTCTGATCGGCCGGCAGAATCGATGTCGGCACATCCACCACCTTTACTTCGATCGCGGGGTAAATTTTTTTCGTCTCGATCCACTTTGGCAGGTTGATGTATTCGGAATATCCGGTGGCAAACCCCGGGTTTGCGTCGATCGCGGCCATCGTCAGGTTTGGCGTCCCCTCCCGAAGAACCCTGAGATGGTTCTCCATGAAGTACGTGCGCGACGGAACCACCACGACGAGGTTTTTATCCGTCACAGGCCGATTGAGGGGCTTAATCTGAGAAGTGTAGGCATCTTGGTCGGCAACCATGACCCCAACGACTTCGTTCGTACTCGTGTATGACTTTCCTTTGTAATTCCATGTGTTCTGACATGCAACCAGAGCGGTGCAGGCAAAAAATAATGCGGTGAACTTCTTCATCGAATGATTTCTCCTTCGGCATCGATACAATTCTGAGCGCTTGTCGAAACGACTCCGGCAGTTCCAATCCGGCAGCGCACCTCTGCGTCTTTTGAATTTTGGATGGTTTCTGCTTCCTTATGCTTTACCTGGAAGCTTCCAGGCGCCGATGTAACGCTTGACGCTTTTCGGGTGACGATCTCATTTCCGCTCCCCGTCGCTGGAGCAGGTGTCGCCAAATATCGTGCGCGGAACACCACAACCTCGGTGTCACACGTGCTCTGTGTGGTCATGGTGAGAGCTGGTAGGGTGACGCAGACTCCTACCGGCTGGCGGAACGGTTGATCACTAATCTGCTCGATCTGGCTGACGTTGCCAGCCAAGTCCCTCACGACGTACCGGATTCGAAATCTGCGCTGCGCCGGTTGGTCCATGGCGCTGCCGATGATCGCGCCCAGGAGAGACGAGGTCACATGATCCCGCGCGGAGTAACTGGGAGTTGATCCTTTGAACGCGCGGTCGATGTAGGTTGCTGAGCCGTAAGCCTCGCCAATTGCGGCTCCCGCCGACGTGCTTGGCGTAGATTCGTCAACAACCTGTGCGTCGATGAGGACGCCAAACTGGCTACCCGCGGCCACGTCTACGAAGTATGTATCGCTGATTTTTGTTCGTTCTGCCGGTGTCAAGGCGCTCCAGATTCTCTCGTTTGTCCTGAGCATCTCCTTGGCGTTCAAGGGCGATGTAGGCGTGGCGAGAACTCCAACGAGCAACATAACCCTTACTGCTACGTGCATGGCCTCTCGCTCCTTCCTCCCGCGAAACGTAGCCCAGGCCCGCAAAAGCATCCACTATAAGTTTTGCACAAAACGGAAATTCGACAAACAAGTGTGCCCGCGGAGGAATTGTATTATGCCAGCAGATAGTAGCGTAAGCGTCGTCTTTGGGCTGCCTTGTGGGAGCAGTGTATTGCGTGCTGAAAGCTGGGCGTCGGCGATTCCGGAATGCGTGGCCGGCTTGGCATCATGGCAAGCAGCGTGGTTTGCACTGTGGCAGTTCAAGCTGTTGTCCTTGCTGCTCGGTCAGACGTGCCAAGAATGGCGTGAGACTACGGCCATCATCGGCCGCTTGGCGTTCGAGACGCTGGTCAACATCCGCTTCCTGATCGCGAACTTCAGCCCAGAGCTTGGTCGAGTCTTACATCCGCCACTCGCTGCGGAATGAGCGAGAGCTGTGGGATGAAATCCAGGCGAACATTGCCCAGCGCGGAGGCGACGTGCTGCCGATCGAGACGCGCATGCTCGCACCGAAAACGCGGAAGGACCAGTTTGCCAAGACGCCCGACACCCAATAGGGCAAGTGCCAGCGAGCAACGGCGAACGACTCGCAACCGGCACAGAGCGTCGGGGTGCGAGAGGCGTAGTTCGGCGTCAGGCGGCGACTCCAACGGACCACCGCCTCTGTGCCGGCCTCATGGTGGCAAGCCATCTGAGAGTCTGTCCTGAAAGATTATTTCCGAGCGAGGCGGCGGAGCATGAGACGGATCATGGCGATGCGGATGAAGGCGACGGAGGTGCGGAGGTACTGCTCGTAATGGCGTACGAGGCGGCGGCACCGCGTGAGCCATGACAGCGTTCGTTCGCCCAGCCCCCGCTTCGGGAGCACGACAAAGCCCTTGGCCTGATCGGAGCGCTTGACGATCTCCAGCCGCCAATCGCCGGCGTCGCTCACCTTGGCGGCCGCGACGTCCCCTTGGTAGCCGCCGTCGGCGAAGATCACTCGGATGAAGGGGAACAGTGCGCGGGTGGCCTTGTCCAGGACCAGGGCGGTGCCGTCGCGATCCTGGATGTCGGCACGATGAACCGCGACGTTCAGGAGCAGGCCTAGCGTATCGACGAGGATGTGGTACTTGACGCCCTTGATCGTCTTGCCCGCGTCGTAGCCGACCGGGTCCGCCGCACACCCCCCTTTTCCGCCGCGCGGACGCTCTGCTGTCCAGCACAGCGACGGTCGGGCTGGCCTCGCGGCCTTCCTGCTCGCGGACCCGCTGGTAGAGGTCATGGTGGATGCGCTCCAACGTCCCCTCCCAGGCCCACAGGTGCAGATAACCGTGCACCGTGCTGCGCGGCGGCAAGTCCTGGCAGGTGGCGCCACTGGCAACCCGTCTCCAGCACGTACAGCACGCCGTTCAGCACCGCCCGAAGATCGACGCTGCGGTGCCGCCCACCACGCCGCGCCGGCGGGATGAGCGGCTCGACGAGCCGCCATTCCTCATCGCTCAGGTCGCTCGGGTAGCGCAGCCCGCTGCGATCATGGCGCTCTCGGTTCTCCGGCGTCCACATCCTCACCTCCTTCTTGGAGGTGACTTTGATGGTGTGGACGACCGCTGCCCCTCGGCATCTGAGTGCCATAAGGTGGTCGGTGTCGTGTCGCCACATACGGGAGGGCCGTCCACATGAGCATTGTCACCGTCGGTCTCGATCTTGCCAAGCAGGTCTTCCAGGTTCATGGGGTCGATGAGGCTGGTCGGGTGGTGATCCGCCGCCAACTGCGACGGGATGCTGTGGAGGGGTTTTTTCGGGAGTTGCCACCTTGCCTGGTGGGAATGGAGGCCTGTGCCACGGCTCATCATTGGGCCCGGCGGATACTGGCCTTCGGTCATCGGGTCCGGCTGATCCCGCCGCCGCGCGTCAAAGCTTACGTGCAGCGTGGGCGGAAGAACGATGCCACCGATGCGGCGGCCATTGCCGAGGCGGTGACGCGTCCGCAGATGGCCTTTGTTCCGGTAAAGAGTGAAGATCAGCAGGCCGTCCTGATGCTGCACCGTACCCGCGACCTCCTGGTCCGCCAACGAACCATGCTGATCAACGGCTTTCGCGCCCACTTGGCGGAATTTGGCATCGTCGTGGCCCAGGGACGAAAGAACGCCAGCGCATTGATGGCGGGGCTGGACGAACAAGCTCTCCCCGAGCTGGCCCGTACCGCGTTGCGAGAACTTGTTGGGCAAATCGAGAATTGCGACAGCCGCATCGAGAGTTTGGAGAAGCAGATCGTTTCCTGGCACAAGACCAACGTGAGGAGCCGGAAGCTTGCCACCATTCCTGGCATTGGCCCGATCACAGCATCGGTTCTGGCCGCAACCATCACCGACCCGACGGCCTTCAAAACAGGACGCCACTTAGCGGCTTGGCTGGGCTTGGTGCCAGGGCAGAACTCCAGCGGGGGCAAGGACAGGCTAGGCCGGATCACCAAGACCGGCGACCGCTCGATCCGTCGGCTCCTGGTCATCGGCGCCACCAGCGTGATTCGTTTCGCTCGGACCAAAGCACCAGGAGACGCTGAATGGCTGAAGCGGATGCTCGACCGCAAGCCTGTCCGGCTCGTCACGGTAGCGCTTGCTAACAAGATGGCTCGCATCGCGTGGGCGGTGCTGACCAGCGGCGAGGATTACCGAAGCTCCCGCACCGCTACTGCGGTAGCGTGAGATCTTGATACTGGAACGGGCGCCGTGGATAAGTCGCCCGCCTACGCTGGCGCTGGAGAGCGCTTCGGCGGGCGACTTATCCACCGCTTATCTTCTCGATCGCTGAGTCAGGTGATCTCGTCTAACAAATTCGCGAACAAGTATGTGTGAGGGTGAACAGTGAATTGATGGCGATACGGTTCGAGCCGAGGATCAGAAAAGCCCGGGTGATTCAATGCGTTCCAAACGCGCAACTTTGATTGGGACCTGATCCGCGAATCTCATCATGGCCCGCGGTCAATAGCGCCGCACCTCTAGAGGCCGGACGCATGACCGCATCCGACCACTTCGCTAATTACTTCACTTTTCTTCTTGCACAGAGGCGGTCGTCCACACATGAATCACAACCGATTCATCCGATTCAACTTCTTCTCGGACGGGCTCTCAGAGCCTGTTTGAGAACTAGTGCAGAACACAATATACAGTAGGTGGACTGAGGTTATTTCCCCTACATGCTGCGGATTTTCTGCATTCTCAAACAGGCTCTCAGACGCCGGACCCTACTTTGCCAAGGTGGCGCTCACCGACTTTCAATTACCCACAAGCTGCGGCGCGATCTCCGAACCCAATGCAATGTCGATCAGGCGAGACATGCCTCGCCACATGACAGTGTTTCCCGGTGGTGGATCACCGCCGCGAGCGAGATAGCTGCCGAGCTTGGCGACTTTGGTGAGATAGATGCCCAGGGTGTTGCTGCCGGGCGTGGTTGGAGCCTTGTTCGGGATCAGGAAAATGAGGATCTTCTGCTCGCGCTCGGTGAAGACGATCCCTGCGTCAATGTCCGGCGCCGATCGGTTGATCATCGTTAGCCAGAAGACCCGCCAACTCACCAAGCAGTAGACGGCGATCAACTTCACCAAACGGTCGGCGCTTCGCAGGCGCGCCTCTTCCGCCTTACAGCCTGACTTCAGGATTTTGTGAAACAACTCGATCTTCCACCTCACCGAATACCAACGGAGCTTCTCAATGGCGTCCTCGTTCGAGAGGACGGGCAGATCGGTGAGGAGCTTCCAATCAATGCGCGGCCGGTCGGCGGGCGCGTCACGTTCTCGGGCACGCAGGACCGTCAGGGAGAGGGCCGGATAGCGTTTCTGCTTTCCGACCGGCGGCAAAATCCGCAGGCTACGGTAGGTCAGTTCGACCTTCGCCGTGTCGAGGTGACCTTTGCCATCTCGGACAGCAACGGCATGCACGCCTTGGACGGCGACCTCATCCATCACGGCGTCGACGGTCGTATCGCCACCAAGGGCGAGCCGATCGACGCAGGTTCGCACCAGGAAATGCGTGCCCATCTTCTGAGCCAGGCAAAACAGCTCGTAGATGTCGCTTTCGCGATCGCCGACGTGGATGCAGCGTCCCGGATCACCGAACAGTTCCGTGGTCCGGCGCAGGTTCTCCAGCCAGCGGACACTCTCCTTCTGCTCGATGGGAACCCGCGTTGGGTTGATCCTTCTCTTGAGGGCGGCGGTTCCCTTGAACTTGCTCCGGGTCCAGAACTTGACCGCGCCGAGCCCAAGGGGCAGACCCTCGGTCGTGACCGCCAAACTGGCGTGCATCAACAGCCCACACACGGTGTGCATGCGGAACCGGCCCTCCTCGTCCTGACCACTGTTGACCCGGACGGTCTGGCCGATCTTCTCGGGATGCTCACGCTGGAAGGAGAACTCCGTGGTGTCCTGAATGGCCAGGATGGGGCCGGAGGCCGCGGCGACCCGCTGGCGCGTCGAATCGAAGTGGCCGGAGAGGATGTCCGCGTCGCTCACCCGCTCGTTGGCGAAGAACCGGTAGGCCGCCTTGGTGTTGGCCCAGTCCTGGCAGGCCAGGGGAATGCTGTCGCCCATCGCCCCGGCCATCTGATCGAGCAACGTGCCCAAGCGTCGCCCCAGCCGCTCGTCGGCAAAGTGGCAGCCAGCGAGTTCATTGTCGATCCAGGCGTTGGTTCCCGTGGCCATCGGCACCTCCCGAACATCGTGCGATGTCAACAGGCCGTGGATTGCCCGCGTTCGAGGTGGAGACTGCCGTCACCAGCGGTGCTGCCGGATGTGGGTAATTGAAAGGTGGGCAGGCGGGCGAAGGCAAGGCGCCCGCCGGCATTCGCCTCGCGAGCCTCTTCCGCGTCCTCGCGCGGCGCGACGTTGTGGTAGATGATCGTTCCGGCGGGCGCGTCGTTCAGTCCGAGCTGGGCGATACAGAAGCCGGCGGCGAGGGTGGCGAACGGGGGCACCGGGGTTAGGATCGGCTCGGCATCCGGCAGGTGGAGCTTGATGCGCTGCACGACTTCCGCGAAGGCCAGATCGCCTGCGGGGCCATAATCGGCAATGATGTGCACGAGCATAGAGAGGTCCCTTCGCTTCGGTTTCCTGGTTCCACTCCGTCAACAGCGTTTCCATCGACCGAAGCACTCCCAGGGCCGACGCCTTACTGAGACCTTGATTGGCGACCACTTTTCGCCAAAAGCGATCGACACCGATGTGGCGGAAGGGGAAGGGGGAGCATGTCGGCAGGCGGGCACTATGCCTGGCTCGGCTTCCGCCGGCGCGGCATGGGCTGGCGGTGTGTGTGCACCGCCGACGCACCGCCTCCCTCCCGGGCGCCCAGCACCATCTCCGCTGCCCAGGTAACGAGGAGTGAGGTGTAAGCCTCCTGCCACGCCTCGTCCGTCAAGCCGTGGTCCGCGCCTTCGATCATCCGGTAAGTCAGGGACCGCGCCCGCTCAAACGCCTTGCGGTAGTTGATGATGACCGGATGCGGCACGATGTCGTCATGCTCGGACTGGACGATGAGCACATCACCGGCGAACGCCGCGCAGGCTTTCAGCGCCCGGTTCTCCGACGCGCGCACCTCGCCACGGCGGTAGGTCGCCAGTTCGTCACGGTCGAGCCGCCGCTTCGGCACGTGCCAGTCCTCGTCCTTGTAGAGCGCCGGCACCCGCAGCGCGAGCCAACGGACCGGACGCAACGAACTGAGGATCGTCGCCAGATAGCCGCCGTAGCTGCTGCCCACCACGGCGATGTTGTCCGGATCGACACCCTGCTGGCTGGCCAAAACGTCGTAGGCGGCGATGACGTCGCGCAGGTTGTCCTCGCGCGTGACGGTCTCGAACTGTGAATCGGTGCGCGCGTGCCCGCGCAGATCGAAGGTCAGGCACACGCAGCCGAGCGCCGCGATCTCGCGCGCCCGCGCCAGATATTGCTCCTGGCTGCCGCTCCAGCCGTGGATGAACAGGAAGCCCGGAATGGCCGCCGCCGGGGTGACCAACGTCCCGGCGATGCGTTGGTCGTCCACCGCGATGTCGATGCCCTCATCCCTCGTCGCCATGAGCGTCTCCCACTCCCAACCGTTCAGCCATCACGTATTTGCTGATGAAGCCCACCCGCTCGTCCCGACCGCGGAAATACACGGTCGCATCCGGAGGCGGCGCCGCATCGGCGCCATAGGTCTCGACGCTGGCGACGCGCGCGGCCTTCAGGTCCAGGTCGGCCCGGAACGCCTCCAAAGCCGCGATTTCCGCGCCGCTGGCCCCGCCGACGCGCCAGGACTGTTCGAGCACTCCGGAACACCGCCGGCCGTGAACGTCCACCCCCTGGACGACGTCGTAGTTGCGGCGCGAGGCGAAAAAAGTGGGAAAACACGCGGTCGCGGCGGCGTCATAGACGCAGGCCTGTTGCACCGCGAGCCGGACCGGTTGCGGCAGGGCGAGGCCGAGCAGGGTGTCAAAACCGCCCCTCCAGACCGTAAGGTCGGAGCCGCCGTAGACCGCCGCGCCGTTGTTGTCCACGGTCAGGCGTTGCACGCCGTAATAGGTTGCCACAAGATTTGCCACGCGCACCTGACCGACGCTGAGCGTCGTGGCGTCGCCGAGATGCTCCTCCAGCACGATGCCGTGCCGGGACAAGTCCGCGGGGTCGATGGCGGCCAGAGCGGCCGTCAGTTCGACGTCATTGCCCACGACGGCCTGTCCGCGGCCGCCGGTTTCCTGGACGGGCTTGACGCGCACCGCCCCACCATTCAAGAGGTGCCGACCCGCGACAAGCGCGTCGCCGTGGCTGAACGCGGTGAATCCCGGCAGGACGACCCGACGGACCCGCTGGCCCATCTCCGCCGACCAGCCGGCTGGGGCGCAGGCGTCGCACCGGACGAGCGGGTGCGTGATCGCCTTGGTCGCAGCGAAGGGGTGAGGCACGACACCGCCGAACAGGTCATGCTCGCTCCGGATGCCGAGCGCGCTTGCCGCGTCGGTCCCCACGAGGGTGAAAGCCGGCAGGAGATAGACCGGATCGGCGTAACGCCGGTGCGGGTCGAATTCCCCGGCGGCATCGGCCCCTTTGAGCGCAGCAAGCCGTCGCGCGATTTCCAAATGGGTGGCCCGCTCGTGGCTGTGCGCATAGCCTCCTACGCCCGGCCAATACAGGACAAGGCCCCGGCGCGGAAGCGGACCAGCCTGCGTGCTGGGTGATCCAAGCGCGGTCGGCCGTGTCATCCTGCCCTCATGCGCTGCCCGGTAACCCATCCTCCGCGCCGCGGAGGCCTTCTCCAGTCGCCGGCCTTCCTGCGATAACCATGTCGTCCCCATCCGCGTTGCGGGAGGATTGCGTCCGTGGACGGAACGTTTGGGCAGCGGACAGGGTCTCTTTCGGCAGACTCCATCCGCTTCGTCTCTGGGGTGCGTTTCTTCCGTGATCAGAAGCCGTCGCTAACGTTGCACAAGGGAACCCAGCCGGACATCCTTATCGCTTGGCAGCAGTGCGATGACCCCGCAGGATGTCTTGGACACGCCTGACGCCTTCGTCACCCTCGGTGAGGAGGAGGGCCATGGGTCGGCGACTTTCGAGCTGCGGGTGCGGTCGCACCAGGAAATCACGAGCCTTGTAGTCGTCGCCGAAGACTTCTCGGGCCGTTGCACGAATGCGATCAAAGCGTGCCCTGGCGTCCGGGGGCAGAAAATCATCGGGAGTCATCTCGTCGCCCATTGGTCCCTCGGTCGGTAAGCGCACCCAGCGATAAAGGTAACAGTGCGAAGCCGAGGCGGTTGCTCGGGCGCGGCCATCCGGAATGCCGTTGAGCCGTCTTGAGGCACCTCTTGGCTGACGGCAGTGGGGTGAAGGGCCATCGCCCCTGGTGCCTTGGGTCCACGCTGCGCTGATCCGAGCGATCCACTCAGAGCCGACCGCGACCAGAGCCATGTCGCAAATGGGACGCCGGCTTCGGAGCCGGCGGCTTGCCACTTCGCCTCCTATCCGGAATGGGCACTCCGTCTGCGCGGGAACCTGATCGTCACGTCGTGGATCAAATCCACAAGACAGGGAGCGCGGTATGGACCAGGCAAACGCCATCGGGCGGCACACGGTGTACAGCGACCTCGAACTGGCCGGAATGATCCGGCGCGGTAACGCCAACGCCTTCCGCATTCTGATGCAGCGGCACAACCAGCGGCTCTTCCGCATGGCCCGCAGTGTGCTGCGCGATCCCGCCGAGGCCGAGGATGCCGTGCAGGACGCCTACATTCTGGCCTTCACGCGCATCGGCCAGTTTCGCGAGGATTCCAGCTTGGCGACTTGGCTGGGCCGCATCGTCCTCAACGAGGCGCTGCGGCGGCTGCGGCAGAGAAGGCCCATGACCGCGTTGGACGAGGGCGGCGCTGACGGCCAAACGGCGGGCGCCGCGGTGATCCCCTTCCCAGGGAGCCAACAGCCTGTCGCGACGCCCGAGGAGAACGCCGCCCGCGCCGAGACGCGGCGCCTGCTGGAGCGTGCCATCGATGCGCTTCCGGACCCGTTCCGCATCGTCTTCGTGCTGCGTGAGATTGAGCAGATGAGCGTCGAGGAGACGGCCGTTGCCCTCGGCATCCCGCCCGATACCGTGAAAACCCGCCTGCATCGCGCCCGCCGCCTGCTCGGCCACAGCCTGCGGCAGCAGCTCGCGCCCGACTTGGCTGGCGTGTTCCCGTTTGCCGGCGAGCGTTGCGCACGCATCGTCGCCCGGGTGCTCGACCGCCTGGGCCTGCCAGCACCGCCGCCCGACGGCGAGTGACACCTATCGGTCCGACCCGGCGTCGGGCCCTCATCAAGGGAGGACAAACATGCTGATCCGCACCATCCTGGTCGTCGGAGCCTTCGCCATGGCTACCGTACCCGCACAGGCGCAAAGCCTGGACAAGGCTCCGCCCGGCGGCGCTTACAAGAAGGTCAGCGAACTGGTGAAGCTGCCCGACTTCCTGCCGGGCATGGGCACGCTCTATGTCGACCCGAAGACGCTGCCGGTCGGCCCCTTCCTGGCCTACGACCGCGACGGGCGGCTGGCCAGCACCATTTACATGGTTCCGGTCGAGGACCTCCAGGCGCAGAAGAAGCTCGACGACCTGAAGACCGCCGGCGGCAAGGTCGATCATGTCGACATGTACTTCAACGCCGGCCATCCGGGCGTGGAGAAGCCACATTACCACGTCGTCCTCTGGCATATCGCCGAGGCCGACGAGGCGCGTGTGGCGAAGTAACATGATCACGCGACGCACCGTGCTGCAGGCCGGCGGCTGGGCCGCCGGCCTGGCGCTGCTCGGCCCGCTTCCACCAGCAGGGGCCGAAGGGGCTGTGGAGATTCACATGCGCGGCAACGCCGACGGCTCGAAGGTGTGGTTCGATCCAATCGGCGTGCTGGTCGAGCCCGGCCAGACGATCCGCTGGATCAACGTCGATCCCGGTAACTCGCACACCAGCACCGCCTACCACCCGGTGAACGACGGCCACCCGTTGCGCATCCCGGAAGGGGCGGCGGCGTGGCACTCCGACTATTTGCTGCCGGACCAGAGCTTTGAGCTGCGCCTCATTGTGGGGGGCGTCTACGACTATTTCTGCCTTCCGCACGAGGAAGCCGGCATGGTCGGGCGCCTCGTCGTCGGCCGTCCGCAAGGCGGCCCGGCCGCGGCCACGCTGCCGGAACCGGCGCGGCGGCTGCTCCCGTCGGTGGAGGAGATCGTCCGCCGCGGAGTCGTGCGCATCGACCGATAAGGCAGAGCCTTCAACCGGCGCTCTTCGCGCCCGACATCAAACTTTGCAACGGAACCAACAGGGCGGTCTCGACCACGGTCAGGTCGTTGCTCAAATCACACCGCGTGCTGTGGTGGGGTGTGAACTCACCCCTTGTGCACCATAGGCCCAATTATCGTGCACGGGTCTGGCAACGGCCGGGCGGCCGGCAGCATGGACAAACGGCGGCGCGTGCCTCCGGAGGGCAGACCTGCGGCCAAGCCCCAATCAAGGTTATTGGGATCGCCGGTAAAGGTTATTGAGGTCGAGGGTGCGGCGGCGACACGCGCCAGTTCACGTTATTGCGACCAGGTTTCGGGCCGAAAAGGCTTCAGTAAAGGTTATTTCGCTGGCCGACATCCACTTGGCGCAGTCGTCTTTGAGAACGGTCGGTTCGGCGGCGAACAGGGTCGCGTAGAAGCGGACGGATTGCTGGAGATCAGCAACCGCGACGTGAACGTGCAGGCGTTTCATGACCGGGTTCTCCCTGGTCTTCGGTGTTGACCGCCTCCGGAGGCGGCGCACAGACCGGTGCGCGGGCGGCGGTGTTCGCCGGGCGGCCGCAGCAGTTCTCGGACAGGAAGCCGAGGACCGCGGTCATCCGATCGTAGTCGGCGGAGTAGATGAGCGAGCGGCTCTCGCGCCGCTGCACGATCAGCCCGGCGTGGGTGAGGTTGGACAGGTGGAAGGACAGCGTCGCGGGTGCCACGCCGAGCGCCTCGGCGATGGCCCCGGCGGAATGGCCCTCGGGGCCGGCCTGCACCAGCAGGCGGAAGATGTCCAGCCGCGTCTCCTGCGACAGCGCCGTCAGCGCGGACAGAACCGCCTTCTTCTCCATTGGGCTTTCTCCAGCACAGCGGAATAGACCCGGCAGCGGAACCAATTCCATATTTCCATAAATATGGAATATTCGAAGGCACTCCACGTGTCAAGGCATACGGAAAAGACGCCGCCAACGCACCATCTCAGCCGGTCATTGGCATAACCGCCTTACCAGGAAATTGGGGCTGCGCCAAACCTGGGGCGGCTTAACCGTTTCTCCATCATTGGATGTGGTCTTCGACGGGCGTACCAAGTTTAGCCAACTGACCAGGAAACAGAGAGCAGATCAGGAAGAGCAAAAGTACACTGCCCCCAGTGTAGTGAGAAATGCTACGCCCTCCAGTGTTACACAGCTAGGGAGGACAAAATTTGGCCCCAAGCACTCCACCTCGGCCGGACAACGAGTCTGCGCGGCTCGATGCGTTGAAGAGATACGACGTCCTCGACACGCCAGCTGAGGAGGTTTTTGACCGGATCACCACTCTTGCTGCCCGCTATTTCGGCATGCCCATTGCTCTGGTCAGTTTGGTGGACGAAACTCGCCAGTGGTTCAAATCCCATTATGGGTTGGAGATATCATGTACGGAGCGCCGTCTGGCTTTCTGTGCCTACACCATTTTGGAAGAGCGGGTGATGGTGGTGCCCGACGCAATGGCCGACGAACGCTTCGCCAACAATGATCTTGTGACAGGCCCACCTCATATCCGTTTCTATGCTGGCGCTCCACTCGTCGCGGAAGACCGGCATCTGCTCGGAACCTTCACCGTGATCGATCAACAAACGCATTGGGATTTCGGCCCAGATCGGCAGGGTGACCTCGCCGATTTCGCCCATTTGGTCATGCACGAGTTGGAACGACGCCGCGCTCTGGCTCAAGCCGAAGCCGCACGGGCCGAGGCGCAGCGGGCCAACAGCGCCAAGACGCGGTTTCTCGCTGCGGCCAGCCACGATCTTCGCCAGCCTTTCCAAGCTATGGAATTGCTTACCGGTGTGCTCGCCCAGCGCTTGCATGAACAGGCGGACAACTTGGCGCTGCTGGAGCGCGTGCAAGAGGCGCTGCATTCCGGCCAAGGCCTTCTCCATGGTCTGCTCGACATCGCCACGCTGGAGGCCGGAACCGTCGAGCCGACCATATCGGAATTCCGGATGTGCAATGTGGTCAAACGGTTGGTCCGTGAGATGTCGGCTTTGGCGGAGCGGAAGGGGATCAACCTGGACGTCACCGAGTGTCGCCGATCGGTACGCAGCGATCCGCTGTTGCTCGAGCGCATTCTACGCAACCTGATCAGCAACGCCATAGCTCACACGGAGCGAGGGCGAGTGCTGGTCGGTTGCCGACTGTCCGGTGTCGTACTGCGGGTGGAAGTCTGGGACACCGGGCCTGGCATCCCGCCGGACCAAATCGATCTCATTTTCGAGGAGTTCTACCAGATCGGCAATCCGGAGCGGAACAGCCGCAAGGGTCTTGGTCTTGGCCTCGCCATCGTGCGCAAGACCGCGGGGTTGCTGGGCCATCACATTGGTGTAAAGTCCACGCTTGGAAAGGGGGCGATGTTTTTCGTCGAGGTGCCACTGGCACAGGCTGAAACTGAACCCGCTGAAACCAAGGAAGTGCAGACGCAGATTGATTTTGCCGGACGCACTATTGTCGTGATCGAGGATGAAGATTGGCAGCGTGGTGCGCTTTCCATGTTCCTGGAAAGTTTGGGCTGCCAAGTCATCGCTGCCAAATCGGCCACCGAGGCAGTCAGCCGTGTAAAAATGGAAGGCATTTTTCCTGATATCGTGGT
The DNA here is from genome assembly GCF_058780635.1 of Azospirillum sp. UENF 312511. NCBI lineage: Bacteria > Pseudomonadati > Pseudomonadota > Alphaproteobacteria > Rhodospirillales > Azospirillaceae > Azospirillum > Azospirillum sp. UENF 312511. Next base: position 1,697,599 of record NZ_JBSNCG010000001.1, on the reverse strand, counting down.
GAGTGACTTTCGCCTCGCCGAACGAAAGACTGGGTTGGAAGCTATTTCCACCATCCGTCTAGCGGTTGGACAGCGTGTGCCGGCTGTGCTGGTCACTGGCGATACCGATCCACAGCGGCTGCGACAAGCGAAGCGGGGCGGGTATACGCTACTGCACAAACCTTTTCGTCCAGAGGATCTGAAACAAGCTTTGGCGAAAGCCTTCATTGAACGTCGCGGATAGATACAACGTCAGCCGTATGAATGCAGGTAAGCGGCTGCGGGAGCTTTCAATCACCCGGATGAACATGGAGGCAGGGCCGGGAACGGCGAAACCACCACCGATCAAAGCCCACCTGAGCGGTTCTGGGGCGCGACAAAACGCTAGTGACCGCTGGCTGGTCGGAGGCCGCGGAAGGCGACGAAAGCCGCACGAAACCAGCTGCGGGATGGATCTGGCGGCGGTGACAGCGGCTCTCGTTCGGAAAGGACCACTGGCAGATCAACGACATAGAAGCGAGCCAAAGGCCAACCGAGGACGCTTTTCGCATGAACTGCCCGCATTTCGCACGATCCGGTCTGCAAAACGGGGGCAGGCTGGGTGTCGAACCCCTTGGAACCCGGCTTTTCGCACGAACTACCCGACGGCGATAAGGTTCATCGATAAACCGACGATAGCCGTGATTATCGCAGCGTTATCAGGGCGCGCGCCCGGGCCATTCCGTGGTCCCGGAAGCAACCTCGCACGTTTCTAGCATAGCCAGTCTGTCGCGTCAGGGCGATCGGGGAGATTTCACCCGTGTGGGACGGAGGAAGGCGAATTTGAACACGAACGTGGTGTTGGGCGGCACCGGAATGGTGGGCGTGCGGCATCGGGCTGGACCTTGGCCGAACTGGTCGGCCCACAGCCGAGTGTTACGGGGCGCCCGTTGCTGGACAGAAAGCGAGGAGGCCTTTTCCAGAAGGAACTCGTGTTCGGCGCCGGAATGAGCGTGCCTTATCTCAGCGATTTGGAACGCGGCCGTTCCAATCCATCGCTTGCCATGGTGGTCGATTTGGCGCGTGCTCTGGCGACGCACCCGCCCGTCATGTTGGCCGGCTTGATCATCGAAAGGGGGCGCCGAGCCGCCGCGGCGCAAGCGTCTCAAGGACTGATGGGGCAGGGCGCCAGCCCCAGTTCCATGTGTGGAACGTGGGCTTTATGAAAAAGGGCGGACCCGGTTGGATCCACCCCATTCTGCGTCTGTTCTGTCAAGTTCCAGCTTCGCTTGATCTCAGCCTTTCTCAATCATTGAGTGAAACTTCTCAATCATAGAGTTAGGTTCCTCAAGCTTTGCGTTAAGGACCACAACACCTGTTTACACGTCCAGGTTGGCAACCTTGAGCGCGTTCTCCTGGATGAACTCGCGGCGCGGCTCGACGATGTCGCCCATCAGGGTGGAGAAGACCTCCTCCGCTTGGTCGGCGTGGTTGACCTTCACCTGCAACAGCGAGCGCTTGGTCGGGTCCAGCGTGGTTTCCCAGAGCTGGTCGGGGTTCATCTCGCCCAGGCCCTTGTAGCGCTGGATCGTCACGCCGCGGCGGCCCAACTCCATCACCGTGTCGAACAGGGCGACGGGGCCGGTCAGGCTGCGGCTCTCCTTCTGCTTCTCGAAGGCGCGGCCCGGCTCGGCGTAGACGCGCTTCAGGTCCGCCGCGATGGCGTCCAGCTTGCGCGCCTCGGCGCTCTTCAGCAGGTCGGCGTCCAGATGGTGGCGGTGGGTCACGCCGCGGCGCGTCCGCACCAGCGCGTAACCGCCCTGGAGCAGGCTCTCGCCGCGCCAGCCGCCTTCCACGTCCAGCGCGTTGAGCCGGGCGGCCACCGCCTCGGCCGCCTGCTGCGCCTGGGCGGTGTCCTGCGACAACGCAACCGACAGGGCGCCGCTCACCGCCGCCGATTCCACCACCGACAGGTTGCCGGCCTTGCGGGCCAGCGTCTCGATGTGCAGGCGGCCGCCGCGGGCCTGCTCGACCATCTCGCGCAGCGGTTCGCCGTTCAGCAGGGAGCCGTCGGCGGGGCGCACGGACAGGTCGCCCAGCGCCGCCTCGATCAGATACTCCTCAAGCGCCCGGTCGTCCTTCAGGTACCGCTCCTTCGCGTTGCCGCGCTTGATGCGGTAGAGCGGCGGCTGGGCGATGTAGAGGTAGCCGCGCTCGATCAACTCGGGCATCTGCCGGAAGAAGAAGGTCAGCAGGAGCGTGCGGATGTGGCTGCCGTCCACGTCCGCGTCGGTCATGATGATGATCTTGTGGTAGCGCGTTTTGTCCGGGTTGAACTCGTCGCGCCCGATGCCGGTGCCCAGCGCGGCGATCAGCGTGCCGATCTCGGCCGAGGACAGCATCTTGTCGAAGCGCGCCCGCTCCACGTTCAGGATCTTGCCGCGCAGCGGCAGGATGGCCTGGAACTGGCGCGACCGGCCCTGCTTGGCCGAGCCGCCCGCCGAATCGCCCTCCACGATGAAGAGTTCGGACAGCGCCGGGTCGCGCTCCTGGCAGTCGGCCAGCTTGCCGGGCAGGGAGGCGATGTCGAGCGCACCCTTGCGCCGGGTCAGCTCGCGCGCCTTGCGGGCGGCCTCACGGGCGGCGGCGGCCTCGACCACCTTCTGGACGACGCGCTTGGCGTCCGCCGGATGCTCCTCGAAATACTGGGCGAGGCATTCGCCGACCACCGCCTCGACCACCGGGCGGACTTCGGAGGAGACCAGCTTGTCCTTGGTCTGGCTGGAGAATTTCGGGTCGGGGACCTTCACCGACAACACGCAGGTCAGCCCCTCGCGCGCGTCGTCGCCGGAGAGGTTGACCTTCTCCTTCTTCGCGATGCCCGAACTCGTTGGCGTAGTTGTTGATCGCCCGAGTCAGCGCCGCGCGGAAGCCGGCGAGGTGGGTGCCGCCGTCCTTCTGCGGGATGTTGTTGGTGAAGCAGAGGGTCGTCTCGTGGTAGCTGTCGTTCCACTGGAGCGAGCATTCCACGGTGACCACGCCGCCATGCTCGGTCGGGCGTTCCGCCTTGATCGAGATCGCCGGCTTGTGCAGCGGCACCTTGGAGCGGTCGAGCCAGTTCACGAAGGCTTCCAGGCCACCTTCATAGTGCAGGTCCTGGACCTTCGGCTCCACCCCGCGGGCGTCGGTCAGCACCAGCCGCACGCCGGAGTTCAGGAAGGCCAGCTCGCGCAGCCGGTGCTCCAGCGTCGCGAAGTCGAATTCGGTGTTGGTGAAGGTGTCCTTGGACGGCAGGAAGGTGACCTCGGTGCCGGAGAGCGGCTTCTGCCCGCCGTTGCCGTCGTCCACCATCGGGGCCGGGCCGACGTCGGCCAGACGGGCATCGGCGACGCCATGGCGGAAGAGCATGAACCATTCGCGGCCGTTGCGCCAGATGCGCAGCTCCAGCGTCTCCGATAGGGCGTTCACCACCGACACGCCCACGCCGTGCAGGCCGCCCGACACCTTGTAGGAGTTCTGGTTGAACTTGCCGCCGGCGTGGAGCTGGGTCATCACGACCTCCGCCGCCGACACGCCCTCTTCGGAGTGGATGTCGGTGGGGATGCCGCGGCCGTTGTCGCGCACCGTGACCGACCCGTCGGCGTTGAGCTGCACCACGACCGCGTCGCAGTAGCCGGCCAGCGCCTCGTCGATCGCGTTGTCCACGACCTCGTAGACCATGTGGTGCAGTCCGGAACCGTCATCGGTGTCGCCGATGTACATGCCCGGACGCTTGCGCACGGCGTCCAGCCCGCGCAAGACGGTGATCGATTCCGCGCCGTAATCCTGCTGCGGGAGGTCGTTCTTCAGTGCTTCCTGTGCCATGGCTCGACTATAGCAGACTGCGTTGGGTTTCGGCGGAATACCGTACTTCGGTAGGTGATTTTCTGGGCGTTTCAGCCCTTTTTCGGGGGCCTTTTCAATCGCTAGGCCGGGGTCACGGTCGCATCCTCGATGTGGAAGCGCTTGGCCGCGCCGCCGAGCGGCCCGAAGACCGAATCGTCGGTGCCGGTCATCCAGGCCTGGGCGCCCAGCGCCAGGATCTCGTCGAACAGCGCCTCGCGCCGCTGCGGGTCCAGATGGGCGGCCACCTCGTCCAGCAGCAGCAGCGGGGCGGCCCCGCGCTCCGCCGCCAGAAGGCGGGCGTTGGCCAGCATGATGGCGATCAGCAGCGCCTTCTGCTCCCCGGTGGAGCAGAGCGCCGCCGCCATGTCCTTCTGGGCGTGGCGCACCGCGAGGTCGCTTTTGTGCGGCCCCAGCGTGGCCCCTCCGCCGTCCGAATCGGCGCGCCGGCTGTCGCGCAGCGAGCGGCGCAGCGCGTCCTCGGCGGCCAGCGCCGGACCGTCGTCGAGCCAGCGCTCGACCGTGCCCTGCACCGTCAGGTCGGCGCCGGGAAAGGGGCCGACGGCCCGCCCGCAGGCGGCGCGCAGCCGCTGCACCACGTCGCGGCGGGCGGCGGCAACGGCGACTCCGGTGGTCGCCATCTGGTCCTCCAGCCCGCTCAGCCAGCCTTCGTCGCCGTTCCAGCCGCGATGCCCTTCGCGCAGCAGGCGGGCGCGCTCGCGCAGGGCGTGCTCGTAGCGGCTGAGCCGGCCGGCGTGGGCGGGGTCGAAGCCGAAGACGAGTCGGTCGAGGAAGCGGCGGCGCCCGCTGGAGCCCTCCAGGAACAGCCGGTCCATCTGCGGGGTCAGCCAGACGACGGCAACATGCTCGGCCAGCACGGTCTGGCCCTTGGCGGGGTGACCGTCCACCCGGACGACGCGGCGGTCGCGCTCGGCGCCCGACGCCGCCTGGGGGCCGATCTCGCGGCCGGTGCCGATCTCCACCGGGCCGGTGGGGGTGTCCAGAACGGCGGCGACCGCCCAGCCGGCGCTGGTGCCATTGCCGGCGCTGCCGCCGATCCGCTCGACCTCCGACAGCTTGGCGCCGCGCAGGCCGCGTCCGGGGGCGAGGAAGCTGACCGCTTCGAGCAGGTTGGTCTTGCCGGCGCCGTTCGGCCCGGTCAGCACCACCGGGCGGTGGTCGGGTTCCAGGCGCGCACTGTCATAACCGCGGAAGCGGGTCAGGGTCAGGCGCGTCACCGCCAAAGCGGCCGGGGTGTCCACCACGGGGGCGGGGTAGGGCGAAGTCTGTCTGGCGTCGAGCAAAGCGTCCGATCCGGGATGCGGGGGCCGGGCCGCCGCACCCCGTCAGACACGGGGTCCGGAGCGCGTCGGCCCGAAAAGCGCCGATCCGTCCGGACCGGTCACACACGCATCGGCATCAACACGTAAAGGGCCGTGGAGTCGGCGACGTCGCGCACGATGGTCGGCGAGGCGGCGTCGGCCAGCGAGAAGCGCGCGCCCTCGCCCTCGATCTGCTGCGTGATATCAAGCAGATAGCGAGAGTTGAAGCCGATTTCCAGGGGGCCTTCCTGGTAATTGACCTCCAGCTCCTCGGTGGCGCTGCCGGCCTCGGGGCTGGTGGCGGACAGGGTCAGCGTGCCGCGGGTCAGCGACAGCTTCACGGCCCGGCTCTTCTCGGTGGAGATGGTGGCGACGCGGTCCACGGCGGCGGCGAACAGCTTGGCGTCCACCTCCATCGTCTTGTCGTTGCCGACCGGGATGACCCGCTCGTAATCCGGGAAGGTGCCGTCGATCAGCTTGGAGGTCACCACCACCGAATCGAAGGCGAAGCGGATCTTGTTGTCCGACAGCGACAGCTCGATGCGGTCGGCGGCCTCGTCGATCAGCTTGCGGATCTCGTTCACGGTCTTGCGCGGAACGATGACGCCGGGGATGCCGGCGGCCCCCTCCGGCAGCGGCATCTCGACCCGCGCCAGACGGTGGCCGTCGGTCGCCACGGCGCGCAGCACCGGCAGCTCGGCCCCGCCGGCCTTGGCCTTGGCGGCGTGCAGGTAGATGCCGTTGAGGTAGTAGCGCGTCTCTTCGGTCGAGATGGCGAAGCGGGTGCGGTCGACCAGCGCCCGCAGGTCGCCCGCCGTCAGGTCGAAGCGGTGCGGCAGGTCGCCGCCGGAGAGCTGCGGGAAATCGTCGACCGGCAGGCAGGACAGCTTGAACTGCGAGCGGCCGGCGCGCAGCGTCAGGATCGTGCCGTCGCCGCCGATGTCCAGCTCCACCTGGCTGCCGTCGGGCAGCTTGCGCACGATGTCGTACAGCGTGTGGGCCGGGGCGGTGGTGCCGCCCGCGCGGGTCACCGTGGCCGGGACCGTCTCGACGATCTCCAGGTCCATGTCGGTGGCGGCCAGCGACAGCTCGCCGTCGCTCGCCCGCAGCAGCACGTTGGACAGAATGGGGATGGTGTTCCTGCGCTCCACCACGCTCTGCACATGACCAAGGGACCGGAGAAGGGCGGCGCGTTCGATGATGATGTTCATGCTGGTCGTCGTCTCGGCAGGTCGTGTTTTTTGCGATTCGCAGGCGTACCCATGCCGGTCCGGCCGCAATCCAGCGGGCCGGAACGGGGGCGCATGATACCACAACGTCGGTTTTGCCGAACCAAATTCGTTCGGCGCGGTCAGGCGGTCGCCGGAAACGACGATTCCAGCCCATCCGGAGGCCCGTGACGCCCCCGCGGGGTGCCGCCGTAGGGGGAATGCGCCCAGGGCGGGAGGGCATGCGATTCGCGTCGCCGCGACTCTACCGCCCGCTCTCCGCCGCGAATTGCGCGTCCAGCCCGGCGCGGTAGTCGGGGTAGGTCAGTTCGACGCCGAGCTGGCGCTTGATGCGGTCGTTCTTCACCCGGCGGCAGTCGGCGTAGAAGCTGGCGGCCATCGGCGACAGCCCGGCCTCCTCGAAAGGCACCAGCGGCGGCGGCTCGACCCCCAGCAGGCCGCAGGCGTAGCTCACCACCTCGTGGGAAGGGGAGGGCAGGTCGTCGGCGACGTTGTAGACCGCGCCCAGCGTCGGCTTGTCCATCGAGGCGCGCAGCGTCGCCGCGATGTCCTCCACATGGATGCGGCTGAACACCTGTCCGGGCTTGTCCACCCGCCGGGCGGTGCCGTCGCGCACGTTGTCCAGCGCGCTGCGCCCCGGCCCGTAGATGCCGGCCAGCCGGAAGAGATGCATCGGCACGCCGTACTGGCGGTAGAGGTTCAGCCAGCCGCGCTCCGCCTCGACGCGGCGCTTCTGCCGCTCGCCGGTCGGGCGCAGCCACGCCGCCTCGCCCACCCATTCGCCCTTGGTGTCGCCGTAGACCCCAGTGGTGGAGAGGTAGCCGGCCCAGTCGAGCGTCCGCAGGTCCGCCAGATCCATGGCGTGCTGGTCGAGCACCGGGTCGCCCCGCTCGTCGGGAGGCACGCTGACCAGCAGGTGGGTGGTGCCGGCGAGCGCCGCGCGGGCGTCCTCCAGCGGGCGGCCCCGGTCGAACTGGAACGCTTCGATGCCCTGCGCCTCCAGGGTGGCGCGCTTGTCCTCGCCGCGGCAGGTGGCGGCGATCCGCCAGCCCTCGGCCTTCAGCCGGTCGGCGAACACGCGGGCGGTGAAGCCCAGGCCGAAGACGAACAGACGGGGTGAAGCCATGTCTTGCGGGGTCCTTGCGTCGGAAGCGGCAATGACGGAGTGTAAGGCCGCCATGAACCGACGCAACGCTTACCTCATCACGGCCGCGCTGGCGCTCCTTTCCGCCGGCCCCGCCTTCTCCATTCAGGCCTTTGCCGCTCCCGCCGTCGATCACAACCGGGAATTCCAGGCCTGCCTGACTCTCGCCGAAAAGCGCCCGGCCGAAGCGCTGGAGAGCGCGCAGACCTGGCTGAACCGCGGCGGCGGCGACCATGCCCGGCTGTGCCAGGCGCTGGCGCTGTTCCACAAGGGCGACTTCACCACCGCCGGGGCGCGGCTGGAGGAGCTGGCCCCGGTGCTGGGCAAGGACGACCCGAAGGCCGGGGCCTCGATCCTCGGACGGGCCGGCTGGGCGTGGCTGCGCGCCGGTGACAATGTGCGGGCGGAGCGGGCCTACAGCCGCGCCCTGGCGCTCCAGCCGGACGATGTGGATCTGCTGATCGACCGCGCCATCGCGCGGGCCGAGACGGAGCGCTTCTGGGACGCCGTGGCCGACCTGGACGCGGCGCTGAAGAAGGACCCGCGGCGGGCCGAGGCCTATCTCTACCGCGCCGCCGCCCACAAGGCGCTGGCCAACGACCGGCAGGCCGTCGCCGACATCGACCGCGCGCTGGAACTGCGCCCCGGCGATCCCGACGCCCTGCTGCTGCGCGCCACCATCAAGGCGCAGACCGGGAATCTGCCGGGCGCGCGGGAGGACTGGAGCCAGATCGTCCGCAACACGCCGAACAGCGCGGCGGCGAAGACGGCGCAGGCCAACCTCGACCGCTCCGCCAAAGCACCGGCGCCCGCACCGGCGGCCAAGGGCGACGCGAAGAGCGGTGCAGCCCCCGCAAAGCCCTAGTCGCAGTAGGGCCGATACGCTCATTTTACAAGGCTCCTGCGACATTTAGACGGCTGGACGAGTGCGAACGCTTCGCAGGATCATTCACGGCGAAGAGGGGCGGACAGGAACGCGCCCCCCACCTCCCGGTGCGATCAGGTGCAGCCATGAGCGGTCATCCCACCCCCGAAACGGGCCAGTCCCCCGGCGGACGGCATTTGGGCGAGTTGAAGAAGGGCGAGCGCGCCCGCGTGACCGGTGTCGATGAGCGGGGGGTCGTCACCACCCTTCCCGAAGGGGAGCTGGAGCGGCGCATGATCGAGATGGGGCTGGTCGAAGGCTCCCACGTCGAGGTCCTGCACGAAGCCTTTCCGGGCCGCGACCCCATCGCCATCCGGGTGAACGAGCACACGCTGGCGCTCCGCCGCGCCGAGGCGCGCGCCGTGCTGGTGGCGCCCGCCGCCTGACGCCCGCCATCGGACCCGCGGCGCCGCCACCCTCCTTCAAAGCGACCTCCTGCAAGGACATCCGGCCATGTCGGTCCTGGACTCCGCCCTGCCGCCGCGCATCGCGCTGGTCGGCAACCCGAACTGCGGCAAGACCGCCCTGTTCAACGCGCTCACCGGTTCCCGCCAGAAGGTGGCGAACTACCCCGGCGTCACCGTGGAACGGAAGATCGGGCATTTCGTCAGCCCGCTCGGCCGCCGGGTGCAGGTGATCGACCTGCCGGGCACCTACAGCCTGCGCGCCCGCTCCCCCGACGAGGAGGTGACCCGCGACGTCGTGCTGGGCCGCTTCTCGCACGAGGACAGCCCCGACCTGCTGGTCTGCGTCGCCGACGCCACCAACCTGCGCCTGAACCTGCGGCTGGTGGTGGAGCTGAAGCGGCTGGGCCGCCCGATCATCCTGGCGCTGAACATGATGGACGCGGCGGAGAAGCGCGGCTGCCGCATCGACGCGGCGGCCCTGTCCGCCGCCCTCGGCGTGCCGGTGGTGCCGACCGTCGCCATCCGCCGCGGCGGCGTCCAGCCGCTGCTGGAGCAGATCGACGGCGCCATGGCCATGGCGGCGGACGCGGCGGAGAACCCGGCACCCTGCGGCTGGAGCGAGCCTTCCTCGCGCGACCTGCGGGCCTACCACCAGGAGGTCGAGGGGTTGCTGGCCGGCTGTGTGGCCGACGCCGGCCTGCCGCCGCTGGCGACCCGGCGGGTGGACGCCGTGCTGCTGCACCCGGTGTTCGGGCTGGCCTTCCTGTTCCTCGTGCTGTTCCTGATGTTCCAGGCGGTGTTCGCCTGGGCCGAGGCGCCGATGACCCTGATCGACGGCGCGGTCAGCGGCCTCAAGGACTGGGTGGCCGCCACCCTGCCGGACGGCGCGTTGCGCAGCCTGCTGACCGACGGGATCATCGCCGGGGTGGGCAGCGTGGTCATCTTCCTGCCGCAGATCCTCGTGCTGTTCTTCTTCATCCTGGTGCTGGAGGCGACCGGCTATCTCGCCCGCGCCGCCTTCCTGCTGGACCGGCTGATGGGCGGGGTGGGGCTGCACGGGCGGGCCTTCATCCCGCTGCTGTCCAGCTTCGCCTGCGCGGTGCCCGGCGTCATGGCGGCGCGCACCATCGAAAACCGCGCCGACCGGCTGGCGACCATCATGATCGCCCCGCTGATGACCTGCTCGGCCCGGCTGCCGGTCTACACGCTGCTGATCGCGGCCTTCGTGCCGGACCGTCCGCTGCTGGGCGGGCTGGTCGGGCTGCCGGGGCTGGTGATGTTCGCGCTCTACGCCGCCGGCATCCTGGCGGCGCTGGCCGTCGCCTTCGTGCTGAAGGGCACGGTGTTCAAGGGGGCGCGCGAGCCGCTGCTGATGGAACTGCCGGCCTACCGCCTGCCCAACCCGCGCGACATCGCGCTGGGCCTGTTCGAGCGGGCCAAGGTCTTCCTGGCGCGTGCGGGCACGACGATCTTCGCGCTGATGATCGTCATGTGGTTCCTGGCGAGCTTCCCCGGCGCGCCGGAGGGGGCGACCGAGCCGGCCATCCAGTATTCCATCGCCGGCATGATCGGCCACGCGCTGGAACCGCTGCTGGCGCCCATCGGCTTCACCTGGCAGATCGCCGTGGCGCTGGTGCCGGGCATCGCGGCGCGCGAGGTGGCAGTCGGCGTGCTGGGCACGATCTACGCGCTGAGCGAGAGCGGCGACGCGCTGCAATCCTCGCTGGCCGGGGCGCTGGCCGCCTCCTGGAGCCTGCCGACCGCCCTGTCGCTGCTCGCCTGGTACGTCTTCGCCCCGCAATGCGTCGCCACCCTGTCGGTGGTGAAGCGGGAGACCAACGGCTGGTTCTGGCCGGCGGTGATGTTCGCCTACATGATCACGCTGGCCTACGGGGCGAGCTTCATCACCTACCGCGTCGCGTCTGCGCTGCTGTAAAGAGGGGGGCACGGCCATGTGGCAGGATCTGTTGGTCGCGGTGGTGGTGGCGCTGGCCGCGGCGTGGACGGTGTGGCGGTTGATCCTGCCGGCCGGGCTGCGCGCGCGCCTCCTGGGCAAGGCCGCGCCGAAGGGCGCTGGTTGCGGCGGCGGGTGCAAGGGCTGCGGCCCGGTCGGCGGCGGTTCAGGCTGCCACTGAGCGGGCGTTCCTACAGGGCCGGGACGCGGGCGGCGCCCCGCTTGACCGCGTACATCGCCTGATCGGCGTGGACGATGAGCTGCTGGGCGTCCCGCCCGTCCTGCGGGTAGACGGCGACGCCGATCGACAGGGCGAGCGGCAGCCGCAGCCCGTCGATCAGGATGGGCTCCGCCAGCGCCGTCCGGCACTTGTCGGCGACGGTTTCCGCCCCGGCGGGGGTCACCTCCACTTCCAGGATGATGGCGAACTCGTCGCCGCCGATGCGGGCGATCAGGTCGGCCTTGCGCAGCAGGCCGGACAGGCGGCGCGCCACCACCCGCAGCACCTCGTCGCCCCGGCTGTGGCCGTGGGTGTCGTTGATCGGCTTGAAGCCATCAAGGTCGATGTAGAGCAGGGCGAACAGGGTGCCGCCGCGCTCCGCCCGGTCGATGGCCTGTTGCAGCCGGTCGTGGAACATGGTGCGGTTCGGCAGTCCGGTCAGCGCGTCGTGGTGGGCCATGTGGGCCATCCGCGCCTCGCTCGCCCGCAGGGCGGCCTCCTGCTCCCGCAGCTTGCCCAGCAGATAGTTGAAGCCCTGCGCCAGTTCCCCGACCTCGTCCATGCGGTGGACCGGCAGGGGCGCCAGTTCCATATGCCCGTCGGCCATCTGGTGCATCCGCTTGGCCGCCTCGGTCAGCGGGCGGAAGAAGCGGCGCATGCCGATGAACAGCACGGTCGCGGCGAAGGCGGCGATCATCAGGCTGTTGGTGGCGATGAAGGTCTGGAGATCGCGCACCCCCTCGAAGGCCTCCGCCGTGGGCAGCCGGGCGACCAGGAACCAGTCCGCCGTCGGGACCGCGGCGATGGCCGACAATTCCTCCACCCCCGCCGCGTTGACGGTGACGCCGGTGCCGCGGTAACCGGCCATGGCCCGGTCGTGCAGCGGATTCACCCCCTCCGGTGGGGTCGCGGTGAGGATCATCCTGTGATCGCTGGCCGACACGAACAGCCTGTCACGGGGGGACACCAGAAGGAAGCCGCCGCTGCGCCCGATGCGGTTCCCCTGCACCAGATTGAGGAAGCCCGGGGACGACAGGGCGGTGGCGCCGCTCAGGACCGCGACTGGGCGTCCGGCGGCGTCGGTGACCGCTGTTGCCATGACCACCATCGGCTCGTCGTCGAGGGAGGAGCGGGCGGGCCGCCCGATCACCGGTTCGCGGGAGTTCAGCGCCGCCTGGAACCAATCGCGGCTTGAGACGTCGAAATCCGGCGACCGCTGCCGTTCCGGATAATCGGCGACGACCTCGTGGCCGTCGGGCCGGACGACCATCAGCCCGCGCGAGAACAAAGGCGCGATGTCCTGATGCCGTTTCAGCCAGTCGCGCAGGGCCGTGGGATCGTCGAGGACTGCCAATGGCAGGCTTCCGGCGGCGCGGCGCAGGAGATCGAGCCGCGCCTTGATCTTCTCGTCGATGTCGTGGGCGACGTAGGACGCCGTCGATTGCTGCTGGGACGAGGTAAGGTTGTTGATCTTGTCCTCCAAGAAGGATGACAGGACCCAGATGCGTGCGCAGGCGCCGACGAAGACCAGAGCTAGTCCAAACAGCATAAGACGGACGATGATGCTGCGGCTCTGCCGGCGCAATTCATCGGCCACGGCGACGAGCATCCGCAAGCTCTACTCCTCCAAGAAACCGTGAGCTTATTTCCCAGATGGATAGGCTTTGTGCCCACCGTCAGCCGAAGATAAACGATGCTGCGCCGCTTCGGAAGACGCAAAGGACAGCAAATCCTCATGAATGGCACCAGAACTGATTGAAAAAACGAAACATTTCTACTGTTCGGCGAGAAATGCCCGCGAGGGCTCGCGTTTCTTCCGGGCTTGCGAAACGGTCCATGCGGATGTCGGCATTTCCAAGGAAACCTTCCCGTGTGGTGAGGACGGGGGCCGCGGGCAGCCGCGGTTCGGACCCGGCGCGCGGGCAGCCCGCCGATGCATCCGGTCCACCGATACCTCCGTATAGTATCCACGCCGGCCCGCCTCCGGCAAAGTTGTGAGGAAGACAACGATCCGCGCCATTCATGGAGCGGCCTTCATCCGCTTGGCCGATCCCGTCGCGGAACCTTTCGCGCGCCCGAAAAAGGAGGGAGAGTTGAGCACGATTTCCACCAAGGACGGCACCCGCATCTTCTACAAGGATTGGGGCAGCGGACAGCCGGTGGTCTTCTCGCACGGATGGCCGCTCAGCGCCGACGCCTGGGACGGGCAGATGCTGTTCTTCGGCCAGCAGGGCTACCGGGTCATCGCCCACGACCGGCGCAGCCATGGCCGCTCCGACCAGACCTGGACCGGCAACCACATGGACCAGTACGCCGACGATCTGGCGGAACTGCTCGACGCGCTCGACGTGCGCGACGCGGTGATGATCGGGCATTCCACCGGCGGCGGCGAGGTCGCCCGCTACATCGGGCGCCACGGCACCGGGAGGGTTGCCAAGGCCGTGCTGGTCGGGGCGGTGCCGCCGATCATGCTGAAGACCGCGGCCAACCCCGGCGGCCTGCCGATGGAGGTCTTCGATGGCATCCGCAAGGGCACCTACGACGACCGGTCGCAGTTCTTCCTGGACCTGACCATGCCCTTCTACGGCTTCAACCGGGACGGGGCGAAGGTGTCGGAGGGGCTGCGGCAATCCTTCTGGCTGCAGGGCATGATGGCCGGGATCAAGGGCGCCTACGACTGCATCCAGCAGTTCTCGGAAACCGACTTCACCGAGGATCTGAGGAAGATGGCGCTCCCGACGCTGCTCATCCACGGTGACGACGACCAGATCGTGCCCATCGACGCGGCGGCCCGCCGCGCCGTGGAGATCGCGCCGCAGGCGACGCTCAAGGTCTATGAGGGGGCGCCGCACGGCCTGACGGCCACCCACCAGGACCGCTTCAACGCCGACGTGCTCGCCTTCATCAAGGGGACGTAAGCCGGGACCGGTCAGGCGTCGCCGGCGAGGGTCACCTTGTCGGCGATGCGGACCAGATCGGGCAGGGACCGCGCCTGCATCTTGCGCATCACGCTGGCGCGGTGGACCTTCACGGTGATCTCGCTGAGCTGCAGTTCGGCGGCGATCTGCTTGTTGAGCTGCCCGGCGGCGACGAGCCGCATCACCTCCCGCTCGCGCGGGGTCAGGCTGCGGAATCGTTCGCGAAGGTCGCACAGCGCGTCCAGGGTGCGGCGGCGGTCGCGGTCGCGCTCGATGCCGGTGTGGACGGCGTCGATCAGATCCTGGTCGCGGAAGGGCTTGGCCAGGAACTCGACGGCGCCGGCCTTCATCGCCGTCACCGACATGGGAATGTCGCCGTGGCCGGTGATGAAGACGACCGGCAGATGGATGTCCGTCCCGCTCAGCTCGCGCTGGAACTCCAGACCGCTCTGGCCGGGCAGGCGGACGTCGAGCACGAGGCAGCCCGGCGCGTCGGGCAGGCGCTGCTGCAGGAAGTCCTGCGCCGAGGCGAAGGGCAGGGCGGTCAGCCCGACCGAGCGCAGCAGGCTGACCAGCGACTCCCGGATGGACGGATCGTCGTCAATGATGGCGACGAAGGGCGATTCCACGGCCATGGCGGCCCGGTCGGACATGGACCGGTCGCTCATGATGTCCGCTCCAGCGCCGCTCCGGCCTCCGGCCGCTCCGGCTCGTCGTCGGCGGGCAGGGTGAAGCGGAAGACGGCGCCGTGGGGCTGGTTGGCGGCCACCCACAACCGGCCGCCATGGGCCTCCACGATCGACTGGCAAATGGTCAGCCCCATGCCGATCCCATGCTCCTTGGTGGTGAAGAAAGGTTCGAACAGTCGCTCCTCCTGGGCCGGTTGCAGACCGGTGCCGGTGTCCTCCACCGACACGATGACGTCCGTGAGCCCGCGGCGGCGCGAGCGGATGCTCAGCACGCGCGGGCGGTCGGTGACCGCGGCCATGGCGTCGTCGGCGTTGGCGATCAGGTTCAGCAGCACCTGTTCGAGCTGCACGGCGCTGCCGTTGACCGCCGGCAGGCGCTGCTGAAGGTCGGTGCGCACGGCGATGCGGTTCAGGCGACGCTCGCCCTCCGTGCGGTCGAGCGCGCTGCGGATCACGCCGTTGATGTCCATCCGGCTGCGCCGGGGCGGCGCCTTGCGGAAGGAATCGCGGATGCAGGCGATCACCCGCGCGGCGCGGTGCCCGTCGTCGGAAATCCGCTTCAGCGCCGCCCGCACCTCCATCAGGTTGGGCGATGGGCGGTCCAGCCAGCGCAGACCGGCGCCCGCGTTGGTGACCATGCTCGCCAGCGGCTGGTTGACCTCGTGCGCGATGGAGGCGGAGAGCGCTTCCAGGCTGGCCAGACGCGCGTCGCGCACCCGCCGCTCCGCCGCCACCGAGCGGACCAGCCGCCCGTAGAGCGTCGTCATCTCGGCCAGCAGGACCAGCAGGACGATGCTGGAGGCGGCGAGCCCGAACACCCGCCCCGACCACCAGCCGGCGCTGAAGCGTCCGGCGCTGATGAAGCTCAGCAGGCAGGTCTCGATGGCCCAGGCGCTCAGCACGACCATCAGCCACAGGTCCAGGACGGAGCGCCGCTGCCGCCACAGGACGGCCAGTGCGGCGACGCAGAGCGCCAGCGCGGTCACCGGCACGACCCGCCACAGCGGCGTTTCCCGCATGGTGTCGATCATCAGCCGCGGCAGAAGGGCGTCGTCGGCCAGCGCGAAGGCGGTGAGGCCCCCGGCCAGGGTCGCCGCCAGCGCCATGCCGCCGGCGATGGCGGGCAGCGCCGGGCGGTGCGCGTCGCGTGGGCCGGCCTCCATCGCCTTGAGCAGCGCGTAGGCGAGGATGAACAGCGGCAGGGCGAGGCGGCGTCCGGCGGCGACGATGGCCGTGCTCTGCAGGCTGGCGCCGAGCAGCCCGGTCGGCGCGAATACCCCGGGGAAGGTCAGCGCCCAGGGAACGATCAGCAGCGCCGTGGTCAGGTAGCCCGCGGCCAGCGCCAGCAGGGCCGGCGTGCGCTGCGTGGCGTAGAGAGCGAACAGCAGCACGGCGGTCATCAGCTCGGTCAGAAGGACCGCGGTGGCGTAGGCGGGCAGCAGGACCGACGTCCCGTCCAGCGTCAGGCGCGCGAAGGGGGCGGCCACCGCCAGGGCGACCAGAAGCCCGGCCACCGTGCCGATGGCCAGCCGCGTCTGCCCCGCCCGCGGAGGCAGGGTCGCCAGAAGAAACCGCTGGTCCCCAGGGTCATCGCTCGTGCGCATCACCCTCGCTCGCCCGCCCGTCGGGTCACGTCCGCCCTCAACCCCAGTCCTTTACCCCGTCCCTTTACCCTGACCGGCACCGGCGGCGAGCGGCGCCTTGGCCTGATATACCAAGGTATAGGGCCGGCAAACGCAAGTTCAATGTCGCCGTCCTCCGTCCCTGACCGATGCTTCGACACACCGCCGGGCCACAGACATCGTCAGAGGCAACGCCATTGGCACCGGCGCCAAAAACAACGGGGATAGAGACATGACCATCACCGCCACCGCGACTCCCGGCAAACTGCTCGTATCGCCGAAGGACCACGCGCTGATCATGATCGATCATCAGTCGCAGATGGCCTTCGCGACCCATTCGATCGACGCCACGACGCTGCGCACCAACACCGCGCTGGTCGCCCACGCGGCCGCCGGCTTCGGCGTCTCGACGATCCTGACCACCGTCGCGGAAAAGAGCTTCTCCGGCCCGATCTTCTCCGAGATCACCGAGGCCTTCCCGGGGGCGGAGGTCACCGACCGCACCTCCATGAACACCTGGGAGGACGCGAACGTCATCAAGCGGGTGAACGGCCTGGGCAAGACCCGGCTGGTCTTCTGCGGCCTGTGGACCTCGGTCTGCATCGTCGGCCCGACCCTGTCGGCGCTGGACCAGGGCTTCGAGGTCTACGTCATCGCCGACGCCTGCGGCGACGTCTCGGTCGAGGCGCACCAGCGCGCCATGGACCGCATGGTCCAGGCCGGCGTCCGCCCGATGACCTCGCTCCAGTACATGCTGGAACTGCAGCGCGACTGGGCGCGCACCGAGACCTACGAGATGACCACCGGCATCGCCAAGAAGTACGGCGGCGCCTATGGTCTGGGCATCATCTACGCCAAGACGATGTTCGGCGCGTCGGAAGGCGGTCACAGCGCCGCCGCCTGACCTGCTGCGCTTGGTTCGGGGCGCTTGCTTCGCGGCGCCCGATGCCCCGCGCCGCGACGGACCGGTCCCGACCCTCCCCGGGGCCGGTCCGCCTCTTCCCGCCCATCCGGACGAAGAACAGGCACGCCATGATGCCCTATCTGCTTTCCCTCGGCGCCGGCATCCTGGTCGGCGTCCTCTACGCGTTGCTCGGCGTCCGCTCCCCGGCACCGCCCACCATCGCCTTGATCGGCCTGCTCGGCATGCTGGTCGGCGAGCAGGCCGTGCCGGTGGTCAAGCGGCTGATCGCCGGGCAGCCGGTGCTGGCCTTCATCCAGAACGATTGCGCCCGCCACATCCTGGGGCCGCAGGCCGGCAGCGCCGCCGCTCCCGATGCCGCGACCCCGCCGGCCCCGGCCGCGGACGCGCCCCCGCGGGGCCGGGCATGACCGGCCGCACCGGAAACGGTCGCCCCGGTATTGGCCGCCGCGGCGCCATCGCCGGAAGCGCCGCGGCCACTCTGCTCGCCTCGCCCCTGCTCACCCGTCTTGGGAATGCCGCCATGCCGTCTTCCGACCTTCTGATCGTCAACGCCCGCATCACGACGCTCGACCGTGCCAACCCGCAGGCCGACGCCGTGGCGATCCGCGACGGGCGCTTCCTCGCCGTGGGGCGGGAGGCCGAAGTGCGCGCCGCAGCATCTCCCGACGCCGCGGTGATCGACGCCAAGGGACGCCGCCTGATCCCCGGCCTGATCGACAGCCACATCCACGTCATCCGCGGCGGCCTGAACTACAACATGGAGCTGCGCTGGGACGGCGTGCCGACGCTGGCCGACGCCATGGCGATGCTGCGCGCCCAGGTGGCCCGCACCCCCGCCCCGCAATGGGTGCGCGTCGTCGGCGGCTTCACCGAGCACCAGTTCGCCGAGAAGCGCCTGCCGACGCTGGAGGAACTGAACGCCGCCGCCCCCGACACGCCGGTCTTCATCCTGCACCTGTACGACCGCGCGCTGCTGAACGGTGCTGCGTTGCGGGCGGTGGGCTACGGCAAGGACACGCCCAACCCGCCGGGCGGCGAGATCCAGCGCGACGCCGCGGGCAACCCGACCGGCCTGCTGCTCGCCCTGCCCAACGCGATGATCCTGTACTCCACCCTCGCCAAGGGGCCGAAGCTGCCGGAGGAGTATCAGGTCAACTCCACCCGCCATTTCATGCGGGAGCTGAACGGGCTGGGCGTCACCAGCGTCATCGACGCCGGCGGCGGGTTCCAGAACTATCCCGACGACTACGCGATCATCGAGAAGCTGCACGCCGACGGCGAGATGACGCTGCGCATCGCCTACAACCTGTTCACCCAGAAGCCGAAGGAGGAGTTGCAGGACTTCGCCACCTGGTCGGACAAGGTCAAGCCGGGCGACGGCGACGACCGCTACCGCCTGAACGGGGCGGGGGAGATGCTGGTCTATTCGGCCGCCGATTTCGAGGACTTCCGCGTCGCCCGGCCCGAGATGCCGCCCAACATGGAGACGGACCTGGAGCCGGTGGTCCGCCTGCTGGCCGAGCGGCGCTGGCCGTGGCGGCTGCACGCCACCTACGACGAGACCATCGGCCGGGCGCTCGACGTCTTCGAGAAGGTCAACCGGGACATTCCGCTGCAGGGGCTGAACTGGTTCTTCGACCACGCCGAGACGATCAGCGACCGCAACATCGACCGCATCGCGGCGCTCGGCGGCGGCATCGCCGTGCAGCACCGCATGGCCTATCAGGGTGAGTATTTCGTGGAGCGCTACGGCGCCAAGGCCGCCGAGGCCACGCCGCCCATCGCGAAGATGATGGCCGCCGGGGTGCCGGTGGGCGCCGGGACGGACGCCACCCGCGTGGCGAGCTACAACCCCTGGGTCTCGCTGTCCTGGCTGGTCACCGGCAAGACGGTGGGCGGGCTGTCGCTCTACCCGATGGCCAACCGGCTGGACCGCGAGACGGCGCTGCGCCTGTGGACGGAGGCCAACACCTGGTTCTCCAACGAGCAGGGCAAGAAGGGCCGGATCGAGGCCGGGCAACTCGCCGACGCGGCGCTGCTCAGCGACGACTACATGGCGGTGCCGGAGGATCGCATTCCCCACATCCGCTCCGTCCTGACCCTGCTGGGCGGCGCCGTGGTGCATGGCGAGGGCGACTACGACAAGCTCGCCCCGCCGCTGCCCAAGCCGATGCCCGACTGGTCGCCGGTCGCCACGGTCGGCGGCTATTACCGCGACCCCAAGACGGTGCAGCGGCAGGCGGCGGAGTGCGGTTGCCACTCCGGCTGCGCCGTGCACGGCCACGACCACGCGGCGGCGCTGGGCGCCGACGTGCCTTCGTCCGACGCGCGCAGCTTCTGGGGCGTGTTCGGCTGCGGCTGCTGGGCGGTCTGAGGGGGAGCGGGACGATGGCCGACACCCTCTCCACGCGCAAGGACGCTGCTGCTGCGCCGGTCGCCGCCCTGCTCGACTGGCCGGGGACCGCCTGGTTCGCCCGCCTCGCGCTGGCGGCGCCTTTCCTGGTCAGCGGGCTCGTCAAGCTGACCGATTTCAACGGCGCCGTGGCGGAGGCGGCGGGGCTGGGGCTCGGCCTGCCGGTCCTCGTCGCGGTGGCGGTGATCGTCACCCAGCTCGGCGGGTCGGCGCTGTTTCTGACACGGCGCTGGTGCTGGCTCGGCGCCGGGATTCTCGCCGGCTTCACGGTGGTCGCCACGCTGCTCGCCCACGCCTTCTGGACCTATGAGGGGCTGGACCGCGCGCGGCAGACCGCCACCTTCCTGGAGCATCTCGCCATCGTCGGCGGCTTCGCGGCGGCGGCGGTGCTGACCCATCGCCGGGGAGGACGCGCATGACCGCCGAGGCCGTCCCGAACCCCGGCACCAAGCCGCCCGGGCACAAGCCGGCCGCCTCCAAGCCGGCCGGGGCCTTCGCGCCGCTGAGCAACCGGCTGTTCGCCGTGCTGTGGGTGGCGGCGGTGCTGGGCAACGTCGGCACCTTCATGCGCGACGTGGCGAGCGCGTGGCTGGTGCTCGACCTGTCGGGATCGCCGTCCACCGTCGCGCTGATCCAGGCGGCGGGCTCGCTGCCCATCTTCCTGCTGGCGATCCCGGCGGGGGTGCTGTCGGACATCATGGACCGGCGGCGGATGCTGATCGTCATCCAGTGCCTGCTCGCCTGCGTCAGCGCCGCGCTGATGGTCCAGGCGGCGCTGGGCGTCGCCAGCGTGGCCTCCATCGCCGGACTGACCTTCCTGGGCGGTGTCGGGGCGGCGCTGATGGCGCCGGTCTGGCAGTCCATCGTGCCGGAGCTGGTGCCGCGCGGCGAGCTGAAGGGCGCCGTCGCGCTGAACAGCCTGGGCATCAACATCGCCCGCGCCATCGGCCCGGCGGCGGGCGGCGCAATCCTGGCTGCCGCCGGGGCCGCCGCCACCTACGCGGTGGACGTCTCCTCCTACATCATCGTCATCGCCGCCCTGCTGTGGTGGCGGCGCACCCCCGACACCCGCGACGATCTGTCGGAGCAGTTCGGCGGCGCGCTGCGCGCCGGGCTGCGCTACGCCCGCGCCAGCAAGGAGCTGCACCGCGTCTTCCTGCGCGCCGGCCTGTTCTTCGCCTGCGCCAGCGCCCTGTGGGCCCTGCTGCCCATCGTCGCCGGGCCGATGCTGGGCGGTGGGCCGGGCTTCTACGGCCTTCTGCTCGGCGCCGTGGGAGCGGGGGCCATTGGCGGAGCGACCGTCCTGCCGCGCCTGCGCGAGCGTCTGGGAGCGGACGGCCTGATGCTGGCGGCGGCGCTGGTCACCGCCGTGGTCATGGGCATCCTGGCCCTGGCCCCGCCGCGCTGGCTGGCGCTGCCGGTCCTGCTGGGCGCCGGTGCGGCCTGGATCGCCGTCCTGACGACGCTGAGCGCCACGACCCAGGCCATCCTGCCCAACTGGGTGCGCGGGCGCGGTCTGGCGCTGTACCTGACCGTGTTCAACGGCGCCCTGACGGCGGGCAGCCTCGGCTGGGGCGCTCTGGCCGACGCCATCGGCGTGCCGGCCACCTTGTGGGTCAGCGCCGCCGGGCTGCTCGCCGTCGCGGTGCTGTCCCGCGCGGTGCCGCTGCCGGAGGGCGAGGCCGACCTCACCCCGTCCAACCACTGGCCGGAGCCGCTGACCGCCGAGCCGGTGCGCAACGACCGCGGTCCGGTGCTCATCACCATCGAGTACCGGGTGGCCGCCGCGGACCAGCATGCCTTCCACGCCGCGCTGCGCCGCTTGTCGGAGGCGCGGCGGCGGGACGGCGCCTACGCTTGGGGCGTCAGCCAGGATTCCGGCGATCCGGAACGGGTGCTGGAGTGGTTCTTCGTGGAATCCTGGGCGGAGCACCAGCGCCAGCACCGCCGGGTATCACACGCCGACGCGGATGTGCAGAAGGAGGCGCTGGCCTTCCACCGCGGCGACGGCCCGCCGCGGGTGTCGCATTTCCTGGCGCTGGAGCACGGCGCGGGAAAGGCGTCGTGAGGCGGTGGCGCGGGGCGCTGGTCGCGGCTCTGCTGCTCCAGTCCGCCCCGGTCCTCGCGGAGACGCCGCCGCCCCTGACCAACAGCCGCTACGACGAGGACTATCGCTACCTCCTCGACCCCGCGGCGGGCAGCGGCGCCTTCTGGGAGCGGTTCAAGGCGATCCCGCTCACCCCCGGCGGCACGGTCTCCCTGTCCACCGGGCTGGAGGCGCGGCTGCGCGGCGAGGCCGTGCGCAACAGCGGCTGGGGGCAGGATGAGCCGAGGAACGACGCCTACGGCCTGTGGCGCCTGCTGCCCTACGCCGATCTGCGCGCCGGCTCGGCCCTGCGCGTCTTCGGCCAACTGATCATGGCCGGCTCGGCGGGCAAGCTCGGGCCGGAGGGCGCGCCGGACGTCGATCGCACCGACCTGCTGCAGGGCTTCGCCGACCTCCCCGTCCCGCTGGGGGACGCGCAGGGCACGCTGCGGGCGGGGCGCCAGATGCTCGCCTACGGGTCGGAACGGTTGATCAGCCTGCGCTACGGCGCCAACGTCCCGCGGGCCTTCGACGCGGTGACGGGCATCGTGCAATCCGGCCCCTGGCGGGTGGACGGCTTCCTCGGCCGCCCGGTCCGCGCGGCGCCCGACCTGTTCGACGACCGGCGCGACGGCGGGCGCTCCGCCTGGGGACTGTACGCCACGCACGGTGCGGGGTCGGGCTGGGGTACGGGGCTGGACGCCTACTACATCGGCTACGGTAACAGGGCGGCGTCCTTCGAGGGCGGGCAGGGGCGGGAGGAGCGGCACACGCTGGGCACCCGCCTGTTCGGAAAGGCCGACGGCTGGGACTGGAACTGGGAGGCCATGCTCCAGACGGGCCAGATCGATGGGGAGACGATTGCTGCATGGTCGGTCGCTAGCGACACCGGCCACCGTTGGGACGGCGTCCCGCTGCGCCCGCGGCTCGGGCTGAAGGCCAACATCGCCAGCGGCGACCGCGATCCCGGCGACGGGCGGCTGGGCACTTTCAACCCCCTCTTCCCCCGCGCGAAGTATTTCGGGGAGTTGACTCCGGTCGGGCCGCTGAACCTGATGAACCTGCATCCTTCCGTGGATGTGGCGCTGTCGGACGAGTTCAGCCTGTCCGCCTCGGCCATCGCCTATTGGCGGATGAGCCTGGAGGACGGCGTCTACGACCTGTCCGGGAACCTGCTCCGCTCCGGCGCCGGGTCGCGGTCGCGCTACATCGGCACGCAGGGGGAGCTTGTGCTGTCCTACGCCGCTGGGCGCACGGTCGAGGGGCTGCTGTCCTACTCGCTGTTCCAGCCCGGCTCCTTCCTTCAGGACACCGGCCCCGCGAAGACGATCCACTTCGTCGGGATGGAGGCGGTGTTCAAATTCTGACCCCTCCGGGCGACGGCTCCCATCCATCGGACAGGTCGAAGGGGCGAAGTTACGGTAAGTTGCACCCGCAAACAGGGTCGGCCAGGGTCGGAATATGGAACATCCGCGCGACCGTGCCGTTCCTGCGCCCGAACCGGACCAAAGCGAACCGGACATACGCCCGGAAGCCGGTCCCAGAAGAGGTGGAGGCGATCCCATGAAGCACCAAACCCGTGCCGTCCTGGCGGTGTTCCTGAGCGGCGCGGTCCTGGCGGGCTGCGCGCCGGCGTCCGAAACCGCGCCGCCGTCCGCCGCCATGGCCCCGGCGAGCGCCGAGCCGACGCCGCGGCTGTCCATGGTCGAGAACGTCCGCTCCACCGCCAAGGTCCGCGGCATCGACAAGGCGGCGCGGACGGTGATCCTGCAATTCCCGGATGGGCGGGAAGAGGCGGTGACCGCCGGAAGCGAAGTGCGGAACTTCAACCGCATCAAGGTCGGCGACACCGTGCAGATCGAGTACGCCCGCCTGACCAACATCGTCACCCAGCCGCCGGGCGGCGGGCCGGGCGCCATTCAGCGGAGCAGCACGGACCGCGCCGCGGTCGGCGAGATGCCGCGCGCGTCGGCGATCACCACCACCCAGGTGACGGAGGTCGTCGAGGCCATCGACCTCAACCGTCGCATGGTCACGCTGCGCGGGCCGCAGGGGCGCACGCGCACGGTTCCGGTGCCGCCGGAGGTGCAAGGGCTGGAAACGGTGAAGCCGGGCGACGAGGTGGTGATCAGCCGGACAGAGGCCGCCACGGTCACCGTGATGCGCTGAGGGGAGAGGAGAAAGCCACCGACGAGGGAAGGTGGCGCGAGTGACGGGACTTGAACCCGCGGCCTCCGGCGTGACAGGCCGGCGCTCTAACCAACTGAGCTACACCCGCAATATGGCTCCGGATGCTGGACTCGAACCAGCGACACGCGGATTAACAGTCCGCTGCTCTACCGACTGAGCTAATCCGGAACGGAGGCCGGCTTATAAGCCCCTTTCCGGGGGCTGGCAAGGGGAAAACGCCCGCCGGCGGGATTTTCCGCGCCACGCCTGCGGCGGCGATGCAGGGCCGTGACAATGGGGCGGAAATGTGGCGAAGGCCTCGCGCGCCGGTTGACAGCGGGCGCGGCTTTCGCTTCCTTCCGGCCCCGGTTCCCGTCACCTGCCGCTGGTCCCCGTTCCCCATGTCCAAGGTCGTTCCCTTCGCCCAGGCGCGCGAAGCCCTCCTCGCCCGCCTCACCGAACAGCTTCCCCCCTCCACCGAGTGGGCCGGGCGCCTGATGCTGATGCCGGACGGCAACCGGGTCGAACCGATGCCCGCGACGGACGCGGTGGAGGTGCTGCGCGCCTTCCGCGCCGGTCTGGGCGAGGCCATCGGCGCCGCCCCCTGCTCGGTCGGCGGCATGTGGGTGTCGCGGGAGGACTGCCTGGACTGGGACGGGCTGCTGGCCCCGCTGGCGGTGGCCGCCGGCTATGTGGTGGCCGGGGCGACCGGCGGCGCCGGGCTGTCGGTGGAGTTGTTCCGCTGCAAGAGCGCGCTGGTCGGCTGGGGCGTGCGCGGCCTGCGCGGCGAACCGGCGGTGGCCCGCTCCGCCGGCTACGCCGTGGTGATGGTCAGCCGACGCCCGGACGACCAGGAGATCGTCCTGGACCGGGTGATGGACACCTTCGGCTTCGTGATGCGCAGCCAGGGCGAGCCGGTGGTGGACACGGGCGACCTGAACGCCCGGCTGGCCCGCAGGGCCTGCCCGCTGCGGCGATGATCGGGCGATAACCGGGGGACGGTCAGCGGTTCGGCGCGTTGGCCTGCACGATGCGGGCGACGGTCTGCAGACGCTGCACGTCGCGCACTTCCAAAACGATGCCCAGGTTCAGCGCGGCGAGCGTGTCGGCCAGGGATCGCATGCTGTCCCGCACCCGCTCGAGCGCGTCGGGGCCGTGGTCCGATTCGTTGCCGAGGGAACTGACGAAGGCACTGATTTCCAACTGCATTTACGCCCGGCTCCGCCTGTGTGGTGGGTGCTGTCCCTCAAGGCGTTACCCCGATCCGCGCGGTCCCGTCCATGACGCTTGCGCCATAGGCCGCTGGGCGAATCCTCCCCTTCGCCATTAGGCCGAAGGGCGACGGAAGCGCATGGGTTCGCCGAAGCCGGGGATGGCGAAATGGCCGGGATCGACCGCCTGCTCCGCCAGCGCGTGGTGCAGCGCCCGGATGGGGGCGTCGATGCCCTCGGCGGTCAGTTGGAAGGTGCCGAAATGCATGGCGACGCTGTGCCGCGCCCCCAGGTCGCGGTGCGCCCGCACGGCGTCGGCCGGGTTCATGTGCTGGGCGGCCATGAACCAGCGCGGCTCGTAGGCGCCGATCGGCAGCAGGGCGACGTCGATGGCGCCGAACCGCCGCCCGATCTCCCGGAAATGCGGGCAATAGCCGCTGTCGCCCGCGAAATAGACGGCGGCCTCCGGCGTCTCGACCACGAAGCCGCCCCACAACGTCCGGCGCCGGTCGAAGGGGGTGCGGGCCGACCAGTGTTGCGCCGGGACGAAGGTGATCCGGGTGCCGTGCGGGCCGGGCAGGCTGTCCCACCAATCCAGCTCATGCACCGCGTCGAAGCCGGCCCGGCGCATCATCGGGCCGTTGCCGAGCCCTGTCATCACCTGCGGCACGCCGCGCCGCCGCGCCAGATGGCGCAGCGTCGGGGCGTCGAGATGGTCGTAGTGGTTGTGGCTGAGCAGCACCGCGTCGATGGCCGGCAAATCCTCCATGCGCACCGCAGGCGGGCGCACCCGCTTCGGCCCCAGCCGCCCGAAGGGGCCGGCATGGTCGGAATAGACGGGGTCGGTCAGGAAGGCCGCCCCGCCGATCTGGATCAGGAAGGTCGCCTGCCCGATGAAGGTCACCGCCACCTCGCCGCGCGCCGGGGTGACGGCGCGGAAAGGGCGGGGCGGTTGCAGGTCCGGCGGCGTCCAGCGCGGGCCGCGCGCCTTGTAGAGCCGCCACAGCTCGCGCGGGCTCTTGTCCGTGTCGGCGTGGGGGTTGAAGAAACGGCGCCCATCCCAGTGGTCGGACGGGACGGCGGGAAAGCGGGGCTGGCTGTCGTCGCGCGGCATGACACCAGAAGTGGGGTGGTGCGGCGGCCTTGGCTAGGCCGCCGCCTGCCGCGATGCGGCAAGAATTTCGCGTCCGTTCAGCAAACAGTTTCCAGGGCGGAATGTAGGATGAATAAAGCATTGAAAGCGTTGCGTTTTTTGGGGTCTGCCCTGCAAGAAGCGCGCGTGTGGTATTGGGTATACCAGAGCATATTGGTCTCAACGAACAACGCCCCCGATAACGCCTCCCAACGATTGGAGCCCATCATGAACAGCTCGACCTACACCCACATCGGCAGCGACCGCGCCCCGTCCTCCGCTCTCCAGGCCGTCCGCGAGTTCCTCGCCGCCTGGCTGCGCGCGACCCCGGCCTACATCGTGTATCGCGCCATCAACGAGCGTTGATCTGCGAGCCTTAAGGCACGAGTGCTGATTGTTGAACGGGGGCGGCCCAGCGGTCGCCCCCGTGCTGTATGACCTCGGTGCTTCCCGGTTCAGGATGCCGGCGTGAAGTTCCGGCTCCAGACCGGTTCCAGGTTCGGCAGGGCCAGCACCCGCTCCGCCACGCCCGAGAGATTCGGGCAATGTTCCGCGAACCAGGCGCGGCGGGGCCGCCAGTGCACCATCGCCCCGACGTAGAGATCGAGCGCGCTGAAGCGCTCCCCCAGCACCCACGGGCCGTCGCCCAGCTGCGATTCCAGCCAGAGCCACAGCGTCTTGCGCTGCTCCACCATCGCCGCGCCGAGCGCCTCCGGGGTCTCCGTCACCCAGCGCTCCGGATAGTCGCCGTATGTGAAGGTCGGGTAGACGTTGGCCACCAGCCAGACCAGCAGCCGCAGGAAGGTGGCGCGCTCCGGCGAGTCCGGCGGCGGGGCCAGTCCGGCGTCCGGGTGCCGTTCGGCCAGCAGCAGCGCGATGGCCGCGCTTTCCGTCATCACCGTCCCATCCGGCAGGACCAGGGTGGGGACCTGCCCCAGCGGGTTCAGCGTCAGCAGCCTCTGTCGCGCCTCGCCCTGCGCGTCGAAGCCCGCGACGTCCTCGAAGACGAAAGGGACGCCGCACTGGACCAGCATGGCTTCCGTCAGGACGGACCCCCAGCCGGGGGCTCCATAGAGCCTGTAGTCCGCTCCGCTCATTCTCGATCCCTCCCGTCTTGGGGTGCCTGTTCCGCCGCCAAAGCCCAGAAGGCTTCCGCCGCCGGGCTCTGACGCGCGCGGGGGCGGTAGAGCCGCACCTCCACCGGGATTTCCCAACCCGTCCCGCCAGCCCGCACCAACCGTCCCTGCGCCAGATCCTCGCCGATCAGGCTGTCCGGCAGCCACGCCACGCCGCGCCCGTCGCGGGCCAGCGTGCGCAGCACCGCGGCGAGGTGCGAGGTGAAGACGGTATCGAGCGCCAGAGGCGCCGGAAAGGCGCCGCGCGCCGCCGTGACGATGCGTCCCATGCCGGATTCCGGGCTGTACGCGAGATGGGGCAGCACGGCCCCGCCACCCGACAGGGAATGCCGCGGCGCGCCCGCCTCGTCGGGCGCGCAGACCGGCACCAGACGGTCGCTCCCCACCACGGCCGAGCGGAAGGCCCCGGCCTCCAGCCGGGAGGGGGCCGCCGCATGGGCGTGGCACAGCAGGAACTGCGCCTGCCCCTGCATCATCACCTGCTCGCAAGCCTGCATGCTGTCGGACAGCAGATGGATGGCGCCCAGCCGCGCCTGTCCCTCCAGCCGGCTCAGCCAGGTCGGGAAGAAGGTCAGCGACAGCGCGTGGGTCGCCGCGAAGCGCAGCGCCGTGGCCGCCGCGCCGCCGGCCAGCCGGGCCTCCTCCCGCCCTTGCAGGAGGCGGCGCACCGTCTCGTCGGCGAAGGGGCGGAAGCGGCGCCCGGCCTCGGTCAGCCCGACCGGCTGGGTGCTGCGGTCGAACAGGGGCGTGCCGGTCCAGTCCTCCAGCGCGCGGATGCGGCGGCTGAAGGCCGGCTGGGTCAGGTTGCGCCCCTCAGCCGCGCGCGAGAAGTTGCCGCACTCCGCCAGGGCGAGGAAATCCTCAAGCCAGTTCAGTTCCATCGCTGTTCCGCCAGACAATATTCCGTTAGCCCATGCCGGATGCGCATCACGCGATTTGAAACTGGCATTGGCCCGGCGGTCCCGTCCATCCCTATCCTGCCACCCGGGGCATCGGAAAAGCCAAAGGGAAGCAGCGCCATGCGCATCGTTGAGATCCGGGAAAAGACCGTCGGCATCAAGTCCGACATCGCCAACGCCTACATCGACTTCAGCCAGATGACCTGCTCCACCGTGGCGGTCATCACCGACGTGGTGCGCGATGGCAAGCCGGTGATCGGCTACGGCTTCAACTCCAACGGACGCTACGGCGCCGGCGGCCTGATGCGCGAGCGCTTCATCCCCCGCCTGGCGTCGGCCGCCCCCGACAGCCTGATCGACGAGGCGACCGGCAACCTCGACCCGTTCAAGATCTGGGCGCGGCTGATGACCAACGAGAAGCCGGGCGGCCATGGCGAACGCTCGGTCGCGGTGGGCACCATCGACATGGCGGTGTGGGACGCCGTGGCGAAGATCGCCGGAAAGCCGCTCTACCGCCTGCTCGCCGACCGCTACCGCGGCGGCGTGGCCGACGAGTCGGTGTGGGTCTACGCCGCGGGCGGCTACTACTACCCCGGCAAGGGGGTGGAGGCGCTCCAGGACGAGATGCGCAGCTACCGCGACCGCGGTTACAAGGTCGTGAAGATGAAGATCGGCGCCACCTCGCTGGAGGACGACCTGCGCCGCATCGAGGCGGTGCTGGAGGTGGTCGGCGACGGCCGGAACCTCTGCGTGGACGCCAACGGCCGCTTCGACCTGAAGACTGCCATCGCCTACGCCGAGGCGCTGAAGCCCTACAACCTCTTCTGGTACGAGGAGGCCGGCGACCCGCTCGACTACGCGCTCCAGGCCGAGCTGGCGAACCACTATGACCGCCCCATGGCGACCGGCGAGAACCTGTTCAGCCACCAGGATGCCCGCAACCTGATCCGCCACGGCGGCATGCGCCCGGACCGCGACTGGCTGCAATTCGACTGTGCGCTCAGCTACGGCCTCGTCGAGTACATGCGCACGCTGGACATGCTGGCGGAGAACGGCTGGTCGAGCCGCCGCGTCGTGCCGCACGGCGGCCACCAGATGTCGCTGAACATCGCCGCCGGCCTGCATCTGGGCGGCAACGAGTTCCTACCCGGACGTGTTCAAGCCCTTCTGCGGCTTTGCCGACAGCATCGCGGTCGAGGACGGGCGCGTCCGCCTGCCGGAGCTTCCCGGCATCGGCTTCGAGGACAAGGCGGAGCTGTTCCGCACCATGCGGGAGGCGCTTGAGACGGCGTGATCGGACCTGCCACACCCTCTCCCGCCCCGGGAGAGGGAAGGGGCCCGCGCGCAGCGTGGGAAGGGTGAGGGTGCAGGCAAGGACCGGCGCCTTGATCCTCGTGAGACCCTCACCCGGCCCTTCGGGCCACCCTCTCCCGGGGCGGGAGAGGGGCTTGCACCCTGTACGGGCGGTATAAGGCGTTGACTCGCGCCGGATCGTCCTCACATGCTGTTGCGGTGTTCAACAGATTTGAAAGGAGGTGATCCAATGTCTCATGGAGCCAAGCCGGTAGCCGTTCTGTTCGGTCTCGCCGCCCTCCTGACGGCGGGGGTCGCCAGCGCGGATTGCTCCTCCAGCCACAGCGCCAGCGCCGGCACGCAAAAGCCGGCCAGCGACACGGTCGCCACCGGCGACCGGGCTTCGGGCAGCACCCGCGGCTGATACCAGCAACGCAACACCGGCAGCACCATGCCGAACGGGCCGTTTCCCACCTGGGAAGCGGCCCGTTTCTTTTTGGTGTCCGGTGGACGGGCCGAAGGTTCTCGTTCCAGTTTGTCCAGATAGTCCTGTCATCATGCTGTGCCCTTCTGCTCCATGAAAGATTCGTCTACGAATAATGCGGTCTCGGAAGCGGTGCTGTACTGCGGTCTCCATGGGCGTTCGGCCCCACGAAACCTCAACGACGTGGAGACCTCATGCAGTACCGACAAAGCTCCGGACTTGACTTCGGCTCGACCTGCTGCGGTGGCCTTCGGCACGACTCCCGCCGGACCTTTCTGAAGCTCGCCACGCTGGGCGCCGGGGCTGCGCTGATGGCGCCCCTGACCTCCGGCGGCGCCCGTGCCGCCCAGCCCGGCGGCGAGGTGGACGCTCTTCTGCTCTCCTGCATGGATTACCGGCTGATCGACGACATCGGCCGCTACATGGATGGGCGCGGGCTGACCAACCGCTACGACCATGTGATTCTGGCCGGCGCGTCGCTGGGCGCCCTGACCGACCGGAAGAAGGCGTGGGGCGAGGCCTTCTGGGACCATGTGGCGGTCGCCAGGCAACTGCACCAAATCAAGCGCGTGATGGTCATGGACCACCGCGACTGCGGCGCCTACCGCGTCTTCCTGGGGACAGATCTGGTGGCGGACCGGGAAAAGGAAACCGCCGCCCACGCTGAGCAACTCCGCGCGCTGGGCGCCGCGATCAAGGCGCGGCATCCCGGTCTGGAGGTGGAACTGCTGCTGATGGCGCTCGACGGCCGCGTCGAGTCCATCGCCGAATCCGCCTGAGGACGGGCGGAAAATCCCTCGGCGCCGGGGCATCGGGTGCCGGTTCCTCCGGCGCCTTTATAATTCGTATGCGAAATAGTCGGTTGAGCGCGGCCCCTCCTTTTGGTAAACGCAAGGTAAGGATGTGGCCGGCGGGGTAGCGGGGCACCGCTGCCGCGGATACGACGGCGTGCATCGGACCCGGGGTGCCATGCGTCCCTTGGGAAGTGCAGGGTCGTGCCGTTCCCTTCCGCCGTGCTTTTCCCGGGCTGCCGATGAGCATTCTCACACGCCTTGTCCTGCTCGTCCTCCTCGCCAGCCTGCCGGCCATCGGCATCCTGGCCCACAACAGCCTGACCGCCATCGAGGCGGGGGAGCGGCAGGCCGAGGCCGAGGCCCGCCGCCTGCTGACCCTGATCCAGGATGAGCAACAGCGGGTCGTGGAGGGCATGCGTGGCGTGCTGGTGACGGTGGCCGAGATGGCGCCGCGGCTCGCCATCGACCCCCAGCAATGCTCCTCCACCCTGAACCGCCTGCGTGGCCGGCTGCCGCGTGTGAAGGGAATCGCCCTGACCGATCTCGACGGCTCGGTCCGCTGCGCCAGCGATGCGAAGTTGAACGGCCTGATGGTGGGGACGCTGCCGCACATCCGCATGGCGCTCTACGGGCAGGGCTTCGTCGTCGGCGACTACGCGGTGCGGCGGCTGGACGGTCGGCCCGTGCTGCCCTTCGCGGCGCCCTACACCGACGGGGCGGGCCGCATGGCGGGGGTGGTGTCCATCGCGCTCGACGCCGGATGGCTGCGCGAGTATCTGGCGGAGAAGCCGCTGCCGCCGAACGCCATGCTGGTGCTGGCCGACCGCAACGGCACGCTGCTGGGCCGTTTCCCTGGCAGCGACGACCAGCGGGTGGGCAAGCCGCTGCCCGAACCGCTGATGGCCCTGCTGCGCGCACCATCCGAAGGTGTCGCCGAAATGCCCGGCCTGGACGGCGAGCCGCGGATCCTGGCCTACGCCCCGGTGGACCAGAAGGTCCGCGAGCTGTTCCTGGCGGTCGGGCTGGACCGGACGGAGGCGCTGCGCCCCGTCACCGCCGCGGCGGAGCGGAGCGCCTTCCTGCTGGCGCTGGCGGCGGCGCTCTCCCTGACCGCGGCCTGGATCGGCGCGCGCCTGTTCGTGCTGCGCCCGGTGGCCCGGCTGAAGCGGGTGGTCGAGCGCTGGAGCGCCGGGGACCGCAACGCGCGGATCGGACGGCCGGGCGACCGCTCGGAGATCGGTGCCTTGGGCCGCGCCTTCAACTCGATGGCGCAGGAGCTTCAGGCACGGGAGCAGGCCCGCGACGCCGCCCACGCCGCCGAACACCGCATGGCCGCGATCCTCGCCGCCTCCACCGACGCGGTGGTGGAACTGGACCATGAGGGCCACGTGACCTTCGCCAACGAGAAGGCGGCGCGCCTGTTCGGCGACGGCGGGGACCTCGTGGGGCACGTCTTCGTGGCCCTGCTGCCGCCCGGCGTGGCCGAGCCCTTCACCGCGCGCTTCCGCGATGCTCTGGACCGGGGAGAGCCGGAGGAATTCGAAATCCGGCTGGCCGGTGACGAGAAACGGGCCGGTGGCGACTGGTACGCCCTGCGCCTGTTCGCCACCGGCGACCGGCTGGCCGTCTACGCCCAGGACGTGACCCGCCGCAAGGAGGACGAACGGGCGATCCGGCGGGCCGTGGAGCGTCACCGCTCCCTGCTGGAAACCGCCGCCGACGCGATCCTTCTGGTGGACGCCAGGGGCACGGTGCACACCTACAACCGCGGCGCGGAGCGCATTTTCGGCCATAGCCCGGCCGACGCGGTCGGGACGGACGTGGGCCGGCTGATTCCGGGCGGCCTTGTTCCCGAGCCTCTCAGCCCGGACCGGCTGGCCGACGGAGTCGCGCGCGAGGTCGAAGGGCGGCGGCGCGACGGGCTGGCGGTGCCGCTGGAGCTGTCGCTCTCGGCCTGGAGCGACGGCGGCGACCGCTTCTTCACCGCCATCCTGCGCGACATCACCGAGCGCAAGCGCACCGAATCGGCGTTGCGCCGCGCCAAGGACCAGGCGGAGCGGGCCAACCGGGCGAAGTCGCGCTTCCTCGCCGCGGCCAGCCACGACCTGCGCCAGCCGGTGCAATCGCTTTTCTTCCTCACCTCGGCCTTGGACGAGCAGACCCGGGGCACCCCGGGTCACGACACGCTGAAGACCATGCAGCAGGCGCTGGAGGCGCTGAAGCGCCTGCTCGACGGGTTGCTGGACATCTCCAAGCTCGACGCCGGGGTGGTCGAGCCGGTGACCACCACCGTGGCGATCCAGCCCCTTTTCGAGCGCCTCGCCGCCGAATACGCGCCGGAGGCGGCGCGGCGCGGCCTGACCCTGCGCGTCGTCCCGACCACGCTGCACGCGCGCAGCGACCCCATGCTGCTGGAGCGGGTCGTCCGCAACCTGCTGGACAACGCCTTGCGCTACACCGGGCGGGGCGGGGTGCTGCTGGGCGTGCGGCGGTCGCGCCGCCGCTTCCACATCGCCGTGTGCGACAGCGGCGCCGGCATCCCGCCGGACCGCCAGGAGGATATCTTTGAGGAATTCACCCAGCTCGGCAACCCGGAGCGCGACCGCGAGAAGGGGCTGGGCCTCGGCCTCGCCATCGTGCGGCGGCTGTGCGCCCTGCTCGGCCATTCCGTGGCCCTGCGGTCGCGGCCGGGCAGCGGATCGACCTTCCTGGTCACCGTGCCCGCCGCCGAGCCGCCGCGGCCTGCCGTGACGACGGTTCCCGCGGTCGGCCGGACGGAGGGCGGCGGGTGCCGGCTCGTCCTGATCATCGACGACGAGGTGATCATCCTGATGGGGCTGCGCGCCATGCTGGAAGGCTGGGGCTATGAGGTCATCGCCGCCACCGCCGGGGACGAGGCGATCCGCCTGCTCGACGAGGCCGGGCGGCGGCCGGACGTCATCCTGGCCGACTACCGGCTGCGCCACGGCAAGACCGGGCCGGAGGCGTTGCGCGCGATCCACGCCCATTGCCGGGCGGCAATCCCCAGCATCATCCTGACCGGCGACACCGCCCCCGAACGCATCGTCGAGGCCCAGCGCAGTGGCTTCGCCATCCTGCACAAGCCGGTGTCGTCCCATCACCTGAAGCAGGTGGTGGCCGAAGCCGGGGGCCGCTGAGGGCGCCCGGCTTCGGCTCTGCTCACCGAACCCGGACCAGCGCGTGGCGCTTGCGGCCGGCGGACAGGCGGATGAGGCCCTCGCCGTCGAGGTCCGCCGTGGTCAGCAGCGCCGCCTCCTCGGTGACGGGGGTGCCGTTCACCCGCGCCCCGCCGTCGCGGATCAGCCGCCGTGCCGCCCCCTTCGAACTCGGCGAGCCCGGCGGCGGCCAGCAGATCGGCCAGCCGGACGCCGGCGGTGAGGTCGGCGCGGGCGGCCTCCACCGTCGGCAGGCCGCCGCCGGCCCCGGCCTCTTCGAAGACCCGGCGGGCGGTTTCCCCCGCCTCGGCCGCCGCCGCCACGCCGTGGCAGAGGGCTGTCGCCTCATGGGCGAGGATTTTCTTGGCTTCGTTGATCTCCGATCCCTGGAGCGCTTCCAGCCGGGCGATCTCGTCCAGCGGCAGTTCGGTGAACAGGCGCAGGAAGCGGCCGACGTCGGCGTCCTCCGTGTTGCGCCAGAACTGCCAGAAGTCGTGCGGGCTGCGCCGGTCGGCGTTCAGCCACACCGCCCCCGCCGCCGTCTTGCCCATCTTGGCGCCCGACGCGGTGGTCAGCAGCGGCGTGGTCAGGCCGAACAGCTCCGTCCCGTCGACGCGGCGGGCCAGCTCGATCCCGTTGACGATGTTGCCCCACTGGTCCGACCCGCCCATCTGCAGCCGGCAGCCGTGGCGGCGCGACAGCTCCAGGAAGTCGAAGGCCTGGAGGATCATGTAGTTGAACTCCAGGAAGGTCAGCGGCTGCTCGCGGTCGAGCCGCAGCTTGACGGAATCGAAGCTCAGCATCCGGTTGACGGTGAAATGGCGCCCGATGTCGCGCAGCATCGGGATGTAGCGCAACTCGTCCAGCCAGTCGGCGTTGTCGACCATCACCGCGCCGTTCGGCTCTTCGTCGCCGAAGGACAGGTACTGGGCGAAGGCCCGGCCGATGCCGGCCATGTTGGCGGCGATCTGCGCGTCGTCCAGCATGGGGCGGCTGGTGTCGCGGAAGCTGGGGTCGCCGATGCGCGTGGTGCCGCCGCCGATCAGCACGACGGGCCGGTTGCCGGTCTTCTGGAACCAGCGCAGCACCATGATCGAGACGAGATGCCCGACATGCAGGCTGTCCGCCGTGGCGTCGAAGCCGATGTAGGCGCCGACCGGCCCCTGGCGCAGCAAGGCGTCGAGGCCCGACAGGTCGCTGCCCTGATGCAGGAAGCCGCGCTCGTCGAGCACGCGCAGGAAGTCGGACTGGAAGGGGCTGGAAGCGGCGGGGGTCGCCATGGTGCTGATCTCCGGAAGGGAAGGGCCGCGTCCCGGAGATCATCTGTCGAAGCACATGCCGCCGGTCAGCGGCGGCATGGTTCATATGGTCAAGACCGAACGCGCCGCCCTATGGGAGCAGCGGATAATAGCGGCTGAAATGGTGCGTGCGCGTCGTCATGGCCGGAAAGCTAGGCGCGCCGGAGCGGGGCGTCAAGGGTGGAAGACGCGCCCGGCCCACCCCGTTTGTCCGGTGACCGGGCACCAGGGCTCTGGCGCTCACCGCGGCCATGCCGCATAAAGCCCGTCTTCCCCCTGTCGGGAGGAAGGGCTTTTCGTTTGCGGGGACCCGACCATGAGCGCCATCGCCGAAGCCGCGCCGGCCAAGCTGAACCTCTATCTGCATGTGGTGGGCCGCCGGGACGACGGCTATCACGAGCTGGACAGCCTCGTCGCCTTCGCCGAGGTGGCGGACCGGGTGACGGTGCAGCCGGGCGTGGCGCGGATCGCGCTGCGCGGGGTCGACTTGCCGCTGGTCGGGACGCGACTGGCCATCTCCGGCCCCTTCGGCCCGGCGCTGATGGGCGAGAGCCCGGCGCAGAACCTCGTCATCCGCGCCGCTTACGCGCTGGCCGCCCGGCTGGGGCGCGAGGCCGACGCGATGATCGCGCTCGAAAAGGTCCTGCCCATCGCCTCCGGAATCGGTGGCGGTTCGGCGGATGCCGCCGCGACGCTGCGTGCCCTGGCCCGGCTGTGGGGCGTGCCGGTGACCGACCAGCGCCTCTATGAGGTCGCGGCGTCGCTGGGCGCCGACGTGCCGGTCTGCGTCGCCGGGCGGAGCTGCTATTTCGGCGGCGTGGGGGAGGTGCTGGAGGAGGCGCCGGCCCTGCCGGAGACCTTCGCGGTGCTGGTCAACCCCGGCGTGCCGGTGCCGACTCCCGCGGTGTTCAAGGCGCGCCGGGGAGCCTTCTCCGCTCCGGCCCGCTTCACCGGGGCGCCGGCCGACGCCGCGGCGCTGGCCGCGCTGCTGAGGGAACGGCGCAACGACCTGACCGACCCGGCGCTGACCGTCGCTCCGGTGATCGCCGCGGTGCTGGCGGCGCTGGACGATACGGACGGCTGCCTGCTCGCCCGCCTGTCGGGCAGCGGCGCGACCTGCTTCGGCCTCTACGCCGATGCGGAGCACGCCGCCGCCGCGGCCCGCTCGATCCAGGCCGCACAGCCGCGCTGGTGGACGAAGGCCGCGCGGCTGCTGCCGACCCCGGCGGACGCGCCGCCGCTGCCCACGGGATTGGTGGCCCCAGCCGCGGTCACCACGGCCCCGGCGCCGCCGGTCCCCTTCCCGGACACCGGCGGCTGGGGAGTCGGCTGACTTCTTTCGGGGCTTAGCAGCCGCCGCCGCGCGTCATCGCGCCGCCCAGCATGGCGCCGCCCAGCGTGCCGGCGGCGGTGGCCGCCAGCTTGCCGTCGCCGCGCCCGAACTGCGAGCCGACCAGCCCGCCGACGGCCGCCCCGCCGAGCACGCCGATCAGGTCGCCGTCGAGCGGCCCGCACTCCACCACCTGCGGCGCGGCGCGGACCACGCGCGGGCGCTGCTGGACGATCACCGGCGGCGGCTCCTCGATGTAGACGGGGGCCGGGGCGTAATGCACGACCGGCGGCTCCTCATAGACCACCACCGGCGGGGGGCGGCGCACGATCACCGCGCGGCCGTCGCCATAGCCGCCGTCGATGTAGCCGTGCTCGTAATAGCGGCCCCGCTCGTGGCGCTCGCGCTCGTGATGGCGCTCCTGCTTGGCGCGCCAGCCGTGGGCCGGCGCCCAATCGGGCGGGTCGGCGAGGACCGGGGACGCTCCAGCGCCCAAGGCCGCCACACCGGCAAGCAGCGCGATGGCGATGGATTTGGGGGTGAAGCGGATGTGCGTCATGATGACTCCAGGGTACGTCTCACCCGAATGAACATCCGGGGGCGGAGTCTTCATCCATCCGACGACCGTGGGGGGCGTGACCTTTTTGGGGTGCGCGAAAGGGCTAACCCGTCCTTGCCCCGCCCCGCCGTGCTCCTCACGCCCACACCGGTTCGGGAAGGCTCTCCGTCAGCAGCGCGGTGACCATCTCCACCCCCGCGCCGCGCGTCGCACTTCCGGTCAGCAGCGCCAGTTCCGTCTCCGGCAGCGCCGGCAAGCCGTCCGCCACGCCGAGGAAGCGCGCGCCGGGCGGCAGGGCGCTGTGGGGGAGCACGCTGACCCCCAGCCCGCCGGACACCGCGGCGCGCACCCCGGCGTGGTTGGGGCTGGAATAGGCCACCCGCCACCGCCGCCCGGCGCGCTCCAGCTCATGCACCGCGCGGTTGCGGTAGACGCAGCCCTGCGGGAACAGCACCAGCGGCAGCGGGTCCTCACGGTGCAGGTCCTCCGCCGCCGGGCCGATCCAGCAGAGCGGCTCCCGCCACGCGCGCAGCGCGCCGGGGCGGCCGGGTTCCTGCTTGATCAGGGCGATGTCGAGGTCGCCGCACTCCACGTCGGCGCGCAGGCGCACCGACAGGTCGCAGCGCACGTCCAGCCGCAGCCGCCGGTTCGCCCGCGCGAAGTCGGCGAGCAGGCGGGGCAGCCGCTCCACCGCGTAATCCTCCGGCACGCCCAGCCGCACCACCTCCGCCGCCGGGCGCCCGGACAGCACGGCGTTCGCCTCGTCGTTCAGCGCCAGCAGCCGGCGGGCGTAGCCGAGCAGCCGCTCGCCGTCGTCGGTCAGTGCGACGGCGCGGCTGTTGCGGTCGAGAAGCGGCAGGCCAACCTGCTCCTCCAGCCGGCGGATCTGCTGGCTGACCGTCGATTGCGTCTTGTGCACCCGCTCGCCGGCCCGCGTGAAGCCGCCGGCGTCCACCACCGAAACGAAGGTGCGCAACAGGCCCAGATCCATCTCGCGCATCGGACCAACCATTCAGGTTTCGAATGCAATGGATGATATCATCCAATTTCCAAATGGAAAGACCTCGCGCCATCCTCTCTCCAATGCACAACCTTCCCCATGGGAGAGGACCGGCCATGACTCATGCCGCCACGCACCCCTTACCCTTGGCTGATCCGCGGGCAGCGCCGCTTGCCCTGGTCGTGCCCTTCTGCCTCGCCTGGAGTTCGGCCTTCGCCGCGGGGAAGATCGGGCTGGCCGACTGCCCACCGCTGCTGTTGCTGGCCTTCCGCTTTTTGATGGCCGGGACGCTGCTCGTCGCGGTCGCGGCGTGGCGGGGCGAGTATCGGGGGATGGCCGGGCGGACGCTCGGCCTGCTGGCGCTGCTCGGCCTGCTCAACCACGCGCTCTATCTGGGGCTGAGTTACAGCGGCATGACCCACGTGTCCTCCGGCCTGACGGCGCTGATCGTCAGCGCGAACCCGGTGCTGACCGCAGCGCTGGCCGCCCTGGTGCTGGGCGAGGCGATGAACCGGCGCAAGGCGGTGGGGCTGGCGCTGGGGGTGGCCGGGGTGGCGCTGGTTGTCCGCGGGCGGCTGGGCAGCGGGACGGACGCGCCGCTGGGCATCGCGCTGGCGGTCGGCGCGCTGGTGGCGCTGTCGGCGGGGACGCTGCTGTTCAAGCGGCTGGCGCCGCGGACCGGGCTGCTCGCCGGGACCGGGGTCCAGGTGCTGGCGGCGGGCTTGGCGCTGCTGCCCCTCGGGCTGCTGCTGGAGGACGCCGGGTCGATCCGGCTGACCGCCGGTTTTGCCGGATCGCTGGTCTATCAGGCCTTGGTGGTGTCGATCGGCGGCTACCTGCTGTGGTTCCGCCTGCTGCAGCGGACGAGCGCCACGGAGGCCAGCGCCTATCACTTCCTGATGCCGCCGCTCGGCATGCTGTTCGGCTGGGCGTTGCTGGGCGAAACGGTGCAGCCCTGGGACCTGCTGGGCATCCTGCCGGTGGCGCTGGGCATCCGGCTGGTGACGCGGGGGTAAAAGCCGTATCCTGGCAAAAAGGGATACGCCTTTCGCGGGGGATCAGGTTGCGCCCTGCGATTGTTACGTTTTCATGACGCCCCACTCTCCATCGTCCTGTTGTTGAGGCCCACACGCCGGGAGGCCCGCCATCACGACCGCCGCCGTCTCGCCCACCCTGGTCCTGATCGACATCCTCGGCGCCGTGGCGCTGCTGCTGTGGGCGCTGCGGCTGGTGCGGACGGGTGTCTTCCGGTGGGGTGGCGCGGCGGTTCGCCGCTGGGTCGGCTACGGCACGCGCAACCGTCTGGCCGCTTTCCTGGCCGGGGTCGCCGCCACCATCGCGGTGCAGAGCAGCACGGCCACCGCCCTGATGACCGCCTCGATGGCCG
This sequence comes from Azospirillum sp. UENF 312511, assembly GCF_058780635.1. Classification (NCBI taxonomy): domain Bacteria; kingdom Pseudomonadati; phylum Pseudomonadota; class Alphaproteobacteria; order Rhodospirillales; family Azospirillaceae; genus Azospirillum; species Azospirillum sp. UENF 312511. Next base: position 1,658,037 of record NZ_JBSNCG010000001.1, on the reverse strand, counting down.
GGCAGGGCTTCATGACCACCCCCATGGCGCTGGCGGTGATGCTGGGCGCCGACGTCGGGACCAGCCTCGTCGCCCGGCTGCTCGCCATCGATCTCCACTGGCTGTCGCCCAGCCTGCTGCTGCTCGGCGGGGCGCTGCACGCGCTGGGCGGCGAGCATCGCGGGCGGCGGGCGCTGGCCCGCATCCTGGTCGGCATCGGGCTGATGCTGCTCGCCCTGAAGCTGCTGGGCGCGGCCACCCTGCCGGTCCGGGAGTCGGCACTGGTCCAGGCGATGCTGGAGGCGTTGGGCGGCGAGCCGTTCTTCGCCCTGATCGTCGCGGCGGCACTGACCGCGGCGGTGCATTCCAGCCTCGCCACGGTGATGCTGGCGGGGTCGCTGGCCGGGGCGGGGGTGATCGGGACCGAGACGGCGGTGGCGTTGGTGCTGGGCGCCAATCTCGGCGGCGCCATCCCGGCGGTGCTGGCGACGTCGGCCGACGGAGCGATGGCGCGGCGGGTGCCGCTGGGCAATCTGCTGGTCCGGGTGACCGGGTCGCTGCTGGCCCTGCCGCTGGTGCCGGTGGCGTCGTCGTTCCTGGCCGGCATGGCCCCGCTGACGGCGGTGGTCAGCGCGCATGTCGCCTTCAACGCGGCGCTGGCCCTGCTTTTCCTGCCGCTGGTGACTCCGCTCGCCCGGCTGACCGAAGGGCTGCTGCCCCAGCCGGAGGACGCGGGGGAGGATGCGGCGACGCCCCGGCATCTCGATGAATCGGCTCTGGAGACGCCCTCCGTCGCCATCGCCGGTGCGGTGCGCGAAACCCTGCGGCTGGGCGATCTTGTGGAGGACATGCTGCGCCGCAGCCTGACCGCCCTGCGCCAGAATGACGAGCGTCCGATCGCCGAGGTCAGCCGCGCCGACGACCGGGTGGACCGGCTGCACACCGCCCTCAAGCTCTACCTCGCCAAACTCGGCCGCCGCCACCTCGACGCCGAGGAGACCCGGCGGGTCGATGACCTGATGGCCTTCGCCATCAACCTGGAGCACATTGGCGACATCATCGACAAGAGCCTGATGGAACTCGCCGCCAAGCGCATCCGCCACCACCTGCATTTCGCGCCGGAGGATTTTCGGGAGGTGGAGGAACTGCACCGCCGCACGGTGGAGAACCTGCGCACGGCGCTGGGCATTCTGATCGGCGAGGACCGGCGGCTGGCCCGCCAGCTCATCGCCGGCAAGGACGCGGTGCGGGCGCTGGAGCGCACCGCCACCGCCCGCCATCTCGACCGCGTGCGCCGCGGCGACGCCGCCAGCATCGAGACCAGCGCCCTGGTGCTCGACATCCTGCGCGACCTGAAGCGGATCAACGCCCACGTTGCCGCGGTCGCCCTGCCGATCCTCGATCAGGTGGGGGAACTCAGCGAAAGCCGCCTGAAGGTCGTCGGGCTGCCCCGGTTGGAAAGCCGCGACGTGTAGGGGAGGGACCCCCGCGGGTTTACCGCGGCATCTCCCCGGTCAGGGTCGCGCTCAGCCCCTGCAGCAGGCCGAACCGGCAGCCTTCGCCGAAGGTGGCGCGCAGCCGGGCCGGGTCGCCGATGGAGACGCGGATGTCGCCCGCCCGCGCCGGCTGGTGCAGGCGGCGGACCCGGCTGGCGCACAGCTCCTGCAACACCTCCAGCAGCATCAGCAGCGAGGTCGGGCGGCCGGTGCACAGGTTGAAGACCTCCGCCCCATTGGATTGGCGCTCCATCGCTTTTACGAGGAAGCGCACGACGTCGCCGACGAACACGAAGTCGCGGACCTGCTCGCCGTCGCCGAAGATCGTCACGTCCTCGCCCTGCGCCACGCGGCGGGCGAAGATCGAGATCACCCCGGAATAGGGCGAGGACGGGTCCTGCCGCGGCCCGTAGACGTTGAAGAAGCGGAAGCCCGTCGTCGGCACCCCATGGATGGCCCAGGCGACGTTGGCGTGCAGCTCGCAGCCCAGCTTGTCCACACCGTAGGCAGACAGCGGGCGCGTCGCGGCGTCCTCGCGCAGCGGGGTGGCGGTGTTGTCGCCGTAGACCGCGGCGGAGGAGGCGTAGATCACCGGCACCGGGTTGCCGTTGCGGGCGCTGCGCGCCGCCTCGAAGACGGTGACGGTGCCCGACAGGTTGGTGCGGTGGGTTTCCGCCCACAATTCGCGCGAGCGTTGGACGGAGGCGACGGCGGCCAGATGGAACACGCCGTCCACCCCCTGCATCGCCTGATGGACCGCGTCCGGATCGGCGACATCGCCGACCACCAGCTTCGCCAGAAGCGGTTTGTTCTCCAGCCGGCCGGTGCTCATGTCGTCCAGGATGGTGACCCGGTGCCCGTCGCCGATCAGCCGGTCGGCCAGATGCGATCCGATGAATCCGCAGCCGCCGGTCACGAGAAAATGGGCCATCCGCCGTCCTTTCCACCATCGCAAAGCATGATGTCATAGTGGCGAGGGGAGGCGGGACGGACCAGACCATCTTAGGGGTAGGGGACGGTGCATGGGGTGCGCCGATGCTGGCCGTTCGGGGAGGCGGATCCCGAATCGGTGCCGTTTCAGGGGTGTCTCGCGGTACCCTCGCGGCGGGCAGGCGGGACCGAGGGTTCAACAGCCTTATCCACCATCTTATGCACTTTTTTGTGGATAACTTCGGTCAAGGGGAGCGATGGCCGCCATGATGCCTGCCGGACACATTGTGTGCCGAAAGACACAGCGGGACGGTGTCGGCCCGCTGTCTTTTGCCCGCTGTTCTTTGGCCCGCTGCTCGATGGCATGCTGTTGGTTTGCGGCCGTCAGCCGGGCTCGGAGTCCGGTGTCACGGACAGCAGGCGGGCCACCGCCTTGCGCAGCTCCTCATTGAGGAAGGGCTTGTAGAGCACGGCGTCCGCCGCGAACATTTCGGCCATCTTCAAGGCATAGCCCGCGGGCAGGTTCGGCGCCCCGCCCGACATGGCGAGCACCTTTCCGCCGGGGTTGCGGGTGCGCGCGGCCTTGATGACCTCCACCCCGTCGGCTTCGGGCATCAGCACGTCGGTGACGATCAGGTCGAAGACCGCGCCTCCGTCCAGCAGGGCGATGGCGACGCGGCCGTTTTCCGCCTCCATGACCTCATGGCCCGCCTGTTCGATCACTTCGGTCACCGCCAGCCGCACGGCGGCTGAATCCTCAACGACCAGCACCTTCGCCATGAACCAGCATCCCATCTGTCGTTTGGCCCGGTCCGCCGGGTGGGGCGGTGGGCAGGTCGATGATGAAGGACGTCCCGCGTCCGGGGGTGCTCTCGACCCAAACGTCGCCGCCCCCGTTGCGCACAATACCATATACCACCGAAAGCCCAAGCCCCGTCCCCTTCCCGACCGGTTTGGTGGTGAAGAAGGGGTCGAACACGCGCTGGCGCGTCGCCTCGTCCATTCCCGTGCCGGTGTCGGTCACAGTCAGCCGCACATACCGGCCTTCGCCGAGCGGGTGGAGGGGCGTGTCCCGCTCCTTCCGGGTCAGGGACAGGGCGTTGATGGCCAGGGTGCCGCCCTGCGGCATGGCATCGCGGGCGTTCTGGATCAGGTTGAGGAGGACCTGGGTCAGTTCGGTTGCGGTGATCGTCACCGGGGCCAGACCGGGTTCCAGACGCGCACGCGTCTCGATGGACGGCGGCAACGAGGGGGCGGCCAGTTCCAGGGCGGAATGCACGGCTTCCTCAAGGTTGCCCGGCGGCGACTCGGCCACCTCGACGCGGGCGAACTGGAGGACGTCGCGCATGATCGTGCGGGCCTTCACGCCGCTGTCATGGATGGCGTTCAGGTAGGCCTGCAGCTTGCGATCCTCCTCGACGCGGCCGCGCGCCAAATCGGACAGGCTGATGACCGGTTGCAGCAGGTTGTTGATCTCGTGGGCAAGGCCGCCGACGAGGCTGCCGAGCGCCGCCATGGTCTGTTTCTGCCGCGCGGCTTCCGCCGATTGGCGCCGCGCGCTGATGTCGCTGGTCGTGCCGCGGTAGCCGAGAAAGGTGCCGCTGCCGTCATAGCGCGGCGTGCCGCTGACCATCACCCAGCGCGCGGCTCCACCCGGCGAGGCCAGCGGGAAGGAGAGGCGGCGGAAGGGCTCCCGCCGGTGCAGGGCCTCGGTCAGGACGGGGAAATCCTCCTCGGGACGGTTGCGGTCCAGAAGATCGGCGTGGGTGAATCCCAGAAGCTCCGCCCCGCCGCGCCCGGTGGATTCCTGGGCCCGCGGCGACAGGGCGGTGAAGCGCCCACGCTCGTCGGTTTCCCAGAACCAGTCGTTGGAGCATTCCAGAAGCGCGCGCCAACGAGCCTCGCTCTCGCGCAGTTCGGCGGTGCGGGTGGCGATCAGCGTCTCCAGACCGCTCAGATGATCGCGCAGGGCCTCCTCGCTGCGGCGCATCCGGTAGAAGGCGAGGTCGTAGGGGTTGCGCAGGGCGGTGACGATGATCGCCCGGTACAGCAGGTAGAAGGACAGGATCTTGATGAAATGCCCCAGCGCGTTCATCGCCCCATGGGGATCGTCGTAGAGCGTGAAGATCAGTTCCTGCGGGGCCAGCAGGGCGATGCCGGCGAAGGTCAGGCCGAACACCCTGGGCTCGAACTGCCGGCGCTTGCCGCACAGCAGCAGGCAGGCGACGACCGCCGCGGCGCTGAACGTGTATTCGGCCGCGATCTTGAAGGAGGTCAGCCCGATGCCCGGCACGAAGGCGTCGGGCATGATGCCGAAGGTGAAGATCGACAGGAAGGCACAGGCCAACGCGGCGGCCTGGATCAGCAGCACGTCGCCCGCGCGCAGCCGCGTCTCGGTCAGCAGCGGCGCGGCCAGGAAAACCGCCGCCTGAAGGCCGCGGGCGGCGATCCAGAGCTGGGTGGATTGGTTGGCGCTGGCCTCGCCGATGACGTTCATGCCGGGAAAGGCGATGGCGTGGAGCAGGTCCAGCAGCGCGATGCCGGGCATGGACAGGCCGACGAAGGCGAGGAAAGGCGACTGGTTGGTGTCGCGCGTGTTCCAGGCGATCGTGAAGATCGTCATGGAGATGGCGACGGCGAACATCTCCACGCAGAGATGGAACAGCAGGTAGTTGTGACGGACCAGCACGGTCAGAACCGCCATGAGAACCAGCAGGGCGGCCAAGCCCGACAGGAACGAGCGGTCCCGGAGCCAGCGGGCAAACATCGGTCGGATGGCGGACGGCTGGGTCCCGCTCATGAACGGTCGGCTCCGCGGTTGACGGGAAGGGCGGCCCACGGATGGCCGGGTCAGCCGACCGCGCGACGCCGCAGGACCGATCAACACACCAAATCCCGTCGCGGTGCAAGCCGGACGTTGCACCTTGTCAAGCCGACGCGGCAATTCCTCACGGCAGAACGGCGGCCACCGTCCTGTCTTCGCACCATGGTCTGTTGGGTAGAAACACCGCCAGGAAATCAGCCTTCCTTGGCGGGCTGGGCCGGAGGCAGATCGAAGGGCGTGCTGACGAAGGGGTCGCCGCGGCCATGGCCGGCCCGGTCGTGACCTTTCTCGGTCGCCGCCTTGCGGTAATAGCCGACGATGAACACGCGGGCCGCGTTGGCCAGCGACACGGCGTTGCCGCGCGACCTGCGGGACTGCGAATCAAGGCGGTCCTTGAGGTCGCTGCACAGTTCATCCACGGTCAGGTCTTCCCGCTGGCAGATGTCGTCCAGCGCTTCCCAATAGGAAGGCTCCAGCCGAAGCTGCGTCGGGCGCCCAAACAGCTTGACGGTACGCGCCACCAGCGGGATGGCGTTCAGCGGCGATGGCGCGTTGGACGCCTGTGAATCCTGACCCGACATAGCCCTGTATTCCTTGACTGTCAGCCGTGTTTTTTATCGTGCAGTCAATATAGCGTGATTGAAAAAATTTGCGACGATAAAACTCACCGGACGTGCTGAGTGACCTTACGGCACGTCACCCAACTCTCCCGCCATATCCCTAAGCATGTATAGATTGGTGACGACAATAAAACCTTTGTTATAGGTAATCGCTCCGGCATTCCGCAATGCACGCAGGCTTTTGTTCACCATCTCGCGGGTGACACCCAGCATGGACGCCAGGGCTTCCTGGGACACCGGCTGGTTGATGCGCAGTCCGGCGGGCGTCTTCTGCCCATAAGTGTCCGCCAGCAGAAGGATACGCCGGGCCAGCCGGCGTGGCACGTCGTGGAAAACCGCATCCTCGATGTTCTCCGACACCCAGCGCAGCCGTTCGCACAGCACGCCCATCATGCGGATGCACAGCGAGGGGTGGCGCTCCAGGAAGGAGATGAATTCCGGACGGTCGATGCGGAACAGTTCCGCCGGGCGCAGCGCGGTGGCCCCGGCGGTGCGGTCCTTGCCGTCGATCAGCGCGATTTCCCCCAGCACGTCGCCGGGGTTCAGGATGTTGAGCAGCATCGTCTTGCCGTCCTCGGACGAGGTCGAGACGGCGATCTGCCCCTTCATGATCGCGTACAGGCAATCGCCGGGATCGCCCTTGCTGAAAACGGTCTGGTTTTCGTGGAACCGCGACACCCGGCCCAGCGCGACCAGTTCCTGCATCCGGGCGTCGTCGAGAACGCCCAACATTCGGTTGCGCCGCAGGATGCCGGCGACGTCCTTCAGTAAGGCCATGGCGCTCGCGGTCCCGGTTGAGTTCCGTCGGACCGTTGATGGCACCCGGCGGACGATCAGTCCAGCGGATTCCCCGCCGAGGGATGCGGGGCGGGACGATGCGCCCCGTCCCGCAGGGCGCGGTCCCACAGGGCGGTGTGCTCGAAATGGAACCGCGCCTCGGGCGCGGGCGCGCCGCAGGCGGCCCAGCGGCGCATGGTCTGGAGCAGATCCAGAGCGTCCTCCCGCTTCTGGTCGCACCGTCCCTTGGGCAGCCAGTGGCGGAGGTCGGCGAGTTCCTCCTCCGGCAGGCCCTCGGCGGCGGCCACGCGGAGCAGCCGGCCATAGCCGCGCTCGCGATAGGGCAGGGCCTTGGCGATCGCCTCGAGCCGCCGCGCCGTGGCGGCGGGGACGACGCCCTCCTGCGCGGCGTCCGCCAGCGTGCGGCGGATGTTCACCATGGCCTCGGACAGGCTGGGATAGCCGAGTTCCGCCGGGCCGTGGATCACCGCCACCTCGTCGTCGTCCTCCAGCCGCCCGTCGCGGAAGGCGTCGAAGACGGCGCCGACGCCGATCATGCCGAAGGGGTGCAACTCCGCGGCGCGCAGGGCGCCCATGCTGGACGCCCCGAACACCGCCACCCCCTGGTGGATGGCGTGCAGGATTTCCTTGTGCCAGACAGACGGGATGTTCTCGAAGTAACCGTCGACGATGCCGATCGCCCGCGGCTTGCGCTCGCACAGCCGGATGACGTCGCCCTGGGCGACCGGCGGCAGATAGGTGGCGTCCAGAAGCCGGGCCGCGTCGGGGCGGGGCAGGGTGGGGCCGAGGAAGACGTAGAGGCCGTCCGGCGTCTGCATGGGAGTCTCCACCTTTGCTCTCACGATACCAAGTCCGGCCTCAAACGCCGGCCACGGCGCGCGCCCGCGCGCCCATCGCGTAGTCCGGGGAGGAGTCCAGCCCTTCCAGGCCGGGGATGACCAGACGGACCACGGCGATGCCGAATTCCGGCTTGGTCAGGTCCACCGCCACGGCCTCCTCGATGCCGGCGGCGCGCAGCCGGGCGAGCTGGCAGGCCAGATCCTCCTCGACGGTGCGCCCGGCGAGGCTGGGGATGGCGGCGAAGTCACGGCGCCCGGCCCCCTCGGTGATCAGCGCCGTCCAGCGCGCGTGCTGCGCCGGGTCGAGGTGGCGTTCGTATTCGGAGCGGGGCATGTCGTCGCGCGCTCCGGCGATGAAGGTCAGCCGGCTCTGCGCCGCTTCGGTCAGGGCGCGGGACAGGGCGACCTCCCGCGCGGCGTGGCAGCCCATGCCCATGGCCGGACGGATGCTGTGCTGCGGCGCGTCGTCCCGCGTCGCGATGCGGCAGAGGACGGCCGGCAGGCCGATGTCGCTGGTGATGTCCCACAGGCCGACCGCGACTCCCGCGTCGTCGAAGCGGTCGAGCAGCGAGCGGCAGACCGGATCGGCGACGCTGTCCGGGTCGATGCGGGTGGCGGCCTGGGCCTCCGGAGAGGCGAGGCGCCACAGGGTGGCGGCGTCGCGCTCGACCAGTTCGGTCATGGCGTGCGCGGTCGCCTCGGCGAGGCTGTTGCCCGAGGCCAGCCCGTTCGAACCGGCCAGGAAGCAGCCGGACCCCGGCGGCATCGGCAGCGTGAAGTTCAGATGCACCGTCTCGAACGGCACCCACGTCCGCCCGCCGCCCAGCAGATCGTCGCCTTCGATCCACAGCATCGGGGTGTGGGGGGTGAAGGCGCTGGTCGACAGCCGCGGCAGGCGGGCGACATCGACCACCCGGTGGGTCCAGCGCAGCTCGTCGTAGCTGGCGAATTTCAGGGGCAGGGTGATGCGTTCGGCGTGGTAGCTCTCGATCGACTCCATGACGCCCGACGCCTTGGCGGCGGCCAGGGTCACGCCCTTGCCCTGGGCGACGGAGATGGAGCGGGAATTCGGCCGGGTCACCATCACGACCGGTATGCCCACGCTGTCCAGCCCCGTGACGTTCGCCACCCGCGTGATGCCCATGACGGGAAGGAAGGGGGCGACGCGGGCCAGAGTCTGGTCCGGCGTGGCGATCCGGTGGGTTCCGGTGGTGTGGACCTTCAACGGCTGGTCGGACATGGCCGGGTCCCGGGCGAGGCCGCGGACGAAATCGAGGGGCATGGAAGAGGGTCTCCGCCGTAGGATGCCGACCTGGTATGCCCGTGGTTGAGCCGGACGGAAAACCGGCGAAGGACGAGGGAGCGGGCGGGGACCGTGGCAGGCCGGCCAGGGAAAACGCCGGCCGCCACGGCCCGAAGAACAGGCCCGAGCAGCGGGCCCTGCAGGTTCGCCCCGCCGATCAGAGGCCCGGGGTGATCGCGTGGCGGGCGGCCTCGTGGTCGTCGCTGTTGAAGGCGCGGCGGTCGCCGATGCGGGCGGTGGCGGTCAGCGCGGCGGCCTGCTCGGCAACTTCGGTCACACCCTGGGCGGTCACGGCGAAGAGACGGCCGTCGGCACCACGGATGAGGGCGGTCTGGTCGATGATGGCGGTCATGGGAACAGCTCCTGGGCGTGGGTTTCGAGGAACCGCGAATACTGCGGTATGTCGGAACCTTCGCTGGAATGCCCCGTCCGGACTGTGAAGAACTTCACATGCCGGACGCCTCGTGCCCGGGTAAGAATCGCTTACACACGCACACGCGTATGTCAGTCCACGCGCATGTCGGTCCCGGATGTGCAGTCCCGGAAAAATTCCGGAGATCCGGGAAAGAACCGCGAGGCCGAGAACCGGCAAGCCGAGACAGGAGCGTACCGATGAAGTTGGACCGCCGTATTCCCCGCAGCCTCGACGAGATGGCCGACCTCAGCTCGCTCACGGCGCCGCCCGCCGTGGTGACGCGCTCGCTGACGATCGGGGGGCGCCGCGCCAGCCTGCGGCTGGAGGCGACGATCTGGGACGGGCTGAAGGACATCGCCAAGTCCCAGGGCAAATCGCTGGAGGCGCTGTGCGCCGACATCCACGACAGCCGGACGGAGGGCATTCCCTTCGCCACCAGCGTCCGGGTCTATGTGCTGAACCACTTCCGCCGCACCGCAGCGGGCAGCACCACGCTGGTTGCCTGACGCTCCGGAGGAGCGTTCGCCCGGATCACGTCACCCGGATCACGTCACTGGGCCGGACGCGGCGAGGCAGCGGCGGAAGGCCCGGCAGCGGTCGGCGAGCGGCATCATGGACAGCTGGCGGCTCATCGTCTCGGCAGCCGCCAGATGCTCCATGGCCTCGCGATGCTGGCCGACCGCGGTGAAGGCCTGGGCCAGGGCGAAGTGCGACCAGCCCTGCTCGGACAGTTGGCCGGCGTCCGTCGCGATGCCCAGCGCCTTGGCGGCGCAACCGATCGCGGTGTCGTGCTGCGCCGTTTCCAGGGCGAGATCGGACATCCAGTTCAGAATCCGCGGCCGGGGCAGCGAGTGGTTCAGGATATGCGCCTGCTCCAGGCTGGCGTTGAGCAGCCGTGCGCCCTCGGTGGCGCCACCGGTGCGGGCGATGGCGTAGCCCAGCGCGCCCAGTGTGATCGGCTGGAAGATGTGCAGGCGCGTCGCCTCGGTGATCGTCACGGCGTCCTTCAGCAGAGGCAGCGCGTCGGCGAAGCGCTCGCCGATGATGTGGACCAGCGCCAGATGGACCTTCACCGACGACACGGAGAAGGCGTGCCCGACCTCCTCCGCGATGTCGAGCGCGTGGAGCATCACCCGGACGGCCTCGTCGTCGCGCCCCAGCTCGGCGAGGCAGCGGCCCTGGTAGGCGGCGGTGATGGCGACCGCCACCGCGGTCAGGCCGAACCGCGCGCGGGGGGCATGGGCCAGCGCCAGGGTGCGCGCCTCCTCCAGCTTCTCCTGAGCCTCCGGGAAGTGCCCCTTGTCCACCAGCATGCCGCCCAGCCGCATCAGCCCCTGGATGCGCAGCTCCATCGTCCCCTGGTTGCCCAGATGGTCGAGCGCGCTGCGGCTGAGCGCGATGGCACCGTCGAGCACGCCGTAGACCCACTGGAAGGACGCCTTGAGCGAGGTCGCGCGGGCGTAGCGGATGCGGTCGTCGATCTCCAGCGCCATGTCCCGCGCCTCCTCCAGCGGGTCGCCGGCCAGCTGGCGCCCCTGCGGCAGCAGGACGAGGGGAATGCCGACCCACAGGTCGATCCGCCGCTGGGTGTTGCGGCGGGTGTCCGGCAGATGGTCCAGGGCCTTCAGAGCCTGCTCGTAGAAGCGCCCGGCGTCGAAATGCTTGCAGCGCATCTCCGCCCGGCGCCCGGCCCGGCGGCCATAGGCGCAGGCGAGCGGCCAATCCTCGGCGTAGAAGGCGTGGTGGGCGATCAGTTCCGCCCGGTTGGGCAGGTTGCGGTCGGACCGCCGCCGCAGGGCGTGCAGGACGCGCCCGTGCAGCGGCTGACGCTCCCGCTTGGTCAGGGTGGCGTAGGCGACCTCCTGAACCAGCGCGTGGCGGAAGGTCAGCTCCAGGTTGGGCAGCAGGCGGGAGCGCGCGAAGAAGCCGCTCTGCTCCAGCCGGGCCAGGGCGGCCGGCAAATCGGCGGCGGGGATGGGCGACACCGCGCGCAGCAGGCCGAGATCGACCGAGGTGCCGATCACCGCCGCGTGCATCAGCACCCGCCGCGGACCGGGTTCCAGCGCGTCGATCCGCGAGGCCAGCAAGCCGTGCACCGTGGCCGGCAGGACCATCCGGGCATCGGTCTTGCCAAGGCTGTAGCGGCCCGGACTGCCGACTATGACCCCGGTGGTCTCCAGGGTGCGCAGCGATTCCTCCAGATAGAGCGGCACGCCCTGGCTTTGCGTGGCGACGCGCGCCTTCAGATCGGCCAGCGACGGGCTGTGACCCAGCCAATGGTCCAGGAACTCGTCGGCCTGCAACGGCTCCAGCGGTTCGAGCGCGATGGTGTGGACCGAATCCGGCGCGGACCAGCCGCCCGGCGTGTCGGGCCGCGAGGTGACCAGGACGAAGACCCGGGCGTCCTCCACCCCCTCGGCCAGGGCGTCGAGCAGGCGGTTGGTCAGCCCGCGCGTCCAGTGCGCGTCCTCGACGAGGATCAGCAGCGGGCGCTCCACGGACAGCTCGCGGATCGCCGCGACCAGCCCCTCGACGCTGAAATCGGCCTTCTGGGCGGGGTCCAGCCCCTGCCACAGCGGATGGACGGAGGGCTGGCCGAGCAGCTCCCGCATCGCCTCGCCGGCCAGCTCGCCGCCGTTGCGCGTGGCGGCGGCGGTCAGGCGCGCCACCGCCACGCCGTCCCCTGCCGCAGCATCCGGTGAAGGGTCATCCGCCGTTCCGCAGACCGCCAGGGCGAGGCAACGGGCTGCCGCCTCCAGGTCGTCGGGGTCGCCCAGGCGGCGGATCGGGAACTGCGGCCAGATGGTGGTAATGAAGGGCTCCGCCTCCGGGCTGCGCATCAGCTCTCCGGTCAGCCGGGACTTGCCGATGCCGGCTTCCCCGACCAGGACGGCGCAGGCGCCGCGGCCCCGCTCGGCCTGCCGCAGCGCGCCGGTCAGCACCGCCAGTTCGGGCCGGCGCCCGACGAACAGGGTGCCTTCGGCCGACAGCAGGTCCATCGCCGTGAGCCGCATCGCCCGCGCCGCCTCCAGCGCGAAGGCGCTCACCGGCTCCGCCGTGGCGGACAGGCGCAGCGTCCCCGCCGGGCGGACGGTCAACCCCTTGGGCACGAGGTCCAGCGTCTCGCGACTCAGCAGCACGCTGTTGGGCTGCGCCCGCTGCTGGAGCTTGGCGGCGACGTGCACGGTTTCGCCCACCGTGCGGTAGTCGGTCCAGACGCCCGTCTCGATGATCTGGGCCACCACCTCGCCGGAGCTGATGCCGATTCGCATCTTGAACTCGTCCGAATCGATGGCCGAGCGGGCGATGTCCTGCGCGGCGAGGCAGGCGCGCAGCGCATGGTCCTCCAGCGCGGAGGGGGCGCCGAACACCGCCATGATGCCATCGCCCAGCACCTGGGCCACCGTGCCGCCATAGCGCCCCACCGCGTCGGTGAGGATCTGGAGGATGGTCAGAAGGGTCTGGTCGGCTTCCTCCGGGTCGCGGCCGGAGACCATGCTGGAGGATTCGACGATGTCGGCGAACAGGATGGTGACGACCTTGCGTTCCGCGCTGTTGCGCAAGGCCGCTCCGCCATCCGGCGAATCGGCGGCGGTGGACCCGGCGTTGGGCGCAGGCATAGGCCGGCACGACGCCTCCCGAGGCGCCGCCGTGGGCATCGATTGCGATTCGCCCAGGTCCATGTCCGTTCCGGCCATCGAAGCCCCCCTGCGGAGCGTCATCGGCATGTTAGAGGAAACAATTTCGAATGCGCAGACATTCAAAACAAGGGAAGGGTAATTTCACTCCGGAAACCTCAGCCTAACATATGATGGTATGTTTCCTCGTGCAATCGGCGAGGGGCGGCCCGTCCTGGCCTGCAGTCCAGCCGTGCCCGCCTTGCCTCGACGCACGGAATGGTGTCGCGTGAAAAAATAGGCTTGCCTTGGCCGTCGCCGGGGCGTATACGGGCGCTCCTCCGCTGGAGCGGCGCGGGCGTAGCTCAGGGGTAGAGCACAACCTTGCCAAGGTTGGGGTCGAGGGTTCGAATCCCTTCGCCCGCTCCATTACACAGCGCGGATGGTACGAAAAAGGGCGGCCTCGGGCCGCCCTTTTCGCGTTTTGCGCCGTGTCTCCAGGGCTTGTGCCGCCGGGGCGGAACCGGTGGCGGGCCTTTCGGCCCGCCGGCCCCGCCGGGTCTGTCACCACAGCGCCAGCGACAGCTCGTAGAAGAGCGCGCCGACGACGGCGGTCGCCGGCAGGGTGATGACCCAGGCCATGACGATGCCCTGCGCCAGCCCCCAGCGTACCGCGCTGGTGCGGCGGGCGGCGCCGACGCCGATGATCGCCCCGGTGATGGTGTGGGTCGTGCTGACCGGCACGCCGAGCCACGTCGCGACGAACAGCGTGATGGCGCCGCCGGTCTCCGCGCAGGAGCCCTGGACCGGCTTCAGGTCGGTCAGCTTGGAGCCCATGGTCTTGACGATGCGCCAGCCGCCGAACAGCGTGCCCAGCCCCATCGCGGCCTGACAGGTGATGACCACCCAGAAGGGCACGTGGAAGGTGTCCCCCAGCATACCCTGCGAATAGAGCAGGACGGCGATGATGCCCATGGTCTTCTGCGCGTCGTTGCCGCCGTGTCCCAGGCTGTAGAGCGCGGCGGAGCCGATCTGGATGTGGCGGAACAGCCGGTCGACCGCGAAAGGCGTGCTGCGCCGGAATATCCAGGACACCGCCACGATCATCACGCTGGCCAGCAGGAAGCCGACCACCGGCGAGACCACGATGGCCGCGGCGGTCTTCGCCAGACCGGACACCACCACGGCGTCCAGCCCGGCCTTCGCCACGCCGGCCCCAACGAGGCCGCCGATCAGCGCGTGGGAGGAACTGGACGGGATGCCCAGCCACCAGGTGAAGACGTTCCAGACGATGGCGCCCATCAGCGCGCCGAAAATGACGTGCGGATCCACCACCCCCGCCCCGACGATGCCGGTGCCGATGGTGGTCGCCACATGCAGCCCGAAGAACAGGAAGGCGATGAAATTGAAGAAGGCGGCCATCGCGACCGCGGTCCGCGGCGACAGCACGCGGGTGGAGACGACCGTTGCGATGGAGTTGGCCGCGTCGTGCAGCCCGTTGAGGAAATCGAAGAGGAGGGCGACGCCGATCAGCCCGATGAGGATGGGCAGGGCGAGGGTAGCGGCTTCCATGGGATCAGACCTGTTCGACGATGATGCCGTCGATGGTGTCGGCCACGTCCTCGCACGCATCGAGCACGCGTTCCAGCAGCTCGATGATCTCGCGTTGAAGGGCGTGACGGTGGGTGATGGGGGAGTCGAGCCCGCCGCTCTCGTCGCGCAGCCGGTGATTGGCCTCGCGCAGGAGCCGGTCGCCTTCGCTCTCGATCCGCGAGACCTCGGCGGTCATCGCGTGGAGTTGCTCGACGTGTTTGGGGATGTCGCGGAGCAGGGGGATCCCCGCGCTCAGCCGGGCGGTGCAGCGCACGATGGCATCGGCCTGGGCGTGCATTTCCGGTGTGTAGTCGGTGAAGCCCGCCTCCACGAGGTGACGCGCGGTCTCCTCGATGAGGTTGAGCACGTCGTCCATCCGCTTGCCGAGTTCCTGGATGTCCGAACGGTCGAAGGGCACGATGAAGGTGCGGTGGACGGCGAGCTGGATCTCCTTCTCGATGGCGTCGGCCTCGCTCTCGACCCGGCGGATGGTCTGGAACCGCTCCTCCAGGTCCTGGCCGCTGGCCATCATCGCCCGCAGCGCCTCGGCGCCCGTGGCGACGGTCCGGGCATGCTCGGCGAACAGGTCGAAAAACCGTTCTTCGCGCGGCATCAGGGCCCGGAACAAATTCAGCATGCGTGGTTCTCCAACTTACGCCGGCCTGCACTGCTGGGGACCCGCACGGACGCGCGCGAGCCTCAGCGTCGCGGCTGGTGTAACATCCCCGGCGCCCGTGGGGAGTCACAAAAGTGTCATGCCGGGCCGGCTTGCGGCGAGATTTCACGGGGGTACCCGGCGGAAAGACCGGTGATTTGCCGCGGCGGGCCGCTTATCCTGCCGCCGACGGATCGGCAACGGGGTGGCGCGTGGCAGGGGAAACACGGATCGGCTTGGAAACACGGATCGGCTCGGAAACACAAATCGGCCTGACGGCGGCCATCGTTTCGGTGGGCGTGTCCCCGGCGAACGGCGCCGAGCCGCGCGTGGTGACCGTGCGCAGCGGCTTCGAGATTCCCGAATCGCACCGCCGCGGCGACGAGCCGCCGCCCCACCGCGACGCCCTGCCGGGCGCCCCCTTCGATCCCGAACGCTTCCGCACGCTTCAGGACGGCCTGCGCGCGGTGGCGGAGGACGCGGCCGGGCTGACCCTGCGCTATGTCGAGCAGCTTTACAGCTTCGGCGACCGCTACCGCGACCCGCACGAGCTGTTCGGCGGCCCGCGGTCGCTGGTGGTCGGCTATCTGGCGCTGCTGCGCGAGGCGCCGCTGTGCATCGACGGTGCGGAGTGGCGCGGCCTGTACGAGTTCTTCCCCTGGGAGGACTGGCGCGATTCGCCGCCGGCGCTGCTCGATTCGGTAATCCGCCCGGCGCTGGCCCGCTGGGTTGCCGCGGCGCCGGACGAGCCCGCCCGCGCCCGCCGCGGCGAGCGCGCCCGCATGGCCTTCGCCCTGGACGGCGGGGAGTGGGACTCCGAACGGGTGCTGGAGCGCTACGAACTGCTCTACGAGGCCGGGCTGGTGGTGGAGGCGTTCCGCGACCACGACCTGGCCCGCCGGGCGGGGGTGGAGGAGCGCACGGTGCGGCTGGAGATGCCCCGCGCGCTGGGCCGCCCGATGGCCCGCGACGGCCGCCGCGTCCTGGCGACGGCGCTGGAACGGCTGCGCGGCAAGCTGAAGTACCGCCCCATCGTGTTCGAGCTGCTGCCCCCGACCTTCACCCTGCACCAGCTTCAGCAGGTGGTGGAGGCGCTGTCCGGCGAGCGGCTGCACAAGCAGAATTTCCGGCGTCTGATGATCTCCGGCGGGCTGGTGGAGCCGACCGGCCAGTATGAGAGCCAGACCGGCGGGCGCCCCGCCGAACTCTACCGCTTCCGCCGCAGCGCCATCCTGGAGCGCACCAGCACGGGGGCCATCGCCGCCCCGGAGGATTGACCATTGCCGATCTGTGGGTATTCTTCCGCCAATACCTAAAGGAGGGGAGCGAAAGCGCATGACCGACTTCGACAGCACCTGCGACCTCTACGACCGGTTCGAGAAGACCGCCCGCGTCGCCGACCCCGTCTTCCGCGATTTCGGCCAGCGTTGCAAATTCAGCGGCGCCGCGGTGACCGTGAAGTGCTTCGAGGACAATTCCCGCGTCAAGGAGGTGCTGGGCACGCCGGGTCGGGGCAAGGTGCTGGTGGTGGACGGCGGCGGCGGCCTGCGCGCCGCCCTGATGGGCGACCTGATCGCCAAGGACGCGGTGAAGAACGGCTGGGAGGGCGTGGTCATTCACGGCTGCGTCCGCGACGCCGCCGTGCTCGCCACGCTGGACCTCGGCATCAAGGCGCTGGCGGCGATCCCGCGCAAGACCGTCCGCAACGGCGAGGGCCAGAAGGATCTGCCGGTGACTCTGGCCGGCATCCGCATCAACCCCGGCGATCTGGTCTTCGCCGACGAGGACGGCGTGCTGGTGCTGACTCCCGAGGAGTTCGGCGCGACCGCGTGACTTGGCGGCTCGGAATCCCTCCCCTACGACGTGGGGGAGGGTTGGGTGGGGGCACCAGCGACGGCGCCCCGTCACATCTCAGCCCGCGACCTTCTCCCACCCCATCTTCTGGTACCGGTATTCCAGGATCGTCGGCGCCGCGCAGGCGTAGCCGACCCAGACGCCCAGCGTCATCAGGGCGCCGACCGGCCACAGCGGGATGGAGATGAGGATCAGGGCCGCGTGAATTGCGGCGTGCAGCCACTCGGCCTTTTTTGCGAAGTAGACGGGTCCGAGCAGAAAGGCCCAGAGAATCTCGCGGTTGGTCACCGCCTCCCGCTGGCCGTTCGTGGGATTCTCGAACATCATCCCGGACGGAGCCGCCGCCATCCCTGCCTCCCCTTGATTGTTTTCCATTCTATTTGGGGAAGCAGTCTGGACGACGGCGGCCCGGCCTGTCGAGGCCGAAACGGCCTTTTTCCGGATGGTGGAGACGGTGTCCTGACGGATGGATCAGGACACCGCCCCGTCCCGCCCGGCCCCGTCCCGCCCGGCCCCCTCCCTTCCGGCCCCCTCTCTTCCGGCATGGGCCATGGCCAGGAAGCGCCGGCACTGCTGCTCGCGGTCGTAGCCGAGCAGGGTGCCGAGGATGAAGTCCTCCTCCGGCGTCAACTGGTTCAGCGGCTTGCGCACGACGCTGCGCACCATCGCGACGCAGGCCGGGTTGCCGAAGAAGACGTTGACCTTGGCCTCGGTCACCGTCTGGACGTGGTAGTCGACGAACCGCTCCGCCAGCTTGCGGGTCACCGTGTCGGCGTCCCGCGTGCTGAGCGTCATCATGACCATGGGCCGGACACCCTTGCTGTACTCGTACAGATGGTGACCGAGCAGATGGACAGGCATGGCCAACCCATCATGGGCCAACCCATCATGGGGCATCACGCCAGTTGGCTGATCCATGCGGTGATCCGTTTGTCGGTTTGGGAGGACTGGTTGTCCTGGTCGAGCGCCAGCCCGACGAACCGCCCGTCGCGTTCCGCGGTGGAGCCCGAATGCTCGTAGCCGGTGGTGTCGGTGAAGCCGACGACGACCCCGCCCTGCGCCACCACCTGATCGTAGAGCGTGCCCATGGCGTCCACGAAGGACTCCGGGTAGGTCACCTGATCGCCGGTGCCGAACAGGGCGACCTTCTTGCCGTTCAGGTTGGCGGCCTTCAGCGTGCCGAAATTGGCCTCCCAATCGCATTGCAGATCGCCGACGCCATAGGTCGGCGCGCCGAGGATCAGCAGGTCGCAATTCTCGAAATCCGCGGCGGAGGCGCGGGCGATGTCGACGGTCTTTCCCTGAATCTTCTTCGCGATGCGCGAGGCGACCGACTTGGTCGCGCCGCCGTCGGAGCCATAGATGATCGTGACGTTCATGGTCTCTCTCTGGGCAATCCTGTGGGCCAATCGGATCAGGGCCGGCAAGCAAAGGCGAGAACGTCCGGCCTGCGCCAAATGATAATAAGAATGATTCGCATTTGCAACATGACCATGACGGATTTGTGGGAATTCCACGAAGGGGAGGCCGCGCCGCCAGGGACGGCGCGGCCTTCAGGGGGGTCAGGAGTCCTTGTGCGGGGAAACGTTGGGCAGCAGCGCGGCGAACAGGCCGAGCAGGGGAACGACCGAGCAGGCCTGGAACACGAAGCCGATGCCCTTCCAATCCGCCAGGACGCCGAGCCCGGCGGCGGCCATGCCTCCGATGCCGAAGGCCAGACCGAAGAACAGCCCGGAAACCATGCCGACGCGGCCGGGCATCAGTTCCTGCGCGTAGACGATGATGGCGGGGAAGGCCGAGGCCAGGGCCAGCCCGATCACCGCGCTGAGCGCGACCGTCGCCGTCAGCCCGACATGGGGCAGCAGAAGCGTGAAGGGCAGGATGCCGAGGATCGAGATCCAGATGACCGTCTTGCGCCCGATCCGGTCGCCGACCGGCCCGCCGATGATCGTCCCCGCCGCCACCGCCGCCAGGAAGACGAACAGGCAGAGCTGCGCCGAGTCCGGCGCCATGGCGAAGCGCTCCATCAGGAAGAAGGTGTAGTAGCTGGTGAGGCAGGCCAGGTAGACGTATTTGGACAGGATCAGCACCATCAGCACGGCCAGCGCCCGGTTCACCTGCCCGCGGGTCAGGCCGGGGTGACGGACCGCGGCGCCGCGGCGAGCCGGGCGGGCGTGGTCGCTGCGCGCGTACCATCGTCCGATGCCGGTCAGCAGCGCCATGCCACCCAGGGCGGCGAGCGCGAACCAGGACAGGCTCTCCTGCCCGCGCGGCAGGATGATGTAGGCGGCCAGCAGCGGCCCCAGCGCCGAGCCGGCGTTGCCGCCCACCTGGAACAGCGACTGCGCCAGCCCATGCGCGCCGCCGGAGGCCAGCCGGGCGATCCGCGACGCCTCGGGATGGAAGACCGAGGAGCCGAAGCCCAGCAGGGTCGCCCCGATCAGCAGCGCCGCGTAGTTCGGCGCGAAGGCCAACGTGACCAGCCCGACCAGCGACGCCCCCATGCCGATGGTCAGGGAGTAGGGCGCCGGCCGCCGGTCGGTGGCGAGCCCGATGATCGGCTGAAGCAGCGAGGCGGTGATTTGGTAGGTCAGGGTGAGCAGGCCGATCTGCGCGAAGCTGAGGTCGAATCCGCCCTTCAGGATCGGGTAGATCGCGGGCAGCAGGGACTGGATCAGGTCGTTCAGCAGATGGCAGACGCTGATCGTCCCCAGGACGGGCAGCGCCGTCCCCCCGGCCTTGGGCCGGGACAGGGTGGTGTCGGTCACGGAAGGAAGCCTTTTTTGGCGCTTGGCCGGGTTTGGCGCTTGGCCGGCGGGCGGCGCGTTGCTTGGTGTGGAGCAACAGCCTATGGTGAGCCGCGACGGCCTGCCACCGCGGGCAGGCCGATTTCTTACGAGACTGGGCCATGGTCCGGAACCTGCGCATCGAGACGGTCGAGGAGTCGCCCCGCCCGCTGATCACCCTGGGACAGGATCACGCGGACGGCACCGTGCTGGCCGCCCACACGCACCGGCGCGGCCAGTTGCTGTCCGGGGCGACGGGGACGCTGCTGCTGTCCACCGCCCAGGGGCGCTGGGTGATGCCGCCCCATTGCGGGCTGTGGATTCCGCCGGGCGTCCCGCACGAGGTCCGGATGATCGGGATGGTGATGACGCAGAGCCTCTATCTGGCCCCCGCGTTGGCCGACACCATGCCGGGCCGCTGCGAGGTGGTGGCGCTGTCGCCCTTCTTCCGCAGTCTGATCGGGCGGGCGATCGACGTGCCGGTGGACTACGACCCGGACAGCCACGACGGCGCGGTGATGGCCCTGCTTCTGCACGAGATGCGCCGGTTGCCGGTGGAGCCGCTGTCGCTGCCCTTTCCCGCCCACGCCGCCCTGGCGGAGCGCTGCCGGCGGTTCCTCCAGGAGCCGACGATCCAGGCGACGATCGAGGCGTGGAGCGACGGTCTGGGCATGAGCCGCCGCAACTTCACGCGGCTGTTCCGGCGGGAGACCGGGCTAAGCTTCGTCGAATGGCGCCAGCAAGCGTGCTTGGTGTCCGCCCTGCCGCGGCTGGTCGCCGGGGTTCCGGTGACGACGGTCGCGCTGGATCTCGGCTATGACAACCCGGCGGCCTTCACGACAATGTTCAAACGGACACTGGGGGCGTCACCGCGCGCTTATCTTGTGCGGACGGCGTCAACCGGGTGACGGCGCCGAGGTCAAGCGCCGGATGCGCTCCCGCACCGTCTCGGAGCATCCGCCGGTGGCGTGCAAACCGGAGAGGCGCTGAGCCGGAGCGTTGGCCCCATGGGCGGTCAGGATGGCTTCCGTCCGCCGCCGCTCGCGGATGGCACCGTCGAATCGCTGGGCCAACTCGTCCCATAGAAGCGCATCGACACCCTGGCGGATCGCGGATTGTAGGAACGGCGTGCGCAGATCGATGAAGCCCCAACCGCAAATTTCGTGGGTAACCTGCTCGTTGGCGGCCACATCGGCGGCTTGCAGCCAGCGCTGATGGGCGACATATCCGGATATGTGGTCGTCGGCGTAGGCGGGGGTGGTTGCGAACTGCGCGACGAGGAACGGTGCGAGCAGGGCTGATCGGGACACGCTCATAGCGACCTCCCAACGGATCGTCAGAATTCATTTAAACGATACGTATGAAAATTTTCGTCCAAACGTAAGTCGCCCAAGCCCTTTCGTCCAGAACAAATTGGCAGCGATGATTGAGGTTGGACGAGCATTGCGGGCACGCGCCGAAGAACTCGGGCTTTCGGACACGGAAGTCGCCCGGCGTTCCGGGCTGGATGTGGGCCGCTACGGCAATTACGTGCGTGGAGCGCGCGAGCCCGATTTCCAGACGTTCTTGCGGATTTGTCGGGTGCTTCTGACCACGCCGAATGCGATCCTGGGCGTGGAAGAACCGCCGAAAATGGAACAGGATGAAGTGCTGGCTGCTTTTGCTGCACTTGATGCCGATGGGCGAACATTGGCGCTCAAACTCATTCGAGCCATGGTCGAGCATCAGGTGTTGCGTGAAAGTTGAATAGAATCCTGCCAGCCCGACATCGGTGAAGGGGCCGGCTCATCGGCTGGTCAGTTGCGAGAAGTGGCATCGCAAGGAAGATCAGCCATAGAGGCGCAAAGACACAGAGAATCAATGGATGGCGCATCGCCTCCAAATCCTCTGTGTCTCAGCGTCTCTGTGGTTGACCCACGGCAATGAAGAAGAAAAGCCCCGCCGGAGCGATCCCGGCGGGGCTTTTCATTAGCGCAGAAGTCCTCGTGCTTGGCCCCCCTCCCGGCCTCCCCCCGCTGGGCGGGGGGAGGGGAAGAGTGGATCAGGCGGCGACCGTGTCGGCCACGTCCTGGAACTCCTTGATCTGGTCGAAGTTCATGTAGCGGTAGATGTCGCCGGCCTTCTGGTTGATGACGCTCACCTGCTCCAGATACTCGGCCGGGGTCGGCAGCTTGCCCAGCAGGGCGGCGACGGCCGACAGCTCGGCGGAGCCGAGATAGACGCGCGTGTCGATGCCCAGGCGGTTCGGGAAGTTGCGGGTCGAGGTCGAGATGGCCGTCGAACCCTTGCGGATCTGCGCCTGGTTGCCCATGCACAGCGAACAGCCGGGCATTTCCATGCGGGCGCCCGACTTGCCGAGAACGCCGTAATAGCCTTCCTCGGTCAGGATCTGGGCGTCCATCTTGGTCGGCGGGGCGATCCACAGGCGGGTCGGGATGTCGGTCTTCCCGTCCAGGATCTTTCCGGCGGCGCGGAAGTGGCCGATGTTGGTCATGCAGGAGCCGATGAAGACCTCGTCGATCTTGTCGCCGGCAACCTCCGACAGCAGCTTCACGTCGTCCGGGTCGTTCGGGCAGGCGACGATCGGCTCCTTGATGTCGGCCAGATCGATCTCGATCACCGCGGCGTACTCGGCGTCGGCGTCCGGCTCAAGCAGCGACGGGTTGGCGATCCAGTCCTCCATCGCCTTGATGCGGCGGCCGAGCGTCCGGGCGTCCTCGTACCCGTTGGCGATCATCCACTTCATCAGGGTGATGTTGGAGCGCATGTACTCGATGATCGGCTCCTTGTTGAGCCGGACGGTGCAGGCGGCGGCGGAACGCTCGGCCGAGGCGTCGGACAGTTCGAACGCCTGCTCCACCTTCAGCTCGGGCAGACCCTCGATCTCCAGGATGCGGCCGGAGAAGATGTTCTTCTTGCCCTTCTTCTCCACCGTCAGCAGGCCCTGGCGGATGGCGTAGAGTGGGATCGCGTTGACGAGGTCACGCAGCGTGACGCCCGGCTGCAGCGCGCCCTTGAAGCGGACCAGCACCGATTCCGGCATGTCCAGCGGCATGACGCCGGTGGCGGCGGCGAAGGCGACGAGGCCCGAGCCGGCGGGGAAGCTGATGCCGATGGGGAAGCGGGTGTGGCTGTCGCCGCCGGTGCCGACGGTGTCGGGCATCAGCAGGCGGTTCAGCCAGGAGTGGATCACGCCGTCGCCCGGACGCAGGGCGACGCCGCCGCGGGTCGAGATGAAGGTCGGCAGCTCGCGGTGGGTCTTGACGTCCACCAGCTTCGGATAGGCCGCGGTGTGGCAGAAGGACTGCATGACCAGATCGGCGGAGAAGCCGAGGCAGGCCAGATCCTTCAGCTCGTCGCGGGTCATCGGGCCGGTGGTGTCCTGCGAGCCGACCGTGGTCATCTTCGGCTCGCAATAGGTGCCCGGACGCACGCCCTGGCCTTCCGGCAGGCCGACCGCGCGGCCGACCATCTTCTGGGCGAGCGTGAAGCCCTTGCCGCTGTCGACCGGGGAGGACGGCAGGCGGAACAGGGTCGACGGGGCGAGGCCCAGCGCCTCACGGGCACGGGCGGTCAGGCCGCGGCCGATGATCAGCGGGATGCGGCCGCCGGCGCGGACCTCGTCGAAGATCACATCGGACTTGACGGAGAACTCGGCGATCACCGCGCCGTTCTTGAGCGCCTTGCCCTCGTAGGGGCGCAGCTCGACCGTGTCGCCCGTCTCCATCTGCGAGACGTCGAGTTCGATCGGCAGGGCGCCGGCGTCTTCCATCGTGTTGTAGAAGATCGGGGCGATCTTGGAGCCCAGGCAGACGCCGCCGAAGCGCTTGTTCGGGACGTAGGGGATGTCCTCGCCCGTCCACCACAGCACCGAGTTGGTGGCCGACTTGCGCGAGGAGCCGGTGCCGACCACGTCGCCGACATAGGCGACGAGGTTGCCCTTGGCCTTCAGATCCTCAAGCTGCTTGATCGGGCCGCGGACGCCGGCTTCCTCCGGCACGATGCCGGGGCGCGGGTTCTTCAGCATGGCCAGGGCGTGCAGCGGGATGTCCGGGCGCGACCAGGCGTCCGGGGCCGGGGACAAGTCGTCGGTGTTGGTCTCGCCCGACACCTTGAAGATGGTCAGCGTCAGGCTGGCCGGGACCTCGGGGCGCGAGGTGAACCACTCGGCGTCGGCCCAGGACTGCAGCACCGCCTTGGCGTTGACGTTGCCCTTGTCGGCCAGTTCCTTGACGTCGTGGAAGTAGTCGAACATCAGCAGCGTGGTCTTCAGACCCGCGGCGGCGGCCTCGCCGCACTCGGCGTCGCCCAGCAGGTCGATCAGCGGCTTGATGTTGAAACCGCCGAGCATCGTGCCCAGCAGCTCCGTCGCCTTGACCTTGGAGATCAGCGGCGAGGTCTCGTTGCCCTTGGCGAGCGAGGCCAGGAAGGCGGCCTTGACCTTGGCGGCGTCGTCGACGCCCGCCGGGACGCGGTGCGTGATGAGGTCGACCAGGACGGCTTCCTCGCCCTGTGGCGGGTTCAGGAGAAGGTCGACCAGCTCCTCGGTCTGCTTGGCCGAAAGCGGCAGGGCGGGAATTCCGAGCGCGGCACGCTCAGCGACATGCTGGCGGTAAGCTTCAAGCACGGTGCGGTCCTCTCATCCAAGGTTGCTCAACAGTCGTCCGATTCCCCGACCGGGGGGCGCGCTCGCGGACCCGGCTTTTTTGCCCTTGCGGCGTCTTGCCACGCCGCTGGTCCTACCATTCCGGAAGGAACTTCCGCGGAACGGAGATGTCTTACGTCGCCTCCTTGGGAGTCGTCAAGTCAACGCTCCGCCTGCGACACGTTTTCAGCCGCCGGCCATAGAAGTGGTATTACAACTTGCTCCCGCCGGCCCTGTGGAGGGGCGGCGATTTCCTGAATTTCTCATGGTCTTTGCAATGAACGCCCCGCCGGGGTTTCTGCACGGACCGCCGCATCACCATGGCTAACCCGTCGGCGAAGAGGTTGATGGCGAACAATTGGGCATGTAGGGTGTTCTGGCTGTGCATCCACGGCAGCGCGCAGGCCCCATGCCCCTTCGACACCGGATTATCGCCCGGTTCCTGAGCGTCCTTATGGCGCTGGCGCCGCTCCAGCCGCTGCCCGCCGCCGCCCCTGCGGCGGTGCCCGCCGGGCTGGCCGCGGCCACCGCCGCGCTGCTCTGGCCGCAGGAGGTCGAGGCGCGGGCCGGCGGAGGCCGAAGCTCCAGCGGGGGATACAGCCGTCCGGCCGTGCGCACCCCGTCCTTCTCCACCCGCTCCGCCCCGTCGCGCACGCCGTCGACCGGCAGCGGCGGCTACAGCCGTCCCCAGAGCGGGCCGTCCTATGGCTTGCCCGGCGGGTCGCCGTCCGGCGGCGGCGATCTGGGCGTGTCGCGGCGGTCGAGCGGCGAGGCGCTGGACCGCTACCGGGCGCAGCAGCAACAGCAACAGCGGGAACGCACCCCGCCGGTCGCCGCGCCGCCTCCCCGTTCCGGGTCCGGGTCCGCTTCCGGGTCCGGCTGGGGCGGAGGAGGATGGCAGGGCGGCGGCTGGGGATCGAGTTCCGGCGCGGGCTGGGGGCAGCGGCGCACCGGCGGCTATGGGCCGGGCGGCTGGTACGGCGGCTGGCGTCCGCCGGGCTGGGCCTACGGCAGCCGTCCCAGCTTCGGCCTGTGGGATGGGCTGTTCCTGTGGTTCCTGCTCGATAACCTGTCGCGCCCCGGCTACGCCGACTGGTTCCACAACCACCAGGGCGACCCCGGCTACGCCGAATGGCGCACGGAGGCGGAGCGGCGCGCGCAGGACGACCCCGACCTGCGCCGCCGCCTGGACGATCTCGACACCCGCCTGCGCGCGCAGGAGGACCGGCCGCGCGATCCCAACTACCTGCCCCCCGACATCCCGCGCGACGTCGCGCAGGCCACGCCGCAGACGCCGGCTTCCCCAGGAGAGTCCGATGGGGGCTCCGGAGGGGGCTTGGGCACCCTGCTTCTGTTGATTGTGCTCGTCGGGGGGATGGTGGTGGCCGTGACCGTCCTGCGCCGCCGCTCGTCGGGCTCCCGATCCGGAGGTTCCGCCATGACCCGTTCACCCTGGAGCACCGCCGCCGGCATCGTGAAGGCCAAGGCCACCGGCGAGTCCTACGAACCGTCGCTGTTCCGCGTCGGCATGACGCTGACGCCCGATCCCACGCCCTTCCTGCTGGGCGGCGGCGCGATCAAGGCCACGGCGCCGGAGGGCGCCGGCTCGATGGTCAGCGTGGCGGCCGTCGGCACGCTGACGGGCGGCGGCGTGACCCTGCACCGGCTTTATCTTCCCGGCGGGAGCGGCTTCTATCAGCTTCATCTGGGAACCGGGGGCGCACCGGATGAATGCCGCTGGTTCAGCGTCCTGGACGAGGTGCACCCCACCGACAACGACGAATGGGGCTTCTGGCTGGACCCTGCCGACGGGATGATCGGCTACCCGCAGTTCCAGACCAAGGACGGCAAGCTGTACGGGCGGCAATGGTCGCCCGGCGCGTCCCGCATCGCCCCCGTCACCTTCGACGAGACGCTGACCGACCACCGCGGCAGCCGCACCCGCCGTCTGACCGCCATGCTCTACGCGGCCCCCACCGGCGCCGCGGACCCGGCGCCGCGGACCGAGTATGTGCTGGTCACGGCGGTGGAGGACGGCGGCGAGGCGTGGGTGGAGGTCCGCGCCGGCATCGACGTCAACCCCGCCTCGCTCTCCCTTTCTTGAGGCCATCTCCCTCGTTTCCCGCCCGATCCCGCCAGCCCCTATGGAAGACACCATGGACACCAGCGTCGCGCAAATCCTGCAGGGCCTCGAATCCGGCCTGCCGCTGCTGCTTCTGCATTTCGGAGCGACCCTGGCCCTGTTCCTGATCGGGGTGGCCGTCTACGTCGCGATCACTCCCCTGCACGAGCGCGAGCTGCTGGCCAGCGGCAACCAAGCCGCCGGCGTGGTGCTGGGCGGCACGATGGTGGCGCTGGCGATCCCACTGGCGGCGACGCTGGCGACCAGCCTCGTCCTGGCGGACATCCTGATCTGGGGAGCCGTTGCGCTGGTGCTGCAATTGATTACCTTTCTGATCGCCATCTGGCTGTTCCGCGACCTGCGCACAATGATCGAATCCGGCAATGTCGCCGCGGGCACGGCGCTGGCCGGACTCCAGATCGCCGTCGCGCTGCTGAACGCCGGAGCCATGGCGGGCTGAAGACCCGCTCAAACAGGCCCGCCCAAACAGAGAGGAACCGCAACCATGATCTCGTTCATCCGCAACCTCGTCGGGGTGAAGACCGATCAGGCCGTCCAGTCGGCGGTGGAGGCCCTGGTGCGCTGGGATCCGAAGGCCGCGACGGAGGCCGAACTGCGCACGATGGAAGAGCATCTGGACAGCCTCGGCCTTCAGGTCGCGCAGGCCCGCGCCGCCTATGAGAAGGAGCAGAAGGAGGCCGACGCCATCCTCCAGTTGTCGCGCCAGCGCATGGCCGCCGCCGAGCATCTGCAGCGCCAGATGGAGTCGGAAGCCGACGCCGGCCGCAAGGCCCAGCTTGAAAAGAGCCTGGAAACGCTGGTGGGGATGCTGGAGCAGATGGCTCCGGACATCGATCGGGAGGAGCAGGACGCCGTGGACGCGCGCGAGTTCCTGACCATGCTGGAAACGACCTACGCCGAGGCCGGCGGTAAGCTGAAGGCCGCCCGCAGCGCGTTGCAGCGGGCCGAACGGGACATGGGCCGCGCCGCCCAGCAGCGCGACATGGCCGAGCAGCGGGCAGAGGCGGCCCGGCAGGCGGCGGGGCTGAGCGGCGCCACCTCCAGCCTCGGCACGGCGTTGAAGGCGATGCAGGACGCGGCGGCCCGCGATCTTGCCCAGGCGGAGGCATCCAGCGCCAAGGCCCGCCTGCTGAAGCCCTCCAAACCGGAAGAGGACGATCCCAACATCAAGGCGGCGCTCGATGCCGCCACCGGAGCGAAGCCGGCGCCGAGCAGCCTGTCCGACCGTCTGGCCTCCCTGAAAAGCCGGCATTGAGGAATGAATAGGATCATCCTATCGGTGAGATAGGATGATCCATATCGATCCTATCGAACTTCTCCGCCATGATGCGAGCAGTGAAAGTCTGCCCGGTGGAGGACAACCATGCGCAGGTCCATGGCGGAGCTGTTGAGCGAACTGGAACGGCACGGCGTACGGCTGCTGCCGGGCGGGCGTCTGCTGGTGCCAGGCGACGTTCCGGCGCCGCTGCTGATGCGCGCCCACCGCAACCGCCGCGCCCTCAGCGCCGCTTTGGCACCGCCGCGCGGTTGACGGCGCGCCTCACCCCGACCTTGACCCCAAACCGCGGAGCGTTGTTCCTGCGCGGACGGCGCCCCACGTCAATGCAACGCCCCCGATGTTCCGGGCGATCCCGTGCCCAACCAGGAGACCCTGTGTGACGATCCAACTGACCACCCTCGCCAACGGATTCCGCGTGCTGACGGACCACCTGCCGCATCTCGGCACGGTGACCAGCGGCGTCTGGGTCGGCGTCGGGGCGCGCAACGAACGGCCGGCGGTGAACGGCATCGCCCACTTCCTGGAGCACATGATCTTCAAGGGAACGGAAAGCCGCGACGCGCTGGGCATCGCGCTGGAGATCGAGAACCGCGGCGGTGAGTTCAACGCCTACACGGACTACGACGTCACCGCTTATTACACGCAGATGGCGGCCAAGCACGTCGACGTCTCCTGCGAGATCATCGGCGACATCGTCCTCAACTCCGTCTTCCCGGAAGAGGAGGTGGAGAAGGAGCGCGGCGTCGTCATCCAGGAGATCGGCCGCTACGCCGACGAGCCGGAGGACGTGGTCTACGAGGCGTTGCGCCGCACCGCCTTCGACGGGCAGGCGCTGGGCCGCCCGATCCTCGGCCCGAAAGAGAACGTCGCGGGCTTCGGGCGGGAGCATCTGTTCGACTATGTGTCCCATTACGACCCGCGCCGCATGGTCTATGTGGTGTCCGGCAACGTCGATCACGGCACCGTGGTGCGCCGGGCGGAGGCGCTGTTCGGCCATCTGACCGCCAAGGACGACCCCTTCCAGGAGACGGTCGTCAACAAGGGCGGGGCGGCGCTGCTGAAGCGCGACGCCGAGCAGGTGCATTTCATGGCGGCCTTCCCCGGCGTCGGCACCGAGGACTCGGCGAGCTATGCGTTGCGCCACCTCGCCAACATCCTGGGCGGCGGCATGACCTCGCGCCTGTTCCAGGAGATCCGGGAGAAGCGCGGGCTGGTCTACTCGGTCTACGCGGCACCCATCCAGTATGCGGACGGCGGCGCCCTCAGCTTCTACGCCGGCACCGGGCCGGAGGAGGTGGCGGAGCTGGTGCCGGTCTTCTTCGAGGAGCTGCGCAAGGCCCGCGACGGCGTGACCGCGGTGGAACTGGAGCGGTCGAAGGAGCAGATGCGCTTCTCGGTCGGCAAGTCGCTGGAATCGACGATGCGCCGTGCCGACCGCTTCGCCCGCACGCTGCTGCGCACCGGCGAGGTGCGGACCATCGAGCAGATCTTCGAGCGTATCGACGCCGTGACGCCGGAGGATGTGGCGGCGGCGGCCAACCGCGTCTTTGCCGGCCCGATGGCGGTGTCCGCGGTCGGCAAGCTGGACCATCTGCCGTCCTACGAGGACATGCAGGGGATGCTGAAGGCGGCGTGAGGGAGTTGCGTCGCGACGTCTTGCCCCCTCCCTAACCCTCCCCCGCTGGCGCAGGGGAGGGGACCAATCTCCCTCTCCTGCGAAAGCGGGGGAGGGCCGGGGTGGGGGCAGGGCGTCGCCCTACCAGACCACCGCCGGCAGCGCCGCGACCTTCAGCGGCCCCAGGAACAGCCCGCGGTTCTGTACGGTGACCGGGGCGGTCAGCACCGGCTCGCCGTTCGGCCCGGTGGGGCGGGCCAGCAGGCCCAGCATGGTGCGGGCCATCGCCAGCTCCTTGGGCCGGAACATCCCCTGAAGCGCGTCCAGCACCGCCTGATACCCACGCACTTCGGCGGTCAGCGCGGCCTGCGGCTGCAAGGCGGCGTCGAGCGCCAGCGTGCCGTTCATCGCCAGCTTCAGCGGTCCCCAATCCACATTCAGCCCGTCGAGCTGGAGCGTGCCGCCGTCGCGGCTCCAGGCCGACAGGCTGACCGGCTCCGGCTTCGGCGGTTGGCCGAGGATGCGCGCGGTCAGCAGGAGCCGCTGCACCTCGCGGCCCAGCGAGTCCGGCGCGCCGTCGGGCAGGGTGGCGCCGCGCGCTTCCAGCGTGACGGACAGGCCGGTGTCGGTGTGGCTGGCCGGCGGCTCGGGCGGCTGGGTGGCGGTCAGGTCCAGGGCGGCGATGGGGACGGGCAGGGCGTCGGGCTGCGCCACGAGGTTGGTGAAGGCCAGTCGCGCCTCGACCGGCTGGCCGGTCAGGGTGAGGCCGACATGCCCCTGGCCGCCGCCGTGGGCGACCAGCGTGAAGGGCGGCTGGTTCGCCTGCACCACCGTCGCCCTTTGCTCGCCGGGCAACGACAGGGCGATGCGCGTGTGGTTCCAGGGCGGTGCCTCGGCCACCAGCCGGGCGCCCCGCCATTCCACATCGCGGGTGGCGAGGTGCGGTGCCTCCAGCGCGGCACGGATGGAGAAGGGATAGCCGCCGACGCTCAGCCCACCATGGTTTACCACCGCGCCCGCCGCCCGCTGCTCGTCCATCCAGGCGAGCACGCCGCGCTCCACCGCCGCGGCGGCCTGCCACCACCACACCGAATAGGCGCCGGCCAGCAGGGCCAGGGCGAGAACGGCGAAGCCCAAGATCTTCCGAACGCGCATCTGTGGCATTTCCGTTTTGTGGCACCCACCTTATAGCGGGCGGCCAGGGGCCGTGCTAGCATTCACCGTGTCGCCACCAGTCGGCGCACGCTGCATTACTTAAGGGTCATGCTGCTCGATACGCAATCGCCTGTTGCCGAGCTTCCGGTCACCGCACCGACGCAGCGTCCGGCATCATCCGCCTCTTCCTGGTCCGCCGACATCGTCGTGACGCCCGGCGCCGACCTCTGGGTGTTCGCCTACGGCTCGCTGATGTGGAACCCGGAATTCCCCTTTCTGGAGCGCCATCCGGCGGTGCTGGGCGGCTATCACCGCCGTTTCTGCGTGTCCTCCCACCGCTACCGCGGCACGCCCGAGCGGCCCGGTCTGGTGCTCGGGCTGGACCGCGGCGGCTCCTGCCGGGGCATCGTCTTCCGCGTGGCGGCCGAGCGGGTGCCGGAGACGCTGGATTATCTGTGGGACCGGGAGATGCTGAACCGCGTCTACCGGCCCAAGCTGCTGCCGGTGCGCCCACGCGACGGCGGGACGCCGGTCACCGCCTGCACCTTTGTTGTGGACCGCCGGCACCGGCAATATTGCGGCTGCATGGACGAGACCGCGATGGCCGAGCGCATCGCCTGCTGCCAGGGCGAGCGCGGCCCGAACCTGGACTATCTCGCCAACACGGTCGCCCATCTGGAGGCCATCGGCATCCACGACCGCGGGCTGTGCAGCCTGCTGACCGCGGTGCGCGCCCGGATGGGGTGATGCGGGTGGGGGCAAGCGCTGGCGCAGCGCAGCCCAAGCCTTATATTGCTGGGCCATGCGCACCCTCCTCATCGCCCTTTGTGGCATTCTCGCCGCTGCGCCCGGCTGGGCCGCCGGCCTGCATCATGACCTGACCGTCACGCTCGACCCCGCCGCGCGGCGGCTGGAGGTTGAGGACCGGCTGCGTTTGCCCGCCGGGACGCACCGGCTGATGCTGGCGCCGGGGTTGACGGTGGGGGAAGCGCTGCTCGACGGCAAATCGGTCGCGGTGACCGGCAACGCCCTGCCGGTCACCGTGCCGGAGGGCGGCGGGGAGCTTCGCCTGCGCTACGCCGGGACCCTGCCGCCCCTGACGCCGGAGTCGCGGGGCGGTGGCGGTGGGGCGGAGGGCGCCTATCTGCCCGCCGGCACCGGCTGGATTCCGACCCCCGAAAACGCGGAGTCTCCACCGTCCTGGCGCCTGTCGGTCCGGGTGCCGGCGCCCTTCGTCGCGGTGGCGACCGGACGTCTGGTGGAGGAGACGCGCGACGGTGCGGGCTACGCCGCGACCTTCGCCGAGGACCGCAGCGTCGAGGAACCGTCGCTCTTCGCCGGGGCGTGGCAGGTGACGGAGCGGATGCACAATGGTTTGCGCCTGCGCACCTACTTCCATCCGGAGCAGGCCCCGCTGGCCGAGGAATATCTGGACCTCAGCGCCCGGACCATCGACGAGCAGGCGGCGCGGATCGGCGCCTATCCCTTCGCCGGTTTCGCCATCCTGTCGGCGCCACTGCCGGTCGGTTTGGGCTTCCCCGGCCTGACCTACATTGGGCGGCAAGTGATGCCGCTGCCCTTCATCCGCGCCCAATCGCTGCCCCACGAGATCCTGCACAACTGGTGGGGCAACGGCGTGCGCGTCGGCGGGGACGGCAACTGGCCCGGCAACTGGTCGGAGGGGCTGACCACCTTCATGGCCGACTACGCGGCGGCGGAGGCGCGCGGCGAGGATGTGGCGCAAGCGATGCGGCTGGACTGGCTGCGCGATTACGCCGCCCTGCCGGCGGAGCGCGATTCGGCTCTGACCGATTTCCGCGCCAAGGTCCATGACGCCGCCCAGATCGTCGGCTACGGCAAGGCGGCGATGCTGTTCCACATGCTGCGCGCCGAGATCGGGGCGGACGCCTTCGACGCGGGCATCCGCCGCTTCTGGGAGGACAAACGCTTTCAGGACGCGGGGTGGGACGATCTGCGCCGGGCCTTCGCGGCGTCGTCGGGGCGGGACCTCGGACCCTTCTTCGAACAATGGCTGACCCGCGTCGGGGCGCCGACGCTGGAACTGGTGCAAGCGAGAGCCGATGGCGACGGGGTGGCACTGACCCTGCGCCAGGGCGACCAAGCCTATGGCCTGACCGTGCCGGTGGAGGTGCGAACCGCGGCGGGGACGGAGCGCCATACCATCCGCCTCGACGGGCGCGAAAAGACGGTGACGATCCCGACCGCGGCGCCGCCGCGGGCGCTCGCGGTCGATCCCGGCTTCGGCCTGTTCCGCCGTCTGGCGCCGGGGGAGGCGCCGCCGACCCTGCGCGACGTGACGCTGGACCACGCGGCCACCACCGTCATCGCCACCGCTGACGGCCCGGCCGCCGAGGCCGCCCGTGCGCTGGCCGAGCGTCTGGCCGATGGCAAACCGCGGATTGCCGCGGCTGAACGTTCCGATCCCGCCGCCCCGCTCGCCGTGATCGGGACGGCGGGGGAGGTCGACCGGCTGCTGGCCCGGCTCGGCCTGCCGCCGGCTCCGGACAGCCTCAAGGGTCGCGGCACGGCGCGGGTGTGGACCGCAAGAACCCCGCAGGGCCGTCCACTGCTGGCGGTGGCGGCGGACGACGCGGCGGCGCTCCAGGCGCTGCTGCGCCCGTTGCCCCATTACGGGCGGCAGAGCTGGCTGGTCTTCGAGGGCGCCCGCGCCGTGGACCGTGGCGTCTGGCCCGCTGGCGACAGCCCCCTGCGTGTGTCTTTCGAGTAGTTTCGCCCGCCCATCCTCTGTCCATGGAGCATACCCCGCCTTTGCCTGTTGTAGGGGAAACGGCGCGCGATGCGCGCGTTCTGCGGGAGAATGCACATGTCTCGGATGACGAAGACTTTCCTCGGAACCCTGGCCGGGCTCGGCGTGGCGGCGGCGCTGGCGCTGCCCGCGGCGGCGGCCCCCGGCGACATCCACACGGTGACCGGCGAGAAGGTCAACCTGCGCGCGGCCCCGTCGGACAACGCCTCGGTCCGCTCCATGGTCACCCGCGGCGACGAGGTGATCGAGCTGAAGCAGGAGGGAAGCTGGATCGGCGTGCGTTCGATGCGCACCGGCGAGGAGGGCTGGGTCTTCGGCGACCTCGTGAAGCGGCAGACGCCGAGCACGCTGGGCGGCGCGTCCTCCGCGGCGTCGGACGCCGGGTTCGGGCGCATCTCCTCGGGCTTCGACGGGCTGCTGGCCGGCATCAACAACCAGCTCGGCTACCGCTTCGCGGAGCGGGTGGAGCAGTCGGGCAACGGCGCGCTGCGCGTCATCCCGACCCAGGAATGGCTCTACAACACCAGCCGCGAGGCCAAGATCTATGCGGCGCTGGCGCTCTACGAGATGTGGAAGAACCACAACAACGGGCGTCCGGTGAGCGTGGCGCTGGGCTCCCCCGGCTCCTCCGCCATCGCCATCGAGGATTCGGGGCGCGGGCCGGAGCTGTCGCTGCCCGTGATGGGCGCTTCGAAGTAAGGGTATCGATATGAGGGTGTGGCGCGGCGGGGGCGTTGTGACGACGTCCCCCCGCGCGCCCCATTCTTGATCCGCATCAACGCCAGCCCTTCCCGCCGCTGTCCAAATGCCGTCACGGCAGGCGGAAGGGGCGGGTGCGATGAAATACGTCGATGAATTCCGGGACGCGGCGCTGGCCCGCGGCATCGCCGCCGCCATCGCGCGGGAAGCGGCGACCGGGCGGCCCTATCACCTGATGGAATTCTGCGGCGGCCACACCCACGCGGTGTCCCGCTACGGCATCCCCGACCTGCTGCCGGACAATGTGCGGATGATCCATGGGCCGGGCTGCCCGGTCTGCGTCCTGCCGGTGGGGCGGATCGACGACGCCATCGCCATCGCGCGCCAGCCCGGCGTGATCCTGTGCACCTACGGCGACGTGCTGCGCGTGCCGGGCTCGGGGCGGGTCAGCCTGCTGAAGGCGAAGGCCGGGGGGGCGGACGTGCGGATGGTGCTGTCCACCATGGACGCGCTGCGCATCGCCGAGGAAAACCCGGACCGCGAGGTCGTCTTCTTCGCCATCGGCTTCGAGACGACCACCCCGCCGACCGCGGTGGCCGTCCACGCCGCCCGGGCCAAGGGTCTGAGGAATTTCAGCGTCTTCTGCAACCACGTCCTGACCCCCGCGGCCAT
This sequence comes from Azospirillum sp. UENF 312511, assembly GCF_058780635.1. Classification (NCBI taxonomy): domain Bacteria; kingdom Pseudomonadati; phylum Pseudomonadota; class Alphaproteobacteria; order Rhodospirillales; family Azospirillaceae; genus Azospirillum; species Azospirillum sp. UENF 312511. The sequence goes on along the minus strand of NZ_JBSNCG010000001.1, from coordinate 1,623,332 downwards.
CCGGGGCATCATGGACAGCCCGGAGGTTCGGGACCTCGGCACGCTGGCGCTCGACGGCGTCGTCGGGCCGGCGCATGTCTCCGTGGTCATCGGCAGTCGCCCCTACGAGTTCGTGGCGGAAACCTACGGCAAGCCGGTGGTGATCGCCGGGTTCGAACCGCTGGATGTGCTCCAGGCCATCCTGATGCTGATCCGTCAGGTGAACGAGGGGCGGGCGGTGGTGGAGAACCAGTTCACCCGCGCGGTGACCCCGGAGGGCAACTGGAAGGCCCAGCGGCTCGTCGCCGACACCTTCGACGTGCGATCCGGCTTCGAATGGCGGGGCCTCGGCTCGCTTCCCGACAGCGGCCTGCGGTTGAAGGAGGAATTCGCCGCCTTCGACGCGGAGCGGCGCTTCGCCGTGCCGGGCCGCGCGGTGCCCGATCACAAGGGCTGCGAGTGCGGCGACATCCTGCGCGGGGTGAAGAAGCCCAGCGATTGCAAGCTGTTCGGCACCGTCTGCACGCCGGAGAACCCGATGGGCTCCTGCATGGTGTCGGCGGAAGGGGGCTGCGCCGCCCATTACACGTATGGGCGCTTTCGCGACCACCGGTTGGCGGTGTCGTAATCAACAGTTTCAACCACGGACCATTTGTCACGACATATTTCGTCGGGGAAGCCATTCGCCCATTGCACGGCTAACCTTTTGCGGGGCCTCGAAAGACGCTGATAGGTTCGTTCCTGAACAAAAGAACAGGAGGGGACTTCCCGTATGAAACGCCGTTCATTCCTTGCCAGCGCCGGTGTCGGCGTCGCGGCCAGCACCCTTGCCGCTCCGGCCATCGCCCAGAGCACGCCGGAAGTGCATTGGCGCCTCGCCTCCAGCTTCCCGAAGAGCCTGGACACCATCTACGGCGCGGCCGACGTGATTTCGCGCCGCGTCGCCGCCATCACCGACAACAAGTTCACGATCCGGCCCTTCGCCGCCGGTGAGATCGTCCCCGGCCTCCAGGTTCTCGACGCCGTGCAGAACGGTACGGTCGAGTGCGGCCACACCGCCAGCTACTACTATGTCGGCAAGGACCCGACCTTCACCTTCGACGCGACGGTGCCGTTCGGCCTGAACGCCCGCCAGCAGAACGCCTGGATTCTCCAGGGCGGCGGCATGGAGCTGCTGCGCGAGTTCTTCAAGGGCTACAACGTCGTCAATTTCCCGGCGGGCAACACCGGCACCCAGATGGGCGGCTGGTTCCGCAAGGAGATCAAGACGGTCCAGGACCTGAGCGGCCTGAAGTTCCGCATCGGCGGCTTCGCCGGTCAGGTGCTGACCAAGCTGGGCGTCGTGCCGCAGCAGATCGCCGGAGGCGACATCTACCCGTCGCTGGAAAAGGGCACCATCGACGCCGCCGAGTGGATCGGCCCCTACGACGACGAGAAGCTCGGCTTCAACAAGGTCGCCAAGTATTACTACTATCCCGGCTGGTGGGAAGGCGGCCTGAACGTGTCGCTTCTGGTCAACCAGCAGAAGTGGGAAGAGCTGCCGAAGCCCTATCAGGCGGCCCTGGAAGCGGCCTGCTTCGAGGCGCTGGCGATCATGAACGCCAAGTACGACGCCGACAACCCCGCCGCGCTGAAGCGTCTGGTGGCCGGCGGCGCCCAGCTCCGTCCCTTCCCGCGCGAGGTGATGGAAGCCTGCTACAAGGCGGCCTATGAGCTGTACGACGAGACGGCCAAGAACAACCCGAAGTTCGCCAAGATCTACGAGCCGTGGAAGAAGTTCCGCGACGAGGAATTCCTGTGGTTCCGCGTCGCCGAGAACAGCTTCGACAACTTCACCTTCACCGCCGGGCAGCGTCGGTAAAGGAGGATCGGTGCGGCGCTGCGGCGCCGCACCGCTTCGGCCGCTACTGGGCGGCCAGCTTCTGGGACAGGCGCTGCAGATCCTGCGACGCGCGGTCGGCGATGCGCTGGGCGGCGACCAGCGTGTCCGTCAGAGTGCCGACGTCCGGCGCGATTTCGCCCGCGGCGTCGGACATCTCGTCCAGGGCCTTCACCGCGGTGTCGATCAGGCGGATGACCAGCCCCGCGGGGCCGTCGGCGTTGTCGTACCCAGCCATTCCAAAATCTCCATGGTTGCGCAACCCAGCCCGAACGACACGGGCACGAGTTTCCATGGAGGGGGCTGGCCGCGCAAGATGCTTGTTGCAGCGCACGCGTTCCCGCCCCGTCCGGGCTGGAGTCAGTGGATGCCCGGCGCTTCCTGCCCGGTGCTTGCCACATACTCGGTGTAGCCGCCGCCATACTGGTGGATGCCCTCCGGAGTCAGCTCCAGCACCCGGTTCGACAGGGCGGCCAGGAAATGCCGGTCGTGCGAGACGAACAGCATGGTGCCCTCATAGGCGCCCAGCGCCGAGATCAGCATCTGCTTGGTGTCGAGGTCGAGGTGGTTGGTCGGTTCGTCCAGCACCAGGAAGTTGGGCGGGTTGAACAGCATGATCGCCATGACCAGCCGGGCCTTCTCGCCGCCGGACAGGACGCGGCACTTCTTCTCCACATCGTCGCCGGAGAAGCCGAAGCAGCCGGCCAGAGCGCGCAACGCTCCCTGGCTCGCCTGCGGGAAGGAGGTCTCCAGCGATTCGAAGATGGTCTTGTCGCCGTCGAGCAGGTCCATGGCGTGCTGGGAGAAATAACCCATGCGCACGCTGCCGCCGACCATGACGGTGCCGTTGTCCGGCTCGGTCGCGCCGGCCACCAGCTTCAGCAGCGTCGATTTGCCGGCGCCGTTGACGCCCATGACGCACCAGCGCTCCTTGCGGCGGATCGTCAGGTCCAGCCCCTCGTAGATGGTCCGGCTGCCGTAGCCCTTGTGCACATTCTTCAGCACCGCGACGTCGTCGCCGGAGCGCGGGGCCGGCGGGAAGTCGAACGTCACGATCTGGCGGCGCTTGGGCGGCTCGAACCGCTCGATCTTGTCGAGCTTCTTCACCCGGCTCTGGACTTGGCTGGCGTGCGAGGCGCGGGCCTTGAAGCGCTCGATGAACTTCAGCTCCTTGGCCAGCATGGCCTGCTGGCGCTCGAACTGGGCCTCCTGCTGCTTCTCGCGCAGCGCCCGCTGGCGCTCGTAGAAGCCGTAGTCGCCGGAGTAGCTGGTCAGCGACCCGCTGTCGATCTCGATGATCTTGTTGACGATGCGGTTCATGAACTCGCGGTCGTGCGAGGTCATCAGCAGGGCGCCCTCGAAGCCCTTCAGGAAGCCTTCCAGCCAGATCAGGCTTTCGATGTCCAGATGGTTGCTCGGTTCGTCGAGCAGCATGACCTCGGGCCGCATCAGCAGGATGCGGGCCAGCGCCACGCGCATCTTCCAGCCGCCGGACAGCATGCCGACGTCCATGTCCATCATTTCCTGACTGAAGCTGAGGCCGGCGAGCACCTCGCGCGCCTTGCCCTCCAGCTCGTAGCCGCCCAGCTCGTCGAAGCGGGCCTGGACCTCGCCGTAGCGCTCGATGATGGCGTCCATCTCGTCGGCGCGGTCGGGGTCGGCCATGGCGGCTTCCAGCTCGGCCAGCTCGGCGGCGACGGTGCTGACCGGGCCGGCACCGTCCATCACCTCGGCGACGGCGGAGCGGCCGGACATCTCGCCGACGTCCTGGTTGAAGTAGCCGATGGTCGCCTGCTTCTCGATCGCTACCTGACCGGTGTCCGGCAAATCCTCGCCGGTGATCATGCGGAACAGCGTCGTCTTGCCCGCCCCGTTGGGACCGACCAGCCCGATCTTTTCGCCCCGGTTCAACGCCGCCGATGCTTCGAGGAAGAGGATTCGGTGACCATTCTGCTTGCTGATGTTGTCGAAGCGGATCATGTGCGGCTGCGTTCCTGCGGCGTTGTTCCCATGGCGTGGCGGGGGCTCTTATGCCACAGGATGCGCGCTGCGATGGAGTCCAGATCGGCGCCATGCGAAAATCGCAATCCGAAAACAGTGTCATGGGAAGGGTCGCCGCCATGGGGCGTCCGCCGCAGGTTTGGGACTATTGGCGCCCCATCGGCAGCGGGGGCGGCAGCGGGATCGTCGAGCTGGGGACGGTGCGCGGCCTCGACGTCGCCCTGCCGGTGCATTTCCATCGCGAGGATCAACTGACTTTCGTCCTGGCGGGGCGGCGGCGCTTCGTCATCGCGGGCGACCTGCGCGAGGCCGGTCCCGGCGAGGGTGTGCACATCCCGGCGGGAACGCCGCACCGCTCGCTGTGCGGGGCGGACGAGGTCGTCTGCGTCAACCTCTACACGCCGCCCGGCCTGTACGCCGCGCCGGAGGCGATTGCCGGGCTGGCCGGGCACTGGCGGAGGATGGGCGGGTTGGGCTGGGCCGACCTGACGCGGATCGCCGAGGATCACCGCCGCCCCATCGGGACCGGGGTGGAGCCCGCATCCGCGTTCACCGGTTGCGACGCGTGGGACAGCGTCGGCGAGGCGGCCCGCCGCGCCGGGATGAGCCGCGAGGGTTATTCCCGCCGGTTCCGCAAGCACCACGGCGTGCCGCCCCATGCCTTCGGGCTTCAGGAGCGGCTGAACGAGGCGCGGTTGCTGCTCCGCGCCGGGGAGTCCATCGCCGCGGTCGCGGCGGACACCGGATTCACCGACCAGAGCCATCTAGGGCGCTGCTTCCGCCGTGCCTTCGGCGTGACTCCGGGCCGCTACCGCGCCGGATAGGTCACATCCGTACCAGACCGCCGCCGCTCCGCCTGCTACCCATCCGCCCGAGAGCGCCGCACGGACACGGTCCGGCGGCGCGGCCACAGGCAAGCTTGGGAGCATGGCATGTCCATCGCAGTGTCCGCCGTCTCGTACCTCCTGGTGGTCGGCGCCGGGGTCAGCGTCGCGTTGCAACAGGTCCTCAACGCCAACCTCAGGGCCGACCTCGGCTCGCCCTGGTGGGCGGGCTTCGTCAGCTACGTCGTCGGCATGCTGGCGATGCTGGCGGTGGCACTCCTCGCACCCGGACCCCGCCTCGCCGAAGCGGTGGGCGGGGTGGGGTCGTGGGTCACCTGGACCGGCGGGCTGTTCGGCGCGCTGTTCATCGGGACCGCCATCCTGATGGTGCCCCGCCTGGGGGCGGCGACGGTGCTGGCGCTGATCGTGGTCGGCCAGATGCTCGGCTCCCTCGCCTTCGATCATGTCGGTCTGCTCGGCCTGCCGCAGCAGCCGATAAGCCCGACCCGGCTGGCCGGCGCCGCCTCCCTGATCCTCGGCGTCGTCCTGATCCGGCTGTAGGACCCCTTTCAGGTTCGGTGCAGGGCGAAGCCCGACGCGCCGGGGGCTTCCAACTCCGAGCGGAGTTCGAGGCTGGGGATGGCGTAATCGCCGCCGTTCTGGCGGCGGAACGGGATCGGCGCCGTCGTCTCCAGCGTCCGCATCCGCTCCCGCAAGCCCTCCGCCGCCCGCGTGAAGCCGGCTTCGTCGAAGCGGTCCACCCGGTAGGCGACGAAGGGCGGCAGCACGTCGTAGCCGGGGTAATGCAGGATGCCGTGGTTGATCGGGAACAGCAGGTCGTCGATCGGGCCGTTGATGCCGCGCGGCGCGTAATGCTCGGCCCAGCCGCCCGTCGTCACCACGAGCATGGCGCGCTTGCCGGCGAAGCGGCCCTCGCCATAGCGGTCGCCCCAGCGGCGGTCGCTGTGCTCGCCGACGCCATAGGCGAGGCCGTAGGCGTAGACGCGGTCAACCCAGCCCTTGAGGATCGCCGGCATGGTGAACCACCAGAGCGGGAATTGAAGGATCAGCGTGTCGGCCCACAGCAGCTTCTCCTGCTCGGCCTTCACATCGTCGGTCAGCGCGTCGGCGGCGAAGGCGGCGCCGGAGGCGGCGGCCACCTTCAGGCGCTCCCCCTCGCCGAGGCTGGGGAAGTCGGCGTGGTCCACCGTGGTCTTCCAGTTCATGGCGTAGAGGTCGGAGACCCTCACCGTATGGCCCTGCGCCTCCAGTTCCGCGACGGCGGCGTCGCGCAGGGCGGCGTTGAGGGAGCGGGGGTCGGGGTGGGCGAAGACGATCAGCACGTTCATCACAGGCACCTGTTCGCTTGAAACGCTTGCGCCTCACGCTAAGCCGGTGGAGATTGATCCGGTAGACAAGGTGAATGGATAGAACTCTGCCGTAAAATGGATCAATCGAGCGCCACAGCCGCCAACGTCACGTTGGACCGCATGCGGACCTTCGTCCGCGTCGCCGAACGGGGAAGCCTGTCGGCGGTGGCGCGCGAGATGGCCATCGGGCAATCCAGCGTCACCCGGCACATCCGCGAGCTGGAGGAGGCGCTGGGTGTCGCCCTGTTCAGCCGCACCACGCGGCGCGTCGCGCTGACCGCGGAGGGCGAGCGCTACTACGCCAACGCCGTCCAGATTTTGCGCCTCGTCGAACAGGCGGGCGACGAGGCACGCGACACCGGCCGCGCCTCGGCCGGAACGGTGCGCGTGTCCTGCACGGCGGCGCTCGGCGTCCGGCACATCAGCCGGCTGATCTTCGCCTTCCAGGACCGCCACCCGGACATCGCCGTCGATCTCGGCCTGACCGACGAGCGCATCGACCTCGTGCGCGACGGCGTGGACATCGCCATCCGCCTCGGCCCGCTCACCGACAGCTCCCTGAAACGGCGAGCGCTCGGGTCGAGCCGGCGCGTGCTTGTCGGGGCGCCGGCCTGTCTGGAGCGGCACGGCCGGCCGACGACGCCGGCCGACCTCGCGGGGTTCGACGGCGTGCGCATGTCGAACATCGCGGGGAGCGACCGGCTGACGCTCGAAGGGCCGGACGGCGGCCTTCACGCCGTTTCGCTCGGGGGACGGCTGCGGGTCGATCACGGGCTGGCCGCGCGCGAAGCCTACCTCGCCGGCCGCGGCATCGGCCCGGCCCATGTCTGGCTGGTGGACGACCTGCTTTCCGACGGCCGCCTGGAGGTTCTCCTGCCCGACCACGCGCCGCCCGCCGTGCCGCTCAACCTGCTGATCGTCCCGGAACGGGCCGGCATCGCGCGGGTCCGGCTGCTGGTAGAGTTCCTGGCGGAAACGGTCGCAGCGATCCCCGGGATCGAGCGATCGTCCCGGGGATAGCCGATAGGGTGATTAAGGGGCGGCCCCCTCGGTCACCGCCAAGCCACGGCGCGCGCGGCCCGGCAGGCGCAGGCGCCCGTTGAGGACGAGATGGGCGACGAGGCCGATCAGCAGGCCCCAGAACGCCCCGCCGATGCCGAGCAGCTTGATGTTCGCGGCAGACGCCAGGAAGGTGATCAGCGCCGCCTCGCGGGACGCCGGGTCGGCCATCGCCCCGGCCAGGCTGCCGCCGATGGTGCCGAGCAGCGCCAGACCGGCGAGCGCGGTGATGAAGGTTGTGGGAAACGCCATGAAGACGGCGGCCAGCGTCACCCCGAACACGCCGACGAGCACGTAGAAGACGCCCGCGGCGATCCCGGCGATCCAGCGCTTGGACGGGTCCTCGTGCGCCTCCTTGCCGGTCGCGATGGCGGCGGTGATGGCGGCGATGTTGAAGGCGTGGGAGCCGAACGGGGCCATGAGCAGCGAGCCGAGGCCGGTCACCGTCACGATGGGGTTGGCGCTGGTCTTGAAGCCGTCGTTCCGCAGGACCAGCATCCCCGGCATGTACTGGCCGGACAGCGTGATCAGGAACAGCGGCAGAGCGACCGACAGCAGCGCGTTCAGCGAGAAGTCCGGCGTGGTGAAGACCGGGGCGGCGAACTCCAGCGACAGCCCCGACAGATCGACGCGGCCCTGAGTCAGCAGGAAGGCCAGCCCGAGGACGAGGATGCCGACCACGGCGTAGCGGGCGGAGAACCGCTTCAGCGCGACATAGGCGACGATCAGCAGCCCGACCAGCAGCGGGTCGACGCTGGCCCCGCCGAAGGCCCCGATGCCGAAGGGGAGCAGGATGCCGGCGAGAAGGCCGGAGGCGATGCCGGGCGGGATCAGCCGGATGACCTTCTCGAAGCAGCCCGACAGGCCGAGCGCGACGAAGGCCGCCGCCGAGATCATGTAGGCGCCGACCGCCTCGGCGTAGGGTGTCGTCGCCAGCGCGGTGACGAGGAACGCCGCGGCCGGGGTGGACCAGGCGGTGATGATCGGCTCGCGATGGCGCCAGCTCAGGAACAGCCCGGTCAGCCCGACGCCGATGGAGACCGACCAGACCCAGGAGGCGGTGAGGTCGGGGCTGAGGCCCGCGACCTTCGCCGCCTGGAAGACCAGGATGAAGGTGCCGCCGTAATTGACGATGACGGAGATCAGGCCCGCCACGACGGGGTGGGTGAGGTCGTTGAGGCGGATGGGGGACGAATTGGGTGGCATGGTTGCGCGGGACCTCCGGACGGTTCGAGCCGCAAGGGCGATGAGCGGCCTTGACAACTACCCGACCAATGGCCTGATGTGCCCATCCGCTTTATCGAAGAAGGCCAGACCAATTGTTCCGGCATTCCCAGCTCGAGTCCGTGAAGGCGTGGATCGCCAACCCCGCCCACGCGGCCATGCCGCTCCACGCACGGATTCAGCGGGCCGTCCGGCAGCTCATCGTCGACGGCGCGCTTGGGCCGGGCAAGCCACTGCCCGCCTCGCGCGCGCTCGCCGCCTCGCTGGGGGTGTCGCGCGACACGATCGAGGCGGCCTACGCCCAGCTTCACGCCGAAGGTTTCATCGACCGGCGCGTCGGCAGCGGCAGCTTCGTCGCGGAGATCACCGAGTTCACCCCCGGCCGGCGCCGGTCCCGGCGCGACACGATTCCGAGCGATCCGGCACCGGCCCTCAGCCGGCGCGGGGCCGCCGTGTTCGAGGGGGGCGGCGTGCGCGAGATGGCGGCACCGCGGCCTTTCGCCCATGGCGTTCCGGAAACCCGGACCTTTCCGCTCGCGCTCTGGGAACGGCTGGAACGGCAGATGCGCAAGGAGGTCGGCGCGCAAAGCCTGTTCCACGGCGATCCGCAGGGGACCGAGCCGCTTCGCCGCGCCATCGCCGACTATGTGAACCTCGAACGCGGCGCGCGCGCCACCGCCGACCGCGTTCTGGTGCTGACCAGTTCGCAACAGGCGATGTCGCTGTGCGCGACCCTTCTGTTCGACCCCGGCGACGGGATTTTCCTGGAGGACCCGGCCTATTATGGGGCGCGCAAGGCGTTCGAGGCGGCGGGGCTGGACTGCGTTCCGGTCCGCGTCGACCGGCAGGGCATCGTCGTCGATCACATCCTGGCCGAGCCGCAGCGGGCGAAGGCGGTGTTCCTGACGCCGTCCCACCAGTTCCCGACCGGCGCGACGCTGGCGCTGGACCGCCGTCTGGCCCTGATCGAGTGGGCGGCCCGGCATCAGGCCTGGATCATCGAGGACGACTACGACAGCGAGTTCCGCTACGCGGGTAAGCCGACGGCCTGCGTGCAGGGGCTCGATCCGCATGGCCGGACCATCTACATCGGCACCTTCACCAAATCGCTCTTTCCCGGATTGCGGATCGGCTATGCCGTGCTGCCGCCGTCGCTCGTGAAGCCGATGACCGTCGCGCGCACCCTGCTGGATGGCCACACGGCGCCGATGGCGCAACTCACGCTGGCCCGCTTCATGGAAGGCGGGCATTTCGGGGCGCATGTCCGGACGATGCGCGGCGTCTATGCCGAGCGCCTCGACGCGCTGGCGGGTCTCGTCCGCAGACACCTGTCGGACTTCGTCGAGCCGCAGGTTCCCATCGGCGGGCTGCAGATGCCCTGCCTGCTGACCGGCGACCTTACGGAGCGCGCCGCCGTCGATGCGGCGCGGCGGGCCGGGATCGAACTGCTCGGCCTGTCGGCGCTGCACGCTGCAGGTGACGGCAAGGCGGGCTTCCTGATGGGCTTCGCGGCCTACACGCCTTTTGAAATCGAGACCGCGGTCAGAAAGCTGGAGACGACGTTCCGCGCGGCGACGAAGCCGTAAATTCGGCGGGCCTCCGGAACAAGGAGAATTGGTCTGGACCATTGCCGAAAAATGGCTGGGCACAGCGAGCCATTCGTCTGGTATCCGAGAGCCGACCAATCCACGACGTTCCCGGCGCGGGAGCGGGAGGCGACCCATGCACAAAACGGCACTGGCGATCCGGCACGTCCATTTTGAAGACCTTGGCATCTTCGGCGCGGTGCTGTCGGAGGCCGGCTATTCGGTCCGCTATCATGATCTCGACGCGGCGCCTTTTGCGCTGCTCGATCCGCTGGAGCCGGATTTGCTGATCGTCCTTGGCGGTCCCGTCGGGGTCTATGAAAGCGACGCCTATCCGTATCTCGCCGAGGAATCTACGCTCCTGGCGGCAAGGCTGGCCGCGGGGCGCCCGACGCTCGGCATCTGTCTCGGGGCGCAGCAGATCGCCAAGGCGCTCGGCGCGGCGGTGCGCTCCATGGGCCACAAGGAAATCGGCTTCGGGCCGCTCACACTGACCGATGCCGGACGGGTCGGGCCGCTTCGCCATCTGGAGGGCGTTCCGGTGCTTCACTGGCATGGGGACGCCTTCCAGATCCCCGACGGGGCCGAGAGCTTGGCGTCGACGCCGCTCTGCGCAACCCAGGGGTTTTCGGTTGGCCGCCACACGCTGGCCCTGCAATTCCATCCGGAGGTCGATGTGGCCGCCGGCATCGAGCGATGGCTGACGGGCCATGCTGCCGAGTTGGCCGGGGCCGGCATCGACCCGCGCGTGCTGCGCGGTCAAGCGGCGGGGATCGGCCCGGAATTGCGCGAGGCCGGACAAAGGATGCTGGCCGAGTGGCTTCAGGCTGTGCCCTGATCCCTGTGCGGCGGGGCGGGATGGGGGTTCCATCGATCTGCACGGCGCTGCCGATCTGTGGCACAGTCCGCTCCAACGAGCCGCCTCACAGGGAACCTGAATGAACGACGCAGCAAGGAACATGCTGATCGACGGCATGGAGCGTTGGAGCGCCTTCATCGAAGCGAACGCCTCCTGGGCGGAGGTGATCTTCTTCCTGTGCGCCTTCGCGGAGTCCCTGGCCTTCGTCGGGTTCGTGGTGCCGGGCGTGGTGCTGATCGCCGCGGGAGGCGCGCTGGTCGCCTCCGGCGCCCTCGGCTTCTGGCAGGTCTACGTCGCCCTCGCACTGGGCGCGGTGCTGGGCGACGCCGTGTCCTACTGGCTTGGCCGGGTGTTCGGCGATCGGGTGCCGGTTGTGTGGCCGTTCCGTCAGCGGCCGGAGCTTCTGGAGCGGGGCAGCCGCTTCTTCCTGCGCCACGGCGGCAAGAGCGTCTTCTTTGCCCGCTTCCTCGGTCCGCTGCGGCCGGTGGTGCCGATCACCGCCGGCATGATGGCGATGCCGCACCACAGCTTCCAGACCGCCAACCTGCTGTCCGCGGTGATCTGGGTGCCTTTGATGATGGCGCCCGGCATCGCCATCGCGAAGGGGGTCGGCATCGAAGACCTCCTGTCCGGCGCCACGGCGACGCCGGCCGTCACCCGGAATGGAGGCGACACGCCCTGCGTGCCGGCGCCGCCGATTTCCGGCGAGCCGTCGCGGTGCTGAGCGCCCTCAGGCGCATTTTGAATAGCCGCAGTTCAGGCAGCTGTCGCAGCCTTCCTGCCGGATCAGGCCGGGCTGGCCGCATTTTGGGCATTGCCGGAGATTGGCCGACTCGGTTCCGATGACCACCGGTGCGGAACCGGAGGCGGCGTCGGCAGACGGTGGCGCGGTCGGCGTCCCGTCGGCGGTCCCGTCGTCCGGCAGCATGCCGATGGCCTTGAGGTGCCGTTCGATCACGTCACCGATGGCCGCGAGAAGGGACGGGACGTAGCGGCCCTGCATCCAGGCGCCGCCGCGTGGGTCGAAGACCGCCTTCAATTCCTCCACCACGAAGCCGACCTCGCCGCCGCGGCGGAAGACCGCGGAGATCATCCGCGTCAGCGCCACGGTCCAGGCGTAATGCTCCATGTTCTTGGAGTTGATGAAGACCTCGAAGGGCCGGCGCCGCCCGTTCTCCACGATGTCGTTGATGGTGATGTACATGGCGTGGTCGCTGTCCGGCCAGCGCACCTTATAGGTCTCGCCCGGCAGGGTCTCCGGACGATCGGGCGGCTTGGACGACGCCATGGCGCCTGGAGCCGCGGTGGGATCGGCGGCCTGGGTCGGGGACGGGGCGGCGGCCTCCTTCTTCACCGACAGGACGGAACCGGTGACCGCGTTCGGGCGGTAGGTGGTGCAGCCCTTGCAACCCAGCTCGTAGGCCTGCCAATAGACGTCCTTGAAGGCGTCGAAGGGCAGGTCCTCCGGGCAGTTGATGGTCTTGGAGATGGAGCTGTCCACATGGCGCTGGGCCGCCGCCTGCATCACTACATGCTCCGCCGGGGTCAGCGACTGCGCGTCTGCGAACCAGTCGGGCAGGGGGGCCTCGTCCCCGAACCGCGCGCGGAACAGGCGGTAGGCGTGGTCGCTCACCTCCTCCGTCCGGCGGGTGCCGTCGGGCATCAGGACGGTGCGCTCATAGCTGTAGGAGAAGACAGGCTCGATCCCCGACGACACGTTGTCGGCGAACAGCGAGATCGTTCCGGTCGGCGCGATGGAGGTCAGAAGGGCGTTGCGGATGCCATGCTCCGCGATCAGGGCGCGCACATCCTCGTCCAGCCCGCGCACCATCGGGGCGTTCGGATAGGCGTCGCGGTCGAAGAGCGGGAAGGCGCCCTTCTCCGCGGCGAGCAGGGCGGAGGCGCGGTAGGCCTCGTTGCGGATGATCCTCAGCCAGGACTCGGTCAGCGCCACCGCCGCCTCGCCGCCATAGCGCGTGCGGCAGAGGATCAGCGCGTCGGCCAGCCCGGTGACGCCCAACCCGATGCGGCGCTTGGCGTGGGCCTCCTGCGCCTGCGGTTCCAACGGGAAGCGCGAGGCATCGACCACATTGTCCATCATCCGCACGGCGAGCGCCGTCAGCTCCTTCAGCCGGTCGGTGTCGAGCCGGGCCGTCTCCTCGAACGGGTCGATCACCAGGGCGGCGAGGTTGATCGAGCCGAGCAGGCAGGCCCCATAGGGGGGCAGTGGCTGCTCTCCGCAATTGTGCACCAGGATGCCGTTGGCATCGAAGGCGTGGATTCCGGGAATCCGGACGTCGAAGACGTCTTCGGTTCCCTCTTCCTCGACCGACGCGACCTCGGCGACGAAGCGCTCCCGGTTCGGCGTGCGGCGGTAGGCGTTCAAAGCGGCTGTCAGTTTGGCCTGCTTCTCATGGTCGGCGAAACCGACGCGTTCGGCGAACCGTCCCAGGTTGTCCTTTGCGATGATGAGTTCGTGGTCGGCGCTGCATTGATAAGGCTTGCGTCCGCCTTGGCCGTCGGGAAGCAGCCGGAGGCTGGACGGGCGGCGCTCCTCATAGATGCGGCCGACGATGCCAAGCCGCAGCAGCATGCGTTGCACCGCCCGCAGCCGGTCCAGGTCGCTCTGCGCCAGCCGGACGCTGATGCCCTTCGCTTGGTCGCCCAGGACGGTGCCGTCCGCGTCGAACAGGCCGCGCAGGAACCCGCGGTAGAAGTCGCTGGACGTCCTCTCCAAAGCCGGCGTGATCCTCTTGTCGCCGGGGGTCATTCCCAGACTGCCGGCGATCCGCTTCAGGGCACCGAGCGCCATGCGCTGCTCGCCGCGGCCCTGCACCGGACCCCAGCCGGCGAAGTCGGCGCGGTGCGGCAGGCTGTGGGCGGCGGCCAGGGCCGCCTCCATCACCCCGGCGACACCGGGCCGCAAGGACGGGCCGTTCGCCACGGCTTCACCCGGCCACACGGACAGAACCGCCTTGTCCTCCTTCAGCGTGCCGTCGCCGACGAGCAAGCCGGTCAGATAGCCTTCCGCCTCGCCGTAGGCCCCATCCCATCGCAGCCCGCCGCCGTGATCGTTGAGGACGACCAGATCGCCCGGCACCAGCGAGCCAACGCCCTTCCACTCCTCTTTGCGGCTGTCGCGGGTCAACTGGCTGACGGTCCGGACGAGGTGGTCGGCGGTGGCCCGCAGCGTGAAGCCGTCCCGGGTCACGATCCGCAGGACCGGCTTGCTGCCGGTGCGGAAGAACCCTTCCACCGACGGGAAGGGAGCACCGTCGACCACCGCCGTGAAGGGGCGGTCCAGCAACTCCGCCACAAGGCGCGGCCCATCGGCGGTCTGCACCCAACTGTCGGCGGTGACGCATGGGTTGGTGGCGGAGATGAATTCGCAATAATTCAGGTTGTTCTGCCCGTTCACCCGGTCGATGAAGATGACGCCCGGCTCCGCATAGGCGTAGGTGGCCTGCATGATGCGGTCCCACAAGCCGCGGGCGCGCACCTCGCGGTGGACCTGCCCGTCGAAGACCAGCGGCCAGGGCCGGTCCTCGCGCACGGCGTCCATGAAGGCGTCGGTGACCAGGACCGACAGGTTGAACATGCGCAGCCGGCCGGGCTCGCGCTTGGCGTCGATGAAGTCCTCGATGTCGGGGTGGTCGCAGCGCAGGGTCGCCATCATCGCGCCGCGCCGGGCGCCCGCCGACATGATGGTGCGGCACATGCTGTCCCACACGTCCATGAAGGACAGCGGGCCGGAGGCGTCGGCGCCCACGCCCTTCACCAGCGCACCCTTGGGCCGCAGGGTGGAGAAGTCGTAGCCGATGCCGCCGCCCTGCTGCATGGTCAGCGCCGCTTCGCGCAGATGGGCGAAGATGGCGCCGAGGTCGTCCTCGATCCGCCCCATGACGAAGCAGTTGAACAGCGTCACCGTCCGCCCGGTGCCGGCTCCGGCCAGGATGCGCCCGGCGGGCAGGAACTCGAAACGGGACAGCGCCCGCTCGAATCGCGGCGCCCAGACCTGAGGATCGGACTCGGGCGCGGCGAGCGCCGTGGCGACGCGGCGCCATGTGTCGGCAATGGTCTGGTCGATGGGGTCGCCCGCGGCGGACTTGAAGCGGTACTTCATGTCCCAGATCCGCTGGGAAATGGTGGCGATCCCCGTCATGCATCCTCCCCTTGCGCGGGCGGCCGGTCCGCACCTCCGGTCCGCCGACAGCGGTGTCCAAGAGTAGGGGGCGCCCTTCCGGGGGTCAACCGTGGGGGCAGCTTGGTCGTTCCTCTTGCGTTCCGGCCACTTGCGTTCCTGTCGTCAGTTGCTGATCCGCTCCCGCTGATCCGGCATCGCCTTGAGCGTCGCCACGATCTGGCCGCTGTCGGCGCCGGACCCGCACAGGCCGAGAGCGGTCTCGCCGAAGTCCACGAGGCTGTGGTGGCGCGGGGCCGGCGCCCGCTCCAGCGGCACCAGCCACGCCGCGTGCCCGCGCGCGGTCAGGGCGTCGAAGTAGTCGCGCTGGGTGTCGAACGGGATGTTGGTCTCGCGCGGGTCGCCGATGACGAAGACGCGGCGGTCGGGATCGGGCGGGATGCGGTCGAGCGATGCGGCGGGGTCGAACCAGCCCTGCGGGCGGGCCAGCAGCGTCCGCAGCCCGCGCGCCTCCAGATAGGCGCGGTAGGCCGGCGCGCCGGAGGAGATCACCGCGCAGCGCAGATCATGGCGGCGAGCCAGGAACTCGGCGGTCAGCGTGCCGCCGGCGCTGTGCCCGCCCAGCGCCCATTCCGTCACGCCGTAGCGGGCCTTCAGGACGTCGAGCAGCGCGTTCATCAGGGCCGCCTCGCGCGGCGTGTGGCGCGTCGTCCAGAAGCGGCCGGAACTGCCATAGGCGCCGGGCCGGGCGAGGAACAGGAAGGGGATGCCGAACCGCTCCGCCAGGGCGCGTTCCTGGTCGATCATGGCGGCGACGCCCAGCCCCTCCTGGTGGCCGACGGAGGTCGGCTTGGTCCCCATGATGTCGCCGTGCATCCAGGCCGCGGCGATGGGGTTGGGGCTGGGGGCGGGGCGCAGTCCCGCCGCGTAGTAGCGCAGGCATTCCCCGCGCCCGTCCACCTCCACCCAAGCGGCGGTTTCCTGCGCCTCCAACGCGGCGCAGGCCTTGCGGGTGATGGTGACGCCCCCGGTCACCGCGGCGTTGGAAAAACGCTCCGCGCTCGGCTGCGACTGGGCGTGGGCGTCCGTCGTCACCACCATCGATATCGCCAGCACAAGACCAGCGAGGAGGATAATGGCCGCGCCCCGGCGCATCAGGACGCGGTTTCGCTCACCGCGGTGGTGGCCGGTTCCGCCGCCTTCGGCCGCACGGTCGCTGGGCCGCCCGCGGCGACGACCAGCCGGTCGGTGGCCGCCTCCAGCCGCTCCTCCAGTTCCTGCATGGCCTTGGCGCGGCCCAGGCCCGGCGGGATGGGGGGCAGGAATTCCACGATGATGGTGCCCGGCCGCTTGATGAAGCTGTTGCGCGCCCAGTAGAGGCCGGCGTTCAGCGCCATCGGCACGATGGGGATGTCGAGATGGTCGTAGAGCACGCCGACGCCGATCCGGTAGGGGCGGTAGGCGCCGACGGCGACCCGCGTTCCCTGCGGGAAGATCACGATGGGCCGCCCCTCGTCCCGCACCGGGCGGGCGTTGCGGACCATGGAGGCGACGGCGCGGCCCTTGGCGCCGCGGTCGACGGCGATCATCCGGGATCTGGCGGCGTACCAGCCCCAGATGGGAATCCACAGGAGCTCGCGCTTCAGGATGATCGCCGGGTCGTTGACGAGGAAGTGCAGCTTCATCGTCTCCCAGGCCGACTGGTGCTTGGCGGCCAGGAGGAACGACCCGCTCTGGGGGACGTGCTCGCGCCCGCGCACCTCGTAACGGATGCCGACGAGCGTGCGCTCCAGCCACGAGACGGTGCCGAAATACCACGTGATCACGCGGATCATGCTGCGTCGCGGCAGCAGCAGCGACCACAGGATGCCGACGCAGATGACCGCCGTCCACACATAGAAGGCGACGTTGAAGGCGAGGGAACGCAGGAAGATCATGGCCGGGAACTTGTCAGGATTCGATCAGCTTCTCAAGCGTGTAGCGAAGGCGCGTCACAATGTACTTGTTGTACTCGGTCATCAGCAGATTCGCCGTGCCCGGCCACAGCCACCAGTCGTTGAGATGCACGTTGGGGGAGGCGACGGGGTGGGGCACCACCTCGACCTCCGGGATCACCATGCGGAACTCCAGAAGGCTGCGCATCATGTGGTAATTGGCGGTGACCAGCCGCATCGAGCCGTAGCCCTGCGCGCGCAGCCAGTCCGCCGTCTCGTAGGCGTTGCCGATCGTGCTGTCCGCCGAATAGCCGAGCGTGATGCAGCATTCCATCTCGCCGGGGAACTGGCGGGAGCGCTTCAGCAGCTCCTGCACCTCCAGCCCCTCGTAGACGCCGGAGACGAACAGCCGGTGCGCCCGCCCGTCGGCCAGCAACTCCAGCCCTGTGCTCAGCCGGCCGCTGCCGCCGGTCAGCACCACGATGGCGTCGGTGTTGCGGGTGGCCTCGGCGCTGCCGGGCGGCGGCGGGGTGCGGGGGATCGACGCGGCGAACCAGAACAGCCCGCCGAGCCACGCCAGCCCGCCCAGCATCGCCAGCAGCAGCAGCCGTCGCAAAGCCCGCAGGACCCGGGCGCGCCGCGAGTGGGCCATCCCTCAGCCTCCGGACGGACGGATCGGGCGGGCGGTCACGGCATCGACTCCAGCGTGCGCAGCACCGTCCAGCGCGCGGTCAGCGCGGCCAGCAGGCAGGCGGCCAGCGGCACGGCGGCCAGCGCGGCGACGGCCCACCAGGGCGAGGTGGCGAGGTCGGGCAACAGGCTGGCGTGAAGCCCGGCGGCGGCGTGGCCGATCCCGCCCAGCGTGCCGGCGGCCAGCAGCAGCCCGGTCATCCCGCCGCGCAGGGTCAGGCCGATGACGTGCGATTCGAACTGCCGCGCCACGTAACGGTCGGTGGCCCCCATCAGGTGCAGCAGCTCCACCACATGGCGGTGGATGGCGAGGCCGGAGCGCACGGCGAAGACCACCGCCATCACGCCCGCCCCGCCGATCAGCGCCACGATGCCCAGCGCCGCCAGATGCATCGCCCCGGCGAAGCGGCGCAGGTCGGCCAGCCACACCGCGTGGTCGTCCAGCGTGGCGCCGGGGGCGGCGGAGGTCAGGCGCACGGACAGCGCCGCCGTGTCCACCGGCCCGTTGGTCATCACGTCGATCAGCCGCGGCATCGGCAGCAGCGGATCGGCGGCCTCCTTGCCCAGCCACGGCTCCAGAAGACGGCCGACGTCGCCGCTGGACAGGACGCTGGCGGTCGCGATGCCGGGGGTGGCGCGCAGGACGGTCAGCGCGGCCTCCGTCCGCTCCTCCAGCGGGGCGGCCTGGGCGCTGTCGGGCAGCGGCATGATCTGCACGGTCAGCCCGCCGGCCAGACCGCTGTCCCAACGCCGGGTCATGTCGGAGACGAGCAGGGCCCCGGCCAGCGCCAGCGCCGCCAGATAGACCATCAGCGCGGTCAGCCACATCAGGAAGCGCGAGGTCGGGTCCTTCGCCAGCGGCAGGTCGGAGTTTCGGCGGGTCAGCGGCGGCAGGGCCATGGTGTGTCTCCTTCCCTCCGCGTCAGGCCCAGCGCGAGGCGTGTGCCGGCAGGACGTGCAGGCGTCCGTTCTCCAGCATCAGGCGCGGGTGCTCGAAGCGGCGGATCAGCGCCTCGTTGTGCGAGGCGATGACCACGGTGGTGCCCAGCTTGTGAAGCTCCTCGAACAGGTAGAGCAGGCGCATACCGATGCCGTCGTCGACGTTGCCGGTCGGCTCGTCGGCCAGCAGCAGGCGCGGGCGGTTGATGACCGCGCGGGCGATGGCGACGCGCTGCTGCTGCCCGCCCGACAGGGTGGAGGGCAGGGAGTTCAGATGGTTGCCCAGCCCCACCCAGCGCAGGATTTCCGTGCAGTGCTCCACCACATCGGACTCGCGCGCACCGCCCATGCGCAGCGGCAGCGCCACGTTGTCGAGCGCCGAGAGATGGTCGAGCAGGGCGAAGTCCTGGAACACCACGCCGATCTGGCGGCGCAGCGCCGGCAGGTCGGTGCGCTTTACCCGCGCCATGTCCTTGCCGAACAGGGTGACCAGCCCGCGCGACGGGCGGAGCGCCAGATACATCAGCTTGAGCAGCGACGACTTGCCGGCCCCGCTCGCCCCCGTCATGAAGTGGAATGAGCCGGGCGGCAGGGTGAAGCTGATGTCGCGCAGCACCTCCGGGCCGGTGCCATAGCGCAGTCCCACATTCTCGAAACGGATCACGGTCCCACCAAAGGCGCAACGGAAGGCCCCGGCGGCGTCCCGCCGGGTGCGCGGATGGACAATGCACCGGCAGGGGCCGGCGCGTCCACCGCTGTCCGTCTTGCCGCGCCCATTGCCTTGGTAGGAGCGGCCGTACGCGGCGCCCGTGCGTTCCTTGCTTCACACCTCATGACTACCTATAAGGACAGTCTGCAATTTCGGTGACAACGATCGGCATCTATGATCATCACCTGCCCGGCCTGCGACACACGGTACACTCTTGCCGATTCGGCGGTTGGTCCGCAGGGCCGGAAGGTGCGTTGCGCCCAATGCGGCCACATGTGGTGGCAGTCGCCGCAGGACGATCCCGTGTTCCATCCCGACGCGGTGACCGAGTTCCACCCGGTCCCGCCGTCCTCCACAAAGACGCCGTCCTCCAAGACGAAGGCGGCTGCCAAGCCTGCGGCGGACCCCGGCGCGCGGCGCCGGGCGCTGGTCGGTTGGGGGGCCTTCGTGGCGGTGCTGCTGGCCATCGGTGCCGCCGGTTATTTCGGCCGCGCCACCGTGGTGCGGTTGTGGCCTCCGGCCGCGTTGTTCTACGAGACGGTCGGCCTGCCGGTGGAGCCGCCGGGCACCGGCCTCCAGCTTCAGAACGTCCGCTCGGAGCAGAAGGCCGAGGACGGCAAGGCCGCTTTGCTGGTGGAGGGGCAGATCGTCAACGTCTCCGAGACGCTGCGCACGGTGCCGGCGCTGCGGGTCACCGCGCTGGGCGCCGACCGCCAGCCGTTGCGGAACTGGACCGTCGCGCCGGTGCCGCCGCAGATCCTTCCCGGTGAGATCGCCACCTTCCGCGATGTCCAGGCGGACGCCGCCGGGGTGCTGGAGGTCATGATCACCTTCGACGGAGGGCGCTGAGGCGGTTGCTGACCGCGGTTCCGTTATGGCGCGTAGCCCCGGATGATCAGGGAGACCGCGCCGTCGACGATCCGGGTCAGCTGTTCCTCCGTCGGGCGTTCCGACAGGCACAGCATGAAGCGCAAATGCGTGTGCGACTTGACGAGTCCGACGAACTGCTCCGCCGCAAGCTGCGGGTCGGGGATGCGCAGCAGGCCGCGGCGGTCGAGGTCGGTCATGAAGGCGCTGATGTGCTCCATGGTGCGGGCCGGGCCTGCCTCGTAGAAGGCGCTCGCCAGCTCGGGGAAGCGGTGGGCCTCGCCGACGACCACGCGGTAGCCGGCCAGCGCCTGCGGCGACAGGATCAGCGTGACGAAATGGCGGGCGATCAGGCGCAGCCCGTCGGCCATGTCAAGCGCGCGCGCCTCCTCGCAGACGGCGGCCATTGCCTGCCCCTTGCATTCGCGGGCGACCATGACGCGGAACAGCTCGTCCTTGCTGCCGAAATGGGCGTAGAGCGTCGCCTTGGACACGTTGGCCGTCTTGGCGATGGCGTCCATGCTGACGGCGCCGTAGCCATGGTCCAGGAACAGCTTTCCGGCGGCCTCCAGGATCTGCGCGGGCTTCGATCCTGCCTCCGGGGTGGGGGCGACCAGCGTGCTCATGCGTTCCTCATGTCCTGAAGCCGGGTGTCCTGAAACCGGCCTTGCATCCTGTTCTACCACGGTGCCGGCGGTGCTTGCGGGACTTCGTGCGCCGAGTCCCCGCTGCCGTAACGCGTTCCGCATTCAACCACAATCCCAAACGTTAAAACTAGACCGTTCAGTTCACTCTTGACAACAGGTAGGCCCGCGATCATCTTTTCGCAAGACTAAACTGAACGGTTCAGTTTCGGTGGGGCGGCGGCAAGCCGGATCGTGCCGGGCAAAGAACCGAAACGGGTGGGCTGGATTACGATGGTCAAGACCGTGCGGAAGATCGTTCTGTCGGGTGTGGCGGTGGCGGCGCTGGCCGGTGGCGGCTACGCCGGCTGGGAGTGGTGGACCGAGGGTCGCTTCTTCGAGTCGACCGACAACGCCTATGTCCACAGCGACATCACGGTGGTGAGCCCCAAGGTCTCGGCCTATGTGCGGGACGTCCGGGTGGCAGAGAACCAGCAGGTCGCCGCGGGCGACGTGTTGGCGGTTCTCGACGACCAGGACTTCCGCGCCAAGGTCGCGGAGGCCGAGGCCAACGTCGCCGCGCAGAAGGCGGCGCTCGGCACCATCGACAGCAAGCTGCAGCTCCAGAAGGCGATCATCGACCAGGCCGCCGCCTCGGTCTCCAGCGCCGAGGCCGAGCAGCGCCGCGCCCAGCAGGATTTCGACCGCACCCGCGCGCTGGCCAGCGACAGCTGGGCCAGCCGCCAGAAGTTCGAGACGGCGGACGCCGACCTGCGCAAGGCGACGGCGGAGACCGCCCGCAGCCGCGCCGCTCTGGTCGCGGAGCAGGATCAGGTCGGCGTGCTGAACGCCAGCCGCAGCGAGACCGACGCCCGCCTGCGTCAGGCGGAGGCCGCCCTGCAGACCGCGCGCAACGATCTGAACAACACGGTCATCCGGGCCCCGGTGGACGGGGTGGTCGGCAACCGCGGCGTCCAGGTCGGCCAGTACGCGCGTCCGGGCGTGCAGCTTCTCTCGCTGGTGCCGCTGCCCGACGTCTATGTGGTTGCCAACTTCAAGGAGACGCAGCTCGCCCGCATGCGTCCCGGCCAGCCGGTGACGGTGGAGGTGGACGCCTATCCGGACAAGCATCTGCTCGGCCGGGTGGAGAGCTTCGCGCCGGCGTCGGGCTCGCAGTTCAGCCTGCTGCCGCCGGAGAACGCGACCGGCAACTTCACCAAGATCGTCCAGCGCGTGCCGGTGCGCATCGCCCTGCCGCGCGACAGCGCTTTGTCCGGCCTGTTGCGTCCCGGCCTGTCGGTGGTCGCCGAGGTGGACACCCGCGGCGCCGAGGAGCAGCCGCACGACAGGGGCACCGTCATGGGCGCTCTGGTCCCCGGCCGGACGGTCGCGTCGAAGTAACCACGCCAACACCCGTTTTTCGTTTCAATCTCTTTCGTCCTGGAGAGGGCGACCATGACCGCCATCACCAACGACGACACGCCCACCGCCCGCACCGCCAATCCCCCGGCGGACGCGGGCGGCGAGACCGCCGCGTCCCGGCTCCAAACTCCCCCGCCCCCCGCGGGCCGGGGCGCGGCGGCTCCTTCCTCTTCCAACGCAGGACCCAGCGCCGGGCCGCGCCCGGTGAGCACGCGCGACTGGCTGGGCTTCCTGTCCATGGTCGTCGGCATGTTCATGGCGATCCTGGACATCCAGATCGTTTCCAGCTCCCTGTCGGAGATCCAGGCGGGCCTCGCGGCCAGCGCCGACGAGATCTCGTGGGTACAGACTTCCTACCTCATCGCTGAGGTGGTGATGATCCCGCTGTCCGGCATGCTGGCGCGGATTTCTCCACCCGCGTGCTGTTCACCATCGCCGCCGCCGGCTTCACCCTGACCAGCGTCGCCTGCGCCTTCACCTCCAGCATCGAATCGATGATCGTGTGGCGGGCGCTCCAGGGCTTCATCGGCGGCGCGATGATCCCGACCGTCTTCGCCACCAGCTTCTCCCTGTTCCCGCCGGAGAAGCGGGCCGGCGTGTCGGTGATGATCGGTCTGGTCGCCACCATGGCGCCGACGCTCGGCCCGACTCTCGGCGGCTGGCTGACCCAGAGCTTCTCCTGGCACTGGCTGTTCCTGGCCAACGTGCTGCCGGGCATCGCCGTGACCTCGCTGGTGTGGACGCTGGTCGACGTGGACAAGCCCAACCCGGCGCTGCGCAAGGGCTTCGACTTCATCGGGCTGGGGCTGATGGCCGCCTTCCTCGGCAGTCTGGAGTTCGTGGTCGAGGAAGGCCCGCGTCAGGACTGGTTCCAGGACGAGTATGTGGCGATCTTCGCCGTGGTCGCCGCGGTGTCCGCCGTCGGCTTTTTCTGGCGGGTCCTGACCTACGGCAACCCGATCGTCGAGCTGCGCGCCTTCCTGGACCGCAACTTCGCCATCGGCTCGCTCTACAGCTTCATCATCGGCATCGGGCTCTACGGGGCGGTCTATCTGCAGCCGCTGTTCCTGGCGCGGGTGCGCGGGCTGAACAGCCTGCAGATCGGCACGATCATGTTCGTGACGGGGGCCTTCCAGTTCCTGTCCGCGCCGATCGCCGGCGCGCTGTCGAAGAAGCTCGACCTGCGGGTGATGCTGGCGATGGGGCTGTGCCTGTTCGGCACGGGCGTCTGGCTGAACGCCCACCTGACCAACCAGTCCGGCTTCTGGGAGTTGTTCCTGCCGCAGGCGGTGCGCGGCCTGTCGCTGATGCTCTGCTTCATCCCGGTGAACACCATCGCGCTCGGCACCCTGCCGCCGGAGCAGCTCAAGAACGCGTCGGGTCTCTACAACCTGATGCGCAACCTGGGCGGCGCCATCGGTCTGGCGGCAATCAACACCGTGCTGCTGGAGCGGGCCTCCCTGCACATGAACCGGCTGGGCGACAACCTCAACCTCGCCCGTCCGCTGGTGCAGGAGACGCTGGACGGTCTGGCCGCCAAATTCGACGGGCTGGTCGCCGACCCGCAGGCCGCCGCCATGAAGACGCTGGCCCGCATGGTTGAGCGCGAGGCGATGGTGCTGACCTTCAACGATTGCCTGCTGCTGATGGCCGGGGTGTTCTTCGCCGGGCTCCTGCTGATGCCGCTGGTGCGGCGTCCTGGCGGCAAACCGGCGGCGGCGGATCACTGATCGGAGTGACACCGTCTTCGCGCCGGTGAAGCGTCCCGGTGACCGGCGCCTGTCTTCGTGCTATAGGGCAGGCCGTCGCGTCGAAGGGTCTTTCCGCCGTCATGAGCAAGCGCCAATACACCCGCGCCGAGGTCAAGGAACTGCTGTCTGCGCTGGAGCGCCAGTGCCGGGAGGCGTCGAAGCTCGCCCAGTTGGCCGAGCATGAGGCGAGCAAGCACAGCTTCGGCGCCTACCGCGAATTCCGCGACAAGGTGGGCGAGTTCCAGGCGCTGGTCATCCTGATCGAGCAGCGGCTGCGCAACCTCGTGGACACCCGCTCCGACGATCTGCGCGACCAGTTCGAGCGGCTGGACACGGTGATGCTGGCCCTTCTGGTGCGGGCCAGCATGCGCTTCTTCTTCGTGCTGTCGGCCAACCCGATCCTGCCGATGGGCGCCCGCGAGATCTTCGTCGCGGAGCTGCGCAGCCTGCACGACGCCCACGAGAAGCTGAAGCGCCCCAACTACGCCGGCAAGCTGGGCCAGGACCTGGAGCGCGATCTGGAGACCGCCTCCCTGATCCTGGAGGAGATCATCGACAAGGCGCCGAGCCTGCTCAACTTCCGCGGCGGCGCGGCGTAACCGGACTCAGCGCTGGATCAGCGCGCTTTCCTTGCCGGACAGCACGAACACCTTGGCGTAGCTCTTGAGAAGCGCGTCGATCAGGGCGTTGACCTTCGGGCTGGACATGGCGCGCGGCTTGGCCGGATCGACGTGGAGGACGCAGCTGTCCTTGACGTCGTTGAAGGCGGCCAGGGCGTGGATGCGGTCGGGCCGGAACTCGTCGGGGAAATTCTCGTCCATCAGCCAGAAGCATTGAAAGTTCCGGCAGGACTGCGGACGCTCCTCATAGACCGTGCAGCCCTTGCCCTGGTCACAGGACACGCACCACTTGGCCGAAGGCTTCTTCAGTTCGGGCACGCCCATCAGCTTGCAGCACAGCGTGCATTCTCCGCAGTTGCGGTCGGCCATAACGCGAGATCCTGATCTGTCCCAATGAAAGAGCGCGGACACTCGCACAAAGGGCGGTGCCGGGGAAAGTGTCCGTTGGATGGGGGAACGCCCCAGCGGGCCGGATCGGCCGCTGGGTACCGCCGGGGCGCTCCGGCGGCCTCTCTACGGACGCGCTTTCTGGCCGGCGTCCCGGGCAATGAACGGCTTGTCCGACCCCTTTTCCCAATCTTCCAGGTATTCCGCCTTTTTCGCATCCACGCTTTGAATGTTTGCGCGCGCCCAATCATGCGAAGCTGGCGTGTTGTCCACCCAAGTGCAGGATTTCAGATCGCTCTCCAGCTCGGACGAGGAGGCTGGAATCGGCTCCAACGAAAAGCGCGCTTTCCACACGCCAAGTCGCGGAACGACACGAGCGTAATAAATTTGATCGGCCGCGAAGTCAGCGTCCATGAAGTCAGCCGACTCGCCAACAACCATCAGGCGGCGCTTGCCTGCGGGCGCTTCATAAGCAATTTTCTTTCCAGCAGACACGATGCCGATGAATTCGGAATTGCCTGTCGTTATGTCATAAACCGAAGACTGAATGGCACCACCGAAGAAGGATGGCCGCATCAGGACAAGTGTCGCGGAGTTTTCTGCGGGTTTGGTTGCTGCGATTGGTTCCGGCACATCCCGCATGTGTGTGCTGGCGCAGGCGTTAAGCAACAGCAACGTGCCCATTGCCAGGAGGGCCGCGCGAATTTTTCCCGCTACCATTGTTTTTTTCCTTTGATTTTATGCTTTTGATAAGTGGCGCGCCATCGCGCGGATGAGTTCAGGAGGGGAATCTCCGACCACAATCGCGCGGAACGATTATTGATAGTACGATTGTGTGAAAGCAAGCGTCGGGTTATTTCCCTCCGCAAACAATCAACCTGCGGGAGAAAGCCGCAAGGTTCAGGTCGGCGGCCCCGGAAGGATTGCCGGGGGGGGCGCCTTACGCCATGCTGGGAGCGACCAGCGGTTCCTCCGCCTCGCGGATCAGCAGCGCCTCGATGGCGTCGGCGGGAGCCGGGCGGGCGTAGAGGTAGCCCTGCGCGTACTTGCACAGGATGTCGCGCAGGAATTCCGACTCCATCTCGGTCTCCACGCCCTCGGCGACCGCCTCCATGCCCAGGATGGCGGCCAGCGTGGCGATGACCTGCACGATGGCGGCGTTGCCTTCGCCCGACGAGATGGCCTGGACGAAGCTGCGGTCGATCTTCAGCGTGTCCGCCGGGAATTTGTGCAGGTAGGACAGCGACGAATAGCCGGTGCCGAAATCGTCGATGGACAGGCGAACGTCCATGTCGCGGATGCCCTGCATCAGCACCCGGCACTTGGCGGGGTCCTTCATCAGCAGGCTTTCCGTGATCTCCAGCTTCAGGCTGGAGGGCGGGACCCGGCTTTCCTGCAGCACCTCGCTCACCAACCCGATCAGGTCGTCGTCGCTGAACTGGCGGGAGGAGACGTTTACGCTCATGAACAGCGGGGTGGAGCGGGGGAAGCGGGTCTGCCACTGGGCGAGCTGGCGCGCCGCCTCGCGCAGCGCCCAGCGGCCCATCGGGACGATCAGCCCCGATTCCTCGGCCAGCGGGATGAATTCGCCCGGCGGGACCAGCCCGCGCTCGGGATGCTTCCAGCGCATCAGCGCCTCGAAGCCGGCGATGTGCCCGGAGGACAGGGCGACGATCGGCTGATAGTAGAGAACGAGCTGATCCTGCTCCAACGCCATGCGCAGATCGGTTTCCGTGCGCATCTGGGCCATCGCCTGACGGCGCAGGTTGCTGTCGAACACGTCGATGCGCGCCCGCCCGCCCGACTTGGCGCGGTACATGGCAAGGCTGGCGTCGCGCAGCATCTCCTCCGCCCGGTCGTAGCCGGAGACGCTGAGGGCGATGCCGATGGAGGCGGACAGCACCAGCTCGTGGCCGTCCAGCGCCAGCGGCCGCGCGACGGCCTCGCCCATGCGCTCCGCCGCGGACAGGGCGTCGCCCACGTCGTCGACGCTGTCCAGCAGCACGGCGAACTCGTCCGCCGAGAGGCGGGCGAGCGTGTCGCCCATGCGCCGGGTCCCGTCCAGCCGCTCGGCGATGGTCTTCAGCAGCCGGTCGCCGACGCTGGACCCCAGCGCGTCGTTGATCGACTTGAAGCGGTCCAGGTCGATGAAGATGACGGCGAAGGCCTTGCCGCCGGCCCGCCGGTTGCGGTCCAGCGCCTGCCCGATGCGGTCCAGCAGCAGGGTGCGGTTGGGCAGCCCGGTCATGCCGTCGTGGAAGGCGTCGAACAGAAGCTGTTGCTCCGCCCGCTTCTGGGCGGTGATGTCGGTCATCGAACCGGCGATTCGCACCGACCGGCCCGACCCGTCGCGAACGGCGAGCCCGCGGACCAGCATCCACAGCTCGTCCCCGTCGGCGGCGCGGATGCGGAAGACGTGCTGGAGATGCTCGCGCTCGCCGGTCAGATGCAGGTCGATGGCGGTGCGCAGCCCGGCCAGATCGTCGGGGTGCACCCGGTCGAACCATTCGCCGATCCGGTTGGACAGGCTGTCCACGGCGCAGCCGAGCATGGCCGCCCAGCGCGGGGAATAGTAGACCTCGTCCGTGTCCAGCCGCCAGTCCCACAGCCCGTCGTTGGCGCCGGCGGCGGCGAGCGCGTAGCGCTCCTCGCTCTGCAGCAGGCGTTGCTCGGCGGTCTTGCGGTCGGTGACGTCGGCCTGGCTGCCGACCAGCCGCACCGGGCGGCCCTGCGCGTCCAGCACGGCGATGCCGCGGCAGGCCATCCAGCGGGTGCCGCCATCGGCGTGGCGCACGCGGTACTCGATCGTGAAGACGGTGTCGTCGCCGCCCAGCGCGTCCAGCGCTGCGCGCAGCGACGGGCGGTCGTCGGGATGGACGCGCTCCATCCACTCGTCGGGGCTGCTGCCGACGCCGCCTTCCTCGAGCCCGAGGAGCGATAGCCAGCGCGGCGAATAATAGACGGTGCCGGTTTCGAGGTCCCAATCCCACAGGCCGTCGTTGCTGGCCGCGGCGGCGAGCGCGTAGCGCTCTTCGCTTTTGCGCAGCTGGCGTTCGGCGTGCTTGCGGTCGGTGATGTCGGCGACCGACCCGACGAGGCGGACCGGATCGCCCGATTCGTCGGGGACCGCCATGCCGCGGCAGACCAGCCAGCGCCAGCGGGTGTCGCCGCCGTCCGGTGATAAGCCGGCTCCGGCACGGCGGACGCGGTGTTCGATCTGGAAAGGCAGCGAGACGCCGACCATCTGGCCTTCGAAGGAGGCGTAGAGCCAGTCGATGTCGTCGGGGTGGACGCGGTCGAGCCAATCTTCCGGGCGATTGACGTCGCCCGGCGGCAGGTCGAGAAACTCCTTGAAGCGGGGAGACAGGAACATCGTATCGTTGCGAAGGTCCCAGTCCCACACGCCCTCGGAGCCAGCTTTCTCGGCCAGCAGATATCGCTCGATCGTGCTGCTCAAAGCCCCCTCACCGCCGCGGCGCGCCCGCATTCCGTCACTCGCAACATAGTGCCCGAATGGTGAATGAGAAATGAAGCCCTGTTGCGAAGGATTTGCGCCATGCTGGCGGAAAGCGTGACCGATCCCGCCTTGCGGGCACTCCGGGGTATGCCTGGACGCCGCGGGCGAGCCTCGCAGGCCCCGTCAACGTAAGGAAGCAGGCCTATGGAGTGGTCCGATCAGGGCGTCGTGCTGTCGGCGCGGCCGCATGGCGAGACCTCGGCGGTCGTCACCCTGCTGACGCGCGACCACGGCCGGCACGCCGGCATGGTCATGGGCGGGCGATCCAGCCGCAACCGGGCGGCGCTGGAGCCCGGCACGCTGGTGTCGGCGCGCTGGCGCGGACGCCTGCCGGAGCATCTGGGCAACCTGACGCTGGAGGTGGTGCAGGGCTATTCCGCCGCCTTTCTCGATGATCCGTTGCGACTCGCGACCCTGACCGCCGCCTGCGCGCTGGCCGAGGCCGCCCTGCCGGAGCACCAGCCGCACCCGGCGCTGTTCGACGGGCTTCTGGCGCTGTTCGGCCTGCTGAGTGGCGATGCCTGGGCCGAGTCTTACGTGCGGTGGGAGGTCGGGCTGCTCGCCGAACTCGGATTCGGGCTGGATCTCGACCGTTGCGCGGTCACCGGGGCCAACGATTACCTCGCCTATGTCAGTCCGCGCACCGGGCGCGCGGTGTCGGCCTCGGCGGGAGAGCCCTACCGCGACCGGCTGTTGCCGCTGCCCGGATTCCTCATCGGGCTGGGCGGCGGCGGGCCGCAGGCGGTGGCGGAGGGGTTGCGCCTGACCGGCCATTTCTTGGAGCGCCATCTGCTCAACGGCCCGCTGCCGCCCGCAAGGCTGCGATTAAGAGAACGTTACGAGAACACTATGGCGCGTGGCCGCTAGATTTGGTATCCACACGCCATGACGTCCCGAGACCCCGCCCAAGACCCCGTCCTCGACATCCAGGAGAAGCCGCTCCGCGACGCGCTGAGCGAGCGGTATCTGAGCTACGCGCTGTCCACCATCATGGCGCGGTCGCTGCCCGACGTGCGCGATGGGCTGAAGCCGGTGCACCGGCGTCTGCTCTACGCCATGAGCCAGCTGCGGCTTGACCCCTCGACTCCGCCGAAGAAGTCGGCCCGCGTTGTCGGCGACGTGATCGGCAAGTTCCACCCGCACGGCGACACCTCCGTCTACGACGCGCTGGTCCGTCTGGCGCAGGACTTCGCGGTGCGCTACCCGCTGGTGGACGGGCAGGGGAACTTCGGCAACATCGACGGCGACAACGCCGCGGCCATGCGATACACCGAGGCGCGCCTGACCGACGTCGCCAAGGCCCTGCTGGAAGGCATCGACGAGGACGCGGTCGACTTCCGCCCGACCTACGACGGCGACGGGGACGAGCCGGCGGTCCTGCCGGCCAACTTCCCCAACCTGCTGGCCAACGGCTCCAGCGGCATCGCCGTCGGCATGGCGACCAACATCCCGCCGCACAACGCCGCCCAGCTCTGTTCCGCCCTGCGGCTGGTGCTGAAGCACAAGCAGGACTGCGTCAAGGCGGCGCTGGCCGGCAAGGAGAAGCCGGCCCCGACGAAGATCGAGGATCTGGTCACCCTGATCTCCGGCCCCGACTTCCCGACCGGCGGCGTGCTGGTCGAGCCGCGGGCCAACGTGGTCGAGGCCTACCGCACCGGCCGCGGCTCCTTCCGCCTGCGCGCCCGGTGGGAGGTGGAGAAGCTGGGGCAGGGCACCTGGCAGGTCGTCGTCACCGAGATGCCCTATCAGGTGCAGAAGGCCCGGCTGGTCGAGAAGATCGCCGAGCTTCTGACCAACCGGAAGCTGTTGCTGCTGGAGGATGTGCGCGACGAGTCGGCGGAGGACGTGCGACTCGTCCTGGTGCCGAAGAGCCGCAACGTCGATCCCGAGGTCCTGATGGCCTCGCTGTTCCAGACGACCGATCTGGAAATCCGCTTCGCCATGAACATGAACGTGCTGGACAAGGACAACGTCCCGCGCGTCATGAATCTGTTCGAGGTGCTGGACGCCTTCCTCGACCACCGGATGGAGGTGCTGGAGCGGCGGTCCCGCCACCGGCTGGCCAAGATCGACCACCGGCTGGAGGTTCTGGGCGGTTACCTGATCGCCTATCTGAATCTGGACGAGGTGATCCGCATCATCCGCGAGGAGGACGAGCCCAAGCAGGCGCTGATGCGGGCCTTCTCCCTGACCGAGGTGCAGGCCGAGGCCATCCTCAACATGCGGCTGCGCAACCTGCGCAAGCTGGAGGAGATGGAGATCCAGCGCGAGAACGACGCGCTGACCGCCGAGCGGGCCGGCCTGAGCGAGCTGCTGGCGGACGAGAGCCTGCGCTGGAAGACCATCGGCAAGGAGACCGAGGAGACGCGCAAGCGCTTCGGCGAGGACCGCCGGACCCAGGTCGCCGAGGCCACGGCCGTCATCGACATCCCCGTCGACGCCATGGTGGAGCGCGAGCCGCTGACCGTGCTGTGCTCCCAGAAGGGCTGGATTCGCGCGGTGCGCGGCCACCTGACCGACGCCGAACGCCTCGACGTGAAGTACAAGGAAGGCGACAAGGAAGGCTTCTGGGTCCATTGCGAGACCACCGACAAGCTCCTTGTCTTCGGCACCAACGGCAAATTTTACACACTGTCCGCCGACAAGCTGCCGCGCGGGCGCGGCTTCGGCGAGCCGGTGCGGCTGATGATCGATCTCGGCAACGAGGCGGACATCATCACCCTGTTCAAGCACCAGCCCGACCGCCGCCTGCTGGTCGCGTCGGAGGACGGGCGCGGCTTCCAGGTCGAGGAGAACGAGGTCGTCGCCCAGACCCGTTCCGGCAAGCAGATCCTCAACCCCGACGACAACAAGGACGCCAAGATCTGCATCCCGGCGGAGGGCGACCATGTGGCTGTTATCGGCAACAATCGCCTGCTGCTGGTCTTCCCGCTGGAGCAGGTGCCGGTGATGGCCCGCGGCAAGGGCGTGCAACTCCAGAAGTACAAGGACGGCAGCCTGTCCGACCTGAAGGTCTTCACCATCGCCGAGGGGCTGAGCTGGAAGCACGGCGAGCGGCAGTTCAACGTCACCAACCTGACCGGCTGGCTGGGCAACCGCGCCGGCGTGGGCAAGATGCCGCCCAACGGCTTCCCCAAGGTGAATCGCTTCACGTAAGCCGGCCGTCTCCGGGGCTCATACACCTAACGTTGCGCGCAAACGGAGGGCTTTCGGCCCTCCGTTTCACTTTTGGCGGAATTTCCGACGGAAAGTTCCCGAATTGGTAGGGTTGAGCCATGCTTGTGCTTGAACTCTGACCCGCGATTCCGGCATAGTCGTCATATCAAAAGGAACTCGGTGCCATCGGCCGAAGCGGTGCCCAGAACGCGGGCATCAAGGCTGAAGGAACACTGGGCATAGGGGAGGCACGCGCATGGTCACCACAGATCCGTGTGAAGGCACAGCGGTGGCACGGGGGTCCATCGGCCCCGGCAGTCCCGGTCCGTAACCCGCACGGTGACGTCGATCCGGCGTTGCCAGAAAATTTTCACAAAACAACAGCCTTTCGGTTTGCACGCCGCGCCCCCTTTGCGGGGGCGGGAACGGCGGTGTGCGCCCACGCCGGGACGAGAGGACCCAAGGAGACCGCCATGAAACGCCGTACCTTCATCACCAGCGCCGGTGTCGGTGTCGCCGCCAGCACGCTGGCCGCCCCCGCCATCGCGCAGAGCAACCCCGAGATCAAGTGGCGCTGCGCGTCGAGCTTTCCCAAGAGCCTTGACACCATCTACGGCGGGGCCGAGCGGGTGGCCAAGCGTGTCGCCGAAATGACAGAGGGCAAGTTCCAGATCCGCACCTTCGCCGGCGGCGAGATCGTTCCCGGCCTGCAGGTGCTGGACGCCGTGAAGGACGGCACCGTGGAGTGCGGCCACACCGTTTCCTATTACTATGTCGGCAAGGACCCGACCTTCGCCTTCGACGCGGCGATGCCCTTCGGCCTGAACGCTCGCCAGCAGAACGCCTGGATGACCCACGGTGGCGGCATGGACCTGATGCGCGAGTTCTTCAAGGGCTACAACATCATCCAGTTCGCGGCGGGCAACACCGGCACCCAGATGGGCGGCTGGTTCCGCAACGAGTTGAAGTCCGTCGAGGACTTGAAAGGCCTGAAGTTCCGCATCGGCGGCTACGCCGGCACCATCCTGCAGCGCCTGGGTGTTGTGCCGCAGCAGATCGCCGGCGGCGACATCTACCCGGCGCTGGAGAAGGGCACCATCGACGCGGCGGAGTGGGTCGGCCCCTACGACGACGAGAAGCTCGGCTTCAACAAGGTTGCCAAATACTACTACTATCCCGGCTGGTGGGAAGGCGGTCCGCAGGTGTCCTTCCTGATCAACCTGCCGCAGTGGGAGCAACTTCCCAAGCACTACAAGTCGGTTCTGGAGGCCGCCTGCGCCGACGCGACCGCCGACATGCTCGGCAAGTACGACGTGGTGAACATGCACGCGCTGAAGCGTCTGGTCGGCGCCGGAACCGTGCTGAAGCCCTACCCGCGCGACATCCTCCAGGCCTGCTATCAGGCGACCTTCGACGTCTACGAGGAGGAGGCCGCCAAGAACGAGAAGTTCCGCAAGGTCTACGAGCCGTGGCGCAAGTTCCGTGACGAGGAGTATCTGTGGTTCCGCGTCGCCGAGAACACCTTCGACAACTTCGTCTACTCGGCCCCGACGCCGAAGAAGAAATCCTGAAAGAACGCCGAACACGAAAAAGCCCCGCGGAAGCGGGGCTTTTTTGTTGCCGATAAGCGGGCGGGCTTTCCGGTTCCTCCCCCGCTGGGCGGGGGAGGAGGGAGCGGTTACTTGCCCTGCAACTGCCGCATGAGGTCGGCGTTGGGATCCTCGGTGGGTTGCTCCGGCGCGCCGAAGGGCGGTGGCGGTTCGCCCGAATCGAAGGCCGGGATCTCGATCTTCACATTGTCCAGATCGATCGGCTCGCCACGGTCCAGGCCGGAGAAGACCATCTCCGGGAACATGATGACCAGCGCAACCATGATCAGCTGGATGCAGACGAACGGCACGGCGCCCCAGTAGATCTGGCCGGTGGTGATCTTCTTGATGATCTTCCCGGTGATCTTGTCCTTGTAATCCTCCCGTGGAGCGACGCTTCGCAGGAAGAACAGGGCGAAACCGAAGGGCGGATGCATGAAGGAGGTCTGCATGTTGACGCCCAGCAGGACGCCGAACCAGATCAGGTCGATGCCCAGCTTTTCCGCGACCGGGGCGAGCAGCGGCACGATGATGAAGGCCAGCTCGAAGAAGTCGAGGAAGAAGGCGAGCAGGAACACCATGATGTTGACGACGATCAGGAAGCCCAGTTCGCCGCCCGGCAGGCTGGTCAGCAGATGCTCCACCCACAGGTCGCCATTCACGGCGCGGAACACCAGACCGAAGACCGTCGAGCCGATCAGGATGAAGATGACGAAGGAGGACAGCTTGGCCGTCGTGTCCATCGCCTGACGCATCAGCGACCAGCTCAGCTGCCGCTTCATGAGCGCCAGGATCATGGCGCCCGCGGCACCCATGGCGCCGCCTTCCGTCGGTGTCGCGATGCCGATGAAGATGGTGCCCAGAACCAGGAAGATCAGGACGAGCGGCGGCACCAGCGAGGTCAGCACCCGGAACAGCAGCTTGGCGCCGCGCAGGCTCCGCGCCTCCGGCGGCAGGGCCGGGGTGAACTCAGGGCGGACGATGCTGACGACCAGGATGTAGCCGGCGTAGAGGCCGGTCAGCACCAGGCCGGGGACCAGGGCGCCGGCGTACATGTCGCCGACCGAACGGCCGAGCTGGTCGGCCAGGATGATCAGCACCAGCGACGGCGGAATGATCTGGGCCAGCGTGCCGGACGCTGCGATGACGCCCGACGCCAGACGCCGGTCATAGCCGTAGCGCAGCATGATCGGCAGCGAGATCAGGCCCATCGAAATGACCGAGGCGGCGACCACGCCGGTGGTCGCGGCGAGCAGCGCGCCGACGAAGATCACCGCGTAGGCCAGACCGCCGCGCAGCGGGCCGAAGAGCTGCCCGACCGTGTCGAGCAGATCTTCGGCCATGCCGGATCGTTCGAGGATCAGGCCCATGAAGGTGAAGAAGGGAATGGCCAGCAGCGTGTCGTTGCGCATGATGCCGAAGACGCGCTCCGGCAGCGCCTGGAACAGCGCCGGGGTCAGCAGACCCAGCTCGATGCCGATCAGACCGAAGAGGAGGCCGTTCGCGGCGAGCGCGAAGGCGACCGGGAAACCCATCAAAAGGAAAAGAACAAGCGCCGCGAACATCAGCGGCGCCATGTTCTCAATGAGGAAGGCGGCCATCGTGTGTGGTTCCCGGTCTCTTAGGAGTGGCTGTGCATCTTCTCGCCGGGCTGGTCAATGAGACCGGCCAGGAAGGCGATGCGTTTGATCAGCTCGGACACCGCCTGCATGGTCAGCAGGAAGAAACCGGCGGGAACCAGGATCTTGACCGGCCAGCGGATCAGGCCGCCGGCGTCGCTCGACATTTCCTTGGTGATGAAGCTGTCCCAGAACATCGGCCAGGAGAGCCACATGATCAGGATGGCCATCGGGAACAGGAAGAAGAGGATCCCGAAGATATCCACCATGCACTGGACGCGCCTGGAGAAGCGGCCCAGCACGATGTCGATGCGGATGTGTTCGTTGCGCAGGAACGTGTAGCCCGAGCACAACAGGAACACTGCGGAGAACAGGTACCATTGCAGCTCAAGCCAGGCGTTGGAGCTGTAATGCAGGCTGTAGCGGATGACCGCGTTGGCGGAACTGACGATCACGGCGACCAGCACCAGCCAATAGACGAGTTTGCCGATGCCGTCGTTGACAGCATCGATCAGCCCGCTGATTCGGAGCAGGAACCTCAACGGAGAGCCTCCCTGTTGGTTGGGACCGGGTCTCTGCCCGATCCGTTCCTTTTGTTGCCCTGTGAACGGTGGCGCTGGGCGCCGGTTCAATCTTTTATGGTAACACCATGGGGTGTTTGCTGCGGCAATATTCCGCAGGACGCCCCGGCAGCGCAAGAGCTTGAAAGCCTTTATACGTGATTGCCCCAATAGTCTCCGATCACGAGCAATCCGGGATCATGAGCAATCCGGCCGGCGACCCGTCAGTCAGTCGGATCGTTGGGCAGGCGGAACCAGCCGTCGCGGCCCAACGCCTCCAGGGGGCGGAACTTGGCCTTGTAGGCCATCTTGCGGCTCTGGGCGATCCAATAGCCGAGATACACGTAGGGCAAGCCGTCCGCCTGGGCGCGCTCCAGCAGGCTGAGGATCATGAAGCTGCCCAGGCTGCGGCGGTCCTGGCGGGGGTCGTAGAAGCTGTAGACCGCGGAGTAGCCGTCGGTCAGGCGGTCGGTCAGCATGCAGCCGACCAGCCGCCCCTCGGCGTCGCGGGCTTCGAGCAGGCTGGTGTCGGCCCGGCCCTCGTCGATCATGGCGGCGAAATCGGCCATCGCCATGCGTGCCATGTCGGATTCGCCGTGGCGGGAGTTCTGGTAGAGCGAGAACAGCCGGTACTGCTCCGTCGTGGCGGCGGCGGCGGCCTCCGCCAGGGTCAGATCGCCGTTGCCGCGGAGAACGCGCTTCTGCGACCGGGTCGGGGTGAAGGCCCCCACGGGAATGCGGACCGGGACGCAGGCCTGGCAGTTCGGGCAGACCGGCCGGTAGACGATGTCGTGGCTGCGCCGGAAGCCGGCGCGCGACAGGGTGGAATTGACCTCCGCCGAATAGGGACCCAACAGCCGGGTGAACAGCTTGCGCTCCACCCGTCCCGGCAGATAGGGGCAGGGCATCGGCCCGGACCGGAAGAACTGCTGGAGCGGGCGGAGTTGCGGCTGGATGACCGACATCGGGCTGGCTGACTTCTGAATCACCGGCCCGTGGGTCGGCTGTTGGGGTTCGGCGGCTGGAGAGGTGTTGAACGAAGACTACTGGGACTGGCTCTGGGTCATGGTGGCGGTGTCCTGGCCGAAGAAGGCGCGTCCGATCTCGTTGGTGATGCCGCAGAGCTGGGCCTGCACGCCATCCAGATACTCGTGCAGGCCGAGCTGGATCACCTCCTCGATCGGGCGGGTCAAAAGCGCGCCGAGCAGTTCGTCCACCTTCTCCATCGCCTCACTGCCGTTGCGCAGGGTGTAACGGGATTTCAGGCGGGTCAAGAGGCCGTCGATCTGTCGCACACACATCACAACCGATCGTGGGAAGCCCTCGTTGAACATCATGAAGCCGGCGACCGTGGTGGGCGACATGCCGCGCGGGTAGACGCGCCGGAAGGCGTGGTACCCGGCGGCCGAGCGCAGCACCGTCGTCCACTGGCTCATGTCCAGGGTCGAGCCGACCACGACGGGGGAGGGCAGCAGCGTGTGGTACTTGATGTCGAGCAGGCGCGTGGTCTGGTCCGCCCGTTCGATGTATTTGCCGAGCTGGTAGAAGTACCAGCCCTGGTCGCGGTAGAAGGTGCCCTCGGTGATGCCGGTATGGGTCTGGCACTCCTCCTTGATCCAGGTGCAGACCTTGGACAGGTTGGGCAGGGCCACGTCCTTGCCGTTCATCTCCACCAGCTTGTTGTGGAACACGTTGATCTGCGTCCACATCTCGGTGGAGATCCAGGGGCGCAGGACGCGGGCGTTCTCCCGCGCCATGCGCAGCATGGAGACCAGCGAGTTCGTGTGCTGGGTGTCGAACATGTAGTAATGGACCACCGCCTCCGCCGTGGGGCGGTCGTGGCGGCTGAAGAAGTCCTTCTCGTCGGCGTTGAGCTGGACGATGGAGAACCAGTTGGTCATTCCCCGCGTGTCGCGCGCGAAGGTCTCATGCACGTCCAGGATCCGGGCGAGATTCTCGGCGCGCTCCATGTAGCGCGCCATCCAGAAAATGCATTCGGCGTAACGGGCCAGCAGATTCACGACGCGCTCCCTTCCTGTGACCCATCCTGGAGTACCCCATCTTGGAGTACCCAGGTGTCCTTGGACCCGCCGCCCTGCGACGAGTTGACGATCAGCGTGCCCTTCTTCAGCGCCACGCGGGTCAGGCCGCCGGGCAGCACCCAGGTGTTCTTGCCCGTGATGGCGAAGGGGCGCAGATCGACGTGGCGGGGATCGATGCCGTCGTCGGTCACGGTGGGGCAGACCGACAGGTCGACCACCGGCTGGCTGATGTAGTTGGACGGATCGGCCAGCAGCTTGGCCCGGCAATCCGCCAACTCCTCCTTGCTGGCGCGCGGGCCGATGGTGATGCCATAGCCGCCAGCCTCGCCGACCGGCTTCACCACCAGCTTGTCCAGGTTGTCCAGCGTGTACTGCAGCGCGTCGGCCTCGCGGCAGATGCGCGTGTCCACGTTGGGGATGATCGCCTCCTGGTCCAGGTAGTATTTGATCATCCGCGGGACGTAGCAGTAGATCGCCTTGTCGTCCGCCACGCCGGTGCCGATGGCGTTGGCCAGCGCCACGTTGCCCTTGCGGTAGGCCTCCAGAAGGCCCGGCACGCCCAGCATGCTGTCCGGGTTGAAGGCCTTCGGGTCGATGAAGGCGTCGTCGATGCGGCGGTAGATCGAATCGACTCGCGCCAGACCGTTGGTGGTCTTCATGTAAACGCGGTCGTTTTCCACCACCAGATCGCGGCCTTCGACCAGCGGCACGCCCATCTCGCGCGCCAGGAAGATGTGCTCGAAATAGGCGGAGTTGTAGGAGCCGGGCGACAGCAGCACGACCTGCGGGTCAGCCACGTCCTGCGGCGCGATCTCCATCATCGCGTCGAGCAGCTTGTGCCCGTAATTGTCCACCGGACGGATGCCGATGTCCTGCATCAGGTCGGGGAACACGCGCTGCATCATGTGGCGGTTCTCGACCACGTAGGACACGCCGGACGGCACGCGCCCGTTGTCCTCCAGCACGCGGAAGGTCCCTTCGCGGTCGCGAACCAGATCCGTGCCCATGATGTGGATGTAGGTGTCGAACGGCACGTCCAGCCCGACCATCTGCGGCCGGAAGCAGCCGTTGCCCAGCACGAGGTCGGCCGGGACCACCCCGTCCTTGAGGATCTTCTGGTCGTGGTAGATGTCGTGGAGGAACAGGTTCAGCGCCGTGACGCGCTGGGTGATTCCCGCCTCCAGATGCGCCCATTCCTTGGCCGAGATGACCCGGGGAATGATGTCGAAGGGAAGGATCCGGTCCACCGCGTCCTTGTTCGAGTAAACGAGGAAGGTGATGCCCAGATTGTACAGTTCACGTTCGGCGTCCTGCGACCGCCGCAACAGATCCCCGAAGTTCAGACCGGCCAGTCTCTGCCGGATCAGCGCCGAGTGCTCGGCTGGATAATCACGGCCTCCGAACAATTCGTCGTAGTAAAGGCCGGGATCATAGTTCGTCAAAAGGTCAGTCGCCTTGCCTTCGGGTACGCTCACAGACTCCCCCGCAGCTAACGCCCTTGATTGACCGATGCCGTATGGCAATGGTGTCTGCCGCGAAGTATGAACCATCGCTTCGCCTTTTGAACAGGGCAAACATTCCCCGCGTTGTGCGGCGCATCGACAAAACAAGAAGGGGTACGTTCAAAGGCAAGGAACTAACGCCTTGGTACCAACTCATCATCGGCTTTGGTATCAATTCGTGGCGGCGGGCGGGGTTGTGGTCTTGCTTTCGCGCAGCAGCACCATGCTGATGCGGCGGTTGCGCGGGCTGCCCGGCTGGTCGGGCACGAGGAGATCGCGGTCGGCGCGGCCGATCACGTCCTGGACGCGCTCCTCCGGGATGCCGCCGGCGATCAGGGCGCGGCGCGTGGCGTTGGCGCGTTCGGTGGACAGGTCCCAGTTGTCGCGCCCGGCCCCGGAGGTGAAGGGGATGCCGTCGGTGTGGCCGCTGATCGACAGCTTGTTGGGCAGCTTGGCGAGCGCCTTGGCCACCTGCATGACCAGTTGGCGGGTCTGCGGGTACATCTGACCCGAGCCGCCGGGGAACATCGAGACGCGGTCCTGGTCGACGATCTGGATGCGCAGGCCCTCGGGCGTCTGGTCGATCATCAGGTTCTGGGCCAGCGGCTCCAGCTCCGGCACGGATTGGATGGCCTGACGGATCTCGGTGGCGGCCTGCTGGAACTGGCGGGCCTCCTTCTGGGCGTCCTGCAGCTTCTCGCCGCCCTCCTTCACGCGCTCCGCGAAGTCGGACAGCCGTTCGCCCGGCTTCTGGCCGGGAATGCCGAGCTGCTTGGCCTGCTCCTCCAGCCGCTTCTGGTAGTCGAGCCGCGACTCGTTGGACTTCTGTTCGGCGGTCGAGGCGGGCGGAGGCGGGGCGGCGTCGGTCGGGTCGTTCGCCTCGTCGTCCTCCTGGGTCGAGTTGCCGGGCGGGCCGGAGACCGGGACGTCGGCGGACATCGGGGAGGAGGGGGACATCTGGGCGCCGGGTGCTGTGATGGTGCGCCCGCCCAGCATGCCGCCGGACCCGGAGGTTTCGCGGCTGACCGAACTGGGCGAGAAATAGTCCGCGATGCCCTTGCGCTGGTCCGACGTGGTGACGTTGAGCAGCCACAGCAGCAGGAAGAAGGCCATCATTGCCGTCACGAAGTCGGCATAGGCGACTTTCCAGGCGCCGCCATGGTGGCCGCCATGACCACCCTTCTTCTTCTTGATGATGATCGGCTGTTCGCCGCCGGACGGGTTCGCTGACATGAAGCCTTGCTGAGTGGGGCCCTGTGGTCGGGAATTCGTGGTCCGTGCGGGCACCCGAAGGGTGAAGCGTTATCCTTAAGATCCATTTAATGCGGCGCATGGCGGCTTCCGCCCGCTTCCGGACGGTCCGGGACAGATGCGGCTTGCGCCGAGGGTCCGGCTGGGTTAATCCCGCTGTTTCGCCGCCGCACCCTCGCCCCAATAACCGACGAGCCCACACAGGCCGCCATGACCATCGACTCTCGGGCCTTCCGCAACGCCCTCGGATGCTTCGCCACCGGCATCGCCGTGGTCACCACCATCGCACCGGACGGCGAGCCGATCGGCGTGACCGTGAACTCCTTCTCGTCGGTGTCGCTCGACCCGCCGCTGGTGCAGTTCTGCCTGGGCCGGGCGGCTATGTCGTTCGAGGCCTTCACCGCCGCGCCCTCCTTCGCGGTGAACATCCTGGCCGAAGACCAGGCGGAGCTGTCCAACCGCTTCTCGCGCCGCGACCTGCAGGAGCGCTGGGACGGGGTGGGAGTGGAGCGCTGGGACAGCGGCGTGCCGATCCTCACCGGCTGCCTTGCCACCCTGGAATGCGACCGTGAGCATGTCTATGACGGCGGCGACCACGTCATCATCGTGGGCCGTGTGCGCCGCCTGTCGGGCAGCGAGGACGGGAAGCCGCTGCTCTACTTCCGCGGCGCCTACGCGCAGCTTCCCTAAGCCGGGACCGGTTCAGGAGATATCCGTCATCAGTTCCGTCGGGAAACCCGCCTCCTCCATGTGAGCGACGAGGCGCTGGACGTGGCTGCGCCCGCGGGTTTCCAGCACCACGTCGATCTCGGCCATGCGCACCGGCACGTCGTGGAACAGGCGCTGGTGGTGCACCTCGACGATGTTGGCCCCCGTCTCGCCGAGCAGGCGGGCGACGCGGGCGAGCGCGCCGGGAGCGTCGGTAATGCCGATGCGCAGCCGCACCATGCGCCCCTCATAGACCAGCCCGCGCGTCAGCACCTGCGCCAGGATGCGCGCGTCGATGTTGCCGCCGGACACCACGATGCCCACCCGCTTGCCGCGGAACCGCTCCGGATCGTCCAGCACCGCGGCCAGACCCGCCGCCCCGGCCCCCTCGGCGACCAGCTTCTGCACGGTGGCGAGGCGGTAGACGGCCTCCTCCAGCCGCGGCTCGCCCACTTCGACCACCGCGTCCACATGCCGGCGGACCAGCGGCAGGGTGACGGCGCCGGGGGCCTTCACCGCGATGCCGTCGGCGATGGTGGCGCCGCCGCAGGTGATGGGTTGCCCGGCCAGCGCCTGGCGCATTGACGGGAACATGGCGCACTCCACCCCGATCACCGCGATGTCCGGCTTCAGCGCCTTGGCCGCCACCGCCATGCCGCCGATCAGCCCGCCGCCGCCCACCGGCACCACCAGCATCTCCAGGTCCGGCGCGGCGTCGAGAAGTTCCAGGGCGGCGGTGCCCTGGCCGGCGGCGATCAGCGGGTCGTCGTAGGGATGCACGAAGACCAGCCCCTCGCGCGCCGCCAGCTCCTGGGCGTAGGCCGCGGCGTCGCTCAGTGTCTCGCCGTGCAGTTCGACCCGCGCGCCGAGGCTTTCCGTGCGCTCCACCTTGGTGAAGGGGGTGAAGGAGGGCATCACGATGACCGAGCGGATGCCCAGCCGCGTGGCGTGGCAGGCCACCGCTTGGGCGTGGTTGCCCGCCGACATGGCGATCACCCCGGCCCGCCGTTCCGCCTCGCCCAGTGACAGCAGCTTGTTGAGCGCCCCGCGTTCCTTGAAGGAGCCGGTGAGGTGCTGGTTCTCCAGCTTCAGCACCACCGAGCAGCCGGTGATCTCCGACAGGCGGGGCGAGGCTTCGGTGGGGGTGACGGGGAGATGGCTGCCGATCCGCGCGGCGGCGGCTCGGACGGCGTCCAGGGTCAGGGTCGGAGACGGTGTAGCCTCGGTCATTGCGAACTCCCTGGACGGATGGGGGAAAGCGTGAGCAGCGTGGCGCCGTCGCGGGCCAGCGTGCCGCGGTCGCCGGCCAGCCGCAGGCCCAGGCCGTCGCGCCAGCCCTGCACCAAATCCCCCCAGTGGGGCGACAGCGGGTTGCCCGACTGGCCGGTGGCTATGGAGAAGCGGGAGTTGCCGAGGTCCGCCAGATCGTAGACCGCGCGCAGCCCCGGACCGTGGATGTGGGAGAAGGGGTCCTGCGGGTCGCGCACGCGGGTGGTGCCGCGGTTGACGGTGAAGGCGCCGCCGCCGGTCGGAAGCGACAGGTCGAACATCTGGCCCAGCAGCGGCACCCGGCCGAGAAGCCGGTGGTTCAGGGCGGCCTTGTGCTCCGCCCCCCAGCGCCAACCGTTCATGTCCGTTCCGTGGCGCCGCTCGATCTCCGCCAGCGCCGATTTCAGGGCGCCGGCCAGCATGACGGTGCAATCCTCGCGGGCCGGCGTCGTCCGGTCGTCGCACCACTGCGGCGCCTGGGTCAGCACGCGGTGCAGGGCGCGCGGGCGCAGGTCCCAGTAACTCTGGAACAGCGGCCCCAACTCGTCGGCGAAGACGCTGCGCACCAGCTCCCGCTCCCACCAGGAGAAGATCAGCGGCTCGGCCCGGTCGCGGTCCATCCGCCCGTCCCAGCCGGCCAGACGGTCCAGCGCGGCGCGGGCCTGTCCATTGAGATCGGGCACGTTGCGCAGCGGTTCCAGCATCAGGGGCAGCAGGTCGCGCGCCGGCAGGGACAGCTCGTCCATCTGCTGGGCGGCGACCTCCTCCACCGTGTGCGGGCCGTCGCCGAGCATCTGCATGATCCGCTCGGCACGGGCGGGGTCCGGCCATTCGGTCGCCAGGGCGTAGGGGTAGCCAGGGCCGACCACCGCGTTGTTGGCGTTGACGAACTGGCCCGACGGCGGGTCGACCGCCTGGGGCAGAGCGTCGAAGGGGATGTAGCCGATCCAGTCATGCTCGCCGGTCCAGCCCGGCACCGGAACGCGCCCGTCGCCGCCACGCCGCACCGGGACCAGCGCCGGCGACAGGAAGCCCAGCGTCCCCGCCGTGTCGGCGTAGACGACGTTCTGCTGCGGCGCCACGTGGAGGAACAGCGCCTCGCGCACCGCCGCGGCGTCGGCGGCGTGGTTGAGGCGGTACAGCGCCTCCGCCGTGGTGTCGGCGGCGGACAGGCCGGGGAAGGCCAGCGCCAGCAC
Organism: Azospirillum sp. UENF 312511; assembly: GCF_058780635.1. Taxonomy (NCBI): domain Bacteria; kingdom Pseudomonadati; phylum Pseudomonadota; class Alphaproteobacteria; order Rhodospirillales; family Azospirillaceae; genus Azospirillum; species Azospirillum sp. UENF 312511. Next base: position 1,580,059 of record NZ_JBSNCG010000001.1, on the reverse strand, counting down.
ATGGCCCTCCGGCGCCGCGTCGGCGGCGTCCGGGGTGGTCAGCACCGGGCCGTGCCGCGTCTCGCGCACCGTCAGCGTCTCGTCCGGCTGGCCGGCAATGCGGATCGTCTCCTGGCGGGTCTCGAAGTCGGCGCTGCCGTCCGGCGTCAGGTAGCGGCCAGGGTCCTGCGGGTCGAGCTTCTCGATGAACAGGTCCTGGGTGTCGCTGTGGGTGGTGGTGAAGCCCCAGGCGACGCGCCCGTTGTGCCCCAGGATGTGAAGCGGCACGCCGGGGATGGTCGCCCCGGCGATGCGGTGTTCCGGCGTCACGATGCGCGCCAGATACCAAAGGATCGGCGCCTCCAGCCCGAGATGGGGGTCGTTGGCGATGATCGGCTTGCCGGTCGCGCTGCGCGCCCCGGTCAGTGCCCATTCGTTGGACGCGGTGTCGAAGCCGAGGTCGGGCAGGGCGGCCAGCGCCTTTTGCAGATCCAAGCCGTCGAGCGCGGCCGCCAGGGTCACCGGGGCGGTGGGGTCGGAGTCCGGGAACAGGTCGCGCATCTGCTCCGGCGTCAGGCTTTTCAGGGCGCTGGCGCGGAACAGCTCGTCCCGCGAATCGCCGGAGAGCTGGAGCGCCATCAGCTTCCCCCAGACGAGGCTGTCGGCAGGCCGCCAGGGCTCCGGCGTGTGGCGCAGGAGCTGGAACTCGATGGGCAGCGCCTCGCGGCGCGTTTCCATCCAGGCGTTGACCCCGACGGCGTAGGCGTCGAAGGCCGTGCGGGCTTCCGGCGACAGCTCCTCATAGGCCTCCTCGGCCCGCCGGTAGACGCCCAGCGTGCGCATGGAGCGGTCGAGCCGCAGCGCCCAGTCGCCGAAGCGCGTGCCGACCAGTTCGGCCAGACGCCCGGCGCCGCTGCGCCGCATCGTCTCCATCTGCCACAGCCGATCCTGGGCGTGGACGTAGCCGAGCGCGAAATAGGCGTCCCGCTCGGTGGCGGCGAAGATGTGCGGGACGGCGTTGCGGTCGCGCAGGATCTCCACCGGGCTTTCCAGCCCAGGGACGGTGGCGGCGCCTTCATAGGCCGGTGTCTGCTGGCGAAGCCACAGCAGGAACCCGCCCGCCCCCAGCACCGGCACCACGACCACCAGGGCGAGAACGGCGACCAGCATGGCCAGGGGCTTGCGGACGGCGCGGGGAATCATCGGGAAACCACAGCTCGGAAAAGGGGCCCGGAAAGGGGGTTCGACAGACAGAGATGGGGATGGGGGCCGCCCGGGGCCATGCTCCTCAATTCCGCTTGCGGGCCTCGCAATCCGGACTTACGGCGCCGTGGCTTCCTTCAGGTATTCGACCAGATCGCGGCGGTCGGCCGCGCTGGTGATGGTCTGCATCGGCATCTTGCTGCCGGGGGTCATCACGTCGGGGCCGATCTCGAACAGCCGGCCCACCGCCGCCTCGTCCCAGACGATGCCGCTGCCCTTAAGCGCCGCGGAGTAATGATAGCCTTCCACCGCCCCGGCGGGGCGCCCGAACAGCCGCCACAGCGTCGGGCCGGCGCGGTTGCCGCCGTCGGGTGTCAGCGTGTGGCAGAAGGCGCAGGCGCGGAACAGCGCCTTGCCGCGCTCTGGATCGGGCGCGTCGTCGCCCAGCGCGGGGCTGCCGGCGGCCAGCAGGAGGAGGGCGGCCAGCGGCAGTTTCCCGCTCATGGCGCGTCGTCTGGATCGGTGACGGTCAGCGCGACCACGGACGTGTTGATGAGCAGCTTCCCGGCATTCTCGAAATTCACGGTGACGCGGTCGCCGATGGCCGACTGCACCTGCCCCAACCCCCAGTCGGGACGGGTGGGGTGGCGCACCCAGGCGCCGGGAACCAATGAATCGTCCATGCCGCGCCTCCTGCATCCACTGGAATTGGTTATCGCTTTCGCGGGATGACCGTGGAAAAGCGGCGGCATCCGCTCTCCTGGAATGATACAAACGAACGTCGCCGCCGGCCATCCCCATGGGGCGCCGGCATGCAACAGAATGCCGCCCGGCCGGGGGAAGTTCCTGGACGACGTTCCCTGGGCTGCGGCCATGGCGTCAACCCGGTTCGCCGACGGTCGGCCATCAACGATCTGGAGACCCCCCGTGCCGCTGGACATCCGCGTGATCGAGCTTGTCGCTTCCCGCATCTGCCACGACCTCGTGAGCCCGGTGGGAGCGATCCGCAACGGGTTGGAACTGATCGAGGAGATGGAGGACGAGCCCGCCGGCGGCTTCCTGGGCGAGGCGGTGAAGCTGATCGAGCATTCCTCCGGGCAGGCCGACCGGCGGCTGCGCGTCTTCCGGCTGGCCTACGGCCTCGCCGGGCGGGAGCAGAAGGGCTTCGGCGACACCCGCTCCTCCGCGCAGGGGCTGCTGGAGGGCGGGCGCACCACGCTGGACTGGCCGGCCGGGGTGCCGAACGACCAGCTCGCCTTCAAGCGCGGGGCGGCGAAGGTGCTGCTCAACGTCATCATCCTGGCCGACGAGGCGCTGACCCACGGCGGCATCATCACCGTCGCGGCGGAGGGGGACGAGCAGGCCGGGCGCTTCACCATCACCGCCGCCGGGCGCCCCGGCGCCCTCAAGGACGAGTCCGCGGCGGCGCTGGCCGGCACGGTGGCCGCCGCCGACCTGACCCCGCGCAGCATCCACGCCTACATGACCGGGCGCTTCGCGGAGGACGATGGCTACCGCGTCGTCGCCACTCCCTCCGGGCCGGACCGGCTGGTCTTCACCGTGGAGTGGTGACGCGGCCCCCGCCGGGGGCATGACCCGCGCATCGACGTGTTTCAAACCGCCGCCGGTCCGGTGCGCGGCGCTTCGTCATGGCGGCGTGGAGCGCGCTTGGCGGTCATAGGCCGCCGCGCCGGCACCGGCCTTGCGTGCTGTGACCTTGGGCCGGTGGGCTCGGCATGGCGGCGGAGCCCGAGAGTGGTATCGAAGGAGGTAAGGTTCTCTTAATCAGTGTTTGACAGGCTCCCACCGTAGCTGGAAAGGCCCGTACCGGCGGCGTCGCGCACGCCGCCCTCCGGACGGCCGGCCGGAAACGGATACAATTGCGGGCGTGGGGATCGCGACATGGATGATCTGCTCTCCGAATTCCTGACGGAAACCAACGAGAACCTGTCGGTTCTCGACGTGGAACTGGTCCGTCTGGAGCAGAATCCCAACAATCCGGAACTTCTGTCGAACATCTTCCGTCTGGTGCACACCATCAAGGGCACCTGCGGCTTCCTCGGCCTGCCGCGCCTGGAAAAGGTCGCGCACGCCTCGGAAAACGTTCTGGGCAAGTTCCGCGACGGGGAACTGACCATCAACCCCGAAGCGGTCTCGCTGATCCTTCAGGCGCTGGACACCATCAAGAGCCTGCTGGCGGTGCTGGAGGCGACGGAGGCGGAGCCGCCGGGCGACGACCTGCCGCTGATCGAGCGGCTGAACCTGTGCGCCGAAGGCAAGCTGGGCACGGGCGCCGCCCCGGCCAAGCCCGCCGCGGCCCCGGTGCCGCCGCCGGCCCCCGCGGTCGCGGCGGCGGAGGAGGTCCCGGTCTCCTCCTCGGGGAACCTCACGCTGGACGAGCTTGAGGCGATCTGGAACGCCACCCCCGGCCCGACCAGCACCGCGCTGGCCCCGGTCGCCGCGGAGCCGGCGGAAGAGCCCGCCCCCTCGCAGGATCTGGTGGTCCCGGACCCCGATCCGGTCCCCGCCGCCGCCAAGATGCCCGCTCCCGCCGCGGAGGCCGCGTCGGGCGCCGGTGCGGGCGGCGAGGCCGCGACCAAGGAATCGGCGGTCGCCGCGCAGACCATCCGCGTCAACGTGGACCTGCTCGAAAACCTGATGACCATGGTGTCGGAGCTGGTGCTGACCCGCAACCAGCTGCTCCAGATCCTGCGGTCGCAGAAGGAGAGCGAATTCGCCGCCCCGCTGCAGCGCCTGAACCACGTGACGTCGGAGCTGCAGGAAGGCGTCATGAAGACGCGCATGCAGCCCATCGGCAACGCCTGGGCCAAGCTGCCGCGTCTGGTGCGCGACCTGTCGCACGAACTGGGCAAGAAGATCGACCTCCAGATGCTCGGCGCCGACACCGAGCTGGACCGCCAAGTGCTGGAGCTGATCAAGGACCCGCTGACGCACATGGTGCGCAACTCCGCCGACCACGGCCTGGAGGTGCCCGCCGACCGTGTGCGCGCGGGCAAGTCGGAGACCGGCCGCATCACGCTGAACGCCTATCACGAGGGCGGGCACATCATCATCGAGATCCAGGACGACGGTAAGGGCCTGGCGATCGACCGCATCAAGCAGAAGGCGATCCAGAACGGGATGGCCTCGGAAGGCGAGCTGGCGGCGATGTCCGACCAGCAGATCATCCAGTTCATCATGAAGCCCGGCTTCTCGACCGCGGCGAAGGTCACCAACGTGTCGGGCCGCGGCGTCGGCATGGACGTGGTCAAGACCAACATCGAGAAGATCGGCGGCACGATCGAGATCAAGTCCCAGCAGGGCAAGGGCTCGACCTTCGTCATCAAGATCCCGCTGACGCTGGCCATCGTCTCCGCCCTAATCGTGGAGTGCGCCGGCGAGCGCTTCGCCATCCCGCAGATCAGCGTGGTCGAGCTGGTGCGCGCCGCCGCCGACAGCGAGCACACCATCGAGCGGCTGAAGGGAACGCCGGTCCTGCGCCTGCGCAACCGCCTGCTGCCGCTGGTTTCGCTGCAGGAGCTGCTGCGGCTGGACGACCAGGAGGGCGGCGAGAAGAAGACCGACGAGACCTTCATCGTGGTCACGCAGGTCGGCACCTACACCTTCGGCATCATGGTCGACCGCGTGTTCGACACCGAGGAAATCGTGGTGAAGCCGGTGGCGCCGATCCTGCGCCACATCGAGATGTTCTCGGGCAACACCATCCTCGGCGACGGCTCGGTCATCATGATCCTCGACCCCAACGGCATCGCGTCGGCGACCGGCGAGATGGCCATGGGCGAGACCATGTCGAAGGAGGCGACCTCCGTCCAGGCGACCCGCCAGGAGGACAAGATGGCCCTCCTGCTGTTCCGCGCCGGGGCCGGCGCGCCGAAGGCGGTACCGCTGTCGCTGGTCGCCCGCCTGGAGGATGTGGACCTCGCCAGCGTCGAATCGTCCAACGGCATGCCGGTGGTGCAGTACCGCGGCAAGCTGATGCCGCTGGTGCCGATCGACCCGGGCTTCATGATCGGCCAGGAAGGCCGCCAGCCGGTTCTGGTCTTCGCCGATGGCGACCGGTCGATGGGCCTGATCGTCGACGAGATCGTCGACATCGTGGAGGAGCGTCTGGTGGTGCAACTCACCGCCGACCGTCCGGGCCTGATGGGCTCGGCGATCATCGCCGGCAAGGCGACGGACGTGCTCGACGCGGGCTTCTTCCTGACCCAAGCCTACAAGGATTGGTTCGGCTCGTCCTCGACCGACGGCTACGAGGAGGAGAGGACGCTCCAGCGTGTGCTGCTGGTCGACGACAGCCCCTTCTTCCGCAACCTGCTGACCCCGCTGCTGTCGGTCGCCGGCTACGACGTCACCGCCGTGGAGAACGCCAACGAGGCGCTGGCGCTGTGCGAGGCGGGCGAGGACTTCGACGTCATCGTCTCCGACATCGAGATGCCGGGGATGAGCGGCTTCGACTTCGCCGAGGCGGTCCGCCAGGGCGGCACCCGCTGGAGCGGCACGCCGATGGTCGCCCTGTCCAGCCACGCCTCCCCGCGCGACCTCGACCGCGGCCGTCAGGCCGGGTTCACCGACTATGTCGCCAAGTTCGACCGTGACGCTCTGCTGTACGCGCTGCAGCAGACCCTGTCCGAGCAGAAAGGTGCCGCATGAGCAACGCCAAGCTGCCCGCCACCACCAAGAAGTCCAAGGGCGACGAGATCACCTCCGGTGGCAGCCAGGACTATGTGACCATGACGATCGCCGACCAGCTGTTCGGCATCCCGGTCCTCCAGGTCCAGGACGTTCTGGGGCACCAGCGGATCACCCGCATCCCGCTGGCCCCGCCGGAGGTCGCCGGCTCGCTGAACCTGCGCGGGCGCATCGTCACCGCCATCGACGTGCGCCTGCGGCTCGGCCTGACGTCGCGCCCGAAGGACAAGCCGGGCATGTCCATCGTGGTGGACCTGCGCGGCGAACTCTACAGCCTGATGGTCGATTCGGTGGGGGAGGTGCTGAGCCTCTCCAACGATGACTTCGAGCGCAACCCGGCCACCCTCGACCCGCGCTGGCGCGAGGTGTCCACGGGCATCTATCGCCTGAACGGTCAGCTCATGGTGGTCCTGGACGTGCCGCGTCTGCTGAACTTCACCACGATGGAAGCGGCCTGAGGCGAACCCCCGGTCGGTGTGCAAAGCGAAGCCTGAGGCCCGTTCACCATGAAAGTTTGTCTGGTCGTCGACGACAGCCGCGTGGTCCGCAAGGTCGCGCGGAAGATCCTGGAAGAGCTGCACTTCGCCTGCACCGAGGCGGAGGACGGCAAGCAGGCCATGGAGGCCTGTGCGCAGAAGATGCCGGACGCCATCCTGCTGGACTGGAACATGCCGGTGATGACCGGCATCGAGTTCCTGCGCCGCCTGCGCAAGATGAGCGGCGGGGACATTCCCAAGGTCGTGTTCTGCACGACGGAGAACGACCTCGCCCACATCCAGGAGGCGCTGTCCGCCGGGGCGAACGAGTACATCATGAAGCCGTTCGACAGCGACATCATCCAGACCAAGTTCGAGCAGGTCGGGCTGCTGTGACGGGCGGGACCACCGCACCGCGCACCGTTCCGACCCTGAAAGGCTGATTGCGTTATGTCCGATCGTTTCGGCAGACCTCCTCCCCCCGCACCGGCGGGCCATCCCACCGGCGCGGGCGGCGGCGATCCCGTCCGGGTGATGGTGGTCGACGATTCCGCCGTGATCCGTGGCCTTTTGACCCGCGCGCTGGAAGGCGATACCGAAATCCGCGTGGTCGCGTCGGTCGGCGACGGCCAGATGGCGGTCAACGCCCTGCAGCGCAACTCGCTCGACGTCATCGTCCTCGACATCGAGATGCCGGTGATGGACGGTCTGACGGCCATCCCGAAGCTGCTGGCGGTGGCGCCGCAGGTGAAGATCATCATGGCCTCCACGCTGACGCTGCGCGGGGCCGACATCTCCATGCGCTGCCTGTCCGCTGGGGCCGCCGACTACATCCCCAAGCCGACCTCCACCCGTGAGATCGGCGGGGCGGACGCCTTCAAGCGCGAGCTGGTGTCCAAGGTCAAGGCGCTGGGCGCCGCGGCCCGCCGCGCCGGCTCCCGCACCCGCGGCGAGCTGCGCCCGCTGACCCCGGTGCCCGCCGCCTTCCTGAAGCGCGAGGCGCCGCCCGTCACGCTGCGCCCGGCCCCCGCCGTCGGCTCCGTCGGCCAGGTCAAGCCGGACGTGATCGCCATCGGCAGCTCCACGGGCGGTCCGCAGGCGCTGTTCGAGGTGCTGGCCCATCTGAAGACCGGCGTCACCCAGCCGATCCTGATCACCCAGCACATGCCGGCGACCTTCACCACCATCCTGGCCGAGCACATCACCCGCCAGTGCGGGCTGAACGCCCAGGAGGCGAAGGACGGCGAGCCGGTCGTGTCGGGGCGCTGCTACATCGCGCCGGGCGACTTCCACATGCTGGTGACCCAGCGTGCGGGCGCCAACGTGATTTCGCTGACCAAGGATCCGCCCGAGAATTTCTGCCGCCCGGCGGTGGACCCGATGATGCGGTCCATCCTCCGCGCCTTCGGCGGGCGCAAGGTTCTCGCCTGCATCCTGACCGGCATGGGGCAGGACGGGCTGAAGGGCTGCACCGAGGTGGTGAACGCCGGCGGCACCCTGATCGCGCAGGACGAGGCGTCCAGCGTCGTGTGGGGCATGCCGGGCGCCGTCGCCCAGGCGGGCATCTGCTCCGCGGTGCTGCCGCTCAAGGAAATCGGTCCCTACATCCGCAAGTTCGCATCGAGGGCAGCATGAGAGTCGAAGATTTCGACATGTTCTCCACGCTGCTCAAGCAGCGTTCCGGTCTGGTCCTGACCCGGGACAAGGCCTACCTGCTCGAATCCCGGCTGATGCCGGTGGCGCGCAAGTGGAACATGAAGGGGCTGGAGGAACTGGCCTCCACCGTGCGGACGCGCAAGGACGAAGCGCTGCTGCGCGACATCACGGAGGCGATGACGACCAACGAGTCGTCCTTCTTCCGCGACCAGAAGCCCTTCGACCAGTTCAAGCAGATCGTCCTGCCCAAGCTGCTGGAGGCGCGTGCCGCCAAGCGATCGATCCGCATCTGGTCGGCGGCCTGCTCGTCCGGGCAGGAGGCCTACTCGCTGGCCATGCTGCTGAACGAGGACGCGGCGAAGCTGGCCGGCTGGCGGATCGAGATCGTCGGCACCGACATCTCCGCGGAGATGGTGGAACGCTCCAAGTCGGGCATCTACACCCAGTTCGAGGTGCAGCGCGGCCTGCCGATTCAAATGCTGGTGAAGCATTTCAAGCAGCAGGGCGACAAGTGGCAGATCAGCCAGCAGCTTCGCCAGATGGCCTCCTTCCGCGAGTTCAACCTGCTGGGCGACCTGTCCACGCTGGGGCAGTTCGACATCGTGTTCTGCCGCAACGTGCTGATTTATTTCGACCAGCCGACCAAGACCAAGGTGCTGGAGGCGATCGCTCGCCAGATGCCGCAGGACGGCGTGCTCTATCTGGGCGGTGCGGAAACCGTGCTGGGCATCACCGACCGCTTCAAGCCGGTGGAAGGCCAGCGCGGCCTCTACAGCCTGGGTGGTTTCCAGGTGCCGAGCGGGCTCCGGGCAGCCGTCTGATCAGGGTCGTCTAACCAGGGCCGTCTGATCAGGGCGGTGTGACGGTGAGGCGGTCGGCGGCGCCTTCCTCCATGATCCAACGGCGGAAGGCGGCGATCTTGGGCCGGTCGGCGGTTACCTCCGGGCAGACGAGGTAGTAACCGAAGTCTCCCGGCAGGGCGAGGTCGAACAGCCGGGTCAGCCGCCCGCTCGCCAGTTCTTCCAACACCAGGGTACCGCGCGCCATCGCGATGCCCTGGCCGTTCTCGGCGGCCTCGATGGCGATGCCGATCTCGTCGAAGACCATCTCGGAGCTTGGCTTCAGATCGCCGAGCCCGGCCATGGCCAGCCACATCGCCCAATAGCTGTGGCCGGTCTCCTCGACCAGGACATGGTGGTGCAGGTCAGCCGGCTGCCGCAGCGGCGTCGGCCCCTGAAGCAGCGCCGGGCTGCACACCGGGAACACCGCGTCGTCGAGGAAGCGGTCGGCCCGCAAGCCCTCCCACACTCCGAGGCCATGGCGAAGCCCTATGTCGATGTCGGCTTCGCGCTCGAAATCGATCTCGTGCTGGCTGACGCTGATGCGCAGGTGGATTTCCGGGTGGCGGGCGCGGAAGCGGCCGATGCGGCTCATCAGCCAGCGGCTGGCGAAGGAGGGCGAGACGCTCATCGTCAGCACGCCCGAGCGCTCATGCTCCATCACCCGCTCAAGGCCGGTGGCCAGCCGCGCGAAGGCGTCGCGCACGCTGGGCAGCAGGAGCTGGCCGGCGTCGGTCAGCACCAGCGCCTGATTCAGCCGGCGGAACAGCCGGATGCCCAGCCGATCCTCCAGCGTGCGGATCTGGTGGCTGATCGCGCTCTGGGTGACGTTCAGCTCCTCCGCCGCGCGCGTGAAGCTGAGATGGCGCGCCGCCGCTTCGAAGGCGCGCAGGCCGTTGAGGGGAGGGATCTGCATGGGTCCGCATCCGCCGGATTGTTGCCGCCGGATTGTTGCCCGACCGCATGAAATTCTCTCATGCAGGTTAGAGAAAGCATCCTTTGCGGACAAGCCGCTTCCGGGTGCATTCCTAGGGAACGGAATTCATCAAGCGGAGTGTCGGATCATGAGCAGGAGAGCGCTGGGCGCCGTTTCCGCAGACCGGGGCATGCTGTCCCTCGGACACGCCGGAACTGACGGCGCGCAGGGGTTTGTGAAGCGGGCGCTCGGGGAGGTGCTGGGAATGATCGAGCGCCACCGGCAGCGCCGCTCCCTGGCAGCGCTGGACGACCATCTCCTGCGCGACGTTGGGCTGAGCCGCACGGACGCCCGCCGCGAAGCCGACAAGGCGTTCTGGCAGGAATGACTGCGCTGGAATGACTGCGGATGGCGGCGGGCCTGAGCCCGCCGCTCACCGGCATGAATGTTAACCGTGATGGGCGGTCGGCGGTCAGCCGGCCGCCTGGGCCTGCTGGTGCGGGACGCGCGGGATCGGGGACGCCTCCTCGTGCGGGTCGCGCAGCACATAGCCGCGGCCCCACACCGTCTCGATGTAGTTGTCGCCCTGGGTCGCCGCGGCCAGCTTCTTGCGCAGCTTGCAGACGAAGACGTCGATGATCTTCAGCTCCGGCTCGTCCATGCCGCCATAGAGATGGTTCAGGAACATCTCCTTGGTCAGGGTCGTGCCCTTGCGCAGCGACAGCAGCTCCAGGATGCCGTATTCCTTGCCGGTCAGGTGGAGCGGCTGGTTGTCCACCTCCACCGTGCGGGTGTCCAGGTTCACGGTCAGACGACCGGTGCGGATGATGCTGTCGGAATGGCCCTTGGAGCGGCGGACGATGGCCTGGATGCGGGCGATCAGCTCGCGCTTGTCGAAGGGCTTGGTCAGGTAGTCGTCGGCGCCGAAGCCCAGACCCTTGATCTTGTGGTCCAGTTCCGACAGGCCGGAAAGAATGAGGATCGGCGTGGTCACACGGGCGGCGCGCAGGCGGCGCAGCACCTCGTAGCCGTCGATGTCCGGCAGCATCAGATCGAGGATGATGATGTCGTAATCGTACAGCTTGCCGATTTCGAGCCCATCCTCACCGAGGTCGGTAGAGTCGACGATGTAGCCTTCCGACTGGAGCATCAGTTCGATGCTCTTGGCCGTGGAGGAGTTGTCTTCGACCAGCAGAACCCTCATGGCGGTATCCCGATGTTAGATGGCGCGTTTCTGGCTTCCGATGCGGCGTTGCTTTCCCGCAGTTCCTTAACCAATTCCCTTAACAGATCGGTGCGTCCGTTTACACAAGTTAACAGACGATTCAGCTTAACGCCAGAGGCATAGCACTTCATTTAACGTTAATGTTTTTGGACGAGCATGACGCGGGCGGCATGGTGGCGGACTTCGAGCCCACCGCAAATTGCGCCGTCCGCACCCGGCTCACCCGTCCCAATTCCGTCCGCTGATCCGCAAGACCGTGCCCGCCGACGTCGCCCGCATCCTTCAGGAAATCGAGTCCGTCTCCGGTTGCAGCCGGTTCGGGAGGGTCACCGCCGTGCTCGGCCTGCTGGTCGAGGTCGGGGGAATCGAGAAGGAACTGTCGGTGGGCGGCCGCTGCATCGTCGAATCCCGCGACGGCCGTCAGGTCCCCTGCGAGGTGGTGGGCTTCCGCCAGGGCCGCGCGCTGCTGATGCCCTTCGGCTCCATCGACGGGGTCGGGCTGGGCTGCCGCGCGCTGGTCTCGGACAGCCAGCCCATGGTCTTCCCGACGGAGGCGTGGCTCGGCCGCGTCATCAACGCGCTGGGCGAGCCGGTGGACGGCAAGGGGCCGCTGCCCAAGGGAACGCACGGCGTTCCCATCCGCAACAACCCGCCGCCCGCCCATTCCCGCGCCCGCGTGGGCGAGAAGCTGGACCTGGGCATCCGCGCCATCAACGCCTTCCTCACCTGCTGCCGCGGCCAGCGTATGGGCATCTTCGCCGGCTCCGGCGTCGGCAAGTCGTCGGTGATGTCGATGCTCGCCCGCTTCTCCGGCGCGGAGGTCGCGGTGATCGGGCTGATCGGCGAACGCGGGCGCGAGCTTCAGGAATTCATTACCGAGGATCTCGGGGAGGAGGGCTTGGCGCGCAGCGTCGTGGTCTGCGCCACCTCCGACGAGGCGCCGCTGATGCGCCGCCAGGCCGCCTACATGACGCTGGCCGTGGCGGAGGCCTTCCGCGACGCCGGCTGCAACGTGCTGTGCATGATGGACAGCGTGACCCGCTTCGCCATGGCCCAGCGCGAGATCGGCCTGTCGGCCGGCGAGCCGCCGACGACCAAGGGCTACCCCCCGACCGTCTTCGCCGAGCTGCCGCGCCTGCTGGAACGCGCCGGGCCGGGCCTCAGCGGGTCGGGCTCCATCACCGGCCTGTTCACCGTGCTGGTCGAAGGCGACGATCACAACGAACCCATCGCCGACGCCGTGCGCGGCATCCTGGACGGCCACATCGTCCTGGAGCGCCAGATCGGCGAGCGTGGGCGCTATCCGGCCATCAACATCCTGCGCAGCGTGTCGCGCACCATGCCCGGCTGCAACTCTCCCATGGAGAACGAGCTGGTGAACCACGCGCGGCGGCTGATGTCGTCCTACGACAACATGGCGGAGATGATCCGCCTCGGCGCCTACCGCAAGGGCACCGACCCGCAGGTGGACGAGGCCATCCATTTCCAGCCGGCTTTGGAGGCATTCCTCAAGCAGGGCAAGCGCGAGGCGACCGACCTCGACAACAGCTACGCCCAGCTTGCCGCCATCTTCGGCATTGAACAATGGCCGCCGCAAGAATGAGCAGTCTGAAGACCATCATCCGCCTCCAGAAATGGAAGCTCGACGAGAAGCGCCGGGCGCTGGCGGAGCTGCAGAATCTCGCGGACCGGCTCCAGGCCGAGATCGAGCGGCTGAAGGAGGAGATCGCGGCGGAGCGCGACACCGCCCGCGGCAACGTCGAATACGCCTTCACCTACAGCAACTACATCCAGGCGGCGATGGAGCGCGGCAAGCGGCTGACCCAGTCCATGGGGCAGGTGGAGGCCCAGATCGCCGTCGCCACCGACGAGATGGCCGAAGCCTTCCAGGAGCTGAAGCGCTACGAGCTGGCCGAGGAAGAGCGGCTGAAGCGCGAGAAGGAAAAGCTCAAGCGCAAGGAGGCCAACATGCTGGACGAGACCGCGCTGGTCGGCTTCCGCCGCCGGCAGCGGGAAGAAAGCGAACTGGAAACCTGACGACCCGAGCTGTTCAATCGACCATGGCGTTGTCGGTGGGAAGATCCGAATAGGACACCACGCGCGCGCGGCCGGCGCGTTTGGCGGCGTACAGCGCCCGGTCAGCGTGCTGGAGCGCCACGGACAGATCCGCGGCGTCCGCCGGCCAGAGCGCGACCCCGATGCTGCACCCGATCCCGACGTCGAGTCCGTCGGCGGTGATCGGAGCGGAGACGCTGTTGATGATCCGTCGCGCCACGTCCATGGCATAGTGCGCCTGATGGCCGTCCGCCAGGGAGAGCAGCACCGCGAATTCGTCGCCGCCGAGGCGCGCGGCGAAATCCCCCTGGCGCACGCAACGGGCCAGCCGGTCGCCGATCTCCTTCAACACCAGATCGCCGGTGTGGTGCCCATGCTGGTCGTTGATCGGCTTGAACCCGTCGAGATCGATGTAGAGGATGGCGATCGCGGTCTGATCCTGCGCCGGCTGCTCCCGAAGGCGCTCCACATGGGCCTCGAAGAAGCGCCGGTTGGCGAGCCCGGTCAGGCGGTCCTCGAAGGCGATGGCGCTCAGCGTCCGTCCCATCGTCCGCATCGCCTGGGCGACCTGGCTGAATTCGGTCGGGTGGACCGGCGCGGGCATACAGGGGGCATGGGGATCGAAGAGGTCCGACGACAGGAACGCCGCCGACGCCTTGAGATCCCGCAGGCGGCGCAGGACCATCACCTCCATCAGAACCCAGACCCCGCCGACGATCAGCAGCACCACGCCGGCCATGACGCCGGTTCCCAGCAACAGGTTCCGGTCGGCCGCGGCCAGGATGTCGTCGCGCGCGACGGCGACGACGATCTTGGCGCCTGTTTCCTCCAGGGTCGAGAATCCGCTGATCCGGGGAATGCCGTCCAGACCGTCATCCTCGATGATCCCGGCCTCCTCCTCCATGATTTTTCGCACCATCGGGTGATCGGTCATCGATCGCCCGACAATCCCCTGCGGGTCCGGCACGCGCGCGAGGATTGTCCCTTCGGAATCGAACAGCGATACGGTTCCACCGGATTCATGAGCGATTTCGACGGACAGTTCCGCAAGCCAGTTCAAGTCCACCCCGGCCAACAGGACGCGGATGACCTTACCATCGTCACCGAGAATCGGCAGGGCCGCGACCACGCGGGGTTGCTTGCTGTTCTGTCCGATCAGGAAGTTGCTGACCGTGAAGCCGCGCGTCGCCAGAGCCTCGCGGAAATAGTCGCGGTCGGCCACGTTCATGGGCCGGCTCCTGTTGCTGCTGCACAACAGGTTGCCATCGGGGTTGAACACCCCAAAGCCGGTGCTCCAAGGATAAAGGTCGGTCGCCTGTTTCAACATCGTCGCGCAACGGTCGGGGCTCGCCTCCCGGATGTCGGGGACCAGGGTGAGAAGCTGGAGGACGCTATGCGCCTGCTGAACGATCTGCGCCTGCTGCTGCGCCCCGCGGTCCGCCAGCAGACGGGTGGCATCGCGCGCCCGCTCGATGTCCTGATTGCGTTCTTGAAGCAGAAGGACGACGACCAAGCCCACCATCGGAAGAAGGGCGAGCAGAATGAAGGCTTCGAGGCGTGCGCGAAGCCCAACGCGCGCCCAGAGGGTTTGGACGCGCCTCAATATTCGTGTACGTTTCAACGGACTCATCCACGCACCGGCCGACCCGCTTTATTCTCATGCGGGTTGAGGAAATCAAGCGGCGAAAGCTGTGACTTGGCGCGGTGCAGCCATGCCGGACGACGGGCGAGACGGGGATCGGAGGATCAGACGCGCCGCATTCGGGCGAAAAGATGCGGGTTGTCCCAACCGGGCTGGCGGTCCTCGATGACCACGCGCTGGGGGACGGGCAGGGTCCGCTCCACCGTGATCTCCACCCAGCGGGGGATCAGCTCATTGTTCAGGTCGTCGAGCACGGCGACGGCCAGGGATTCCGGACCGGCCGCCGCCGCGGTGCCGGACAGGGCGCCGAAATAGGCGGCGACGCCGTCCGGCGTGGCAACCGCGCGGTCGGGGACGTAGCGCAGGGTCAGGCGGGTGCCGGGCGCCGGTTCCCCGTGCAACTCCACCAGATAGTCGTGGCGGGCGTCCGGGTTGGCGGCGGTGGTCAGAAGTTCGCGGCGGTGCATGGCGTCCAGGCTCGTCAGGCGGTGTAGCTGCTGCCGCCCGCTCCGGCCCGGGTCAGCTTGACCCAGCATTTGGCGCCGGACTGGAAGGACAGGCCGCCGATGTAGCCCACGGCGCGGATGCTGTCCGCGAAAATCTGGATCAGGTCCAGGCGGATCTCCGGGGTCAGCGGGGTGTGGCTGCGCAGGATCAGGTCGAACCGGTTGGGTTGCACCAGCCCGTCGAGCTGCATCGGGCCGAGACGGCTGAGATCCAGGTCGAGCAGGAAGCGGCTTCCCTTGTCGCCGCCCTTTCGGCCCGTCTTTCCGTCCTCTTCCGAATGTATCGGATGGATGTGCAGCTTGATCGGCAGCAGCCCGTTGGCGTCCATCATCGGCAGGGTGTAGGGGCGCCAGTCGCCGGGCAGCGGATCGCCCGCCTGCTGCTGAAGGCTGCGGAATTCGCGCTCCAGCTGGGACAGCAGGCTCCCCTGGCCGGATTTCTCCAGGGCGGAGGCGGCGTCCTCCCCCAGCCAGCCGCGGGCGTCGCCGCCGCGGATCGCCGACAGGAAGAAACTCATCGCCGCGCCCAGCTTGCGGTTCGGCTGCGGCATCACCGTGCCGATCAGCGCCTGCGCGGCGGAGCGGTCCACCCCGGCGAGCGTGCTCAGGAGCTGGCGCATGGCGGGCCAGTCCCGCTCGCTCAGCGGTCCCGGTTCCGTGGCGAGCGGAGGCGGCGCGGTCTGGAGCGCCTTGGCCGGATCGGTCAGGGCGGCGGTGACGGCGCTGCCCTGTGGCAGGCTCCCCTGGACGTTCAGCGCCAGCATGCCCTGCGGCGTGGCGAGGATCGGCTGGCCCTGCGGCGTGCTGCCGGCCACCGTGCCCTTCAGCACCGGCCCATCAGGCGTTTCCGGTGTCACCGGGGAGATGCCGGGGGCCGCGCCGGGCATGGTGGGCGATGCGGACGGGGCCGCGGTGCCGCGCGGCGAGGCAGGGGCCGATTGCGGTGCCGCCGGGGGCTGGGAAGCGGGTTGGGTCGGGGCGCCGTCCTTGCGGGGCGGGTTGCCGGCGCTCTGGCCGTCCGGTGGCGGAGACCCGTCGTCCGGCGGGGCGGCCTGCGGCTGGTCCGGCGGGGGAGTGACGGTCAGGATCTTGAGGGCGACGGTGCCGCCCTGGGTCAGGACCGGTTCCCCCACAGGCTTCGCGGGGGTTGGTCTCGTGGGGGAGGCGGCTTCCGGAAGGTCCCCGCCGGGATGCGCCGCGTCGCCGCCGAGTTCCACCGTGGTGTCGAGCATCGGCTTGCCGGGGAGCGGCGATGCGCCCGAAGGCGTGGGCGGCGCCTGCGCAGGGGCGGGGGTCGTGTTGGGCTGGCCGGCCTGTGTCGGTGCCGGGGCTTGGCCGTTGCCGCCGTCACTGATGGGAAGGGGGGGCGCCGCCGGTGTGGCGGAGGGCTGGCCGGGCAGGGCAGGGGCCGCACCGGGCGGAGCCGGGGGCTTCGGCGCCGCGGCGATGACCAGTGCCGGAACGATGGTGCCTGGCAGCAGCAGGGGAAGCGCCTGGCCCGCCGGTCCCACCGTCGGCGTGGCGGACGCCGGGCTGGGGAGGATTACCACCGGCGTCGCAGAGCCCTGAGGGGACGTCGCTCCGGTCTGGCCGGGAACGGCCGGCGGCCCGCCTGCGGTCGGCAAGGTCGGGGCACCCGGCACGGAGGTCGAGGGGGTGCCTTGGGTCAGCACCAGAACCTTCGCCGCGAGGCTCTGTATGGGGGAGGCTGCGGTGGGGTCGGTCGACGCGGCCTGGGCCTGTTCCAGAAGCATCTGCACCGGGGTGATCTGGAGCGTCACCGGCTTGTCGGCGGGCAGCGGCGTCGGGGTTTGCACAAGCACCTCGCCGGCCTGGGTGCGCACGCGGGCGAGGCCCTCCGGCGTGGTGCCGACGACGGTGCCGGTCAGCACCACCGGGCGGGCGATGTCCTGCAACCGCTCCGGCAGCGCCTTGACCGTGCCCTCGGCGACCACCACCGGCGCGGGCGCGGGGGTGGCCGCCGCCGCGGGGGTGGCGGGCGCACCGGCGGCCGTGGGAGGGAGGGCGCCCCCCATCCCGGCCTTACTGGCCGTTCAGAAGCCGCTGGGCGATGGCCAGCACGTCCCGCGCAGCGTCGGAGCTGGGGGAGCGGGTCAGCAGCGGCGACTGGTTGCGGATGGCGTCGCGCACCTTCAGGTCGCGGCGGATGATGCCGGCCAGCGCGGGCTTGTATTTCAGAAAGTTCTGGCAGGCCTTCAGGATGGTGCCGTAGGTGCGCTCTCCGTCCTTCACGCTCTGCGCCATGTTCACCACGACGCGCAGGTCGGCGGTGGGGTTGGTGGCGTGGGTCAGCTTGATGAAGGCGTAGGCGTCGGTCAGCGAGGTCGGCTCGTCCGTCGTCACCACCAGCGTCGTCCCGGCCGGGCCGGACAGGGTGCGCACCGTGCGGTCGACGCCGGCGCCCATGTCCATGATGACGCAGTCGTAGCGCCGCGCCAGCTCCATCAGGTCGTTGCGCAGGCCGGACAGGCGCTGGCTCGGCAACTGGGCGAGCGTCCCGGAGCCGGAGCGGCCGGCGATGATGTCGAAGCCGCCCTCGGTGTAGCGCTGCGCCGCGCGGCCCAGCGTCACGTCGCCGTTGATGACCGCGCCGAGATCGTTCTTCGGCTGGAAGCCGAGCTGGATGTCGACGTTGGCGAGGCCGAGGTCGCCGTCGAACAGCAGCGAGTTCTTGCCCATCTTGGTCAGCGCGTGGGCGAGCGTGATCGAGAACCACGTCTTGCCGACGCCGCCCTTTCCACTGGCCACGGCGATGACGTTGGCACCGCGCAGCGGGTGAACGTTCTTGAGGGCGGCCGGAAACACCGGATCGGTCATGGGATGGTCCTCGACGAAGAACGAACGGCTTTGGTCTTGGCAGGGGCCGCCGGCTTGGGCCGGTTGCGCGCCGCCTTGTCCTCGGCGGGCATCATCAGGCGGGCGAAGGCCACCGGGTTCAGCGGTGTCAGCCCTTCGGCCACCTTGGAGGAAACGCTGGCGTTGCAGAAGGCCATGCGCGAACGGTGCGCCGTGCCGAGCAGGCTGCCCAGCCGCCGCGCCATGTCGAGCCGGGTGATCAGCATCCGCCGCACGCCCAGCGCCTTGAAGGATTGGGCGATGTCGGCGGCTTCCATGGCGTCCAGCCCGGCGGGGAGCACGAGGATCGGCTCGGCCACCCCGGCGGACAGCAGGGCCTTGAGGTCGGCCATGTCTTCCCGGTTGTAGGGGTTGCGCCCGGCGGTATCCACCAGGACGACGTCGGCGCCGCGGCTGACCTCGAACGCGCCCGCGAGCGCGTCGGGGTCTTCCACCGTCGCCAGTTTGATTTTCATCAGACGCGTGAAGGCGGCCAACTGTTCCATGCCGCCGGCGCGAACCGTGTCGGTGGTGATCACGCCGACCGAGCGTTTGCGGAACACCGCCTGGGCGGCCAGCTTGGCGACGATCAGCGTCTTGCCGCTGCCCGGCGGGCCGACCAGGATCAGCGGCTTGTTGCCGCCGCGCCGGTCCTGCAGCGGGCTGAAGGTGAACATGGAATCGAGGGCGGCGCCCAGCGCCAGCGCGGGGTCGTCGGTGTCCAGCCCGGCGGCGGCGTCGATCAGCTGCTCGGCCAGGGCCGCGGGCACGCCGTGGCGGTGCAGCACGTCGGCCACCACCTCGCCCACGTCGATCTCCGGCTCCTCCTCAACCACCACCACGGGGCGGGCGGTCCGGGTCGGCTGGGCCGTGCGCGCCTGCGCCATCAGCAGATCGTCGTCCTCCACCGCCGCGGTCACGCGAACGCCGCCGCCGTCCTCCTCGCGCGTGGCGACGATGATGGCATCGTCGCCCAGCGTCTGGCGGACCATGCGCATGGCTTCGGACATGGACTTGGCGTGGAACGACTTCAGCCGCATCGGCTCGCTCCCCGCCCGTCACACTGGTTCGTCATGGCCTGCATCAGATCTGCCCCAGGGTCTTGATCCGCGCCTTGGGGTGGATCTCGTTCTGCGACATCACCACGGTGGCCGGCCGGAACCGCTCGACGATCGAGCGGACGAAGGGACGGATCAGGGGGCTGGTCAACAGGACGGGGGTCTCGCCCATCATGGCGTGTCGCTCGAAGGTTTGGCGGACCGAAGTGATGAATTGCTGAAGCCGGCTCGGCGCCATCGTCAGTTGCCGGTCGTCGCCGTCGCCCACCAGCGATTCCGCGAACGCCTGCTCCCACTCGGGGGACAGGGTGACGAGCGGGATCACTCCCATCTCGTTGATGTTCGCGTCGCAGATCTGCCGCGCCAGGCGCGTGCGCACATGCTCGGTGATCTGCGTGATGCTGCGGGTTTGGCTTGCCGCCTCGGACACGCCCTCCAGAATGGTGGCAAGATCGCGTACCGAAACCCGTTCTGCAAGCAGGTTCTGCAACACCCGTTGCAATCCGCCCACAGTGATCTGCGCCGGCACCACGTCGGCGATCAGCTTCTGGTGCTCCTTGTCCAGCTCGTCCAGCAGCTTCTGGGTCTCGGTGAAGGACAGCAGCTCGGGCATGTTGTCTTTGATGAGTTCGGTCAGGTGCGTGGTGATGACCGTGGACGGGTCGACCACCGTGTAGCCCTTGAACAGCGCCTCCTCGCGGTAGCCCGGCTCGATCCAGATGGCCGGCAGGCCAAAGGTCGGCTCCACCGTCTGCTCGCCGGGCAGGCTCATCGCCTCGCCGCGCGGGTCCATGACCAGCAGCATGTTCGGGCGGATGTCGCCGCGCCCCGCCTCGATCTCCTTGACGCGGATGATGTATGCGTTGGGCGGAAGCTGCAGGTTGTCCTGGATGCGCACGGCGGGCATGACGAATCCGACCTCGCCGGCGATCTGGCGGCGCAGCCCCTTGATCTGGTCGGTCAGCCGGTGGCTGCCCGCCTGCGGCTGGTTGATCAGCGACAGCAGGCCGTAGCCCAGCTCCAGCCGGATCAGGTCGATGGCCAGCGCCGTGGCGATCGGCTCGTCGGCCACCGGGGCGGCCCCGCCGCCCGGTCCGCCCATGCCCGCGGCCTCGGCGGCGGCGGCCTCCGCCTCCTCCGCCTCCTTCTTCGCGCGCATCTTCGGCAGATAGTAGGCGGCCGCCCCGACGGCGGCGACCACCGGCAGGAAGGGCAGCATCGGCATGCCCGGCATCAGGGCGAGCAGGCCGATGGCGCCCGCCGACAGGCCGAGCGCGCTGACGTGGTTGGTAAGCTGCCCGACCACCGCCTTGTCGGTGGAGCCGCCGGTGCCGGCCTTCGACACCAGGAAGCCGGCGGAGATGGAGATGACCAGCGCCGGGATCTGCGAGACGAGGCCGTCGCCGATGGTCAGCTTGGTGAAGGTGTCCAGCGCCTGCATGATCGGCATGTCGTAGCGCAGGACCGCCAGCGACACGCCGCCGATGATGTTGATGAACATGATCATCAGGCCGGCGACGGCGTCGCCCTTCACGAACTTCGACGCACCGTCCATGGAACCGAAGAAGGCGCTTTCGTCCTCCAGCTCCTTGCGCTTGGCGCGGGCGGTGGTCTCGTCGATCATGCCGGCGGACAGATCGGCATCGATGGCCATCTGCTTGCCGGGCATGGCGTCCAGGGTGAAGCGCGCCGCCACTTCGGCGATGCGGCCCGAACCGGCGGTGATGACCTTGAAGTTCACGATCGTCAGGATCGCGTAGACGATCACGCCGATGATGAAGTCGCCGCCCATGACGAAGCCGGCGAAGGCCTCGATCACATGGCCCGCCGCCGCCGTGCCCTCATGACCCTGCGTCAGGATCAGGCGGGTGGAGGCCATGTTCAATGACAGGCGCAGCAGCGTGGTGATGAGCAGGATCGTCGGGTAGGCCGACAGCTCCAGCGGCTTTTCGATGAACAGCACCACCATCAGGATCAGGACCGAGATGGTGACGTTCAGCCCGAGCATCATGTCGAGCAGCATCGGCGGCAGCGGCAGGATCAGCCCGACGACGATCAGCATGATGCCGGCCGCCATCACGATGTCGCCGCGCTTCAACGCCCCTTTGGCGACGGCCACCATGTCGGTCAGCGCCGACATGTTGCCGCCGCCGCCCGCGCGTGCCCCCGGATTGTGTTCGGTCAGTGCCATGCCGCCGCTCCTCCGCCTTTCCCCCGATCAGCGGATCAGTAGGCCGCCCGTTCCTCGCTGCCCGGTGGCGGCACGGGCACGCCCTCCTCGCTGTACTGCTTCAGCTTGTTGCGCAGCGTGCGGATGGAGATGCCCAGGATGTTCGCCGCGTGGGTGCGGTTGCCCAGGCAGTGCGACAGCGTGCCGATGATCAGGTCGCGCTCGACCTCCGCCACCGTGCGGCCGACGAGGCCCTGGACGGCGGGGGCGCCGGACGCCGCTCCGGCGTTGCCGTAGGCCGCGGCTCCCGCGGCGTGGCCCGTCGGCGGCGCGTAGGAGGTCGGGTAGCCGGGAGCCGGCTGTCCGTAGCCGCGCGGCGCCTGCGGCACCGTGCCGCCTGGCCCGGCGAAGGGGTTGGCGACCGGCGAGTTGGTCGGGATCGACGCCTGCGCCGACCCTTCCGGAGCCAGCAGTTGGCTGGTCAGCATGATCGCGTCCGGCCCGACCGTCTCCGACTTGGAGAGCAGCACGGCGCGGTGCATGGTGTTTTCCAGCTCGCGCACGTTGCCGCGCCAGTGGTGGGCGCGCAGCATCAGCAGCGCGTCGTCCGACAGCCGCTTCTCGCCCAGACCGTTGGCCTGCGCGTATTTCTTCAGGAAATGGTCGGCGATCAGCGGGATGTCGGCCGGCCGTTCGCGCAGGGACGGGATGGCGACGCTGAAGACGTTCAGCCGGAAATAGAGATCCTCGCGGAAGTTGCCGGCCCGGACCTCGTTCTCCAGGTTGCGGTTGGAGGTGGCGACCAGACGGACGTTGACCTTCACCGGCTGGGACGAGCCGATGCGGTCGATCTCCTTCTCCTGGATGGCGCGCAGCAGCTTGGCCTGCAGCCGCGGGTGCATCTCCGACAGCTCGTCGAGCAGCAGGGTGCCGCCGTTGGCCTCCTCGAAGCGGCCCAGCCGGCGGGCGACGGCGCCGGTGAAGGCGCCCTTCTCATGGCCGAACAGCTCCGATTCCAGCAGGTTCTCCGGGATGGCCGCGCAGTTCACCGCGACGAAGGGCGCGTCGGAGCGCCGGCTCTTGCGGTGGATGTAGCGGGCCATCAGCTCCTTGCCGGTGCCGCTCTCGCCGGTGATGAGGACGGAGGCGTCGCTGGGCGCCACCTGGTCCGCCAGCCGCAGGGTCGCCAGCATGGCCGGGTCCTGGCAGACGATGGCGTGGCTTTCCTCCGCCACCGCTTCCAGGACGGCGGCGATCAGCTCCGCGTCGGGGGGCAGGGGGATGTATTCCTTGGCGCCGGCGCGGATCGCCTTTACCGCCGCCGCGGCGTCGGTGCCGATGCCGCAGGCCACCACGGGAATGGTGATCCGTTCCGCCTTCAGGCTTTCGATGAAGGTCGCGATGTCGAGTTTGACGTCGATCATCACGAGGTCCGCCCCCGCCGCGGCGCGCAGGGCGTTCAGGGCGCCCTCGATGCTGTCGGTGTGGGACACCTTCGCCCCGCGCTGCATGGCGATCTTGCCAGCGGCGGTGATGTACCCTTCCAACGTTCCAACGATCAGCAGACGCATCTTACGCTCCCCTCGGAGAACCCCGGTCGGAGTCCCGGTCGAAGTACTGAATCCGCTTTCCAGGCGGAAGAACGGCGTTCAGGAGCATCTCCAGACGCCGCGGATTTTCCTGACGCGCGATGGATACCGCGCCGATGGTGTAGAGAGTCTTGACGAGCGCGTCCTCCTCCGCCGTCCGCTCCACCTTGGCGGCCAGCGGGGCCAGCGCGACGTTGCCGAGCACTGCCCCGTAGAAGGTGGTCAGCAGGGCCAGCGCCATCGCCGGGCCGATGCTCGATGGGTCGTTCAGGCTGCCCAGCATCTGGACGAGGCCGACCAGCGTGCCGATCAGCCCCATGGCCGGCGCCACTTCCGACGCGCGGCGCAGCACGCCGGCGCTCTTGACCTTGCCGGCGCCCGACGCCTCGACCTCGCCGATCAGCATCCGCTCTATGTCGTCGGGCGGCAGCCCCTCGGCCACCAGAGTGACCGAGCGGTGCAGGAACGACTCGTGCTTCAGTTCCGGCAGGACGTTGCGCAGCGTCTCCGGCGCGCGCCGCGCCGCCTCGGCCAGCAGCAGCACCTGCCGGGCCACGCCGCGCGGGTCGCTGGTCCGGTGGATCAGCACCGCCCCGGCGTCGCGCCACGCGATGGCCACGTCGGACAGCGAGAAGGAGGCGGTGGTGACCGCCAGCGTGCCGCCCAGCACGATGATGAGCGACGGCGGGTCGACGAAGGCGCGCAGACTGCCGCCCGACGCCATGGCGACGAAGATGACCACGGCGGCGGCGGCCAGACCGACCAGCGTCGCCATGTCCACCCCGCCGCGCGGCCGGGCGGAACGCCCACCCCGGCGGGACGATTCAGCGCTGTCTCGTGTGAGGCTCATCCGCGGTCCGACTTGATGATTTCGGTCATGGTGATGCCCAGCCGGTCTTCCACCACCACGACCTCGCCGCGGGCGACCAGACGGTTGTTCACGTAGATGTCGATGGCTTCGCCGACCTTGCGGTCCAGCTCCACCACCGCGCCGCGCCCGAGCTTGAGCAGCTGGCTGACCTGCATGGTCGATTTGCCGAGCACGGCGGAGATCTGGACGGGGATGTCGTAGACCGCTTCCAGATCCTTGGCTGGACCCAGGCCGGTCTCATACTCCGCAATGTCGCTGCGGCCGCCGCCGTCCAACTCGTCGAGGGAGAAGCTGTCCTTGGCCATCGAAGTCTCCAGAAGCCCTTAGAACCTCAAAAAATCCTGTTCGCCGCGATCGGTCCGCCGGGGTGTCAGCCCGGCGGCGCCTCCAGCAGGCCGGCCATCCGCCGTTCGATCTGGGCGAGCAGACCGGCGGTGTCGCGCTCCACCCCGCCTTCGGCCCATTCGATCCGGCAGCTTCCCGGCGCGAGGCCGGAATCGCCCACCACCATCAGCTTGGCGCCGAAGCCGCGGGCCGCGATCACCTGATCCAGATGCTCGCGCACCGCGTCCACCATGTCGTCGGCGACTCGCACCACCAGGCGCGGTTCGTCGATCAGGTCGGTCAGGCAGGAGCGGACCAGCCCTTCCACCTCCATCAGCCCGCCGCGCCGCGCCAGCTCCGGCATCAGCTTGCGGACGATGGCCAGCGCGATGTGCACGGGCTGGTCGGCCCGCTGGGCGCTGGTGGCGTAATGCTCGTTCAGCAGATGCTGCACGCCGTTGCCGACGGTTTCCAGCGCGTTGGCGATCCGCGCCTGCACCGTCGCCGCGATCTCGACGCGGGCCTGCTCGTAGCCGTCCTTGCGGCCGGCGTTGTTGCCGTCCACGAAGCCCTTGCCGTAGCCCGTCGACTTGCCGGCGGTCTCGCCCTCCGTGAAGCCGGCGGCGCGGGCGGCGGCCAGATCGGCCTCGCCGAACACCGGCGGCGGCGGTTCGGGCGGCAGCTCCGGCTCCGGTTCGGGCTCCGGTTCCGGCAGGGGAATGTTGTCGAAATAGTCGTCGTCGGCCTGATGCTGGCGGCGCGGCGGCGCGTCCACGTCGAAGGACTCGTCGAACAGGAATTTGCGGACCGAACTCATCGCGTCAGCTCTCCTGATACAGCCAGTTGCGCAGGATCGACACCGCTTCCTCCGGATGCTTCTCGACGATCTCGCCCACCTTGCGCAGCGAGGACGCGCGGACGCGGCCTTCGACGCGGTTGATGTCGATCATCTGCTCCAGCTCCTCGTCGGCCTGGGCGGCCTCCAGGGCGAGATCCTGGGCCAGCGCGCCGGTCGGCGCGGCCAGGGCGGCGGGCATGCCGCTCTGGTCGGCCAGCAGGCGGTCCATGTCGTCCTCCTCCTGCTGGTCGGCCTTCTCGAAGGCGCGGGTGATCAGCGGGCGGATGACCAGCAGGATGATGAGGACCGCGACGATGCCCAGCACGACCATCTCGGCGATGCGGAACAGGTCGTCCTTGGTCATGCCGAGGAACAGCTCCTCCGGTTTCTGGATGTCGTCTTCCGGCGACCAGAAGCGCATGTTGATGACTTCCAGCGTGTCGCCGCGCACGGCGTCGAGGCCGACGGCGGAGCGGACGAGCGCCTTGATGCTTTCCAGCTCCTGCTCCGGCCGCGGCTGATAGGCCGCCGGGTTGCCGTCCCTGGGCAGGCTGTAGGTGCCGTCGACCAGCACCGCGACCGACAGGCGCCGCACCTGCCCGGACTCGCGGACGTGGTTCTTGGTGGTCCGGCTGATCTCGTAGTTGATCGTCTCTTCGCTGCGGTTCTGCTTGTTCTGCGAGATCGGGCCGGCGTTGTTGCCCGACTGCGCGGTCGGCAGGTTCTGGTCCACGGTGACCGGCGACAGCGGGTCGCGGTCGTGGCTCTCGTTCGCCTCCGTCACCGTCTGGGTGGAGCGGACGACCTGGCTTTCCGGATCGAAGATTTCGGATTGCGTGGTGATGCGGTCGAAGTCGAGATCGGCCGAAACCTCCGCCCGCACCTTGCCGTAGCCGACGGTGCGGCCCAGCAGATCCTCGATGATGCGGGCGATGCGGCTCTCGTAGGCGACCTTCTTCTCCTCCGCCGAGGCCAGCATGGCGTCCGCGCTGTCGTTGCCGGTGCCGCGGGCGAGCAGGGTGCCCTTGTCGTCGACGATGGAGATGCGGCTGGGATCGAGGTTCGGCACCGAGGCGGCGATCAGGTGCTGGATCGCCTGGATGTTCTCGCGCGACAGCTGGGCGCCGGGGCGCAGCTTTATGAAGATGCTGGCCGTCGCCGGATTCTGCTGGCGCGCGAACAGCTCGCGCTTGGGCAGCACCAGATGGACGCGGGCGCTCTGCACCCCGTTCAGCGTCTGCACCGTGCGCGCCATCTCGCCTTCCAGGGCGCGCAGGTGGTTGATGTTCTGCATGAAGCTGGTGGCGCCGAAGCCCTCGCCCTTGTCGAACAGCTCATAGCCGATCGAGCCGCCCGACGGCAGCCCGGCGGCGGCCATCCGCATGCGGGTCGGCCCCACCTGTTCGGCGGCGACCATGATCTTCGTGCCGGTCTTGTCGACCGTGAAGGGGACCTTCGCCTCCTCCAGCTTCTTGGCGATGGCCGCGGCTTCGGTGGGCTGGAGTTCGGCGTAGAGAAGCTCCATCTCCGGAGTGGAGAGGCGCGTCATCAGATAGACGAAGAATCCGATCAGGAGGAGGCCGACGCCGCCGATGGCGGCCAAGCGCGCGGGACCAAGATTGCGCAGGGTCTGCAGAAGGTTGTTCACGCGCTAGTCCCCGATCGGATGCCCCGGTGGATCTCCGGGAAGTTCTTGATTTCGCAGACGCAAAAAAGGAATTTGCAAAAACCGCGCCGGTCTCCGCTTTCTTGCGCATGCTGGGCTGTCTTGATGAAGAGAGTGTTAATCCGTGGGCAGAAATTGCCCAGTGCCCGGCAAATTGTGCCTACCGGTGCGCGCCTGCAACGCTCCTTTGCCGACCAATGGGCGAGAAACGGCGAAGCGGCTCTCCACAAAAGCGCGGCCGTCCGATCGTTTCCGAGGCAAGCAATTAAAAGTTACCTCGAAAGAAGGAATGATCTGCGTGCATATACCCATTCTCTTTCTAGGGTTTGTTTGGACGTAGGTAGTAAATATCGCAGCGATGGTTGACTTTGTGATCTCGACGTCATAGCTGAGTTGCAATGGTCGCTTGTCCGATACCAAAAAGATCGTGGCACAAGCACGTCGGAATCTTTCCAACGCAAAACCGAATGTTGCTTCGCGCGACATCGGGCTTTGCCACCGTTGCCGATGGGGGAATGCCGTGAAAAGACGTGGACGTGAGAAGAAGGAAGGCCTCAATGAGGTCGATGTCTTTGTTGGGCAGCGCCTGCGCGAGTTGCGCATGCTTGCCGGTTTGAGCCAGAGCGACGTCGCGTCGGCTCTGGGTCTGACCTTCCAGCAGCTGCAGAAGTACGAACGTGGTTTCAACCGGGTTTCGGCCAGCCGGCTGTTCAAGCTGGCGCAGTTCTTCCGGGTCCCGGTCTCCGTCTTCTTCGAAGGGCTGGAGGAGCGCCATGCCGCCCAGGAGGCGGGAACCGCCAGCCCGCAGGCGGAGGAGTCCGAGGGCACGCTGCGCTCCCGCGAGGCGCTGATGCTCGCCCGCTACTTCCAGAACATCCGCGATCCGGAAATCCGCGGGGCGATCCGGGAACTGGCCGAACGCTGCGCCGACCAGACCGACGGCGCCGGCGACCCGGCCCTCGGCGAGGATGTGGGGGTTGTCGATCCGCCCGCCGCGCGGGGCCGCCGCGGGCGCGGCGCCGGCCACAGCGTCGGGCAGGCGTGAGGCACGGGCGGGGTGGCCCCGGGGCATCGCTCCACGCGGCTCGCCCGCCCGGTTTCCCGAGGGTATCGCCGGCCCTGCCATCGTTGGCAGGGTCATGGCGGGCTTGCGCAGCCCGGCCGCCTCAAGCCCCCTGAGAGGCGTCCAGGCACTCCGGTTCCAAGAGCGCCGGTCGACGCACCACGATCGGCCGCAGCGCTGGTGCCAAAAGGAAAAAGCCAGCAACCCGTCGGGGTTGCTGGCTTCATGATGGTGGAGCCAAGGAGGATCGAACTCCTGACCTCTACAATGCCATTGTAGCGCTCTCCCAGCTGAGCTATGGCCCCACTATAGTCTCAGACCAACACAAGAAGTGTTGGTGCGCTTGGAGGGACTCGAACCCCCACGGCCTTTCAGCCACTAGGACCTGAACCTAGCGCGTCTACCAATTCCGCCACAAGCGCATCGTCTGCTCTTTGTCCCGCATCCCTTGGGGCGACGCGGGAGCGCTGATATAGCCGCGACGCCGCCGACGCTCAAGCGAAATCGTTCGAGGCGGTCATTTTTTCGGGGGGAGGACGTCCGCTCCCTTCGGTGCACTCCGGACACGCCCGACGCTACGACTTTCCCCCTTTCGCGCGGAGCGGGCGCCGTCGCTATCTTCAGTTTGCCCCAAGGGCGTGTGCCTCCCTGTTTTGCACCTCAAGGGCCCGCCGTTCACCCGGACGGCGGGCCGCTTTCTTGTCCGGGAGCCCAAATCCGTTAGGGGCCCGTCACAGGGTGAGACGCTCGCCCTCCGCCCCGGCCGCGGCATCCGCCGTCTTCGCCTGTTTCGCCATGGCGCGGTCCAGAACGCGCCGGAGCTGGCGCGGCGTCACCGGCTTGCGGACCACCTCCAGCCCGTGCGCGGCGGCGTCCGTCTCGCATTCCGGGCCGGCCTCTCCGGTCAGGATCACCGCGGGCACGTCCCATCCGGCCATAGCGCGGACGCGCACCACCGCTTCCGTCCCCACGCGCTCCTCGCGCAGACGGTAATCGACCAGCATCACGTCGGGCATGCGCCCGTCCGCCTCGATCTTCGCCACCGCCTCGTCGGTGGAGCCGGCGATTTGCACCTCGTAGCCCCATTCGCGGAACATGTCGCGCAGCCCCAGCAGGACGATGGCGTCGTCGTCCACCAGCAGGGCGCGCGGGGCCTCGCCGCCCCCGGTGAAGGCGGAGGCGGTGATCGGCGACGGGGCCGGCACCGTCTCCGCCGCGGCCAGCGGCACGGTGATGGCGAAGACGGAGCCGCGGTCCGGCTGGGATTTCACCTCCACGGGATGATCGAGAATCCCCGACAGCCGCTGCACGATGGCGAGGCCGAGGCCGAGGCCGCGCGCCCGGTCGCGTTCCGGGTTGTTGAGCTGGTGGAACTCCGCGAAGATCCGGGTCAGCTGGTCAGGCGGGATGCCGATCCCGGTGTCGCTGACCTCGATCCGCACCTGGCCGCCCTGCACCTGGACGGCGATCTGCACCGCCCCGCGCTCGGTGTACTTGACGGCGTTCTCAAGCAGGTTGCGCACCATGCGGCCCAGCAGCACGCGGTCGCTGAGCACCATGGCCGCACGGTCCTGCACAATGCGGAAGGCCAGCTTCTTGCTCTCCAGGATCGGTGCGTAGGATGCGGCGATCTCGTCCAGCAGGCTGTTCAGCGGGAAGGGCTCGACGCGCGGATCGACCGCCCCGGCGTCCAGCCGCGACACGTCCAGCAGGCTGTCGAGCAGGCCCTTCAGCGTGTCCAGGCCGCGCTCGAGCATTTCCAGGCTGCGCTGCCCCTGCTCGTCGCGAATGAAGCGGTGCAGGATGCCCGTGAACAGGAACATGGACTGCATCGGCTGGCGCAGATCGTGGCTGGCCGCGGCGAGGAACTTCGATTTGGCGCGGTTGGCCTCGTCGGCCTCCTCCTTGGCGCGCTGGAGCGCCAACTCCATCGCCTTGCGCTCCCCGACGTCGCGCAAGGTGCAGATCGCCAGGGTCGTTCGACCATCGGCGCCGCGGACCGGCGTGGCGCTGACCGACAGGGTCATGGCGGTGCCGTCGGGCCGGGTGTAGGGCATGTCCTCCTGCTCCACCGTCTCGCCCATCCGCAGGGCGCGGGACAGGGGGCAGCGCCCCTCGCCGAAGCAGGCGCCGCCGTTGCAGGCCCGCGTGCCGTCGCAGCCGCAGCCGGCGGCGGGAGGCAGCGGGCCGCCGAGCAGGCTGAGCGCCGTGTCGTTGACCTTGACGATCCGTCCGCTCGGCGCCTCCGCCACCAGCAGCCCCGAGGGCAGATGGTCCAGAATGGCCGTCAGCAGGCTGCGCTCCTCCTCCAGCTGCCGGGTCAGGAGCGTGCGCTCGTCCTCCAGGCGCCGGCGCTCCGTGGCGTCCCGGAAATAGAGGGCCAGGCCCTTGCGCGAGGGGAAGGCGCGCACGGCGAACCAGATGCCGCTGCGCGGTCCCTGCGTCTCGAACTCGACCGCTTCGCGGTGCTCCATGGCCTTCTGCAGAGTCCGCCCGGATTCGCCGGCCATCAGCTCCGCAAAGGCCTGACGCCCGTTCCGGCCCACGGCGTCTCCGGAATCGGGCAGGAGGGTCCGCGCCCGCTCATTCACAAAGACGACACGCCAGGACCGGTCGAGTTCGGCCACGGCGTCCGTCGTGCTCTCCAGGACCGATGCCTTTTCGACCACCGTTTCCAGCATCCGCTCGCGCACGCGCAGGAACTGGCGCATCCCCCAGGCCGCGCCCAGGCAGGTGAGCAGGAGCACCCCGCCGAACAGCGCCAGCGAAAAGGCCATGGCGTCCCGGACCGGGCGCATCGCCGCGTCGCGGTCGATCCCGATGGCGATCATCGATTCGCCGGTGCCGGTGTCCAGGGGGGCGGAGACCACCATCCGCTCCACCCCGCCGGTCTCGAAGACGGCGACCGACCGTGTCCCCCGCGCCGCATGCATGGCCTGGAGCATGGGGGTGGGCAGGGGCTGCCCGATGGCCTCGGGTGCCTCCGGCAAGCGCGCCACCGCATGGCCCTGGCGGTCGGCGATCACCATCTCCATGCCCGGCGGCAGGGGGCGGTCGCCCAGGTTCTCCTCCAGCCAGCGGGCGTCGAGAAGCACCGTCACCACGCCGCCCAGGGGGCCGTCCAAGGGGCCGCCCGGCATGCCGTCCGGCGACGGGTAAGCCAGGCGGAAGGGCAGGATGGGGCGTTGGTTGGGATCGCGCAGCCCGTACTCGCCCACCGTCAGGGCGCCGGTGGCCAGCGCGTTCTGGAAGGTGCGGATGCCACCGAGATCGACGCCCAGCGAGACCGGGTCAGTCGCGCACCACACCCGGCCCTGCCGGTCGGCGACCTCCACCGACAGATAGGCGGGATAGCGGGCGCGCAGCCGGTCCATGGTCTGCTGGCAACCCGGCGGTCCCGCCTGCGGCACGCCGGATTCGACGATGGTCGCCAGCACCTGCCGCGCCTCCGCGGCGATGCGCTGCTGCTCGGCGTCCAGCAGGTCGAGAAGGCGCAGGGTGTCGTTGCGCACCTCGTTCTCCCGATCCTGCCACAGGCTGTGCTGCGTCATGAACTGGAGCGCCGCGAGCGGCACCACGGCGGCCACGATCAAGAGAAACAGACGCAGGTAATGGGGCATTGCCAAGGAAATCTGATGAAGGAGGACAGCCGTTCCCGCATCGGTGTGGGCCGAATCGTCGCGGGTGGCCGTCGGAACAGGGCCGTCGGCGGTGGATGTTCTTCAAACACCACAGGGCGTTCATGCCACATGGGGGCGGAGATGCAACGATTAACGGCCCGGATAACTCTATTTTGCTTCGGCGGCGGGATATTCCTCAGCGACGCCCCAGGAGGAAGCCGGCCAGAGCGCAGCACAGGGCGGTGACGACGACGCGCAAGGGCGTCGGATCATAGCTCACCACGGCCACCAGGAGGGCGAGAGCCGCCATCACCATCAACGCTCCGGTCGTGCCCATGCGAACCGCCTCTCCCAAAGCCATCCGCTCCGGCAGACAGGCGTGCGTGCGGTGCGTCGCGGCGGAGGTGGACGTAACCGTTCCGAGCAATCCAGGGTCCCGTCCGCAACGAAGAATTTTCATGGCGCCGCTCGCATTCCCGTAATATTTCTCAATTGTAATCGGAGCCCCGCCACCGTCCGTCCGCGCGAGCCGAGCATGCCGTGGAACCGCAACCCCTCCTATCAGGCCATCACCTTGCTGCGCCGGCACAGCCGGGAATGCCGCGGGTTGGAAACCCGCGAGTATCTGGTCGCCGTGGAGCGCCGGATGGTCGAACTCATTGATCTGGAGCGGCGGGAGGCGCGCGACGGCTCCGCGTTGCCGATCCGTCTGGCGGCGGAATGAACCTGGACTTTCGGCGTATTTCAGAACGGTAACGTCGTAAGCCGCTCCTGAAACACAACCGACACAGATCGGTGTTAAAGGCCAAAGTGTCGTTCATAGACACGAGGCCGTCGCGTTCATGGTTTTCCCGACCGAAATGGCCGGCAACGATGGTGCCGACGGCAGGGAGGGTTGCGACGTCGCCCTTTGCACCGTCCCCGCCGAGGCCATTCACAGCCGCATCCGGCGCGTTCACCAGCGCGCCACCGCAATGTTGAGCGAGGCTCTGACCGGTTTCAATCTGACGGCGCCGCAATGGGCGGCGCTGGCGGCGCTGCACCAGCACGGGCCGATGTCGCAGATCGACCTGGGGCGCAGCATTGCGATGGACCCCGCCACCATGCAGGGGGTGGTGGTGCGGCTGATCGACCGCGGCTACCTGCTGCGCAGTCCCGACAGCCTGGACCGCCGCCGCAACCTCGTCCGGTTGGCCGACAGCGGGCGTCGGGTGGTGGAGGCGGCCGGGCCGGCCATCGCGCAGGCGGAAGCCGAACTGACCGGGCGCCTGACGGCGGACGAACGAAGCCGGCTGGCCGATCTTCTGGCCCGCCTGTGCCTGTGAATCCCGGCACTTCCCCGGCGTTCACGTCGAAACGGTGGGTGGGGCCAATGGTCCGGGTTAGTCCGAGTTATGCACATTCACCTGAACGGCGTCCTTGACTCTGCAAATGTTGCTTTTTTGTTTCTTAAAGCTTGTTTGGAACCGTTAAAACCCACAAAAGCCGGGCAATTTCGCCCGTTCAACGGTGCCTTAAATTTAGGCAATTCGGTCAAGGTCGTGGATTCACGGTCGTGCTCACAGGTTGCCCCTGGATTCGCTCACAGAGTTACCCACAGCTTCTGGGGATATCCCGATATTGCGGATAGAGTTGCCTGCTCTCCGCTCCCGTCCTCAACCGATCACCCGCCATTGGCCATCCGGGTCCAGGCAGGCGGTCCCGACGAGCGTCGCGGGGCGTCCGCCGACGACTCCCGGCATCTGAAAATCGCGGCAATAGCGACCGCCGGGGCCGAGATAGGTGGGGGAGGTCCGGGTGGCGAGCGGTGCCGCCGGAACGGGCTGGGGAACCGGCGCATAGACCACGGGCGGATAAATCACGGGGGGCGGCGGAACATAGACGGGGGGCGGAAAGCCGAAGGCCAGCGGCAGCGAAATGCTGAAGCCGAAGAAATTCCCTCCATGCCAACCGCCGGCGAACACCGGAGCCGGAGTCATCAGAAGGACGGGCAGGAGCAGGGCGCACAGCCGCGCCGAAGCCGGGAAGGGGATCATGACGCACCTCCGCCGCGGCGCGGGACGGGGCGCCGCCATAAGGAAAGATGGGTACGAAAAAGGCGCCGTCGAGACGGCGCCTTTTCCACGTTCTGCAAAGCCTGAACCCTGCGCGACGGCGTCACATCGCCGTGCGGACGGCCTCGGCCCCGTTGCGCGTGTCGGCGGCGCGGGCCGGGGTGGCCGTGGAGGAGGACTGGGCGGGCGCCGGGGCCGGCTGCGGAGCGGCGGCCGGGGTCGGGCGGACGGGCTTCGGTTCCACCCGGCGCGGGGCCGAGACGGTTCCCGCGGCGGCGGGGGCCTGGCTGGCCGACGGAGCGGACGAGCTGGTCGGCACGTCGTCGTAGATGCCCGGATGCACCCGCACGGTGCCGTCCGTCTCCACCGTGGAGGTCCAGTAGACGAAGCGGACCGGGACGGCGTTGGGCAGGGAGACCGTCTTGGTCTTGCCGCTGTCGAGCTGTCGCTCGATCGCCGCGGAGTCGAGCTTGGCGGGGCGCAGCAGGGTTTCCGCGACCATCCGCGCGTCGGCCAGCCGCACGCAGCCGGAGCTGGCGGCGCGCAGGTCGCGCTCGAACAGCCGCGGGTCGTTGGTGCCGTGCAGGAAGATGCCGTCGCCGTTGGTCAGGTTGAAGCGGAAGCGGCCGAGGGCGTTGTCGTCGCCGGGCTTCTGGACGATGCGGATGCGCTCCGGCGTCACCTGCCACCAGTTGATGCTCTCCGGCACCACCTCGACCCCGTCCAGATAGACGACGGCGTCCTTGATGCCGGTGTTGCCCTTCTTGCGCAGCACCGGCAGCTTGTCCTCGACCAGAACGGTCGGCGGCACGGTCCAGGTGGGGTTGATCGTCACGCTGGTGACGCGGTCCTGGAGCAGCGGGGTCTGGCGCGACGGGCGGCCGACCACGGCGCGCATGGTGAAGTTCAGCTTGCCGCGCTCGATGTAGGACACGGTCTGGCTGGGCAGGTTGACCAGGATCACCGTGTCCGGAACCGACGCCTGGAGGGCGCGCATCGACGCGGTGGCGCCGCGCATCAGCTTGGCGGCCTCCTTGGGCGTGCGGTCGAGCGCCTGGCGTGTGACCTCGCCGACCTTGCCGTCCTGCATCAGCCCTTCGGACAGCTGGAAGGCGCGGACCGCCACCTCAAGGTTGTCGTCGAAGGTCTCCGTCCACTGCTCCTGGTTCAGGAAGCCCAGTTCGATCAGCCGGGTGGAGAGGCGGCCGACGCGGTCGGCGGCGCGCGCCCGCACCTGGATGGTCAGGGCCGGGGGCGGGGGCAGCACCTCCACCACCGTGCCGGGCGTCGCCGTTCCGCTGAGCGCGTTGCCGGGCGTCGCCGACGGATCGGCCTGCGGGATCGGTTCGGCGGGCGGAGTCACGACGACCGTCGGCGCCGTCCCGGCGGCCGGGGCGGTGCCCTCCGGCACGTCGGACGGGCGCACGGGGCCGGGGGCCACCACGTCGACCATGCCGCCGTCGCCCTTCTTCAGGACGGAACCATAGCCCACGCGCGTTTGCTGCACGCGGGGCATGGCCTCCAGTTCGGCGGCGCGCTGGTCGATCCGCGCGATCCAGGTTCCCACGACATCCCGGCCCGTGGAGGTGCCCGAAGCGGTGGACGGCGCGGCCTGCGCGGGCAGGGCGAGCAGCCCGGCGAGGAGGCACGCGGCGACCCTCGCTCCGAGGGCGGGCCGGGCGCAGGTGCGAATGGTCGTCAGCATAATCGAAGCATCCCACGCGGCGATGAACAGACGGCTAACGAAAGGCTCTGTCCATGCGTGAGGTCGCACGGACGACACGCGGGAACCAGCGCCCTTTCGGCATAAGACATCTGACGCCCGCGGCGGCGCGGCACAAGTGACATCGCGCCGAATGATGCTTCTGTGCCACAATGTGCACAGCAGAGTTGCCGCTGCGACACAGGCAACGGTGGAGCCGTGGGTGATCGATTGGTAAATAGCGACGCTCACGCCGGAACCGCAAAATCACACAAGGCGCCAGAGATTCGACACATTTTTTGTTAACCGCTTTCAGGGTACAGGAGGCGACCATCTCTCCATCCGGTCGCCATCATGCCGCGTTCGCCGTACGGTTTCGTTCTGCCGCTGCTTCTGTCCCTGGCTGTCGCCACGCCCGTCGCCGTCAACCCTGTGGACGCCCTCGCCAAGGCCGCCCAGGAGACGGTGCACAAGCAAGCGCCCAAGCCCACCGCCAAAACGGCCGCCAAGGCTGCGCCCCAGAAGGCCGCAGCGTCCAAGACGGCGGCGAAGCCCGCCGCCGTCCGGACCGTGCACAAGGCCGCCGTCCACAAATCGGCCACCCAGAAGGCTGCTGTCCGTAAGGCCGCCGTCCATCGCACGGGCAAGGCGCGCCGCGCGGGCCGGGTCGCCGCCGGGGCCGCCGCCGGCACCGTGGCGGGCGCCGCCGTCTTCCGCCCGGTCCACGCCTATGTGCTGATGGACGCGCAGTCGGGCCGGGTCCTCGATTCGGAAAACGCCGACACGCTGACCTACCCGGCGTCGCTGACCAAGATGATGACCCTGCTCCTGACCTTCGAGGCGCTGGAGCGGGGCACGCTGCGGCTGGACCAGGAACTGCCGGTGTCGCGCCACGCCACCAACCAGAAGCCGTCGCGCCTGAACCTCGCCGTCGGCTCGACCATCCGGGTGGAGGACGCGATCCTCGCCCTGACCGTGAAGTCGGCCAACGACGTCGCCGTCGTGCTCGCCGAAGCGATGGGCGGCAGCGAGGAGCAGTTCGCCGAGATGATGACCGAGAAGGCGCAGGCGCTGGGCATGGCCAGCACCACCTTCCGCAACGCCTCCGGCCTGCCGCACAAGGAGCAGCGCACCACCGCCCGCGACATGGCCCGCCTGTCGCGCGCCATCGTGTCCCGCCCGGCGCGGGAATACGCCTATTTCTCGCGCACGCGCTTCGACTGGAACGGCACGGTGGTGCCCGGCCACAACCGGCTGCTCGGCCGCGTCGAAGGCTACGACGGCATCAAGACGGGCTTCATCAACCTCAGCGGCTTCAACCTCGCCGGCAGCGCCAGCCGCAACGGCCAGCGTCTGGTCGCCGTCGTGCTGGGCGGCACCACCGCCGCTTCCCGCGACCGCGAGGTCGCCGACCTGCTGGAGCAGGGCTTCGGTTCCGCGCCGCCCAAGCAGACGGTGGCCGTCACCGACGTGAAGTCCGTCCGCTAATAGACGTTTGACCTCATGACCCCGCCGGCCGCTTGCGGTCGGCGTGGCCGAGGGGCTTGTCCGGGGCGATGTGGTCGCGCACCCGCTGCTTCAGTTCGGTGATGTCGGGGAAGCGGCCCTCCTCCTTGCGCGACCAGACCACAGCCTCGCCGTGCCGCACCTCGAAGATGCCTCCGGTGCCGGGCATCAGAGTGACGCCGCCCAACTCCTCCTCGAAGGTGGTCAGAAGCTCCTGCGCCATCCAGGCGGCGCGCAGCATCCAGCGGCACTGGCGGCAATATTCGATTTGAAGGATGGGCCGGTCGGGGGTTTCGCTGGTCACGGTCCGCGCTCCTGTCGCTTGGGCTGTCGTCCTAAGGGGCCTGCCTAAGGGTGCTGCCGAACGGCTTGTCTTCCAAGCCCTTCGCGCGACTCCGTTCGAAGGGGGCGTTGCGGCCTCCCCACAGAGCGGTATCGCCAAAGACGCTTTGCTTCATGACCCCCTCCGGCGCTTTGCTGGAGTCGGAGCAACGGGGTGGAGCATGCCGGTACACACAGCCAAGCGATTGTGGAACGAGGAAACGGGTTGCGGATTCTGCATGCGGTCGGAAACCGGCTCCCTGTGGTGCCGTGGCCTGTGCCGCGACATCTCTCTGGCCGAGTTGGTCCACCGCGTCCACGCGGTTCGCGACAACGCCATGCGGCTGGAGGTTTCCACCCTGCTGGTGACGAAGCCGCCGCGCCTGCACGCCGTGCCCGAC
Organism: Azospirillum sp. UENF 312511; assembly: GCF_058780635.1. Classification (NCBI taxonomy): domain Bacteria; kingdom Pseudomonadati; phylum Pseudomonadota; class Alphaproteobacteria; order Rhodospirillales; family Azospirillaceae; genus Azospirillum; species Azospirillum sp. UENF 312511. The sequence continues at coordinate 1,542,813 of NZ_JBSNCG010000001.1, read as the reverse complement.
GACAAGAACGCTCCCGCCGCCCGCGCCGCCCAGCTCCGCGGTGCGGCGGTGGACAGCATGGTCCGCAGCCTGCACCGCCTGCGCAGGAGCGCCAACGCCGTGGCGCGCTCCGCCGACCGGCTGGAGGCCACCCGCAACGCGCTGGGCCTCTGCAACGAGGAAACCGCGGCCGCCGAGCCCCCTTGCGCGGGCCGTCCCCTTTCCCTGTGCCGCCCCAATCGGGTATGACGCTGACGACCGTCCGGAACGGCCGCCGTCACGCAGCTGTCATGGTTCTGGCGTAAACAAGGGCCTTCGTTCGCATACCGGGGCACTCCAGAGGAGGCTCCGGACCGGCGGAGACGACCAGAGAGGGAAACGGGAGACATGAAGGCCAAGCGCACACACCTCGCCGCGGCGTTCGCCGCCATCGGAACGACCATCGCCGCCGGCGTGCTTCTGCTGGCCTTGCCCGCCCATGCCGCCGCCCAGACCACCACCGGCAAGCCGGCCGGGAAGCTGGTCCTCTACACCTCGCAACTCGAAGCCGACGCGAAGCAGACGGTGGACGCCTTCAAGGCCAAGAACCCCAGCGTCGAGGTCGAGTGGGTCCGCAGCGGCACGACTGAGCTGATGAACAAGCTCCGCGCCGAGATCGCCGCGGGCAGTCCGCAGGCCGATCTGCTGCTGATCGCCGACGCGGTGACCATGGAGTCGCTGAAGGCGGAGAAGCGCTTGCTGGCCTACACGGACGCGCCGGTCCAGGGCTACCGCCCCGGGACCCACGATCCGGACGGCACCTGGTTCGCCACCAAGCTGATCACCACCGGCATCGCCTACAACACGGCAGCGCCGATGAAGCCCTCCTCCTGGCTCGACCTCCTGAAGCCGGAGGCCAAGGGCACCACCGTGATGCCCAGCCCCCTCTATTCCGGCGCCGCCGCCATCCACATGGCCGCCGTGAAGGAGCAGCCGGACCTCGGCATGGCCTTCTACGAGAAGCTCCAGGCCAACGGCACCACCGCGGCCAAGGGCAACGGCGGCATCCTGAAGTCGGTGGCCAGCGGCGAAAAGCTGTACGGCGTCATCGTCGATTACTTGCCGATCCGCGAGCAGGCCAAGGGCGCCCCCGTCGCCTTCGTCTTTCCCAAGGAGGGTGTCAGCGCGGTGACCGAGCCGGTCGCCATCCTGAACACCAGCAAGAATCCCGACGCCGCCAAGGCCTTCATCGCCTTCCTGCTGAGCAAGGAGGGGCAGGAGCTGGCCTCCCGCCAGGGCTTCCTGCCGGCGCTGCCAGGGGTCGCTCCGCCGGCCGGCTTCCCGGACACCTCCTTCATCTCGCTGATGCCCTATGACCCGGCCAAGGCCCTGAAGGACGACGAGGCCAACAAGAAGGACTTCGCCGACCTGTTCGGCGGCTGAGCCCTTCCGGCGATTGAAAATGAGTCTAGCCACTTTCAGCGACCGGCGGCCTTTCCACACCGCCGGTCGTTTTTCCGTTTCCGGGGCGCCGCTGCTGTTCACGCTGGCCGGACTGATCGTCCTGCTGCCGATCCTGCGGCTGGTGTGGGAGGTCGCCGGGCCGATGGCGACAGGCGACCTGACGGCGCTGACCCGCGTGCTGACCTCCAAGATGACGTGGCGCGCCACCGGGAACAGCGTCGCCATCGCGGCGGGGGCGACGGTCGTGGCGGCGGCGCTCGGCGTGCCCTTCGCGCTGCTCTGCGGCCTGACCGACCTCAGGGGCAAGACGGCGCTGGCCTTCTGCCTGATCCTGCCGCTGATGATCCCGGCGCAGATCGTGGCCCTGTCGTGGATTCACCTCGCCGGCTCGGGCAGCCCGTTGCTGAAGCCGCTGGGCCTCGCCCCGGCGCCGGGCACGCCGAACCCGGTCTATTCCTCCGCCGGGATGATCCTGGTGATGGGGATCGAGCACGCGCCGCTGGTCTTCCTGGCCCTGCGCGCCGCCCTGCGCGCCGTGCCGCGCGATCTGGTCGAGGCGGCGCAGGCGGCGGGCGCCCGCCGCGGGCGGGTGCTGCGCACCATCGTCCTGCCGCTCAGCCTGCCGGGGCTGGCCGCCGGGCTGGCCCTGTCCTTCGTCGCGGCGCTGGGCAATTTCGGGGTTCCGGCGCTGCTCGGCATCCCGGCGGGGATTCCGGTGCTGCCGACGTTGATCTACCGGCGGCTGGCGGGGTTCGGCCCGTCCGTCCTGCCGGAGGTCGCGGTGCTGGCCGTGCTGATCGGCGCCATCGCCTGCGTCGGCATCGCCGCGCAGATGGTGCTCCAGGCGCGGGTGGACGCGCGGGTGATCGGGGGTTCGGCGCCCGCGGCGGTGCTGCGGCTGGGCCGGGCGCGCCGCCCGCTGGAAATCCTCTGCTGGGCCGTGGTGGCGCTGATCCTGGCGGCGCCGCTGGCGGCGCTGGCCTCGACCAGCCTGATCCGCGTCTACGGCCTGCCGCTGGGTCCGGAGACGGCGACGCTGGCGCATTACGCGACGGTGCTGGGGCTGGATCAGGTGGGGCGGGCCTTCACCAATTCCTTCGTCCTGTCGGGAGCGGCGGCGCTGCTGCTGGTCCTGCTGGCGATCCCGCTGGCCCACGCGATGGCCGGGCCGGGAAAGGGCGGGCGGCTGGTCCGCGCCGTCGGCGTGCTGATCGAGCTGCCGCACGCGGTGCCCGGCGTGGTGCTGGCCATCGGCTGCATCCTGGTCTTCCTGAAGCCGTTGCCGCTGCTGAGCGTCAGCCTCTACGGCACGCTGGGGATCATCCTGGCGGCCTACTTGGCGCGCTTCCTGTCGCTGGCCCTGCGCCCGGCCCAGGCCGCCTGCGCCGCGCTGGACCCGGCGATGGAGGAGGCGGCGCGCGCCTGCGGCGCCGGGCCGCTGCGCCGTCTGCGCACCATTGTGGCGCCGCTGGTGGCGCCCGCGGCGGCGGCGGGCGGGGTGTTGGTGTTCCTGACCGCCTTCAACGAGCTGACCGTGTCGATCCTGCTGTGGTCGCAGGGGCGGGAGACGCTGGGCGTCGTCGTCTACGCGTTGGAGGAGGGCGGCAGCCCGACGCTGGCCGCCGCGCTGAGCGTGGTGACGATTGCCGTGGTCGTGGCGGTGCTGCTGGCGGTCGGCTGGCTGGGCCGGCGGTTGCCGGCGGGAATCATTCCCTGGCGGGGGTGAGGCGTTCCTGAGACGGGCCCCCCTCCCGACCTCCCCCCGCTTCGCAGGGGGAGGAGATAAGGCCCTCCCCTGCGAGAGCGGGGGAGGGTTGGGTGGGGGCCCGACTCCCGAACTCCCTCATCCCCCCTCCGGCACCACCCACCCGTCGCGCACCGCGAGGCGCAGCGCTTCGCCCGGCGCGACCTGCGCGTCGCCGGACACCCGCAGGAGCAGGCGCACGCCCGGTGCGGCCTGCGGTTCGGCCTCCACCAGGACGAATCCGCCCTTGTAGGCGGCGCGCACCACGGTCGCGGCGATGGGACCGTCCGCCGCCGGCTCCAGATCCTCGGGCCGCAGGCAGACCAGCGCCGGCCCTTCCGGCTGGCCGGGGCGGCAACGGACCAGCGCCTCCGCTCCGAACAGGCGCACCCGCGCGCGGCCGGCCGCGACCGGACCCGTCACCACGCCGTCCACCACCGCGCCCTGGCCGACGAAGCCGGCGACCATGCGCGTTGCCGGTTCCCGATAGAGCGTGCGGGGCGCCGCCACCTGGGCCAGCCGCCCGTGGTCGAGCACCGCGATGCGCGTCGCCAGCGCCATGGCCTCGGCCTGATCGTGGGTGACGTAGACCATGGTGGCGCCGGTCTTGGCGTGGAAGTCGGCGAACTCCTCCTCCATCGCCGCGCGCAGATGCACGTCGAGGTTGGCGAGCGGCTCGTCCAGCAGCACCAGCTCCGGGCTCATCACGAGGCAGCGGGCCAGCGCCACGCGCTGGCGCTGGCCGCCGGACAGTTCGGCGGGATGGCGGGCGTCGAAGCCCGACAGCCCCACCGTGTCGAGCGCGGCACGCACCCGCCGCTCCCGCTCCGCACGGGGAACGCGGGCGGTCTCCAGCGGGTAGGCGACGTTGCCGGCCACCGTCATGTGCGGCCACAGCGCGTAGGACTGGAAGACGAGGCCGATCCGCCGCTCTTCCGGCGGGACGTGGGTGCCGGGGCCGGACAGGGTGCGGCCGCCGACCGTGATGCGCCCGCCGTCCAGCCGCTCGAACCCGGCGACCATGCGCAGCAGCGTGCTTTTCCCGCAGCCCGACGGGCCGAGCAGGGCGAGGAATTCCCCCGCCGCCACGTCGATGGTCACGCCGTCCACCGCGGGAGCGGGCGTCCCGGCATAGTGGCGGGAGGCGTCGTCGATCAGGAGAGCAGGCGTCTGAGTGGTCATGGCACCGGAAGTCGCGCTATTCAGGAAGGCGGCGAGGGATAGGCACAGTGCGGAACGGGGGCGTGATGTCAAGTGACGCTGCGATGACGGGGGCTGTGGCGGGGCGTGGGCAGAAGGTCCGGCTGCGCGCCCTGTCGGGGCTGGGGAACAAGGGGCCGGCCTGCTTCCTGGCGATGATCGGTGGGGCGCGGCTGCTGCTCGACTTCGGCGAGGGGCCGGACGCCGGGCGCCTGCCGCCGTTGAGCGGCGCAGGGCGGGTGGACGCCATCCTGGTCACCCACACCCACGGCGACCACGCCGGCGCCCTGGGCCTGCGCCACCGGGTCGGCAGCCCGCCGGTGTACGCCACGCCGCTGGCCGCCCGCCTCCTGCCGCCGACCGTCGCGGCCCTGCCGCTGCCGGTGCGCGGAACGGTGGAGATCCAGGGCGTTCCGGTGACCACCGGGCGGTCCGGCCACGCGCCGGGCGGGGTGTGGATCCACCTGGGTACGGAGGATGGCGGGATTCTCTACATGGGCGACCATTCCGACGAGTCGGCCCTGTTCCCCTTCGACCCGCCGCCGCCGGCGCGGCGGGTGATCCTCGACGCCTCCTACGGGCTGGACGACACCCCGCAAGCGGAGCGGCTGGCCGCGCTGGAGCCCTTCCTCCACGCGGGCGGCGCTCTGTTCCCGGTGGCGGCGGACGGGCGCGGGCCGGAGATGGCCCTGTGGGCGATGGACCATGGCGTCGTCCCGGCCATCGACGACGCCCACCGCGCCGCCATCGCCCATCTGCTGGCGGAGGCCGACACCGCCCTGCGGCCCGGCGCGGAGGAACGGCTGCGCCGGCTGCTCGACCGCGCCAAACAACCGGGCGACCCGCGCGACGTGACCTTCGCCGCCGGTCCCAACGCCACCAGCGGCACCGCCGCCGAGCTGGTGGAGCGCTGGGGCGGGGCGGGCGGGCTGGAGACAAGCGGACCGGACATCGTCTTTACCGGCTACCTCGCCGCGGGCACGCCGTCGCGGACCTTGGTCGATGCCGGCCGGGCGCACTATCGGCGCTGGAACGTTCACCCGACGCTGCGCCAGCTGACGGCGCTGGTGGCCGCCACGGGGCCGGAGCGGGTGCTGCCCGCCTTCGGCGACATCCGGCACCGGGAGGGCTGGCGGGCCGCCTTCGCCCCGGCGATCCTGGAGGGGCTGGACGCTCCGGAGGACTGAGCGCGAGAGGAACGCGGCGGGCACGCTGTTGGCATGGCTTGTCCCTTTGCCGACGGATGTCCATGGGCACCTTCGAGTTGCTGTCCATCCTCCTGACCCTGGCGGCGCTGTTCAGCTTTGCCAGCCGCGGCTTGCTCGGCCTGCCGGCGACGGCGGGGGTGTTCCTGCTGGCCTTCGGCTTCGCCTTCGCGACGGCGGTGGCGGGGACGCTAGTCCCGGCCATCGACATCCGCGTCTGGGAGGAGCGTCTGGTGACCAGCGCCCACCTGCCCGAAGCGCTGCTGGAGGGGGTGCTGGCCTTCCTGCTGTTCGCCGGGGCAGTCGAGCAGGACAGCGGTACGCTGTGGCGGCGGCGCTGGGCGGTGGCGCTGCTGGCGACGCTGGGTGTCGTGATCTCGACCGCCGTCATGGGCTCCGGCATGTGGCTGGTCTTCGACGCCATGGGCCAGCCGGTGCCGCTGATCTGGTGTCTGGTGCTGGGGGCGGCGCTGGCGCCGACCGATCCGGTGGCGGTGCTGGCCGTGCTGCGCAAGGCGCCGTTGCCGGAAGGGCTGCGCACCGCCATCGCGGGGGAGAGCCTGTTCAACGACGGCATGGGGGTCGTGCTGTTCACCCTCCTGCTCGGGCTCGCCACCGGGACCGACACCGACCTGACGGTAATGGGCGTTGCCTGGGACATCGTGAAGGAGGCGGGCGGCGGCGTCCTGCTCGGGCTGGTGACCGGCTCGCTCGCCTTCTGGGCGAAGAGTCGGGCGGACGACCCGGCGGTGGAGCTGTCGATCTCGCTGGCTCTGGCGGCGGCGACCTACAGCCTCGCCCAGCGGCTCGGCCTGTCCGGCCCGATCGCGGTCGTGGTGGCGGGGCTGCTGATCGGAAACACTGCCAAGCACCACGTCTCGTCGGAGCGGACGGGCTTCATCATGAAGGCTTTCTGGTCGATGGTGGACGCGATCCTGAACGCCATCCTGTTCATGCTGGTCGGGCTGGAGGCCGCGGTCGTGCTGTCCTGGCAGGCGCCGGTGATGGCCGCGGGGTTCCTGGCGCCCATGTTGGCGCTGGTGGCCCGGCTGGCGAGCGTGCTGCCCGTGGTCGCCGTCCATCTGCGCAGCCAGCGCAAGGTGGCAGCGACCGCCGTCCTGACCTGGGGCGGGGTGCGCGGCGGCATCGCCGTGGCGCTGGTCCTGTCGCTGCCCGACAACCCGCACCGCGACCTGCTGCTGGTCGCCTGCTACGCCGTGGTTGCCTTCACCATCATCGCGCAGAGCCTGACGCTCGGCCAGCTGGCCCGTCGCCTGTTCCCCGAGGGCTGACGGGTCATCCAGCGCAGGACAGGAATGCGCAGAACGGCCTTCCCTGTGGAAAGCGTCCCATTATTTACTGAAACCAATCAGGCAATCGCCTTTATCAACGAATCATTTTTGTTGTTTTGGAGTGTCGGGATGACGGACACGACTCTGGGCCGGGCGGCGGGTTCGGCCACGCTGCTGCCGGGCATCGACTGGCGGGTGGTCGCCGTGGCGCTGCTTGCCCTGGTGGGCGGCGGCCTGTGGATCGGCGACGCCGTGTCGGGGCGGCAGGCGGCGCTCTATCTGGTGGGCGGCGCCATGGGCCTCGTGCTCTACCACGCGCTGTTCGGCTTCACCTCCGCCTTCCGCGTCTTCATCGCGGACCGGCGCGGGACGGGGCTGCGGGCGCAGATGGTCATGCTCGCCGTGGCCTGCGCGCTGTTCTTCCCGGTGCTGGCGGCGGGGACGCTGTTCGGCACGCCGGTGAAGGGGCTGGTGTCGCCGGTCGGCCTGTCGGTGGTGGCCGGGGCCTTCCTGTTCGGCATCGGCATGCAGCTCGGCGGCGGCTGCGCCTCGGGCACGCTGTTCACGGTGGGCGGCGGCAGCACGCGCATGGTCGTGACGCTGGCCTTCTTCATCGTCGGCTCGGTGCTGGGCGCCTATCACCTGCCCTGGTGGCAGGCGCAATGGACCGCCGCCCCGGTGTCGGTCGTCGCCGCCTGGGGCTGGCCGGTGGCGCTGGCGGTCAACCTCGTCCTCTTCGCCGCCGTTTATGCCGGTACCCTCGCGCTGGAAAAGCGGCGCCACGGCCGCCTGATCGAGGGCGCCCCGGCCAGGACCGAGGGGCTGCGGCGCTTCCTGCGCGGTCCCTGGCCGCTGGTCTGGGGAGCGGTGGCTCTGGCCGTTCTGAACTTCGCGACGCTGGCGCTGGCCGGGCGTCCGTGGGGCATCACCTCGGCCTTCGCGCTGTGGGGCAGCAAGGGGCTGGCCGTGCTGGGCGTGGACGTCGCCTCCTGGCCCTTCTGGCAGGCGCCGGCCCAGGCCAGGGCGTTGCAGGAGAGCGTGCTGGCCGACGTCACCTCGGTGATGGATTTCGGCATCATCCTGGGCGCGCTGCTCGCCGCCGGTCTGGCCGGCAAGTTCGCCCCAGTGTGGAAACTGCCGCTGCGGTCGCTGGTGGCGGCGGTGGTCGGCGGGCTTCTGCTCGGCTACGGCTCGCGCCTCGCCTACGGCTGCAACATCGGCGCCTATTTCAGCGGGATCGCGTCGGGCAGCCTGCACGGCTGGGTGTGGATCGTCGCGGCGCTGGCCGGCAACTACCTGGGCACCGCGCTACGCCCGTACTTCGGCCTGGAGGTCGAGCGCACGCCGCGCCAAACCGCTTGCTGAACGGAGGGTGAATGAAGCCGGTGAGGCGTCGGATGGACGGCTCACCGGCTTCCCTTATCGAAAGGCGCTACGATCCGAAGGGCACGACCACGATGTCCAAGGCGGACAGAGACGTTCCGTTGTTGAAGGAGGCGATCATGACCGCCGCGCCGGAGCCGTTGCCATCGGCGTCGTAGAACAGAGAGGAGCGCATCGAGTCGAAGATGATGCGGTCATCCGCGTCGGTCGTCATGTCCAACGCGAAGACGCCCGGGTCGAGCGCTCCGTCCGGAAGACCGAAGGTCCAACCTTCCAGTTCGATGCGATCCACTCCGCTTTCGAAGTCATCGAGCGAGTACGTTCCCCACTCGTAAAAACCCAATCGGAAGGTGTCGGCACCGTCGCCGCCGACCATGAGGGTATGGCCACCGCCCCCGATGAGCGTGTCGTCACCGTCTCCACCGTAAAGAGTGTCATAGCCACCGCCGCCTTCCAGCCTGTTGGCCGCGGCGTTTCCGATCAGAATGTCGCTGTCGCTGGACCCGATGACATTCTCGATGCCGCTCAGCCGATCACCCTCGGCGTTGCTGCCACTTCCGATCCCGGTGGCAAGATCGACAGTGACGCCGCCGAAGATTGAATCGCTGTAATCCACCGTGTCGATGCCAGCGCCACCAACAAGCAGATCCGCTCCACGGCTGCCTTGGAGCGTGTCGTTTCCGGCCCCGCCGCGCAACGTTTCATCGAGGAAGCTTCCGATCAGCAAGTCGTTCCCGACTCCACCAAGAAGCAGATTGGCGCCAAAGCCACCCTCAATGGTGTCGTTTCCGGCCCCGCCACGCAGCGTTGCATCGCCGAATCCCCCGATCAGCCAGTCGTTTCCGGCCCCCCCGTCGATCTCGGTCACGCCGAAGGCATTGCGGGCGTCGAAGACGTCATCGCCGCCACCGCCAAAGACACGTTCGATTTCCCATAGGTTGAGGTCGACGTGCATGGAGACGTCCCCGCGGAAGACGACAGTGTCGAAGCCATTGCCGCCATTAACCGAATCCTCGTTGCCATCGACGTAGAAAATATCGTCGCCGTCGTCTCCCTGCAAAACGTCAGCGCCAAGTCCGCCGATGAATGTATCGTTGCCGCTGCCGCCCTGGAGGGTGTCGTTCCCATTGCCACCGAAAAGACGGTCGTCGCCGCTGCCACCCAGAAGAAGGTCGTCGCCGCCTCCACCAGAAAGCGTGTCGTCACCGTCCTCACCCTCCAGGGTGTCGGTGCCGCTCCCACCCGAAAGCGAATCGTCGCCGTCGTTGCCCTGAAGCCAATCGTCGCCCTCTCCTCCACGCAGCGTATCGTTTCCGTGTCCGCCGCCGAGCGTGTCATTGCCCCCGCGGCCGTTGATCTCGACATTCGTCCACACATGGATGCCAGTCAGGGCATCGTTTCCAGCGCTGCCAAAGGCACGTTCAAATCCCGCCAAACCGATGTTCGCCGTGACACCTTCACTTCCAAGCACAACCAGCGTGTCGTAGCCTTCGTCGCCGAAGAAATATTGATCTTGCGCATCGATATAAATAAGATCATCTCCTTCATTTCCTGATAGAAAATCGTCGCCATCTCCACCGATCAGCGTGTCGTTTCCTTCAAGCCCAACAAGATGATCGTCGCCTGATGTGCCTTCGAGAAGATCGGCTTCTGAAGTTCCAAAAATCGGCATCATTTTTCCCCCGATCGATTGCTTTCTGACGTCTGCGCTCTCAGACGTGCCATGTTTATGGCAACGAGGAGTCGAAATATGTGATGGCCGTCACTCGAAAATGGAGAATATGCTGTGGCAACTTGCCGCGCATGGCGACGTATGGAGAAATAAAAGCATCCTGAAGGTGTATGTGGACTTTTCTCCGGTGGATGAAATGGTCGAGCAAACGGTGCCAAGCCTCAGCGATATTCCGGCCGCCGGGCGAGCCCTTCCTTGAGATGCTGGATCAGCAGCCGCACCTTGGGCGACAGGTGGCGCTGCGGCGGGTAGACGGCCCAGGCGGCGGTGTTGGGCGGGCGGTGGGCCTCCAGAAGGGAGACCAACCGCCCGGCCGTCAGATGCTCCACTACATAATAATCGGGCAACTGGCACAGCCCGAAGCCGCGCAACGCGGCGTCCAGCACCGCCGTGCCGCTGTTGCAGCGCCAGCGCCCCTGCGGGCGGAACAGCCACTCTGGGCCGCCATCCTCCAGAGACCCCGCGTCGAAGGTCCAGCCGTCCGCGGTGCCGGTCAGGCAATCATGCTCGGCGAGGTCGGCCAGCCGGCGCGGCGTCCCGCGCCGCTCCAGATAGGACGGGGCGGCGCACAGATGCATGACCCGCGGCGCGATCCGCGTGGCGACGAGGCTGGAATCCATCAGCCGCCCCAGCCGCACCGCGAGGTCCACCCCCTCATGCACCAGATCCAGCCGGCGGTTGGTCAGCTCGATCTCGACGCGGAGCTGGGGGTGGCGCTCCAGGAAATCGTTGACCAGCGGGACGACGAACCGCTCGCCGTAGGCCACCGCGCAGGTCAGGCGCAGCAGGCCCTTGGGCTCCGCCTGGAGGTCGCTGACGGCGAGCAGCGCCTCGTCCCGCTCCTCGATCAGGCGGCGGCACTGGGCAAGCAGGGAGCGGCCGGCCTCGGTCAGCGTCACGCTGCGGGTTGTGCGGTAGAACAGGCGGGCCTGCAACCGGTCCTCCAGCCGCGCCACCTGCCGGCTGACCTGCGAGGAGGAGATGCGCAGCCGCTCCGCCGCGCGGGAGAAGCCGCCGCACTCGGCCACCGCCACGAATTCGTCGATGCCATCCCAGCGGCTCACCCGTCAAACTCCCGATTCCGTCCCGATTATCCCCATACGGCAACAATCCTCTCCAACATTGCAGCGTTGTCAACGCGCGCGGAATGCTAACGTCGATTATCAAAGAAACGCGAACGCATGGAGACGGTGGGATGGTGAAGTCACGCGCGGCGGTGGCCTGGGAAGCGAAGCGCCCCCTGGAGATCGAAGAGGTCGAGGTCGCGGCGCCCAAGCAGGGCGAGGTTCTGGTGCGCATCGTCGCCACCGGTGTCTGCCACACCGACGCCTACACCCTGTCCGGCATGGATTCGGAAGGGGTGTTCCCGGCCATCCTGGGCCATGAGGGTGCCGGCATCGTCGAGGAGGTCGGGCCGGGCGTCACCTCCGTCCAGGTCGGCGACCATGTCATCCCGCTCTACACGCCGGAATGCGGGAAGTGCAAATTCTGCCTGTCCGGCAAGACCAACCTCTGCCAGGCGATCCGCGCCACCCAGGGCAAGGGTCTGATGCCGGACGGCACCAGCCGCTTCACGGCGAAGGGCCAGCCGGTGTTCCACTACATGGGCACCTCCACCTTCTCCGAATACACGGTGCTGCCGGAGATCGCGGTCGCCAAGATCAACAAGGCGGCCCCGCTGGAGAAGGTCTGCCTGCTCGGCTGCGGCGTGACCACCGGCATGGGCGCCGTGCGCAACACCGCGAAGGTCGAGCCGGGCTCGACGGTCGCCATCTTCGGGCTGGGCGGCATCGGCCTGTCGGCGATCATCGGCGCCGTCATGGCGAAGGCGTCGCGCATCATCGGCATCGACATCAACCCCGACAAGTTCGAGATCGCCAAGCAGCTCGGCGCCACCGACGTGGTGAACCCGAAGGACTACGACCGCCCGATCCAGGAGGTTCTGGTCGAGATGACCGACGGCGGCGTCGATTACAGCTTCGAGTGCATCGGCAACGTCAAGGTGATGCGCGCCGCGCTGGAATGCTGCCACAAGGGCTGGGGCGAGTCGGTGATCATCGGCGTCGCCGGGGCCGGGGAGGAGATCAGCACCCGCCCGTTCCAGCTGGTCACCGGGCGCGTCTGGCGCGGCTCCGCCTTCGGCGGCGTGCGCGGCCGGTCGGAGCTGCCGGATTACGTGGAGCGCTACCTGAAGGGCGAGTTCGAGTTGGACACCTTCATCACCCACACCATGGGGCTGGAGGATATCAACAAGGCCTTCGACCTGATGCACGAGGGCAAGAGCATCCGTTCCGTCATCCTCTACAACCCGTGAGGACCGGATGGAGTCGCAACTGACCCAGATCGCGGCGAACCGCTGCTTCGGCGGCTGGCACAAACGCTTCCGGCACCGCTCCGCGGTGCTGGACTGCGACATGGTGTTCGCCGTCTATCTGCCGCCGCAGGCCGAATCGGGCGCCAAATCGGGCAAGGTGCCGGTGTTCTACTGGCTGTCCGGCCTGACCTGCACCGATGAGAACTTCATGCAGAAGGCCGGCGCCATGCGGATGGCGGCGGAACTCGGCATCGCCATCGTGGCGCCGGACACCAGCCCGCGCGGCCCCGACGTGCCCGGCGATCCGGACGGTGCCTGGGACTTCGGGCTGGGCGCCGGCTTCTACGTCAACGCGACGCGGGAGCCGTGGGCGAGGCACTACCGCATGCACGACTATGTGGTGCGGGAGTTGCCGGCACTGGTCGAGGCGGAGCTGCCGGTGACCGACCGGCGCTCCATCGCCGGCCATTCCATGGGCGGGCACGGCGCGCTGGTCTGCGCCCTGCGCAACCCCGGCCGCTACCGCGCCGTGTCGGCCTTCGCGCCGATCGGCAACCCGGCCAGCGTGCCGTGGGGCGAGAAGGCGTTCGAGCGGTTCTTCGGTACCGACTACGCGGCGTGGCTGGAGTGGGACAGCTGCGCCCTGCTGGGCCGCGCCACCGAGAAGCTGCCGATCCTGGTGGACCAGGGCGACGCCGACAGCTTCCTGGAGAAGCAGCTGAAGCCGGAGAACCTGCAGCGGGCGGCGGAGGCGGCGGGCCACCCGCTGACCCTGCGGATGCAGCCGGGCTACGACCACAGCTATTTCTTCATCGCCAGCTTCATCGACGACCATCTGCGCCACCACGCGGCGGCGCTGCTGGCCGACTGACGCGTTCCGCCCGGACATACGGCCCACCCATTCACGGAATGGGCCGTATGTCCGAACCGGTCTCCCATTCGTATCGACAAGCCTCCGACCCAAAGGCATCATTTCGTTACGACGCGAAATAATTGGGAGGTTGTCGTGAAGTTCATGTCCAAGACCCGCCGTCTGGCCTTCGCCGCCGTGGCGGGCGCGGTCGCCATCGGCGCCACCGTCGCCGTGGCGCAGACCCCGGCCTTCTTCCGCATCGGCACGGGTGGCACCGCCGGCACCTACTATCCGGTGGGCGGGCTGATCGCCAACGTCATCTCCGGCGCCAACGGCGGCGTGCCCGCTCTGGTGGCGACCGCCGTGGCCTCCAACGGTTCCGTCGCCAACATCAACGCCATCAAGGGTGGTTCGTCCGAGTCGGGCTTCTCGCAGTCGGATGTCGCCTACTGGGCCCACACCGGCACCGGCCTGTTCGAGGGCAAGGGCAAGGTGGAGGACCTGCGCGTCATCGCCACGCTCTACCCGGAAACCATCCATCTGGTCGCCCGCAAGGACGCCAACATCAAGTCGGTCGCCGACCTGAAGGGCAAGCGGGTGTCGCTGGACGAGCCGGGCTCGGGCACGCTGGTCGATTCGCGCATTGTGCTCGGCGCCTTCGGCCTGACCGAGAAGGACGTGAAGGCGGAGTATCTGAAGCCGGGTCCGGCGGGCGACCGCCTGCGCGACGGCGCTCTGGACGCCTACTTCTTCGTCGGCGGCTACCCGACCGGCGCCATCTCCGAACTCGCGACCTCCTCGGGCATCTCGCTGGTCCCGATTACCGGGCCGGAAATCGACAAGATGCTGGCGCAGTACCAGTTCTTCGCCAAGGACACGGTGCCGGCCAACACCTACAAGGACGTTCCGGAGACGCCGACCATCTCCGTCAACGCCCAGTGGTTGACCAGCGCCAAGCAGCCGGACGACCTCGTCTACAACATCGTCAAGACGCTCTACAACGAGAAGAGCCGCGCCGCGCTCGAAGCCGGCCACGCCAAGGGCAAGCTCGTCACGTTGCAGACGGCGACCAACGGCCTGGGCATCCCGCTGCATCCGGGTGCGGAGAAGTTCTACAAGGAACAGGGTGTCCTGAAGTAAGGCGCGCTCTCCTTACATTTTCTCATGCCGCATCCGACCAGTACAACCCTCTCCCCTCCGCTCGCGCGCAAACGAAGTTTGCGCTGACGCGACAGGCGGACCTTCGGTCCGCCGAAATTGGGGAGAGGGTGGCCCGAAGGGTCGGTGAGGGGGATGCGGTTTTGCCGAACTTCCCGACACGCGCAACCCCCTCACCCTAACCCTCTCCCCAGAGGGGAGAGGGGAATGGAGCATCCATGACCGATACCCATCGCGATCCGCCATCCGACATCCGGCTGGATTCCGCGTCCATGGAACTCGACGAGGCCAAGGCGCGGGAGTTGGAGGAGAAGTTCGACTCCGAAATCCGCTTCCGGCCGCTGTCGCCGCTGGCGGGGAAGCTGGTCGGCGGGCTGCTGATCATTCTGTCGCTGTTCCACTATTACACCGCCGGCTTCGGCCTGCTGCCGGAGATGGAGCATCGCGGCATCCATCTCTCCTTCGTGCTGGGCCTCGTCTTCCTGGTCTTCCCTTTCACCAAGCGCGGCTACGGCGAGCCGGTGATGGGCACGCTGCTGCGCCCGCTGGGCATCGGCCTTCAGGACTGGGCGCTGGCCATCGGCGCGGTCGTCGCGGTGATGCACGTCCCGCTGATCCCGCTCGACGATCTGGCCTTCCGCGTCGGCAACCCGACCACCACCGACGTCGTCCTCGGCTCCATCCTGATCGTCGTGTTGCTGGAGGCGACCCGCCGCTCGGTCGGCTGGCCGCTGCCGATCATTTCGCTGATCTTCATGAGCTACGCGATCTGGGGGCCGCAGATGCCCGGGCTGCTGAAGCATCCCGGCGCCACGGTCTCGCAGCTCGTCGACCATCTCTATCTGACGACGCAGGGCGTTTACGGCATCGCGCTGGGCGTGGTGGCGACCTACGTCTTCCACTTCGTGCTGTTCGGCGTCTTCGCCACGCGCATCGGGCTGGGGCAGCTCTTCCTCGACTGCGCGGCCTGGGTGGCCGGGCGCTACGCCGGCGGTCCCGCCAAGGTCGCCATCTTCGGGTCGGCGCTGTTCGGTATGATTTCCGGCTCCTCGGTCGCCAACACGGTGACGGTGGGCTCGCTGACCATCCCGGCGATGAAGCGGATGGGCTACAAGCCGCATTTCGCCGCCGCCGTGGAATCGACGGCCTCCACCGGTGGGCAGATCACCCCGCCGATCATGGGCGCCGCCGCCTTCCTGATGATCGAGTTCCTGGGGTTGCCCTACACGACCATCATCATGGCGGCCATCGTCCCGGCCTTCATGCATTTCTTCGGCGTGCTGGTGCAGGTGCATTTCGAGGCCAAGCGCAACGGCCTGCGCGGTTTGCGCCCCGACGAGATGCCGGATCTGAAGGAGGCCTTCCGCCGCGACTGGCCGACGGTCATTCCGCTGGTCGTGCTGATCGGCATCCTGATCGCCGGCTACACGCCCTACATGGCGGCCTTCTGGGGCATCACCCTGTGCATCGCGGTCGGCCTGCTGAACCCGCGCAAGCGCATGACCATCTGGGAGGTTCTGGACGGGCTGCGCGACGGCGCCAAATACGCGCTGGCGGTCGGCGCCGCCGCCGCCACGGTGGGCATCATCGTCGGCGTGGTCACGCTGACCGGCGTCGGCTTCAAGATCTCCTACATCGTCACCTCCACCGCGGGCGAGATGGCGGTGTGGGCGGGGGCCTTCCTGCCGGGCTGGCTGGCCGACGCCAAGGCTCTGACGCTGCTGTTCACGCTGATCATGACCGGCGTGGTCTGCATTCTGATGGGCTGCGGCATTCCGACGACGGCCAACTACATCATCATGGCGACCATCGCCGCCCCGGCGCTCGGCCTGCTGGGCGTGGCGCCGATCGTCGCGCACTTCTTCGTCTTCTATTACGGCGTGCTGGCCGACATCACGCCACCGGTGGCGCTGGCCGCCTACGCGGCGGCGGGCATGGCGGGGGCCGACCCCTTCAAGACGGGCAACACCGCCTTCCGGCTGGGCTTGGCGAAGGCGCTGGTGCCCTTCGTCTTCGTCTTCTCGCCGTCGTTGCTGCTGGTGGCGCCGGGCTTCAACTGGCCGGACTTCTTCATCGCCTTCCTCGGCTGCATCGTCGGCATCGTCTGTCTGGGCGCCACCCTGACAGGCTGGCTGCTGACCAACATGCGGACCTGGGAGCGGGTGATGCTCGGCATCGCCGCCATTCTGCTGGTGACGCCGGAGTTGTATTCGTCGTTGCTGGGGCTGGCGCTGATCGTGCCCGTCCTGCTCCGCCAGATGTCCGCCCGCCGCCTGACGCCAGAGCCGGCCTGACGCCCGAGCCCGCCTGAAGAACAACCGGTCTCTTCGAGAGGACCCGACAAATGAACATTCCCCATCCCTACCTGATGTTCCTCGGCGATGTTCAGGACCAGCTCGGCGCCAAGACGGCGCAGGGCATCGTGGACTGGCGGCGCGACTGGTGCCTCGGCCAGATCCGGCTGGAGGGCTGCAAGGCCGACCTCGGCATCCCTGACATGACCATCGCCGAGGCGGCGGGGCAGGGCGCCCGCACGCTGGTGGTCGGCGTGGTGAACGCCGGCGGCGTCCTGCCGGAGCATTGGACGAGCTTCATCGTCCAGGCCATCGAGTCCGGCATGGACGTGGCGAGCGGCCTGCACACCCGGCTGGAAAGCATCCCGGCGATTGCCGAGGCGGCGGCGCGCCACGGCCGCCAGCTCTTCAACGTCCGCCATTCCGACCAGCGCTTCGCCACCGGCAAGGGGACCAAGCGTCCGGGCCGGCGCCTGCTGACGGTCGGCACCGACTGCTCCGTCGGCAAGAAGTACACGGCGCTGGCCCTGGAAAAGGAGATGCGCGCCCGCGGCATGGACGCGGATTTCCGGGCCACCGGCCAGACCGGTGTCTTCATCTCCGGCCGCGGGGTCGCCATCGACGCGGTGGTGGCGGACTTCATCTCCGGCGCCGTGGAATGGATCGCCCCGGCGGCCGATCCGGCCCATTGGGATCTGATCGAGGGGCAGGGCTCGCTCTACCACCCCTCCTTCGCGGGCGTGTCGCTGGGGCTGCTGCACGGCGCCCAGCCCGACGCCTTCGTCGTCTGCCACGAGCCGACCCGCAGCACCATGCGCGGCGTGCAGCACCCGCTGCCGTCGATCCAGGAAGTCATCGACCTGACGATCCGCTGCGGACGGCTGACCAACCCGGCCATCCGCCCGGTCGGAATCGCCATCAACACCAAGGCCTATGGCGAGGACGAGGCGCGCGCCTGCCTGGAGGCGGCGGCCAAGGCTCATGACCTTCCGGCCAGTGACCCTATCCGGTTTGGCGTAGGCGAAATTATTGACCGTCTGACGGAAGAATTTGCCACTGAGTAACGTTAATAGGGGATGATCATGGTGCCGATGGGCGGCACGAAGCACAGCCGCCCATCGTCATAAGAATGATCGCCCGCCATCCCGTTCAGCCGAATTGGATCGCGGGTCCGGCCTCCCCACTTGGATATGATGAGCAACCGCACTCCCGCCACCCAATACGCCGCCCTTCCTTTCCGCCTTCGCAACGGCCGGCCGGAAATCCTGCTGGTCACGTCGCGGGAAACCAAGCGGTGGATCATCCCCAAGGGGTGGGCGGAGGAGGGCGTGAAGCCCTGCGACATGGCGGCGCGGGAGGCCTACGAGGAAGCCGGCGTGCGGGGCACCGTCGATCACCGGCCCTTCGGCAATTTCCGCTACATGAAGCGGCTCAGCGTCAACAAGTCGGTCCTGTGCGCGGTGACCGTCTTCCTGCTGGAAGTCGACGAGATGCTGGACGAGTGGCCGGAGAAGGGCCAGCGCGAGCGCCGCTGGATGACCCCGTCGCAGGCCGCCCTGGCCGTCGGGGAAAGCGGCCTCGTGGAGATGCTGCTGCGGCTGGGCATCCCGCCGGACTGAGCCGGACCGGCGCAACACAACGCGGTTCTCAAAGAAAAAGGCCCCTTCCGCACCGGCGGAAGGGGCCTTTCGCTGTCTGCCCTACAGCCTTGCGGCAAGGCGGGCGAAGGTGAAGGGCTCGTCCGTCAGGAAGCGGATGTCCTCGATCACCTGGGCGCGCAGCGAGCGGTCGTCGATGCTGCAGCCCCAGAAGGCCGTCTCGCCCAGATAAGCGGCGACCATCGCCTCCAGCCCCGCCGGGGTGCCGTCGTCCAGGGCGCCGATGGCGCGGACACGCTCGACGATCTCGGCGGAGTCGCGCGGTGGCAGTGTGTCGGCGCCGGGGAAGCGGCCGAGATAGAAGGCCAGCCAAGCGGCCAGCGACAGGCTCATCAGCGGCGCCGGCCGTCCGAACCGCTCCCGGTAGGCGAGCAGCCGGTCCAGGTTGCGGGTCTGGTACTTCACGAGGCCGTTCAGGCTGATGTCGTACCACAGGTGCCGGATGTAGGGGTTGCGGAAGCGGCGCAGCACGGCGGCCGCGAAGTCCTCCAGCTCCGGCTTCGGCAGGGTGAGGAAGGGGATGACCTCCTCGTTGAGCAGCCGGTCGAGGAAGCGCGCCCCGGCGGGATCGCTCACCGCTTCGCCGACCGTCTCGACGCCCGCCAGCAGGGCCAGGGCGCACAGGCCGGTGTGGGCGCCGTTGAGGATGGCGACCTTGCGCGCCTTGTAGGGAGTGACGTCCGCCGTGACGACGGTGCCCTCGTCATGCTCGCCCAGCGGAAGGCGCAGCGCCGGCATCCCCTCCTTGCGCTCGATCACGAACAGGTGGAACAGCTCCGCCGCCGCCATGAAGCTGTCGTCGTAGCCCAGCTCGCTGCGCAGGTCGTCGGCCTCGGCGCGCGGGAAGCCGGGGACGATGCGGTCGACCAGCGTGTTGTAGAAGGCGTTCGCCGTCTCGACCCACGCGATGAAGGCCGGCTCCAGCGCCCAGTCGCGGGCGTGCAGCAGGACGATGCGCTTCAGCTCCTCGCCGTTGTGGTCGATCAGCTCGCAAGCCAGCATTTGCAGGCCGGCGTCGGGCGCGCCGTCAAAGGCCTTCCAGCGCTCGTGCAGGAAGCGGGTCATCTTGCCGGGGAAGGAGACCGGCGGCTCGTCGGCGTAGGCCACCGACGGGACATAGGCGATGCCGGCGTCGGTGGTGTTGGAGACGACGACTGTGACGTTCGGGTCGCGCGCCAGCTCCAGCACCGACGCCCAGTCGCCGTGCGCCGCGATCTCGTTGCGCACGCAGCCGATCAGCCGGGCCTGCGAAACCTTCCGGCCAGCCTCGTCGACGCCGCGCGACAGGACGGTGTAGACGCCCTCCTGCTCGTTCAGCGTCTGCGGGAAGCCGCCGGGGATGGGGCGGACGACGGTCACGCCCCAGTCGCCGCCGGTGGCCTCGTTCAGGCGCTCGACCTTCCAGTCGAAGAAGGCGCGCAGGAAGTTGCCTTCGCCGAATTGCACGATCCGCGTCGTCGTCGGGCGCGGCCGTCCGTTGAGAAAGGATGCGTTCAGGCGCTGCATGGTCGGCGTCCTTGTCTGAGAGGTGGCGGGGTTCAGAGCGTGACGCCGGACTTGAAGATCACGAGGTCGTGGACGTCGTTCTCCTCGTTGCGCGCCTCTTTGCCGTTGGCGACGGCGAGGATGCTGTCGATGAAGGACGGCAGCAGGCTGTCCACCGTGGCGGTGGCCTCGGCGATGGGGCCGGCGTTGAAGTCGATCCAATGCCGCTTCTTCTCGGCCATGGCGGTGTTGGTGGCGATCTTCATGGTCGGCACGACGCCGCCCAGCGGCGTGCCGCGGCCGGTGGTGAACAGCACGATGTGGCAGCCAGCGGCGGCCAGGGCGGTGACCGCCACGCCGTCGTTGCCCGGCGCCTCCAGCAGGGTCAGGCCCGGCTTGCGGATGCGCTCGGCGTAGCGGATGACGTCGCGCACCGGGGAGAGGCCGGCCTTCTGGGTGCAGCCCAGCGACTTCTCCTCCAGCGTGCTGATGCCGCCCGCCTTGTTGCCGGGCGACGGGTTCTCGTAGATCGGCTGGTTGTGGTCGAGGAAATACTGCTTGAAGTCGTTGATCAGGGTGACGACCCCCTCGAAGACCTCGCGGCTCTCGGCGCGCTCCATCAGCAGATGCTCGGCGCCGAACATCTCGGGCACCTCGGTCAGCACGGTGGCGCCGCCGATCCCGCACAGCCAGTCGGAGAGGGCGCCCAGCAGCGGGTTGGCGGTGATGCCGGAGAAGCCGTCCGAGCCGCCGCACTTCAACCCGATGCGCAGGCGGTCGGCGCCGACCGGCTCGCGCTTGTCCTCGCGCATCACCGCGGCCAGCTCGGTCATCGCCTCCAGCGACGCCTCAAGCTCGTCCGACACCTCCTGGGTGGTCAGATAGCGCAGGCGGCGCGGGTCGGGATGCTCGAAGCCCTGGGTGAACAGGGCGCGGGTGTTGTTCTCGCAACCCAGCCCCATGACCAGCACGCCGCCGGCGTTGGGGTGGATGGCGAAGTCGCGCAGAATGTTGCGGGTGTTGTCGAGGTCGCCGCCGAGCTGCGAGCAGCCGTAGGGATGCTCCAGCACCATGACGCGGGAGCCCTCGGGCAGCAGGCCCATCTTCTCGAAGCGCTTGGCCGCGTTCTTGGCGAGGCCGTTGACGCAGCCGACCAGCGGGATGATCCACAAGTCGTTGCGCACGCCGATCTCGCCGTTGGCGCGGACGAAGGCCTGGATGGTCGGCGCCTCCCGCTTGGCCGGCGCCGCGTCGTTCGCCGGGCCGGCGTAGGCGTAGTCCTGAACGCCGCCCAGCGCGGTCCCGATGTTGTGGGTGTGGATGTGCCGCCCCACCGGGATCGCCTCCTTGGCGAGGCCGATCACGCTGCCGTACTTGATGACCCGGTCGCCCGGCTGGTGCGGCGTCACGGCGAACTTGTGGCCCTGCGGCACCTCGTCGAGCAGGACGACGCCCAGACCGTCGATCGCGGTGCCCTGGGCCAGCGGCTCCAGGGCGACGGCGACGGTGTCGCTGGAATGGATCTTCAGGTACTTCGACATGTCAGGCCCCTTGGGGGAGAAGCGAGGGAAGCGGGAGGGCGGCAGGACGGGTCAGCGGGACAGGAGCAGCGAAAGCTCCGGCACGAAGGTGACGAGCATGAGCGAGATGAACAGCGCCACGAAGAGCAGGGTGGACTGCTTCATGAAGTCCGAGATCTTCACCTTGGCGAGGTTGCAGACCAGCAGCATCACCGTGCCCACCGGCGGTGTCAGACAGCCGACCGCGAGATTCACGATCACGACGATGCCGAAATGGATCGGGTCGATGCCGAGCTGGTGCACCGTCGGCATCAGCAGCGGGACCATGACGATGAGGATCGCGTTGCCCTCGATCAGCATGCCGAGGAACAGCAGCAGCAGGTTGAGGATGATCAGGAAGACGTACTTGTTGTCGGTCAGCGCCGTGATGAAGGTCGCCAGCTGCTGCGCCGCCTGCTCCAGCGACAGCACCCAGGCCAGGGCCGAGCAGGCCATGATGACCAGCATGACCGAGGAGGTGGCCTTGAAGGTGCCGACCAGGGCGTCCAGCACATGGGCGACGCGCATCTCGCGGTAGATCACGAAACCGATCACCAGGACGATCAGCACCGCCACCGCGCCGGCTTCGGTCGGGGTGAAGATGTTGGCGCGGATGCCGCCGATGATGGCGACCAGCAGAACCAGTACCGGCCAGGCGCCGACCAGCGCGCTGGTGGTCTCCGAGGCGGTGGGCCAGCTGTCGCGGGACGGCGGATAGCCGTTGCGCTTGGACACGATGTAGGCGGCGCCCATCAGCATGATGGCCATGACGATGCCGGGCAGAATGCCGGCCATGAACATGGCGCCGATGGAGACGTCGGCGACAAGGCCGTAGATGATCAGCGCGATGCCCGGCGGGATGATCGGCGTGACCAGCGCGCCCGACGCCGTGACGGCGGCGGCGAAGGCGCGGTTGTAGCCCTTGCGCTCCATCTCCGGCACCAGCATGCGGGTGAGCATGGCGCTGTCGGCGAGGTTGGAGGCGCTGACGCCGCCCAGCAGCGTGCTCAGCATGATGTTGGTCAGGGCCATGCCGCCGGTGAACTTGCCGACCAGCAGATCGGCCACGCGCAGCAGGCGCTTGGCCACGCCGGTGTGATCCATCAGCGTGCCGAGCAGGATGAAGAAGGGGATCGCCAGGAGGGACAGGTTCTGCGAGGCGCCGATCAGCCGCTGCACCGCGATCTGGTCGGGAACCGGGCTGAAGAACACGAAATAGACAAGAACCGATGCAAAAATTGCAATGTAGATTCGCATGTTCAAAGCGAAAAGACAAAGCATAACAAGAATGATGACGGGCCAGCTCATGGCGCTTCCCCCTTCACGATCACCATGATGTCAATAAAGCAGCGGTGCAGAAGATAGGCGACGAGGCCAGCCGCACCGACCGGAACGGCAATGTCGATCCAGAACCAGGAGATCTGAAGAATTTCCGTCAGCTTGTATTGGGCGCTCTGGGCCAGCAGGTAGCCGAGCCAGCCGGCATAGCCGAGAACCAGGATCGACAGGGCCGAAATGGCCAGATCGACCGCCGCCCGGATGCGGGTGGGCAGCAGGTCCACGAACAGCGGGATTTCCAGATGCTGGCCGTCACGCTCGGCGACGATGGCGCCGATCATGATGATCCAGATCATCAAAAGCCCGGACATTTCCTCGCCCCAATGCAGCGGGGCGTCGAAGACATAGCGCGCAATCACCGCCACGATGGTCATCACCACCAGACCGGCCAGCGCGGTTCCCGCGACGACCGACGGCAAACGCCGGATCAACTCCATGGCACAATCCTCCAGACGATCCGGGCGGAACGGAGGCTCCGCCCGGATTTCCTTATTTTTTACTTGAGATCCTTCTGGATCTGTTCGTACAGGCCAGCCGACCACTTGGGGAACTGGGTGTAGACGACCTTGGTGGCCTCGCGGAACGGCGCCGGGTCCGGCTGGACCACGGTGACGCCGGTCGCCTTCATCTTCTCGATGAACTCGGCGTCCTGCTCGGCGGCCAGCTTCTGGCTGTAGAGACCGGCCTCGTAGCCGGTCTCGTGGACCATCTTCACGACGTCCGCCGGCAGCTTGCTGAAGAAGGCTTCGCCGCCGACCCACACCGAGGTGTTGGTCAGATAGCCGACGAGGCTGAGATACTTGGCCTGCTCATGCAGCTTGGCGCCGTACAGCACGGAGATCGGGTTCTCCACGCCGTCGATCAGGCCGGTGGTCAGGGCCGGATAGACCTCGCCCAGCGGCATCGGGGTCGCGGTGGCGCCCATCGCCTCGATCGTCTTGATCTGCATCACGTTGTTCGGGACGCGGATCTTCATGCCCTTGAGGTCTTCGGGCGTGTTGATCGGCTTCTTGGCGAGGATGTGGCGCACGCCGTACAGGTAGTTGGACATGACGATGTGCACGCCCTTCTTGCGCAGCCCCTCGTCCTTCTTCTTGAACCAGTCGCTCTCGTAGATCTTGAAGAGCTTCTGGGGATCGTCGGTCAGGTACGGGCCGAAGAGAACGCCGAGGTCGGCGTCGTAGTCCTGCAGGAAGCCGACGTCGGTCAGGGTGATGACGTTCATCCCCATCATCGCCTGTTCCATCACGTCCTTCTTGGCGCCCAGCTGGGAGCTGGGGAACAGCTTCAGGGTGATCTCGCCCTTGCTCTTCTCCTTCAGAAGGTCGGCCCAGTGATGCATCACCCGGTCGAGCGGCTCGCCCGGGTTGTTCTCATAGGCGACCATGATCTCGGTCTTGGCCATGGCGCCGGACGCGGCACCGATCGACAGCACGCACGCGGCAAGGGCAGACGCCAAAAAGCGCTTCATTGTTATTTCCTCCATAGTGGATGCCGGGGAGCCCGTCTGCGGACGTGGCTCATGGACGGGTCCCGCCGAACATGGCCGGACCCGGCGGCGGGACCGGCATGTCCCGCCGCAGCAGTTCTGGTGGTGACGGCGCCCGGTGGGCGCCGCCGGAAAGGTCAGCGCTCGATCATCACCTTGACCGTGGTGTCGCGCTCCTTGGCCCAATAGGGCAGGGCCTTGTCGGCCTCCTCGAAGGGGAAGACCTTGGAGATCAGGTCGTCGGGGGCGTGATCGAGCGTTTCGAGATAGCGGATGACGGCCTGGAAATCCTCTGAGGTCGCGTTGCGCGACCCCATGATGTCCAGCTCCTTCAGGTTGAAGAACTGCGTCTTGTAGGACACCGGCTCCTTGGCGTAGCCGATGTAGACGACGCGGCCGGCGAAGGACACGAGGTCGATGGCCTGGGTGAAGGTGGCGGGCAGGCCGACCGCCTCGATCACCACGTCGGCGCCGTCGCCGTTGGTCAGTTCCATGACCCGGGCGGCCACGTCCTCCTTGGCGGCGTCGATGGTGTGGGCGGCGCCGTAGCGGCGGGCCAGACCGGTCTTTGCCTCGCCGATGTCCACGGCGATCACCGTGGCGCCGCGATGGACGGAGCCGGCGATGGCGCCCATGCCGATCATGCCGCAGCCCAGCACCAGAACGGTGTCGGCCGCCTCGACGCGGCCGCGCGCCGCGGCGTGGAAGCCGACCGACAGCGGCTCGACCAGCGCCAGATGGCGCGGCGCCAGCGTGTCGTTCAGGATCAGCTTGCCATAGGGCAGGACGATGCGTTCGGCCAGTCCGCCGTTCTGCTGCACGCCCAGCGTGCGGTTGCTGCGGCAGGCGTTGACGCGGCCCTTGCGGCAGGACGGGCAGGTGCCGCAGGCGGTGTAGGGAATGACGATGGCGCGCCGGCCCACGGTGTACTCGGCCGGAACGCCCTCACCCACCGCGGCGATCTCGCCGCCGATTTCGTGGCCAGGGATGCGCGGCAGCGAGACCAGCGGATTCAGCCCCTTGAAGGTGCTGAGGTCGCTGCCGCACAGGGCGACGTGGCGGATGGCCAGGAGTACCTCGCCGGGGCCCGGAGTCGGCTCCGCCACCTCGTGGATCGCGCAGACGTCCACGCCTTCGATCATCAGTGCTTTCACAGGTGATGTCCTTTTTTAGGAAGCGGACGTGTTCAGGGCTCGGGCGTAGCCGACGGCTGCGCCTCCTGGTTGAACACGCTCTCGCTGAAATGGAAGTGTGCGTTGCTGGCCTCGACGGCCTTTTCGACGGAGCGCTCACGCAGCGCTGCGATGATCTGGCGATGATAATCGACCGTGGTCGGCCCGATCACGGCGTTGCTCTTGCCGATCTCCATGTAATAGATCATCGGCTGTGACATCGCCTGATACATCTTCTGCAACATGGAGTTGCGGGACGCAGCGACGATGGCGGCGTGGAAGCGGAAGTCCACCTCCGCCGCTTCGCGCACCGTCAACTGGTGCTCCATGTCTTCGGCCAGACGGTTGAGCCCGTCGATCTCCGCATCGGTGATGTGCCGGACCACTTCGGGCAGCACGCCGATCTCGATGATCCGGCGGAACTGCAAGACTTCCCGGCAGGTCTTGACGCTGCGGTCGAAGCATTGATCGAGAATACGGAACATCGCCTCGATGTCCGGCTTGCTGGCGCGCGGGCCGCGCTGCGTCTTTTCGACCAAGCCGTAGGCTTCGAGGAAGATGATGACTTCGCGGATGGTATTGCGGCTGACGCCGAACCGTTCGGCCAGCAGGCGTTCGTTCGGAAGCAGATCGCCGGGCTGATAGCGCTCGGGGATCTCCTTGCGAAGCTCTTCGAAGATGGCTTTGACGGTTGAGACGCCGTTCATGATCGCGCCGCCTGAGTTTGGTCCAACAATTGGACAACTGATGGCGAACGATAGCACCGCGTCTCAGAGCGGAAAACGGCAAAAGGAGTCACAAAATGTCGAAAACAGCGCTGCTAACGCATGAAGCCAAATTTTTGCACTGCATCATCGTGCTTTGCGGCATCCCTGCGCGCGATGATCTCTTGGGAGGCGTCGTTGATTTGGTAAAGATCAATCATTGGATGTGAGGCGTGGGTGCTCGACCGCTGACCGGCTTCGGGCCTTGCATGCCGCTTGCTTCTCTCTCGGGAATGCGATAACAGGGCGCGGCGCGCAGGGATGGGGCGCGTGCGGGCGGAAAGGCTCGCCGGCGGCTTGGCCGCACCATCAGAAAGTTGTTGCAATCCGAAGCGGCGCCGCGTAACGTCCCGCATAGGAAAGCAAGTTAATTCAATGGGTTGGGCCGTTGTGTCCGGGCCATTCGAACGATGAAGTCGCGGTCGTGGCGGAATTGGTAGACGCGCAGCGTTGAGGTCGCTGTGGCAGAAATGCTGTGGAAGTTCGAGTCTTCTCGACCGCACCATCCTTATCGTCGGCGCATCGCCGAACGAAAATGAAAATCGGGGCCTTTTCAGGCCCCTTTTTCATGCCCGCACGGAGCGGGCCTTGCCGTCCCCGTCATTCCTCAAGGGTCCAGTTTCCGGCGGTCCGGCAGGTGCGCAGCGGCGTTCCGGCGTCCCGGCCGGCGGGGGTGGTCACGACGTGGGTCAGGCCGAAGCACAGGCGCCCGCGGTCCTTCGGGTCGGCGATGCGGCCCATCACGGTGACCACGCCGGAGCGCAAGCGATCTCCCGACATCCACTCCTGGCCGACGGACGCCCGTTCCGTGCCCGACGCGGCCAGCGCCCCCAGGAAGGCCCCGGCGACCTGCGGCTGGTCGTCCTGGCTCATGCGCAGGCGGGTGGCGTTGCTCCAGCCCGGCCCGACCAGCAGTTCCGGAGTCCGCACATTGACGGCCACCCGGTCGGCGGCGATGGCCACCGCCAGATCCAGCGGGTCTTCGGGCGCCACCCCCGGCGGCGTGTCGATCAGCCCGGTCAGGCTGGCGAGCCCGGTCCGCGTGCCTTCGCCCATCTTGCCGTCGATCGCCCCATCGTAGCGCCCCAGCCGGGCCAGCGCCCGCTGCGCCGCCATGATCCGCTCCTCCGGCGTCAGGACGCGTGGGGTGGGCATCGGCGCGCGCCCTTCGGTGATCGCCTCCACGTCAAGTCGGTGATTCAGCCGGCTGAAGCCCGGCCCGCCGTTCCACCACGTCAGCAGACCGAGATGGAGCGCCGCCGCGGCGGACAGCAGGACGAGCGGCCAGGACCCCTGGTCCGGTGCGCGGACCGTCCCGCCGAAGGCCGCGCCGAGCGCCCCGCGCACTACCCCGCGCACCAGCATCCACAGGCCCAGCCCGGCCATGATGGGAAGCCCGATGTCCCAGCCCAACCGCAGCGCCGCCGGGGCGGGCTGTTCGGGCGTCGCTCCGGTCAGCAGGGCGGGGCCGTCCACCCCCGCCACCAGCAGCAGGACCAGGGCGAGCAGACCCGCCGCGGCGATCCAGCTCCGTGCCACGGCGGTGCGGCTGGTCTCGGCGAAGCGCTCCGCCAGCACGGCGGCGATGTCCTTCACGAAGGCGGGGCTGACGCACCCCTCATGGTCGGCCACGATCGCCGCGGCGTCCGGCTCCCGGCCGTCCAGCACCGCCTCGGCGACGGAGCGGGTCAGGCGGTAGGCACCGGCCAGGGCGAAGGCGTCGGCGGGCGGCAACGCCGCGATGCGCGCCAGCACCGGGGCCAGCACGGTGTCCAGGAAGGGCGGAAGGGGGGCCGAGTCGCCGTCCGACCCGACGGTTTCCACCTCGAACGGCACGCCGTCGCACTCCCAGGACAGCGCGACCACCGTCAGCGTGCCGCTGCGCTGGTAGAGGAGCTGTGTGCCGGAATGGCGCACCGTGGCGGGCGCAGGGTTGGCGAGCGCCGCGAATCCGGCGAATCCGGCCTCTTCCAGCGCCATCCGCACCGCCGCCGGGGCGTCCGGCGGGGCGGTCAGGCTGTAGGAGGGGTGGGCGGTGAGGCGGGGGTGATGGATGTGGGTGAACTGCCCAACGCCGCTGCAGGTCTCGCAGGCGACCACCCCCTCGCCCGTGCAGACCGGGCAGCGGTGCTGGCCGCGCCCGCCGCACTCCGGGCAATCCGGCGTCTCTGCCGTCGCGCTGTGGGTGCAGCGGATCTTGCCGCCGCGGCAGCCGTCGCCGCCGCAGGCCCGCACCCCGCCGCCGTTGCAGCCGGTGCAGACCTCATGCAGGTAGTAGGGGCCGCGCAGGGAGGGCAGGGGCGGCAGCGGCTCCTCCGCCGCGGCCATCGCCTCGACCCGCTCGTCCAGCGGGCCGAGCAGCGTGGCGAAGCGGTGGGCCGTCTCCAGCGAGGCGGCTTCGGCGTCCAGATCGCGGGCCAGCGTCGCGTTCAGTTCGGCGGCGTTGCGGCAATAGATGGCGAAGCGCACCATCTCGGCGCCCAGCCGGACCTCCACCTCGGTCGCCCAGTCGATGCTCAGGGTCAGGTGGGCGCCGACCATCACCTCGCGCTGCTGGGCCTGGCGGAGCGTCACGCCTTCCGGCGCCGGGACGTTGCCGGAGGCCGCCCGGCGCAGCCGCCGGATCAGGGCGGTCTGCGGGACCGTGGCCGGTGGAACGGTGGCCGGTGGAACGGTGGCCGGTGGAACGGTGGCTGGCGGAACCGTAGCCGGCGGAACGGACGGGCTGGGACCGGGCCGGTGCGGATCGTCGGGGCGCAGATGGTTCGACCCTGGGTCGGTGGGGCCGAGATCGTTCCGGTCGAAATCGAGGCTGTCGGGCATGGGGCGTGCGTGTCCGCGAACAGGGGCGCCGGCACAGGAAGAGGCCGCGGACGCCGGAACGGAAGGTCAGGCGGCGACGTCCGGCGCGGGTCCGCCACCGGTCGGCGCCCGTTCGTCGGATTCACGGTCGCCGGGATCCTCCTCCTCGGGCGCGTCGCCGGTGTCCGGCTCCGTCGCGAGGCTGTCCGGAGCGGGGGCGTGGCGGACCCAGCGGCGGCCCTCCATGGCGAAGCCGTGATCGCGGAACCACAGCCGCTCCGCCTCATCGGCGGCGCGGAACAGCACCAGAGTCCAGCCGTCGCTGTCCTGCGTCCCGTCGCCGCCGTCGTCGGGCATCGCGTAGGGCTGGAGCGAATAGGGGAAGTCGTCGCGGGTCACTGCATGCCCCCCGTATTGGAGCCGCCCGGACCCGATGGCCGCGCCGGGGCGGGCGGGGCTTCGGACCCGTCCCCCTCGATCGGTTCCAGGTCGCTTTCGGCGGCGTATTTGATGAGACGGCCGTCGGCCAGACGGATGTCGTAGGTCGGCTCACCGGCAAGGGTTCGTGCGACGACGAGGGCCTCCTGGCCCGCAAACCTCACCCGTGTTCCCAACCGCAGCATCCCGCCCCCGACTGTGTCTTGATCGTCGTCGCAGGCTAAGGATTCGGCCGGGGGTGTGCTGTGTCAAAAACCGGACGCCAAAGGAGCAGGGCTGTGCTTGCGGGGTTCTCCCCTTGCGGGGCTTGGTGCGCCGGGCCCTTTGCGTTGTTGATGATGCAAAAGGACAGGTGTGGTGCAACGATGGAGGTGTTCATGCCCGCACAGCAGGACAACGGCAACCCGAAGCCGTCCGTCATCGATCTGGTGACCGATCCCGAGAAGTTCGATCAATGGCAGCGTCAGCGGGAACGCGACGAGGCGTCGTCGGACGGGGGGCGCAGCCGGGATGGGGGCCGGGACGGGGATCGCGGCGGCGAGCCGGATCGTGGCCGGTCGGACGCCCCCGGCGGACGGGACTGACCGTCCGTACGACGGCCCGGCATCGGTCGGGCGGTTACTCGGCGGCCTCGCGGGAGGGCTGCGCGTCCGTTGGAATGCCCAGCGGAGCGCCGCAATGGAACTGCATGAGCCGGCGCTCGACCCGGATCAGGTAGGCGCGCGCGTCCAACCCCACGGGGCCGCGGCTGTGTTCGCGGACGAGCCTGATCGCGCGACAGGCATGACCGCATTCCGGTGTGGCAAACTGGCACAAGGGGTTCGTCCGCCTCAGGGTGTCGGTCCCAAAGTCTTACCTCTTTCGACAGGGTTCGTCGAGCTTCGGTTGCGACTCGAATTCAATGTCACAACGCAGCGTTCGCCTGGCGCGCCGGTCCGGCACGATCTGGTAGCATACGATAGTATGCATCGCTGAATTCGATGGTCCCGCCATGGCCGTCCGAGCCATGGTTGCGGGGGTCAGTCCAACCCCGTGTTGCCCTCGTTCTGCGCGCCGGGCTGCGCGTCTTCCAGAGCCGCGAGATACTCCAAAAGCCGTTCCAGCGTCTCGGTCGGCATCCCGACGGAGGGGACGTCGTTGCGCTTTGCGGCCTTCAGCGCGGTGCGAAGCAAGGTGCGGTCGATGTCGGTCAAACCGGCCATGATGATGACGTGCGTGTGAAGCGACGATGCGCAACCTGTATCATCAAGACACGCAACCACGCCATGCCCAATCCGAAGGCAGGCACACGAAACGGTAAACCCCGGACCGGGGCTCCGGCTGCCGGGCTCGGACCCCCAGCGCCGCACCGCTCTGTCACATCCTGGTGACACGCTGTGCCATACTTTTGCCGCGACACCGAAGAGTATAGGTATCCCTTTTCCCGGGTCGCCGGGGCCGCAGCCTTTCGCCAACACGAGATTTCGAACGGTGATGCAAACTCCTTCCGCTTTCCGCCGCCGGATCGGCCGGCTTCTGGCAGCCCTGATGCTGTGTGGAACGCTCGCGGCGGGCGCCGTCGCTCCATCGGCCCTGGCCCAGTCCGCCGCTCCGGCGGCGGAGGCCGCGGCGGACTTCAAGACCAGGCTGCCGCAATGGCAGAACGCCTTGGAGCGGGCGGCCAACCGCATCGCCGGGGGTGATCTGGCGAACACCGAGTACGAGACCCTGCGCGCCGATCTGGCGAAGATCCAGCACGAGGTTCGGGAGGCCGGCGCGGCGGCGGCGGCGGCCCGCGACACCGCCCAGCGCATGCTCGACGCGCTGGGTCCGCCGCCGGCCCAGGGCGCTCCGCCGGAGGAGGCGGGAATCGCCGCGGAGCGCAAGCGCCTGACCCAGACCATCGGCGAGGCGGAGGGGCGGACCAAGCAGACCGACCTGATCGTCACCCGCGCCGACATCCTGCTGCGCACCGCCGCCGACCAGCGCATGACCCAGCTCACCGAGCAGATTGTCCGGCGTGGCCCGGTGCCGCTGCTGCCCGCCACCTGGGCCGCCCTGCCCGAGCAGACGGCCTATGTGCAGGAGCGCATCGGGCGGGCCTTCGGGATCGTCATGGGCGACGACGAATGGCGCGGCCGCCTCTACGGTCTGGGCGCGCTCGCCGCCGTGCTGTTCCTGGTCGCCTGGCCGGTGCGCCGGGTGCTGCTGCGCCGCTACGGCCACCGCGATCTGGAGGAGCGGCCCAGCTACCGCCAACGCGTGGTGGCGATGGCGGTGGAGGCGCTGGCCCGCTGTCTGGTGCCGCTGGTGCCGACTCTGGTGCTGAGCGGCGCCCTGGTCGGGCTGCTGCGCGACGCGGCGGACGCCGGTCCGCTGACCGCTTTGGTGGTCGGGGTGTCGGGCGGCCTGACCGCCTATTTCCTGGTCACCGGCGTCGCCCGCGCCACCCTGGCGCCCGACCATCCGTCCTGGCAACTCGCCAATCTCGACCCGGACAGCGCGCGCCGTCTGGTCCGCCGCGTCCCGCTCGTCATGATCGGACTGGCCTTGGCCGGCACCGGCATCGCTTTGTCGGAGGGGATGTTCACCCCGCCGGAGTTGCGGTCGATCACCGGCTTCGGCACCATGGCGCTGATCGCCGTGTCGCTGCTGTTCCTCTACCCCGATCATCTCTGGCTCGCCGCCCCGCCGCCGGAGGCCGAGGCGACCGACGATTGCGGCTGCCCGGAGCCGACGCCCGGGGCCGCAGTGGACGTCACCCTGCCGCCGCCGGCCGCGACCCCTGCCGCCGCCGAGGCCGAGGCGGAGGACGTGCCGCCCGCCCGCCCACGGGTCGTCGGGCTGCGTCTGCGACTGCTGATCGGCGCGGTGGCGCTCGCCTCGCTGGTCGCCTCGGGCGCCGGCTATCTGGTCGGTGCGATCTACGCCTCGAAGCTGATGCTGACCACCCTCGTCATCGGCGGCGTCCTGCTGGTGGCGCGCGGCGTCCTGCGCGAGCTGCTGTGCGTCCTGCTGGAGCGCGGCAGCGGGCAGGTGGCTGAGGTGCGCGACATCGTGATCGCCACCGACCGCGGCCGGCGGATGCTGGGGCAGGCCGGACGGACGGTGATCGACGGGCTGCTGCTGACCGTGGCGGCTTTCTTCCTGCTGCCGCTGACCGGCATGACCCTGTCGGAGATGAAGGGGCTGGCCGACGGCTTCCTCAGCGGCGTCACGGTGGGCGGCGTGCGCATCGCGCCGGGCGACATCATGTCGGCGCTGATGGTGCTGGGCGTCGTCGTCGCGGTGACCCGCTTCATCCAGCGCCAGCTCGACGAGCGCATCCTCGGCCGCGTCAACATGGACGACGGCGTGCGCAACTCCATCCGCATGGGCGTCGGCTATCTCGGTACCACCATGGCGGTGCTGATGTCGGTCGGCACGCTGGGGCTCGACCTGTCCAGCCTCGCCATGATCGCGTCGGCCCTGTCGGTCGGTATCGGTTTCGGCCTGCAGAACGTCGTCAGCAACTTCATCTCCGGCCTGATCATGCTGGTGGAGCGGCCGGTGAAGGTGGGCGACTGGGTGGTGGTCAACGGGCTGGAGGGCACCGTGCGCCGCATCAGCGTCCGCGCGACGGAGATCCAGACCTTCCAGCGCGCCTCCGTCATCATCCCGAACTCGGAATTCATCTCCAAGTCGGTGGTCAACTGGACGCTGAAGGACAAGACCACCCGCATCGAGATCAAGGTCCGCATCACCTACGACACCGACGCCCGGCAGGTCTACGCGATGCTGCTGCGGATCGGCTACGGCCACGCCCAGGTGCTGCGCAACCCGGAGCCGGTGGTGATGTTCCGCGACTTCGGGCCGAGCGGGCCGGAGTTCGAGCTGCGCTGCTTCGTCGCCAACACCGAGCACATCATCCCGGTGCGCAACGAGCTGCGCATGCGCATCCTGGAGCAGTTCCGCGAACAGGGCATCCAGATGCCCTTCGACCAGCAGACCGTCCACATGCCGAAGGTCGAGGCGATGCTGGAGGTTCTCCTGGCCGAGCGCCGCGCCCAGTCCGGGGTGCCGGAGCTTCAGGTGGTCGCCGATGGCGGCAAGGTCGTGCCGCTGGCCGACACCTTGACCGACCGCGAGCCGCGCACCGCCACCTGATTTAGGGTTGCGGCTCCGCCGGCTTGCGGCGTCGCAACTGGGTCACCTTGGGCGGGGCCGCGGCGGGGGCGGGGAGGGGTTGCCAGCCGGCGATGGCGCGCACGCAGCGCAGCGCCTCCGGGTTGTTGGCGAAGACCGGGAACAGCCGGCGCAACTCCACCACGGCGGACCATTCGCCGCGGTCGTGGAAGGCCCGGCGGATCGTTTCGGCTTCGCTTTCGCTGACGGTGAACATGGCGGCAGAGTGCCCCGCGGGCCGGTGGCGCGCAAGTCGTCTCGGCGCCGGGAGCAGCCCTTTGCCGTGGCCCGCAGGCCCTGTCAAGGAAAGTTGTTCACAGGGGTGCGCATCCTTCGCTTGACTCCCGTTGCGGGGCGGGGCAGCCGCCGGTCCGGGGGCGAAAGCAAGGCCGGCGCGGGAGAAATCCTTGATCGGCGCGGTTTTCTAATGTGCCCAAAAATAAGGCATTTCTGCCGGACCCCTTGAGGGGCCGCCTGTCCCTTCGGTTACCCCTCGATTCGCCAACAGAGTTATCCACAGAATCTGGGGATATCCGAAATATTGAAATATCAGTCGGGCCGAGCCGTCACGCCCCCCCGTCACGCCCATCCATCAAGCTGGACGGCGGATCAGCCGCACCGCCGCGACGCCCAGCAGCATGGTCAGCACGCCGCCGAACAGGAACAGGGCGGGCAGGCCGACCCGGTCGGCGACCGCACCGTAGACCACCGGTCCGATCCCCTGCCCCAGGAAGAAGGAGGAGGCGAAGAGGGCGAGCGCCGACCCGCGCGCCGTCGCCGACAGTTCGGTCGCCTGGGTCTGCATGGTGTTGTGCAGCATATAGAAGCCGAATCCGGCGACCAGGAACAGCAGGGACACCACCGGCCAGGGCACCGGGGCAAGCATCGCCAGATAGGCGCCACCGGCCACCAGACCGCCGGCCCCCATCATCCCCCATTGGCCGAGCGTGCCGAGCAGGCGCCGCACGATGAAACTGTAGACGACTCCGCCGATGGCGAAAGCGGCGAGCGTCACCCCGGCCTCGAACGCGCCCTCCGCCCCATGGCGGGACAGCATGGGGGCGACGAAGGGGAAGACACCGAAGATCAGCAGCCCTTCCGCCGCCACCGTCGCGAAGACCCACACCGACACCGGATTCGCCAGGACGGAGGCGTAGCGCGCCCGCGCGTCGGCCACGGACAGGGGATGCCGCTCCTCCCGCTCGCCCCGCAGGACCAGGAAGGCGGTCAGCGCGATCAGGCCGGTCACCACCGCCGCCAGGGCGAAGACGGTGCGCCAGCCCGCCACCTCCGACAGGGCGCCGGCCACCGCGGAGCCGGACATCTGGCCGAGGATCACCGCCAGCAGGAACCGGCTGATGGCGAACTGTCGCTCCGTGTAGACCACCCGGTCGCCGATCAGCGCCATGGAGGCCGGGATGATTCCCCCGGCGAAGGCGCCGGCGAGCATCCGCGAGGCCAGCACGGTGTAGTAGCCGGGCGCCAGCGCCGACAGCGCCACGCCGATGGTCAGGACGACCAGCGACAGCCGGATCAGCCGGGTCTTGCCGATGGCGTCGCCCACCGGTCCCAGGATCAGCTGCATCGCCGCGTAGGGCAGGGTGTAGGCGGAGGAGAGCAGGGCCGCCTCGGCCACGCCGATGCCGAGGTCCGACGCGATGACGGTCAGCATCGGGTCGGTGGTCCGCAGCGAAAAGGCGCTCGCGAAACCGGCGAGGCCGAGCATCAGGATGAGAAGGCGCATGGGGGGCGTCGGCCGGTCTATGGTCTGGGGCGGGCGGGGGGACAACCCTAAAGCAGGTGCGGCCGTCCGACGCACGGCAAGATGGCCATGGCACCCATGCGCGTGCATGATCCGACACGCCTCGACCGCCGTATAGGACAAGGCCGTACCGACCAGAGCTGCCGACCGGGAGACCGCCATGCCGACGATCCGCGATGCCGCCCAATCCGCCGCCCGATCCGTTTCCGTGATGCTGTCCGCCGTCCTGATGCTGTCCGCGGCCGTCCCCGGCGCGGCGGCGGCGTCCGACGCGCTCGACTGGGCGGCGCTGCCCCTGCCGGCCATCGACGGCGGCACGCTGACGCCCGATGCCTTCCGGGGCAAGGCGGTGTTGGTGGTCAACACGGCGTCGCAATGCGGCTACACCGGCCAGTACGAGGGGCTGCAGAAGCTCTGGGCCGGACGGCGGGACCGCGGGCTGGTCGTGCTGGGGGTGCCGAGCAACGATTTCGGCGGGCAGGAGCCCGGCAGCAACGCCCAGGTCGCCTCCTTCTGCGAACTCAACTACGGCGTCGATTATCCCCTGATGGAGAAGCAGTCCGTCACCGGACCGCAGGCCCACCCGCTCTACCGCTGGGCGGCGGCGGTCACCGGGCCGCAGGGCGTGCCGCGCTGGAACTTTCACAAGATCCTGATCGGCCGCGACGGACGGCTGCTGGAATGGTTCGGCAGCTCGGTCACGCCGGACTCCGCCACCCTGACCGCGGCCGTGGACAAGGCGCTGGCCCAATCCTCTCCGAAGCCGTAAGCGCATGGACGCGCTGCCCTTCGATGATCGCCGGGCCTCGGTCGTCCGGCTGCTGTCCTACGGTGGGTTGGTGCCCTTCGTCGGCGGCACCGCGCTGGCCTGGATGGCGGAGGGCGACGGGCAGGCCGCCGTGGTTCGGGCGGTGGTCGTCTACGCGGTGTCGATCCTGTCCTTCATCGGCGCCATCCACTGGGGCCGCGTCCTTTCTGGGCGGGACGGCGAGACGAGCGGGCCGGCGTGGCTGGCCTGGGGAGTCGCGCCGCCGCTGCTGGGGTGGGGTGCCACCCTGCTGCCGTCCGGCCTGACGGTGCCGGCGCTGATCCTGTCCTTCCTGCTCGCCTGGGCGGTGGACCGCAGCGCGGCGGCGGACGGACGCTATCCCCGATGGTTCGGCACGCTGCGGACGCGGCTGACCATCGTCGTCTGCCTGACGCTCGCGGCGCTCATCCCGCTGGCTGCGTGACCGCTTCGCGATGCGGCACCAGCGCCGCGGCCTTCAGCAGCACCTCCGGCCCGGCGCCGGGCAGATGGGCGTTCTCGCTGATGTGGCGCCGCCACGCGCGGGCGCCGGGCAGGCCCTGGAACAGCCCCAGCATGTGCCGGGTGATCGCCGACAGCGGCGCCCCCTGGCGCATCCGTTCCTCGGCGTAGGCCGCCATGGCCTCGACCACCGCGCAGCGGTCGGGGCCGGGCTCCCCGCCGAACAGACGGCGGTCGGCGTCGGCCAGGATGTAGGGCGTCTCGTAGGCGGCGCGCCCGATCATCACGCTGTCCAGCGTGGCGAGATGCCCTTCCGCCTCGTCCAGGGTGCGGATGCCGCCGTTGATGGCGATGGTGAGCTGCGGGTTCTCCTGCTTCAGCCGGTGCACGAGGTCGTAGCGCAGCGGCGGGATGTCCCGGTTCTCCTTGGGGCTGAGGCCCTTCAGCCACGCCTTGCGGGCGTGCACGATGAAGTGGGTGCAGCCGGCGGCGGACACGGTGCGGACGAAATGGTCCAGCGTCGGCCATTCCTCCATCTCGTCGATGGCGATCCGCGACTTCACGGTGACGGGGATCGACACCGCCTCGCGCATGGCGCCGACCAAGCGGGCGACGAGGTCGGGCTCGGCCATCAGGCAGGCGCCGAAGCGGCCCGACTGCACGCGGTCGCTCGGGCAGCCGACGTTCAGGTTGACCTCGTCATAGCCCCACTCCTCGGCGATGCGGGCGCAGGCGGCCAGCTCTGCCGGGTCCGACCCGCCGAGCTGGAGCGCCACCGGATGCTCCGCCGCGTCGTAGCCAAGCAGGCGCTCGCGGTCGCCGTGCAGCACGGCGCCGGTGGTGACCATCTCGGTGTAGAGCAGCGTGTTCTTGGACAGCAGGCGATGGAAGGTCCGGCAATGGCGGTCCGTCCAGTCCATCATCGGCGCGACGCTGAGGGCAATGGCGGGCATGGGCAGAAACTGTCTGTGAATCGGGAACGGCGGCGCACCAATTGGACCAAGCCGGGCCGGATGGCAAGGGGGGAGGAGGGAAGGCGTCATTCATAGCCCTCTCCCGCCCCGGGAGAGGGAGGGGCCCACGCGCCAGCGTGGGAGGGTGAGGGTGTTGCCAAGAATCAGCGCCGTGATCCTTGGGTGACCCTCACCCGCCTGCTTTGCAGGCCCCCTCTCCCGGGGCGGGAGAGGGAAAAAGCTACGCCCGCTGGCGACCCCGGGCGGGCTTGCCGTGGGAGGAGCGGGTGCCGGACAGCACGGCCTTGACCTTCGCCAAATGGTGCCGCGCCTCGGCGCCGAGCTTCAGCGCCACTCCGGTGGACAGCACGTCGATGATCGCCAGATGGACGAGGCGGGAGGCCATCGGCGTGTAGATCTCCGCGTCCTCGACCGGGGTGTGGCCGATGGCGACCGACGATACCGCCGCCAGCGGCGAGCCCGGCGCGGTGATCGCAATGACCGGAATGCCCAGGTCGCGGGCCATCTGCGCCAACTCGGTCACCATGATCGTGCGCCCGGTGTTGGAGATCGCCAGCAGCACCCCGCGCGCCCCCAGATTGACCGCCAGCATGCGGACCATCATCGGGTCGGCGCTGGCCTGCGCCGCCATGCCGAAGCGCATGAACTTGTGCGCCGCGTCCTCCGCCACCACCGCCGAGGCGCCGGTGCCGATGCACAGGATGCTGGAGGCGTCGGCCAGCAGCTCCACGGCGCGGGAGACCGCCGCCATGTCGAGCGCGCCGGCCGCGTCGTTCAGCGCGGCGGCGGCGGATGAAAAAATTTTTCGCGCGACGGTCGGAGTCTCGTCGTCGGGCGCTACGTCCTGGCTGACGAAGGGGGTGCCGCGGGCCTGTCCCTCGGCGAGTCGTAGCTTGAAATCGGGGAAGCCGGCGCAGCCGATGCTGCGGCAGAAGCGGACGACGGTCGCCTCGCTGACCCCGGCGGCCTGGGCCAGCACGGTGATGCTCTGCCCCAGAACCTTCTGCGGCTCGGCCAGCACCATGTCGGCGACCTGAGCCTCGGAACGCTTCAACTCCGGCAGGCGGCCGCGGATGTGATCGAGGATGTTCACCGGCTGGAGCATCGAAACGGACCGTCCATCCCTGAAAGCGTTCTTGGGCCCCGGCGTTCTTGGCTCCGGGCGTCGTTGGGCGGCGGGACCGTACCACCGCCGCCGCGAGCGGCATAGCGTGCCCTGGCCCGCGCGGCTAGGTCGTCGCACCGCCTTCCATGGGCCCCAAGCTATGCGGCGCGGCGTGGCTTGTGAAGATAATTTTCGTCACTATGCCGATGGTTGGACGGTTTCAGCGCCGATATGAAGAAAATCTTCTTCACTCGGTTGCGGGACTCCTCTATTTTCCGACACAGAAAATTCAAGGTCCCGGCAAGAGACCAAGTGGGAGGAACCCCGACCCGCCGCCCGGCCCCGCTGCCGGTGCGTCGCGCCCTGCGTGCTTTCCCGCGCCGTCCCCTGCCGCCGCCCCTTCCGATCAGGTGAGCCCCGCCGCGAGGCAGGCCGAGGAGTGTGCATGAAGCGCGTGGTGGAAGCGCTGGAGATGGTCACCGAATGGATCATGGCGCTGATGCTCGCCGTGATGGTGGCGCTGGTCTTCGGCAACGTGGTTCTGCGGTACGGCTTCAACAGCGGCATCGTCGCCGCCGAGGAGCTGGCCCGCCTGATGTTCGTCTGGCTGGTCTTTCTGGGCGCGACGCTGGCGCTGCGCCGCCACCAGCATCTCGGGCTGGACATCGTCCAGGCCCGCCTGCCGGCCCGCGTCCGCCGGGCCTGCGCCATCATCAGCCATCTGCTGATGATCTACGCGCTGTGGCTGTTCATCCAGGGGAGCTGGTTCCAGCTTCTGATCGGGATGGAGACGCGCTCCACGGTGCTCAGCTTCCCCATGGCCTTCTACGCCGCCGCGGGCTTCTTCCCGGCGATCGCCATGGCGCTGACGATCCTTGCCAACCTCTGGAAAATCCTGTCGGGCGACGCGACGGCGCACATCCCCGGCAACGGCGACCCCCACGGCGTCACCGCCCCGCAGGGCGGCGCCATCGCCGAGCATTGATTCCGTCCGGCCTTCTGAAAGCGGAGCCCGTTCCATGGCCCTTGCGGTCTTCCTCTCCTCGCTGTTCGGCCTGATGCTGCTCGGCATGCCCATCGCCTTCGCCCTGATGCTGACGGGCGTGGCGCTGATGGTGCATCTCGACTTCTTCGACGCCCAGCTCGTCGCCCAGAACATGCTGAGCGGCGCCGACAACTACCCGCTGATGGCGGTGCCCTTCTTCATCCTGGCTGGCGAGCTGATGAACGCCGGCGGCATCTCGCAGCGGATCATCAACCTCGCGGTCAGCCTCGTCGGGCACATCCGCGGCGGTCTGGGCTACGTGACCATCGGCGCGTCGGTGATGCTGGCCAGCCTGTCCGG
Source organism: Azospirillum sp. UENF 312511 (assembly GCF_058780635.1). Classification (NCBI taxonomy): domain Bacteria; kingdom Pseudomonadati; phylum Pseudomonadota; class Alphaproteobacteria; order Rhodospirillales; family Azospirillaceae; genus Azospirillum; species Azospirillum sp. UENF 312511. Next base: position 1,502,933 of record NZ_JBSNCG010000001.1, on the reverse strand, counting down.
CTCGGCCATCGCCGACACCGCGGCGCTCGCCACGCTGCTGATCCCGATGATGCGCGACAACGGCTACCCGGTGCCGCGCTCCGCCGGCCTGATCGCGTCGGGCGGCATCATCGCCCCGATCATCCCGCCCAGCATGCCCTTCATCATCTTCGGCGTGACCACCAACACCTCGATCAGCGGCCTGTTCATGGCCGGCATCGTGCCCGGCCTGCTGATGGGCGCCGGTCTGGTCATCACCTGGATGTTCGTGGTGCGCGGCATGACCGTGAAGCTGCAGCCCAAGGCGAGCTGGAGCGAGCGCCGCACCGCGCTGGTCGAGGGCGTCTGGGCGCTGGCCCTGCCGGTCATCATCATCGGCGGCCTGCGCGGCGGCATCTTCACCCCGACCGAGGCCGCGGTGGTCGCCGCCGTCTACTCGCTGGTCGTGGCGCTGTTCGTCTACCGGCAGGTGACGCTGAAGGATCTGGTGCCGCTGCTGGTCCAGGCCGCGCGCACCACCAGCACGGTGATGTTCCTGTGCGCGGCGGCGCTGGTGTCGTCCTACATGGTGACCCTGGCCGACCTGCCGCAGCAGATGAACGAGATGCTGGCCCCGCTGCTGCACGAGCCGAAGCTGCTGATGGTCGCCATCACGCTGCTGCTGCTCGCCGTCGGCACGGTGATGGACCTGACGCCGACGATCCTGGTGCTCGGCCCGGTGCTGACCCCGCTGGCGGCGGCGGCGGGCATCGACCCGACCTATTTCGGCGTGATGTTCGTCCTGACCGGCACGCTGGGCCTGATCCATCCGCCGGTCTGCACGGTGCTGAACGTGGTGTGCGGCGTCGCCCGCATCTCGCTGGAAAGCGCCACGCGCGGCATCTGGCCGTTCCTGCTGACCTACCTGCTTCTGCTGTGCCTGCTGATCGCCGTTCCGGAGATCGTCACGGCCCCGCTGGCCTTTTTCCGCCATTAATCACAAACGCTCACAGGGAAGAACCGACCCATGAAGCTGCTCCGTTCCGTCCTTCTGGCGACCGGCCTCGCCGCCGCCATCCTCGCCCCCGTCGCCGCCTCCGCCCAGGACATCAAGCCGCGCCTGATCCGCTTCGGCTACGGCCTGTCGGAGAGCAGCAACCAGGGCCGCGCCGTGAAGTTCTTCGTCGAAGAGATGTCCAAGCGCTCCGGCGGCAAGCTGAAGGTCAAGGGCTTCGCCGACGCCAGCCTGGGCAGCGACATCCAGATGCAGAACGCTCTGATCGGCGGCGCGCAGGAGATGATGGTCGGCTCGACCGCCACGCTGGTCGGCATCGTCAAGGACTTCGCGGTCTTCGACCTGCCCTTCCTGTTCAACAACGAGCAGGAGGCCGACGCCGTGTTCGACGGCCCGTTCGGCCAGAAGCTGGCGGCCAAGCTGAACGAGAAGGGCCTCGTCGGCCTCGTCTACTGGGAGAACGGCTTCCGCAACCTGACCAACAGCAAGCGCCCGGTCGAGAAGGTCGAGGACCTGAAGGGCATCAAGCTGCGCGTCATGCAGAACCCGGTCTACATCGACATGTTCAACGGCTTCGGCGCCAACGCCGTGCCGCTGTCCTTCTCCGAGCTGTTCACCGCCATGGAGACGGGCACCGTGGACGGCCAGGAGAACCCGGTCACCACCATCCAGTCCTCGAAGTTCTACGAGGTCCAGAAGTACCTGACCATTTCCAAGCACGTCTACAGCCCGTGGATCGTGCTGGCCTCCAAGCGCTGGTACGATGGCCTGTCCAACGACGAGCGCAAGATCATCAACGAGGCCGCCGTCGCCTCGCGCGATTTCGAGCGCAAGGACAGCCGCGAGGCGTCGAAGCAGAGCATCGCCTACCTGAAGGACAAGGGCATGCAGATCAACGAGCTGAGCGACGCCGAGCTGGGCCGCATGCGTGAGATGGTCAAGCCGGCCATGGACAAGTTCGCCGCCGACGGCGGCGCCGACCTGCTGAACGAGCTGCAGGGCGAGATCAACAAGGTCCGCAAGTAAGGCTTTGAACCTCTCCCTCTCCCGCCCCGGGAGAGGGAAGGGGCCCGCGCGAGGCGTGGAAAGGGTGAGGGTGCGGCAACGGATCAGCGCGTTGATCCTTGCACGACCCTCACCCGGCGCCTTCGGCGCCACCCTCTCCCGAGGCGGGAGAGGGGCTTTCCATTCGTCACTTCACCCGCTCACCGGTGAACGGGTTCCAGCCCACCGCGGCCAGGACCGTCCAGGCCGTCACCGCCAAGTGGGGGCGGCGGTAGTAGCGGAAATCGTCCGTGGTGCTGTCCGGCCCGATGGCGAGGCCGGTGGTGATGCTGTCCTCGCGCGTCGCCCAGACATGGCCGCCGCGGCTGACCTCCTTGCCGACCTCGGCCAGAAGCCGCTGCGCGGCGTCGGGCCGGCCCAGCAGGCGGTAGACCAGCGCGGCCTGCGCCGTGCCTTCCACCCACATCCCGTCGCGGTCGTCGTTGAAGTCGAAACCGCCGTCGACTCCGTGGGCCTTCTCCGCATAATCCAGCGCCGCCCGCCACGCCTCCGGCGCGCCGCGCAGCAGCAGCGGCCAGAGCTGGGCGTCCAGACCGGACGTGGCCCGGTTGACCGTCACTCCGTCCGGCGCCGTGCCGGTGGGGAAGTGCCCGCCGCCGTCCGCCCACATGCGGTCGAGAAAGCCGCGCGCGGCCTTCTCCGGCCCGGCCCAGTCGCCGGCCGTGCCGCTGCGCTCCAGCCAGCCGAACAGGGCGACGAGGTCGGTGTTGTGCTCCGTCGCCTTCCAGGTCAGCGCCTGCGGCTTGTCGTCGAAGCCCTGGACGCCGCCGTTGAAGCCGCCCGGCCCGCGCGGGTCGGCGGTGTTGGCCACCACCCAGCGGGCCAGCTCCGCCGCACCATTGCGGAAGCGCTCCTCGCCGGTCGCCTCGCCCAGAGTCATCAGGGCCAGTCCCGCCCAGGCGACGTTGCCGGTGGCGGAGCCGACCTGATAGGCGTCCTCGAACCAGCGGTTGGCGGTGACGTCCCACCAGCCGTTGGGCGGGATCGGCTTCTGGGTCTGGGCACCGGCGCGGTAGGTATTGCGCAGCCGCCCCTGGCGTCGCGCGCGGTCCAGCGTGGCGGCGGAGAGCAGCGATTTGCCGATGCGCAGCGCCGGCTCCGTCTTGCCGCAGGCGACCAGGGCGATGACGGCCAGCGCGTTGTCGTAGGTGAAGGCGGCCTCGCGCAGCGGCAGCTCCGACGTCTGGCCGACGCCGAAGCTGCTGTCGTAGCTGCGCAGGAACACCGGGCCGGAGCCGGGAATCTCCGCCACCCGCGACGCCAGCGTGCCGCAGGTCTTTCCGGCCAGCGCCGCGGCGCCATCCTCGGCCCGGGCGGCGCTGGACGCGACCCCGGAGGCCGCCAGGGTGCCGACACCGGCGGCGAGCAGCCACGCGGCCAGACGGCTTGTTCGCTTCATCGAAGACACTCCCATTCCGGTCCCGGCGCCGCTCAGCCTTCGAAGGCGCGGACGGACTGGCGCTGCTCGCCCAGCCCTTCGACGCCCAGGCGCATGGTCTGGCCGGGCTGGAGCCAGGGGTGGTTCGGCCCGCGGCCTAGGGCCACGCCCTGCGGCGTGCCGGTGGCGATGACGTCGCCCGGCAGAAGAGTCATGAAACGGCTGATGTAGGACACGATCTCGGCGACGCCGAAGATCATGTCGGCGGTCGTGCTGTCCTGCATCGGCTGGCCGTCGACCTCCAGCCACAGGCGCAGCGCCTGCGGGTCGGGCACCTCGTCGCGGGTGACCATCCAGGGGCCGATCGGGCAGAAGCTGTCGGCGCTCTTGCCCTTGACCCACTGGCCGGTACTCTCGGTCTGGAAGGCGCGCTCCGATACGTCGTTGAGGACGCAATAGCCGGCGATGTGGTCGAAGGCGTCGGCCTGATCGACGTAGCGGGCGGTGCGCCCGATGACGATGCCGAGTTCGACCTCCCAGTCGAGCTTGGTGGCGCCCCGCGGCATCTGGACCGGGTCGTTGGGGCCGCAGATGGAGGTGGTCGCCTTCATGAACAGCACCGGCTCCGCCGGCTCGGGCAGGCCGGATTCGGCGGCGTGGGCGCGATAGTTCAGCCCGACGCAGACCACCTTGGACACCCCGGCAACGCAGGGGCCGAGCCGGGTTCCGTCCGGCACCTGGGCCAGCCGGTCGGTGTCGAGCGTGCGCAGATGGGCCAGACCGTCCTCGGTCAGCGTGGCCGGGCCGATGTCCGACACCACGCCCGACAGGTCGCGGATCACGCCGTTGCGGTCCAGAAGGCCCGGACGCTCATGGCCCGGCGGGCCGAATTGCAGAAGTTTCATCAGGCTAAACCCTTCCCGTTCCCGAAGGTTGAGCCGCGCCTCTCCTCCGGTGAGTGCTGTCCGGTCCCGGCCGAAGCCGGAAAGGGGCTGTTCCGTCGCGGTCCGGTCTGGTGTACCCTTTTTTCAGCCCATGGGGAAACCAGACGGGAGGCGGATATGCCGGTGTGGCGCCGTTACCTCGTGAAGGAATTGACCGGGCGGCTGGTCGAGCTGCCGAGCCGCCAGTACGACCGCGCCGACGACGGCACGGCGCCGATCCCCGACTACGCCGGTCGCTGCGTTGAACTGGTGTCGGCGGTGCTGGTCGGCAAGCAGGGCGACGCGCCCACGGTGACCGAGGTCGCCTTCACCAAACTGTATTTCGACCAGTCGGGTTTCGTCGACGCCGCCAAGCGGGAGCGGATGATCCGCCTGATGCTGGAAAGCTGCGCCGACCGGCGCTGCCGCAGGCCGGCCCGGCGGACGGGGTGCACCGACTGCAACGCCCTGGCGGAGCGCGCCGACGCCGCGCGCAGCGAGCTGATGCGCGACTTCGAATGGGCGCCGGCCCCGGCCGAGGTGACCGCCGCGCTGTTCGTCCTGGGACCGCCCGGCCGCGCCATGCCGTTGCATTGACGCACCCCTTTTGCCCGTCGCCTCCCCCGAAAAGTCACATCCCCCGGCCTCTTTCCCCGTGTCCGGACGCCCCCATATGGCTGCTGGCACAGGAGGAGGAGTCCCGATGCATCGTCGTGCCGCCATCCCCCGGTCGTTGCTCACCCGGCCCACGCTTGCCCGTGTCCGGCAGCTCGCTCTGATCGGCACGGGGTGGAGCCTGATCGGCCTGGGCGCCCTGATGTCGCCGTTGCCGGGGCCGTTCGGCTTTCCGGTGGCGCTTGCCGGGGGGGTGATCCTGTTGCGCAACTCCGCGGACGCGCGCCGCCTGTTCGTGCGGCTGAAGCGCCGCCATCCCCGGCTGCTCAGCCCCGTCGAGCGCATCCGCGTCAAGCTGCGCCACCGCCGCAACGCCGCCAGAGCCAAGGCCGCCGCTACCGCCTGACCGTCATTTGCCTGACCGCCACTGCTTGGCCGCGAAACCTCCGCCACCGCCGCCGGGCCGGTCTGCGGACGGGGCGCTGGACAGCGCAGCCCGGCTGCGGCATTCCTGTCCGCTTCGGTGTTCAGGAGGCTCAAGGTGAAGTCCGGCAACGCAATCCTGTCGAGCTACGGCACGACGATCTTCGAGGTGATGTCCCGCCTGTCGGACGAGCACAAGGCGATCAATCTCGGCCAGGGCTTTCCCGACGAGCGCGGCCCCGCCGATGTGCTGGACGTGGCGGCCAAGGCCATCCTGGAGGGCTGGAACCAGTATCCGCCGATGATGGGCACGCCGGAGCTGCGCCAGGCGGTGGCCGCGCACGGCAAGCGCTTCTACGGGCTGGACATCGACTGGAAGACCGAGGTGATGGTGACCTCCGGCGCCACCGAGGCGCTGACCGCCAGCCTTCTCGGCCTCATCAATCCGGGCGACGAGGTCGTGCTGTTCCAGCCCATGTACGACAGCTACCTGCCGATCGTCCGGCTGGCCGGCGGCGTGCCGCGCTTCGTCAGTCTGAAAGCCCCGGACTGGAGCTTCACGCGCGCCGACCTGGAGGCGGTCTTCTCGCCCAAGACCAAGCTCGTCCTCATCAACGACCCGCTGAATCCCGCCGCCAAGGTCTTCACCCGCGCGGAGCTGGAACTGCTGGCGGAGTTCGTCCAGCGCTTCGACGCCTTCGCCGTCTGCGACGAGGTGTACGAGCACATCATCTTCGACGGGCTTGCGCACATCCCGCTGATGACCCTGCCGGGCATGCGCGACCGCTGCCTGAAGATCGGCTCCGCCGGCAAGACCTTCTCGCTGACCGGCTGGAAGGTCGGCTACGTCACCGGTGCGCCGCACCTGCTCCAGCCCGTCGTCAAGGCGCACCAGTACATCACCTTCACCACGCCGCCCAACCTCCAGGCGGCGGTCGCCTATGGGCTGGGCAAGGACGACGCCTACTTCACCGGGCTGGCCACGGGGTTGCAGGCCAAGCGCGACCGGCTGGCCGACGGGCTGCGCGCCGTGGGGTTCGAGGTGCTTCCGTCCGCCGGCACCTATTTCGTGGTCGCCGACGTGTCGCCCTTCGGCTTCGACGGGAACGACGAGGACTTCTGCCGCCGTCTGACCGCCGAGGCCGGGGTGACGGCGATCCCCGTCGGCGCCTTCTTCGTCGAGGACGCGCCGCGCAGCTTCATCCGCTTCTGCTTCTCCAAGAAGGACGAGATCCTCGATGGCGCGGTTGAGCGGCTTTCCGCTTATTTCGCGCGGCGATGATCGGGGCGCGCTCTCCATCAACGCGGGATGGAAGGGCTTGCCCGGCGCTTCCATAGCGTGATACCCCTGGTGCTCTAGGGTCGATGCCGGGCCGGAACGGATCATTGTCCGGACCGGCCGCGGTGGACCGCCTGTGGAAGAGCCGGGATGCGCCTGCCGATCTCGTTCCGCTGGTGCGTGTTCGCCATCGCCGCCGTCGCGATCACGGTGGTCTGGGGAGCGCACGCTCAGGTGGTGCGCGAGTTGATGGACGGCCAGACGCGGGAGGCCGTGGCGAAGGCCGAGATCATGGTCCGGGCCTTCGCCAAGAGCACCCACCGCGCGGTGCACGAGGTGGACATCACGCTGCGCTCCCTGGCGCTGGAATTCGGCGAGAACGGCCTGCCCGGCGTCCGCAACTTCCTCGACCAGACGCTCTACGATCCGACGCTGATCCATCACTTCACCGTGCTCGACGCCGACGGGGCCGTGCTGTTGCGCAGCGAAGGGCCGGGCGGGCGGACGAACGAGCGGGACGAGCCGGCCTTCGCCTTCCACCAGGGCACCGGCCGCGACCTGATGCACATCGGCACCTCCTTTCCCGGAACGACCGGCGGCGGCCCCCTGCTGCGCTTCAGCCGGCGGCTGACCGACGGGGACGGCGGCTTCGCGGGTCTGGTGATCGCCAACATCGATCCCGACATCCTGGGGGAATTCTACCAGCAGGCCAACCTGGGGCCGCAGGGGGCGGTGACCCTGATCGGGATGGACAAGGTGATCCGCGCCCGCGGTGCCTCGCGCGGCGTCGAGGCGGTCGGCCTCGCCATCCCCCAGTCCCGCCTGTGGGGGGAATTGGGCCGTTCGCTGGCCGGCGTCTATTGGCAGGAGTTCGCAGACCGACGGCGTCCTGCGCGCCTTCGCCTATCGCGTGGTGGAGAACTATCCGCTGGTCGCCACCGTCGGCGTCGCTCAGGTGGACATCGAGGAGGGAGTGGCGGACCTGCGCAACACGCTGTTCCTGCTGGCGACGATCCTGACCGCGTCCATCCTTCTGGTGACGCTGTTCCTTCTGGTGCAGCACCGCACCGCGGAGCGGCTGCGCGCCGCACTGGCCCTGAACCGCAATTTCCTGGCCCGCGTCAGCCACGAGCTGCGCACGCCGCTGAACGCCATCCTTGGCTTCTCGGAGGTCATCCGCGACCAGATGCTCGGGCCGCAGGCGGGGGGCGCTACGCCGACTATGCCGGCGACATCCACGAATCGGGCGGCACCTGCTGGGGCTGATCAACGACATCATGGATCTGTCGCGGCTCCAGGCGGGGACATTGCCGCTGCACCCCGAGGATCTCGACGTCGCGCCGATCGTGGAATGGGTGTTCCGCATGGTGGCGCCGCAGGCCGACGCCAAACGCATCCGGCTGGACATGAACGTCGAGCCGGGACACCACAGCGTCTCGGCGGACGAGCGCGCCCTGAAGCAGATGCTCCTGAACCTGCTGGCCAACGCCATCACCTTCACGCCGGACGGCGGGCGAATCCTGGTGACGGTCGGCGGCGGACCGGGCGGCGGTTGCCGCGTCCGGGTGACGGACAATGGGATCGGTATGACGCCGGAACAGCTCCATCAGGCCGCGGAGCCCTTTGGGCAGGCCGAGGTGCATGTGACGCTGCCGGGGCAGGGCAGCGGGCTGGGCCTGTCCATCGTCAAATCCCTGATGGAGGCCCATGGCGGGCGCCTGCGCATCGACAGCCGGCCCGGCGAGGGCAGCCAGTTCACGCTGGAATTCGCCGCCTGATCCGCACCCCATCCGCGGCCAAATCCACCTTGCGGGATTTTCCGGGCGGGGCCGCAAAGCCGTGGCGAAACCAGGGGCGCTTCGGCATACTCCGCGCCGGTTTGCCGAAAACGGTGTTTTCGCAGGCCCGGAGTTTTCGCATAGGCCCGCGCGCGCCGCGCCGGGCGGCTGGTCCAGGGAAGATCGAATGTTGCGTGCAGTGGCGCGTGTCTGTGCCGTCCTCGTCGCGTCCTCAACCCCCGTCATCGCCGCCGACGCGCCGCCCGAGCCGGTGCCCTTCGGCGTCTCCTCCGCCGAGGTGGTGGCGGAGCGCGACGTGCCGCAGGCCTGCTTCACCTTCACCGACCGGCTGGAGAAGTCGCGCGCGGTGAACTACCGCGACTATGTGGAGGTGACGCCTGCCGGTGGTGGAGCGGCCTTCGACGGGACCGCCGTCGCCCGCGACCGTACGCTCTGCGTCGAGGGGCTGAAGCACGGGCAGAGCTACCGCATCACCCTGCGCGACGGGTTGCCGGGCAGCGACGGGAAGCGCCTGCCCAACCCCGACGCGCGCGACATTGAGGTGCCGAACCGCAAGCCGGCGCTGGCCTTCCGCGGGGCGGGCTACATCCTGCCGCGCATCGGCGCCGACGGGCTGCCGCTGCGCTCCATCAACCTCGACCGGGCGAAGCTCCAGGTGCTGCGGATCAACGACCGCAGTCTGGTTGAGAAGATCTATTTCGGCCGCATCGGCCAGCAGATGTCCGACCACGAGGTCGGCGAGATCCTCGACCGCTCCGGCCAGGAGGTGTGGCGCGGGGAAATGGCGATCAGCAACAGCCGCAACCAGGCGGTGGTGACGCCCTTTCCGATCGACGCCGTCCTGGGCCGGCTGGAGCCCGGCGTCTACATCGCCGTGGCCAGCACCGAGGACATCAAGCCCGGCGGCTGGGACCACAAGGCGACCCAGTGGTTCGTCGTCTCCGACCTCGGCCTGAACGCCATCACCGGTGAGGACGCGCTGGTCGTCTTCGCCCGCTCCGTCAAGGGCGCAACGCCCGAGGCCGGCGTCGAGCTGCGCCTGCTCGCCCGCAACAACGAGGAGCTTGGCAAGGCGCTGACCGGTGCGGACGGGCTGGCGCGCTTCGACCTCGCCGCCCTGCGCGCCGCCGGGCGTGAGCCGGTGCAGGCGCTGTTCGCCTACCGCGGGGCGGGGGATTTCGGATTCCTCGACCTCGTCACGCCGACGCTGGCCAACGCGCCGCCGGCGGCCGGGGCGCCGAACGCGGCGCCGGGCGGCGTCGCGGTGGCGGTCCCGGCGCGTCCGGTCCCAGGCCAGCCCGACGCCTTCCTCTACACCGAGCGCGGCATCTACCGCCCCGGCGAGACGGTGCATCTGGCGGCGCTGCTGCGCGACGCCGACGCCAAGCCGGTCACCGGCCGTCCCGTCACGCTGAAGATCCAGCGTCCGGACGGCTTCGAGGTGGATCGCCGTCCGCTCGCCGAATCCGGCGGCGGCAGCTTCGCCGCCCGCGTCGAGATCCCGGCCAACGCCATGACCGGCACCTGGGCCGTCACCGCCCACGGCGAGCCGGAGGCCGGGAGCCAGCCGAACACCATGGGGCCGGTGCTGGGCCGCGCCGAGTTCCTGGTCGAGGACTTCGTGCCGCCGCGCCTTGAGGTTGCCCTGGCGGCCGAGGCGGCGGAGCTTCCGGCGGACGGCAAGACGACCCTGACCATTGACGGGCATTTCCTCTACGGCGCTCCGGCGGCGGGCCTGCCAGGCGAACTGGCGGTGACGCTGCGCGCCGCGGCAAATCCCTACCCGAACCTCCCCGGCTACCGCTTCGGCCTCACGCAGGAGGAGGTGAAGCCGCTGCGCGCCGACCTGCCGGGCTTCACGACCAACCGCAACGGGCAGGCCAAGGCCGATCTCGCGCTGCCCAAGGCGCCGGAGAGCACCAAGCCGCTGGAGGCGGTGGTCCGCGCCACCCTGCTGGACATCGGGGGCCGCTCGGTCAGCCGCGATCTGGTCCTGCCGGTGCGCCACCAGCCCTTCGCCGTCGGCATCCGCCCGCGCTTCGAGGGCGACGGGGTGCCGGAAGGCGCCACCGCCGGATTCGACGTGGTGGCGGTTGGGCCGGACGGCCAGCCGATGGACAAGGAGGACCTCTCCTACGAGCTGTTCGAGGAGGAATACGATTACGCTTGGTTCGAGGCCAACGGGCGGTGGGACTACAAGGTCACGGTGCGCGACCAGCGGGTGACCGGCGGCACGCTCGCCGCCCAGGCGGCCAAGCCGGCTTCCGTGGAGGCCCCGGTGACCGCCGGCCGTTACCGGCTGGAGGTGTTCGACCCCAAGACCGGCGTGGCGAGCAGCCTGCGCTTCGCCGCCGGCTGGTGGATGACCCCGACCGCCGGCGAGCGTCCCGATCAGGTGGACGTGACCGTCATGCTGCCCGCCTACAAGGGCGGCGACACCGCCTGGGTCTATGTCAAGCCGCCCTACGACAGCGAGGTGCTGATCACCGTCGCCGACCGCAAGATCCGCGATGCCTCGACCCGCCGCATCGGGCCGGAGGGGGCCTTCCTGGAAATCCCCGTCGATCCGACCTGGACCGGCGGCGTCTATGTGCTGGCGACCGCCTTCGGCGCTCCGGACGCCGCGGGCGGCCCGTCGAAGGGCGTGGCGCGCCGCGCCGTCGGCCTGTCCTGGCTGGCGGTGGACGGGGACGAGCGGGCGCTGGACGTGCGCGTCGCCGCCCCGGCCCAGACCGAGCCCCGCCGCTCCGTCACCGCCGAGGTGGTGGTGGAGGGCGCGCCGGAGGGCCAACCGGCCTATGTGACGGTCGCCGCGGTTGACGATGCCGTGCTCCAGCTCACCGACCAGCATTCGCCAAATCCCATCGACCATTATCTGGGCAAGCGCCGCCTGGGCGTGGAACTGCGCGATTCCTTCGGGCGGCTGATCGATCCGGCAGTCCTCGACGCCACCCGCACGCGCCCCGGCGCTGCCCCGCGGCTGCGTCAGGTCGGCGTCACCGTTCCGCAGAAGTCGGAGCGCGTCGTCTCCCTGTTCTCCGGCGTGCTGACCGTGGGTCCGGAGGGCAAGGTGGCGGTGCCGCTGGACGTCCCCGATTTCCAGGGCCGGCTGCGCCTGATGGCCGTGGCCTGGAGCGGGGACAAGCTGGGCCGCTCCGAATCCTCCATGCTGGTCGCCGATCCGGTGCTGGCCGACCTGGGCCTGCCGCGCTTCCTGGCGCCGGGGGACCGGGCGGTGGTTCCGGTGACGCTCGACAACGTCGCCGGGCCGGCGGGCGCCTACAGCATCTCCCTGATCGCCAGCGGCGCGGTGTCGCTCGGTGAGGGCAACATCGCCGTGCCGGAGCTGGGCAAGGGCAAGCGGGCCACCGCCGGGCGGGTCCTGACCGCCAACGGCGTCGGCACCGGCCACATCGCGCTTGACGTGACCGGGCCGGACGGCCTGCGCATCACGCGCCAGTGGGAAATCCCGGTGCGTCCGGCCTCGCCGCTGGTCACCCGCCGCACCGCCTCCATGCTCGCCCCGGAGCGCAGCGTCGAGCTGCCCGCCGACCTGCTGAACGGCCTGCGTCCGGAGACCGCGACGGCGGCCCTGTCGCTCGGCAACCTGCCGGACCTCGACATTCCCGGCCTGCTGACCGCGCTGGAGCGCGGCGGCCCCGGCGGGCTGGAGATGACCGCCAGCCGCGCGCTGCCCTTGCTGTCGCTGGGCGACGTGGCGGTGGCGCTGGGCGTCGCCTCGGACGAGCGGGTGAAGGCGCGGGTCCAGCGGTCGGTCGACCGGGTGCTGACCTTCCAGCGGATGGATGGCGCCTTCGCCGCCTGGTCGCCGAAGGGGGAGGCCGATTCCTGGTTGACCGCCTACGCGCTCGACTTCCTGGGCCGCGCCAAGGCCGCCGGCTACCGCGTGCCGGAGGGGCCGTATCGCAAGGGGCTGGACGGGCTGCGCGGCGCGCTCGACAACGCCTGGGTGGAGGCCGACGAGCAGCCGGCCCGCGCCTACGCGCTCTATGTGCTGGCCCGCGCCAAGATGATCGACGCCGGTGCGGTGCGCTACTTCCAGGAGACCTTCTGGGACAAGCTGCAGACCGACTTCGCCCGCGCCCAGGTCGCCACGGCCATCGCCGCGCTGGGTGACAAGGACCGTGCGGCGGAAGCCTTCGGCCGGCTGTCCGGCGCCCGCGTCGTGTCGGCCAGCCTGCGCGACTACGGCTCGTCCCTGCGCGACGAGGCCGGCGTGGTGGCGCTGATGGGCGAGAGCGGCGTGGTCGAGCGGGAGCGCCTGACCCAGGCCACCGAACGCCTGTCCAAGACCTACGCCGCCGTCCGCACCACCGGCGTGCAGGAGCAGGCGTGGCTTCTTCAGGCGGCCAAGGCGCTGATCGACCGGGCGCCGTCGATGAAGATCGCCCAGAAGGACGCGCAGGGGGCCGATCAGGTCACCGAGGGGGCGAAGCCGCTGTTCCAGCGCATCGACCCGGCGGCCCCGCCGGCCATCCGCAACGCCGGGGGCGAGCCGCTGCGCCAGATCCTGTCGGTGTCCGGCCTCGCCGACGCGGCGCCAGGGGCGGAGGAGCAGGGCATGACCGTGACCCGCAGCCTGTTCGACATGACCGGCCGCCCCGCCGATCCGGGCGCCGTCCGTCCGAACGACCGGCTGGTGGTGATCCTGGAGGGCAGCGCCTCCGATCCGGTGGACCGGCAGGTTCTGGTGTCCGATCCGTTGCCCGCCGGCTTCGAGATCGAGGCCGCCCGCTTCGCCGGGGGCGGGGCGCCGCTGGGCGACCTGTCCTGGCTGGGCGAGCTGACCGCGCCGCGCGCCGTCGATTACCGCGACGACCGCTTCGTCGCCGCGCTCGACATGACGAAGCAGGCGCCGCGTTTCCGGCTGGTCTATCTGGTGCGCGCGGTGACGCCCGGCGACTACGCCCAGCCCGGCGCGACCGTGGAAGACCTCTACCGCCCGCACCAGTCGGCCCGCACCGCCGCGTCGCGCCTGCGCGTCCTGCCGGAGTAGGCGGATCGAACGAAGAAGCCCCATCGTCCGCCGTGCGCGGGCGATGGGGCTTTTCTTGTTTCCAAGCTGGGCCGTCCCAGTCCTGACCGGTGTCAGACGATCGTCTTGTGCTCGTTGTCGCGCTGTCGGGTGATGAGCATCAGGATCGCCACCACGACCGCGAAGAAGGCGGTCAGCGCCACGTAGAACAGCAACGCGACCCCGACCGTCAAAGTGCCGATCAGCACCATGGCGAGTATCCAGACGCCTAGCGATACGATGGCGCGCGACGACATCGGCTGTCCCAACCCTGTTTGCCGTTACTCCGGTTTGTCCTGCCCTGCGACCGGCCGTTGCGTCCGGCCTTTATGGCCCGGTTTCGTCGGCGGCTTTTTGTTGAATGCCCCGAGCCTGCCATAGCTGGGTAGGCGCACCGCCCGTGGCATGCTGTCACAGCGCGCCCGCGCCGCACCCCCGCCTTGGACATCGGAAAGAGAGCGGGCTGCCCGCTTGACAGCAAATGGCAAGCGCCTTACCTTTACGTAAACGTCAACCAATGACGATCAAGGGAAGGGTGGGAGGATGTCGCAACCCGCAAGGTTGATGGGGCTGGGTACGCGCGCCGACATCGGGTTGGACCCCGGCGCTGACGGTGCCGGGCGCTCCTTCGCCATCGGGGAATTGGCCGACGAATTCGGGCTGACCCACCGCACCATCCGCCATTACGAGGACGAAGGGCTGCTGGCGCCGCAGCGCGACGGCACCGCCCGCGTCTACGGTCACCGCGACCGCGCGCGCCTCGCGCTGATCTGCCGGGGCAAGCGGCTGGGCTTCAGCCTCGCCGAGATCAAGGAGTTCCTCACCCTCTACGACGCGGACGAGATCCAGAAGGAGCAGATGCGCTTCATGCAGCGCATCGCCCGCCGCCGCATCGCCGACCTGGAACGGCAGCTTCAGGACGTCCAGCAGACGCTGGGCGAGCTGCGCATCATCGACACCCAGATCTCCGACCATTTCCGCAAGAACGGAATCACGGAGACGCACACCCCGGAGGACACGCAACCATGACCTCGGCGCCTTTGACCACGCCCGCCAATCCGGTCGTCATCGCCGGCTACGCCCGTTCCCCCTTCGCCTTCGCCAACAAGGGCGAACTGGCGAAGGTCCGTCCCGACGACCTGCTGGCCCACGTCGTCGCGGCGCTGGTCGAGCGCACGGGCGTCAACCCGCAGGACATCGAGGATGTGGTCGTCGGCTGTGCCTTCCCCGAGGGCGAGCAGGGCATGAACATCGCCCGCACCGTGTCCTTCCTGGCCAAGCTGCCGCTGACCGCCGGGGCCACCACGATCAACCGCTATTGCGGCTCCTCCATGCAGGCGATCCATCAGGCGGCGGGCGCCATCCAGATGGGGGCGGGCGAGGTCTTCCTGTGCGGCGGCATCGAGTCGATGAGCCGCGTCCCAATGATGGGCTACAACCCGCTGCCCCATCCGGGCCTGAAGGACCATTATCCGGAGGCCTACTGCTCGATGGGCGTCACGGCGGAGAATGTCGCCCGCCGCTACGAGATCTCCCGCGCCGACCAGGAGGCGATGGCCGCCGAGTCCCACGCCAAGGCCGCCGCGGCGCAGCAGGCCGGGCGCCTCGCCGAGGAGATCGTCGCCATCCAGACCGCCGCCGGTCTCGTGGAGCGCGACGGCTGCATCCGTCCCGGCACCAGCGGCGAGACGCTGAGCGGCCTGAAGCCGGCCTTCCTGGCCGACGGCTCGGTCACCGCCGGCACCTCCTCCCCCCTGACGGACGGCGCCTCGGCGGTTCTGGTGACGACGGAGGCCTACGCCAAGGCCAACGGCCTGCCGATCCTCGCCCGCATCCGCTCGGTCGCGGTGGCCGGCTGCGCGCCGGAGGTGATGGGGCTCGGCCCGGTCCCGGCGGCGCAGAAGGCGCTGGCGCGCGCCGGCCTGTCCATCCGGGACATCGACGTGATCGAACTGAACGAGGCCTTCGCCGCCCAGGCCATCGCCTGCATGCGCGACCTCGACATCGACCCGGCCAAGGTGAACCTCGACGGCGGCGCCATCGCGCTCGGCCACCCGCTCGGCGCCACCGGCGCCCGCATCACCGGCAAGGCCGCGGCCCTGCTGAAGCGCGAGGGCAAGCAATTCGCGCTCGCCACCCAGTGCATCGGCGGCGGCCAGGGCATCGCCACGGTCCTGGAAGCGGTCTGACGGCGGCGGCACAGGGAGGCACCAACCATGCAGATCAAACGCGCCGCCGTGATCGGCTCCGGCGTGATGGGCAGCGGCATCGCCGCCCATTTCGCCAACGCCGGCATCCCCGTCGTCCTGCTCGACATCCCCGCCAAGGAGGATGACGACCGCAGCGCCATCGCCAAGGGGGCCGTCCAGAGGCTCCTGAAGACCGACCCCGCGCCCTTCATGCACCCGAAGAACGCCAAGCTGGTGACTCCGGGCAATCTGGAGGACGATCTTGCCCTGCTGGCCGACGTCGATTGGATCGTCGAGGCCATCGTCGAGAATCCAGCGGTCAAGGCCGACCTCTACCGCCGCATCGACCCGGTGCGCAAGGAAGGGTCCGTGGTGTCGTCGAACACCTCGACCATCCCGCTGGGCGTGCTGGTCGAGGGGCAGTCGGACGCCTTCAAGCGCGATTTCCTGATCACCCACTTCTTCAACCCGCCGCGCTACATGCGGCTGCTGGAGATCGTCGGCGGCGAGGCCACCCGACCCGACGCGCTGGCCGCCGTCGCCGACGTCTGCGACCGCGCGCTGGGCAAGGGCGTGGTCCGCTGCAAGGACACGCCGGGCTTCATCGCCAACCGCATCGGCGTCTACTGGATCCAGACGGCGATCAACGCCGCCGTCGATCTCGGCCTGACGGTGGAGGAGGCGGACGCCATCGTCGGCCGCCCCATGGGCATCCCGAAGACCGGCGTGTTTGGTCTGGTCGACCTCGTCGGGCTCGACCTGATGCCGCACATCGCCAAGAGCCTGCTGGCGACCCTGCCGGAGAACGACCCCTACCGCGCCGCCTTCCGCGAGCACCCGGTCATCACCAAAATGATCGCGGAGGGCTACACGGGCCGCAAGGGCAAGGGCGGCTTCTACCGCCTGAACTGGGCCGGCGGGGCGAAGGTCAAGGAGGCCATCGACCTGTCCACCGGCGCCTACCGCCGCTCCGACAAGCCGAAGCTGGAGAGCGTGTCCGCCGCCGGGCGCGACCTGCGGGCGCTGGCCGACTTCCCCGACAGGACCGGGCAGTATGCCCGCCGGGTGCTGGCCCACACGCTGGCCTACGCCGCGTCGCTGGTGCCGGAGATCGCCGACAGCATTGTCGCGGTCGATGAGGGCATGCGGCTCGGCTACAACTGGAAGCAGGGGCCGTTCGAGTTGATCGACCGGCTGGGCACCGAATGGTTCGCCGACCTCTGCCGCAGCGAGGGCATCCCCGTCCCGCCGCTGGTCGAGCAGGCCGCCGGGCGGCCCATCTATCGGGTTGAGGACGGCAAGCTCCAGCATCTGACCACCGCCGGCCTCTACGACACCGTGGTGCGTCCCGACGGCGTTCTGCTGCTGTCCGACATCAAGCGGGCGTCGAAGCCGGTGTGGAAGAACGGCTCGGCCAGCCTGTGGGACATCGGCGACGGCGTGCTATGCGTCGAATTCACCAGCAAGATGAACGCGCTGGACGGCGACGTCATGGCCGCCTACGGCAAGGCGATGAAGCTGATCGCCGATGGAAAGGGTGACTGGAAGGCGCTGGTCATCCACAACGAGTCCGACAATTTCTCGGTCGGCGCCAACCTCGGCCTCGCCCTGTTCGCGCTGAACGTCGGGCTGTGGCCGCAGATTGAGGAACTGGTGGAGGGCGGGCAGCGCGCCTACCGCGCCCTGAAATACGCCCCCTTCCCGGTGGTGTCGGCGCCCAGCGGCATGGCGCTCGGCGGCGGCTGTGAGATCCTGCTGCATTCCGACCATGTGCAGGCCCACGCCGAGACTTACATGGGGCTGGTCGAGGTCGGCGTCGGGCTGATCCCCGGCTGGGGCGGCTGCACGGAGATGCTGGCCCGCCACGCCGCCAACCCCCGCACGCCGAAGGGGCCGATGCCGCCGATCGCCGGAGCCTTCGAGACCATCAGCCTCGCCAAGGTCGCCAAGTCGGCGGCGGAGGCCAAGGACCTGCTGTACCTGCGCCCCGGCGACGGCATCACCATGAACCGCGACCGCCTGCTGGCCGACGCCAAGGCCAAGGCGCTGGAACTGGCCGCGAACTACACCCCGCCCGAGAAAGTCACCTACACGCTGCCCGGCCCCAACGGGCGAGCCGCGCTGGAGCTGTTCCTCGAAGGCTTCGCGCTCCAGGGCAAGGCGACGCCGCACGACATGGTCGTCTGCGGCAAGTTGGCCGAAATCCTGACCGGCGGGCCGAAGGCCGACGTCACCCAGCCGGTGACCGAGGACCAGATGCTGGCGCTGGAACGCCGGGCCTTCATGGAACTGGTGCGCACCGAGGGCACCATCGACCGGGTGGAGCACATGCTGACCACCGGCAAGCCGCTGCGGAACTGATGGGGGAGGACTGAGCAATGCCGATCTACAAGGCTCCGCTGGAGGATGTCCGCTTCGTCCTCGACGAGATCGTCGGGGCGGGGAAGCTGGCCGAACTGCCGGGTTACGAGGACGCCACCCCCGACCTGATCGCCCAGGTCCTGGAGGAGGGTGCCAAGCTGTGCGAGGAGGTCCTGTTCCCGCTGAACCAGTCGGGCGATGGCGAGGGCTGCAGCTTCGAGAACGGCGTGGTGCGCACGCCCAAGGGCTTCAAGGAGGCCTACGCCACCTACATCGAGGCGGGCTGGCAGGGGCTGTCCTGCGACCCGGCCTATGGCGGGCAGGGGCTGCCCAAGCTGGTCAACACCATGCTGGAGGAGTTCATCTGCTCCGCCAACCTCAGCTTCGGCATGTATCCCGGCCTGTCGCTAGGCGCCTACAACGCGCTCTCCACCTATGGGTCGGACCCATTGAAGCAGCGCTTCCTCGGCCGGCTGGTCGACGGCACCTGGGCGGGCACCATGTGCCTGACCGAGCCGCATTGCGGCACCGACCTGGGGCTGATCCGCACCAGGGCCGTCCCGCAGGAGGACGGCAGCCACAAGATCACCGGCACGAAGATCTTCATCTCCGCCGGCGAGCATGACCTGACCGAGAACATCCTGCATCTGGTCTTGGCGCGCCTGCCCGACGCGCCGGCCGGGACGCGCGGCATCAGCCTGTTCCTGGTGCCAAAGTTCCTGCCCAACGAGGACGGCGGCGTCGGCCCGCGCAACGGCGTCGCTTGCGGCTCCATCGAGCACAAGATGGGCATCAAGGCCTCGGCGACCTGCGTCATGAACTTCGAGGACGCCACCGGCTGGCTGGTCGGCGAGCCGCACAAGGGCATGCGGGCGATGTTCGTGATGATGAACGCGGCCCGACTCGCCGTCGGCATCCAGGGGCTGGGGGTGGCCGAGGTCAGCTATCAGAACGCGGTGGCCTACGCCCGGGAACGGCTCCAGGGCCGCTCGCTGAAGGGCACGGCGCATCCCGACAAGCCGGCCGATCCGATCATCGTGCATCCCGACGTGCGGCGGAACCTGCTGACCGCCCGCGCCTACACCGAGGGCGCCCGCGCGCTCGGCGCCCTGGTCGGCTACAAGCTGGATGTGGCGGAGAAGCACGCCGACGAAAAGACGCGCAAGGAGGCGGACGAATTCGTCCAGCTCATGACGCCGATCGTCAAGGCGCTGTTCACAGACATCGGCTTCGAGTCGGCCAACATCGCGGTGCAGGTGCATGGCGGCCACGGCTTCATCTGGGAAACCGGCGTGGAGCAGTATGTCCGCGACGCCCGCATCTGTCAGATCTACGAGGGCACCAACGGCATCCAGGCGCTGGACCTCGTGGGGCGCAAGCTGCCGCAGGACATGGGCCGGCTGCTGCGCCGCTTCTTCCACCCCGTCGGCGCCGAGATCGAGGCCGACATGGAAAAGGAGGAACTGGCCGAGTTCGTCCTGCCGCTGGCGAAGGCCTTCGCCAAGCTTCAGCAGGCGACCGCCATCATCGCGCAGAAGGGGTTGAAGGACCCGGAGGAGGCGGGGGCCGCCGCCACCGACTATCTGCGCCTGTTCGGTCTGGTGGCGCTCGGCTGGATGTGGCTGAGGATGGTCAAGGCCGCCCAGGCGAAGCTGGCGGCAGGGGAGGGAAACGCGGCCTTCCTTGAGGCCAAGATCAGGACGGCCCGTTTCTACATGGCGAAACTGTTGCCGCAGACGAACGCGCTGTTCATCACCATCATGGCCGGGTCCAAGCCTCTGATGGAGATGGAAGAGACCGCCTTCTGAGGATCAGCCTTACGGGGTCTATGTCTTTGGTCCGGGATCGGTGTATGCTGCACCGGTTCCGACCTTTTCGTTTCGAGAGATGCGAAAGATAGAAAGTACGAAAACGACGGCTCTTTGTCATGATCAAGCCTATGGCTTGATACAATCGTGTTCACTTTCGTCATGGATGGACGACGCGCGAAATGGATATTGCTGTCGCTCGGTAATGCCATTGCTCAGAGCCTGTTATGTGACAAAGGTTAAATTCGGGTTGTCCAACCCCACCGAATCGTGGTACATCTGATGTGTCATTACCCGGCATAAGGACTTTCTACACCTTTTGGAATTGGGTCATATGATGCTTGAAAATGACCTTCATTTTTTCCGAAACTGAGGTTTGGAACACTGGCCTTGTGTCAGGGCTGTACGTTCGGACCATTGAAAGCACTGAGTACGGGGGCACCACCAGATGAAAATCCTGATCGGAGACGACCATGTGCTTTTCCGGGAGGGATTGCGCAGGCTGCTGGAGCAGCTGAAGGAGGGGGCCAGCTTTGAGGAAGCCAGCAACTTTGATGAGCTTCTGGAAAAGGCTGGCAAGGGCGAGACTTACGATCTCGTCCTGACCGATCTGCGCATGCCCGGTTGGCCTGGCTTCTCCGGCATCCAAGACCTGCGGGGAAAGCAGCCCGACTCCAAGGTCGTGGTCGTGTCGGCGTCCGAGGCGCATCACGACGTTCGCGACGCGCTGGAGCATGGCGCCGCAGGCTACATCCCGAAATCCTCCAGCGTGAAGATCATGCTCAGCGCGCTGGATCTCATCTTCTCCGGCGGTGTCTATGTGCCGCCGACCGTGCTGCGTGAATCCGGGGAAGCCGAGGTGCGCGTCGGCGCCATCCCGCCCAGCGACCCGCAGCTCGACCATCTGCTGACCCAGCGTCAGCGCGAGGTTCTGGACCGCCTGCGCGAAGGCAAGTCCAACAAGCAGATTGCCCACGAGTTGGGCCTGTCGGAAGGGACGGTGAAGATCCACATGACGGCGATCTTCAAGTCGTTGGGTGTGCGCAACCGCACCCAGGCCGCCATGGCCTTCCCGCAGTCGCACTCCGCCTGACCGTCAAACCGGATCGTTTGGCGGCTCGACCTTTGAAAACGCCCGCGGGACCGTCCGCGGGCGTTTTCGTTCATGGGACGGCGGAGGTGGTTCAGCCCATCCCGGCGACGTAGCCGCGCAGGGACTCGACCTCCAGTTCCGCGTCGTCCAGCCGCGCCTTCACGATGTCGCCGATGCTGACCAGCCCGACGAGTTCGCCGTCCTCCAGGATCGGCAGATGGCGGATTCGGCGCTGCGTCATCACGCCCATGATCTGGGACACCGTGTCGGCCGGGCTTCCGGTGACGAGGTCGCGGGTCATCAGGTCGCCGACGGGCCGCTCCAGGGCGGCGGCGCCGTCCGCAGCCACGGCGCGGACGATGTCGCGTTCCGACAGGATTCCGGCGGGCCGGCCGTCATCCCGCATTACCAGGACGGCGCCGATTTTGTGATGGGCGAGCTTGCGGGCGACCGCATCGATCCGGTCCTCCGGATTGGCGGTGATGATCTCCGTGCCCTTCCTTTTCAAGACGGCGGCAATGTGCATGGCTGTGCTTCCTCCCGCGCGGATTCACGAAAGGGAATGCTCACCCACTGTCGCTGCTCGAGGAAGTCGCAAAAAGGAACAGGCCGGATACCCCTTTCGGGGTAGCCGGCCTGAATTCCGTGGCCTCGCGAGGCCTCCCGTGGGGAGGCCGCGGAGACGTCGATTAGAAGCGGTAGCCGACGCCGATGCCGATCAGCCACGGATCGATCTTGACGTCCGAGGTGACCGGAACGCCGCTGACGTTGGCGGTCACGTCGGTCTTCAGGAAGATCTTCTTGACGTCGAGGTTCAGCGACCAGTTGCCGGTCAGGGCGACGTCGACACCAGCCTGCAGGGCCCAGCCGAAGCGGTTCTTGTAGTCGACCGTGTTGGTGGTGAAGCCGTCCGCGTTGGTGCTCCGGGCGGCGGTCTCGTCGTAGAACCAGGTGTAGTTGATGCCGGCGCCGACGTACGGGCTGACACGCTCCTTCGTGAAGAAGTGGTACTGGGCGGTCAGGGTCGGCGGCAGGAGCGAGACCTTGCCCACGTCGATGTCGTGGCCGGTGATCAGCGAACCGGAGACCTTGTGACGCGTGGTGCCGGCGATCAGCTCCAGGGCGATGTTGTCGGTGATGAAGTAAGAGACGTCGAGTTCGGGGATGTAATCGTTCTCGATGTCCACGCTGCCGATGTTGCTGCCGCCGAACGGACCGCCGCCGATCAGGTCACCATTTTCCTGCGGGATCACGGCCAGGGCGCGCGCGCGCACCAGGATGTCACCGGCGGACTTGCCCTTGAAATCCTGGGCCAGCGACGGGGAGGAAACGGCGGCAAGAGCCGTGGTCGCCAGCAGGGCGGCGGCGGCGCGCTTCAGGAAAGTCATGGGATTCGCTCCAGGGCAGAATTAGCTGATGTCGTTTTTTTGGCTTAATGCCTGGAGATGTATTACCAGAGTTTTTCTAGGGTTGCTATGCCACCTCAACCAAAACGTCATAGTGAGGCGGCTTTGCAACAGCGACGAGTTGTCGCATGGACTGGAACTCTTAACGCGCTGGGGCCATGGAGGGTTGTGGGGACTGTGAGGGGACTTGCCCCAGGCAGTTCTGTACGATCACGTAGCACTGGCCGAGTTGGCTTCCGCCGCTGGACGACCCGCCATAGACGATGCGCTCCACCGCGCCATTGCGCAGGGTGAAGGTCGCATCGCAGTCGACGCTTCTCACATCATAGCCGTAGCCGCCCCAGGCGCCATAGGGGTAGCCCCAGTAGCCGCCGTAGCCACCCCAGGTCGGGTAGGAATACAGCCGGTTGCTGCGGTAGGTGAAGAATTCCAGGTCCCCGGCGGTGGCCTGCCGTTCGGGAACGCCGGCGCAGGACAGCAGCGTCTGCTTCGGCATGCCGATCAGCGCGTTCTGCGCGACCATCGCCTGATCGGCGGCCGGATTGGCGCAGCCGCCCAGAAGGCCGGCGGCCAGAAGAGCCGCACCGAAACCGATCCTCGTCATCGTTCCGCGCATCGCCGTGTCTCCCGTCAGGGGCGCCGCAGCCGGGCCGGCGCCAGATCCTCCGCACGCACGCCGAGCGCCGCAACCTCCGGCGGCAGGCCGTGTCCGGTCGCCAGGGCCGCCGCGGTGCGGCCCATGGCCGGCGCCGTCTGGATGCCGTAGCCGCCCTGGCCGGCCAGCCAGAAGAAGCCGTCCGCGGACTCGTCGTAGCCCACCACCATCACCTTGTCGGCGACGAAGCTGCGCAGGCCCGCCCATTTGTGCGTGATACGTCGAACGGAAAAGCGCACCGCCTGTTCCATACGGTCGATGGCGACGGCGATGTCCATCTCCTCCGGTTGCACGTCGCAGGGTTCCACGGGCGTCTCGTCAGCGGGGGAGAGCAGCAGACGGGCCGATTCCGGTTTCATGTAGAACTGTTCGTCCACGTCGATGGTCATCGGCCAGCCGGCGAGTCCCGCCCCATCCGCCGGGTCGGCGGACACGGGATCGGCGAACACCGGATCAAAGGTGATGGCGGTGCGCCGCTTCGGCACCAGCCCGACGGGGCGCACCCCGGCCATGCCCGCCAGAACGTCGGCCCAGGCACCCGCCGCGTTGACCAGTACCGGAGCGGCGAAACCGCCCGCCGGGGTGGTGGCGATCCACAGCCCGTCGCGCCGTTCCAGCGCCGTCACCCCGGCGTCGGTCACCAGCCGCCCGCCGCGCGCCTTCAGCCCGCGCAGATAACCGCTGTGGATGGCGTGGACGTCCATGTCCATGGCCGCCGGCTCCCACACCGCGCCATCCACGTAATCGGCCTTGAGGAAAGGCGCGCGGGCAAGAGTCTGGGCGCGGTCGAGGCGCTCCACGGTCGGGGTCAGCCGACGGCCCTCGGCGAAGTCGCGGTCCAGCGCGGCGGTCTGGTCGGCCCGCCCGATCAGCAGGACGCCGCGCGGAGTCAGGAGAGGATGTTCCGAAAAGCCGTCCGGCGGGTTGATGTAGAAATTCCAGCTCGCCACCGTCAGCGCGCGGACCACCGGGTGCCCGTAGGTCTGGGTGTAGAGCGCCGCCGACCGGCCGGTGGAGTGGTAGCCGGGCTGGCTCTCCCGCTCCAGCACGGCGACGCTGCCGTGCGCCGCCAGTTCGTAGGCCGCCGAGGCGCCGGCCATGCCGCCGCCGACGATCAGGAAATCCACCCGCTCCACGTCCATTCTCCCTTTCCGGCGACCGGCCGGTCATTCATCCGCCTTATCTTAGGCGCCCGGGAGGACGGAATGAAGCCGTGAAAGCCTGCGAATGGCAATTGGAGCCGGTTACGCCGCCCCGCGCAGCTCCTCGGCCTTCTGCAGGTCCACGCTGACCAGTTGCGAGACGCCGCGTTCGACCATGGTCACGCCGAACAGCCGATCCACCCGGGCCATGGTCAGGCGGTGGTGGGTGATGATGAGGAAGCGGGTGTTGCCCTCCCGCGCGATGTCCTCGACCAGATCGCAGAAGCGGCCGACATTCGCTTCGTCCAGCGGCGCGTCCACCTCGTCCAGCACGCAGATCGGGGCGGGGTTGGAGCGGAAGACGGCGAACAGCAGCGACAGCGCGGTCAGGGCCTGCTCACCGCCCGACAGCAGCGACAGCACCTGCAGCTTCTTGCCCGGCGGGCTGGCGTAAATCTCCAGTCCGGCCTGCAGCGGGTCCTCGGCGTTGACCAGCTCCAGATGCGCCTTGCCGCCGCCGAACAGGCGGATGAATAGCTCCTGGAAATTGCGGTTCACCGTGTCGAAGGAAGCGACCAGACGCTCCCGCGCCTCGCGGTTCAGGCTGGCGATGCCCTGGCGCAGGCGGGCGATGGCGCTGACCAGATCCTCGCGCTCGGTCTGCAGCGTGCCGATCTGCGTTTCCAGCTCCGCCGCCTCGATCTCGGCGCGCAGATTGACCGGCCCCATGTTCTCCCGTTCGCGGGTCAGCTTGTCGAGGCGCGATTCCACGACGGCCACGTCGGGCATCGCCTCGTCGGGGGGCAGATCGGCGGCGGCGCGGGTCTGCTCGGGGCGGCAGTTTAGCCGTTCGGCGATGCGCTCCGTCAGGGTCTGGCCGTTCTGCAGCGCGGCGGAGACGGCGGCTTCCGCGTGGGCGCGGGCCTCGCGGGCGTCGGCCAGACCGGATTCGGCCTGCTTCAGCAGCTTCTCGGTCTCGGCCAACCGGTTCTCCGCCTCGGCCAAGGCGTCGGCGGCGCGCTTGCGGGCGCGCTCGGCCTCGCTGATCCGGCCGAGCAGCGCCTGCCGGTCGGCCTCGATCGCCGCCGGGCGGCTTTGCAACTGGGCGAGGTCCGACTCGGCGGCGGCGGCGCGCTCCTTCAACTCGGCCACACGACCGCCCGCCCCGGCGGAGCGGGTGCCCCAGGAGGCGACGTCCTGCTGGATGGCGGCCAGACGCTGGCGGCGGGACTGCGCCTCGCGGGTCAGGCGGTCCAGCGCGTTCTGCTTCTCGGCGAGGACGGCGCGATGCTCAGCGAGCGTGGCGCGGCGGTCGTTGACGGCGTCGCGGCCCTCGCGCGGGTCGGGCAGGGCGTCCAGCAGCTCCCGCGCCTCCTCCAGAGCGGCCTCGGCCTCCTGCCGGTCGGTCTCCAGTCGCGCGATGCCGTCGACCACCGCCGCCAGCTTCGACGCGGCGGCGTCGGCTTCGCGGGCCAGCTTGGCGTGGCGGTCGCGGGCTGCGGTCACCCCGGCGAAGGCGTCACGCACCGCGTCGCGGGCGCGGCGGTCGGCCTGTGCGGCCTCCTCGACGGCGCGCTTGGCCTCGTCCAGGGCGTCGCGGGCCACCTCCAGCCGCTCGTCGGCGAGGTCCAACTCGCCGCGCAGCTCGTTCAGGCGGTTGCGCTGCTTCAGGCGGACGGCGGCGGCGGTCGGGGCGCCGGCCTGAACGGTCAACCCGTCCCAGCGCCACGCTCCCCCGTCGCGGCTGACCAGGGTCTGGCCGGGGGCGAGGCCGGCGGCCAGGGCCGCACCCGCCGCGTCGTCGGCGACCACGCCGATGTGCGACAGGGCGCGGGCGGCCGCCTCCGGTCCCTGGACGCGGGCGGCCAGCGGCTCCGCCCCTGAAGGCAGGGGAGCGGCGTCGGTGTAGGGCGGCAGGGGACGCCAGTGGACCGGGGCGGCCTCGTCCAGCGGGGCGGTCAGCGCATCGCCCAGCGCCGCCGCCAACGCGCCCTCATAGCCGGGGGCGACGGTCACCGCGTCGACCAGCGGCGGGAAGAGGTCCCCCGCTCCGGCGGAGAGCAGCTCGGCCAGCGCCTTCTCCTCCGCCTTCAGCTTGGCGCGGGCGGACTCGGCGGTTTGCAGGGCTTCGCGGGCGCGGGCCTGGGCGGGTTCGGCGTCGGTCTTGGCCCGCTCGGCCCGCTCGGCGGTCTCGCGGGCGTCCTCCAACCGCTGTTCGGCCAGCTCGACGGCCAGTTCGGACTCGGCCACGTCGGCGCGGGCGGCGATCTCGCGCTCCAGCGCGTCGCGCTGCGCCTGCTGCTCGGCGAGGCGCTTGGCGAGCCCGGCAGCGCGTGTTTCGAAATCAGCGACCTGCCGCTGGGTGGCGGCGCGGCGGGCCTCGTCGGCGGCGGTCTGCTCGGTCAGGCGGGTCAGCTCGCGGTCGAGCGCGTCCACCGCCTCCCGCGCGTCGGCCAGCGCCTCGCGCGCGGCCTCTTCCAGCATCTCCTCGTCAGCCTGGGCTTCGAGAAGCCGGTCGCGCTCGGCCTCCAGCCGCGCCAGGGCGTCGCCGGCGTCGGCGGCCAGAGCCTCCTCGCGGCCGAGGTCGCCGGCGATCTGCTGAAGGCGGGAGAGCAGGGTGCGCTGCTGCTCGGCGACCCGCTTCTCCTCGGCGTCGAGCTGTTCCTTGGCGATGACCAGCCGTTGCAGGGCGGCGGCGGCGGCCGCTTCGGCCTGGCGCTTCTCCGGCAGGCCGGCGGCATCGTCGGTGCGGCGGGTGGTGAGTTGGGTCACCGCCAGCATCAGCTCCCGCACCGCGCCCTCGGCCTTGGCGAAGGCGCCGCGGGCGCGCGCCAGCTCGCCTTCATGGGCGATCCAGCGCAGGTGCCAGAGCACGGCCTCCGCCTTGCGGATCTGTTCGGAGAGGTTGCGGTAGCGGGCGGCCTGCCGCGCCTGCTTCTTCAGGCTCTGAAGCTGGGTGTCCATGGCCCCGATCACGTCGTCGAGGCGCATGAGGTTGGCTTCGGCCGCCTTCAGCCGCAACTCCGCCTCGTGCCGGCGGGAGTGCAGGCCGGTGATGCCCGCCGCCTCCTCCAGCAGCATGCGGCGGTCCTGCGGCTTGGCGTTGATGATCTGGCCGACCTTGCCCTGGCTGACCAGCGCCGGGGAGGCGGCGCCCGAGGCGTTGTCGGCAAAGAGGAGCTGGACGTCGCGGGCGCGCACCAGCTTGCCGTTGATGCGGTAGTCGGAGCCGTTGCCGCGCTCGATCCGCCGCGTCACCTCCAGCTCGTCATGCTCGTTGAAGCCGGCGGGGGCGGTGCGCGTGCGGTTGTCGATGAGGAGGGCGACCTCGCCCAGATTGCGCGCCGGACGATTGGCCGTGCCGCCGAAGATGACGTCGTCCATGTCGTCGCCGCGCATCCGCTTGGCGGAGGTTTCCCCCATCACCCAGCGCAGCGCCTCCACCAGATTCGACTTGCCGCAGCCGTTAGGGCCGACGATGCCGGTCATGCCCGGCTCGATCACCAGATCGGTGGCGTCGACGAACGACTTGAAGCCGGACAGGCGGAGGCGCGTGAAGTGCACGGGATCGAAGCCTTCTGCCCGGTCCTTACTTCACCAGCTTGTCGATGGCGGCGGCGAAGGTCTCGAAGGACTGCGCGCCGCTGATGGTGGCCGCGCCCTCGTTGAGGACGAAGGTCGGGGTGGCCTCCACCTTGTACTTGTCCTGGCCGACCAGACGGCTCTGCAGGATGCCGTCGGCCAGCGCTTGGTTGGCCATGCAGGCGTTGATGACCTGCTCGCTCATGCCGGCGAGCTTGCCGTATTGGGCCAGCGCCTTGACCGGATCGGCGGCGCGGCTCCACTGGCCCTGGCTCTTGAACAGCACGTCGAGCAGCGGGTAGTAGCGCTCCGCCGGGGCGCAGCGGGCCAGCATGGAGGCGCGCAGCGCCGCCTGATCGAAGGGGAAGTCGCGGAAGATCAGCTTCGCCTTGCCGGTGTCGATGTAGGCTTCCTTGATCTTCGGCAGCGTCTCGGTGTGGAAGGCGGCGCAATGCGGGCAGGTCATCGACGAATAGTCGAGGATCGTCACCGGAGCGTTGGGGTTGCCGAGCACCCGGTCCGCCAGCAGGTCGGCGGTCGAGGGCGCCGGAGCCTGCGCCGTCTGCACGGGCGGCTGCACCGGCAGAGTCTGTCCGTTCGACGGCCGGGAGCCGGCAACGGCGAGCCCAATGATCAGCGTCATGCCGACCGCGATCAGAGCAACGATGCCCAAAAGGTTGCGGTTCACTTTGGCCTCATCCCTACCAGATGTTGATGGTATAATCGAAACTCCCCTTTTGCGGCAAGAGTATGGCCCAGCCCGAGCCGGCTCCCGCCCGAAGGGGATCGCATGATGCTAGCGGCGGCGCGGTGCCGGACGCGGGCGGGCCAGCAGCGAGCGCCCAAAGCGTTCCAGCGTGGCCCGCAATTCCTCATCCTCCACCGTCGCGGTGGTGGTCATCACCGACAGTTCCTCGTCCATGGTCAGGTCGCGCGGGCGCACCGTGGGCTTCTGTATGGTCAGCGGGGCGGCGTGGATCAGCTTGATCTTCGCCACCGCGCGGTAGCCGAAGAAGCTGTTGATCCGCTCCACGATCTGCGGTTCCAGATGCTGAAGCTCCAGCGCGATGGCGCCCATGGCGCGGATGTGCAGGACGGCGTCCTCCCGCTTGCCGCGGGGAAAGCTCAGCTTGTCGGGGGCGGTGCGCAGGCTCAACTGGTGGCCGACGATGGACGGCCAGTCGTTGATGAGCGAGCCGAAGGCCAGCCCGCGCTTGCCCAGCGCCTTTCCGGCCACCTCGGGGACGGTCTGGCCGATACGCCGCGGTCCGTTCATGTCAAGGCTTCCTGGTCGGGGCTTTCTGGTGATCGTCCGCGCACCCTAGCGCAAGCGGACCGGACTTCGCCAGCGTGCCCGCGGGTGCCCCTTTCTCGGCAGGCCTTTATCGGCGTCCCGGTTCGCCCTATGTCTTGCCGCCATGACGACGCCTCCCCACACCGCCCCAAAAAGCGCCCCCAGCGACGCCGCCCCACGGCTGCTCTCCTGGTACGATCACAACCGCCGCGACCTGCCCTGGCGCGCCAAGCCGGGGGAGGTCGCCGATCCCTACCGGGTCTGGCTGTCGGAGATCATGTTGCAGCAGACCACAGTGCCCGCCGCGGCACCCTACTTCCGCGCCTTCACGGAGCGCTGGCCGACGGTGCGCGATCTCGCGGCGGCGCCGCTGGACGATGTTCTGGTGGCCTGGGCAGGGCTCGGCTACTACGCGCGGGCGCGCAACCTGCACAAATGCGCGCAGGTGGTGGCGACTGAGCGGGCGGGGCGCTTTCCCGACAAGGAAGTGGCTCTGCTGGAGTTGCCGGGCATCGGCGCCTACACCGCGGCGGCGATCACCGCCATCGCCTTCGGCCACAAGGCGACGGTGGTGGACGGCAACGTGGAGCGGGTGATCTCCCGCGTCTTCGCCGTCGAGGAACCGCTTCCCGGCGTGAAGCCCAAGCTGCGCGCGCTGGCCGCCCTGCTGACGCCGGACGAGCGGCCCGGCGACTACGCCCAGGCGATGATGGATCTCGGCGCCACGGTCTGCACGCCGCGCAAACCGAAATGCATGCTCTGTCCCTGGTCCGACTGGTGCGCCGCCCGTGCCGCGGGCATCCAGGAGCAGCTTCCCCGCAAGGCCGCCAAGGCGGATAAGCCGACCCGGCGCGGCGTCGCCTTCTGGCTGATGAACCCCGAGGGGGCCGTGCTGCTGCGCCGCCGGGCGGAGGAGGGGTTGCTGGGCGGCATGACCGAGGTGCCCTCAACCCCCTGGGCCGGCCACGCGCCGACCGAGGCCGAGATCGCGGCGGCGGCGCCGCTGGATCGCTCCTGGCGGCGCCTGCCGGGCGTGGTCCGCCATACTTTCAGCCATTTTCACCTCGAACTTGAAGTTGTCGCGGCCACGGCCGGCGACGGCTGGCGGACGGCCGAGGGGCTGTGGGTTCCGGTGGACCGGCTGGGCGGGCAGGCTCTTCCCTCCGTCATGATGAAGGTGGTGCGTCACGCCCTGGCTCACGCGTAAACGGAAGATGGATGGAGCGAGATGAGGCGGCGGACGATCCTGGCCCTGCCGGCCTTCCTGGCCGGTGCGTGGCTTGCCGGGCCCCTGCGGGCGGAGCCGCCTCAGCGGGCGGAGGCCAAGGCGAAGAAGGGGCCGGCGCCCGCCGGGCGTCGCGTCGCCTTGGAACTGGTTCTGGCGGTGGACGGATCGGCTTCGATCACCGATGGCGATCTGGAGTTCCAGTTGCAGGGCCACGCCGCGGCCTTCCGCGATCCGGACGTCCGTGATGCGGTGACCGCGGGTGGCGTTGCGGCGACGCTGGTGGTCTTCTCCGGCCCGCACAGCCTGCGTGTCCTGGTGCCCTGGACGGCCCTGACCAACGCGGAGGAGGTGGACGCTTTCGCGACCCGGATCGACAAGGCGCCGCGCGGTTTCCAGGGCGACTCCACGGCGCTGGGCAGTGCCATCGGGGAATCGGCGAAGCTGTTCGCCGGCAACGGCTTCGACGCCGCCCGCAAGGTCATCGACATCGTGTCGAACGGCTTTTCCAACAGCGGCCCCGACCCCGCGGGAGTCCGCGACCGGGTCGAGCGGCAGGGGATCACCATCAACGCCCTGGCCATCCTCGACGAGTTTCCCTGGCTGGAAGAGTATTACCAGGAGAATGTGGTCGGCGGCATGAACTGCTTCGTAAAGACGGCGATGGACCGCAACAGTTTCGTCGAAGCGCTCCGGCAAAAGCTCATCCAGGAAATCGCCGCTCTTCCGGCCCCGCGCTCGATTATCGCAGCGGCTAATTTCTGAGCAACGGGGCGCAGCGTCTTCGAATTTTGGAAAATCGTCTGGAGGACTCGAGCCGGATCGGGCTACCTTACTCTTGCGTGCAGAACATCTGAGCGGTGCATCGCCTGGGGTGTTCTCGGTTGGGCGCTGCGCCGCGGCTGGTGCGCTGGAACGGTGGAATGGACGATCGGATGCCGGTGGAGCCGGGCGACATCGCGGTAGCGGACATCGTGGCGGCGGCCGGCGCGGCGGTTTCCGGGAGGGGCGTCGCCCACGGCGCGGCTCCCCCATCCGGCGCCGCGAAAGCCGGAGCGGACAACCGCTCCGGGCGGAAGCCCCGTCTGCAGACCGTGGCGACGACGCTGGCCGTCGCCATTGTCCTGGCGCTGGGGACGCTGACGGTGGTGGTCGGATCGGCTTTTCTCGGCATCCTCGGCCTTGCGGAGGAGGCGCGCACCGTCACCGTGCCACGCGCCGGCGCCCAGCACCGCGACGCCCTGACGGTCGCCGAATTGGGCCGGTTGGCCGAAGTGATCCTGAACGGCCGCGACCGCTCCCGCCGCGCCGCCGCCCTTGACGAGGCGGAGGCGCTTGCCGGCCGCCTGACCCGGGAGGGGGCGGGCGCCAGCGCTCGTGACCCGCTTGATCAGGCGCTGAGCGCCTTGCGGCGCGGCAACCACCACGCCGACCTGCTCGACGCGCTGTCCATCGGCATCGGCGAGCAGATGGCCGGGGTGGACGACGCGCTGGCCGACGCCACGGCACTGCTGGCGGAGCCGGACAAGGCGGTCCAGGACTATGCCTTTCTCAGCAACCTGTACCACCTGCGCCGGCTCTACGGGCAGGCTGTGGCCAGCGATGCGGCGGAGCGGCTCACGCTGGTGGACAGCGAGATCATGGGGCTGTTGCGCAACCAGCAAACCCTGCTGGACAGCCTCTCCACCATGAGGACGGGACCGGCGGTTCAGCCCAACCGCCTCGCCATCGTCCTGGACCGCTTCGCATCGGCGCGCGCGGTGACCGATCTGCAGCGGGGCCGCCTGTCCGTGCTGGCCCAGGTTCGGGCGGACGGTGACCTTGCCCATCGGCAGTTGGAGGCGCTGGCCGCCAGCCTGTCGAGCGACGGCGCCGCCAGCACGGTCGGCACGATGGACCGCATGGTCGCCGATGGCCGGCGCGGGTTGTGGGTCGGGCTGGCGGGAGGAGCGGCGGTCATCCTGCTGCTGGGCGGCGTGACGGTGTTGCTGCGCCGCCAGGTGCTGGCTCCGGTCCTGCGCCTCGGCGACACGCTGCACGCCCTGCGCGAGACCCCGCAAACGGTGGTCCTGCCGCGCGCCTCGCTGGAGGAGTTCGACCGCATCGGCGCAGCGGTGGAGCGGGTCGCCGGGGCGATGAACGCGCTGCACCGCCAGACCGCCGCGTTGCGGGCGAGCGAGGGGCGGCTGAGCGCCATCCTGCGCTCCTCGCCCTTTCCCATCGTCATCGCGCGGCGCGGCGACGGGCGCATCCTGGTCGCCAACGCCTCCGCCGCCGACCTGCTGGAGACCACCGGCGCCGCCCTGCTGGAGCGCGCGCTGCCGGATTTTCTGGAGACGACCGGCGACTGGGAGGGGTTCGCCGATGGCCTGCGCCGGCGCGGGCGGCTGCCGGAGGTCGAGGCGCGGCTGCGAACCGCGGAAAAGCGGCCCTTCTGGGGCGTGCTGTCGGCGACGGCGATGGATCACGACGGCGTGGAAGCGATGTTCGTGGCTCTGCGCGACATTTCCGCACGCAAATACGCCGAAAAGGCGATGGTCCTCGCGAAGGAGGAGGCGGAACGCGCGCTGCACGATCTTCGGCAGACCCAAAGCAGCCTTCTCCAGGCGGAGAAGCTGGCGTCGCTGGGGGCGCTGCTGGCCGGGGTGGCGCATGAGATCAGCACGCCCGTGGGAATCGGCGTGACCGCCGCCAGTCACCTGTCCGAACAGGTGCGGCAGTTCAAGGTCGACGTGGCGGATGGGCATCTTCGCCGTCGCGACCTGGACGAGTTCGTGAACCGGGTCGATGAGGGGGCTTCCATCATCCTGGGCAATCTGGAGCGCGCCTGCACGCTGGTGCAGAGCGTCAAGCAGGTGGCCGTGGACCAGACGTCGGAGGCGCGCCGGGCCTTCGAACTGCGCGGCTATCTGGACAGCGTTCTGAGCAGTCTGGCCCCACGCCTGAAGGGCACCGGGCATCGGGTGACGCTGGATTGTCCAGACGGGCTGGTCATGGACAGCTATCCGGGCGCCCTGTCGCAGGTCGTGTCGAATCTGGTCATCAACGCGCTGCTGCACGCCTTCCAGCCCGACGCGGCGGGCACCATCGCCATCGCCGTGCGCGCCGACGGTTCGCCCTCCGCCGGCGCGGCGGGCGTCGTGCTGGCGGGCGTCGTGCTGGACGTCATCGACGATGGCCGCGGCGTTCCGCCGGACCAGATCGAGCGCATCTTCGAGCCCTTCTTCACCACGCGCCGCGCCGAAGGCGGCAGCGGGCTCGGCCTGCACATCGTCCACAACATCGTTATGGGGATTCTCGGCGGGCGCATCGCCGTGGCGTCGCAGCCGGGGGGCGGCTGCCGCTTCACCATCCATCTGCCGCTGACCGCGTCACCCACGGCGCCGCCTGCGGCCTCGGCCGGCCGGGTCGCGGCGGTGCAGAAGGAGCCCGCTTGGTGATTCAGGCCCGGGCGCGTTCGATCTCGACGCCGACGCTGGCGGCGTCCGGAAACACGTCCAGCTTCTCCACCCGCACCTTGACGCTGGCGATCCGCTCGTCGGACAAGCATCGCTCGGCGATCCGCTCCGCCAGCGTTTCGATCAGGGTGACGTGACCCTGGCTGACCAGCCCTTTTACCACCGCCGCCATGTCCTCGCCGGTGACGCCGGGGGCGACGACGTCCAGGTCGAGGCTCAGGCGGATGCGCTGCGGCTTGATGCGTTCGTGGGCATAGACGCCGATCAGCGCATCCATGACCAGATCGCGCACGAAGCAACGGGTGGAAAGCGCCGCCGGGGCCGAACGGGGCGCCGGAGCCGTGACAGTGGCGAAGAGCTTGTTCATGGCGCACACGCCTATCACGCCGTCCCCGTCCTGCCAAGGCATGCGGGCGGCAATCGATGAAGGGCTCCAATGCCGAACTTGCGGGAACGGGACGGCACGGAGGGCCGCCCCGCCTCAAGTCCGGCGGTGGAGATCAGACGGGGGCTTCGGAGCGGATGCGCTCGCGCAGCACGTCGATGGGGCGGAGGTCGCCGCCGTCCTCATAGTGCCAGAAGGTCCAGCCGTTGCAGGCCGGAAGTCCGGCCATGGCGGCGCCCACCTGATGGATGGACCCGCGATGCTCGCCGCGCGGGCCGGCCCCGATCAGCGTGCCGTCGGCGCGCACGCGGGCGACCACGCGGCGGCGCAGGTCGAACAGCGACGTGCCGGGGCGCAGCAGGCCGCGCTCCACCACCCAGCCGAAGGGGATGCGCGGGGCCGACCGCTTCGGCGGCGTGTCCAGGACGGCGGCGTCGGGCGCCTCCTCCACGGCTTCGATGCGGGCGGTGGCCGCCTTGGCGTAGGTCGGGTCGCGCTCCAGCCCGATCCAGTTGCGGCCCAGCCGCTTCGCCACGGCACCCGTGGTGCCGGTGCCGAAGAAGGGGTCCAGAACCGTGTCGCCGGGGCGGGAGGAGGACAGGATGACGCGGTAGAGAAGCGATTCCGGCTTCTGCGTCGGGTGGGCCTTGCGGCCGTCCTCGTCGCGCAGGCGCTCCGCGCCGTTGCAGATCGGCAGCAGCCAGTCGCTGCGCATCTGCAAATCGTCGTTCAGCGCCTTCATCGCGTCGTAGTTGAAGCGGTAGCGGGCGTCCTTCTCGCGCGAGGCCCAGATCATGGTCTCATGCGCGTTGGCGAAGCGCGTGCCGCGGAAGTTCGGCATCGGGTTGGTCTTGCGCCACACGATGTCGTTCAGAATCCAGAAGCCCAGATTCTGCAGCGTGGCGCCGACACGGAAGATGTTGTGGTAGCTGCCGATCACCCACAACGATCCCTCGGGCTTCAGGATGCGGCGGGCCGCGGCGAGCCAGTCCCGCGTGAAGCGGTCGTAGGTCTCGAAATCCTCGAACTTGTCCCAGTCCT
Source organism: Azospirillum sp. UENF 312511 (assembly GCF_058780635.1). NCBI lineage: Bacteria > Pseudomonadati > Pseudomonadota > Alphaproteobacteria > Rhodospirillales > Azospirillaceae > Azospirillum > Azospirillum sp. UENF 312511. Next base: position 1,467,804 of record NZ_JBSNCG010000001.1, on the reverse strand, counting down.
CTTCCACTCCGTCGACACGGGAATGGTTCGGGCGCAAGAGTTCGCCCCCCAATTGGAGGTTATAAGGCGGATCGGCAAAGACAAGGTCCACCGATTCAGCCGGCATTTCATTCATGAGGGCGATGCAATCGCCCACGAGAATTTTGTTCAGGGGGAGCATTGACGAAACCAAAACAGCGAATCAGTCGTTGCGACAATGATTCGCCGCCGAGTCGCCGTCAACTGATTTCTTGCCCCGGAATCGCGGCGGTCAGCCGGCCCGTTCGATTTGGGCGCGGACTGGTGCAAAAGTGACTCGGTGGTGGGGCGTCACGCCGTGGCGGCGCAACGCCTCCAGATGCTCCGGCGTCGGGTAGCCGGCGTTGCGGTCCCAGCCGTACTGCGGGTGAAGCTCCGCCAGCCGCATCATCTCGCGGTCGCGCGCCACCTTGGCGACGATGGAGGCCGCGGCGATCGACTGGCTGCGCCCGTCGCCCTTGACGATGGCCTCCATCAGGCAGGACAGGGCGGGCTTGAACTTGCCGTCGATCAGCGCGACGGCGGGTGGCTCGCCGGGCAGCGCCTCGTAGGCGCGTTTCATGGCCAGCAGAGTGGCCTTGTGGATGTTGAGTTTGTCGATCTCCGCCGCGGACGCCTCGGCCAGCGCGACGGCCAGGGCGTGGGCGCGGATCTCCGGCTCCAGCGCCTCGCGGGCGCGCAGGCTCAGCGCCTTGCTGTCGTTGATGGCGCGGGCCAGCGCGTCGGGCAGGCCGCCCGCCGGCAGCACCACGGCGGCGGTGACCACCGGGCCAGCGAGCGGGCCGCGCCCCACCTCGTCGATGCCGCAGACCAGCCGACCCTGGCCCAAGGCGATCTCGAAGGACAGATCGGGCTGCGGGCGGGGAACCTTGACGCGGACGGCTTTGGTGGTCTTGGGAGTCATGGAGAGTCGGTTCTTGCGGGTTCGGCGTGGTGGGGCAGGAGGCGTCCGCCGGACAGCTGCTCGATGTAGATGCGCGTCAGCGAGCGCAGGATGGGCGGCATCGTCTCGATGGCTTTGGCGAACTGGTCCTTGCGGATGATTTCGCAGACCGTGGCCTCCAGCGCAACGATGGTGGCGGCGCGCGGCCGGTTGGCGAGGAGGGCCAATTCCCCGAAGATGCGCCCCGGACCCAGCACGCCGAGGTCGGCGCCGTCGCGCTGAACGCCGACCGAGCCGGACTGGATCAGGTAGGCCGCCGTTCCCTCGTCCCCCTGGCGGAAGAAGCTGTGGCCGTGGCGGAACATGCGGCGGTCGGCCACCGTGGCGAAGGAATCGGAGGAGCGGATGGCGGCGCCGCCCTCCTGCCGCTCGGGCTGGGACAGGCCGTAGCTGCGGCGGATCGCGGCGACGAGGCTCTCCAGCAGGTAGGAGGTCAGCGGCGGGCAGCGGCCGCGCAGCGCGCGGAAGGTGTCGCGCGACAGTTCCACGGCCTCGACGGGCGTCAGGGCGCGCACCGTGGCGCTGCGCAGCCCGTCGTCCAGCAGCGCCATCTCCCCGACGATGGCGTTGGCGCCGACGGTGCCCAGGCGGCGCGGGCCGTCCGGGCCGTCCAGCAGAACCTCCAACTCGCCCGACTGGATCAGCCAGGCGCAGTCCCCGGCCTCGCCCTGGCGGATCAGCACGGTGTCGGCGGCGATGCGCCGCGTGGGAAGGTCGGCTCCGCTTCTGGTCATCACCGGTTCCATCGCTCCGGGCCGGGCGCCCCTGTTTTGTACAGGTTAGCGCGAATGCCGGTCCGGTTCAGGGGAATTTGCGGCGGCCAATTCACGCAACCAATCGAAGGCCTTGACGCTTGGCGGGGCGCGCCGGCTGCGCTATGCATGGCGCCCTCAAATCGAGAGGCCGGAAGTCATGACCACCACCGCCACCACCGAATGCCCCTGCCGCTCCGGCAAGCCCCTGGATGCCTGCTGCGGCCCCTATCTGGACGGCAGCGCGCCGGCGCCGACCGCCGAAGCGCTGATGCGGTCGCGCTATTCGGCCTTTGCCTGCGGGAAGATCGACTATCTGCAGGAGACGCTGCTGCCGGAGACCCGAGAAGACTTCGACCGCAAGGAGATCGAGACCTGGGCCGCCAACAGCCAGTGGACCGGCCTGGAAGTCCGTGCCACCGAGGCCGGACGGGCGGAGGACGAGGACGGCGTGGTCGAGTTCGTCGCCCACTTCACCATGAACGGCAAGCCGCAGAAGCATCACGAGACCAGCCGCTTCACCAAGCGGGACGGCCGCTGGTACTATGTGGACGGCACGCTGGGCGCCCGCCCGCGCAGCGGCCCCAAGGTCGGCCGGAACGATCCCTGCCCCTGCGGCAGCGGCAAGAAGTACAAGAAGTGCTGCGGTGCGGCCTGACCGTCCAAACTTGACCGGCAATCCGCCGATTCTCGCAGCAATTGCGATATTTTTGGTCGCCCGGTGACCGCCGGGCGGCCTTTGGCCGCTTTTTGGCCGAATCTTTCTTTCCGGCTCGCGCGATCTCAATTGAAAAGCGCTGCGGAACGGATCATCTTCGGGGGGCCATGTTCCGCCGGTTGGGGCATGGCCTATCACGACAGATGAGACCACGTATGTTCGACCGTCCGCAGCGCAACAGCTTCCGCGCTCCCGAGATCACCCAGCGCAACATCCGCGCCACCGTCAAGTGGTTCAACGCGACCAAGGGCTTCGGCTTCGTCACGCCCGAAGACGGCTCGCCGGATGCCTTCCTGCATTCCACGGTTCTGCAGTTCTGCGGACACGACAGCCTGCCCGAGGGTGCCACCATCACCTGTGACCTGTCCCGCGGCCCGAAGGGCCCGCAGGTCGCCACCATCCACGACGTCGACACCTCGACCGCCAGCGAGTCCCCGCGCCCGGCGGCGCGCGCTCCGCGCAGCGACAGCTACGGCGGCGGCTACGGCGGTGGCGGCAGCTACGGCGGTGGCGCCGGCGGCGCCGAGGAGACGGTCGACGGCACCGTGAAGTGGTTCAACGTGTCGAAGGGCTTCGGCTTCATCGCCCCGTCCACCGGCGGCAAGGACATCTTCGTCCACATCCGCGCTCTGGAGCGTTCGGGCCTGGACGTGCTCGCCGACGGCGAGCAGGTGCGGGTCACCGTCCGCCAGGGCGTCAAGGGTCCGGAAGCGCAGCGCGTCGAAGTGGTCTGACGTCGAACAGCCGGGTGTGAGGGGGCGGGGCGGACCCATCCCCACACGTCCGGTCGCGGAAGCAGCACCATTCCCATCACCGTCACGATCCGCCCATAGGGTCTGAAACGGTGCGTGGGGCACAAAGAAAAAGCCCGCCGTTCCATTGGAGCGGCGGGTTTTTTTGTTGGGCATCGTTGAATGGGGCGGGGTTGAAAGGGGCGGGGCTTACGGCCGCCCGATCAATGTGCCCATCAGGCGGGTGCGGATGGCGGCGACGGCGCAGTCCAGTGGGCGGTCGGCGTCGGGCTTCGACGGGGCGGCGGCCACGTCCGGGCACAGATCCTCAATCTGCCAAGCGCGCGGCGGTGGCGGCGGAGTGGCGTGCGGGTCGCAGGTCGCCGGGTCGGGATGCGTTTCCTCGCTGTTGTCGTTGGCCGGCTTGATCTCCAGGTTCGGCGACACGCCGAAGCAGTCGACCAGCCCGCCCGATGGGCGGAAGTAGCGGGCCGTGGTCAGGCGGATGCCGATGTCGCCGGACAGCGACGAGATGGTCTGCACCGAGCCCTTGCCGTAGCTGCGCGTGCCGAACAGCAGCGCCCGGCTGTGGTCCTGAAGGGCGCCCGCGACGATCTCCGACGCCGAGGCTGATCCGCTGTTGATCAGCAGGACGATGGGCAGCCCGGCCAGCAGGTCGCCCGGCGTGCCGGTGTAGCGGCGGTTCTCGTCCGGGTCACGGCCGCGCACCGACACGATGTCCACCGCTTCCAGGAAGCGGTCGGCGACGTTCACCGCCTGATCGAGCAGGCCGCCGGGGTTGTTGCGCAGATCCAGCACCGCTCCGGCCAGCCGGCCATGGGCCTGCCGGCGCATCTCCTCCACCGCATCGTCCAGGGCGTGGGAGGTCTGCTGGTTGAAGGCGGCGATGCGGATGTAGGCGACGTCGCCCTCCAGCCGGTAGCGCACGGGCTGGATCTTCACGATGGCGCGGGTCAGCGACACGCGAAACGGCGCGTCGGGACCGCTGTTGCCGCTGTTCCCGCTGCCGCTGCCGCTGCCGCTGCCGTTGCGGCGCATGGTCAGGGCGACCGAGGTGCCGACCGGGCCGCGCATGCGTGCCACCGCGTCGCGCAGGTTCATGCCCTTGACCTGCGCCTCGTCGATGCGGGCGATCAGGTCGCCGGTGCGCAGTCCGGCGCGGGCGGCGGGGGAGCCGTCGATGGGGGACACGACGCGGATCAGGCCGCTGTCCTCGTCCATCGTCACCTCGATGCCCAGCCCGCCGAACTCGCCCTGGGTCTGCTCCCGCATGTAGCGGAAATGCTCCGAGTCGAGAAAGGCCGAGTAAGGGTCGAGGGAGGTCAGCATCGCGTCCAGAGCCGCCTCGGTCAGCGCCCGGTCGGTCGCCCCCGGCTCCTCCTTCTTCTTCTTCTGGAGGCCGGCGACGGCCTTTTCGACCAGAACCTGCGGCGTGCCCGGCTTCACATGTTCGGCCAGCACGCGGCGCAGGACGTCGGAGAAGAGGAGATAGTTGCGGTCCGCCGGGGAGGGGAGGCTGGAGGTGCCCTTGGCCTTCGCGAATTCCTGCCGGTAATGGTCCAGCGCGATGCTGGTGTCCGCGCGGGAGGCGGGCACAACCGCGCAGGCGGGTCCCATCGCCACCATCAGCAGCAACAGCGCCGCCAGCAGTTTCGCCATCCTGCGCCCCTCTTGACTGACCGGCCCGGCCGGCGGAATCAAAGCCATCAACGCGACTGCAAGCCTTATTGTACCAGGGGTTTTGCCTGCCGGACGCCCAAGGCCGGTGCATATGTGCGTTTGTACAGCGGAACATGGCCTTCCGGCCGGTCCCGCCGGTCGTCCATTCGCAACCTAGCACGTTGACCGGGCAATCTCAAATCCTGCCCCCTGGTGCCGCGGGACCCGTCGCCTCGCGCTGGATAGGATGTATGTCTCCACCCGTCGCGCCGCCACTCTCCGGGCGGGGGAGAGCGCCGGCGCGGGGATTCTACGCCTTAATAGGCACCTTTTCCGCTGAGCATCACGCCGACCGTGCGCAGCAGGATGCGGATGTCGCCCCACAGGCTCCAGCCCAGCAGATAGGCGGTGTCGAGCTGGACCCGCCGGCCATAGTCCACGTCGTTGCGGCCGCTGACCTGCCACAGCCCGGTCAGGCCGGGGCGGCAGCGCGTGTAGAAGGGGAAGCAGACGTGGTAGCGCGCCACCTCCTCCTGCACGATGGGGCGCGGGCCGACCAGGCTCATGTCGCCGGTCAGGACGTTGAAGAGCTGCGGCAGCTCGTCCAGGCTGGTGCGGCGCAGGAAACGGCCGATCCAGGTGATGCGGGGATCATTGCGCAGCTTGCGCGTGGCCTCCCACTCGGCGCGGGCCTCCGGGTCGGATTCGATCAGCTTCTCGAAGACCTCCGGCGCGTTGACCACCATGGAGCGGAATTTCAAGCAGGTGAAGTCGCGGCCCTCCGTCCCGATGCGCCGGTGGCCGAACACCGCAGGGCCGCCGTCCAGCGTGATCAGAAGCCCGACGATCAGCATCAGCGGTCCGAAGAACAGAATCAGCCCGACCGACCCCACGAGGTCGAAGGCCCGTTTCACCCGGTTGCGATGCAGCGGTGCCGTGGCCGGCAAGCGCGCGACCAGCTCCGCGGCGGACGCCGTGCCGGCGAGCGTCGCCGGCTCCAGCGGTGCAGCACCCAACTGGATGGACTGCGGAATACCCATCGATCCCCCGTACTCACAATTCGGCTGGCGGAAACACGACCGCCTTCCGGGGGAGGCAACGCGTGAGGCGCGTCCGGGGTCCCCCGGCTGGGCCGATCCGCCGCAGTTCCATTGCGGTACGCCGGGTGGCGGGGCCGGGGCTGGCGGGGTGCCTCTTTCGGTGGAAGCGAAGGCTCAGCAGATGCGGGGAAGCTGCTCGCCGGACAGCCAATCGACGATGCGCTTGCCGCCGAAGCGCGTCTCCATCTGCACGAAACGGTGCGAGTCCTCGATCACGGTCCCGATGATGGCGGCCTCGGCGCCCAGCGGATGGGCGCGCATGGCTGCCAACAGGCGGTCCGCGTCCTCTGCCGCGCAGATGGCGATCAGCTTGCCCTCGTTGGCGACGTACAGCGGATCGAGCCCGAGCAGTTCGCAGGCCGCCGCGACCTCCGCCTTCAGCGGGATGTCAGCCTCGCGCAGCAGCATGCCGACTCCCGACTGGTGGGCGATCTCGTTCAGCGTCGTCGCCAGACCGCCGCGGGTCGGGTCCCGCAGCACATGGACGTCCGGCACCGCCGCGACCATGTCGGCGACCAGCCCGTGCAGCGCTGCGCTGTCCGACCGGATGTCCGTCTCGAAGCTCAGATTCTCGCGGGTGGACATGATGGCGACGCCGTGGTCACCCATGGTGCCGCTGACCAGGATCGCGTCGCCGGGCCGCGCCCGCTCGCCGGACGGGGCGACGCCGGGGGGCACCACGCCGATGCCGGTGGTGGTGATGAAGACGCCGTCGCCCTTGCCCCGCTCCACCACCTTGGTGTCGCCGGTCACGATGGACACGCCGGCCTCGCGCGCGGCGTGGGCCATGCTCTCCACCAGCCGCTTCAGGTCGGCCAGCGGAAATCCTTCCTCCAGGATGAAGCCGGCGGTCAGATAGAGCGGCACCGCCCCGGCCATGGCAACGTCGTTCACCGTGCCGTGCACGGCCAGCGACCCGATGTCGCCGCCAGGAAAGAACAGGGGCGAGACGACGAAGCCGTCGGTCGTCACCACCATGCGCCCGGCGGGCGGGTCGAAGGCCGCCTGATCGTTGCCCTGGTCGAGCAGGGGATTGGCGAAGGCGGCGGCGAACAGTTCCCGCACCAGCTGGGCCATGGCCTTGCCGCCCGATCCGTGGCTCATGTCCACGGCGCCGCGGGCGAGATCGAGCTTGCGGGTGAAGAGGCGGCGGTCGGTCATGGCGGGGTCCACAAAGTCAGGCGGCGTCGGAAGCGGGCGGCAAGGCGCCGATGCCAGTGCCGGTTTCGGCGAGCAGGGCAAGCGTGCGCTCCGCCTCCTCCGGGTCGAGCTTGGACAGGGCGTAGCCGACATGGACGATCACGTAGTCGCCCACCGCCACCCCTTCGACCAGCGCCAGGGAGCAGGCGACCTTCACCCCGCCGAGGCTGACGGTGGCGCGGTCGTCCTCCAGAAGCTCGATCACGCGGGCGGGAACGGCGAGGCACATGGGAGCGGTCCTTCCTCAAGCAAACTCTGCACGGCGATCCAGGCCTGTCCCAGGCTCAGCCCGCCGTCGTTGACCGGCGCCCGGCGCGGCAGCAGCGCGGTGACGCCGCGCGCCGCGAAGCCGGCGCTCAGCCCCTCCGCCAGGACGGCGTTCATCAGGCAGCCGCCGGACAGGACGACGCGGTCGAGACCGCGCGCCGCCAGTTCAGGCATGGCCCACGCGACCAGCGCCGCCGCCAGGGTTCCATGGAACCGCTCCGCCCCTTCCTGCGCATTGATCTGCAACAAACTTTCGAGAAGGGGCGTGAGGTCCAGCACGCCGCCGTCGATCCGCCAGCCCCCCTCCAGCACCGTGGGGCGGCGCACCAGCGATTCCAGGGCCATCGGAGCCTCGCCTTCAAAGCCGGCGCCCCCGGGGTTGAAGGCACGGACTCCCAGCAGCCCGCAGGCGGCGTCGAACCAGCGCCCGCAGGAACTGGTCGGCGGGGCGTTGACGCCGGCCTCGATCATCCGCCGCACGCCTTCGGCCGGGCCACAGGCGGCGAAGCGCCCGGCGATCTCCGCGCCGCGCCCCATGCGGGCCAGCGCCGCCGCCGCCATGCGCCAGGGCTGACGCGCCGCCACGTCGCCGCCCGGCTGGGCCAGCGGCGCCAGATGGCCGAGGCGCGTGAAGCCGGCGCCGTCCACCAGCAGCATCTCTCCGCCCCAGGACCCACCGTCCGCCCCCAGCCCGAACCCGTCCAGCGCCAGTCCGAGCGCCGGGCCCTTCCCGCCCTGTTCGGCCAGCACCGCGGCGATGTGGGCGTGGTGGTGCTGCACCGGCAGCGTGGGCAGGCCGAGCGATTCGGCGAAGCGGGTGCTCTGGAAATCGGGGTGGAGGTCGTGGGCGATGGCCACCGGCTCCACCGCCAGGATGCGGCGCAGATGGGCGACGCTCTCCTCCAGGAACTCCAGGGTCGCGGCGTTGTCGAGGTCGCCGATGTGCTGGCTGAGGAAGGCTTCGTCGCCGCGGGTCAGGCAGACGGTGGCCTTCTGGTGCCCGCCGACCGCCAGCACCGGCGGTCCGGAGCGCGGCAGACGGATGGGGGCCGGCACATGGCCGCGCCCCCGCCGCAGGAAAGCCGGCGCGCCCGCCACCACCCGCATCACGCTGTCGTCGGCGCGGATCAGGATGTCGCGGTCATGGTCGACGATCAGGTCGGCGATGCCCGCCAGCCGTTGCCGCGCCTCGTCGTTGCCGATGGCGAGCGGTTCGCCGCCGGGGTTGGCGGAGGTCATGACCAGGGTGAGGTCCTGCGGCCGCTCCAGCCACGCCGTGCCGTCCGGGCGCCCGGCGGCCTCGTGGAACAGCAGATGATGGATCGGCGTGTAGGGCAGCATGATCCCCAGCCAGGCGAGGCCGGGGGCGATGGCGTCGGGAAGTGTCGAAGAGGATGACGCTTGCCCCCTCCCTAACCCTCCCCCGCTTCGCAGGGGAGGGGATAAAGCTCCCTCTCCTGCGAAGCTCTCGCGCAAACCAAAGGTTTGCGCTGACGCGGCAGGCGGACCTCCGGTCCGCCGAGAGCGGGGGAGGGAAGGGGCCCGCGAAGCGGGAAGGGTGGGGGCTTCACGCCGCCGCAACAGCACCACCGGCCGCGCCACCCCCTCCAGCAACGCCCGCTCCGCCGCTTCCATCTCCACGAACCGCTCCGCGGACGCAACGTTGGCGACCATCAAGGCGAAGGGCTTGCCGTTGCGCTGCTTGCGGGCGCGCAGCCGCTCCACCGCCGCCGCGTCGAACGCGTCGCAGGCGAGGTGGAAGCCGCCCAGCCCCTTGATGGCGACGATCCGGCCGCCACGCAGCGCGGCCAGCACCTCCGCGATGGAGTGGGACAGGCGGGGGCCGCAGGATGGGCAGGCGGTCGGCTGGGCGTGGAAGCGGCGGTCGGCGGGGTCGGCGTATTCGGCGGCGCAGTCCGGGCAGAGGGGAAAGCCCGCCATGGCGGTCTGCGGCCGGTCGTAGGGCAGGGCGCGCGTGATGGTGAAGCGCGGCCCGCAATGGGTGCAGTTGAGGAAAGGATAGCGGTAGCGCCGGTCCGCCGGGTCGAACAGTTCGGCCAGACAGGCCGGGCAGACGGCGGCGTCAGGGGCGATCCCGGTGGTCACCGCTCCGCGCTGCGAGGCCAGGATGGCGAAGCCCGTCTCATCGGGTTGAGCGGGAATCGCGTCCGTTTCGATCGCGTCGATCCGCGCCAGCGGCGGGGCGTCCTCCGCGAGCGCCGCCAAAAAGCGCTCCAGAGCATCGCCCTGCACCTCCGCCAGCACCCCGGCCCCGTCGTTCAGCACCCAGCCGGTCAGGGCGAGGCGGTGCGCCAGCCCATGCAGGAAGGGCCGGAAGCCGACCCCCTGCACCTGCCCGCGAACCCGGAGGCGAAGCCGTTTCACCGCGCGGCGACCGCCTTGGCAAGCCCCTCCGCGATCCAGCCGTACCAGTCCTCAAGCCCCTGACCGGTGGTCGCGGATACCTCGATCACGCGCAGGTCGGGCTTGAGTTGCCGGGCGTAGGCGATCATGCGCGCCACGTCGAAGGTCAGGTGCGGCAGCAGATCGATCTTGTTGACCAGCAGCAGGTCGGCGCCGGCGAACATCGCCGGGTACTTCAGGGGCTTGTCCTCCCCCTCCGTCACCGAGAGCACGACGACCTTGTGCGCCTCGCCGAGGTCGAAGCCGGCCGGGCAGACGAGGTTGCCGACATTCTCGATGAACAGGACGCTGCCCGTCTCCACCGGCAGGCGCCCCACCGCCTGGGTGACCATCTGGGCGTCGAGATGGCAGCCCCTGCCGGTGTTGACCTGGATGGCCGGCGTGCCGGTGGCGCGGATGCGGTCGGCATCGAAGGAGGTCTGCTGGTCGCCCTCGATCACCGCCATCGGGAACCGGCCCTTCAGGTCGGTCAACGTGCAGGTCAACAGGGTCGTCTTGCCCGAACCGGGGCTGGACATCAGGTTCAGCACGAACACGCCCTTCGCCGCGAACAGCTGGCGGTTCACCGCGGCGAAGCTGTCGTTCTTGGCGAGGATGTCCTGTTCGATGGCGATCAGACGGGTCTGCGACATGCCCGGCACCTCCGTCCCCGCCGGACCGCGGCCGAGGTCGATGGTCCCGTGGTCATGCCCGTGCCCATGCCCATGCCCATGCCCATGGTCGTCGCCGTGGGTGTGCCGGTAGACCTTGCCGTCCGGGCCGACATGCTCGTGGCTGTGGTCGTGATGATGGTGGTGGTCATGGTCGTGATCGTGAGGATGGTCATGGCCATGGTGGTGATGATGATGGCCGTGCGCGTGGCCGGCCTCGATTTTCGTTTCGCCTTCGGCGCAGCCGCAGACCGTGCACATCACTCCACCTCCAGTTCCTTGACGCGCATTTCCTCGCCGCCGGTCACCATGAGCTGGTGTCCGTCGCATTCGGGGCAGGAGGCCGACCGCTCGGGCAGCGGGACCGGCTTCTCGCAGGACAGGCAGAAGGCCTGACCGGGCGGGCGTTCGATGTCCAGCACGGCGCCCTCCGCGATGGTGCCGCGGCTGACCGCGTCGAAGCCGAAGGCGATGGCCTGCGGTTCGACGTGGGACAGGGTGCCGATGACCAGACGCACCATTTTCACCTTTGCGAATCCCTGGGCCGCCGCCTGATCGCGGATCACATCGATGATGCCCTGGCTGAGCGCCAGTTCGTGCATGGGTCAGTCCTCGTCCTGAATCGTGATCGCCGGGGCCACGCAGGGGTCGAGCGCCCCCACCAGCAAGGCCGCGCGTCCGGCCAGCGCGCCGTCGGCCACGGCACCGGTCAAGCCCCGGGCCAGCGGCCCGTCCGCGGCGAAGTTCCATTCGGTCGGCGCGACGATGCGGCAATCGGCGATGCGGCCATCCTGAAGCCGCAGCCAGTGGGCGAGGCGCCCGCGGGCGGTCTCGACGGCGCCGCTTCCCGCGCCGCAGCGCGCGTTGCCGGTGTCCGGAGCCGGGTCGGCGTCCTCCAGGCGATCGGCCCAGCGCGTCAGACGCTCCGCCAACCCCGCCAGCTCCACAAGCCGCGCGGCGGCATGGGCGGCGAGACCGGAGCCGTGCCGCGACAGCAGCGCGGCGACCAGCGGGTGCGTGCTCTGGCGGGCCAGCGGTCCGGTGTGGGCCGGGGCGCCGTCCTGCCGGGGACGCTCGGAAAACGCCGCGTCGGCGGACAGCCGTTCGCCGAACCAGCGGGCCGGATGTGGCTCCAGCGCCGGCACGCCGCAGGCTCCGAAACCGGCCATGCCCGGCGCCAGGACGCGCTGCATCAGCCGCGCCGCGCCGGTTTCGCCTGCCTCGGCCCAGCGCTCCAGGTCCGCCGCGTCGGTAGGAACCGGGGCGGCGAAGACAGCGCGCTCCACACCCTCGCGCAGGGCGGCAACGGCGGCGGTCAGGGCGGCGCGGTCGGGCCGCAGGAGACCGCCGCCGGGACGCACCCCGTCGCGGGCCGGGTAGAGCGCGGGATGGATCGCCGCCGCCGCGGCACGCAGGCCCGCCAGTTCCCTGGGTTGTGGCGCCTCGCCCAGCCGGGTCGGCCAGTCCATCAGAACCTGCCACGCGTGGTTCGTCGCGGTTTCCGCCTCGGCCAGCAGGACGCGGGCGGTGGCGTGCGTGCGGGCGTCGAGACCGAGCGCATCCTCCAAAGCCTCAAGCGCGGCCAGCGACTGGGCGGTGCCGCACAGGCTGAACAGCAGCGGCACGAGGCGCATCGCCTCGTCGGGCGTGCGTCCGCACAGGGCGCGGGCGGCGGCGGGGCGGCGGACCTGCACCGACACGGCGCGCACCCGTCCGGCGGCCGTTTCCAGCCGCACCGACACGCTGCCTTCCAGCCCGGCGCCCGTCCCGCTCATCGCCGCCCACCTCCGAACAGGGAGCGGCGGGACAGGGCGGGCTTCGTGGCGTCCGCGTCGCTTGCCGGCGGCGGCTCGGGCCGTGGCGCCGGCTGCGGGTTCCGCATCAGATGATCGAGCGCCAGAACGGCGCCGCCGCGAGCGTCCTGCTGGTCGGCGAACACGTTCATGGCCGAGGCGAGCGGGATCACCGCCAGCGTCCCCAGAACGCCCACCCGTGCCGCGGTGAAGCGGTAGGCGCCGGAGGGCAGGCCAACCTCCAGCTTGTCGCCGTCGCGCCGGTCCTCCCACAGGGCGGGATCGCGCGGGATCAGCACGGCGTTGAGGAACCAGGGGGCGATGACGCAGCCGATCCAGCCCGGCCCATGGGGGCGGAAGCCCAGCGCCTCCACCGACAGCGCGGCGTTGCAGATGGGAACGCCGGCCATGTCGCGCTCCGCGATCAGGCGGTAGCTGGCGGTCAGGGCGGCGACCCGCAAATCCATGGGATCGGCGCCCGGCGGGGCCGCGACGGTGAAGCCATGCTGCGGGCCGCCGCAACCTGGGCAGCGCCAATAGTCCGGCAGGCCGCCGAAGGGCGTTCCCGGCGGCACGTCCCGTCCCGGATCGCCCGCCGCGGGGGCGTAGACCGTGCCGCAGGACCCGCAGGCGGGACGCGCGTCGGCGGCGAAGCCCGCCTCGGGACCGACGGAGGTCATGCGGTGGCCTTTTCGATCAGGTCGGCGAACAGGTGGTCCACGTTCTCCCCCTTCGCCGCCAGCAGGATGGCGTCGAGCGCGCGGTTCAGCGGCTCCACCTCCTCAGCCTCCAGCGGGCGGACGGCGCGGTCGAGATGGACCAGGACCCAGCCGCCTTCCGGCACGTCCTCGATCAGCATGACGTTGACGCGCCGTTCCTCGCCCCGGCCGGTGCAGCGCGCGGTGAAGCCGTCGGTCTCCAGGACCTGCATCGGAATGCCGAGACACATGCGTGCGCCCTCACGCGGGGAAGCCGGTCGTCGTGACACGGTCGGCGTGACTTGCAGCCAGCGTGAAACGATCAGTACAACTGCGTCATCTTGACCGGGGGGTGAAACCGCACATTGATATGCGTCAAACATGCGGTCCGGCGTAGTTTCATAGCGCTCCGCCATTTCCAATCGGAACGGTTCTGCTACAGTGGCGACCGCTTCGCGCGCGATGGGGTAGGGGTCGGTCGTGCGCCGCTCAACGATACAGCAGGGGTTTTCACGGATGAAACGTTTCGCTCTCGCGTCGGCCACCGCGGCGGCACTTCTGGCCGCTCTGCCCAACGCGGCGCTCGCCCACACCTTCGGCGCCCACGACGCCGGGCTCGTCCATGGTTTCCTGCATCCGGTCGGCGGCTGGGATCACCTGCTGGCGATGGTCGCCGTCGGCCTGTGGGCCGCGCAGCGCGGCGGCAAGGCGCTGTGGGCGCTGCCGGCAGCCTTCGTCGGCGCGATGATCGGCGGCGGCCTGCTGGGTCTGGCCGGCATCGGCCTGCCGCAGGTCGAGCTTGGCATTGTCCTGTCCGTGGTCGCCCTGGGCGCCCTGATCGCCCTGCAATCCCGCCTGCCGCTGCTGGCCTCCGCCGGCGTGGTCGCCCTGTTCGCCGTGTTCCACGGCCACGCCCACGGCGCCGAGATGCCGGAGGCGGCGCAGCCGCTGCTCTACGGCCTGGGCTTCGCCCTGTCCACCGCGCTGCTGCACAGTGCGGGGATCGGCGCCGCCTTGTCGCTGCGCCGTCTGGTCGAGGGTCGCAAGGGGGCCCTGGCGCTGCGCGGCACGGGTGCCGTGGTCGGTCTGGCCGGCGTGGCGCTGCTCGCGCTGGGCTGATCGCCTGGCGGACGATAGGGGCGGGCGGCAAGACGCCCGATCCAAGGGAAGGCCCGGCGAAACGGTTCGCCGGGCTTTTTTGTGGGTTTTCACGAAAACTTTACAAAAATGCGTTTGTTTTTCTGATGTCCTCCCCAGGCTGCGGCCCGTATATTTGGTTGCCATTACCAGCCATCGCCCAATCAGGAGTTGTGTGTTGCCGATGATGCCGCCGACCTTCACCAGCCTGCGCAAAGCCTTGCTTGCCCTGGCCGCTGCCGCTCCCGCCGTCCTGGCCCCCGCGGCGCCGGCGCTGGCGGAGGTGCCGGGCCAGCAGCGGACCCAGGCGCCGGGCTTCTACCGCATGGCCATCGGCGATTTCGAGATCACCGCGCTGTTCGACGGCTTCATCGACCGCGACCGCAAGTATTTCGTCGGCGCCAAATCCGAGGACATCATCGGCCTGCTCGACCGCATGTTCCTGGCGGAGCGGCCCGAAATCCAGACGGCGGTGAACGCCTATCTGGTGCACACCGGCACGAATCTGGTCCTGGTGGACGCTGGGGCGGCCAAGTCGCTGGGGCCGACTTCTCGGCTTCATCGCCGACAACATCCGCGCCGCCGGCTACAGCCCGGAGCAGATCGATACCGTCCTGATGACTCATCTGCATCCGGACCACGCCAACGGCCTGCTGCGCCCGGACGGCTCCATCCTGTTCCCCAACGCCGAGGTCCGGGTCGCCAAGGCCGAGTTCGATTTCTGGCTGGGCGGGGAGGCGGTGGCCAAGGCCCCGGCGCCGCTCAAGCCCTTCTTCGCCATGGCCCGCGCCGCGGTGGCGCCCTACGCGGCGGCGGGCAAGCTGAAGCCCTACCAGCCCGGCGACAGCCTCCTGCCCGGCGTGGAGTCGGTGGCGGCCTATGGCCACACGCCGGGACACAGCGGCTACCTGTTCCGCTCGAAGGAGCAGAGCATCCTGCTGTGGGGCGACACCGTGCACAGCCACGCCCTTCAGTTCGCCCGTCCGGAGGTCGTCATCGAGTTCGACGTCGACAAGGACGAGACCATCGCCTCGCGCCGACGATTGCTGGCCGAGGCGGCGGCGCAGAAGCTGTGGGTGGGTGGCGCCCATCTGCCCTTCCCTGGCATCGGCCATGTCCGCACCGAAGGGGACGGCTATGCCTGGGTTCCCGTGGAGTTCGGCCCGATCCGCAGCGACCGCTGAGCGGCCCGATTCGGCGCCATGGCTCGGCGGGACACCCCGCCGAGCCGCTTGCGCGTGTGTGCCAATCGCGAAATTTCAGAATTATTCCAATCGATTGGCGCGTTCCTCCCGGGACGCTTCCCCGGCGCGTTCAGGACGGCCATGCTGGGTGCCGACCGTCCTGAAGGGGAACCACGCCGATGACACCGCCGACTTTCGCCTCCCTGCGCAACGCCCTGCTCGCCTTGGCCATCGCTTTTCCTGCCGGTGCCGTCCTGGCCCCCGCGGCGCCGGCGTTGGCGGAGGTTCCGGGACAGCAGCGGACCCAGGCGCCGGGCTTCTACCGCATGGCCATCGGAGACTTCGAGGTCACCGCGCTCTATGACGGCTTTATCGACCTCGACCGCAAGATCCTCAGCGGCGCCAGCGCCGACGACATCCAGGGCCTGCTCGCCCGCATGTTCCTGGCCGACACGCCGAGTGTCCAGACGGCGGTGAACGCCTATCTGGTGCACACCGGCACGAACCTCGTCCTGGTGGACACCGGGACGGCCAAGGCCTTCGGTCCGGCGCTGGGCTTCATCGCCGACAACATCCGCGCCGCCGGCTACAACCCGGAACAGGTCGACACGGTGCTGCTGACCCACCTGCACCCGGACCACGCCAATGGCCTGCTGCGTCCGGACGGCGCCATGCTGTTTCCCAACGCCACGGTCCATGTCGCCAAGGCCGACGCCGATTTCTGGCTGAGCGAGGAGGTGGCGGCCAAGGCCCCGGCGGACAGCCAGCCTTTCTTCTCCATGGCCCGCGCGGCGGTGGCGCCCTACGCGGCGGCCGGCAAGCTGAAGCCCTACCAGCCCGGCGACAGCCTCGTGCCGGGCGTTGAGTCGGTGGCGGCCTATGGCCACACGCCGGGGCACAGCGGTTACCTGTTCACGTCGGGGGAGCGCAGCATCCTGATGTGGGGCGACGTCGTGCACAGCCACTCCGTGCAGTTCGCCCGCCCGGAGGTCGTCATCGAGTTCGACACCGACAAGGAGCAGGCCGTCGCGTCCCGCAAGAAGCTCTTCGCCGACGCCGCGGCGCAGAAGCTGTGGGTGGCCGGCGCCCATCTGCCCTTCCCTGGCATCGGCCATGTCCGCACCGAAGGCAAGGGCTACGCCTGGGTCCCGGTGGAGTTCGGGCCGATCCGCGCCGACCGTTGAGGGTGGATCGTGACCGCCACGCTCAGTTTCGGGGTGTGGCGGTCACGCCGAGGCGGGCCAGTTCTTCCACGATCATCGTCACCATGCGCGGGATCACCGCCTCGATCTCCGGCGACATCATCAGGCCGGTGCCCAGCGCCATAGGCACGCAGCCAACCACCGTCACGCTCTCCGGCGCCTCGTCCTGAAGGCGCAGCGAGGCCAGCAGGTCGCTGAGGCCGAGCTGGTGAGGCGACAGCTTGCCCTTGAAATAGGCCGGAACCTCGTCGCCGCGCAGCACGGTCAGGCTGGCCGGCGGCGCGCCCGTCTTCACCGCGTCCACGGCGATCAGGTGCTTGTGACTGGCGATCAGGTCCAGCATGTCCATGCCGCAGGTGCCGCCGTCCACCACGCTGACGTGATCGGGCACGCTCCAGGCGGCGTCGAACGCCTCCATGGCGCGCACGCCCACCCCTTCGTCCATCAGGAGGATGTTGCCGAGGCCGAGGACGAGGATGGACATGGACACGCGCTCCGTTCGACGATTTTGAAACAGAAGGGATTTTGAAACAGCAGGATGAAACGGGTCCGGCGCCGGGCGCCGTGAACTGGATCAATCGACCGGCGTGGGGGACGCGAAAAGCCCCTCCTCCGTGGGGAAGAGGGGCTTTCGGCCGGTCAGAAGGCTTGGGTCAGACGACCTTCACCTGATAGTGCGACTTCGTTTCCGTGTCGGTCAGGTGCACGGCGCAGGCCAGGCACGGGTCGAAGCTGTGCAGGGTGCGGATGATCTCCAGCGGCTGGTCGGCGACCGCTACCGGGTTGTCGATCAGGGCCGCCTCGTAGGCCGAGATGTTCCCGTCCTCGTCGCGCGGGCCGGCGTTCCAGGTGGTCGGCACGACCGCCTGGTAGTTCTTGATCTTGCCGTTTTCGATCACGACCCAGTGCGAGAGCATGCCGCGCGGCGCCTCGTGGAAGCCGAATCCGCGGATCTCGCCCTTCGGGAACACCGGCTTGTTGAAGGTCTTGGTGTCGCCCTTCGCGATGTTCTCCATCAGCAGCGTCCACTGATTCTGCAACTCCTCGTGCAGGACCACGCAGCGCACCGCGCGGGCGGCGTGGCGGCCGATGGTGGAGTGCAGCGCGTCGACGCCCACCTTGCTGCCGAGATGGCCTGACACCGCGTCGAGCACCGCGTTGACCCAGAACTGCGTGCGCTGGTGGCCCGAGGCGTACATGCCCAGCACGTTGGCCAGCGGGCCGACCTGGGCGCGCTTGTCGTAGAAGGTCGGCGACTTGATCCAGCTGTACTTGCCGTCGTCCTGCCAGTCGGTGAAGTTCGGGATCGTCTCGCCGTCATAGGGGTGCAGGGGACCCTTGCCGCCCTGGTACCAGGAATGCTTTACGCTCTCCTTCACGCCCTTCTCGAAGTAGGGGTCGTGGAAGTCCTTGATCGGGGTGAACTTGGTGAGGTCGCCGCCATCGATGTAGCCGGCGGGCAGGGCGAAGGTGGTGCCCTTGGTGTCCAGCGGCATGTCCGGGATGGACAGGTAGTTCACCACGCCGCGGCCATACTGCGTCCAGTCGGCGTAGAAGGCCCCGATGGCCGCCACGTCGGGGATGTAGACCTGGGTGATGAAGTCGCCAACCTCGTCGATCAGCTGCTTGATGTACATCAGCTTTTCGAGGGTCAGGGTGGACTGGCTGTCCATGTTGATCGGGTTGGTGACGCCGCCGACCGCCATGTTCTGGATGTGCGGGGTCTTGGAGCCGAGGATCGCCACCACCTTGTTCATGCGCCGCTGGTAGTCGAGCGCCTGGAGGTAGTGGGACGCCGCCATCAGGTTGGCTTCCGGCGTCAGCTTCATCGCCGGATGGCCCCAGTAGCCCGAGCCGAAGATGCCGAGCTGGCCGGAATTGATGAAGGCCTGCAGCTTCTTCTGCGCGGTGGCGAATTCCTGCGTGCTGTTCTTCGACCAGCCGGAGATCGACTGGGCGAGCTTGGCGGTCGCCGCCGGGTCGGCCTTCAGCGCCGAGACGATGTCCACGAAGTCGAGCGCGGACAGGTGATAGAAATGGACGATGTGATCGTGGACGTTGTGGGCGCCCTGGATCATGTTGCGGATGTACTGGGCGTTGAGCGGCACCTCCAGCTTCAGCGCGTTCTCCACCGCGCGGACGGAGGTGATGGCGTGCACCGTGGTGCAGACGCCGCAGATGCGCTGGGCGAAGACCCAGGCGTCGCGCGGGTCCTTGCCCTGGAGGATCAGCTCGATGCCGCGCCACATCTGGCCCGACGCCCAGGCGTTGGTGACCTTGCCGCCGTCCACTTCACAATCGACCCGCAGGTGACCCTCGATGCGGGTGACCGGATCTACAACAACTCGCTGAGCCATAATGAAACTCTCCTAAACTCAGCCGTGCTCGGGATGGACGGCGTGCATGACGGGCAGCTTCTTCACGAAGAGGAGATACAGCGCGATCTCCAGCGCGAAGACGCCGACGGTGACCATGATTTCCTTGACCGAGGGGAAGTAGTGCCAAGGACCGACCGCCGGCGTGAAGCCGATGAGATAGACGTTCAGGCGATAGAGGATGCCCGCCGCCAGCAGGAGCGAGGCCGACAGGAACAGTGCCCGCGACCGGTTGCGGTTGGCCTTGGGGATCAGCAGCGCGAGGCCGGAGATCATCAGGACCATTTCCACCACGAACCAGCCGGACTGCGGTCCGCCGAAGATCTGGCCGATCTGACCACGCACGATCAGGTCGACGAAGCGCAGCACGACGAACAGCGAGGCGACGACCAGCATCAGACCCGCCAGCTTCGACAGCACCGGCGTTTCCATCGGACGGCGGAAGTTCAGCGAGGCCATGACCGATTCCCAGACCACGATGGCGAAGCCCATCAGGATGGCGGTCAGCAGGAAGAAGACCGGCAGCATCTGCGACTGCCACAGCGGCGACAGCTTGTGCCCGACGATGACCATCATGGTGCCGAGCGACGACTGGTGCATCGTCGGCAGCAGCACGCCCAGCGCGATGAAAACCCACAGCACCCGGTTCAGCTTGGCGCGCAGCCCCTCGATGCCGAAGCGCTCCAGAAAGGCCGGGGCGAACTCCACCACCAGCACCAGCGTGTAGGTCGCCACGCACAGGCCGACCTCCAGCATCACGGAGTTGGGCTGCGCGTACCACGGCAGCATCATGTGGTAGAAGTTCCAGTAGCGGCCGAGGTCGACCAGCACCGCCAGACCGGCGAGGCCGTAGCCGAACAGGCTGGCCAGCACCGCCGGACGGACCAGCGGGTGATACTCGCCGCGGTTCAGGATGTAGCAGAGCAGCGCGATGACATAGCCGGCGCAGCCGAAGGCCGAGCCGATCACCACGTCGATGGCCACCCAGATGCCCCAGGGATAGCCGTCGTTCAGGTTGGACGCGGCGGCCAGCCCCTGCGTGTAGCGCTGGAACAGGATGACGCCGGCGACGGCGACCAGCGCGGCGCAGATCAGGAAGGGAAGGGTGAGGACCCGGCCGCCGAGTGGCTGATGTTCATGAGCGTGCGAAGACATGGCGTGGCCCCCTCACTCGTCGGTGTGGTTCTTGGTGTTGCGGTGCGCCAGATAGGCGAGACCGGCGAACACCGTGGCGGGGGCGATCATGCCCGCGTAGAGCGTGTGCTGGATGCCTTCCGACAGGGTCGGATAGCCGTTCTCCGGCACGTTGGTGGGCAGGTTCAGCTTGTCGAACGGCACGGCGGACACCGCGAGGCACTGGGTGCCGCCCAGCTCCTTCTCGCCGTAGATGTGCGTCTGGTAGGCCGCCTCGACGAGCTTCTCATGGCCGTCGCGCGGGCCGCCGACCTTGCCGGCGATGTCGCCGCGCGGGAAGTGCGCGTATTCGCCCACCTTCAGCGCGGTGCGGCGCTTGGCCTCCGCCTTGAGGTCCTCCGTGCGGCCGAACAGGGTCGCCCCGGTGGGGCAGACGTCGGCGCAGCCCGGAAGCTCGTTCTTGGCGAGCTGCTGCTTGCAGAGCTGGCACTTTTTGATCTCGCCGAAGGCGTCGTTGTAGTCGTACTTCGGCACGCCGAACGGGCAGGACAGCACGCAGTAGCGGCAGCCGATGCAGGCGCTCGGGTCGTGGTTGACGATGCCGGTCTTGGCGTCCTTGGTCATCGCCGACACCGGGCAGACCGACACGCAGGACGGATCGGCGCAGTGCAGGCACTGCCGCTTGATGAAGGCGAAGCCGTTCTCCGCCGCGTCCTTGGTGGCGCCGGTGCCGTGGCTGTAGGCCTTGATGACGTTCAGCGTCCTGGCCGACAGCTCCACCGGGCTGTCGTAGATCGGCTTGTCGCCGCCCCCCGCGTTCCAGCCCTGCTGGGCCGGGCCGACGTCGGGCGGCATGTGGTTGACCTCCTTGCAGGCGGTCACGCAGGCCTTGCAGCCGATGCACAGCGTGCTGTCGTAGAGCAGGCCGACCGCGTCGGGAGGCAGCGGCTTGGGCGGGCGGACCAGCGCGTTGGCCTCCGGCGGGGCGGCGACCACGGTGGTGCAGGCCGCGGCGGCGGCGGCCGCGCTGCCCTTGACCGCGTTCCGCAGGAAGCCGCGCCGTGAGACCGATGTCTTGCTTTTCAACATCATGTTTTTCGACATCATGCTTTTCGACATGGCGTCACCTCACTCGGCGGCGGTGGAGGAGGATTCGGTCTTCGCGTCCTGCTTGCCGAGCCGGCTGGTGATGACGGCGCCGGCGCCGACCGCCGCGCCGGCGATGCCGGCGACCACCGCCGCGGCCCCGGCCGACATGCCCTCGCCCTTGTCCACGGCGACCGCCGGGTAGCTGTTGGGCGGCGCCACCGACTTCAGCGAGGCCAGCTCATGGATGCTCTTGGTGAAGCCGACGCCCTTCTCGGTGCAGCCGAAGCAGGGATGGCCGGTGCCCACCGGCCATGTGCCCTGGCCGACGTCGTTGAAGCCGACGGACGGACAGTTCGCGTAGGTCTCCGGCCCCTTGCAGCCCAGCTTGTAGAGACAGTAGCCCTGGCGGTGACCGTAGTCGCCGAACTCCATCGCGAAGCGCCCGGCGTCGAAATGCGGGCGGCGCTCGCAGTTCTCATGGATCAGGCGGCCGTAGGCGAACTTCGGGCGCATCTTGTCGTCCAGCTCCGGCAGCTTGCCGAAGGCGACGAAATGCAGGACCAGCGACAGGAAATTGTACGGGTTCGGCGGGCAGCCGGGGACGGAGACGACCGGCTTGTCCTTGATGATCTCGTTCAGGCCGACGGCGCCCGTCGGGTTGACGCCGGTCGACGGCCAGCCGCCCCAGGAGGAGCAGGAGCCCATGGAGATGACCGCGGCCGCACCCTTGGCGCATTCCAGCACGGCGTCCTTGTAGGTCTTGCCGGCGACCTTGCAGTAGACGCCCCCGTCCTTCGTCGGGATGGAGCCGTCGGTGACCATCAGGTACTTGCCCCAATTGTCCTTCATCGCCTGCTGCTTCCAGTTCTCGGCCTGGTGGCCGGAGCCGGTCATCAGCGTCTCGTTGTAATCGAGCGAGATGGTGTCGAGGATCAGCGTCTCGAGCGACGGGTGGTGGGTGCGCAGCAGCGATTCGGTGCAGCCGGTGCAGGCCTGTCCCGACAGCCAGATCACCGTCGGGCGCGGCGCGGCCACGGCGGCGTTGGCGATCTTCACGCCGAAGGCGGGGGACAGGCCCAGCGTGGCGGCCACGCCCGTGCAGTAGGTCAGGAATTCCCGGCGGGACAGGCCGGCCAGCGCACCCTCATACTCGTCGAGATCGCCGATGTGCTCGGCGTCGAGATCCACATGTCCGTCGGGCATGATTTCCCCCAAAGACCCTTTCGCATTGATCCGCTGGCCGCCCGGTTGCCGGACGCCGGATGCGCAGCACGCCACGGCGCGTCCTGGGGAACCCGAGGCGGGAAACCCACGGCGCGGCGTAATCCCTATCGATTGTAGGGGTATTTGGGCGCGAAACGCTCGCCGGCATTGCACCAGTTTCGATGCGGGCGCGGCATTGATCTACATCAAATGGGGTATCTGGCGGGTAAGCTTCGAACGTACGGGGCGCATCAGTGGAAAGGATGCGTCGGGAAAAGCCTCCTCCCCGGCATAAAGTCCGGGGAGGAGGGGGAGGATCAGACCGCCTTCATCTGGCGGGTGAAGTCGTCCACGTCGCTCTGCAGAGTGCGCGCGTGGACCGACAGGCCCTTGGCAGCGCTCAGCAGGCCTCCGGCGGCCTCGCCGGTATGGTCGGCCGACTGCGACACGCCGGAGATGGTCGAGGAGACCTCCTGCGTGCCGATCGCGGCCTCCTGCACGTTGCGGGCGATTTCCTGGGTGGCGGAGCCCTGCTGTTCCACCGCGGCGGCAACGTTGGTGCTGATGTCGCTGATCCGCTCGATGGTGCCGACGATGCCGCTGATCGCGCCGACCGCCTGCTGGGTCTCGTTCTGGATGGCGACGATCTGGGCCGAGATCTCCTCGGTGGCGCGGGCGGTTTGGTTGGCGAGGCTCTTCACCTCCTGGGCCACCACGGCGAAGCCCTTGCCCGCCTCGCCGGCGCGGGCGGCCTCGATGGTGGCGTTGAGCGCCAGCAGGTTGGTTTGGCTGGCGATCTCGGTGATGAGGTTGACCACCGCGCCGATCTTCTCCGCCGCCTGGGCGAGGCCCTGGATGGTGCTGTTGGTGCGCTGGGCCTCCCGCTCCGCCTCGCTGGCGATGCGGGCGGCCTCGCCGAGGCGCTGGCTGATCGAGCCGATGGAGGTGGACAGCTCCTCGGTCGCCGCCGCCACGGTCTGGACGTTGCCGGTGGCCTGCTCCGCCGCCGCGGCGACGGTCGAGCTGCGGCGCGAGGCGTCGGCGGCGGAATGGGTCAGCGATTCGGCGCTGCTGCGGATGCTGTCGGCCTCCCCGTTCAGGGTGCGGCACAGCCCCTCGATCTTCTGGGTGAAGCCGTGGGTCAGGGCCTCCAGCCGTTCCTGGCGCTGGCGGCGCATGTCGATCTCTCGGCGTTCCTGCTCGGCCAGATCGTTGGCGCGGCGCAGCCCGTCGCGGAAGACCAGCACGGCCTCCGCCATGTCGCCGACCTCGTCGCCCTGGCCGGTGCCGGGCACCTCGGCCCCGGTGTTGCCGGCGGCGATGGTCTTCATCGCGGCGGTCATGCGGGCGATGGGGCGCGCGATCATGTCGCGGGCGACCAGCACGGCCAGCAGGATGCCGAACAGCACGCCGCCGACGCCGATGGCGAGCATCAGGGTCGTCCAATGCCGGCGTGCCGACTCCAACTCGTCATGCAGGCGGTCGATCATGCCGTCCTGGTCGGCGCTGAGCGTCTGGATCGCGGCGTTGAGGGCTTGGCGGTTGCCGCGGTTGGCGTCGTTGTCGCCGTAGGTGCGGGCTTCCGCCGTCCCCTTCTCGCGGGCGATGCGCACCAGCTCCGTGCGGAAGCGGATGAACTCCTCCGCCTTCGTCGCCACCGGGGCCAGCGTGGCCTGCCCCTCCGCCGGGGTGAGGCGCTTCAGGGTGCCGAGCCGCTCGCCGAGGGTGTTCAGGCTGTCCAGCAGGGGCTTGCCGAACTTGTCCACCTCGGCCCGGTCGCGGGCCATGTAGACGCCGCGCGAGTCCATGACGACGGCCAGGACGAGGCCGTTGAGCTGCTCACCCAGCACTTGGCGGTCCGACGCCCGTTCGATGGCCGTGGACTTGCCGGCCAGATCCTGCATGGCGGCCAGCCCCATCAGGCCGGTCACCGCGGCCACCGCCGCCTGCAGCCCCACGAGAAGATAGACCTTCGGTCCGATCTTTAGATTCTTAAGCGCTTTCAACATGCTGGACGTCCCCATTGCGGCGGTCTTGGGCCGCCTCTGCGTCTGACGATAATGAGGCACCCATTGGTTTCCGAAGTGTTAAATCGTTCCATGACACGTTGCCGCGCCGCCTTTTGGCCAGAACTGGGCGAAACGCATATTGTTTTTGGGGCGAACCAATTTTTTCAGGAATAGACAAAGTCACGGCGTGTTTGTTTTCATGAGGGTGCAACGCGTCGGAGCGGGCGGGTGGATCATGAAACCCATCGCAGCCATCATCGGAACGCTCACGCAATCGTTCATTGCCGTTCTTCTTCTGGCGCTGACGGCTTGCGGAGACAATGGTTCGCCCGAGGCGGGCAACTACGACGTCGGCTATGGCGGAAGCGGGCCGGTCTACACGTTGGGCGGCGGCCTGCCGGCTTACCGGCTGGAGCCGCGCACCTACTGGAACTACCCGGACTACCGTGGCACCGCACCGGTGATCGAACTGGCGGGTCGTCCGGGCGACTGACCGCGCAGTCGACGTTATGGAATATCCGATTGAAGGGCGCCGTCCGGCCATTTACCTAAAGAAGACTTGGAACGGGCAGGACGAGGCGGAGCGATGGCGGTCACCCGGGACGAACTGAAGACGCGCATCGGCCAGGCCCTGGGCGAGACGAAGGCCGATCTGGTCATCAAGAACACCCGTTTCCTCAACGTCGTCACCGGCGAGACCGCCGCGGGCGACATCGCCCTGTGCGGCGACCGGATCGTCGGCACCTACGAGTCCTACGACGGGGTGGAGGAGATCGACGGGTCCGGTTTGACCGTCGTGCCGGGCTTCATCGACACCCACGTCCATTGCGAATCCACCTGCGTTACGCCGATGGAGTTCGACCGCTGCGTCCTGCCGCGCGGCACCACCACGGCCATCTGCGACCCGCACGAGATCTGCAACGTGCTGGGGGAGAAGGGGCTGCGCTACTTCCTGGACTGCGCCGAGGGAACGGCGATGGATCTGCGGGTGCAGCTCTCCTCCTGCGTGCCGGCGACAGAGTTGGAGACCTCCGGCGCGCGGCTGGAGGCGGCGGACCTGCTGCGCCACAAAGACCACCCGAAGGTGCTGGGGCTGGCCGAGTTCATGAACTTCCCCGGCGTCTTCCACAAGGTGGACGGGGTTCTCGACAAACTGGCCGCCTTCGACGGGCGCCACATCGACGGCCACGCCCCGCTGCTCAGCGGGCGGGAGCTGAACGCCTATCTCTCCTGCGGCATCCGCAACTGCCATGAGACGACCAGCGCGCCCGAGGCGATGGAGAAGCTGCGCAAGGGCATGCAGGTGCTGATCCGCGATGGGTCGGTGTCGAAGGACGTGCACGCGCTGGCCCCGGTGATCCAGCCGGAAACCTCGCCCTTCCTGGGCTTCTGCACCGACGACCGCAACCCCCTCGACATCGCCGAGGAGGGGCATATGGATCACCTGATCCGCAGCGCGATCCGGCTCGGCGCCCCGCTGGCCCATGTCTACCGTGCCGCCACATGGTCGGCGGCGCGCGGCTTCGGCCTGTTCGACCGCGGCCTGATCGCGCCGGGGCAGCGCGCCGACCTCGTCCTGCTGGACGATCTGGAGGACTGCGTGGTCAACCGGGTGATCCGCAACGGGCGGGTGGTGACCCCGCAGACCTTCGCCGGGCGCCCGGCGGTCAGCCCGGTGGGCCTGCGCTCGGTCAAGCTCCATCCGGTGACGGCGGAGGATTTCGCGGTGCCGGCCCGCGGCTCGGTCCAGTCGGTGATCGGCGTTCTGCCCGGCAAGATCATCACCGCCCATCTGCGGCTGGAGGTGCCGGCCAAGGATGGAAAGCTGGTAGCCGATCCCGACCGCGACATTTTGAAGATCTGCGTCTTCGCCCGCCACGGCACCAACCAGAATGTCGGGCGCGGCTTCGCCAGCGGCTTCCACCTCCGCGAGGGCGCGCTGGCCTCTTCGGTCGGGCACGACAGCCACAACATCTGCGTGGTCGGCGCGTCGGACGACGATATGGCCATCGCCGTCAACCGCCTGATCGAGCTTCAGGGCGGCTTCGTCGCCGTGCGCAACGGTCAGGTGGTCGGCGAACTGGCCCTGCCGCTGGCCGGGCTGATGAGCCTGGAGCCCTTCGAGACGGTGGAGCGCCATCTGCGCAGCCTGCGCGCCTCGGTGAAGGAGATGGGGTGCCCACTGGCCGAGCCCTTCCTGCAACTGGCCTTCCTGCCGCTGCCGGTGATCCCCCATCTGAAGATCACCGACCGCGGGCTGGTGGACGTCGACAAATTCGCGCTGGTGGAAGCGTGACCCCGGCAATTCCTGCCGGACGGGGTGCGGATCTTGCCGGCCCCTTCGGCGGGAGCCCCGGCTCAACCCTTTGAAAATCATGGAAAGCCTTTTGGCCCGCCGCCTGCAAGGGGCTGCCCGACAAACGCGAAGAATGCCGGTCGGAGGGGCGTGCCATGGTTGGAATGAGCGACATCAGCGGCTTGGCGCAGAGCATCCAGACGTCCATCGACGCGGCGATGAAGCGCGTCCAGGAGCAGGCCAAGCAGGCGACCGACGCCAAGCCCAGCGGCAACGTCCAGGAGTACGAACAGACCGTCCGCAAGTCGGCCCTGAACGCCGCGCCCTTCGCCACCAACGTCGGCACGCTGATCAAGGACACCAGCCGCCTCAACGTGCTGAGCACGCTGGCCGCCAACGATCCGGCAGACTTCTACAAATTCAATCTGGCGACGCCCGGCGAGGTCGCCCTCGGCCGCGTCGGCGACACCGGCGTGCGCGTCCAGCTGATGGACAAGCAGGGCAAGATCGTTGCCGACAGCAACAGCGAGGCCGGCTCCACCTACGACGCCTACAAGAAGTTCGAGGCGGGCACCCTGTCGCTCGACCGTGGCGACTACACGCTGCGCGTCTCCCGCGACAAGGGCGTGGCGGCCAAGGAGGAAAAGAACTACGGCCTCCAGCTCCGCATGGGCGACTACAGCAAGGACTACGACACCATCGCCAAGCAGCCGGCCAAGGGCGACAACCCGCTCCAGCAGACGCCGCAGCTTCAGCGTCTGACCTCCCTGCTGACCGGTGGCACGACGACCAGTTCCGGGGCGCTGGGCATCCTCACCGGGGGAAGCAGCGGCTACAGCGGGCGCGGGTCCCTGCTGAACGGGCTTTTCTGAGGCGCGGCGGAGCGGCGGCGGCTACACTGCCGGTCCGCCGCTGCCGGAGACCACGCCGCCATGACCCCTGAAGAGCTGTTCCGCGCCCTCGCCGACTACGTCGCGGAGCATCAGGGAAAGGCCGGCCAGCAGGATTTCTTCCGCGCGATCCACCGGCAGGCCTTGAAAGGGATGGGTCTGCTCAACGACGCCGACATCCAGACCTCGGGCGAGGCCGGAGTCCTCCGCTACATCCAGGGCGAACTGAACCGGCGCGGCGTCGTCGATGCCGAAGCCGTGATCTTCGACGTCGGCGCCAACGTCGGTGTCTACACGGCGGCGGCGCTCGACCGCTTTCCCGCCGCAACCGTCTGGTCCTTCGAGCCGTCGCCGACGGCGTTCCGCGCGCTGCAGGAGACGGCCGCGCGCTACCCCGGCCGTTGCCGCCCCGTCAACCTCGGCCTGTCCGACCGGACGGGCTCGGCCACCCTGCACGGCGACCGGCCCGGTTCGACCCTGGCGTCCCTCCACGACCGCGCGATCCGGGAATTTCAGGAGGGCGGAAGCGGCGAGACCGTTCGTCTGGCGACTCTGGACGGGTTCTGCGCGGAGACCGGCATCGACCGCGTCCATTTCCTCAAGATCGACGTGGAGGGCCACGAGATCGCTGTTCTGGACGGGGCGCGCGGCCTGTTGGGCCGGCGCGCCATCGACTTCATCCAGTTCGAGTTCGGCGGTTGCAACCTCGATTCCCGGACCTTCCTGCGCGATTTCTGGAGTCGGCTGGACGGCTTCGCCGTTTGCAAGATCGTCAAGGATGGGCTGTACCGGCTGTCCGGCTATTCGGAGTTCGACGAAATCTTCGCGTACCAGAACTTCCTCGCCATCCGTCAGTAGGGCGCAGGGCCGTCAGGCAAGGCGCAGCGACGCGGCGCCGAGCACGATGACCACTCCGGAGGCCAGCCGCACCGGGCCAATCCGCTCCCTAAGGACCAGGGCGGCCAGCGCCATCGCGAACAGGATCGAGGTTTCGCGCAGCGCCGCCACCACGGCGATCGGCGCCAGGGTCATCGCCCAGAGCGCGAGCCCGTAGGAGGCGATGCTGGCCGCCCCGCCAGCCAGCGCGACCATCCAGCGCCGGCGGGCGTGGCTCAGGAAGCCCCGGGCGTCGCGCAGCAGAGCCCCGCCCACCATGGGCACGCTCAACAGCAGGAATCCCCACAGCGTGTAGCCGGCCGCCGAACCGGACAGCCGCACGCCGATGCCGTCCACCAGCGTGTAGGCGGCGATCACCAGGGCGTTGGCGAGCGCGCAGGCGGTGCCCCGCCACGATCCCGACGGACCCGAGCGCCGCCCCAGCAGGGTCAACCCGAGGATGCCGCCGCAAACCAGCACCGTCCCCGCCCAGGCGCCGGCGGACAGGCCCTCGCCCAGCAGCACGCCGCTGCACAGCGCCACGAGCAGCGGCGGCGTGCCGCGCATCAAGGGATAGGCGTGGCTCATCGCCCCCTCGCGATAGGCGGCGGCGAGCAGCTGGAAATAGGCGACGTGCAGCACCGCCGTCACGCCGAGGTAGGGCGCGCTGGCGAGCGACGGCGCCGGAACGACGGGAAGCATCAGCAGGGCGATGAAGGCGGACCCGGCGACCACCAGGACCGCGTCGGACGCGCTGCCGCCGCCGGCCTTCAGCGCGGTGTTCCAGCCGGCATGGAGGAGGGCGCCGGCCAGGACGGCGAGAAGGGCTTCGGTGGGCAAGAGGGGGGCCGTAATAGGGAGAGGAGACGATGCGGGCAGAGGGGCGGCCTGCGGCCCGCCGGACGGCAGGATACACGCACAGGTTCGGTGTCGGACAGTCCAATTGCCTGCCGTCCTTCTTTGCGCTAAGCGTTCGCCATGTCGACCGATAGCCTCCCGACCGAAAACCTTCTGCCCCGGAACCATCCGTCCGCCGCGGCGTCCGACCCGGCCGCGGTCCGCCGCGCCACCGCCATCGGCGGTCTGGCCATCCTGATGTGGTCCACGCTGGCGCTGCTGACGGCGCTGTCGGGGACCATTCCGCCGTTCCAGCTCGTGGCGATGTCCTTCGGCGTCGCCTTCATCGTCGGGACGGTGGCGGGGGCCGCGCGGGGCAAGGACGTGATCGGCGTGCTGCGCCAGCCCTGGCGGGTCTGGTTGCTCGGCGTCGCCGGGCTGTTCGGCTACCATTTCTTCTATTTCCTGGCCTTCCGCCTCGCTCCCGGTGCGGCGGTCGAGGTCAATCTGCTGAACTATCTCTGGCCGCTGCTGATCGTCCTGTTCTCCGCCCTGCTGCCGGGGGAGCGGCTGAAGCGCGGCCATGTGCTGGGCGCGCTGTGCGGGCTGGCCGGGACGGTGCTGATCGTGACCGGCGGCGCGCGCGGCCTGTCGCTCGACGCCGGGGACACGCCGGGCTATCTGTCGGCGATGGCGGCGGCGGTGCTCTGGGCGTCCTATTCGGTGCTGTCGCGCCGCTTCGGCGACGTCCCGACCGAGGCGGTCGGCGGCTTCTGCCTCGCCACGGCGGTGCTGGCCGGGCTGTCGCACCTGCTGTTCGAAACCACCGTGGCGCCGTCCGGCGGCGAGTGGCTGGCGGTGCTCGCCATGGGGATCGGGCCGGTCGGCGCGGCCTTCTTCGTGTGGGACCACGGGGTGAAGCGCGGCGACATCCGGGCGCTGGGCGTGCTGTCCTACGCCACCCCGCTGACCTCCACGCTGCTGCTGATCCTGTTCGGGCAGGCGGCGGGGGGCTGGACCGTCTGGGCGGCCTGCGCGCTGATCATGGGCGGCGCCGTGCTGGCCAGCCGCGACGTTCTGCGCGGCGACCGGTAGGGTGTCCCCGGCCGGACGGTGACAGCGAATTCATAGGCTTTTCATGCGGCGCGGTGCTATTCGGCAGGGACGGTTCCACTCCTTGCCGGACCAGCCCGCCATGCCGCCGAGGCCATGCCGAAACGCGCCGCCGCGCTGTCCCGTTTCCTGCGGGACGTCTGGACCCTGACCCGTCCCTATTGGTCGTCGGAGGAACGCTGGGTGGCGCGGGGGCTGCTGGCCGCCATCGTCGCGCTGAATCTGGGCGTGGTCTTCATCACGGTCGAGCTGACCGAGGTCAACGGCGCCATCTTCAACGCGCTTCAGGAAAAGGATCAGGGCGCCTTCGTCGATCAGCTCCTCCTGTTCGGCGGGTTGGCGCTGGTCTACATCGCGCTCGCCGTGTACCGGCTTTACCTGAACCAGATGCTGCAGATCCGCTGGCGGCGCTGGCTGACCGACCGCTGCTTGGGCGACTGGATGGAGGGGCAGACCTATTACCGGCTCCAGCTCGCCGGCACCCCGGCCGACAACCCGGACCAGCGCATCTCCGAGGATCTGCGTGGCTTCGTCCAGCTGACGCTGAGCCTGTCGCTGGGCCTCCTGACGAACCTCGTCACGCTGGTGTCCTTCCTGGCGATGCTGTGGAGCCTGTCCGGGACGTTGAGCGTCGCCCTGTTCGGCGTGGAGCTGGCGATCCCCGGCTACATGGTGTGGGTGGCGCTGGCCTATGCGGTGGTGGGGACGTGGCTGACCCACCGGATCGGGCGCCCGCTCGCCCGGCTGAGCTTCGACCAGCAGAAGTACGAGGCCGACTTCCGCTTCGCGCTCGTCCGCCTGCGCGAGAACGCGGAGAGCGTCGCCCTGCAGGGCGGCGAGGCGCAGGAGCGGCGCGGCTTCACCAGCGGCTTCGCCCGCGTGGTGGACAATTGGTGGGACGACCAGCCGCCTCGTCGGTTTCCTGCAGGTGGTGGGGGAGGTCCGGCAGGCGGCGCGGACCTCCCCACAGATCGGCCGCGCTGCCGGGCCGGACGGCGCCTTGCGGGTGGAGGGCGTGGAACTGGCCCTGCCGAAGGGCGGAGCGCCGCTTCTGCGTGTCGACCTGAGGGTTCAGCCGGGGGAGCGCGTGTTGGTCACCGGCCCGTCCGGCTCAGGCAAGAGCACGCTGTTCCGCGCGCTGGCCGGCATCTGGCCGTTCGGGCGCGGGCGCATCGGCTTGCCTGTCGGGGCGGACGCCATGCATCTGCCGCAGAAGCCCTATATGCCCATCGGCAGCCTGCGCGCCGCCGTCACCTATCCCGCGGCGCCGGAGGCGTTCGAGGGCGAAGCGGTGCGCGCCGCCCTGGACGCCGTGGGGATGAGCGCCTTCGCCGAGCGTCTGGACGAGGAGGACCACTGGGCGCAGCGCCTGTCCGGCGGCGAGCAGCAGCGCGTCGCCTTTGCCCGCGCTCTGCTGCACCGGCCCGGCTGGCTGTTCCTGGACGAGGCGACGTCCGCCTGCGATTCGGCGACGGAGGCGCGGCTGTATGGCTTGCTGGCCGAACGTCTGCCCGGCACGACGGTGGTCAGCATCGGGCACCGCGCGAGCTTGTCGGCGCATCACGACCGGACCGTCACGGTGGGGGTGGATGGGGATGGGGTGGGGCAATTGGTCGGGTGCTGAGGCCCGCGCCCCAAGGTGGGCTTGGACTTCCACCGGCGTGATCAATATCGGTGTCGTCCCGTCACCAACCGCCGTGGTCCGATGCCGAAGCTTGTCCGCCGCAGGTCTCTGGCTGTCGCAATCGCTGCCATCCTGATCGTTTTCTCCGTCTCGGCAAGTCGGGCGGCGCCCTCGGTTGCGGTTGATCCGAAAGGATTGATCGTCCTCATGAGGCACGCCGAAGCGCCCGGAGTCGGCGACCCGCCAAACTTCCGGCTCCGCGATTGCGCGACTCAGCGCAATCTGGACGCAAACGGTCGGGAACAGGCGCAGCGGGCAGGTGATCTGTTGCGGACAATGAACAGTCCGCCGGCCGCCGTCTATTCGAGCCAGTGGTGCCGCTGCCTGGAGACCGCCCGGCTTTTGGAGATCGGGCCGGTGCAGGAGCTTCCGGTGCTCAATTCCTTCTTCGACCGGCGGGAGGAGCAGGAGACTCAGATCGCGTCGCTGCGCCGGTTTCTGGCCGGGTTGCCGGCCGATGGCGCGCCGGTCGTCCTGGTCACCCACCAAGTGGTCGTGACCGCTTTGACCGGCGTCTTTCCGGCGTCCGGCGAGGCGGTGCTCCTCCGCGCCAACGGAACGGGCAATCCGGTCATCGACGGACGCATCACGGTTGAGGACCCCAAGTAGGGCATGGGGCCGTCCATGCGGCGGAAGCCTTCGGCAACCGCGAGGCCGCGGCCAGGATCCACCCCACCCAGGGGAGGATACGACCTGCCCGCCTGCGCCGCCGGCTCCGTCACTCGGCCGCTATGGCCAGCCCGTAGCGAGCCTCTTCCTGCTTTGGCGTGGCCGCCATGAAGTATTCCAGCACGTAGATCCGTACGGCGCTGGACAGGTTGCTGGCGTCGACGGCCTCCACCCGCTCGGCGAGGCGGTTGCACAGCTCACCCAATGTGACGCTTTCCCTCTGGGCGATCTCTTCCAGCCCTTCCCAGAAAGCGGCCTCCAGCCGCAGGCTGGTGCGCTTTCCGGCGACATAGACGTTCCTGAGCTTCTTCGATGACATGGCTGCCCGCCGCGCGACACGTTGCACTCTTATGTGTGAAGCGTCGCGGAATTCGAGCCGAAAAACATGTGATGAACTTCACATGAAATGCAGGGTGTCAGGCCCCAGGGTCACAAAGTCACAGCGGAGCTGCCGCCAACCTTCTTCGCCCTGGCCGATTTGGCGGGCGGCCACCGTTATTCTTCCCGGATAAGTTGCGATTGGTATGATCGGCCGATGCCGGAGCCTCACCAGCACCCCAACCATACCCGCTCGGCGGTGCGCTCGGCCGTCGAGCATGTCTTTGCCGACCAGACGGCGCGCATGGGGCTGTTCATCCGCACCATCGGCCTAGTTCGTGCGACGGTGAAGATCGGCCTCACCAACCTCGCCTACAAATTCCGACGCCTGAGTGGGCTTGAGGGGTGAACTGCGCCTGTATAGCGTCAAAATCGCCGCATACCTCCGCCTTTCAGCCGAAATCGACAGTTCAGCCCCCAAAGAATGCTGCTTTTACACCCGCGCGGCCCTCATCGGCATGAACCCGCTCTCAGAGGCGGTTTATCGAAGTGTTCGGTTGTCAAACAGGCTCTCGCCCTGCCCAGCACTCGCCGGGTAGAGTGGCTATTTAATTAAAAAGCCTATGAAGATAGCGTTCGGTCGCTTCATCAATAACAACATCAGGACGCTCTTTAAGGACCAAGCTTTGATCAAATGGACCAAGAACATACAGAACGTCTCTGAAATTTTGGGAAAAATATGGGTTAAGCATGATAAAGAAGCTGTCATGGAACACAATTGCTTTAGGCAGTGCTTGATTGTCTTGTATGAAGCGGCGGGATGGGCATTCGCTATCGAGCCAAACCCAGTTGCGAGGGTGAGGGTTGACATCTTTTATCTCGCGAATTGACCCGGGAGCCAAGACTGGCTCGCCAGTGTCGGCGCAACGCGACGGGAATGGCTTTGGAGCTTCAAGAAATGTGGTTGGCTGCGGGGCGCCAAACATAAATTGCAATTCCCTGTTTCGCAGTGCATGTCGTTCAACAAGGTCGGACCTCTTAATGGGTCGGATAGATGGAAACCAATCTATTAGACGTTGGGTCACCACCTCATAGGCAGTAAACGCGCCGAGATCGCTCCAATGGGTATCGCTGTTGTCATATACCCGCTCAACGGTTTTCCGCTGAAGGAGTGCGGGCCGCAGATCTAGGATTTCTTCCTGCATCGCATCCATCACAGCATCAAGACGCGTGCGGCCATATGCTTCTCGTATTTCCTTTGGCAGGTATTCGGGATAAATCGTGACTGTGTTCGGCGGCACAAATGGCAAATAGCGTATAGATTGCTCACTTAAATGCTGGCGGCGGTCTATAAGGTGTTGTTTCATTTTATTCAATGAATCTTGAGAAGGAGTGTTGAATCCCATAAAATCAGAAATAGTACTTCCATCACCGATTGCGTCGCTTCGATAATAAATCCACCCATCCTCTCCTAATATGGTTGTTGGTGCAAAGACGTGGAAAAAATAAGATCTCACCCACCTATATGTGGTAAGAAGCTGATCTTTTGCAAAAAAGCTGTTTGCGAAGCGCGACGCATTCTTATCGGCTGGCATCATTCTTGGCTCTGGCAAAAAGCCTCCTATGACGGCGAATGTGCCAATCAGGCCGGTCGTCATCATGGCGCAAGTAAATTTTATGAGACCACTGTTGCTAAGCATTCTTGCGCCTCAGAAACGGAAATAAATGAAGGGATTGAATGCGGAACTTGCTAGAACAATGGTCGCCATCGCGAACGCCACTGTTGCAGCGATATTGCGTGCACCGATGCTCACATAATGAGTTGCCCGATGCCCTAGATCGGTACAGGCGATCACTCCCACGGTAAGCGCTGTGAGTACCTGCCAATTAGCAAGATCCAACCACAACGGAGTATTCACGTCACGAGCATGAATGCTGAAGCCGGTCATAACCGAAATCAGTTCTCCAGCTTGTCCGAGATCGGTTGATCGGAACAACACCCAACCAAATAGAACAACAAGAATTGTGTATATCCTCCCTCCAATTTGTAACGGCCAAGCATTTGCCATGACGCGCACACTAAAGAGGTGTTCAATAGCCAGAAACGCCCCATGCCAAGCACCCCATGCAATAAATGTCCACTCAGCCCCATGCCAAAAACCACACAGGAGAAAAACACACCAAAGATTAAGCGTTGTCCGGATCCGTCCATGGCGCGATCCGCCTAGTGGAATGTAAAGGTAGTCACGGAACCAGGTGGACAACGAGATATGCCAGCGTTGCCAAAATTCTCTAACTGTTGCCGCCGTGTATGGGTGGCGGAAATTCTCTGGGATACGAATGCCAAAAATCTGAGCAAGTCCAATGGCCATATCGGAGTAGCCGCTGAAGTCGAAGTATATTTGGAGTGCGTAGCATAGTGATCCGTACCAAACCATTTCTAAAGAGAGCGATCCAACCGGCGCAGAAAATACGGCGTCTGCTGGGACCGCCAGAGTGTTTGCAATTAGTACCTTTTTCGCTAGCCCAACAGCGAAGCGCCTGATTCCTGCCGCAATCTCCTCCTGGGGTGGCATCCGGGAGGCACTGAAGTCAGCGGCGACGTCCTTGTACCGTACAATCGGTCCAGCAATAAGTTGCGGGAAAAAGGCTTTATAGGCTCCAAACGTCACAAGGCTTTTTGCCGCAGTAACTTGAGATCGGCTGACATCAACGACGTAGGATATCCCCTGGAAAGCAAAGAAAGAAATGCCAATCGGAAGGTGGACTCGGGGGTCGGCAAGCGTCCCCCAATCAGTCCAAAAAAGCAGGTCATTAATATTATGGATAATAAATCCCGTGTACTTGAAGAATATGAGGCCGGCTAGATTAGACAATACAGCAAATGTTGTAATCTGCCGCCGCATGGCCGATTGCTTCGGGGTGCGCTGAATGGCTACCCCAAAGGTCCAATTTCCAGCTATATAGATTAATAAAACAAAGGTATATTGCCATTCAGAAAATGCGTAAAACGACAAACTTGCTATAAGAATGAACGCGTTGCGCGCCGCTGATGGTGTAAAAGAATATACCGCCATGACCGCAGGAATATAGAGGTATAGAAAGTCAAGAGAGCTAAATGCCATAGATGTTCTGTAGCTCCTCTAAGGAATTTTGCCGTCGATTTTGATCGTTTCTAGGTTGTGATTTATTATTTTTTGATTCCCTTGGTGGAGGTGTGTCGCCAGTTACTAGAGATCCCTTCTGTCCGTATCAAATGAGGTGCCTGATGTAAAACAGCTGGTTGGAAAAGTCAAAGGCACGGTTCTGCTCCCTACTTGAGCGGATTCTGGGAGAGCGTCTGCGGAGGCAGCGGGCTGCCTCACCTCCAGGGTGAACTGATGTGGTGGACGGCCCTTCCGCCCTCTTGAATCGGTGGCAAGCTGAGGTCGTCGAAGAAACCAGCTCAGAGGGGGCGTCCATGGGAAAGATGGTAACGATCGATCAGGCATGGCGAAGAACGTTTTCCAAGTCCATGGGGCTGCTGCGGATGGAAAGGTCCTGGTCCGTCGGCAACTGCGCCGAGGCGAGGTTCTGAAGTTCTTCCAAGGCGCGCCGCCATGCTTGGTCAGGATGGAAGCCTTGTGGTACGGCGCCTCACTGGGCGCAGGAAGCCGCGGCCTCTGGAGCATACGGTGAGGCTGATGCTACCCGCCTAGGTTAAGCCCTGCGTGAAGCGGGGCGGGGGCGAGACCGCCGATGCGATCTGCGAAGCGGTCTCCCGGCCGACCATGCGCTTCTTCGCCCTCAAAAAGGTGGATCAGCAGGCGGTCCTGATTCTGCACAAGACCCGCGACCTGCTGGTACGGCAACGAACGAATGACCGTTTGGAGAAATTGGTTGGGGGACTAGGATTCGAACCTAGGCTGGCGGAGTCAGAGTCCGCTGTCCTACCGCTAGACGATCCCCCAAGACCGTCGCCGAGGCGGCGCTGTGCCGCGTCCCGTCGTGGGACGCCCTTTTAGCAAAGCGGATGATGCTTGTATAGCTCTTTTTTCGAGTCCAAGCCACCGGTGTGGGCGTGCGGACACAATTCAATGCCAATCGTGGGCTTTCGCTGGGACGTGAAACCGGGTTAAGATGACTCCCTTAAGCATGGCGGGGAGGAGACGTGGACCTTCAGGTGCACAGTGAACGGCAGAACGACACCGGACGGTTGCGTTCGTCGGCCCCTGCGCGCCCGGTCTTCGCGGCCCTCGACCTTGGCACCAACAATTGCCGCCTCCTCATCGCCCGACCGATTCCCGGGGGCTTCCGTGTCATCGACGCTTTTTCGCGGATCGTCCGGCTGGGCGAAGGGCTGACGCGGAACGACCAGTTGTCCGATTCGGCGATGGAACGCACCCTTGCCGCCTTGAAGATCTGCGGGTCCAAGATCGAGCGGCGCGGCGTCACCGCGGCGCGCGCCGTGGCGACCGAAGCCTGTCGCCGTGCCCGGAACTGCAGCGAATTCATCGACGCGGTGGAGCGGGAGACCGGCATCGCCATCGAGATCATCTCCAGCCAGGAGGAAGGGCGCCTCGCGCTCGCCGGCTGCGCTTCGCTGCTTGATCCCAGCGTGCCCTACGCCGTGGTGTTCGACATCGGCGGCGGCTCGACCGAGCTGATGTGGCTGGCGGTCGAGCGGGGACGGCCCCCGCGCATCCTCGACCAGACCTCCATCCAATGCGGCGTCATCGGCCTGACCGAGCAGTTCGGCGGCGCGAACGCCGATCGCGGCATGTACCGGCGCATGGTGGAGGAGGTGGCGTCGGCCATCGCCTCCTTCGAGGCGCGCAATGGCATCCGGGAACGGGTGCTCGCCGGGCAGGTGCAGATGCTCGGCACCTCCGGCACGGTGACGACGCTGGCCGGGGTGCATCTCGGCCTCTGCCGCTACGACCGGCGGGCGGTGGATGGGAGCTTTCTGCGCATCGACCACGCCCGCGTGGTCATCGAACGTCTCGTCGCGCTGGACTTCGACGGGCGGGCGCGGCATCCCTGCATCGGACAGGACCGCGCGGATCTGGTGATCGCCGGATGCGCGGTGCTGGACGCGCTGTGCGACTGTTGGCCGGTGGAGCGCCTGCGCATCGCCGACCGCGGCTTGCGCGAGGGCATCCTCGTGGAGCTGATCGGGTCGGCGCGGCAAATCTATTAAGGAAATGTGAGACCATGGTTGGAAAGCCTCCGTCCTCCTCGACGCCGGGTGGGCGCCGCGCCACCGTCCGCGTGAAGTCCGCGGCCAAGCGCACCACCTCCTCGGCCCGCTGGCTGGAGCGGCATCTGAACGACCCCTACGTGCACGAGGCGACGAAGCGCGGCTTCCGCTCCCGCGCCGCCTTCAAGCTGCTTCAGCTCGACGAGAAGTTCCATCTGCTGGGGCCGGGCAAGCGCGTGGTCGACCTCGGCGCCGCCCCCGGCGGCTGGACGCAGGTGGCGGTGGACAAGGTGCAGACCGGGCGCGAGGGCTGGAAGGTCGTCGGGCTGGACATCCTGCCCATGGACCCTGTGCCCGGCGCCACCACCATGCAGGCCGACTTCCTGGAGGAGGGTGCCGCCGAGCGGCTGAAGGAAGCGCTCGGCGGCCCCGCCGACGTGGTGCTGAGCGACATGGCCGCCCCGACCATCGGGCACCAGTCCACCGACCATCTGCGCATCATGGCGCTGGCCGAGGCCGCCTACGACTTCGCGGAGGAGGTGCTGGCCCCCGGCGGGGCGTTCGTCGCCAAGCTGTTCCAGGGCGGGGCGGAGAAGTCCCTGCTGGAGCGGCTGAAGCGCGATTTCGCCACGGTGCGCCACGCCAAGCCGCCGGCCAGCCGCGCGGAATCCTCCGAAACCTATGTGGTCGCCACCGGTTTCCGTGGGGCCAACATGAACGACTAGGTCCACCTTCGGCTGCGGTCCGTTCGCGCAGGTCATGGCTGGCTTGCGCGGATGAGGCCCGGCACACGACAGTTTGTGGTTCAGGCGCCTTCACAAGCCCACGGTCTTGTGTATAGTGCGCCAAATTTTTTTCCGGCCCCTTTTTATCTCCCGGGAGACCGCCGATGGCCCGCTCGTCCACGATCCGCGAAGCTCTGACCTTCGACGACGTCCTCTTGGTTCCGGCCGAAAGTTCGGTCCTGCCGAACGAGGTGGACACCCGGACGCGCCTGACCAAGACCATCGAACTGGGCATCCCCCTGATGTCCTCGGCGATGGACACAGTGACCGAAAGCAGCCTCGCCATCGCCATGGCCCAGGCCGGCGGCATCGGCGTGGTCCACCGCAACCTGACCATCGAGCAGCAGGCCGAGGAGGTCCGCAAGGTCAAGCGGTACGAGTCCGGCATGGTGGTCAACCCGATCACCATCACGCCGGGCCAGACGCTGGCCGACGCGCTCCAGCTCATGGCCGACTACCGCATCTCCGGCATCCCGGTGGTGGAAAGCCACGACTTCCGCGGCAGCGGCAAGCTGGTCGGCATCCTGACCAACCGCGACGTCCGCTTCGCCACCAACCCGAACCAGCCGGTCAGCGAATTGATGACCAAGGACGTGGTGTCGGTGCGCGAGGGCGTCAGCCAGGACGAGGCCAAGCGCCTGCTGCACCAGCACCGCATCGAGAAGTTGCTGGTGGTGGACGAGGCCCATCGCTGCATCGGCCTCGTCACGGTCAAGGACATGGAGAAGGCCCAGGCCTATCCCAACGCCTGCAAGGACGCCCAGGGCCGCCTGCGCGTCGCCGCCGCCACCGGCACCGGCTCGGACGGTCTGCGCCGTGCCGAGGCGCTGTTCGACGCCGGCGTCGACGTTCTGGTGGTCGACACCGCCCACGGCCATTCGCTGAAGGTGCTGGATCAGGTGCGCGCCGCGCGCAACATGTCCAACTACACCCAGGTGATCGCCGGCAACGTGGCGACCGCCGAGGCGGCGAAGGCGCTGGTCGATGCCGGGGCGGACGCCGTGAAGGTCGGCATCGGCCCCGGCTCCATCTGCACCACCCGCATCGTCGCGGGCGTCGGCGTTCCGCAGCTCACCGCCATCATGGACGTGGTCGAGGCCTGCGAGAAGATGGGCATCCCGGTGATCGCCGACGGCGGCATCAAGTTCTCGGGCGATCTCGCCAAGGCCATCGCGGCGGGCGCCAGCGTGGCGATGCTGGGCAGCCTGTTCGCCGGCACCGACGAGAGCCCCGGCGAGGTCATCCTGTACCAGGGCCGCTCCTACAAGAGCTACCGCGGCATGGGCTCGGTGGGCGCCATGGCCCGCGGCTCGGCGGACCGCTACTTCCAGCAGGAAGTCTCGACCATGAAGCTGGTGCCGGAAGGCGTCGAAGGCCGCGTGCCCTACAAGGGCCCGGTGTCGGCGGTCATCCACCAGCTCGTCGGCGGTCTGCGCGCGGCCATGGGCTACACCGGCAGCCAGTCCATCGCCGAGATGCAGACGAAGTGCGAATTCGTCCGCATCACCAACGCCGGCCTGCGCGAGAGTCGACGTCCACGACATCACCATCACCAACGAGTTGCCGAACTACCGCCAGGGCTGATCGGACGCTCCTTGGAGTGAGGTTCGAGAAGGCGAGGGGGCGTTCCCCTCGCCTTTTTCGTGTCCGCGTTTCAGCGTTTCACGGTCAGCGGTTGGCGGCGAAGTGGCTGAACAGCGCCACGCTGGCCGCGACGGTGGCGTTGAGGGATTCCACGGCCCCCGTGGTCGGGATGGACAGGCGCTGGACGGGCAGGGCGGCGGGAATGCCCTGGCCTTCCTCGCCAAGGACCAGACGGACGTCGCGCGGCCAGCGGTAGGCCGCCATGTCGGCGCCACCGGCGTCCAGGGCGACCAACGGCCCGGCGGCCCGGTTCACATCCTCCCATCGGCCGCCGCGCAGCAGGGTCAACTCGAACTGGGCGTTCGACGCGGCGCGCAGGCACTTGGGGTGATAGGGGTGCGCCGCGCCATCGAGCAGGATCACTCGCCGGGCGCCGAAGGCGGCGGCGCTGCGCAGCAGGGCGCCGAGGTTGTTGGGATCGCCGAGCGCGCAGATCAGCTCCAGTCCTTGCGGCGGTTGCGACAGGTCGATCAACGGCGTGTCCGGCACCGTGCCGACGAGCAGGGGAAAACCGGTGCCTGAGGCGTCCAGGGTGCGGAACAGGGTGGGGGCGAGCTGGACGATCTCCAGCCCCGCGGGCAGGCGCCAGCCCTCGGTCTGCGCCGGATCGGTGACGAGCAGTGTGGAGAAGCGCTCCGGCCAGCGGGCCAGCGCCTCCGGCACTGTCTTCAGCCCCGCGAGCAGGAACTTGCCCTGTTTCTTCAGGCCACGGCTCTCCAGCAGTGACTCCCACAACTTGAACTGCTGATTCTGCGGGCTTTCGATCAGGCGCGGCGGGCGGATCATGCGGGACAGGCTTTCCAGGGCGGGCGGTCGTCGATGCTGCTGCGGACCTTAAGGCGCGGGGCGCCGCGTTGGGAAGGCCGTTCGGATTCTGAAACACTCCCTCTCCCGCCCCGGGAGAGGGAAGGGGCCCGCGCGAAGCGTGGGAAGGGTGAGGGTACCGGCAAGGAAAAGCATCGTGATTCTCGCGCAACCCTCACCCGGCGCCTGCGGCGCCACCCTCTCCCGGGGCGGGAGAGGGATTCCAAGCGCATTTGCATTGCGCCACCGCCTGTTCTCCCGCTGCTACGCCGTTGCTATCATCGCTGAACCACGGAAAGGCGATCCCCATCATGCTTGCGCTGCGGCCCAACTGCGAATGCTGCGACCGGGATTTGCCCCCGGACTCCCGCGATGCCTACATTTGTTCCTTCGAATGCACCTTCTGTGGTGACTGCCGGGATGGGGTGCTGAAGGGACATTGTCCGAACTGCGGCGGCGAACTGGTGCGGCGGCCCGTCCGTCCAGCGGCGAAGCTGGCCAACAACCCAGCGTCTACGCAGCGGGTGCTCAAGGCCGGCGGCTGTCCACCGGCGTTCTGAGCGGCCATCAATCCAAGCGCCGGCCGAGGAACAGAAGCGCCCCCCGCTGGGTCGCCGCGGTGAAGCCGGCGCGCTGGTAGAAGGCGACGTTCCGCGCGAAGACCCCGGTCACCAGATGCAGGCCGGGCAGGCCATCGGCGCGGCAGTCCTCCGCGAAGCGGTCCACCAGCGCCCGCCCGATCCCATGATCGCGGAAGCCGGGCCGGACGTTGATGTGGAGATGGGCGGGAAAGGCGGCGAAGCGGTCGGCGAAGACCTCGTATTTCGGGATGATGCGGGCGAGGTCTAGCGCCCCGGCACTGTCCTTGCAGCCGGTCAGATAGCCGATGACGGTGCCGTCCTCGGCCAAGGCGAACCACAGGTCGTCCGGCGCCCGCTCCACATACCAGCCCGTCCAGGTGCGGAAGAAGGCCGCACGCTCCTCCGCCGAGGCGAAGTCCTTGCGCAGCGTGGACAGGAAGAAGATGTCCTCCAGCGCGGTGAGGGCGGCCGCGCGGTTGGGCAACTCCGGCAATCGTACCAGCATCGGCGACCAGACCTCAGCGGCGTTGCGCCAGCGTGAAGGAGGTGGTGCGCGGCGCCAGCATCGTGTAGCGGCCCTTGGCCTTCATCACCCCGGCGCCCTCCGCGGCCTCCGCCCCATGGCCCCAGAACAGGTCGCCGCGCACCGCACCCTTGATGGCGCCGCCGGTGTCCTGGGCGACGACGAGGCGCTTGATCTCGCCCTGCGGCACCGGCGCTTCGCGGACGTCCAGCCACAGCGGCACGCCGAGCGGGACGTAGCCGGGGTCCACGGCGAGGCTGCGGCCCGCCGTCAATTCCATGTTGCGCGCGCCGCGCGCGCCGACGTCGGGGCGGAGCTGGAAGAAGACGTAGGACGGGTTCAGGTTCATCACCCGCTTGGCCTCTCCGGGATGCTCGGTCAGCCAGCGGCGGATCAGCGGCATGGTCACCTGCTCCGGCGTGGCGTAGCCGATGTCGATCAGGTGCCGCCCGATGGGGACATAGCGGTGGCCGTTCTGCCCGCCATAGCCCAGAGCCACCACCGACCCGTCGGTCATCCGCACCCGGCCGGACCCCTGGATTTCCAGGAAGAAGGCGTCGATGGGATCATCCACCCACAGGATTTCCAGCCCCTTGCCCTTCAGCGCGCCGTCGGTGATGCGGGCGCGGCTGGGCAGGCCGCGCTTGGTCCGCTTCGGCGCTTTGTAGAGGGGGACGTTGTAGCGCTCGGTCCGGGTCCAGCTTCCGCGCAACTCGACCTCGTAATAGCCGGTGAACAGCCCCTCCTGCCCCTCGGACAGGGCGACGGGGGTAAAGTGATCCTCGAAGAAGCGGCGGGCGGTTTCCGGCTGGGCGTCGGGCAGGCCGCGCAACGCCTCGCAGATCGGACGCCAGTCCGACGTGGTGCCGGCGGCGGGGTTGGGGCCGAGCGGCTTGCCGGCGGGCTGCGACGCCACCCAGCGGCAGGTGCGCTGAAGGGCGGGCAGGGCCTGCGCGTGGTCGTCGTCGATCCAGCCCGGCAGTCCGCGGAAATCCGCGGAGACCTTCTCCATGCCCGGCCGCCAGGACGCCGCGGTGACGCCGCCGCCCGGTCCCGATCCGGTCGCCGCGTCGCCCACACAGCCCGCCAGCAGGCCGAACGCAAGAAGGGTGGAGACGCGCGCCAACGCACGCGCCATGACACTGCCGACCGCAGCCGTCATCGCGGACCCCGCACCAGATTTCAAGAAGACGTCGAAGAAGAGGGAGCGCTGGACTTGCCGCCCGCAAGAGAGCCGGGGCAAGAACAACTACCCCTTTTTTGCCTCATTCATGGGATTGCGGTCAACCGCTCTTCGCGCGGATGGTTTCGATCGGGCCGTCTTGTCACAGGGCGCGCGCCTGGGGCGGCGAACTCGAAAGGCTGCCGCGCGTGCGCGGAGGATGACAAGCGCCCCCCGCTCGGGTTATCGAGCAGGGAATCTATCCGAGGACCATCCCATGACCCCCGCCGCCCGCCTTCAGGCGGTCATCGACCTGCTGACCGAGATCGACGAAACCCCGCGCCCCGCCGACGCGGTGATGAGCGCCTATTTCCGCGCCCGCCGCTACATCGGGTCGAAAGACCGCACCGCGGTGGCGCAGACGGCCTACGCGATCCTGCGGCGGCACGCCCGGCTGTGCTGGTGGCTGGAGCGTCAGGGCCATCCGCCGACCCCGCGCGCCCGCGCGCTCGCCAACGAAATCCTGGCCGAGGGCAAGGCCGCGGCGACGGTGAAGGCGCTGTTCGGCTCCTCCAAGTTCGCCCCGGACCCGCTGACGCCGGAGGAGGCGAAGCTCGCCAACGAGCTGGACACCCACACGCTGGACCATCCGCAGATGCCGGAAAGCGTGGCGGTGGAATGCCCGCCCTGGGCCGAGGAGCCGATGCGCGCCGCCATGGGCGACCGTTTCGCGGTGGAGATGCGGACGCTGCTGGACTCCGCGCCGCTCGACCTGCGCATCAACCCGGTGAAGGCCAACCGCGAGAGCGCGATCAAGGCGCTGGCCCGCGCCCAGATCACGGCGACGCCGACGCA
Organism: Azospirillum sp. UENF 312511; assembly: GCF_058780635.1. Classification (NCBI taxonomy): domain Bacteria; kingdom Pseudomonadati; phylum Pseudomonadota; class Alphaproteobacteria; order Rhodospirillales; family Azospirillaceae; genus Azospirillum; species Azospirillum sp. UENF 312511. The sequence continues at coordinate 1,423,281 of NZ_JBSNCG010000001.1, read as the reverse complement.
GTGGTCGCCGCTGGGCCTGCGCGTCCAGGGCCGCCCGCCGCTGGGCGCCGTGGACGCCTTCAAGGACGGTCTGGTCGAGATCCAGGACGAGGGCTCGCAGCTCGTGGCGATCGCGGTCGCGCCGAAGCCGGGGCAGCAGGTGGTGGACTTCTGCGCCGGGGCCGGCGGCAAGACGCTGGCCATCGCCGCGCTGATGAAGAACAAGGGCCGCGTCGTCGCCTGCGACGTGCTGGCCGGGCGCCTGAAGCGCGCCGCCGAGCGGTTCCGCCGCGCCGGCCTGCACAACATCGAGGCGCACCCGCTGTCCAGCGAGCGCGACCCCTGGGTGAAGCGGCACAAGCGCAAGTTCGACCGCGTGCTGGTGGACGCGCCGTGCAGCGGCACCGGCACCTGGCGGCGCAATCCCGACAGCCGCTGGCGCCAGCTCGGCCCTGGCCTGGCGGAACTGGTTCCGCTCCAGGCGAACATCCTGGACAGCGCGGCCCGGCTGGTGAAGCCCGGCGGGCGGCTGGTCTACGCCACCTGCTCCCTGCTGCCGGAGGAGAACGAGAAGCAGGTGGCCGCCTTCCTGGAGACCCACCCCGACTTCACCGTGTTGCCGGTCGCCGAGGTCTGGGCGGAGGAGGGCGCGGGCACCCCGCCCGCTGAGGGGCCGTATCTGCGCCTGACCCCGGCCCGCCACGACACCGACGGCTTCTTCGCCGCCGTGATGGTGCGCAAGGCGGAAGAGGAGCCGGTGGAAGCGGCAGACGGGGAACAGCCCGAGTGACAAGACACCACAAGGCGCCAGCCATGACGCGGCGTGGCGCACGTGGGACTACCGGTAATCGAAGATCCCCCTGCCGATCAGGCGGCGGACGGTGTCGCCGAAGGCGGCGAACGGATTCAGGCTGATGCCGAGATCGGCGATCTTCTTCGCCGCATCATCGCCACCATCCTCGATGGTGAGGAAATAGGCGCTGGCCTGAGCATCCCTTCCGGTTGCCGGGGATGGTGATGCCGACGGCTTATCGACGCGGATCGGGGAATTGTCCGGCTGCGCCGGCGTGTCGGCCTGGCGCTGGCCGCGTTGAAGGAGCAGCGCTCCGCTGAGCGCGCGATTGGCGGCCTCCGAATCGAGATCGACGGTGGCGACATCGACGCCGGACTGTGCGAAGCCGATGCGTTTCAGGCGCGTCGTCAAGCCCTTCGCCACGTCTTCACCGGTCAGGGTGCCGGCGCGCACGGCGTCGTCCAGTTTCCGGCGGTCCTCGTCGCCCAGCGCTTCGTTGAACATGGTGAGGGCGTTGCCTTTCAGGGCATCGGCCAGTTTGTGCGTGAGGCCGGAGTCCGAGGGCTTGTCCGTGACGGCCTGATTTTCCGGGACGGGCGGCGGCGAGGGGGCAGCGGATTTGGGCTCAATGCCGGGAATGTCGACGGTTTCCGCGAATTTCTGGAACGCGTTGCCGAAAATGGTCCGGTCGAAGCCGAGTTCCTGAAGCTTCTGCTCGGCGGCCTCGCCATCCGGCGCGTACAGATCCGCGAAGCCAGTGTCCGCGCCCATGGATGCCAGCGCGGATTTGAAGCCCTGCATGTTTTTCGTGAATCCGCTGGCGTCGCTGAGAATGGCCGTCTGATCGGTCGGCCTTCCATAGGCGCCACGGGTCGCCGCGATGTCGCTCTTGAACGCGTCCTGGACCGGTTTCAGGCGTTCGTTCATTTCGTCCATCGAGATTTCGCCGCGCTGGTGGGCCTCCTGAATCTCCTGAGTCTTGCGCCCGACCTCGGACAGCGCACCGGACATCCGGCTGCCATAAGCCTGCAGTTTCTGCCAGGCGGCTTCCGAGTCGGCGAGCCGTTGCTTGTCCTCCTCGTCGCGGGGGCGTTCGGAGACGTAGCGGTTGAAGGTCGCCTTGGTCGCCAGCGATTTCAGTCCGGTCACCGCGTCGTCGGCGCTGATCTTGCCCGCGTTGACGAGCCCTTCCAGCATCCCACGGGCCTTGGAGTCGAGTTGCTTGAACACATCGGCGGCAACTCCGCTCAACGCCTGCCCGAGCTTGCTCACGGACACGGCATCCGCGCTCTTGCTGCTTCCCGCGTTTGAAACCGGATGTTCGGGAGAGCCGGTGCCGGACTGTATGGGTTTCCAATATCCCGTAGCGGACAAGGGAAGGGAAGTGTTGATCGCGCCGCTGGCCATTGGTCCGCCTCTCGATCTTCGCCCACAGTACTTTTTGCGCCCTCTATGGTCACCGATATCGATTAATGCTCCATTAAATATAGTTAGATATCTAAGTATAACAGAGTATGTGGTGCGCACGGATTTACAGTTGAATGGTCTCTTATTGAACGGAGTTGAAGTGATATGACAATGAGAGTGTTATCAAATTGATGGAGTTTTATCTGCAGGCCGACGGTGGTGTTGTGTGAGAATGAACGGATGGAGATCGTTTGTTGGGAAGCGGAAGTGAGGGGATCAGCAAGGGGGCGGGCTGCGGCCCGGACAGACGTGGAGTGGGGGCCGTTCTCATGCGGCGACGCGCGTGGGGCTCTGCTGATTTCGTGTGGGTCAGAGCGCAAGGTTTGCGGTTAGGGTGCGACCTTTCCCCGCATGTTGGAGCGCAATGATGTGGAACACGTCCCGCTGGCGGAGCGCCGCCCTGTCCGCCCTTTTCCTGCTGGGGCTGGGCACCTCCGCCGAAGCGGCTGAGCCGGTCAAGGTCAAGGTGTTCGTCGGCGCCATGTTCGAGATCGGCAAGAACACCGGCGACCGCGCCGGCGAGTTCCAGAACTGGTACGAGCGCTACTGGCAGTCCGCCGAGCCGATCGCCGTCAAGGGTGCGCTGAACCCGGTCTACTGCAACGCCGACGGCGTCTGCGGCGCGGTTCTGGGCATGGGGAAGGTCAGTTCCTCCGCGTCCATGCAGGCGATCCTGCTGAACCCGCAGCTCGACCTGTCGCAGGCCTACTTCATCATCTCCGGCGTGGCCGGCACGCCGCCATCGCGCGGCACCATCGCCGAAGTCAACTGGGCGACCTGGCTTGTGGATTACGACCTGGGCCACCGCTGGGCGCCGGAGGAGGGCAAGCCGGGCGAACCGACCTTCATGCCGCGCAAGGGTTACGAGTCCGTTCGCCTGTTCCAGCTGAACCCGGCCCTGGTCTCCTGGGCCATGAAGCTGACCGGCGACACGCCGCTGAAGGACTCCGACAGCGCCCGCGCCTACCGCCAGCGCTACCCGCAGGACGCCGCCCGGCGCGCGCCCTTCGTCGGCACCGGCACGCACATGACCGGCGACACCTTCTTCCACGGCCCCGGCATGTCCGAGCAGGCGCAGTACATCGCCAAGCTCTACGGCGCCGACGATTACGTCATCACCGAGATGGAGGCCGCGGCGATCACGCTGGTCATCAAGCGCACGCTGGGCTCCGACCGGGTGATGAGCCTGCGTGGCGCCGTGAACTTCGACCAGGGCAACCCCAAGGAAACCACGCTGGAGCATCTCGACCCGAAGCCGGGCGAGACCGCCGGCGGCTTCGCCGAGACGGTGGAGAATGTGGCGTTGGTCGGCGCGCGCATGACCGACCACATCGTTTCCCACTGGGACCAGTGGCAGGCGGGCGTTCCGGCGCTCCCGGCCCCGTAACCCGAAGGTCGCGTCTGCTGCGGACCTTCCGCCGTCGTCCCGGCTCTTTTGGCTGACTGGACATGCTCCGGCCCGGCTCCCAGTTTCCATTGGGGTGGGAAACGGGTCCGGAGATGTCCCATGGATGAAGCGCTGGTGATTCGCGACGCGCGCCCGTCGGACGCGGTGGGCATCGCCAAGGTCCATGTCGCCACGTGGCAATCCACCTATCCAGGCCTCGTCCCCGACACCTATCTCGTCAACCTGTCGGAAGCCGCCGCGGCGATGCGCTGGCACAACGCCGTCCAGGCGCACGGGCCGGGGCAGGGCGCCCTGGTCGTGGTGGACGGCATGGACTCGGTGGTGGGATTCGCCACCTACGGCGGGCGCCGCATTCCCGTCGAGGGGTACGAGGGGGAATTCTACGCCCTCTATCTGCTGGACGAGGCGCAGGGGCAGGGGCTGGGCCGCCGCCTGATGGCGACCATGGCCGAACGGCTCCAGGAGGGCGGCAAGCGCACCGCCGTGGTGTGGTGCCTGCGCGACAACCCGGCGCGCTGGTTCTACGAGCGGTTGGGCGGTGTCCGCGTGGCGGAGCGGCCCATCCGCTTCGCCGGAGCGGAGTTGGTGGAGATCGCCTATGGCTGGCGCGACCTCGCCCCGCTTGCACGCTTGTCCGCGGGGCCTGAAATGCGGTAGTCAGGGGCTTGTCCCCCCGCATCAGGTTGTCGTCCATGTCCGCCGAGCGCGTTCTCATCCTCGATTTCGGGTCGCAGGTGACCCAGCTCATCGCCCGCCGCGTCCGTGAAGCCGGCGTCTATTGCGAAATCCATCCGTTCAGCATGAGCGAGGAGCGGATTCGCGACTACGCGCCGAAGGCGATCATCCTGTCGGGCAGCCCGGCCTCCGTCACCGAAGAGAACGGCCCGCGCGCGCCGGAGGTGGTCTTCACGCTGGGCGTTCCGGTCCTGGGCATCTGCTACGGCCAGCAGACGATGTGCCACCAGCTCGGCGGCACCGTGTCGGGCTCCGACCACCGCGAGTTCGGGCGCGCCTTCATCGAGGTGAAGCAGACCTGCGCGCTGTTTGACGGCCTGTGGGCGGTCGGCTCGCGCGAGCAGGTGTGGATGAGCCACGGCGATCGCGTCACCGCCCTGCCGGACGGTTTCCAGGCCGTGGCGGTCAGCGATGGTGCGCCCTTCGCCGCCATCGCCGACGACGCCCGCCAGTTCTACGGCGTGCAGTTCCACCCGGAGGTCGTGCACACCCCGCATGGCGCGCAGCTCCTGTCGAACTTCGTGCACCGCGTCGCGGGCCTGAAGGGCGACTGGACCATGGCCGCCTTCAAGCAGCAGGCCATCGAGAAGGTCCGCGCCCAGGTCGGCACCGGCAAGGTGATCTGCGGCTTGTCGGGCGGCGTCGATTCCTCGGTGGCCGCCGTGCTGATCCACGAGGCCATCGGCGACCAGCTCACCTGCATCTTCGTCGACACCGGCCTGATGCGCGCCGGCGAGGCGGAGGAGGTGGTGACGCTGTTCCGCGACCACTACAACATCCCGCTGGTTCACCGGAACGCGTCGGAGCTGTTCCTGGGCAAGCTGGCCGGCGTCACCGACCCGGAGCAGAAGCGCAAGATCATCGGCGGTCTGTTCATCGAGGTGTTCGACGAGGAGAGCGCCAGGGTCGGCGGCGCGCAGTTCCTGGCCCAAGGCACGCTGTACCCCGATGTGATCGAGAGCGTGTCCTTCACCGGCGGCCCGTCGGTCACCATCAAGTCGCACCACAACGTCGGCGGCCTGCCGGAGCGCATGAAGCTGAAGCTGGTGGAGCCGCTGCGCGAGCTGTTCAAGGACGAAGTCCGCGCGCTGGGCCGCGAACTCGGCCTGCCGGCTGCCTTCATCGGCCGCCACCCGTTCCCCGGTCCGGGCCTCGCCATCCGCGTTCCCGGCGAGATCACCCCGGAGAAGCTGGACATCCTGCGCAAGGCCGACACGGTCTATCTGGAGGAGATCCGCAACGCCGGCCTCTACGACGCGATCTGGCAGGCCTTCGCGGTGCTGCTGCCGGTGCGCACCGTGGGCGTGATGGGCGACGGGCGGACCTACGACCATGTGCTGGCCCTGCGCGCGGTGACCTCGACCGACGGCATGACCGCCGACTGGTACCCGTTCCCGCACGATTTCCTGGCCCGCGTGTCGAACCGCATCGTCAATGAGGTGCGCGGCGTCAACCGCGTCGTCTACGACATCACGTCGAAGCCGCCCGGCACGATCGAGTGGGAGTGAAAACAACCACTTAGCCGACGGGCTGCCTCGGGTCGCGGCGGATGACGGAAACAGCGATGGCTGACTGTGGGGGATTCCGTGGGGACCACCACCGAGAGCCGTCGCATGACCGTCGTTCGCCGTCCAGGGTCCGACCTGTGGCAGATTGAATTCGAGTTCCACGGGAAGCGGTTCCGCAAGTCGAGCGGCACCACGTCCCGGCGCAAAGCGGAGGCGCTGGAGCGCCGCTGGCGGCAAAACCTCCACGACCGTGAGGTCATGGGCGTGGTGGCCGACCTGTCGTGGGGCGAGGCCCTGGCGCGCTACGACGCGAGCGTCGTCGCGCCACGGGGTAACGCGACGGCGGCCAAACGGGACCGCTACGTCTACGGTCATCTCCGCGCCGCGCTCGGCGCGAAGACGGCGCTCGCCGCGCTCACGGCGCCGGTGATCGCGGCGTTTCGCGATGCCGAGCTTCGGCGTGGCAAAGCGCCCGCGACGGTTAACCGCTATCTGGCGACGGTCAAGGCGGTGCTGCGCAAGGCGCACAGCGAGTGGGGCGCCCTGGCGGCGGTGCCAACGATCCGCCTGTTGCCACTCAACAACGCGCGGCATCGCTGGCTGACCGAGGCGGAAGAGGCGCGCCTGCTGGACCACAGCCCGCCGCATCTGCGCGACCTCTGTGTTTTCCTGATCGAGACCGGCGCCCGCCTGAGCGAGGCGGTGACGCTCACCTGGGGCGATGTGGACCTGGAACGGCTGCCACGCCCAGCGGTCCGCTTCATGACCACCAAGTCCGGCAAGCCGCGTTCGGTTCCGCTCTCCGGACGGGCGGCGGCGCTGTTGCGTCGGCTTGCCGAAGCGTGCCCTGCCGGTGAAACACGGGTCTTCCTGTATCGCCCGCAGGGGCAGATGGGGTGCGTGCGGATGCCGGGAACCATCTGTGTGCCGTTTCGCAACCCGCACGGCGCATGGTCCACGGCGACGCGGGCGGCGGGGTTGGATGACGTGAAACTGCATGATTTGCGCCATACGTTCGCCTCGCGGCTGGTCATGCGCGGCGTGCCGCTGCTGACCGTGTCCAAGCTGCTCGGTCACGCCACGATGCAGATGACGTTGCGGTACGCTCACCTGGCGCCCGACGCCCTTGACGCGGCCATCGTAGCACTCGACGCGCGGCGTCCGGCAGCGTCCGCTGCCTGACTGGGGAACACGCCCCTCGTCGTAGGAGTTGAGGGGGCGGAGGTATCCGTGACGTGGCTGGCCGCTTTGTCCGGACCGAGCGTTATCGAATTGCGCGAGGAGCGCACAACAAAACGGATCGGAGTTCGAGAACGGTGGAGGGTGCCATGGACGATACGACTGCACGCGAGTCCATTCTCAGAGACCTCTGGCAACGCAATGCCCTTCGGCGCGCGGCAAAGCTGCCGCTCATCAACATCGGCGAGGAACTGGACCGCGCCCTTCTTCATCGGGCGGTGAACGAGTTTTTCGCCGCGCGCAAGGCGCTGGACCACTTACGACCGCGCCTGGAGGAGAAGTGGATCGCCCGGCGACGGCGGCAGCATCCGGGCTATACCCCCAACCGCAATACCATCTGGCGCATCATGATTGGCGCTCACATCAACAAGGTGCTCGACAGACTCCTCCGAATCCAGACGGGGCGCATTCATCCGGGCTGGGGAAGCGATGTGATCAGATATGGCGACGCTGAGGACGGGGAGGACCAATGAGCGTTGAGGACCGTGCCTCGCCGCCTTCGATGCGCCCGCTGCTCTATCTGGACATCGACGGCACCTTTCTCCGCCGCCGGGCCGACATCAGCGGTTTGCACAACGCCTACGAGATCGCGCCCGATGCGCTCGGTTTTCTCGCCTGGGCGGTTGAACACTTCGAATGCCGGTGGCTGTCCACCCGGTGTCGCACTGGCGATGCCCAAGGGGCTATTCGGGCCTTTCGCCATGCCTTGGGTGTGACGCGCCTTCCCGATGAGTGGGCACGTGTGCTCCGAGTTGTCCCTGCAGCAACGTGGTCTGGATCAAAGATCGAGGGAATTGACCTGACATCTCCTGCTGGGTGGTTCTGGATCGACGATGCCCCCGGCGCGGCGGACGTCGCCGTTCTTTCGGACCAAAGTGTCGCGGACCGCCTAATCCGCATCAACGGTTCCGACCAGAGGGCGCTCGAGCGTATCCAGGCGCGTCTATCGCAAGATCACTCGCTGGAATCTTGCGTGCCGCCGTGATCGACCGTGAGGAGGTGAACGCCCAGCCCTTTTCTCGGATGCGCCACTACGTGCTGTGCCCACATCGACGCAGGCTGGTTTGGGTGTCTAGGCCGAAGCCAAGAGTGTTCGTGCGTTGGGCATGGCACGGATGCGGTCGCCGTTACCTGGGCAACTACCCGGTGACGCTGCGTGGACAGTGCCTGCTACTCGAAGCCAAGCGGGCCGAATAGGTGGGCTTTGGCCGTGCGCAAGCGACGGGACGGTTTCGCGTGAAGGAGTATCATAACACGGGTGGGAGCGCCGAAACCAGCGCGGTCCTGCCGGTGGCGTGGGTGACCGCCGTCACCCACGCTCATGCCGACGACGGGTTCATCCTCCGTGACGGCGCCGGTCGCCGGGTAGAGACCATTCAACCCGGCACCGGCAACTGATGAGCCGCCGCGATGCCGCTGGTTGCGGGATCGGAACCACGGAGCCGGAACGCGCCGGGCAGCTTATCGAGCGGGATGCGGCTGGTCGCTGGATCGGCGCCGTTGATAGTGGCCCTGGTGATAAGCAGTTGCTCCGGGACAGCCAGGGATGTCACGTCGGAACGGTCGAGGCAGGATCAAAAGGCAGCACGGTTATGAAGGATCGGCAAGGTCGGCGGACAACTACGATCACCCCCGATTCTGGCGGCGAGCAGGTTATCCGCGACACCACCGGTCGGAACGTGGGTACGATCAAGCACCGAAGTGACGCACGGCTGAACCCTCGAGGCCGTAACCAATGCGTTCTCCGCGCATGACCCCGCCATACTTCCCACCGGTGGGGGCTAAAGCGCAGCAGTGTTCCCTGATTGACACGCAAATCGCATCCCTCCGGTAAATAGTAGTACAGGCACTGCCTGTCAGACGGGGGGTAATCAAATGTACAATTTATTCTCATTTTCGAATGGCACTGGGGCCTGCGCTTCATGACTACATTCGATAACGAGACCGATGATCTACTTCGCCGATGTGGTATTCCTCGAAGGATTGCGGTACCTGCTCAGGCATTGAACGAAAACTTCACAAAGAGCGACGTAGAACTGCTGAAACGGTACATCGTCCGATTCGTGCAGAATCATGAGCGGCAAACCGCCGTCTTGGAGCGCATCGCGAAGGCGCTCGAACGGAAGCAGGGAGAGCGTCGCCATGGACGATGATGCCAATCTGCGCTGGCAGGTGCGACTCCGGTCCCGTGCCGACCTGGTTATGGTCAAGGAGCTTACCGCCGTGTTAGCGGCTCTCAGCGGCTCTACCCACGGCCAAGTCATTGCCGAGGCAGTCAAAGCCTACGCGACGGTCCGCATGGGCGAACGCGCTATGAGCGTTCTTGAGGAGGTTGCCTCTAGTATTCATTGCGGAAGTGCTTCTGCAGCCGTGCACAGGGCGTGTTCATGCGATGCCCAAGTGATTCCATGAGGAAAGCATACTGTGTCTAGAAAAGTAGAAATGTGTGATTTGGACAAGGTGTACTGTAGCGACTACATGCATTCTAAAGCTGATGAAGTCGCCCTCGAGCGCGCGGCTCTGGATGTAGTCAAGCGGATGTGCAGTAGTGTGACCCTGACTGAGCTTCTGGAGATCGGGTGTGCCATCGACAGTTACATCGAGGGATATGAAGACTTTTCACGAGCGGAGCGAATTGAACTCGACGCCATCGAAAGCCGACTTGGGATGATGGTCGTCTGGGTCGATCCAGAGCATGTTTGGGTGCGTCACCATGGCATCATCGATGCCGTACCGGTGGAGTGGGGCTGGACAGGTTCGCTTGACGAATAAGACCTCGATTCAATCAGTACAAGCTTTGTCGATGTTAACGGACCAAACTGGTCGCGTCATAGATAAACACGCGTTCAACATCGCTTCGTCGATCCATGACGGTGGGCCGCCACTCGACTGATAATGAAGGTGCGGCAAACCATTGGATTAAAGCGACAGTCGCGCCAAAGAACGTCTAATTTACTTTCGCGCTTAGATGTATGGTAAGTTGAATTGATGTAATTTGCTCAGAGTATGATGTAGTCTTGGTGTTCATCCGCTTGGCATATCGAGTATTTCTCTTCTTCACCAAGAAAACCGTCGCTTATAAGCTGGCATTACATTATGTGATTCCGGAAAAATATTACCGAATACCACTTTTTCGCACTCGAAAAGCCGCCTTTTTGCCGGTATACGCTTTTTGCCTAACGAGACGGAAGTTCTGATCTCGTGGCCATGGCGCAACCACAGTAATAAGCGGAGATGTAAGTGAGTAAGAACAGCGACTTCACGCCTGATCTGAAAGACGGTAATAGCAATCATATCCATATCGGACGCTTTGAGGGGGTTGTTGAATTCGACAAAGAGCCGCCTTGTGTCAGGGATGTCTTGAGAGTTATTGATCGGAACTCCTATCATGTCGGGGTTGGTTTCTCTCTGAGCAGGGCGCTTCGAAGGGAGCTTATTGCGGTGGTGCAAGCCGTGCTGCAATCAGCAATCAATGATCTCGGCTCTGACCTATTCCGTCAGTTTCCCGAGGCCGCAGTGATGGCAGCCCGGCAGTATGCGGAAGAATATGTGAATGGTTTCATGAACGAGGAAATGAAATGCGTGGATGAACAGAGCATTATGGAGCAAATGGCATTTGTCGGAGCCATGTCTGAAGGCGTGATGCCGAGCGCGTACGCATTGGCAACGTTCGTCACGGGTACATTGGCCGACTACATAGAAGAAGTGAAAGAGGAACTTCTGGTGGGGTCACCAGGCGTTGTTACCTAGTGTGTTTTGGGGCGCCTGCTTTAAAGCATGGCGCCTCCCTCTTAGTTGTTTAGGATGGCGAAGTTGATACGATGAAACTCTGTACGGCGGTAAGCGATCATATGGAGGAATCAGTTAAGTTGATGCGCTCTGCTCTTTCTAGAGACGGAGACCGTCAGTTAAGGGGTGCGTGGTCTGCTGCGCCGAGATTAACTCAGAAACGCAACGACTTATTCAACAAATTTCTACGCGAGCGTTTGCTTAATGAAGCGGCAGGCTGGCACATCTGCCTTGCAAATCGAGCCGACTACAGAGCGCGCCGCCACATCCACGTCCGTAATCTCCTTGTAAGTGGCCTACCAGATTACGAGATTCAGGAGAGATCGCCGTTGTTCACAAATGGCCTTTGCATCCCGGAGCAGAACGCGGGGCTATTCGGCATTGATGAGAGAGGCGAGCCCAATTGGGGGCCGCCGCCTAGATGTCGCACTGCAAATGTCGGCATCTCGGTAATAACTTTGGAGGTCGATAAGGCTGACCGGGCATTTTTTGAATTGCAGCTATCCTGGCTCCGCTCACCTGACGGCAAGCCGATAAACTCCCCGCTTGGGAGACTGATTAAGCTCCTAAGCCGTTTCATGGATTTCCGTGGTGTCACCGTCGTGTATGGCGGCAACAAGAGCCTGCACTTCCACTTCATCTTCGACACCCGGCACCTGTCGAGAGCGTTGTGCGACGGCAATCGCCAACTCCTGGAGCGGTGGCAAGGCGATGTGCCTGATGCGTCGCTGCGGTTTCTGCACGAGACCGCGTGGCTCAGGTTGGTCGGCGAGTTCAAACAGGTGATTCCATGTTCGGAGCCATTCGATCCGCAGCTTAGGCTTTACGAGCAGTTCAAGCGAACCCCCTGGGGAGTGCGCATTGCGAGTGAAAGCCACCTGCTTGGCGTGCCGCCCGGATGGCCCGTCCCCCAACTGGTGCTCTTCGAGATGCTGATTACTCGCGCTCCTAACGGCGCAACGGAATGGTTCATCCACCCTGATCAGTGCGCATCTATCGAGCCACCGCCGCCTCCCGCTCGGTCGCACACACGCCTCATGTCGGAGGAGACGGGAGCCACTATCGACACGAACGCTGTGCTGAACGACCTACGAGGATACTGCTGCGCCATGTGGGGTCAATATCCCGAACCGGTGTCGATCACCAGCATCAACGGCGAACCCGCCGTCTACTTCAGGAACAGTTCCACTGACGTCCACCCCTCGACCGTGGTGAGGGGGGACTATAAGAGACTTCTGATCCAAGGGAGGAACAATTTCCATCAGGCATTCCTGTTACCACAGGGGCTGGCGGACACGCTCCGCATCCTTAACGGAGATGTGCCACCATCGAATGAAAGCTTCCTTCCGGCGGTGCAGTTGTCCGACGGGGCGCATTGGGTGGAGCGCAAGTTCGCCTGCGCCGCCACGGATGCGGATGGTGCCCGGAAGGCTCTCGGTCAGGCGTTTCTACTCGCCGCTCGCCGCCAGCCGCTCACGCTCATCAAATCGGTCGAGGGCATCGGGAAGACCTCCGCGTTGATGGCGGAACTCCCAATGCGTCGCCTCAATGGATGGTTCGATCACACGGCTGCCAACGACTGGAGGGATGAGAGGGGGCTAGAAACCTATCCGCTTCCTGCACGCTTGGGCGGGTTTGTGGCGTTCTCATTCGGTTCTTACGAGCAGGCCCGAGCGAAGTGTCGCGAGTTCAACAGGCTTCATAGCCAACGAAGGCGGATAAACGTAACGCTTGACCGGTGGAGAGGCCGTCTCGCAAGCGCCCAGTTGACCGTCGGGTCATGCCCTGTGGCCGATGCCCAGCCGCGTCAGGTGGCGCTCACCGCCGACGGAGCCGAGAAAGCGTTTGTCCAGAGTATGTACCGGCGCCCATCCAGACTGGCGCCCAGATTTCGCAGGCAATTCAGAGTTCCGGACAGGACGCCGCCTTCTGATCGGGCGTTGTTCAGGGGGAAAGTGCTGCGATCCACCAAGAAGCTGTATGACGATGTGTGCGAGGAGTTTGGCGAGAAGCCTCTTAAATATGAGGATATCGCTGAGGCCGGTTGGTCATCATTCTTGGAAGGAGTTCGAGCACCTACAGCCTCACGTATACGCACGCATGTGCGAACATAAGCACGCTTTCTGGGGAACCGGCGCCGATGGTGAACCGCGCGACTTCGACCCGCTACGCACCGCTCTGTTCGTTGTTCACGACGTGATCCGAACCTGGGGAGGGGAAGCGCCTACGCGGGTATGGTGGCACCCCCACTACGAATGCCTCCGCGACGACGAGAGCAAGCGCGCCCAGATCAAGAACGAGATGATGATCTCCGACGTCGTCTACGACGAGGTGACAGTCCGCGACCTTGTGCTGATCCACGAGGAGTGGATCGTCAGATGGTGCGAACTCGATCAAGAAAAGCGTACCGGATTGGGACACTGCCAAGCTCCCGCAACGCTACGCTGCGTATGCTCGCGCCGCAGCATCGTTCGAAAACCCGCCCTCGTTCAGGGAGGTGCAGGACGTCATTAGGACGAAATACAGGAAAGGTGACCGCCGCGAGGTGGACACAGCCATCGCACCCTTCGGGCGCGACAACACCGATCAGGGCCTCTACACAGGGCAGCATGGTCGCGCCTATTACATCCGGCCCCAGCGGTGGTGGGACAGCCTCGGTGCGCGGGTGGTGTTCTTGACAACAGAGCAACTTCCCACGGACCTCTTCACCAGCATCGGCAACAGGGATCACCAGCACCGAGTGACGCAGCACGTGGAGGAGTGCGCGAAGGCTATGCAATCAGGTGGTGAGCTACGGGTGCCACCACGGCAACGGTTCAAGGCGTACTCGTTCGACCAGACTGGGGCTTTCCTTCGCGAGTACGTGCCGCTTGTGCTTGATCGGCGCGCGGCGAAGGACCAGGAGGGAAAACCGAAGCTCAGCAGCCTCGTCGTGCAGCTTCGTGAGATGCGCAGCGACGTGTTCATCATATCGGATAACCTTGGGAACAGCGCGAACATCTGCCCGCACAGGACCGCGCGTGGGCGTAATGATCTTGCAGAACGGATGATCGTGAGCATCCTGACGTACATAGGGGGCGCGCAGTACGCCGAGCTTTGTCTTCTCTCCAAAGAGTTCTCGCTGTCCGACATTGTTAGGACGTATTACCGGGACGTGCTGTTCCAAGACATAGGCCGGAACATGGGATTCAGGCGTTCCAACCTGACGACCTCGGGTCACTGGGTGGTGATGCACCCCCGTCTGTTCACTGATCTTGGCGGGACGAAGCTGTGGGAGGGCGGACGGTACGAGTTGTGGCAGCGCGCGGCGGTCAAGCTGTGACGCGGCGGGATGAGCGGAGGAGTTGCCCGGTGTTTGGCGTCTCCTCCCGCTCCTCGCGGTCTCGGCATCAGTTTCAGCGGGATGGCGGCGGAGTCCCGGCGGGATGCGGCGAGGGGGAGAAATCGGAGCGCCCCAGTGCCGTCGAATTGGGAGGCTGGATAGGCACCCCCGGTTTGTCCGCATTCCTAATAATATAGAGAAGTATGTTGGAATCATGGGGGTCCTTCCCCTCCCTGTCCACACCCCATGCCGCCGACGCCCACCACCTCACGTGATCGAGGATGACAGGCGCTGCCAGGCGCGACCATGGCTGGATGTCGAGGGGCTAACGGCGCTCAGACCATCTGGACGAGCTTGCGCTTGGCCTCGGTATCGGACTCGATGTAGCGGCTGGTGGTCTGGAGGGAGCGGTGCCCGGCAAGCTCCATGACGTCGCGCAGCGAGCCGCCGACCATCGACGCCTTGCGCGCGGCGTGGGTGATGAAGGTGCGCCGCCCGGAGTGGGAGGAGCAGCCGGTGAAGCCGAGCTTGCGGTAGAGGTCGAAGAAGAAGCGCACCACTGACGCCGGGGTGAGGGCGCGCCCGCGCTCGGAGTAGATGATCGAGTCCTCTGGGCGGGGCTGCCGGTTCTGGTGGAGATCGACCAGGGCGTCGCGCAGGTCGCGGTTCATCGGGATGAAGCGGCCCGACTTCATCTTGGCGGCGCGATCCTCCAGGTGGATCGCGTCGCCGACTCGCCCCTCCGAGTCCATCACCATCGCCCAGGTGACGGACGCCACCTCCTTGGCGCGCAGCCCGGCCTTGGTCGAGAGCAGGAACATGGCGATGTCGCGCTGGGGATTCCGGCTGGCGGCGAGGTGGGTGAGGACGGTCCGGGTCTGGACCTGGGTGAGCACCTTTGCCTGCTTACCAGCCATGTTGCCTCAAAGCAAAGTTGAGCCTGGGGCGGATAAGTAGTGTGAGTTTTCGACTTGGCAACAAGGCGAAGCGAGCCGAGGCGTTGGAAATCCTCGGCTCACAATGTTTTCGGGATTATATTGAGAATGGTCCACCTGATCTCAGAAGGCCATGGAGCGTTGAACGCAATGTTGTTAGTCTGTCGGATCACGGTTTTTGAGGCGATCATTTAAAATCTTTTCTCGACGCTCCTCTTCTGCCGTTTCATGCGCGATAGATAGAAGAATAGCTTGGTAAATGTTCCATACAAACGCCTTAGTCTCAAACACCAAGATTAGCATGTAAGCACTTACGGCCCCGAGGGCCACATAGATCAAAAAGCCGCGCAACAATGGAATGTCAGAAAGAAGGTAGCCTACCACATATGTAGCCGGAGCATTCTGCGCAAAAACAAATGAGAATAGATAGCATAGTCCAACAAATGCAATGAAATTCCAAAAAGTCATCATGAATGTATAGAATATGTGTTTAAGATGGTTTATTCCGTGATCTGGATGGTTAATTGACGCAAGCCTTTTAAATAGCGACGCTTTCGTCACTGTGGCAAAGATTGTGAAACCTGCGATGAGAAAGGCAAGCATTGCAGACGCAAATGATAGGCCAAGCGATGATAGAGACCGTACCAGAGTTACGGTCGCATCTCCCATACCTCGTCTTCCAAGAAAAAGAGAGTCGAATAGAAATCCGCCAATCGATACCAAGACGAGTACCAGCAAAACTAGCGCATTCTCGCGCCGGTTGCTGGTGGCTCTCCAGGCCCTCACAATGAGTGCGCCGTAGCTTCTCTCAGAGAATAGGTCATCACGCCAATCGGGTTGGTTATTACTCAAAGTTGTGTCCTGATTCGTTCTAGTTTCGGCGTCACGTCTTCAGCGGGTTGATCGACAACGACTGTACCAGCCGCAAGGAGATTAACAAATGCATCATAGAGTCTTTTTGCAAGCCCTACATGTGTAACGGGCACATCTATGATGTGGGTGGAAATTCGAAAGCTCTCGTTATCTCCATTGAGCCTGTTGTTGTTTTGATCAAGGCCCGCGAGACGTACCCGCTGGTTACCTGACGCAGCCGCATCGCTAATATGAGCCCTCGCCTTGTCAAGATCGAAGCCTTCGTCGCGTTCTGTTCGAACGGTGGTTCGATCGGGTTCAAGCTCTCCGTTGTATTCCCTCAACTGCCCCCAAATGGCGTGACCATCGATTTCCTTGTTAGGCGTAACAAGCTGAAATTCAATTTTCTTGAGCTTTGAGAATCGTCGAAGGAAATCTTCAACGCTCGCCTCGTTGGTAAGCGGGATGACATTGATCGTAGGAGGTGCGATCTCTTTACGGAGTGATACCTTGGTTAGTTTTGGGTCGCCCTCTTTCCTGGTCGCATAAACGCTCTCAAAGTGATCGCGATATTTCTTGCCGATGAAATTCTTCATCGTAGCTTCGAATGTTCCGATGTCCGGTGCGAAAGGTGTTTCTGGGAAGTAAACAAGGCGATGGTTGTTTAATATGAGGACAAAGAATGCCGATGGAGCAGACGCAAGTGTCTGTTTGTCCTTCACGAGGCCTAGCTCCTGATCATATATCTGATCCCTCTTAAGCACCGTGTTCTTTATGAAGCGTCCAGAGGCGACTAACACAGGGGCGTCAGCCTCGCCAAGCTCCAAAAGTTTGTAATCTTTGATGAAGTAGCTGGTATGCTCACCATATCGACGCACCAACGTCTCGTCCGACAATGCCGGAAGCACAATCTCTTCAGCATAGTCGAGCAAAACCTTCTCAACGCCAAAACGGCAGATGAAGTTAGCGAAAGTGGCGTGGTGTTGTCGCATTAGGAACCTTGCACGTGAGTACGTCGAGAAGCTCGTTGGGCCGCTAGGACGTTGAATGGGCGCGCTCATATACACCGAATGAGGGCTTTGATTCAAGCCAAAGGTTGGCGCGGCACGTTTGCATACGATAGTATATCGCGATGATCTTTACTCATCTTGATGTGAAGGCGTGTAATAACCATCCCAATATGCGATAAAACAGCGCGCTATAATTGTACAAATATCACGAGTTAAAGCAACTGCAGCTTAGTACCCAATAATAATCTATGCGATTATGTTGCCACGTGGCTGTTGCCAAGTGGCATTGTTACTTTTTAGATTGTAGTGAAGTTGCCGGACCAAGAAGCCGTACGCATGTTAATATAGAATCAAGGTGATTTACCTCTGTTTGGCATGCTATAATCTTATAGATCGACGAAGGTTGTGGACCGGCTCAACGCCTAGAAAATGGTGGATTAGCAGAAATTAATCCGACAAACTTTTGAGGATCAATGTAACCGGTGTTGGTGAGGTCGGCCACAATTTGAGTGTACTTAATTCTATAAAAAGTAGCGAGTGCAGAGCGCCTTTCTAAATCGGTGTACAATCCCACAAAGTAGCTTAGGTTCATGAGGTCGGTAATGATCCCATATATCATTACATCGTAATCCCCGCTTGGCGGTTCGTCTTCAACATAAGCCTTGGCATATCGAGAAACATTATCCCGTAGCACCTCCTTTACGGTGTACCGATTCTCATCTTGCTTCCATGCCAGTGCGCTATCGATCTCCTTCTTGACTTGCTCCATAGCTTTCTCAATATCAGACTTCGCACTCTCATTTTTGTAAAATTTGGCCTGAGTCGCCGCTATCTCTTTTGTCTGCCTTAACTCCTCTTCAGTGGCCTTCAACGCTTGGGTAGAGTTCGAGAGTTCCCGTCGTTGAAGACTTAATTCCCGCCGCTGGACCAAGATCGTGTACAACAAGCCTCCGAAGGTCAGGAGGCTAATGATTGGGTTGGTAACCCCACCAATGAAATCTCCGTACTGCCCCCATTTTTCTTCGCCGAAGGGGTTTCTGTCGGAGCAGAGTCCGATATCATTTCGCCAAAGCCAATAAAACGCATGAGCTACGGCGAGAGTCCCCAGAGCTAATAAACCAAGTACTATCATCCAGACCTTCACCGAAACTGGCACAGCATCGTGAAGGGCATTAGTGTCGTTCTGGTTTTCCATGAATTACATCGCATAAGGTGTGGATTGACGTTCTGGTTAAAGAACGTGGTGCATTTTACCACTATCGAAGTTTCTACTAAAGAAGGGACACGAAATTGAACGAACCCACCTAGCCCCGAAGGAGCCGCCAGTGCGCGGGCGCAGCGTTGCTGTTCCATTTTAGCCTTGGGGATCGGTCAGTCAGGGAGGTGATCCGTTGTAGAACAAAACTGTCCGTCCGGCGCGGCCCACTATAGATGTTCAACCAAGCTCTGACACAGGAGGACGGTCGCGACGAAGTTATCATGGACGAACGCCAGGCGTGCTTCCGTCCAGCCATAAAAGCTGAGTGGCCGCCAAACACCATCGTGCCGTTCCGCTCAAGCTCATGCCCGAGGAAGGTGAGTTGGCGGAAGCGGCTCAACTTACCGGGCAGATCATTATACAGATCGGCGAGCAACTACCGAACAAGATCGAGACCCGAGATGTCGGAGAACAAGTCCGGCTGATGCTCGCTCTTGGCGTTCATGCTCCCTCCGCATTGCCGAAAATTTCGTGCAGCATGGCTGGAAGCAGGGCAGCGGCGTCGCGAGCGGCTTGCTCACGGACAACCCGCATGTCTCGCACCTTGCTCTGCAACCGGTCGAACCATAGCTGCTGTTCGAGCGGCGGCGTCGGCACTGGGATGGTTGCCAAGAGGGTGGGCGCAAGAGTTCTTGTTGCGTGCCGCTGTCCCCGGTGATGCCTTCACAATCTCAGCGAACCCGGTCTGAGTACGGAAGAAGAAGCTTAAGAATCCGGATGCGATGACACCGGCGACAGGCGAGCAGGTCAACATACGGTGATTGCCAACGCAGCCGTGATCGCAGTCAAACGCCTCGGCTATGGCCTGCTCCCATGCCATTAGATTGCTGAAGACAATGTCTCCCTTTTCGATCCAAAAAAGCTTCTGCCACGAAAACTGCGCTCCGCAGACGCTGCGCCGATGGAAGATGCCCTTATAGAAGCTCTTCACACCAATTTCCGTGTAAAGGCTGTCGGGGTCGATCTCGACTGGGCGACGGACAAGCGGTGCAACCTCTGCCATGGGCCGCATAGGAGCGCCGTTGACGATGCGGTCGAAGGCGGAACGCAACATGGCCTCAGCTTCGGCATCCATTGCCTCAATAGAGGCCTGACGTTCCTTTGCCAGCCGCTCGACCTGATCCAGCCGTGCGACGATACGGCGCTGTTCCGACAAATCGGGGACAGGAACTGCCATCCTCTTCAACGCAGCCAAGCTCAACGTGCGGTTTCTGTCAGCACTTCCCGGCGAGGCTGCGCTTAGCTTCCGCACCGCTTGTGGTGTGCGGAAATAGTACCCGAGGAACGACGGAAGGACTTGGTTTGGATTGGCGACGCACGTGATGTAGCGGTGGGAGCAAAAAAGCCGATCATCGTCGTTGGCAACGACGGCTACTGCTCCCTCCCAAGCCTTGATGTTGCTGAAGAGCAGGTCTCCAGCACGAACCTGGAACAGGTTCTGCCATGTGATCGCTTCACCGTCGAGTGGTGGCTTTCGAAATGTGCCACGTCCGAATGAACGGACTGCCAATTGGGGGTAGCTTCCATCAGGGGAGATTTCAACAGGACGACGTTGGATAGGAGCTACTTCCCCGAGGGCGGCCATGGGCCATCGCTTCGCCATCACACCGGCTCCGCCAGAGTGGCCTTGATATCAGCCAGAATGTTGAGGATGCGGCGTTCGTGGGCGATCAGACTGTCAACCAGTTCGGCGGGCGGGCGATGATCCAGGGCCTCGGTGGCATTGGGGTTCTTGAAATCAAGGTTGCAGGCGATCACCTTCCCATCGGTATCGCGCTGGATTAGGCCAGGGCCATACACCTTCCAGGCCCGTTCATTCTCCTCGCGATTCTGCCACCAGGACAGGCACGGCTCGAACTCCTCGAAGACCAACGCGTTGGTCTTGGTGTATTTCCGCCGGTCCTGGGGCAACGGATGCTCGTAGTACCAGACATCCGTGGTCGGTCCGCTGGTATCGAAGAAGATCAGGTTGGCGGGAATGTCGGTGTAGGGAGCGAACACACCTTCGGGCAGCCGGACTATGGTGTGCAGGTTATAGTTCTCAATCAGGTCAGCCTTGACGCGGGCGGCTACGCCATCGCCGAACAGGGTGCCATTGGGCACCACCACAGCGGCACGTCCCTTTCCACCCTTCTTCAGCCGACGCATAATCATTTGCAGGAACAACAGGGTCGTTTCCTGCGCGCGTTTGTCCTCCGGGAAGTTGTTGAGGATGCCCTTCTCCTCCTCTCCACCAAACGGCGGGTTGGTGAGAATGACGTTCACCCGGTCGGCCTCTCCAATATTGGACAGGCGATGGCGAAGGGCGTTTTCGGGGTCAATCTGCGGGGCCTCCAGCCCGTGCAGGAGTAGGTTCATCTCCGCCAACATGTAGGGGAGCGACTTCACTTCGCAGCCGAAAATGCTGGCGGTTTGGAGCGTCTGGCGATGTGCGACCGTGCGGCACTGGGCGGACAGGTGCTCGAACGCCTCGGTCAGAAAGCCGCCGGTGCCACAGGCCGGGTCCAGCACGGTTTCCCCGAGACGGGGGTTGGTCACCTGGACCATGAAGCGGACCACGGGACGTGGAGTGTAGAACTCTCCCGACTGTCCCGCTGCGTCACGGATTTCCCGGAGAAGGGTCTCGTACAATCGTCCGAGAACCTGCATTTCCTCGGAACTGGTGAAGTGGATGCCGTTGATCAGGTTGATGACGTCGCGCAGCACATAGCCGCTCTCCGCCCGGTTTGTGATGGTACGGAAGGCGTTGGCGATGACGTCACGGCGGTCTTTGCCGGAACCGCCATTCCTGAGCGAGCGCAAATAGGCGAACAGGCCAGGGCCTTCCTCCTCGCTGCCCGGCAGCACCGCTTTCTCGTCGTTGACGAAGCTGATCAGGTCGGGGCCAGTGATGCCCTCAGCCTTTGCTGCCCAATCACGCCAGCGATACGGTTGAGCAATCGCAGGCTTGAAGGTCTTGCCGGACAGGTCGGCCTTCTCCTTCTCGATCCGCTCCTTATCGTCGAGGAACTTCAGGAACATGATCCAGACCAGCGTCGGAAGGCGCTCCAGGTCGGTGTTGAGACCCCGGTCCTTCCGCATGTGCTTCCGCGCCGACTTGATGATGCTGTCGAGGCGCTGAGCGGTGGTTTGGACCTGCTTCTTCGTGCCGGGCTGGCGGGCCATTGGTGTCCGGTTCTCTCAGTGACGGTTCGGTTCAAGCGGCGTACAGAAGCTGGGTCAATTCCGCAACAGCATCCTTCAACTTGGCCGCTCCGCCGAAGCGCCCCGCGATCTCGATGACATTGCCGAAGCTGTCGAGCGGGGTCACTTCCAGGGCGTCGGGTAGCTTAAACTGCGCCTCGCCATGCTCAGCGTACTTTTCCAAGAGGGCATCGAGAACGGCGCGTGCCTCGGGAGCGTACTGAGAGAAGAACGCGGCTTCGTCGTGGCGGACGCGGTCCGCACGCTCCCTGCGCGACCGGAGAGGTGCGCTGTAGGCAAGGTGGCAGAGCAAGTCGAAGGGGTCGGCGTCGGGCTTGTTCAGCGTCTCGGCGAGGCTTTCCACATCGATGCCGCGCTCCAGCAGTTCCTCCACGATCAGCGGGCGCTTGTCCGCGTCCAGCCAATCGTGCCGGAAGTCGGTTGCATTAGGATACAGGGTGCGGACCTTCTCGCCGGTGTAGTCGGTCAACTGGCGGCAGGTCAGCTTCTTGCCGTCCGAGTTGAGGTCGTAAACCAAGTGGTGGATCACCGCGACGGTGCCGCCATCCACAAAAAATTTGCGGGGTATGCCGTCGTCATCATCGGGAGGCAGAGGGTCGCCGCCGTCGATGATCTCGTCGGCGTCTTCAGGAGGAACCGGCGCCTCCTCCTCGGGCACCTCGTGGACGATCTCGCCGGTTTCGTCGATGGTGGTCTCGCCGGTGGTGGCGGGATCGCCATCAAAGTTGGAATCGGCGAACTTCTCGGTGGCGGTGCCGGTGTAGTCGAGAATGTTGAAATACAGCTTACCGTAGTCAGGGCGCAGCCGGGTGCCGCGCCCGATGATCTGCTTGAATTCGCTCATCGCGCCGACGACTCGGGCCAGCACCACGTTTTTGCACGTAGGCGCATCAACCCCAGTGGTCAGAAGCTGGGAGGTGGTGAGGATGACCGGCGAGGTCGCCTCAACGTCTTGGAAGCGCGATAGATGCCCCTTCCCGACCTCCCCCTCGTCGGCGGTCACCCGGCAGACATAATCGGGATGATCCTTCACGAGGTCGGCGTTCTCCGCGATCAGAGAGCGGCGCATCTCGCTGGCGTGTTCCTGATCCACGCAAAAGACGATGGTCTTGGCAAAACGGTCGGTCGCCTTCAGGAATGTGGTGAGATGGCGGGCAATGGCCTCAGTGCGGGCGCGCAGGGCGACGATGCGCTCGAAGTCCTTGGTCTCGTACTCGTCGTCAGGAATCTCCCGTCCATAGCGGTCCAGTTCCCCCTTGGTTGGGCGCCAACCCGCAGCGTCCGCATCGGTGATCACGCGGTGGACGCGGTAGGGGGCGAGGAAACCGTCAGCGATGCCCTGGGCGAGGCTGTAGACGTACAGCGGGTCGCCGAAATACGCGTAGGTATCTACGTTTTCCTCACGACGCGGCGTCGCCGTCATGCCAAGCTGATAGGCAGGTTCAAAATACTCCAGGATGTCTCGCCAAGTGCTGGTATCGCTGGCACTGCCTCGGTGGCACTCGTCCACGACGATCAGGTCGAAGAAGTCCCTGGGGAACGCCCGAAACAACCCTTCGCGACGTTCATCCTCGGCGATCGCCTGATAGATGGCGAAGTACATGTCGCGACCCAGACTGGGGGGCGCTCCGCCGATCTTGTAACGCGCATCGCCGAAGGGCGCGAAGTCCTTTGCGTGGGGATCATCCACCAGCACGTTGCGATCCGCGAGGAACAGGATTTTCGGGGTCCGATGCTCACCGGTCTTGTTCCAGCGACTCGACCACAGCTTCCAGCAAATCTGGAACGCGACGGCTGTCTTGCCCGAACCGGTGCATAAGGTCAGGAGGCTGCGCCGCCGCCCCTGAACGATGGCCTGAACGGCTCGATTGACCGCGACCTCCTGATAGTAGCGCAGCGGCCTCTTATGGTCGGAGAAGCAACTGGTCAGCAGTCGCTCGGCTACCTTATCGTCGTTCAGCCCCTCAGCGGCCCGCAGCCGTGTCCATAGTTGGTCGGGTGTCGGGAACGCAGAAACAACCTTCTCGCTTCCCGTGGTGTAGTCGATCTCAATGATCTCAGCGCCGTTGGAGGCGTAGGCGAATTTCAGGCCCAGGATTTCGGCGTAGTCCTTGGCCTGCTGCACTCCGTCAGCGGCGGAGCGGTAACGGGCCTTGGCCTCGACGACGGCGATGGGGAAGTCGGGGCGATACCGCAGCAAGTAGTCGGCGCGCTTCTGTTTGCCGCGCTTGACCCTCCCGCTGGTGACGATCACCCGTCCATCGGTGAAAGTTCGCTGTTCGTTGATGGCGTGCGGTTCGTCATCCCATCCAGCCCTCTGCAAGAGCGGGACGATGAACTTCCGGCAGGTGTCAGCTTCTCCCAGAGCCATTCAAACCCCCTCGCCGCACGGCTTGCTTGTGTATAATTGATTTCAACCCCTTGTAGTGCACGAGCCAGGGCATGGCAATAATTTCAGGCTCTAGCAGGCGGACGCACTCATGAAAGGCGAGCGGCTTGCGACGGCTTAAACTCCATAAAAATCAAGCTCTTCTGGTCGACATAGAAGCTTTCCAGATACGCAGAACACGCGCGCGGACTGTGGGGGATTTTGTGGGGACTCGGGTGGAAAAACGGCGGGGAATGTGCCATATGACTGTGCGGAAATCCTGCAGAAATCCTCGCGTTTCGCGTGTCGAACCGCATCGTGAACGAGGTCCGCGGCGTCAACCGCGTGGTCTACGACATCACCTCGAAGCCGCCTGGCACCATCGAGTGGGAGTGATGTCAAGGGCTTAGGTCTGCGGTAACTCGGTGCTGTTGCTGCTTAGGTAAGGCTAGGGCAAACCCGCTGTGGGGAGTTCTGTGAGGACTCGCTCACAGCGGAGAAGCCTGCATGACCGTCTATAAGCGGGATGGGACCGAGTTCTGGTGGATTGAGTTTCAGCACAATTGAGTTTCAGCACAAGGGGGAGCGCTATCGGCGCTCCAGCGAGACCACTTCCAAGCGCAAGGCCGAGGAGTTGGAGCACAAGTGGCGTGTGGAACTTCGCGCCACTGAGAGCCTGTTTGAGAAAGGGTTCTGACGCGGTCAAGTTGTGAGGCGGCGGAGCATGTTGGAGCTCATGGCGACGCAGATCATGCCTTCGGAGACGTCGATCCGGGCCTCACAGTCACGGACGAGCCGGCGCCAACGCATCAGCCAGCCGAAAGTCCTTTCCACCACCCGGCGGCGCGGCAGCACGTGGAAGCCCTTTTGCTCGCCCAGACGCCGCATCACGGCGACGGTGTCGAACATTATGGACGTCGAGTTCTGCATCGAGGCCGTCGAGAAGGCGATGGGGCGGCACGGACGACCGGACTCTTCCACACCGATCAGGGTAGCCAGTTCACCAGCCTCTTGACCGCAACCGGCATCCAGGTGTCGATGGATGGGCGCGGCCGGCGGATGGACAACGTCTTTATCGAACGGCTGTGGCGATCGATGAAGCACGAGTGCGTCTACCTCCACACCTTCGAAACCGGCAGCGAGGCGAGGGCCGGGATCGGCCGCTGGATCGATTACTACGACATGGACCGTCCGCACTCCGCGCTCGGCGACAGGGCCCCGGAGGAGGCCTGCCAGGGCACACCGGATCCCATCAGATTGGCCGGCATTCTCCTAATTAGTACCGGCCTATATGTTTTCGCTCAGATCGGCGGGAGTAAATAAGATACTCCCAATCAACGGCTGATCGTCTCTACGGCTCCGGTTGACGACAGAGGTCCATGTAGCCGCGGATGTAAGGGCTGGCATTGCGGATGTCGCAGAAGCCCAAAGGAACGAGCCGTGCCGCGATCTCATGGACATGTTGGCTGGCGATCACCAGAACCGCGCGGGATCGGTCGGCCTGCGGGACGTCCGCCGGTGCTATGACTGGGTAGCTGCCGAAGTTTCCGGTCCGGAATGAGTCAAGAAATGCAGTGATGGATAAGTGATCGAATTTTTCGATCTCGCCGCGAACAATCCGAGCGCCTGTTCCCGTTCCGCAAACGAAGAGCGGCACTCCACCTGGCAGTGCCTGGATGTCGGCAGGGGTTAAGATGACTGGCCAGCGAGAAGCGCCGCCGTTTGACAGATCACCCCAAAAGGTCACGGGCTCCTGGTGGTCGTCTGTCGATGCTGGATCGCTGGAGCCACGCATTCGGGCCATGACTGGGTCGAGACGCTCGCGATCGGCTATGCGGAGCAGGGCTCTCTCGCGGTGGGATGGATCGAAGGCCGTATTGTCGTCACGGGTCTCACGCCAGAAGAAGTCCGTCGTCAGCCGCCAAGAGGGCACGATAGCACCCGTTCGCGCCAGTCGGCGGATCAGGAACGTGTCTTCAGCAAAGTGCAGGCGGGGATCGGGACCGATCGCCGGGCGCAGTTCCGTGCGTGCGATGAAGGCACTGGAATGAATCTGCAACCGCCACGTGGCCAGCCGATCAAGGCGTGGCGGCTCCAGACCGAACAGGGTTCGGTTCTCGACATCGGAGGTTTTGCTGCGGCCAAGGGATTCCGGTGACTCGAGCACACGGATCGCGCCCGAATAGGCGAGCGAGGCGCCGCGGTCGCGGAGGATCGGCAGAAGGGTCGCGACGTGGTTGGGATGCAGCGCGTCGTCATCGTCGAGCATGCCGAAGAAAGGCGCTTCCACCGCGTCGATCCCTGCCCACAGGGCGGTGCTCCGAGGTTCGCCTGCCAGCACATTCACCAGCGCCACACGCCGCAGATGGTCGGCAGTGTCGGAAAGCGCTTCGTCCAAGCCATCAACCGCTCCGTACCGGACGACGACGAGCCCAATTCCACCGGTGGTCTGGGCCGCCAATGAGGAGAAGCAGCGTCTGACAAACCGGGAATCGCGACCGCCGACGCGAACGACATAGTCGACCCCAACCAGTGGTGCGTTCCCCTCCGCTGGTCGGATGAACCCGCCGGCCTCCCGCGCTCGGGTGAGCAGATCGGGGAGAAGGGCGATTACGTTAACAGCGCCGCACTGGGACGGGAGACACGCTACTGGAGCACGCTTGGCGGTTGGCGCAAGGATATCGTCGAGGAACTCTGCACATTCCGCAGAGGTGGTGATCCAACCATCGAAGGACAGCAGCCGCGACAACCGTGGCCAATCCCATCGGAAATGTTGAGGCGGAAGGTCCAGCCAGCCGACCCACGGATGTGCGGTGAGCTTGGAAGAGAACGGATCAAGCGCCAGCACAAGATCCGGGGCAAAATCTTCAATTTCGCAAGACAACTGGCACAGGCGCACCGGCCACCCCAATGCCTGCGCGGCGCTTTCCAAGCGTTGCGCCGCTGCACGGCCGTCTTCGGGTTGGAAGTCCACGTTTGGAAGATGAATGGCCAGACGCATGACGTTTCACGTTGGTTGGCGCCGCGGCCCCTGGCGGTTGCCCCAGGCTGGGTTCAGGCGTGGCTTGGTTGTAGCATTCCGTCAGGCCCCAAAAAAAGTCGCCTGTTCGGTACGCCTGTCTCAGGGCAGCGTGGATGGCGGTATGGAAGCTT
This sequence comes from Azospirillum sp. UENF 312511, assembly GCF_058780635.1. NCBI lineage: Bacteria > Pseudomonadati > Pseudomonadota > Alphaproteobacteria > Rhodospirillales > Azospirillaceae > Azospirillum > Azospirillum sp. UENF 312511. The sequence goes on along the minus strand of NZ_JBSNCG010000001.1, from coordinate 1,396,261 downwards.
GCCTGGCAGACGCTCTGATGCCATGCGTGCCTCAATGGTCACGGCAACTCGGCGAAATCTCTTCCGGGTCATCGACATCTTCCAGAAATGACGCAAAAAGCGGGCGAGCGATTGCCTCGTGTTGAGACAGCGTGATAATCAGGTGCTAGCGGTTGCCGCAAGGGGAACGCCGCTGCAGTTTCAGGAGAATCGTGTGCCGTTCCAACCGTCCTCCTCCTCCGACCTGGAACCGCTGCGTCGCTCATTCCAGACGATTGTTGATCGGTTGGCTCCCGACATCGCAGGCCATCCCCGCCGCACCGGCGGCAGCCTCGACGTCGGCGGGCGAGAGCTGCGCTATATCGATCTGCACAGCGTCTATTGGCAGAGTCGCCAGATTTTCATCGACCGCCTTTACGACCTGGACATCCCGTCCCGCTCCCCTGTGATTCTCGACTGCGGAGCCCATATCGGCCTCGCCACGCTGTTCTTCGCGAATTGCTTTCCCACGGCGCAGGTCCACGCCTTCGAAGCAGACCCAATCATTGCCGACGCGCTCGCCTTCAATGTCGGCTCCTTCGGCCTCTCCAGGGTCACTGTGCATCGCCAAGCCGTGTGGGTGAACGAAGGGACGGTCCGGTTTTCCGCAACCGGCGATGACTCAGGCTGTCTCCTGCCCGATGGTGACACGGGAACGCTTGTTTCGACGATGCGGTTGCGCGATTTCATCGAGGGACAGGAGGTCGATCTTCTAAAGCTCGACATTGAAGGCAGCGAGTTTGCCGTGCTCGCCGACTGTGAGGGTGCTCTCGGAAACGTTCGTGCTTTGATCGCCGAAGTTCACCTGTTCGGTCAGCGGGATGCCAGCTTGGCCAACCTGCTCACCGTCATCGAGCGAAGCGGCTTCCGCTATGCGCTATCGGACCTCCATCAGCCCGTTTGGCTTCCGTGCCCCGCTCGTCCTCCCTTCCGCCAACTGCACACCAGCTTTGGCCTTGTCACCGTATTCGCTTGGCGATGAGGCGGTCGACGTGGAAGATCGAGGACCATGCCGGAGAAAGGAACTGTCGTTCGGGCGCCCGATCACCGGTTTCCCGGCAAGGGGTGACAGACCAGGAAGTGGCAGCGTAAGATCAACCATGGTGGATCGGCGCTCCGAAAACGGCAGGAATTGGCTTCAGCATCCAAATTCTACGGCCGATCAACGGAAGACGCTACACCCGCCAATCCTCGTGCATAACCCCGGCTAGGACCATCTTGCCAAAGAGAAAAGGGAAGCTATGAGCGACGCTCGGCTGATCGAAGAGGCTGTGGCGCAGGCAGCTGCGGGTGATCCCGGCGCGGCATTGATGCTGTACGAGAGTGGGTGCGCCGCGCCGCTTCCAGCACATGCCGACGCGCTTTACGACCTGGGCCGGCTTGCCCTCGCTCTGGAGCGGCCGGCCGAGGCGTTGGGCTTCCTCGACCGCGCCCTCGATTGCAATCCCGAACTGTCTCCAGCCCACGTTGATCGCGCCCGCGTTCTGAACCGGCTTGGTCGCAAGCGCGACGCTATTCAAGCGATGTGCCGCGCCGTTGCCATCGACCCCGACGCCCATGCCGCACTCAACCGTTTGCGGTGGCTCTTGGACGAAGGGCAACTGCGGACGCCCAGTGCCTTGTCCCGTCTGGCCCAGCGCGGGGTGCCGGTGGCCTCCGTCCTGGACGTCGGCGCTTCGGACGGGCAGTGGTCCTTGGCGGCTCAGGCAATCTGGCCCGATGCGCGCTATCACCTGATCGAGGCGTTCGATCATTGGCGCAGCGCCCTGGAACGGGTCTGCGCCGCCCAACCCGGCTTCAGCCATGCGATTGCCGCAGCTGGAGACCGCGAGGGCGAGATCTGGTTTCACAATGACCCTGACGCGCCCTATGGCGGCGCGGCATTCCATGGCCAACCCGACAAGGGCTGGAAGGTTCCGCAAGTCACATTGGCAGCGGAAGCCGAGCGACTTGGGCTGAAGCCGCCCTTTCTCATCAAACTCGATACCCACGGTTTCGAGGTGCCGATTCTGGAAGGCGCAGAGGCGCTTCTGCCGCAGGCCAGTCTTGTGGTGATCGAAGTCTACGTCTTTCATGTCCATCCGCAGGCATTGCTGTTCCACGAAATCTGTGCCTGGATGGCTGAGCGGGGCTTTCGCTCCATCGACTTGTCGGAACCCCTGTGGCGGCCCCGGGACAAGGCGCTATGGCAGTTCGATCTGTTCTTCGTGAGGACCGATCGTCCGGAATTCGCGATCAACTCCTATTGATGAAGCGACCGTTCATGAACGGTCGCGGGGAGAACCATGCGCCTTGCCTTGCATAACCCCTTCCAGCCGGCAGCGCCTTGGGCCGAACGCGATCTGGCCTTGCGCATGGCGATCGCGCTGGATGGAATGGGGTGGGAGTGCCGAACCGTCAACACGGTCGAGGAGCTGGAGGCATTCGCACCGGATGCCGCCGTGTGCCTGCATCCGCAGGCGGTGCCGAAAATGACGGCTGTGCCCAGCCTTGCCTGCCACTGGAACCCTCCATCGATCTTTCGAAACGCCCCCGACGCAGTGCCGAATGAGGTGTCGCACGACGCATTCCTGACCGCAGGCCCGGCTGTCGAACGCCGGCTGCGCGACATTCTCTGGGGCACCGGCCGACCGATCGTCACGACACCCATGTATCCCAGTTCGCAAGGCTGGGCGCTGACTCCCACTCTCGATGCGGGCAGCCGCTTCTTCTACGTCGGCTCCAATTGGGATGGGAACCGCTTCCCTGCCTTGCTGGAAATCCTGGCGCGTCGTGGGATGCTGGCCTTGCACGGCCAAGAGGAACGTTGGAAGCACTTGGCGCATGCGTTCATGGGCTCTTTGCCGTTCGACGGTCGTTCCGTGATCGAACGTGCTCACGCCTGTGGCATGGGGCTATGCCTGCACCTGCCGGCTCATTTCGAGACCGGAATCCCGAATATGCGCATCTTCGAACTGTGCGCAGCCGGTGCGCTGACCGTCGCCGACCGGCACCCCTTTATCCTTGAGCATTTCGGCGATACGATCCTCTACGTCGATACGACGCTGGGCGAGGAGGCCACGGCCGAGCAGATCCTTGCTCACGGCGATTGGGCGCGCTCCCATTCCGCCGTTGCTCGCGACATGGCGCGCTCCGCACAAGCGATCTTCCTGGAACGCTTCAGTCTGGAACGGCTGTTCGCACCCTTGCCCGATCTCCTGAGCGGGATACGAAGCGAGGCGGGCTATCACACGGCAAGGCGGGGGCTGCCGATTTCTGTGGTGCTTCCAATCGGCGAGGGTGGCGTCGCAGAGGCGCGGGAGCGCCTTGACACGCTTGCCGCACAGACGGCACTGCCCGCCGAGATCGTCGTTGCCGGCCACGGCGCGGCGGCCCTTACCAGAACAGTGCTCGGTGCTTTGGCAAACGTTCTCTGCGTCGTAGAGCTGCCGGCCGGGCATCTGGAGGGAAGCGCGCTGTGGGCCGGAGCGCTCGCTTCCAGCCAAAGGTGGGTGACTTGGCTGCCGGATGGAGCGCGCCCTTTTCCCGAGCATCTGGCAGCCCTGTATGATGCTGCCGCCCTATGGCCGGATGTGTGCGCCGTTCACGCCGATGTCCTTGAGCCCGACCCGCTGTTTCGCGATTCCAGCCATGGGGACGCTCCTTTCACCCAGCCGGAGAGGCCCTGGCGCCTGACCGAGGAAAATCGGCACCCGCATCCAGCCGGAATCCTGGTGACGCGTGAGCGGTTGGACCCGTTGTTGCGCGCGGACCCAGGTTTGGGGGCGGGCATGGCTTGGCTGCTGGCGCAACGGCTGGCAGCCGGGGGCCGCATCATCGCCAGCCGAAAGGTGACCATCCGTGCGCGCAGCCGAATTGAACTCCCCCCCGAAGAGTTGAAAAGACTGGAGCACTTCGATCTTCTGCAACCGCAGCCGGCTGCACCAAGCACCGGTTCGATCCAGCCATCATCCATGCCCTGGACGGGGCAATCCGACCTCAATCCGCAGGCGGCCGAACCCCTGGCCAGGCTCTTGGAACCCCGCGATTTCGCCAGCCTGCCGCGTGACCGCAACGTCTACATCTACGGCGCCTCGCGTGGCGGCCGACTGCTGCAGCTCGAGCTGGCCAAATGGGAGCATCTTTCGGTTATCTGCTTCCTCGACAGTCATCGCCGCGGCGAGGCGTGGGGGTTGCCGGTGTACCTGCCGGAAGACCTGCCGGCATCGGACATCGCCGCCGGTGTCGTTGTCATCGCCAACCAGTACGTTGCCGCCTGTGTGGAGCGGTTGAGCCGTGTGTTTCCCGACTGCACGAACGACTTCAGTCTCTACAACGCCTATCCTTACATTCACCGTCATCGCTCGGCCGAGAGCAAACTCGCCTGAGATCGACCGCTGACCGTCTCCACCTTCGCGTCGAGTCGGGACGGCATTGCCCGGCCACGACGCAGCGGCGCGAGGTAGGAGAGCTGACCGCCGTCACGGTAGAGCTTGATCCAACGGAAGAGGGTGGCCGTGCTGATACCGGCGGACTTTGCCGCGGCCTCAACGGCCTCCGTACGGCCTTCGGGCACGTCGAGCAGGGGTTTGATAATCTCCATCCGTCTTTTGGCTTCGGCAAGGCTTTGCTCATCCTTGGGCCTTGGTGAAGACCGCCGTGCTGCCTCGACCTCCTTCGGTTCCGGCGATTGGAGGTCGGTCACATTGACGACATCGGTCTCGCCGGTGGTGGTGTCCTCGATCAGCACCGAGGTCGGCGTGACGGCCCGCACAATGGTCCAGACGCGGTCGCGGTGGAGCACCTTCGACTTCGGGCGGTAACTGAGCTTGGCGGCCATGCGCACCCCCCTTACGCCGTCTGCAGCACGGTGTTCATGGTGAGCGGACAATCGAGGTCCGCGGTGATCCTGCCCGTTGCGACCAGATGCCAGAGGCATGGCAGGCCTAGCTGCTGCTCGCTCAACGTCGTGAACGCCGACCGGAGCAGATCGGCGTGGCGGCCGGTAGCGAGCAGCCGAAACACCAGCATCAGCACTCGAAAGTAGACGAACGAGTAGACCGGTCCGTATGCGCCAAGGCTCGTCCAGCCGGCCGCAGTGATGTTGAGAAGTTGCTGATGGCGCTCCGGGGCCGACGTATCGGGCAAAGCATCCTGGGGTGCTCGCGCGAAATTGTCATCCTCCTCGAAGACGAGGCCAGCCCAGCGGGTGAAGGCAGCTTGCCGCAACGCTTCGGAATCAACTCCAGTACGCTCGGCCAAGGTGGTCTGGAGGTCCGGCTCCACGTAGCGGTCGAGATCGCGGGGCCGTGGATGGGCGCCCGGCTTGACCAGCCGGTAAAGCTCGTCCGGGTACAAGCCGTTGCCGGCGGCGAGCCGGGCAAATCAGGAGGAGAAAGTCTCGTCCGGCAACAGCGCCGGGCGCCAAGGCCACAAACCGTTCGTCGTCCACACCATGTCCGGGCGTCTCCGTCGTCCGTCGATGCCTTCATCGGTATGCGACGGCGCGGGCTTTTGCCACGGAGCGGGAGGTCAGCCGGAATGCGCGATGGAACGAGCCCCGGTCGGGTCGGCGCAGAGTGCGCGCGGTAACATCAATAGATGCGAGTATCCAGCACGCGTCTCCGAAGTGGCCAGCGAAGGGACACTTGGGACGATGCTCGACCGCAAGGCGCTAAGCTATTGTCGTCGTTTTGTCTTTTGCTTTACCGAGCGAGCGCAGCTCGCACCCAAAGCTGCCAACTTCTCACCTATAGCTGTTAACTCGCATCTATAGGAGGAACTGACAAATTTCATTTTAAGATCAAGGGCTTAAGGTGGCTGGGGCGCCAGGATTCGAACCTGGGAATGGCGGTACCAAAATCTGCCAAACCCTATTGATTCAATTAACAAATTTGCCTTTGTGTGCACACCATGTGCGCATGGCTTATCGCCGTCCGAACACGCTGCTTTCGAAGGCTGCCATGGCGTCGGCGTTGTCGTGCTTCCGGTCGAACAGGTGCCCGTAGAGGTCGAACGTCATGGTGATCGTGCTATGGCCCATGACCGCCTGCACCCGCTTGGCGTTCCAGCCCAGGTCGATGAACATGCTGGCCGCGAAATGGCGCAGATCATGAAACCCGTAACGGACCTCCGGGAGCGGGATGCGACGCTTCTTCCCATCCTTCGCCTCGATCGCCGGTCGCGTCTTTGACCAGCCGCAGGCGACTTGAACCGGCACCATGCACTGCTTCCGAGCCACATTGTAGTGCATCGGCTTCTTGTCCCAGAACGGGAACACCAGATCCAGCTCGGTGGGCGGGCATGCCATCTTCCACTCTTTCAGGACCCGGACGGCCATGGGCGGGATCGGCACCTCTCGGCGGCCCGTCTTGGACTTCACCGGCCCGAGGTCCCGCTTGAAGTTGACCCGACGCCGGACTTTCACTAGGCCAGCCCGAAAGTCGATGTTGGCCCAGGCCAGCCCAAGAACCTCCGATATGCGCAAGCCGGTGAACGCCGCCACGGTCAGCAGGGGGTACCAGGGCGTAGGCCGGCGCACCATTTCTCCGTCGTCGCCCTCCACTTCCATAACCAGCGGCCACATCCGCTCTGCCGCGCGCAGCATGTCGCCGATCTCATCCGGAGACGGGATGCGGTCGATGGAATCGGTTTCGTTCTCCCCATCGTAGTCCTCGGCGCGTCGGCTCTCGACCCGGACGCCAGCAGCGACGTTCTGAGCAAGGAGTTCCCGCATCATCGCGTCCTTCAAGATCGCCCCGAGGGCGGAGACGACCTTTCGAGCGGTGACGCGGGAGCGCTTTTCGACCATTGTTGTTTTGAAGGCGACGACCTGGGGGCGGCTCAGTCGGGAGAGCTTCACCGAGCCGAGAGACGGTTTGATGTGGTTTTTGACGAACTCTCTATAGCCCTTCAATGTCGATGCCTGGAGCGATTCTCCTTCGCAGGTCTGGAGCCAGAGATCGGCAGCTTCCGCCACGGTGATGGACGTGGCGTCGGGTGTGTGGGTGCCGGTCACCATTTCGCCGCGGGTGCGGGTCTCGAATGCTTCCGCCTCTTTCTTCGTTCGGAACTGTCGGGATCGTTGCTGTCCGCCCTGATCCCGATAGCGGACCTGCCAGCGAGTTTCCCCGCTGGGCAAAGTCCGCTTCGTCACGGATGCCATAGATCACTCCGTGTGATGGTTGCGGAAGGTTCAGAGTGCCACGCTTTTTCGAAATGGCAACGTGGCGCGTCACCGCTCAGAGGAGGTGCCGCTTTCCTCCTGCTGCTTGATCCATTCCAGAACGGTGGACTTCCGCGCACACACCTTGTCGCCCAGGCGAAAGGCAGGGAAACGCCCGTTTTGAACGAGGTGATAGACCTTGCGCTTGTCCGCCGCGTCGCCATAGACGAACTCGGCAATGGCGTCGGCCCCTTCGAGAAGGTCTTCACCGATGGTGCGGACCAGGGCCGAGGGCATGACCGCGGCGAGACGGCTGGCCAGTTCCAGCGCTAGAATGTCGGCGAGGTCGGAACCGACTGTGCTGGCGAGTGGGAGTCCGCCAGTTGCAGGCTTCACCCGCATGGTGGCGCGGGCGACGTCGAGGCACAGTTCCGTCGCGGGGGTCGGCTTATGCATCGTCGTCACTCCCGAGCCTCCAGCTTGTCGATGTTCGTGCGGTGGACGGCGAAGGTCAGGGCGACCACCCACGGGTTGGCGTCCCAGGCGTCGGCGCCGTGGAGGCTGGTCCAGAGCCGGGCGAACACATCGCGCTCATCCTCGATGCTCGATCCCTCCGGCATACCGATGTTCCCGGCATCCTCCCGCCATTGGAGCCATTCGTCCGTGATGGCGCCCTCGGCATAGACGTCCTCGCGGGTGATGTCCTGGAGCCGCTCGACCCGCACCTGCTCCACCACCAGCGTGAGCCGGCTGGCCCAGCGGGGCATGTGGATGGAGGGCTTCCATGGCCCGGTGTACTGGGCGCAGCCGTGCTCCTTGTGGTGCAACTCGCCGTTGGCGTAGGCCAGCGTGGCGCCGTCAGCCGCATACTCCACACCGAGAATGCCGGGACCGGCGTAGGCGTCGGATGTGGCGAAGTTCTCCCGCACCCACAGCCGATCCCTGGGCTGGAAACGCGGCGTGATGTCGAAACTGCCGCACAGGTGCCCAGCCGGTCGGTTCTGGAAGAGCGGGCCGGTCCATGCCTCGAAGGCTCGGCGCACCGGGGTCCGCTTCTCGATCGGCAGCCACGACTCCTCGCCGAGCATGTAGTTGATCCCGCACTCGGCCGGCGGTTGCTGCTTCAGCGCGATTCGGTGCTGCTTCTTCCGACCATCCAGCAACGCGCGGATATCTTGGTCCCCGAGGTTGATGGGCAGTTCACGGGGCATGGGGCGCCTCCACCTGCTGGCGCACCGCGTCCATCACCTCCGGCGCCGGGCTGAAGAAGCTCAGCGCCCCCTTGCACGGGACCGGCTGGGCGAAGGCCACCGGGTTGCGCAGCAAGAAGCCGAACCGCCCGAAGAACCAGGGGCTGTCCGACCGGCTCACGCAATCCACGATCTCGACCACGCCGACGATGCAGCCGCCGGCCGCCTTCAGCATGGAGGGGGTAAGGCGACGGTCCGGCTGGCCGTCGTCGTCCTTAGGGAACACGCTGTCGAGCGGGCGGAAGCCGGTCGAGCGCATAATGCTGGCCGCCTCCTCGGCGTCCTCCATCGCCTCCTCCTGGCGCCACCAGGACGAGGCGTGGACCAGGACCGAGCCGCGGTAGCCGGTCGGCCAGCCGCGGTTCTCGATGTCCTTGCCCGCGTGCAGGATCGCCCACCACCAGGGCGCGCGGATAGAGAGGGCCTTCGTGGGCAGGGTGAGGGGGTCACGCATCGGCAGCCTCCATTCGCCCGGCGCCGCCCCGAACGCTCGCCGCACCCAGCTCGAACGCCTCGATCAGCGCCCGGACCTGCCGGATGGCCTCTTCCAGGTGCAAGCGGCGGTGGGGGCGATCCTCCAGCACGGCCAGCAACTCGCAGGGCGCGAGGCCGCCGCGTTCGGCAAGCAGTTTCAGGGTCTGGCCGTGGTTGATTTGCGCCTGTGCCCTATGGGGTGCGACTAGGTTCCAGGCGATGGCCCAGTGATCGAGTTGCACGATGAGGGGTCTAGTACATTCCCGCTTGCGGGCCTCAGCGCAACACGGGATGGTGGAGTAGGCGTGTCCACACAATCCAAGTTTTAGGCTTCGTACATGACCTTTGGAAACTTCGTTCGAGATCATCGTTACAATCGCCGGCGCGATCTCCACGAGCCCTACGGCGGTCAGCGCCAGGGTGGCATCATCACACCGTCGAAGTACCCAGTCATATTTGCAATCACCGGGGAAAGCGGGGTCCAGCACGGATATCTCGATGGCTGGACTAGCGATGGCCAGGTTTTCCGTTACTTCGGCGAAGGCCAAGAAGGCGATATGACCTTCACCTCCGGAAACAAAGCCATCCGCGATCATGTCGCCGAGGGAGAGGATTTGCTCCTCTTCCGGAAGCAGGATCGGTCCGGCATGCTGAGGTTCCTCGGCCAATTTGTCTGTGTAAGTACAACCAGAGAACCGACACCAGATCGCCGTGGGAACATGAGGAGTGGGATCGTCTTCAACCTGGTGCCGGTAGAGGCGCTCCATGATGCTGACGCTGCGGAGGCTGAGGTAGACCACAGTGCCTATGGGGTCGATCTGGCGGCTCTTCGGAGCGCCGCAATGGGAGCTGCATCCACTGGTGAAGACGAGCCAGCCGAAGGTGCTCGCCGGCGTGTTTACCAGCGCAGCGAGGTGGTGCGCCGATATGTGCTTGCGCGTGCCGCCGGCATCTGCGAGTGCTGCAAGTCGCCTGCTCCATTCATGCGAGCCAATGGTGAACCATACCTGGAGCCACATCACATCCGACGCGTGAGCGATGGTGGTCCAGACGATCCTCGCTACGTCGCAGGGGTATGCCCAACCTGCCACCGACGCATCCATCATGGCGCGGATGGCAAGGACATCAACGAGGCACTGGGTGAGGCAATCCTGCAGTTCGAGTATGCCGTGGCCTCGGTCGAGCCTCCTAATCGAACAACGCGAAAGCGTGTTATGGCCTAGGCTGCTGTTCATCACAGCGCCTCCCTGGTGGCGGAAGCGGAGGGGACGGGCGGCCGGCCGGCAGGTCCAGCCGCCGCCAGCTGCTCGATCACCTTCGGGCCGGTCCATCGCGGCGCGTTGTCGGGATGGGTCAGGCCATGGCTCTTCAGGGCGATCCGGATCGCCATGATGGATTCCAGCGTCGGCTGCCCGCTGTAGTCGGTGAAGCTCCAGTCCCACATGTTCTTGACCGCGGTCGCGGCACGCCGGGGGGCTTCCGGCAACGTGGCGCCGCCCAGCGACACGCCGGTCGGCAGGTGGGTCAGCATGTGCAGGCCAGTGCACTGGTCAGGGTGGACGCCGAAGAAGCCTTGGGCCTTGCCGCTGACGGTCGACCATCCCTTCGTGGTGATGATGCGGTACTCGGCATCGGTCCAAACGCGGTGGCCGATGGCTTCCGAGTTCAGGGGCTTGGCGTCGGGCGAAAGAGGACGATTGGGCATAGCTCGTCACGCCCCCGGCGCAGCGCGGTTGTCCACCGCCGTGCGCTCGTCCATCGGCGCCGTCATGTGCGCGGCATGCAGGACACCCGTGGCCTTCAGCCGGTCGTAGGCGTCCAGGTCGTGCACCACGGCCACATAGGGCAGGGTGGCCGGGCGCGGCTGCTGGCCAGCCTTCCGGGCGAGATCGTGGGCATGCTCGTCGGGGTGCGTCTCGAAGGTCGGCGGCAGGTCGACCAGCTCCGCCGGCATGTAGGCCTGCGCCGCGGGGTCCCAACGCTTCAGCTGGTACTGCACGACGGTGGGGAAGGCGACGCGGCCATTGGGGTGCTCCTGCTCCGGCACCGTGACCTCGCCGGGTGGCGGGGCCATAGTGGCGCAGGCGCGGATGTGGCGGTTGGTGTGGCGGACCTCCTGTGTCGGCTCGAAGGGGCTGCTGAGGTGCCGGCCGGTCGGGGTGATGCCGGTGAGGCGGGTAAGTTCGTCCATCATGCAGCCTCCTGCTTGACGGCCTTCACCTCGGCCAGCGGACGCGCGATGCCGCCATCGATCCAGTAGGACATGCCCATGCCCGCGGCCTGCAGGTCCGGCACGAGGTCGGGCTTGCCGAAGGTCATGCACACCACGGCGGACACATCGGCGGCGCGCAGCATCTGGATCAGGCCGCCGCGCCCCAGATGATCCAGCACATCGGCGGCGTCGATGATGACCAGGCCGTGCCCTTCCACCTTGGCCAGGGCGACCTGCAGGACGGCGCGCACGCGGAACTGGTCGCTGGAGAGCTGGGGGCCGAGACCGGACAGCAGCGGGTAGGCGCGCCCGCCATAGGTGACGGACAGATCCGGCTCGATCCGGACCGGCTGCCAGCCGGCGGCGGAACACAGCTCGGCCAGCGGGCCGCCGTTGAAGGTGTCCAGCACCTTCAGCAGCTTCGACTTGCGCAGGCCCTCCGGCGAAAGCAGGGTCTGCACCAGCGCGTTCACGGCCAGCTGCTTGGACAGCTCATGGGCTTCCAGACTCGCCTTCAGCGCGGCGTGCCGGCGTTGAGCCAGAGCCAGCCGGTCGCGCGTGGCCTGGACATCGGCGGCGCTGCCGGTGCCGCCCTTGGCCTTCAGTGCGGTCAGCCGCTGGGAAGCGCTGTGGGCGGCCTGATGCGCACGCTGGGCATCTGCCGCGGTCTGGTTGGCGGCGTCGAGCTGCTTCTTGGCGTGCGAGGCGTTGCCGGCGGCGATGTTGATGCGGTGCCACGCGATCCGCGGCACCAAGCCCTACAACCTCCCGCCGTCGGACGTCTATGTGTTCCGCTACAGCCAGCTATCCGGCTGGGCGGACATCTTTGCGCAAGGGATTTTCCGGACCGTCGTCTATGACGAAATCCAGGAGCTGCGGACCGGTGTGGAGAGTGCCAAAGGCTGCGCGGCACTGGTGCTGTCCGAACATGTCCAGTGGCGCATCGGTCTGACCGGCACACCCATCTACAATTGGGGCCGGGAAATCTATGCTGTTGCCCGATTCCTCGATCCGGAGGTGCTGGGTTCGGCGGAGGATTTCTTCCGGGAATGGACCTCTGAGGGCCGCCTGAAGGACGCTAAGGCGCTCGGCACCTACCTGCGGGAAAACCACTTCTACCTTCGGCGCACGAAGGCCGATATCGGCCAGCAGCTTCCGCCGGTCAGCCGGATCGTGCAGCGCGTCGATTGGGACCAGAAGGCCCTGAACGCGGTCGAGGACATCGCCCGTCAGCTCGCCCTGACCTCCGTCTCCGGCTCCTTCGAGGAGCGGGGCCGGGCCGTCCGCGAACTGGACGCCCGCGTCCGGCACGCGACCGGGGTCGCCAAGGCGCGCGGCGTGGCGCAGTACGTCCGGATGCTGCTGGAGGCGGAGGATCCGGTGGTGCTGGTCGGCTGGCACCGTGACGTCTACGACATCTGGCTGGAGGAACTGAAGGACTTCAACCCGGTCCTCTACACCGGCACGGAATCGGCGGCCCAGAAGAACCGGGCGGTGAAGGCCGCCATCAGCGGCGAGACGAACCTGTTCATCATGTCGCTGCGCTCCGGCGCCGGCCTGGACGGGCTGCAAAGCCGCTTCTCCACCATCGTCAAGGGCGAACTCGATTGGTCGCCCGGCATGCACCAACAGCTCATTTGGCGACTGGACCGCGATGGTCAGACCCAGCCGGTGACCGCGCTCTACCTCGTTGCGGACGAGGGCAGCGATCCGGTCATCATGGAAGTGCTGGGCCTGAAGGCCGCTGAAGCCCACGGCATCAACGACCCGCACAGCGACCCCATCGCCCCCGACGCCGACACATCGAAACTCCAGCGCCTCGCTGCGCGCTATCTCGGGAGGCGAGCATAATGCCCCGCGACATCCCCGCCCTAATCGCCGATCTGCGGCAGGGCCGTCATCATCTCGTTCATCTTGCAGCGCGCGGCGGCGCGACCCATGAGGCGGTCGCCAACGTGCATATCGCACTGCTGGCGGCGGAGGCTGTGGCTAACCCGCCGCCCGGCCTGACGGCGGCGCGCCCGGTCATCTACGACGTTCCCGACATGCCGCTGGTGCTTGCTCTGGTCGGTGAGGATGGCCAGCTGCAGGCGATCGACCTGAAGCCGCTCGACGCCCTGGCGCTTGCGGTGGACCTCACCACCTCGGCCCGGCGCCGGCTGGCGGGAGGTGGGCTGTGACCCGCGCCCAAGCAACCCTCTGGGACGACATGCGCACGACGCTTCCTGAGGCCATTGAACTGACGGCCCAGAGCCTGTGCGCCTACGGTCCACAGCATGATCACTGGGCCATCGGCTGGTCATGGGGGAAGGACAGCACGACAACGCTGACGGTTGTCGACCACCTGATCGCCACCGGTCGCGTCCCGGCGCCGAAGTCCCTGACGGTTCTCGGTGCAGACACGAGGATGGAGTTGCCGCCGCTGGCCATCGCGGGCCAGCAGATCACCCGACAGCTCGAGGCACGCGGCGTGACCGTCCGAACGGCCCTGGCGCCTATGGACCTGCGCATGATGGTCTACATGCTCGGGCGCGGCGTGCCGCCGCCGTCGAACTCGTTCCGCTGGTGCACCCGCCAGATCAAGGTGGAGCCGATGCAGGCGGTGTTGGAGGACCTGCTGGCCGAGGTGCCCGGCACCGTCCTGATGATCACTGGCGTTCGTGAAGGTGAAAGCGCGGTTCGCGACGCCCGGATCAAGATGAGCTGCGGCAAGGATGGCGCCGAGTGCGGGCAGGGGTGGTATCAAGAGGTGCTGCCTGAAGCCCCAGGCATGCGCGGCCGCATCGCCACCCTCGCGCCCATCCTGCACTGGCGCGTCTGCCAAGTCTGGGACTGGCTCATGTTCGAGGCCCCGGCGCTGGGCTGGGCGACCGCGGATGTCGCGGACGCCTATGGCGGTGACGAGGCGGAGGAGATCAACGCCCGGACCGGCTGCACTGGTTGTGCTCTCGCCAGCCGTGACCTTGCGCTGGAGACGGTTCTTAAGTCTCCGAAGTGGGCCTACCTCGCGCCGCTGCGCGAGCTGAAGCCCCTGTACCGCGAGCTGAAGAAGGCGAAGCACCGCCTGCGCAAGCCCGGCATCGACAGCGAAGGCAACGCGACTGGCGGGAAGAACAAGCAACGTCTCGGTCCCCTGACACTCGAGGCCCGGCGGATGGGTCTGGAGCGGGTGCTGGACATTCAGCGCCGGTGCAACGAGGCCGCTGACCGACTTGGCCGTCCACGGATCGACTTCATCAATCCAGAGGAAGAGGCCCGCATCCGCGAACTGATCGCCGCCGAAACGTGGCCGCAGGGCTGGGACGGCGACGAGCCCGTTGGTGATGTGCCGCTCGACCAAGTCTACCGCGACGGCCTAATTCAGCCGCTGCTGGTGAGGTGAGTCATGACCACCCATGCACAAGCATCATTCTTCACCGGCGAGACCATCGCCAAGCCCAGCAAGCGCCCGTCCGGCATCACCAGAGAATCGGTGGGAGACCTTCGGTTCCGGAGCACGTTGGTCCGCCGCTGGGGGCCCGGCCCCCTGGTCGCGTGGCTGATGTGCAACCCCAGCACTGCCGACGACCTGCGCGACGATCCCACGTCCTGGCGCGTGATCGAGTTCACCCACGCCTGGGGTTACCCCGGCGCGATCGTCGTCAACTTCGCGCCGTTTCGCTCCAGCAAGCCGGCGGAGCTGTGGCCGTGGCTGAATTGGCAGAACGACGGGCCGGACTGGCGCGCCCGCGACGCTTGGCAGGCGAACCTCGGAACGGTGGAAAAGGCAGCTCGAGGCGCGGCGCTTCGCGTCGTCGCCTTCGGAGCCGAGATCGTCCGACGCCAGCCGGTGATGCTCGATACGGTGCTGGAGGCGTTCGGCCAGCCCAGCGACGTCGACGCCGACGAACGGCTCCACTGCCTCGCCACCAACGACGAGGGCTCACCTCGGCATCCCCTGGCCCGCGGGAAATGGCGGGTGCCCGAGGGCGCGAAGCCCCAGCCATGGCAAGGGTTCGCCGCTGGCCTTGTCCACCCCCTGCTGGAGGGCGCCACGCCATGACCGACCTTCGGACCCTGATCCACATAACCCCCGCACCGGTCAAGCCGGCCCAAGGGACAGCCTGCAACGGCTGCGGTCTGTGCTGTGCTGCGGAGCCGTGCGCCGTCGCTGTCATGATGATCGGCGCCTCGCCCGATCGCGGGCCATGCCCGGCTATGGAGCATGACGGGAGCAAGTTCGTCTGCGGCCTGAACCCCGTGGTGATCCAGGCGGCGTTCACGGAGCGCTACGCCTGCACCTATGCAGGATTTTTCCGCACCAACTTCCGGCAGGCTGCCCGGTACCGGCTGGAGCTGTTCGCCTCGGCCACGTTCACGGGGCCGCTGTACGACACGAGGAATCCCACGACGGGCCGGGATCGGGCGGTGGTGCCGTCTCTGCTGGACTGGCGGCAGCTTCGGTGGGGCGACAGCAACCTGTTCCGCGGCGACTTGCCGACCGAGGATTTCGCCCTCTACCCGACCAACATCCATGTGATGGTGCCCTACTGCCGGGTTAGGTCCTGCCGGTGGACCTTCTATGGAGGCGCTGCGGCGCCGGACGGAACCGACGCGGCCTCCTACAGCCTGGGCTATGGCTGGATCTCCGACAGCCTCCAGTTCTGGCGCTCGCTCGACGCCGAGGACGGCTACGTGTCGACCGACGAGGTGACGCGCTTCCCCGGTGGCGGGGTGTCGGTAGAGCCTGGGACCGGGTACCGCACGGTGACGGTACCTCGGCAGGTCAACGGCCGGCAGATGCGCGACAGCCTGTTCGACCTGGCCCGGCGTGTGGACTATTCGAAGCCGGTGGTCTGGCTCCCCAACATCGACGATCCGGCGGCCTGCTTCCGCTACGGCGGCCTCTTCCAGCGGCGCGGCGACCACGCCAACCGCTGGTTCGCCTCCTCCTACACCAGCAGCAGCACCTCGCTTGAGGAGATCACCACATGACGACGCAGAGCGAACTGCGCGCCATCAACGGCGACGTTTACAATCCCGGTACCAATGCCGGAGGCCTGGACGGCCCTGGCGGCATGGAGGCCAACTTCCCTCGGGCGCTGGGGCTGATCGCCCAGGGCCTGGACGACATGGCTGTCTACCTGTCGCAGGCCAACTTCGTCGCGGCGCAGGCGAGCATTGCCACGGTCTACCAGCTTTGTCAGGCGCTGGTGGCGCAGATCACCACAGGCTCCACCAGCGCGCTCGCCTTCCCGGCGGTTGACAAGCTGCTGCTGTCGGCAACGGACATCGTGGCAACGATCGTTTACGACACCCGCCTTGACGACCGGCTGCCGGACGGTGGGCGCTGGAACGAACCGGGGCGCTGTGCGCACCTGTCCTGGCATGCCGAGACGCTGGGCACCAGCACGCGAGGCATTAAGCGGGACTTTCCGCTCGTGGCGCTGCTCGTGCTGCGCGCCACGTCGCTGGTCATCTACGACGCGCTGGATCTCGATCCCACGGGTGGTCCCCGCATGTGGATGACGTTCCCTGCGCCGACCTCGTCCTCCCGCAATATTCTGGGCATTTCCAACACGGGGTCGCGCGTCTTCACCACCGCCGCCGCGCTGAATGGGCGGCTGTATGTTGGCGGGACGGACTGGCTGTGCGAGGTCAACTTCGCGACGGATCGGGCGCTTTTCCGGACCGGTTCGGATGTCTTCAGTGGGTGGATTCCCGGCACCATCGCGCAACGTGCCGCCGGGCTGGGCGTCTCTTCTCCAATGGCTGGCGCGGCCATCGCGGGCATTCCCGTCAATTTCGTGCGCCCCCGCGTTCAGCCCGGCGCTCCGCTGGATCAGGCGGGCCTGCCGATCCCGACCATCGCGGCGGCGACGGACGGCGGCTTCAGCGTGATCCACCCGTCCGGGGCGGTCGCGAATATCACTGGTGGGGCGTACACGGGCGTCGCGTTCTTTGGCGCGGGCCGCCTCTGCGCGTTTCTCGCGGGCTCGGACCAGAGGTTCGAAGTCGGCCCCCTGCCGTACTCCACTATGGACCGCGCGGTGTGGCGGCAGGGCTACTACAACAACGGCGCGGGCACGAAGCTGCTGGCGCACATTGGTGGCACGGCGACAGCGGTCGCACCCGGCGCTCTGGGCACCAGCACGGGCGTTTCCCTGCTGGTCGAGGACGAAGCCAACCCGGCAAACGGGCTGATCGCCCACGTCGCAACTTCCTTCGCCACGGGGTGGTTGCCGGGAGACATCCGGCTGGCTGTGCTCTGCGACGCCACGACAGGCAGCATCACCGGGTCGGGTGACCTGATCGTCAACGGCCGCTTCGACGCCGACCTGTCCGGATGGGTCGTGAGTGGCAACGCAGCGTGGGTAGGCGGGGTGGCGCAGTTCGGCGGTGCGGCGTATGGCGGCATCGAACAGGCGCTCACCACCGTTGTCGGTCAGACTTACCTCGTGCCCGTGACGGTTGGCGGCGGGCCGGTGACCGTATCGGTGGGCACGGTGGCCGGGGCGACGGACGTCTATCCTGCGACCAATCTACCGGTTGGGGCGCAAGCCATACAGTTTACGGCCACTCGTACCACGACCTATCTGAAGTTTTATAAAGGGTCCACAACGCCAGCAGGTACGGTGGACGAGGTGTCCTGTCGGGTGGCGGTCGCCGACCGCAGCTACAAGGGCAAGGGGACGGCGATTTACGGCACACCCCAGCGCAACCCGGTGGCAACTGGGGCCGAGGTGGTGCTGTGGTCCGGCTGGGCGTCGGACGCTTACCTGGAACAGCCCTACACCAGCGACCTGGACGTGGGCACGGGTGACTTCTGGGTCGCTCTCTGGACGACGGCCACCACCGGTTCTCTGATCGAGCGCGGGACCAGCGGCCTGCCAACCGGCCTTGTCCGGCTGGCCGCGTCCGGCGGAAGCTATCAGTTCACCATCGTTGATTCCGCGACCGCATCCGGCGGGGTGACATCGGCTACCCCGACTCTCCTTGTCGCGCAGCGGGTCGGCGGTGTGCTGGAACTGTGGGTCAACGACACGCGGGTTGGCAGTGCCACGGGACCGGCCATCAACACCAATCTGGCCGGCGCCGTCACGCGGATCGGCTGCGCCATCGGTGGAACATCCCCCGCATCCGGCGGCATCACCATGGTGCGGTGGGGTGCTGGCACGCTGTCGCCCGCTCAAATCCGCCGGGTTTATCGGGACGAGGTGAGGCTTATGCGGCAGGACGCCAAGTGCCTGTTGGCTGGCAGCAACACCGTAACCGCGCTGGATCGCGACCCACTCACCGAGCGGCTGCTGGTCTGCACAGGTGCGGGCTCGAACATCTTCCGAGACCTCAATCGAGCCGCTTATCACTCGACCAGCACCATCACGTCCACCACCTCCAACAGCCATAAGGGCGGCAGCCTGCGCGGCGGGGTACTGCTGATCGGGACGGCGGCACAGGCGGCGGCGCTGATTGACGCGTTGCCCGGCAAGGAGGCGATTTTGTCCGGTGGCACGCGCCCGATCGGCGGCGGCTTCGTCGCCCGCGGCGTAACCACCGATGCGACCCCGCTCGATCTGGCGCCGCGGGTTCTGGTGGGTGAGCGCGAAACCGTGCTGGTGGAGGCGCGGATCATCGGGCGCGTCTACGGCGGCGCGGACACGGAGCGGCTGAGCTACGTCCGCAAGGCGACTTGTTACCGGGACGCCAGCGGCAACGTCGCGCTGCAGGGCTCTGTGCAGACCATCGGCACGGATACGGAGGTGACCAGCACCGCGGACGCGACGCTGGCCATCGACACCGCCAGCCAGACCGTGAGCGCCCGCGTGACCGGTGTGGCGAGCAAGCGCATCAGGTGGGACGCCACCTTCACCATCACCCGCCTGTCGGAGGAGACGAGCTATGCAGCCTGACCAGATGCCCGACAGCTACCGGGGTGGGCGCCTGCTGTACCAGTGGCGTTGGGTGCAGATCCAGCCGGCGGTTCTGGACCCGGAGACCGGCGACGAGCTGGAGCCCGCTGTCTTCGGCCCGCGCTGCCCGGACGCGCCGCTCGATGTCTTCGCCGCCACGCCGGAGGAGATCGCCACGGTGCTGGCCGGCAACGCGGCGGTCCGAGTGCTTGTCGCTGCTGCGCTGCCGTCGGCTGCCCCCTTGATGATCCAGGACTATGACCGCGAGGGAAACTTGGTCGGGGAGCGCGAGGTGATCCCGGAGCCGCCCGCCGCCCCGGTGGTGCCGCTGTCCGAACTGAAGGCCGCCGCGGTGGACCTCATCAACGCCCGCGTCGGCGACCTGCGCGGCCTGCACATCACCGTGACGGTCGGGCAGTCCGCGACCTATCTGGAAAAGCAGGAGGAAGCGGAGCGGCACGCGGCCGGCGACAGCGGCCCGTTCCCATACCTCTCGGCGGAGGCCGCCACCACCGGCTCCACCCTGGACGAAGTGGCCGCGCTGGTCCGAGCCACAGCCGCAGCCTGGACGGCAACGAACGCCGACCTGGAAGGACGCCGTCGCGGCGCGCTGGTGGCCGTCGAAGCCGCCGAGACCGCCGTCCAGGTCTACCAAGCCTGTACCCACCTCCGGGCCTGACCGCCCGCGACAAGACTCCCACCCCGTCCACGATCCCGGCGCCTGCGAGGCGCCATTTTCATGCCCGCGCCACGGCGCCGGGCCGCAGGAGGTCCCATGCCCGATCCATCGTCCGCCGCCGACGGCGGTCTACTGAACAACGCCCTCAGCTATCTCGGCACTGGCGCCCTTGGGGCCGCCGTGCTCTGGCGAGCGCTGGTCTACTTCGGCCGCCATGATCGCGCCGCCAAGATGGAGGCGGAGCTGCGCGACGATCTCCGTCTACGGTTGGACAAGGCGATGACCGACATCGCCTCGATGGCCCACGAGCGGAACCAAGCGGTGATGGTGAAGCTGCAGCTCGAAACCGAACTGCGGCTGTCCAACGAGCATCTGGCATCAGCCCGGTCGGAACGGGATGAAGCGCGGACCGCGTTGGTGAGGGTCCAGCACGATGTGGAAAATCTGATGGCGACGAACCAGCGGCTGGTCGAGGAGGCCGCTGTCGCTGAGGCCGAAGCTCGCGGGACACCGACAGGCACGAAGCCCGGTTCGCGGCAGGTGCCGGGAGAGCGGCCATGGAAAAGCTGAACGAGCCGGGCCAGCACGATGCACAGCAGGTCGCAGACAAGGCACTGGCCGACTGCGGCGGGGACGAGGCCGCCGCGCGCCTCTTGTTGGCGCACCAGCTTACGGTCGCCCGCCAAGGGATGAGCACAGGCCACCTGCGGCTGGGTGCGAACGCCGCGACCCGCTGAATCGCTCCTCTGCCGGGGCTTGATCCATCGGCAAAAAGAATGGCGGCCCATAGAGCCGCCAAGGTTCAGCTAACTCTGCCGTGGAAAGCAGATCGCGCGACCGTAAACGCGGCTGCTCTTTAAAACAATTCCAATGAGGAAGTAACCCAATGACCAACGTGCCCGCCGGCGCGGCGATCCCGCGCGACATCCACGATGATGCCTTGGCTCTCGTCCGTCACTTCGAGGGTCTGTACCTGAAGGCCTACCTGTGCCCTGCGGGCGTGCCCACCATTGGCTACGGCCACACCGCCGGGGTCCGGATGGGCCAGAGCATCACCTCCCTCCAGGCCGAGGTCTTCCTTCGCGCCGACATGGCCGATGCGGCTGCGGCGGTCGACAAGCTGGTCACGGTCCCACTCACCGATCGGCAGCGCGGCGCCCTGGCGTCGTTCGTGTTCAACTTGGGGGCCGGTGCCCTGCAATCCTCGACCCTGCTGCGCCTGCTGAACCAGCGCGACTATGCCGGGGCCGCCGGCCAGTTCGGGCGGTGGGTGTTCGCCACGGTCAACGGCGAGAAGGTGCAGCTTCCGGGGCTGGTGAAGCGGCGAGCGGCTGAGAAGGCGTTGTTCGAGACCGCCTGACCATCACTCACACTTTCCAGGTCATGCAAAAAATCCTTTCAATTGGGCTGATAATCCTATAATGTGACCCTGCGTTGTCCGCGAAGTATGGCATCGCCATTTGGCAACCATTGGAAAAAGGATGGGGTCATGACCATTGTAAAATATGGCCGTTATGTGTCAAATGTAAGTGGAACCACCAACACCATGACCAAAGTGTTTGATCCAAGCGTAAACGAAGCTGGAGCCGTAATTAGAACGCTCACTTTGAGCATAAACGGAAATGGTGCTGTGTGGCTGCATACTGGCCCAACCACTCCGGTTCAGCAAGACGCCAACAGCAAAATTGTATTCCGTGTTGATGGAAATCCTTCAATGTTGAATAGCAGAACGATGCCATACGAGGTTGAGTTGCCGCCTGGTTATGGATTGTGGATCTATACATCTTCGGCACAGTCCAGTGGAGTCAACATGTCTTACGATCTCTACTGACATCGAAGCCCTGCTGGATGGTGGCACGTACATGGGGCACGAAATGCCCCATGTACGGGAACTATCATGCTAGGATTTTATGCTCCATCGCTCCGGTCAGATCGGGCTTTCTGATCCGCTGCTACTCCATTCGCTCCACCGGCTGCCGGTCACCGGGCGGGTGGACACGCTGACAGCTATCGCGCTGGGGTTGGTGTGAGATGAAGCTTGGTTGAAGTTTTGCCCTCAAGCCATGGTGCGTGCGATTAGTGTCGCGATCAAGGATTTGTATACGAACCTCTTGTATTAGATTTGAATGGGCTATCGCCACTTCGTCGGCCGTCGTGTTGCTTCAAATTTCCTACTTTTCGCGCTCCTCGCGTCCTGATATCAGTAGCGCGAAACCGGATAAAACTCTCTGGCGGGTTGCTACATACAGAAGCACGCTACCGCTAGATTGCGACGATCGGCACGAACTACCCTCTAGAAATTATACCGGAACCGGTATATATGTTTGAACTGGCACTGACGGAAGAGGCTGAGGCTGAGCTGGAGGCGTTGTGGGATACAGATCCGGACGCGGCTGCCGATTTGACCGTGTTTTTGGAGGAGGTCAGGGACGATCAGGAAATTTTGTCAGCCATGCGCATCCATCAGAGGGTGGAAAAGCGATATCATGTATCAAGGTTTCTCCATCTCTATGGCGAGAAAACGGATGTGTGGCGGCTCAAAATATTTTCCCTTGATCGTGGGTCTGCCCCATTCAAGTACCGGATTATGTACGCTCTCGACCACCGTGATAGCACTTATCACGTCCTAAGTTTTATGCATCGGAGTAGGGAATATGAGAAAGACAAAGCTCTTATCGAGCATCTCCGGAGCATCTACAGACGGCTTGGTCTCGAAGACGACTGATGTTCGGGCTTCGGCTCGCGGTGTTTTGGTTAGTATTGGAAAGTGGGAGCCGATAGATAGTTCTGATGGCTCCTCTCACTGCGCGGTTATTCGCCTAAGTCTTGAGGATTGGCGAGCGGCAGCGGTAACTGCCCCGTTATCGCGTTCTGTTGCTGACTACGTCAAGAAAGTCGAGGCGTCCGGCCGAGCAGAAGCGCTAGCTGCAGCACGTCGGCGTCTTGCCGAAAGCATCCAGGATGTGGAAAGGAAAAAAAATCTTCGAGATCTGCGTTTAAGTGCCGGCTTTTCGCAAGCTCAACTTGCTGAAGCTATTGGAACCAGCCAGCCACGCATTGCTCGATTGGAAGCTGGAAAAGAAGAGCCGAGCCTAACGACGCTTAGGCGGCTAGCAAATGTCCTCAACGTTGATATGAATACGATCAATGACGCGTTCTAAGAAACTGTATACCGACGTCATGTTCTGTGATGACTTCAGATCGGAAGTCGGTAATAAAATTTCAGTTATGGGAGTTTATGCAGAGGAGCTTGTGCTGGACAAGCTCCCTGTGGTGATACCTACATTCGGTGTTCTCGTGTCTCTGGCCTCAGATGAGCCAGATATATTTGATGGTATGGAAATTATTATATCTACCAAAGGAACAGAAGAGGTTGTGCCCATAGATCCAGCAACCATTGAGAGGGCAAAGGCCGCTATGATAGATATGGCGGACACAATCAAAAAGAAATCAAGCTTTTTGCCGTTTAGATTTTCTGTAAATATCACTATAAGTCCGTTGCGGATTATCGAATATGGCGCAGTTAACGTCACTGTAAAAACTGATGCCGGGAAGTTTCCGGCGGGTGCGTTGATTGTAAAGGAAAGAGCAAAAGAAGATTCTCGGAAGGGCGCCCGTTAGCACTCTGTATAAAGTTGGCTGGCTCCGCATCGCACTTGAAGTTACGTTGCCTGATTTGCCGCCCGGCATCCCGCCCGGCGGCTTCTCCTTTTTCAGAGCCTCCATGACCGAGATCCATAGCCCGAAGCCGCTACAAGCCAATTCTGTCACTAGGTTTACGCCACATTCTACGGCGTCAAGAAGGAGCGGCCGGGGCTGGTGGAATTCCGGAGAGAAAGGGGCAATCTGCCCGATCAATAGGAAGCCCGGATAGTGATTAATACCACACTCAACTTCGGTGCCCACATCCTTGTCGAGCCAAAAAACATCTAGTCACTGCGCTTCCCAGAATCTGGCTCCCTAGATTAAGGCGCAGCCAGGTTGGCTCGGACCGCTCTGGCTGCGTTACCCAGTTCTGATCCGTCAGTGCTATGGCTTCGGGCCCCTCATCTCAACAAGAGCGTAGCCACCAGTCACGCAGTGAGCCACGTTCTGTTGATTAGGGCGAGCTGTAACACTTATACAAACTTCACCTTTTTCATTAAACCCAGCGGAAGCAGGTCCAATGTTGCCATATCCTCCGCTGCATGTGTGCTGGGTCATGACGAATTCCGGTGGCTTGTTTGTGAATTTCCATTTTTCGGCATGCTTTTTGACTGGAGATAATTCACGAGCAACGAAACATTGGCTAGAACTCAATGCTATTGTTCGTCCCTGTTCGGCCCTATTATTTGCATATCTCTCGTTCATATCCGCAGTTATAATAGGTGTTCTAATTGTCTCGGTAACTATTCTTGGCTTCGGCTTTTTATCTGTTTTGATGGTCTCAGTAGTTGTACTCGACGGCGCTGGCGGTGTCATGCTCGGATTTGCAGCCGTTGAGGGAGTGCTCACTATCGTACTGTCCGATGATTGGCCGCTTGGCAGTGGAGCGCAGGCAGTCATACTAATTGCGGCGATCACTCCTGACGCAAAATTTGCTCTGAAGCTCATTGATGCTTCCCTTTCAGCAAAGTGGTGTTTCATGAAGCGGCGACGCCACCTTAACGAGACTAGTGGAATTTCTCAGCAACGATAAAGGCGACGTTTCTTTTAGTTTTACAGCTTCACAAGATAATAATTGTTACGCAATGTCTTTCTAAGGTTGAGAACGATAAGTGGGCTACGGCTACTGATATACAGTGGGCCTCTGCCTAGGGCCGCCCCGTCTCCCGCCAGGACGCTACACGTATCGGATCTGATCCTGTGTCAGGTAGCCCTGGACCATGAGCCTGCTGCTGTACTGGGGCTTGGGCATGCCGGGCTCCATCGACCTGTGCACCCTCGTAGGATGCGCCTGACGTCCCATCCTGACAATCATTCACCTCTGCCGCCGGTCCGCAGCTCTGGCACGCATGTCCTCCGCTTCGAGTCGGGCCTGCACCGATCGCGCGACCAGCTCCCGGCTCTGCTCCTGTAACGACCGCGCCCGCTTGAATGCGTCCTCCCGAAGTCGGAGGAGGTGCTGGAACCGGGCAGCGGATGCGCATGCGTCCATAGCGGATTAACCCGGTCGGCGCGCCGCCGTTCCAGCCACCAACAACCCGAATCACCCCGCCGCCCGGCCCTTGCCGAGGCGGCTTTTTTCATGCCCGAAGGAGGGGCATCCCCATGCTGCCACTGCTCATCCCCATCATTTCCGCCCTGGCCCCGGTCCTGCTGCCGGAGGTCGCCAAGGCCGCCCTCGGCACTGGAGAGACCGCCCAAAAGGTCGGCGAGGCCGCAGTGTCCGTCGTCTCCGCCGTGACCGGGGTTCCGATCAAGACTCCGGCCGATGCCGAGCGCGCCGTCGCCGCGGTGCAGACCGATCCGGCGAAGCTGGCCGAGCTGTACCGCCAGCAGGGCGATCAGATCGTGGCGCTGCTGCGGCTGGACAACGAGGATCGGGCCGACGCTCGCGCTCAAACCATCCAACTTGCCCAGGCCGGCAGCCGCATCTCCTGGGGCGCGCCCGTCGTGTCGGTGATCGTGCTGGTGGGCTTCTTCTCGGTCATGGCGCTGCTGTTCGTCATCCCGAAGGAGGACATGGCCGAGCGCACCTTCAACCTGCTGAACATGCTGTTCGGCGCCCTGGTGCTGGGATTCGGGCAGGTCACGAACTATTGGCTGGGCTCCAGCGCCGGCAGCGCGGCGAAGGACAAGCTGCTCCGGAAGTGAGGAACTCGCCGTGACCATTCCTCACCTTTCCGACCTCGCCGGGGCCGCCGGGTTCATCCTGGTCGCCCTCTGGCCCTGGCTGTCCGGCCGGCGCGCTCTGCTGGCCGGGCAGGGCGCCTCCACTGCCGCCTTCGCGCTGCACTACATGCTGATCGGGGCCAGCACCGGCGCCGCCATGTCCGGGCTGTCCGTCTTGCAGGTTGCCACCGCCTGGCCGGACGAACGGCCCCCCTGGTGCCGGGCGCTCTACGCCGTCACGGTGCCGATGCTCGCGGTGCTGGCCGCCTCGACCTGGGCGGGCTGGCCATCGGCCTGTGCGGCGGCTGGGATGATCCTCGCCACCGCGGCGCGCTGGTCCCGGTCGGCGCTGGTGCTGCGCACCCTGTTCCTGGCCGCCGGCGCCTGCTGGGTCGCGCACGACCTGCAGACCGGCTCGACCTTCGGGTTGGCCGCCGACCTGCTGTGCATGGCCGGGCTGGTCTACGGCGCGCTGCGCGATTGCGTACCTCGGAAGCGTGACAGAGCAGCGCTCCGCCAGCCACTTCCTACCTCCCAAGCGCCAATGCCGGGGCTGCCTTCCGTTGAGCCGCGATGAGGAGCAGGAACAGGAGGAACGGCCGGACGCAGGTAAGAACGAGGAGAATGCCGGCGTTCCCAGGCGCATAGTTCCCGGCCACCCAAATCTGATGAAAGTGGCCGTACGCCACGCCGATGTAGAACAGTGATGCGTAGGTCACGACCGCAGCCTTGAAGTCGAGCGATCTCCGGAAGGCGAGCACTCCCATCACACCCAGCGCTATGTCGGCGACGCCGATCTCGAACTGAAACGGGCTTGTCGTCCATCCGATGAAAGCTGCGGCGCGCTCCGGAGCGAACACATGGAACAGCCCCGCCCAGAGGGCATCAACGCCAACGGCGAGCAGCAGCAGCCAGGACAGGTAGCCTTTCGGGGTTCGGTCAGGCCGGCTGAGAGTTGGAATGATGATCGCCAGTAGAAAGGTGATCAAAGGAATGTGTGTCAGGACAAATCGTATCAAATTAGCGACGTCCATTTCGTCCTCCATGGAAGAGACGACAAGCGGACGTTGAGGCGTTTATCTCTCCCATTCCAAGAGGCTATCGGAAATACCTCTATGTAGGCGCTGCCCTCGCGCCTGTATCTGTTCTGGCGAGGTGCGCAACCGCATCGGTCCTGCGAACTGATGTCTGCAGATCGGCGGTCCAACTACCCCACCCCCATCTTCAATTAAAGGATACCAACCGTGAACGCCATGTTCCCGGCACGCACCGCCGTGCCTGACTTCCGCCTCGTCGAAACCCTGAACCTGGGCGCCGGCCCGCTGACCCCGGCGCTGGACGCTGCACGAGACCGCCTGTGTGCCGAGCTGGTCGCCCGCGGCGTGACGCCGATCCTGTGCGAGTCCTGGCTGGACCTGCAGGCGCTGAACGCCCGGCACCGCGATAGCTGGTTCCCGATGTTGCCCAAGCCGGCCAGCGCTCCAGCCTTCTGGCTCGGGTTGGTCGACGGGGAAGGGGAGGTGGTCGCCACCCACGCCGTGGTGCTGGTCGACTGCACGGCATCCAGCTTCGGCGCCCGGCTGGCGGACCTGTCGGCGCTGCATGATCCCGGCTCGGCGCCGGCGGATGAATGGGCCTTCGTCGCCAGCGAGGCCGCCCACGACACCCGCGGGTTGGTGGCCTGGATCGTGGCGGGCTGGACCCGGCCGGACTGGCGTGGCGCCGGGCTGTTCCACCGGCTGGGCGAGCTGGTGCGGCTGGTCGCCCTGGCCCGCTGGAACCCGAAGTGGGTGGTGGGGCTGGTCGATCCAGAAACGGTGCCGGTGTGGAGCGGGCGGGGCGGTGGCCGGCGCCGGCTGGAGGAGCGCCCCGGCATCCTCTATCACCAGAGCGGCGTAGGGCGGCTCCCGCTGCACTTCATGCGATGGAGCCGCCACGCGGTGCTGTCGGAACTTGGATCTTTTTCGGCCCTTCACCTCTATGATGCCGTTGTTAATCGTCAAGGTATTTGCTGAACCACGGCATCAATTCGCACAATCGATTGTAGAAGGGATAGTCGTTGCTTTGCTGTACCTCCGGAAAGCGGCTTTGATGAACACTCCATAGTTGCCAATCTTTAAACTCGCTGGAGGCTGCTGCGTGGATGGCTTTCGCGAACGAGGTTTCATTGCTAATTCGGAGTGTTTGCTCAAGGTCTTCGATGGGGCAAAAAACAACCGGTATCTGATCTGCAGATGATATCTCCGGGTCTCGAACTCTCGCCATCTCGCTTGCAATGTTGATAACATTTTCTTTTAAGTTCCTCGCCATTGAGAGCCATGTATCGAGTGTCAGAACAATGCCTTTGGCGTCAGGCCTCATTCTCTCTGTAGGGATGAGGCCGCGACGAATATGAGATGCAAATTTCCAAATCTGAAACACACCCTTTGCAATTTCTTCGTAGCCCCTGTGTGCTACGGCTAGAGGTTTTTCAGCAAAGCGTGCATCGTAACTCATGCGGGTTGCTTTGCATTCAATGATAAAAGTTAACTCTCCGCCGTCTCGTATGATTATGTCCGGGGAATCAATTATATTCTTTCTGATCTTGTACTTATAGCTGCGCAGAACTTCATGACTTTCTAGCATAGAACTTAGGAGGTCTGAGCAATAATTTTCGAACCGATTTGATACTTCATTTCTGATGCTGCCACCACCTTGTATAGCATCATAGAATAAACCTGAAGTGCTTCTCAGGATTATCAGATCCGGCAGAGGTGCGCATATCCGATCGCCGTTTTCTCCGAAAGCTATGCAGGGGTATTCACGGAACAGGCTGCGCTTGTAAGCTGTGTGAGATGTCCCTTTTCGGCTGGATGTGGTGTGATCTCTGGCTTTTTTATGATCAATGGTAATCAAATCGATGGCGGCTTTGGACTTTTCTTTTGATAGGCCAACCAAATCCAT
Organism: Azospirillum sp. UENF 312511; assembly: GCF_058780635.1. Taxonomy (NCBI): domain Bacteria; kingdom Pseudomonadati; phylum Pseudomonadota; class Alphaproteobacteria; order Rhodospirillales; family Azospirillaceae; genus Azospirillum; species Azospirillum sp. UENF 312511. Next base: position 1,367,838 of record NZ_JBSNCG010000001.1, on the reverse strand, counting down.
ACAAAAATCACGCTTAATTATTGGTATCGTAGCAAAAGTCGCTCGCAAACCAAGGCAAGCGAGAAAAAATTTATCAATACTGATGCCGGTTTTGTTTTTGAAATACGCCCTAGTTAGGTCACCACCGAATATGAATGCTGAGCGATAGAATTAAGCATGAGAGAGAAAACCTTTCTGCCACTCAAACTGTCTTTGGCTAATTCTGTGTATCTCATGAATAACCGGAGAGCGCTTAAGGGTTATTCCATCGTCAGCATTCTCAAGTTCCGTCAAAACGTTAATTGCGGTGGCAATCGTGCTGAAATTCCTACAGTTAAGGTACCTATTACGTCAATTCGGTCGGGATTTTGTTTTTTGTGTGGTTAATAGTTCGTTGAGTAGCGTCTCTATTTTCCAAGGATGTATTGCGTAAATTGAGGTGATATCGGTCGTAGCCACTTCTTGAGGAAACGTCAGAAACCGCTGTGCACTCTGTGGCCTGCCTGATTGTAGTGCGACAGTTGCCCATGCCATCACAAAGAACGCTTCATCGTTCGCCTTCTCCAGAATGGAGGTTAGCTTCGTTCTATATAGATTGCGTCGAAGGAGGCTCATTTTCGATCCAGCGGAACCGGTTGGATAGGGTTGTGATCATGATAGCATGGCACAACCCGGACGGCATGATCATACGGTTTTGCATCGCATGCAATCGTCGGAAATTGAACTCCTACTTTGGGGTTTGTGCGAGTGGCTCAGTGCAACACATGCACGTCGATAGCCGATAGGACAGCCCGCCGCCCACGGTCCTCCCATCCGAACAGCGCCTGGGTGTAGACGAAGGGCCGCCCCAGGCCCGAGACGGCGATCCGGTTGAACAGGGCCTCGCCCGCGCCGATGGCCTCGGCGTATTCTAGCCCGATCCGGTGGGCATAGTCGGCGTGCGGGTCGGCGGCCTCGGGCTGGCCGATCATGGACCGGCTCCAGCCCATGCCGAGAACCTTCACCGTCGGCACGCCGATCCGGCGGAACAGCAGCGGCGTCTCCGCCTCCATGGCGGCCAGCACCGTGCAGCGGTCGAACACGCCCCGCCGTTCCAGCCAGTCGAACAGGTCGGCGCTAAGGGTCCGGCGACGCCGGCACTCCGCGGCGATGTCCTGTTGCCAATCCGCGGCGGCGCGCAGGGTTAAGCGCTCGACGTGGATCTCGGTGTGGACGGGGCGCGGTGCGCCCCGATCCGTGTGGAACTGCAGGATGGACATCACGCAGCCTCCATCATCTTGAGCGCCGCCGCGAACCCGGCCCGGAAGGCGTCGGGGGAGCAGCCGGCGGCGTTCGCTCCCGCCTCCACCATGGCGTCGGTGATGACGGTTGGGACGGCGGGCGCAGTGCGGGGGATGGCGCGGTCAGCGAGACTGGCGATGGCCGTGCCGAAGTCGTCCGTTTCGTTCGCGACGGATGCCTCGCCGGTCAGCAGCGCCTTCAACTCGGGCACCGCCCGCAGCGCGTCGGCGACCAGTCCGAAGACCAGCGCGTCCTCTTCCTTCCTGGCGGCCGACACCGGCGGCGGGAAGGGAAGGGCGCCGGGCTTACTGTCTGGGTGGCAGGCGACGGGGTGGGTGGCCCACAGCAGGACCGCCTTGGCGGCCATGGCCAGCGTCGGGTTCCCGTCGTAGGCCGCGATCTGGCGGGCCAGCCGGAAGGACTCGTTGCTCGAGTTCGATCAGGTCGGCGTCGTCCTGGCCTTCGGCGCCGATGGTCGCCTCCAGCTCAAGCCAACGGCGGACGTCGGCGAGGAACGGGCCGCGGTCGGCCGCGTCGTCTCGCTGTGCCGCATCCAGCGCCGCCTGCACCAGTACACCGCGTATCCGCTGGAACAACTCCTTTGTGGCGCGGTCCATGTTCGGGCCGATGGCCGGGAAGAGTGCGGTATCGATCACCGCCACACTGTCCGCGGGCGTGCAGGGGGTGGAACCCAGGATCGCCCGGCCCAGCACTTCCCACTGTTCGGTGATCTCGTCCGAGCGGGCGTCAGCCTCGGGCGTATCGGGAAGCTCGTCCTGCTCCTTCACCAGCGCAGCGAGCCGCGTGGCGGCATCGCGGAACGGGACGCCCAGAGAGGGGACAATGGTGGAGGGGCCAGGGCAGGGCCAGCGGGTGCCGGACGAGACGACGTTGGTGCCGCCGGACGTCACGGTGTGGTCGCCGTTCTTAGTGCGCATCAGCGATCCTCCCGCGGCTGGATGTCGACCAGCCGCTTCCGCGCCATCTCGATCAAGTCGCCCAGCTCGGCGAGATTCTGTTTCGCCATCGGCCCCACGCTGGAGAAGGCCGGCGTCTCGTCTACGATGCTCTGCATCTTGTCCAGGAGGACTGAGATGTCCGTCGCCGCATTGGCCGCGTGTTGGCCGGCCTGGATCGTCCATGCTGCCTGCGCAGCGGCAAGGGCGATTGCGCTGTCTGCCATCCGGTACAGGTCATGTTCCGAGAACATGTTGGCCGGCAACCTCACCTCCGGCCAGATGGACGGATGCGGCATCCGCATCCAACAGTGAATCCTTTCGCCCTCATCCAGCGGCTGCAAGCTCGGGAACTGCAACCACTCGCCATCCTTCCGGAACGCGGCGATGGCATTGCACCCGCCCGTCCAGAGGAGAATCGCATTGTCCTCGTCGGCCGGCGGCTCGCCTTTGATGAAGACGAGGCCGCACCGGGCGAGGAAGTTGATGATGTTCTCCGCCGGATGGCGCAGATGCCGCGCACTTTCACCGCGCGCCTCGCTGAGTATCATGGTATTAACGGGGGTGATCTTCATGGATTGCGGAATCCTATGGGGGTTGATGTTCGGGCGGTTGCTGCCGTCCGGCTGATGAGGCGCTCGGTGGCAGGAACCACCGGGCGCCTTTTCGTTTTGTGTCGAAGGCCCCCCAGCGTCAGGAAACACTGGGATGCCGATATTTGAGACCAAAAGACGATATGGTTCGTTCGTTACCGAAATTGGTAATACGAACGCGCTTGACCGTCAATCCGATTTCGGTAGGCTATAACCGAAATCGGCAAGATCAGAGGCGAGCGTGCTATTGGGGGAGCAACTACGCGCCGGACGAGCGCTTTTGCGCTGGGGGCAGGCTAAGCTCGCTGGAGAGGCAAGCAAAATTTATCCGGTGTCCGCGGAAACGATCGGACGCTGGGAAGGGATCAATGGCGTGATCAATGCCCAGTCTGCCGCGGTTGATGCGGTTGTTCGTACCCTTGATGCGCATGGCGTTGAACTGCTGAACCACGGATCTCCTGGCGCCCGCCTCCGGCCAAACTTGCCCCAATCCTGATCAGTCGGGAGCCCCGGCCACTCGCGCAGCCGGGGCGATGCTTCAGACGCGGGCAGCCCGCCGAACCAGCGGCCATTCGGGATCTTCGCCTGGCTCGCGGCGCCAGCAATCGGCACCAGCCATTGGATGATCCGCATAGGGATCGACCGGCATCTCGTGCCCATAGCTGACCAGCTTGCGCGTCATCGCATAGGCCGCCTCATAATCCGGCGTGCCATAGACGCCCGGCGTGTGGTCTACGATCTGACCCAGCGCGACCATGCAGTCTTCGAAGTACACCCGCGGGCGCAGCATGTGGGCGTGCCACACCTTGTCCACCAGCTTCGATGGGACGATGGTCTCCGTCGGGTAGGCGGCGACCGCAATGAGGAAGGAGCGGTAGCGCTCGACCGCTGCCGCAGCATCGCTCTTCGGCAAACCGCCGCGCACGAGGTCATCGACCAGGATGTCCAGGTTCATGGCGTTGATTGCCTGGACCTTGCTCAAGGTATCCATCACTTTCACCATTTTCATGATTTGCCGCGCGTCCGGGCGGCTCCGGTGATTGCCGCCAGCACCGCTACCCAGCGGGCAAGACCCGTCTGACTGCGATGGGCGAGCTGTCCGTCATCGAGCTTTCGCAAGATGGACTTGACCTGCATTCGGCCAGTGTTCGGGGCCTTCCCCGATTCCCTGGCTATGTCGTCGTTCGTTAGACCGTTGCCGATCTGTGCTGCGAGGGTGGACTCCGCTGGCGTAAGCCCGAAGTCGCGGCGGAGCACACTGGAGACGGACCCAACATCGAGGCGGGCGGGCGCCACGATGATGACGGCTGTTTTTGATCCCCTCGCACCATGGGAGATCGAGAATGTGTGGGGATGTGGAGAGTCCGGCGACCGAAGATGCATGGCCACGGTCGGCGCCTCCAACTTGTTCATGCAGGCAAGTGTGACCAGCCGATTGAATTCGGCACATTCTTCAGCATGAACGGGCGTCAGCCGATCGGCCGCATCCAAGAATACCCCGTCAGCGTTGGCGATTATCTCCGCCATAGCAGCGTTGCGCTGAATGACTTTTCGGTCTGGACCGAGAGTGGCGATGCCGAACGCAAGGCAGTCTAGAGCTGCGGCGCGATGGGCAGCCTCGTCACGCTGGTGGATAGCTTCCATTACCCCCAGCGTTGGCTCGTCTTCGCTGAAGAAATGCAGCAGCCCGGCCTTCTTCGGCTCCAGCCGAAGCTGGGCGTTCATGCCGGACGAAAGCCGGAGGTGGGTACAAATCAAGTTTGTTGGGTAGCGTCGAATGAACTCCAGCCGCTCGCCCTGGCGCCGCATGTTGGCGTATGCGAGCTGAGCTTCGGGATCGCGTGGGGCTGGTATCCCAACCATCTCTCCATGCTCCCAAGATCGACGGAGCATGGATTTAAAGGTTTGGGGAACGCTCAGATCGAACCATGGGTAAAGCCGCCGCACGCCAGCGTTGGCAAAGATCAGGCGATCAGCCGAGTCATAGATCGCCAGTGTGCCCTGCAGTTTCCTGGCGGTTACTGCCATCTTGGCGAACGGCGCAGGGATATCCCATGGGAGTTCTGTTGCGCTCATTTTTGAAACTTTGTTGCGAGTGTTGCTTCCAATGCCTTGGACGGTAACAAAGTGGCGGCACTGACGAACATAACCCGCGTGGGTAACGGCTCCGTATATCTCCCCTCATTGGTGTGAACATGCGAAGGCCTGACGCGCCGTAAATCCCCTGGATTCAAGGCACGCAACCGAATCGAACCGTGGCAGTTGGTGATTCTCGCTTATGAAAATTATTTAGTTGCGTTTTGCAAGGTGCATACACGTATGTGCAATAGGCTGGTTGTGTTGCCCTCTTCGATAACAATCGAAGACTATGCCGGGAGAATCGGGACGCGACTCGGACGAATCTCAGCGCGAATCGGACCGCTCCGCCCGAAACACGTATAGCGCCGCCCCGATGATCATCATCGACCCGACCGCCTGCATGCCTCCCGGCACCTCGCCGAACAGCGCGTAACCGGCCACCAGGGCAATCGGCACGTCGATCAGCGACAACGGTGCCAGCCGGGCAGGGGAGGCGTAGCGGTAGCCACGGACCGTGAACCACTGAGCCAGCCCGCTTAGCAGGGCCATACCGACGAGCAGCGGGATATCGGCGGCTGGCGGCTCGATCGCCACGCTGGACGCGGGCACCGCCACAACGGCAGTCACCAGGATCGCGGAGACGGCCACGACGACGCTCGGCGGGTTGGTCAGGGCCAGCCTGCGCATGCAGATGTGGCTCCCGGCTCCGGCAAGGGCGGCGAGTGGCAGGATCAGCGCTTCCCAACCGTCCCACACAGCCGCCGGCGTCCCAATGGCCGTGAGGCGAGGCCAGAGCGCGACGACGCCCCCAGCAATGCCGAGGCAAACGGCGGCCCAGACGTCGGGGCCAACCCGCTCGCCGAGGAACAGGCGAGCCATGAACACCACAAGCACGGCCCGGACGTACATGAAGGCGGTGACCAGGGCTACGGGCAGGGTGGCGTAGGAGTGGACCAGCGCCATCAGCGATACCGCGCCTACAACCGCCCGCACGAGATGGATGTGCGGGTCACGGAGATGGCGGAGGTTGAGGAAGGCACGCCACGCAACCAGCACCATGATCAGGCCGCCGGCCGACCGGAACATGGCCATCTCCAGCGGCGGCAGCTTGGCGCCCAGGTGCCGGATCGCGATGTTAGCGGCCATGAATGCGAGCGCCGACGCGATGATCCACAGAGCGCCGGTGATCGAGGGGCGGGGCATGTCGGGAGGCTTCCACCGTTCGAGGTGTGGAAGGGCTAGCAGATGAAGCTCCACAGGATCAATTCCGCCAAGCTTGGTCTAGACTCGTGATAGCCTCCACGGCGATACTCGCTTCGGTGGATTTTACGCGCATTCTAGGCGCGTGGGGTTGTTTTTTCCGAGGCGTGGGGTCCGCAATGAAGAACAAACGGCAGCTTTCAGGCGGCCTTGGGAAGGCGCTCGAACTAGATTATGTTGGGTCAGACCGAGTTAGGTCGAGAAGGGTCGTAACCCTTGTGCAAGTGGATGAGTATGACACTGATGATGGAACTTATCGGGTGTCACTGCGGTGTCGCGAAGAAGGCGAGCGGCGCCTCAAGGATTTTCTGTCGAATCGCATCCTTGAGATCGCCGACAAAGATACTGGCGAAATTGTATCTGACATTCCAAAATACTTGAGTGGATTGTTGTTGGAGGCCGGCGGTGTGCAGCCGCGCTATTGGCCGAGGCCGGAGACAGATCCAATCCGCACGACATCCATTGATATTAATTTTGGAAATGATGGGTTTGCCATTGGCTGGGTGTTTGGTGTCCATAAAGCATTTCGAAGCGCACTCGATATTCTATGCAATATGGAAGCTTCGACGCGCTCTAAGGTTTGGACGCAAGGAATACCGCCCAATTACTCTTTCGAGGCAGGGGATATATTCTATCACCCATTCCCATGGGGTCCGGAAACCAAATGGTCAATTCGCATCATTTCGATTAAAGATCGCATTCTTAAGGTATTGATTTGTGAGTGGGACAATTCGCGCGTTGTGTCGCAAGAAGAGAAATCTATCGCTCAGACTGAGTTAGTGAAAATTCTGCGCGACGGGCTCGCTAACGCCACATGGTTGGCAAAGAGCGAGTTCAGCCTTCAAATAATGGAGGCGGGTGAATGATGGTGGATGTGTATTCTGTAAAGTTTTTCGCTCTACTCATTGGCGCGCTGTTTGTCTTGGGAGCTTTCGCTAACGACGCTAAAGCTGGTGAACTGTCCCCTCAATCCGCGTTCGAAATGTGTGATGCAGCGGTGCTGGATCGTATGGAAAAATCACCTAATGACACGCTCATTATTCATGCTAAATCAGTAACCAATGATAATCCCTACAATGTTGTTGATATATGTTATGAGACTTCAGTGAATGAATATGGCATCGTTCTATTGTTTGCACGCTGTCCGCTCGATATGAATGGTTCGATCAAGTTCGTTCAGGTTTATGATCGGTTTGACTCGATCCGCTATTGCCGATCACCGACGAGATGGCAAGGTGGAGGAAACGTTCAGCGACGGTGAACCGATCAAGGTCAATCTGCGGCCTTGCTCCGCGTCGCCCCCATGTTCGCAACGAGCTGATCGCGCACAGCCAGAATCTCGGCCTCATCGCCTGGGCCGGCTTTGCGCTTGTTCCGGATCTCCCACCCATGGATGGCGTTCACCAGTAGGTGGGCGTCTTCTCCACCGGCGCGCGCCGCCTCGACCACAGGCGGGGTGCAACCGCCTGGATCACGCGGGCCGATATTGATGGCCTTGAGCAGATCCTGATAGTTCATGCGATGCCTCTGGTGTTGCCTCCCGCCGAGAGCCGGCCCGGGGCGGGGAGGTGTAGGACGGGCAGGGTGAAACCGCCACCATCCTGCGGGTGATAAACCGGGACGATATTCCCATTTTGACCGCTACTCCGCGCTCTCCAGCGTCGACGTCAACCTCTTTTAGTTCTTGAAAAGTTCTCATTCCGCGCCATCCTCGCCTGAGGGTCCAAATGGGGGAGGTGGGCATGCAGACGCCGGTTCCGGTGTTGATGACGTCGTGTCCGGTGGTGGCGGTCGAGGCGGTGGTGTCGGCGGGCTTTCCCAGCCCGGCGGCGGACTATGTCGAGGGCCGAATCGATCTCGCCGAGGTGCTGGTCCCACACCCCAGCGCCACCTTCACCCTGCGCGTTGCCGGTCACAGCATGACGCGGGCGGGCATCCATGACGGCGATCTGGCCATCGTGGATCGCAGCCTGACCGCCCGGCATGACGACGTGGTGGTCGCGGTTCTGGACGGCGAGCTGGTCTGCAAGCGGCTGCTGATCCGGGGCCGACGGATGTACCTGATGCCGGAGACCGACGATCCGAGCTACCGCCCCACCGAGGTCACCGACCGGCCCGGCTTCGAGGTGTGGGGCGTGGTCACCAGCACCGTGCGCCTGCATCGGCGGTAACGGCCATGGCGCCGCCGCGGGTCTACGGGCTGGTGGACTGCAACAATTTCTACGTCTCGTGCGAACGGGTGTTTGACCCCCGGCTGGAGGGCGTGCCCGTCGGCGTGCTTTCGAACAACGACGGCTGCTTCGTCGCGAGGAGCGCCGAGTTGAAGGCGTTGGGCGTCAAGATGGGCCAGCCGCTGTTCGAGGTACGTGATCTGGTCCGCCAGCATCGGGTGCGGGTGTTGTCCTCCAACTACTCGCTGTACGGCGACCTGTCGGCCCGGGTGACCGACTGCCTGCGCGGCTTCACCCCGCGCCTGGAGGTCTACAGCATCGACGAGTCGTTTCTCGACTTGAGCGGCTTCGAGGGCCGGGACCTGCAGGCCTACGCCGCAGAGATCCGGGCGACGGTCCGGCGGTGGACCGGCATACCGACCTGCGTGGGGATCGCCGTGACGAAGACGCTGGCCAAGCTGGCGAACCACGCGGCCAAGAAGACGCTGCTGGACGACAGCGGCGTCTGCGACCTCGGTCGCGAATCGGAGCGTGAGCACGTGCTGCGCGTCGTGCCGGTCGAGGACGTCTGGGGCATCGGCCGGCGCAGCGCCGAGAAGCTGGGCATGCTGGGGGTGAAGACCGCGGCGGATCTGCGCGACATGGAGCCCCGGCGCGCCCGGCAGGTGCTGACCGTGGTTGGCGAGCGGATCGTCTACGAGCTGCGCGGCCTGTCCTGCCTGCCGCTCGATCAGGCGCCGGCGCCTCGGAAGACGACGGCGGTCACCCGCAGCTTCGGGACGCCGGTCACGGAATGGGAGCCAATGCGGGAGGCGGTCGCAGCCTACGCGAACTCGAGCCGGGGAGAAGCTGCGCGCCGAAGGGCTGGCCGCCGAAGCCCTCCAAGTCTTCATGCACACGTCGCCCTTCCGGCCCGGCCCGGCCTACAGCAATGCCGCGACCGTCGAGCTGCGGCCGGCGACCGACGACACCTTCGCGCTGATCGCCGCGGCGACGGCCGGCGCCCGCAGGATCTGGCGCGACGGGTTCGCCATGTCCAAGGCTGGAGTAATCCTGACCGGCCTGGTTCCGGTGACCAAGGTGCAGCCGGACCTGCTGGCCGCCGCCGATCGGGCGCGCGGCGCCCGGCTCATGGCGGCGATGGACGCGATCAACAGCCGGATGGGCCGGGACACGCTGGTGCCGGCGGCCACCATGGGCCGGGCGTGGCGGATGCGCCAGGACAGCCGGTCGCCCAGCTACACGACGGAGTTGGACGACGTGCCGGTGGTGCGGGCTTGATCTTCGAACAACACCCTGAACGGCTTGCCCCGTGATCCGGGCACCTCGGTGAGGATCAGCGCGAAATCCACGCCATCCAGAGATAATGTGTGCAGGATCTCGGTGACTTGGAACGTGAATGGCGTTCCATTCTCCTCGAACTGCACGCCGTCGCCCCGGCTCGGCGGCAAGCGGAACGCCTTCTCGCTCCAGATAGGCGCCTCTCCTTCACGGATGAGGAGGCAACGGCACTGAATGCTCACAGTCTCTCTCCGACAAAGCAAGGATATGGAAGTGAGTATCCGCTCGGGTTAGAAGACGAACATGTAAACAGCGATCATGGCGACGATTGCGAGCGGCAGACTTATCCCGAGAACATACCGACCGACGTGTTTAATACTGCCTTGGCGGGCCTGCGTGGCGGTCCGAGTTGGGGGCGTCCTCTGATCGACCATGACGTTCCAGCCTCTGTCAGGTGAGTTGTTGACGGTTGGAAGCCATTCAGGTGCTCCGTCGATCGGATGGACCGATGAAGGGCCTGGATCGGCTCCTGCTTCACCAACATCAATGGCTGGCAGTGGTTTCGCACAGTTCTCGACCGACGCACTCACGGTCGACCGCCTCTGAACCTTGCATTTTGGAAGGCTGCCCAGCGGCCACCGTGTTGTGGCATGGGTTTCTTGGGTTTTACGCCACGTTGTACGTATAGTTAGAGTTATTGATTTTATAAGTTGTAAATCATACCTTGGCGTGCGCGCGCTGGAGGGTGGTCATGCTCGTTGTGAAGAATGTTTTCGTGAACGGGCGTCGCACGTCGATGCGACTGGAGCCCTCGATGTGGGAATCGCTGAACGATATCGGCCGGCGGGAAGGCATGAGGGTGAGCCAAGTAGTGAGCTTGGTGGAGCGGAAGGTTATTGCGTTGACAGGGGGCTGCTTGAATCTCACGTCGTCGGTCCGGACCTTCGTCGCCGACTATTACCGGGCCGCAGCCACTGAAGAAGGGCACCGTTTGGCCGGGCATGGGTGTGGAGATCCTGTGGAGGCGATGGCGCTGGATGCGGCTCCGAAGATGAAAGATGTGAAACTGCCGGAACACTCTGGGCAGCAGGTCAGCGAGGAGAGGGGCCTGATTGCCTAACAGGCCCCGCCTGCGATCGAGGTGAGTTCAACGCATCTGTTGCGTATTTTCCCCTTAACCCCAAGGATCTTCCACCTTATCAGTCGGCTTGTTCGCTACCTGGTCCGGCAGTGCCTGCTCCTTCTCCAGCGCGGCGACGACGTCATCCAGGATAGCCTTCAACTCGCGAGCATGCTGGAGCCCCTTCTTGTCCTTGGTGACGATCAGGCTGCCATAGATCGACACCCGGTCGGTCTGGTTCTCGACGGTGAGTTCGTCGACTTGAAGCGATTCGGCTTCGCTTGCGAAGGGCTTGATCTGCGACGGCATGGTCACCTCTCGAGGGGCAGGAACGGCATTAGTGTGAATGTAAGGCGGTCACGGCTGGCCGCCATCGTCACCTGCGCGGCTTCGGCGTGGGCAACGCCATTGCGGTCGCCTTCGCTTCGGTTGGAAGTGCTGGAAAAACGGAGATGCCGGTGAGCTGCTCCAGTTCGGCAATGGACATGACCTTGAAGGCTCTGGTGTCGATATTCTCGACCACGTAGGCGCCGGCGGCGCGCTTGGCCGGGTCGTAAATCGCCTTGAACGCATGCGTCGGCACGATGACGCGCCCGTTGATCCGCTCGAAGGTCGCGCCGCGCTGGTAGATCGGCCCGGTCACGACGTATAGCTCACCGCTCCGCACAGCGTAATCGCGTGTCGCCGACTCGATCTGCTCCCAGATGATCTGGTTCATCCTGCGGTTCTGAGGGATCATATTGGCGAGGCTGAAGCTCTCATGCTGAGCCTGGGCGTTCGGCATGTCTCCGCTGGGGCTCATGTGGCCGCGGTCGAAGCCAGACCCCTTGTAGTCGTCCAGTTCCGCACGTTCGTCCGGCGGCAGGTTGGGATCAGGATGGAACGTGTTCTTCCGCTTCATCTCCCGTGCGGCGGCTAACCGGTCGGCCGTCAGGTGTTCGGCTGACCAGAGGGAAGTGCGGCTCACCCCGGAGTGGAGCAGGGCGTACGCGCTGTAGCAGATAGGCCGGGTCTTTGCCGAGAGAGCTTGGCGGACCAAGTCCGGAGCCTGTCCATCGAGGAAGTGCTGCGGGCAATCGGTCGGCGCTGCTGCGGCGTTCTGGAGGGGCCCAACAAGCGTGAGGGCGCCGAAGGCAAGAACGGCGGCAATGTGGCGTCCGAACATAGGGCGGCTCCTCTTGCATGGCGGCGGGGCCGGAGTATGCCGCCCGGTTTGAGGTAGTTGCAATGAAGCCTTAAGGATCTCTCATCAGGATATAGTGTGATTCGCCTTCCAGTTGGTGAGACCGATGCGTCGCTCGCTCCTTCTGCCCTTGATTGGGCTCATCATCGCAATATCCGCTTCGCCAGCAACAGCCCGCGGCCCAGCGCTCACCGATGACGAGGTGAGGGAGCGAATCATTCAGGAGTCGATCGCGTCCTACCCAGGTAACTGCCCGTGCCCATACAACACGATGCGGAACGGGCGGCGGTGCGGTGGGAACAGCGCCTACAGCCGGCCGGGCGGGCGGTCACCGCTTTGCTTTCCGAAGGACGTTACCGACAGCATGGTCAGCCGGTACCGGCAGACGCGTTGAGGCTCCGCGACGAAGCGGACTGGATCGCACCGTGTAATGGGGCGGGATGGCCAACGCGGCGAGCGGCGCCGCCCTGGTGGGCGTGACCGAGGGCGTGTTCATCCTGCCGAAGAAGCCGGCCGTCGTGATCGCCGCGGGCGGCCGGGTGAGCTGGGACGACACCGCGCACCAGAGCGACGCGCCCGGCGCCGGGTTGAATCCAGTGGGCGTGGCTGTGGAGGCCGCCGGCAACGGCGCCAGCACCGTCACGGTGCGGCTGGACGGCGTGAGCACCGCGGCGGCCTGACCTGGGCGGGCAGGAGCTGGGCCGATGGGTAGGGGCGGGACCGCGGTTCCGCCCCCTTTCCATTGCTCGTACACCGGCCCGAGCGTCTACGAAACCGACGCCCGGCCGGATGGGATGCTGATGGTGTGAGGGGAGAAATCGGTAATTCCATTTAGCGCATTGGAGGTTGCCAACTCGTCCCACGCGCGCATACGCTCTTCTGGCTTTCAAAGGGCGGGTGAAATGGTCAAACGCTGGATGATGCGTCTAGTGCGGCAGCTTCTGGATAAAAGTTGGCAGAGAAGCGGACCCTATCTAATTCGCTTTCTCATTGCACAGGGTGTGATCCTTACTGGGTTCGTTGCTCTGCTGATGTTTGTTCCCGCTTCCACAACGTCGACCAGTAGCGGAGGCACTTCCAGCAGTTCCCTCTCTTCAGCGGTCTACTCGGGTTCTGGTCCTGTAGCCGAGGAGAGGCGGGGGAAACTCTGCGGCAACTCCTACATCTCTCAGGACAAGGAATGCCGCGTCGACAAGCCGGTGGAGCATAAAGGGAAGCCTTGTGGTAAAGGCTGGATTGCCGCGGACAAAGAATGCCACAAGTAAGCATATTCATGACCGTGAGCGCGGGTTTTGCCGGCAGTACGCGTGGGCAGACTAATAACTCCTGGCAGATATTGTCCGGAAGCTGAGAAAAAATAAGGAGAATTAAGTGACTATAGTTTTTGCGAAGCTTGTAGACGATTGGATCGTCACTGTGTCTGATACCGCAATATCTGACGCAGCTTCTAACAAGATCCGCAACCATATTCCTGGTGCTTTGAAGACTATCATTGTAAGCGCCAAGGTAACGATATCTTATGCGGGAAACGCTGGAGCAGGTGTTGTTGCTGCTAAGAACGCCCGAAAAACTCTTGAAGGAGATGGTAGTTTTCAAGATGTCGTGGATATATTAAGAAAAGCTTCTTCTGAAGATGATGTGGACTTTATTATGTGTTCGCATGAGCCTCGGCCAGTTCTTAGGAGAATTTCAGGTGGATTTGCAATTCCGGAGCCGCGAGGGTGCTGGATTGGGGACGAGGAAATTGCAAACCGAGTTTCCGAACTCTACGACCAATTTCGTAACCAGCCTATTCACACCGCTTTTGGCGCCCCTAATCCTGATGAATTGGATTACGTCCAACACGCAATTTCTAGGGCAATTACTCATGTTACCCAATGGGAGAGCACGCCCTCAGTGGGAGGCATGCCAGTACAAGCGCTAGCATCGCCAGTGGGGCACACTTATCAGACCCTAGCGGCCTGCTTCCGCTGGGACACCGTGAAAATTCCTTCTCAAGACGAGCCAGTTGAAGATCCGGTGGAGAAAGTCTTGAGGGAAGAGATGTACAAATGTGGTATGACTGAATTTGGTTTCAGCATCTATGGGCCAAACATGCGGGGAGCCCCTGTTGTTGGAGTTCACATTGGGCGTGCTCGTTATGGAATTATTTATGATCCGCTTGAGTTATCGGGCGAGTGTCTGAAAAGTATAAGCAATGTTGATATGATTGCGTTTGGCCAACAGGTTGAGGATGTTGCTTCTAGAATGTCTTTGAGCAAACCAGATAATTAATCAACAGATCCTTGGCCCGGGCGGGATAGGGTCATGGTGGCCATGATACCTCCAGCTTCCCAGGTGCGCCCGAAGGCCAGCCCGATCCCGCGGCCGGCGCCATAGCCGATGTCCTGCGCCGAGTGGAGGTGCTGGAGGCGCATGTCGCCGACCTCCGGGGCAAGGCCGGCCGGCAAGCCAAGGTGGCCAGCCAACAGCAACGGCTGATCGCCGCCGCTGGCCTGGAAGGCGTCATGATCCGTCTCCAGTACGCCGCGCACATCGGCGTGTCCAACCCGACGCTCACGCGCTGGGTGAAGCGGGGTATGCCGGTGCGGGACGATGGGCTGCTCGACGTCGAGGCGGTGGAGAGCTGGCGGAAGGCGAACGAGTCCCGGCTCCTGGCGGAGAGGGTGAAGGGGTAGGGGGGAGGTTTGGGAGGAACTGGCCCCGCGCGTCCTGGCCGCCCTTGGGTGGGGCTGTGGAGGCCGCCAGCAACGGCGCCAGCACCGCGGCGGCTGCGTAGGGGATCGGCAGCGGATAGGGGCGGGACTGTGGTTCCGCCCCATACCGAATCTGCTGAAGGGTTAGGCTACGTTATCAAAGCCCAAACGTAGCATTTCTTACTCTTCGTTCAGCATCCTTGATTTGCCTCCCTGTGTCCCTGCACCGTCCTTTTATATGAAGAGCAATCCCAGCAAAAATAATAGTCGGAAGAATGAGATAATAAATAAATATGAAAGCTATTTCCGGGGTTGTAGCATTGGAGTCTTGCAAAATAGTACAATAAGCAAAGTATGCGATCGCTATAACAAACAGTGTGACTGATAGCCATAACACCGACTTGTTAATTGCCTGAAAACTAATTTCAAGCCTGCTAACATCGACTTGTATTGATCTTATAGCTTCATATTCCGCTGATATTTCAGACGCCTCAGCCGCGCTCTGAAGAGCTGTGGTGCGCCGTCGCAGCCCTGTAACGCCGCCTGCAGATACCGCTTGAATAACGGCTAATGCAAGGTAAAGTCCGATACCAACCGTTTGGACATTCGCCAGTTTGCCGAACGTAAGGCTGCACATGCCGCTGGCGAGAGAGTTAAGAAGGCTCGAAAGCACGTGAAAGTCTCCACTAAAGCTCTTTCTAGCATCCTTAAAGCAAGGGGCATGACTTTAGCAACCCTGGCACGCAGATCGGGCGTGCCGAGTACGGTTCTAGATGAAGCTTTGGAGGGCTGCGACACCTTGTCCGATGCGGACATCGTGAAAATTGCCAAGGAGCTTGCTGTGCCGATTCCGGCGCTGTTCACAAGCAAGGAACTCCCTCTTGTTTCTCTCGTAGACTTCCGGTCTGCGAATCCACACACAGCAAAATTAAATAGAGGTGCGCTTCAGGCGGTTTCGTTCGTCGAGAAAATCTCCAGCACCTTTATGGAGCTAGATATAAATCTAAGTATCGATAAAAGTTTATCGCCAGTATCTACAAATTTTACCGTCCAAGAGGCCATAGATCTTGCTGGAAAGTGGCGAAAAAAGTGGGGGGTTAGCCTTGAGGAACAGTTAGAGCTGCGAGATGCAAATAAGTTATATATGAGCTTAAGAAGCTTTATTGAAGATCTTGGCGTGATGGTTTTCCACAAAAGCTTTGATGACGCTTCTTTTTCAGGGTTTTATGTGAAGGCAAATGACAATCACCATGTCATAGTTATTAACACAAAGATGTGTAGTAAGGCGCGCAAGCTTTTTACGCTTGCTCATGAGTTTTGTCATATTCTCTTAAGAAAGGAAGGAACCTCTAATCCGTCTATATCTGCTAATAAGGTAGAAAAGTTCTGCAATAAATTTGCGGCCTACCTCCTTGCTCCGGATAAGATTATTCGTATTGGACTTGAGCGCTTTCGATACAAGCCGTCTTGTGACCAGAATTTTATAAGGCTTTTTGCTTCTAAGTTAGGCATTAGTCAGGAGGCTCTTGTATGGCGTCTTGTGGAGACTGGGTATCTGACCCAGCGCGAATGCGATAAGTGGAGAGCGACATTCAAAGGGCCAACACCTCCAGGTGACCTCGATAGCGGAGGTGGCGTGCAGTCTGACCCATTGCAAACTAAGCGAACCATGTATGGATCGCTTCTGTTGCGGTTGCTCGGCGGCGCGCGACGGCGTGGAGAACTTGATGAGATTGACATATATAGGCTTTGCGGTCTCAAGCCGAAATATCAAAACCAGTTATTCGAGGCCGTCTAATGGTGGCGGCATCTGCAAAAAACAAAGGAAATCCCTTGTGGATTATTGACTTACATGGGATGCGAGAAGTGCTGAAAACAAAAAGAAACAGTATTAAGTCAGCAATTATTGGGGCAATTGAGAGGGGCGATATGCATATTATACGGTCGGTCAGCGATGAGATGAAGGCATTGTATCCACAGCTTTATGAAGATTTTAAGTCTATAAGTCCAAAAAAGTATATGACGATACCTTTGGAGGCTTCTGTTATGGTTGAATCATTAATGGAGTGCTATGGGACAAGTATTTTTGGGTCGATTCCTTCCACGGGGCATTTTGAGGCCGTATCTGCCGCGCACTATGCCGGTTCGGTTCTGGTAACGTCAGGAAAAGGACTCGTAGACTGCCAAAAGATCGTAACAAAATGCGAACTAAACTCCCGATCCGTCCAATCGGTTCAAGATGTGGTCTCAGCTATCCAATGTTCTGGGCAGCATTAATGGTATGATTCAGTGGTATTGTTATAGATTATCCCTTATGAGGCATCGGCTTGTCTTGGGGCCGATGCCCATCCAGGGTCACCGCCCAACCGCCGACCATTCCGAAGGGCAGGGAAGGGCAGCCCCCTGACAACCCCGATCCCATCGGGGCACTCACCCGCCCGCCTGGAACTGCTCACCTGCATGGTGATGATGGTGACGCAGCTCGCCAGCCGGGCGGGAGGGGCGGTGTCCGCCCCTCTGGCGCTGGATGTCGCCTCGACCTCTCGGCTGGTTGCTTCTCATCTCGCTCCGCTCAATATGGCCCCTGTCCTAATGATAGTATATTCAATGGTTGCTACTCCATGCCAAGCTGAATAGCGGGCCAAAGGGGATGTGGCCGTCGCCGATCCCCTTTGGTACCGGATCGTGGCCCCAGCCGGGCTGCAAGTGGACGGAGCCGGCTATGATCACGCTGTACACCTACCCCCACCTTTATGGCTTGGCGGACAACAATCCCTACGGCCTCAAGGTTGTGGCGTTTTTGCGCCTGTGTGGGTTGCCCTATCAGCAGAAGCATATCATCGACGCCCATGATGCCCCTCGCGGGCAGCTGCCGTATATCCAGGATGAGGGCGCTGTGATCGGAGACAGTGATTTCATCATCACGCACTTGATCCGACAGCACTACTTGCCGGTCGATGATGACCTTAGTGAAGATGAACGACGCATCGACCATATGATCCGGCGCACGCTCGATAATCTGTATTGGGTAATGTCCTACTCGCGGTGGTCCGATGATCGTTTTTGGCCTTTGTTTCGGAGCCAACTGCTCAACACGCATCCAGACCTCACTGATGCTCTTCTAGAGGCAGCACGGGAATACAACTTAAAGCGCTACTACTTCCAAGGCATCGGCCGTTATGATCCTGACCAAGTATACAGCCGCGGTGTCGCTGATCTGAACGCCATCGCTGGTACCTTGGCGGACCGGCCCTTCCTGTTCGGCGATACTCCACACAGCGTCGACACGGCGCTGATGGGCTTTCTGCCCAACATTTACTGGTACGAAATCGATACGCCGTTGCGCGCTTTTGTTACGGCACAGCCCAACCTAGTCGACTTCTGTCGTCGCACGGCTCCATTGGTGAGTTTGGCGCAGCCCGTATAGGGGAGGCCTTGGCGGGCGAAACTGGACGGGAACCAGCGTCACGTCGGCGCGGCCGTTTGATGGAGGCAATCCGTGCCATTCGCTCGTGCTTTGGCCTATACAGTCTACACGCTGTGGGTTTCGGTTTGCGCTTTCGCCCCGGAACTGCTCTGGCAAGGGTTTGTGCTGATGCGTGGCCATTTCGGGGCCGCAGAGCTGTTTTCCGCACTGTTCATTGGCACGCTCTTCGCCTTCTTCGTCGAACCGCTGGTGGAACGGCTCAAGGCTGGGCGATGGCATTTGGCGCACGCACCATCCGGTGGAATGCTGCTTGGCGTTCTGGTGTCGCTGGCTTTTGGGATTGTCGTCGTGTGCATCCACGAAGCGATGATTGCGTATATAGGCGCTGAACACGCCGGTGACGAAGCTAAGAAAGCCAGTTTGGCACGAGCGATCGACAGCGCTTGCGAGTGGGCTTCGATTCCGGCAGCGGTCACGGCTGCTTGGTTCGTCTCGGGCACTTCTCGCCGGCTGGCTCTTCCGGCGACGGGCTTAGCGTGCGTATGGATTGTCTTCATCGGCCACTCTTATGGATGGGGTTGGCCGATCGTGGTGACGAGCGCAGTGCCCGGCTTTTTGATCGCACTGATTGGCAGCAGAGTCGTTCTTCGCCGTTGGGATGCGAGCACCATTCCGGTGTTAGCGCAGCTCACGGCGTGGGTAGCAGGGAGTTGGATGCTACTGGCTTGGGGAGTTCAGGCGGGTTCCGAATTGATCGACAGCCCAGGCCTGCAGCTTTACACGCCGGAGGCCTTCTACGAGGATCTTCGCTTTTACCTTGGCTGGTGCCTGGGCCTCTCGGTCGCCCCCAACCCGGTGCCGGAAAATGGGGCGCAAAACGGTCGCGCAACCTGAAGCGTCCATTGGCTTACGGTCGAGTTCGGAGCCCCAAACATCCATACCACGAGCACGCTGGTCGAGAATCGTCAACTCGTCGTGTCGGCCATCGAAGACCGTCGCCGGCTGGTGCACGGCGAGGCCGGTCTGGCGGCTGACGAGGGGATGTTGATTCGCCCGCGGTGCAGCTGAACGCCCGATTCGCACAACGTCGCCCCTCAGGACCAGACAAGTCCAAATCGGGCTCCACCGTGTGCACATGGTGTGCACCGGAAACTTTCGTACAAAATTGGAAAGCGAGGATTTTCAACGGGTTCGATTACCATGTGTGCACAGTCTGGTGCACACGAAAAGGAACCCCAACCAACCCAAAAACGAGAACAAAAACAGTGGGTTAGGTTGGCTGGGGCGCCAGGATTCGAACCTGGGAATGGCGGTACCAAAAACCGCTGCCTTACCGCTTGGCGACGCCCCAACCGAACGGCGCGATCAGCGCCGGAAGGGTCGGGACCATAAGCGGAAACCCAACCCGATTGCAACAGCTTCGTTGACCCTTACCGCCCCTCACGACGCCAAGCCATCAACAGCGCGCCCAGCGCCAGCGCCAGCACAGCGCCCACCGGCAGCAAGGGCACCTCGGACACCCCCGTCACCGTAAAATCGCCGTTGGCACGCAGGCCGATCCAATCGTTGCCGGTCCGCGTCCGGTCGGGGAGGGTGCGGCGCACGTCGATGCCGGGGCGCACGCCGCCTTCCGTGTCGGAAATCCAATGCACACCGCCGCCGGTCTCCTCGGCGACGCCCGACAGGCGGTCGCCGGTGGAGCGCACATCGGCCAGTTCCGGCGGGTTGACGGCGCCGACCACGGCCAGGGCCGTGCGCTCGCCGTCGGTGATGCGGTAGATGCCCGGCTCGCCGGCGACCACGGTGGCGCTGGCGCGGCCGGTGCGATCCTCGGTCATTTCCAGAGTCCGGGTCTCGTCGGAGGGGGTGGTGAGGGTGATGCTGCGCGGGTCGGGCTCCAGGGAGCGACGCTCCACCGTGATGCGGTTGCCGTCCACATGGGCGCGCAGGTCGTTCTCCTCCAACTCCGGTTCCTTCATCAGCCAGTGGGCGAGGCGGCGCAGAAGCTCGGCCTGGGGGCCGCCGCCCTCGAAGCCGCGGCTCCACAGCCACATCTGGTCCGAGGCCAGCTGCGCCACCCGGCCCTTGCCGACGCGGTCGAGGATCAGCAACGGGCGGTCGTCGGCGCCGTTCATCACCACCGCGCCGTTGCCCGGCACGACCTCCACCTGATGGAACCAGCGGCCCCAACTCGGCTCGCCGTCCGGGCGGTCGCCGGGCAGGCCGGCGGTCACCGGGTGGCGGCGGCCGACCTCCGTCACGGTCGGCTTGAAGGGGCGGTCGATGGCCTGACCGGTCGGCTCCGCCGGCATCACCTGGCCCAGCGGCGTGCGGAACAGCGACAGCGGCGTGGCGTAGCCCTGGCCGGACGCCTCCAGCAGGGCGCCGCCCTTCTGCACGTACTCGGCGATGTTCTCCAGATACATCTGCGGCAGCACGCCGCGCCGGCGGTAGCGGTCGAAGATGATCAGGTCGAATTCATCCAGCTTGATCTCGAACAGCTCGCGGATCGGGAAGGCGATCAGCGACAGCTCGCGGATCGGCGTGCCGTCCTGCTTCTCCGGCGGGCGCAGGATGGTGAAGTGGACGAGATCGACCGACGGGTCGGCTTTCAGCAGGTTGCGCCACGTCCGCTCGCCGGCGTGCGGCTCGCCGGAGACGAGCAGGACGCGCAGGCGGTCGCGCACCCCGTTCACCACCACGGCGGTGCGGTTGTTGGCGAGCGTCAGCTCCTGCCGTGCCGCCTCGACCTCCATCTCCAGCACGTTCTGGCCGCCGTGGTTGACCGGTAGCTCCATGTGGAAGTCCTGGCCCACCGGCACGCGGATGGTGCGCGGTGGCCCGCCGTCCTGGCGCAGCGTCACCGCCGCGTCGGCCGACTGGCGGCGCGGCATGTCATCCACCCGGATGGTCAGCTCCACCGGCTTGCCGACGAGGCCGTAGGCCGGCGCCTGAACAATGGCCAGACGGCGGTCGCCTTCGTCGCGGTTACCGGTCAGCAGCGTGTGCACCGGGCCGATCTCGGCCAGCCGGGCGAGGTTCTCCGGGACGTCGTGGACCTGCCCGTCGGTGATCAGCACAGCCCCGGCCATGCGGCGGCGCGGCACGTCGGCCATGGCGCGGTTCAGCGCGTCGAACAGGTGCGTCTCGTTGATGGCGGAGGCGCCGGATTCCGCGTCCCCGGCGCGGACCACCCGCAGCTCCAGATCGTCGAAAGCCTTCAGCCGCTCGGTCAGGCGCTCCAGCTCGGCCTCGGCGCGGCCGCGGCGGTCGCCGATGTTCTGGCTGGGCGAGGCGTCGAGCACGACGACGGCCACGTCCTTGATCGGCTCCCGCTTCTCCTGCACCAGCGACGGGTTGATCAGGGCGAGCGCCAGCACCGCCACCGCCAGAGTGCGCAGCCAGACGCCGCGCGCCCGGCGGAAGACGGCCAGCGCCAGGATCGCCAGCGCCACCACGAACAGCGGCACCAGAAAGACCCAGGGCAGCAGCGGCGCCAGAGCGATGGAGGTTCCGTCAAGCAGGGTCACTGGCCGAGCCTCTCAAGGATCGCGGGCACATGGACCTGATCGGCCTTGTAGTTGCCGGTCAGCGCGTACATGACGAGGTTGACGCCGAAGCGGTAGGCCATCTCGCGCTGCCGCTCCCCGCCGGGGACGACGGCGTACAGAGGCTGGCCGTTGCGGTTCGCCGCCCAGGCGGCGGCCCAGTCGTTGCCGCCGATCAGCACCGGGGACACGCCGTCGTTGGCGCGGCCCTCACGCGCCTCGATCCACAGATTGCCGCCGTTGTAGCGGCCGGGGAAATCGTTCAGCAGGTAGAAGGACTTGGTCAGCACGTGGTCGGGCGGCACCAGGGCCAGCGGCGGGATGTCCAGCCCCTGCACCATGCCCTGGAGCGCCTGATTGCCGCCGACGGCACCCGCCGACTGGTCGCGCGTGTCGAACAGGATGGTGCCGCCGTTGCGCATGTACTCGTTCAGCCGGGCGCGGGCGTGGTCGCTCAGCGCGCGCTGTCCGCCGGACACCGGCCAGTAGAGCAGGGGGTAGAAGGCCAGCTCGTCGCTTTCCGGATCGACGCCGACCGCCCCGGCGGCCTCCACCGCGGTGCGGCGGGTCAGCACGTCCACGAGGCTTTCCAGACCGGCGCGCGAGGTGTCGTCCACCGCGCCGTTCCCGGTGCGCACATAGGCCAGGTAGGTCTCCGCCGTCACCTTGGTCGATTGCGCGTCGTCGGCGCGGGCGGACTGCCAGGGCGCTGCGGCCATGGGGAGCGCCGCGCCCAGCGTCAGCAGGATCGCGGCGGCGGCCCCGGCGCGGCGCCTCTTGCCGCCGAACCCCTTGCCGTCGAACCGCAAGCCGCCGAGCAGGCCGCGCAGCATCAGGGCGATCAGCAGGTCGATCATGGCGAGCGACAGCGCGATGCCGAGCAGCGCCGGCTTCAGCGCCACCTCGCCCCGCGTGCCGTAGGGGCCGCGGGCGACCCCGCCGGGCATGGCGCCCAGCGGCTCGATCCGCGTCAGCGTGGCGGTCAGGTTGAGGGCGCGGCGGGCCTCCTCGGTGCCGTAGAAGCCCGGCGGGTGGCGCGGGCCGAGCACGTCGGCCCCGGCGTCCCCGGCGATGGGGAAGGCGGCGGCCGGCGGCGGCACCAGCCGGCCGAAACCGTCCAGAACCTCCAGCGGCTCCAGCGTGCCGCCATGGGCGCCCCCGGCGACGCCGCCGCTCAGCGTCACCAGACGGCGCAGCATGTCGACGAACAGGCCGGACATCGGCAGGTTGGACCATTCCGGGCTGGCGGTGGTGTGGACGAGCACGATGTAGCCGTCTCCGCGCTTTTCCGAGGTGACCAGGGGCGTGCCGTCCTGGAGCCGCGCCCAGGTGCGGTCGGCGAGGTCGAGCGCCGGTTCGGCCAGCACCTGCCGCGACACGGCGACGTCGTCGGGGATGTGCAGGCCGGCGAACGGGCTGCGTCCGTCGAAGGGCTGGAGCTTCGCCGGCTCCGACCAGGACAGGGCGCCGCCCAACGCGCGGTCGCCCAGCCGCAGGCGCACCGGGACCAGACGGTCGGGATTCTGGGCCAGCCGCGGCCCGGCGAAGCGCAGCAGCACACCGCCTTTGCGCACCCAGTCCTCGATGGTCTGGGCTTCCTGCCCGGTCAGGGCGCCGATGTCCGACAGGACCAGCACGGCGAGGTCGCGCTTGAGAAGCTCGTCCGGCTCGCCGCGCCGCACCTCGTTGTAGGGGGCCAGCGCCCGTTCCAGATAATGCAGGTCGGAGAGCAGCGGCTGGTTCTCGCCGTTGGCGCGGCCCGAGGCCAGCCCGACCGGGCGGCGGCGCCAGCGTTCGTCGAGCAGGACGGTGGCCCCGGCGGTGGTGTCGTTCTCCACGCGCAGGCTGGCGGCGTCGTTGCGCAGCTCCGCCGGCACCTCGAAGCGCACCTCGCGGGTGAGCTGCCCGGTGTCGAAAGCGACAGGTTGGCGGGTCAACAGGCGGCCGTCGGCGCCGGACAGGCGCACGGTGACGCTTTCCGGACGCGAGGCGTCGGCGCGCACCACGCGGGCCGTCAGACCGGCGCCCTCCGACGACGGGGGAAGCAGCAGGTGAGGTGGTTTCTCCGCGGAATCGTCGAGGATCTCCAGGGAGCCCATGCGCTGCAGCGTCTCGGCGAGGCCGCGGGCGGTGCGGTCGCCGATGCCGTCCGACAGCCAGACGGTGTGGGCGGAGCCGCGCGCGGCGAGACCGCGCACCGCCTCCAACGCGCCGGCGCGGTCGGTCGACCAGGGGTGCGGCTCCAACGCCTGGATCAGACGGCGGGCCTCCGAGGCGGGCAGGGGCGGGCTGGCCTTTACCGCCTCGCCCCCGGCGGGCCGGGCGGTCGGCAGCAGGACGACCGGGCGGTTCTGCCGCTCCGCCTGCGACACCAGCTCCTCCATGGCGGCGCGGCGGCCCGTCCAGTCGCGGCCCGACGCCCAGCCGTTGTCGACCAGCAACAGAAGCGGCCCGCTGCCCGGCAGGGCGGCGCGCGGGTTCAGCAGCGGCCCGGCCAGCGCCAGAATCAGCAGGGCGGCGACGATCAGGCGGAGGATCAGCAGCCACAGCGGGGTGCGGGCGGGAGTCTCCTCCCGCGCCGTCAGGTCGCGCAGCAGGCGGATGGCGGGGAAGCGCACCACCCGCGGGGCCGGCGGCGTGACGCGCAGCAGCCACCACAGCACCGGCAGGACGGCCAGGGCGGCCAGCACCCACGGAACGGCAAAGGCGATCGGTCCGAAACCCAGCATCGGCGTCTACGCTGTTGGAGGATGAGGAATCGGGTGCGAAGCAATTGCCCCCACCCCGGCCCTCCCCCGCTTCGCAGGGGAGGGAGATATAGCCCTCCCCTGCGTGAGCGGGGGAGGGGAGGGGCCCGCGAAGCGGGAGGGTGGGGGCGCCGCGCCGCGCCACCTAAACCGCCTCGCGCGCCAGGGCGCCCCACAGGCCGAGCAGGGCGGTCTGGGGCGGCCGGTCGGTGCGGTGGACGGCGTAGGTCCAGCCGGCGGTGCGGGCGAGCGCGTCCAGGCCGTCCTGGTGGGCGCGCAGCCGCTCCAGGTAGGTCTCGCGCACCGCCTCGACCCGCGGCACCAGCAATTCCTCCTCGCCTTCGAAGCCTTCGAACTCGACGCGGCCCTCGTAGGGCAGGGTCTCCTCCGCCGGGTCGAGGATTTGCAGCAGATGGCCGCGCACACCGCGTCCGGTGAGCGCCGACACGGTGGCGTGGATCTCCGGCAGCGGCGACAGCAGGTCGCCGACCAGAACCACCTGGGCGTGGCGGGGCAGTGGCTCGGGCTGCGGCAGCGCGTCGGGAGAATGGGCGTTGCGCGGGTCGGTCATCTGACCGGCCATGCGGTTCAGGGCGAACTTGCCATGGTCCGGGCGCTGGCCGGAGTTCAGCAGGCCCACCCGCTCGCCGCCGCGCACCAGCAGCACCGCGGCGGCGAGGGTCAGCAGGTCGGCGCGCTCCCGCTTCGTCGGCAGGCCGTTGACCGAGCGGTAGTCCATGGAAGGCGAGCGGTCGCGCCACAGCCAGACGGTCTGGGCGGCCTCCCACTCGTTCTCGCGCACATAGACGGGCTGGGTCTTGCCGGACTGCCGCCAGTCGATCATCTGCGGCGAGTCGCCGGGCTGGTAGCGGCGGAACTGCCAGAAGGTCTCGCCCAGCCCGACGCGGCGCCGTCCGTGAACGCCCTGCGCCACCGTGGAGGCGACGCGCTCCGCCGCGACCAGCAGCGGCGGCAGGGTGGCGGCCAGCCCCTCCGCGCGCTGCTGCGCCCGCAGGGTGGTGGCGCCAAGGGTGGGACTGGCCATCGGCGGGTCCTTACGACAACGGGGCGCAGAGGCGGTTGATGATATCGTCCAGCGTAATCCCGTCCGCCCGCGCCGCGAAGTTCAGCGCCATGCGGTGGCGCAGCACGGGCTTCGCCAGGGCCACCACGTCGTCCAGCGACGGCGCCAGCCGCCCGTCCAGCACTGCGCGGGCGCGGGCGGCGAGCATCAGCGCTTGGCTGGCGCGCGGGCCGGGACCCCAGGCGACGTGGCGCTGCACCTCCGGCAGGTCGGTCGCCTCCGGACGGCCCCGCCGCACGAGGTCGAGGATGCCGTCAACGACGCCCTCACTGACCGGCACGCGGCGGACCAGCCGTTGCGCGACCTGGAGGTCGGCGGGGGAGAGCACCGTCACCGCCTGCTCGTCCAGTGAACCGGTGGTGGCGATCATCATCCGCCGCTCGGCGTCGCGGTCGGGGTAATCGACGTCGATCTGCATCAGGAAGCGGTCGAGCTGGGCTTCCGGCAGCGGGTAGGTGCCTTCCTGCTCCAGCGGGTTCTGGGTGGCCAGGACGTGGAAGGGCTGGGGCAGGGCGTGGTAGTGGCCGGCGACCGACACGCGCCGCTCCTGCATCGCCTGGAGCAGGGCGGACTGGGTGCGTGGGCTGGCGCGGTTGATCTCGTCGGCCATCAGCAGCTGGCTGAACACCGGCCCCGGAATGAAGCGGAAGGAGCGGCGGCCCTGCTCGTTCTCCTCCAGCACCTCCGACCCCAGGATGTCGGCGGGCATCAGGTCGGGCGTGCACTGGATGCGCTTCTCGGCGAGGCCCAGCACGGTGCCCAGCGTCTCGACCAGCCGCGTCTTGGCGAGGCCCGGCACGCCGATCAGCAGCACGTGGCCGCCGGCCAGGAGCGTGATCAGCGTGAGGTCGATGACCTCCTGCTGGCCGAAGATGATCCGGCCGATGCGGTCGCGGACATGGGTCAGCCGGCCGCCCAGGGCCTCGATCTCCGCCATGAGCTGGTGCGGGTTCTCGCCGGCGGGAAAGCTCTGGCCCAGATTGGCCCCCGGATTAGCGGCGTCGGTTGCGCTCACGTCTCTGCTCCCGTTAAGACCATGCACTCGGTGGGCAATCATGACCGCCCAACCATGACCACTTGGGTCGAAACAGCCATCGTGGCAAATCCGCCAGTCCGGACCTATGTGACGAGTATGGCGAAATTACGTTGCGCGGCCAGTTCCCTCTGTGCCCCTCAGGCCCGAAAAAGACGAGAAGGCTAGCGATGAAGGTCGGCAATGACGGGGCGAATGACAAGCGCCCAAATGAAACGCGCCCCGGTGAGGTGACCGGTGGGGAAAACGTCGAAAGCCCGCCCCCCGCTCTGCCTCTGACCGCAAGGGAGCAGCGGTTCGACATCCGCATCGCCCGCGACGGCACATGGTTCCACGAGGGCGACCCGATCCGGCGGATCGAACTGGTCAAGCTGTTCGCCACCGTCCTGCGGCGGGATGAGGCGGGCGATTTCTGGCTGGTCACCCCGGTCGAGCGCGGGCGGATCGTGGTCGAGGACACGCCGTTCGTCGCCGTGGAAATGGCCACAAGCGGAAATGGAGACGAACAGGTCCTGTCTTTCCGTACAAATTTAGACGAATGGGTCGATTGCGGGCCCGATCATCCAATTCGGGTGGTCCACAATCCTGAAAATGGCGAACCGACGCCCTATATCCTCATAAGAAACGGGCTCGAAGCGCGAATTCTCCGGCCGGTCTACTACGAAATGGTAGACCGGGCCGATACGCGCGGCCATGATGGTGAGGCTGAGGTGGGGGTATGGAGCAAGAAG
This sequence comes from Azospirillum sp. UENF 312511, assembly GCF_058780635.1. Taxonomy (NCBI): domain Bacteria; kingdom Pseudomonadati; phylum Pseudomonadota; class Alphaproteobacteria; order Rhodospirillales; family Azospirillaceae; genus Azospirillum; species Azospirillum sp. UENF 312511. The sequence goes on along the minus strand of NZ_JBSNCG010000001.1, from coordinate 1,340,669 downwards.
GTCTTCTTCGCGCTGGGCAGGCTGCCTGGCGGGTGAGTCTCGACGAGGTCCGCAAGCGCTTTCCGGGAAGCGCCGCCGCCGACCTGCGCCCGGTCAAGGTGCGCGGCGACCACGATCTGAATCCCGGTTTTGAGCCTTCCCAGGGCAAGCTGCGGGAGGCCGCCGTTTTGGTGCCGCTGGTTGACCGTCCGGAGGAGCTGACGGTCATCTTCACCCAGCGCACCGCCAACCTGACGGCCCATGCCGGGCAGATCAGCTTCCCCGGCGGGCGGATGGAGAGCGACGACCGCGACCCGGAGGACACCGCCCTGCGCGAGACCGAGGAGGAGATCGGGCTGGGGCGCGACCACATCGAGGTGCTGGGTCGGCTCGACACCTACGTGACGCGCACCGGCTTCCGGGTGACACCGGTGGTCGGGCTGGTGCGCCCGCCTTTCCAGGTGACTCCCGACCCGACCGAGGTGGCGGAGGTGTTCGAGGTGCCGCTGGCCGCCATCCTCGACCCGACCAACCCGCAGCGCCACAGCCGCGAATTCCAGGGTGCGCAACGCTATTTCTACGCCTTCCCCTACCAACAGCGCTTCATTTGGGGGGCGACGGCGGGGATGCTGGTGAATCTCTGCGATGTCCTGCGTGCCGAGGGGCTGGGCGAGGGGCTGGGGTGCGACGGCCTGGGAAGCGATCGCCTGGGCGACGTGCCCGCCGGCGGATCATCGTAGGGCGGGCGGCGCGGTGCTGCGGATTTTCCTGACGGTCATCCTGCCCCTGGTCCTGCCCACGGTCGGTTACGCCCTGTATGTGCTGGTGGTCGAGCGCCGCCGCCGCGAGGCGGAGGAGGCGCACAGCCCGGCGCCGTGGTGGGCGACGGCGCCCTGGCCCTGGCTGGTCTTCGCCGGGGTGGCGGCGATGGCGGTGACCCTGGGCTCGGTCGCCATGACCAGCGGGGTGCCGCCGCACACGCCCTACACCCCGGCCCATGTCGAAGACGGGAGGGTGGTTGGCGGCGGGGCGTCTGGCAATTGAGCGTCTCTGGCAATTGAATGCCTTGCGGGCTAGCCTGCCGCCATGACCGTCAACGCCCGCATCGCTCCCCAGCCCTGGATGACCGCCCCCGAGACGCGCGCCGTGTTCGACGCCCTGGCCGCCGGAGGGGCGGACGCCCGCTTCGTCGGCGGTTGCGTGCGCGACGCGTGGCTGGGCCGCAAGGTCAAGGACATCGACATCGCCACCCACGCCCCGCCGGAACGGGTGATGGCGCTGCTGAAGGCCGCAGGCATCGGCGCCATTCCCACCGGGATCGAGCACGGCACCATCACCGCCGTGGTGGGGAAGGCCCATTACGAGATCACCACGCTGCGTCGAGACGTCGAGACCTTCGGGCGTCACGCCCGCGTCGAATTCACCGACGACTGGCGGGAGGACGCCGCCCGGCGCGACCTGACCATGAACGCCCTGAGCTGCACGCTGGACGGCTGCGTCTACGACCCCTTCGGGGGATTGGCGGACATGGCCGCCGGGCGGGTGCGCTTCGTCGGCGACCCGCGCCAGCGCATCGAGGAGGATGTGTTGCGCCTGCTGCGCTTCTTCCGCTTCCACGCCCATTACGGGCGCGGCGCGCCGGACGAGGCGGCGCTGGCCGCCTGCGCGGAGATGGCCCCCCGCCTGCCCACCCTGTCCGGGGAACGGGTGCGGGGCGAGCTGTCCCGCCTGCTGGCGGCGCCCGACCCGGCGTCGGCCTGGGCGCTGATGATCCGGCTCGGCGTGATGGTCCATCTGCTGCCGGACGCGGTGCGCACCGCTCGGCTGGACGGTCTGGTCCGGTTGGAACACGATCTGGACGAACCGCCCGAGGCGGTGCGCCGCTTCGCCGCCGTGCTGGACACCGACCGGGCGGGGGCGCTGGCCGTGGCGCAGACCCTGCGCCTGTCCAACGCCGACCGCGACCGCCTCGCCGCCCTGACCGAGCCGCCGATGGCCGTGTCGCCGTCGGATGGGCCGGTGAAGCGGCGGCAGGCGCTCTATCGGCTGGGCGACGCCGGACTGTACCGCGATCTCGTGCTGCTGGCGGCGGTGGACGCGCCCGGACCGGTGGCGCTCGACGCGGTCAGGGCGGCGCTGGCGACCGCCGAGGATTTGCCGTCCCTGGTCCTTCCCATCGCCGGGCGCGACCTGCTGGCCATGGGGATGCCGCGGGGCCCGGCGGTGGGCGCGCTGCTGAAGCAGGTCGAGGCATGGTGGATCGCCGAGGACTTCCGACCGGGACGGGACGAGTGCCTGACGGAGGCGAGGCGGCGTCTGGGGTGAAGCGCCGTCGTTACGGCCACTTCACCTCGGGCGGCATGCTCATCAGGATGGCCTCGGTGTTGCCGCCGGTCTTCAGGCCGAAGGTCGTCCCGCGGTCATAGAGCAGGTTGAACTCGACGTAGCGGCCGCGGCGGATCAGCTGGTGCTCGCGCTGCTCCGGGGTCCAGGGCCGGTTCATGTGGCGGCGAACCAGGGCGGGGAAGACCTCCAGGAAAGCCAAGCCCACGTCGCGGGTGAAGGCGAAGTCGGCCTCCCAATTCCCGGAATCCAGGTTGTCGTAGAAGATGCCGCCGACGCCGCGCGCCTCGCCCCGGTGCGGCAGGAAGAAGTAGCGGTCGCACCATTCCTTGTAACGTGCGTAGCAGGTCGGGTCGTGGCGGTCGCAGGCGTTGCGGAAGGCGGCGTGGAAATCGGCGGTGTCCTGCTCGTCGGGCACCATGGGGGTCAGGTCGGCGCCGCCGCCGAACCAGCCGAGGCTGGTCACGATGTGGCGCGTGTTCATGTGGGTGGCCGGCACCAGCGGCGAGCGCATGTGCGCGACGAGGCTGATCCCCGACGCCCAGAACCGCCCGTCTTCCGCGGCGCCAGGAATGTTGGCGCGGAACTCCGGGCTGAAGGTGCCGTGCACCGTGGAGACGTTGACCCCCACCTTCTCGAACACGCGGCCACGCATCACCGACATCACGCCGCCGCCGCCCTCGCCGCCGCCATGGTCGGGGCGCTGCCAGGGCTTGCGCTCGAAGCGGCCCGGCGGCAGGTCGGCATGGGTGCCGGTCAGCTCGTCCTCGATCCGCTCGAACTCGGCGCAGATGCGGTCGCGCAGTTCGGCGAACCAGGCGCTGGCCTGAGCCTGACGGGCGGTTCTGATGTCCATGGCGTCGGTGGGGGAGGTGGTCATGGGCGGGCGTCCGGCGTCGGTCAGGGCGAAGGAAGGGGCGAGGGTCTCGGCAATGCGGCCGTCTGCCGCAGGGCCTCACCCAACACCATCGCGGCACTCAGCGCAACATTCAGCGACCGGGCGGGCGGCATCAGGGGGATGACCAGCCGGGCGTCGGCCGCCGCGTGCACGTCGTCGGGCACCCCGGCGCTTTCGCGCCCGACCATGATCCGGTCGTCCGGGGCGAAGGCGAACTCGGTGTAGGGAACGGCGCCGCGGGTGGTCAGCAGCACCAGCCGCCCGGCCTGCGGCAGCGCCCGGTAGGCCGCCCAGGAGCTGTGCCGGACCAGAGCCAGCTGGTCGATGTAGTCCATCCCGGCCCGGCGCAGCTTGCGGTCGTCCAGAACGAAGCCGCAGGGCTCGATCAGGTCCAGCGGCACCCCGAGTCCCGCCGCCAGACGCATCAGAGTCCCGGCGTTCTGGGGAATGTCCGGTTCGAAGAGAACGAGGCGCATGAAATTCCCTTTTGGTTCAGCGACGTCTAATGGTGCACCGCAAAGCGCGACAAGTTGTCCCGATGACAAAACCTTTTCAAGGCGTTGCCGCGACTGTATACCGCACCCCGGATACCCGGGACATACAACCCCGGTCGACGCGGCGCGCACCCACCCACCCAGTGAGCGGACATGCCCGTCAAGTCGTGATAAACACTGGTCCACGTGTCATAGGGCGCTTCGGCGCGCCGCGTATGCCTTGAGGAGATTAACGCTTATGGCTCAGACCACGCATCCGCCCGGGACGGGTGGCCACGCGGCCCCCGGCGGCGAGGGGGCTTCCCGCCGTGATTTTCTCTACCTCGCCACCGGGGCCGTGGGTGCCATTGGTGTCGCGTCGGCCGTCTGGCCGTTCATCGACAGCATGAACCCGGCCGCCGACACCCTCGCGCTGGCTTCGATCGACGTGGATCTGGCCCCGGTCCAGGAAGGCCAGGCGATCACGGTCACCTGGCGCGGCAAGCCGGTCTTCGTCCGCCACCGCACGGCGAAGGAGATCGAGGAGGCGCGCACCGTCAACCTCGGCGAACTGCGCGACCCGGCCGCCGACGACGCCCGCGTCAAGAAGCCGGAATGGCTGATCGTCGTCGGCATCTGTACGCACTTGGGCTGCGTGCCGCTGGGCCAGAAGCCGACCGATCCGCGCGGCGACTACGACGGCTGGTTCTGCCCCTGCCACGGCTCGCACTACGACACCGCAGGGCGCATCCGCAAGGGTCCCGCCCCGGCCAACCTCGTCGTTCCGCAGTACGCTTTCACGAGCGACACCGCGGTCCGGCTCGGCTAAGCGGCCCTTAAGGTTCTGGAGACCCCAAGATGGCTCAGGCTCACGCCCCCCAGTTCAAGAATCCCGTCGTGAAGTGGATCGACAGCCGCCTGCCGATCTTCACGATGCTGGACCATGAGTACAACCAGTATCCGATGCCCCGGAACGTCAACTATCTGTGGGCGTTCGGTGCCATCGCCGGCATCATGCTGGTCATCATGATCGCCACCGGCCTCGTGCTGGCGATGCAGTATGCCGCGCACACGACCATCGCCTTCGACTCGGTCGAGCGCATCATGCGCGACGTCAACTACGGCTGGCTGCTGCGCTACGTCCACGCCAACGGCGCGTCGATGTTCTTCATCGCCGTCTACATCCACATGTTCCGCGGTCTCTACTACGGCTCCTACAAGGCGCCGCGCGAGATCCTGTGGATCCTCGGCGTGCTGATCCTGCTGGCCATGATGGCGACCGCCTTCATGGGCTACGTGCTGCCGTGGGGCCAGATGAGCTTCTGGGGCGCCACCGTCATCACGAACCTGTTCTCGGCCTTCCCGCTGGTCGGCGACCCGATCGTGACCTGGCTGTGGGGCGGCTTCTCGGTCGACAACCCGACGCTGAACCGCTTCTTCGCGCTGCACTTCCTGCTGCCGTTCGTGCTGCTGGGCCTGGTCGTCCTCCACACCGCCGCCCTGCACGTCTCCGGCTCCAACAACCCGCTGGGCATCGACGCCAAGGGCCCGCAGGACACCGTTCCGTTCAACCCGTACGTCACGATCAAGGACGGCTTCGCGGTCGTCGTGTTCCTGATCTTCTACGCGGCCTTCGTCTTCTTCGCCCCGAACTACCTCGGCCACCCGGACAACTACATCCCGGCCAACCCGCTGGTCACCCCGGCGCACATCGTTCCGGAATGGTACTTCCTGCCGTTCTACGCGATCCTGCGCGCGATCCCGGACAAGCTGGGCGGCGTGCTCGCCATGTTCGGCGCCATCGCGGTGCTGGCGGCCCTGCCGTGGCTCGACACCTCCAAGGTGCGCAGCTGCAAGTTCCGTCCGATCTACCGCCAGTTCTTCTGGATCCTCGCCATCGACGCCCTGGTCCTCGGCTACGCCGGCGCGATGCCCGCGGAAGGCGTGTGGCTGCTGGTCGCCCGCATCGGCACGGCCTACTACTTCTTCCACTTCCTGATCCTGCTGCCGCTGCTGGGCAAGCTGGAGCGTCCGCTGCCGCTCCCCGCCAGCATCTGCGAACCGGTTCTGAAGGGCGGTGGCCGCGTTGCCGCCGGCGCCCACGCCAAGCCCATGGAGAAGGCATAATGCGCTCTCTGAAGTCTGCCATCCTCTCCGCGGCCGTCGCCCTGGGTCTGGCCGGCGCCGCGCAGGCGTCGGAAGCGGTGCACATTCCCAAGCAGGAGTGGTCGCACAGCGGCGTCTTCGGCACCATCGACAAGGCCTCGGCGCAGCGCGGCTTCCAGATCTACAAGGAAGTCTGCTCGACCTGCCACTCGGCCAAGCTGGTCCCGATCCGCACGCTCGCCGGCATCGGCTTCAACGAGGACGAGCTGAAGGCGATCGCCGCCGGCTATGAGGTCCAGGCCGGTCCGAACGACGCGGGCGAGATGTTCATGCGTCCGGGCATCCCGGCCGACCGCTTCCCGTCGCCGTTCCCCAACGACAACGCCGCCCGCGCCGCCAACAACGGCGCCCTGCCGCCGGACCTGTCGCTGATGGCGAAGGCCCGCGTCGGCGGCGAGGACTACCTCTACGCCTTCCTGACCGGCTTCGAGGAGAACCCGCCGGAAGGCGTGACCCTGATGCCGGGCATGAACTACAACAAGTACTTCCCGGGTCATCAGGTGGGCATGCCCAACATCCTGATGCCGGACGGCGTGACCTACGCCGACGGCACCCCGGCGACGGTGCAGCAGCAGGCCCACGACATCAGCACCTTCCTGACCTTCATCGCCGAGCCGCACATGGATGCGCGCAAGCAGATGGGCGTGAAGGTGATCCTGTTCCTGATCGTGCTGGCCGGCCTGATGTACGCCACCAAGCGCAAGCTGTGGAGCACCCTGCACTGAGCCGCGTCCCGGCCCGGTGTGGATGATCGAGACTGGACAGGGCGCCTTCGGGCGCCCTGTTCTTTTGTGGGCGAGGTTCTTGACCGGCGACCCCATTCCCAGGCGAAGGTGGTGCAGATGACCGACAGGCTGATCGACGAGATCGTGGATTTCTGGTTCGACGAAGCGATGAAGCCCTACTGGTTCCGCCAGTCCGACAGTTTCGACCGGACGGTGCGCGACACGCTGCTTCCCCATCACGAGGCGGCGGCGGAGGGGCGGTACGATCATTGGTTGGAGGATGTGGACGGCTGCCTGGCGCTCTGCGTCCTGCTGGACCAAGTGCCGCGCAACGTCTTCCGCGGTTCGCCGCGGGCCTTCGCGACCGATGGCAAGGCGCTGGCGGTGGCCCGCCATGTGGTGGAGCAGGGATACGACCTGGAATGCACCGAGGACGAGCGGATCTTCCTCTATCTGCCGTTCGAGCATCAGGAGGACATGGACTGTCAGGAGTTGTCCTGCACCCTGTTCCGGGAGCGGGTCAGCGATCCGGAGGTCGTGGATTACGCCGAACGCCACCGCAACGTCATCGCGCGCTTCGGGCGGTTTCCCCACCGCAACGCGGTTCTCGGCCGCGAGACGACGCCGGAGGAGGCAGAGTTCCTCAAGGAGCCGGGGTCGTCCTTCTGACGGTCTCGCCCTCCGGCATCCGGGGCTCCAGCCAACGCTTCAGGGCGGCCAGCAGTTCAGGGCGGCGGACCGGCTTGGGCACGTAATCGTTCATGCCGGCGACCACGCAGCGGTCGCGGTCCTCGGCGAAGCCGTGGGCGGTGACGGCGATGATCGGCACCATGGCGCGGGGGCCGGCCATCGCCCGGATCGCCAGGGTCGCGGCGATGCCGTCCACCTCCGGCATGGCGACGTCCATCAGCACGGCGTCGTAGGGGACCTCCGCCGCGGCGACGGAGGCGATGGCCTCCGCCCCGCCGTCCACGGTGTCCACGGTGAAGCCGACCTTGCGCATCAGCGCCGCGGTCAGCAGCCGGTTGGTCGGGCTGTCGTCAACCACCAGCAGGCGCCCACCGCGGGCCACGGCCCAGGCGATCAGGCGCTCCTCCCCGGACGGTGGCAGCGTGCCCAGGGAAACCGGCGAGCTGTGTGGCGCCGGCTCGGTGTGGGGGGTGTCTTGCGGCTGTCGGTGCAGAATGATGTGGTTCACCACGAGCCTTTGGCATTTTGCAAATCAATTTGCGCCGAACCGCCGCGGACTCCCGGTTTCCCGAGGGGATGAGATGGCTGGCCGATCCGTGCTAAGCAAAGGGTGGGCCAGTTGGTTACGAGATTGAACTTTTCCCGCCGCCCGCAATGGACGGAATGCGGGAACGCCAGCGTGGAGAGGACATATGGGATTGGTTGATCGGCTCTGGGTGGCCTTCGCGGCCCTCAACGGCGCCGTCGCGGTGGGGGCGGGGGCCTATGCCAGCCACGGGCTGGCCGGCAACCCGCGCGGGCAGGAGCTGTTCCGGCTGGCCGGGCAATACCAGATGTGGCACGCGCTGGCCCTGGTCGCCCTGGTTGCATTGCTGCGCACCGCCGACGGCCCGGCGCGCCTGGCGCTGCGCCTGTCGGGTTGGCTGTTCGTGGCGGGGATCCTGCTCTTCAGTGGGACGCTCTACGCGACCGCCACCAGCGGCCCGCTGCCCTTCGCCATGACCGCCCCGACCGGCGGCAGCGCCTTCATCCTGGGGTGGCTGGTGTTGGCCCTGGCGGTTCTGCTGTTCGGGCGGCGCTTCCTTGGGCGGGCCTGAAACGGGAAGGGCGGCGCTCAGGCTGGGGCGCTGCTCGTTTCCTCGGCGGAGGTTGGCGACCCCTCGTCCTTCTTGCGGGTGACGGGCACGCAGAACAGCTCATGGAGAGTCGCCATGATGGTCTGCGCCTCGTGACCGTTCAGCGAGTAATAGATGTTCTGGGCGGCGCGGCGCGTCCGCACCAGCTTGTCGCGGCGCAGGCGGGCCAGATGCTGGGACAGGGCCGACTGGCTGAGGTCGACCAGCTCCTCCAGCTCGCCGACCGACTTCTCGCCCTCGGTCAGGTAGCACAGGATGAGCAGGCGGCGCTCGTTGCTCATGGCCTTGAGCAGCGTGCTGGCCCGCCGTGCGTTGCTCTGCAGATCGGCAATGTTCATGAAACGACCGTTTCTGTCGACGCCAAGCAACAGCGAACCGTTGCGCCCAACCCTTGCGCCGCAGCACCGCCGTTTATCGTTCGTGTTCAATCATATGGAAGAGTGTACCGCGCTGTCTACCCGTGGATGTCCCGTAGTCGAAAGAATGTTCCCCGTTCCGCGAATGCACCGTTCAACGGGTTGAAGCCGCGCGCGCCGCCGTTCTAGAACTCGCCGCCTCGAATCGTTGCGGCGGTGCCCAAAGGCGCCCAAAGGAGTGCAAGGAACGATGGCCGACCAGACGCTGGACGCCAAGGGGCTGCAATGCCCGTTGCCGGTGCTGCGCGCGCGCAAGGCGCTGAAGACGGTGCCGCCCGGATCGACGCTGACCGTCGAGGCGACCGACCCCAGCGCGCCCAAGGATTTCGCCGCCTTCTGCGAAGCCACCGGCAACCGGCTGGCCTCCAGCGTGGAGGAGGGGGGCATTTACCGCTTCGTGATCGAACGCTGCGCCTGACGGCACTGAAAACAGGATGGCTTGCACGTTCACCGCGCAAAGGGGGTGGGGGTGGCGGTTGGGGGATGTGACGATAAGCCCCGCAATCATCCTGTACTTTCATTAGCGATCCGGGAAGAATGGGTGCAGGGAAATGCCTCGAACACGAACGAAAAAGACAGATAAAGCATGTTCACCACCCTGTTCACCCACGCCGCCTGCCTGGACCACGACACAGGGCTGGGCCATCCGGAATGCGCCGACCGGCTTCGTGCAGTGCTGGCCGCGCTTGAGACCGAAGAATTCTACATGCTCGAACGGCAGGAGGCGCCGCTCGCCACCCTTGAGCAGCTGTCCCGGGCGCACCCGCGGGAGCATGTCGAGCGCATCCTGGCGCTGGTGCCGGAGCAGGAACACGCCGGCATCGACGCCGACACGGTGATGTCCCCCGGCTCCGGCGAGGCTGCGCTGCGCGCCGCCGGGGCGGTGGTCGCGGCTGTGGACGCGGTGGCGTCGGGCCATTCGCGCAACGCCTTCTGCGCCGTGCGCCCACCGGGGCACCATGCCGAGCATGACAAGGCCATGGGCTTCTGCCTGTTCAACAACGCCGCGGTCGGCGCCTACCACGCGCGGGCGGCGCACGGGCTGCAGCGGGTGGCGGTGATGGATTTCGACGTCCACCACGGCAATGGCACGCAGGACATCTTCCAGCGCGACCCGGACCTGCTCTACTGCTCCACCCACCAGTCGCCGCTGTATCCCGGCACGGGCGACGCGGGGGAAAAGGGCGAGTACGGCAACTGCGTCAACGCGCCGCTCGCCGCCATGTCCGGCTCGCCGGAATTCCGGCACGCGATGACCCACATCATCCTGCCGGCCATCGACCATTTCAAACCGGACCTGCTGATCATCTCCGCTGGATTCGACGCCCATTCGCGCGACCCGCTGGCCGGTCTGCACCTGACCGACGACGATTTTGCCTGGGCCACCCGCAAGCTGGGCGATCTCGCCCGCACCCATTGCGGTGCCCGCATCGTGTCCGTGCTGGAAGGCGGCTACAACCTGCGCGCCCTGGCCACGGCCACCGCGGCGCATGTGCGCGAATTGATGTATTGCTGAGCTTTCCGATTCTTCCGGCCAATTCTTCCGGCTAGGCCCGTGGTGGGAGCGTGATACGCCCGCCGCGGGCCTTGCGCATTTGGGGACTGAGCCATAATTTCGGTTTTCGGTCCCATCGCGGGCACCCCATCGTATGGATCATTGGCCGGATGGATCATGGCTGACGCTGCACACATTCCCCCCGACATCGCCGCCCTCAGCTTCGAGGACGCGCTGGCCGAGCTTGAGCGCATCGTGCGCCAGCTCGAAGACGGGCGCGGCAAGCTCGACGACGCGATCTCGTCCTACGAGCGCGGCACCGCGCTGAAGCGGCATTGCGAGGCGAAGCTGCGCGAGGCCCAGGCCAAGATCGACCGCATCACCGTTGCCGCCGACGGCACCCTCGGCACCGAACCCGCCCGGATCGACTGACGTGCAGACCGACCTCAAGACAGCCATGGCCGACATGGCCGCCGATGTGGAGCGTGCGATCCTGCACCTCCTGCCGACGACCGACCTTCCCGAATCGCGCGTGCTGGAAGCGATGCGCTACGGCTGCCTGAACGGCGGCAAGCGGCTGCGTCCCTTCCTGGTCTGCCAATCCGCGGCGCTGTTCGGCGTCAACCCGGACTGCGCGCTGCGCGTCGCCGTGGCCGTGGAGTTCGTCCACAGCTACTCGCTGGTCCACGACGACCTGCCGGCGATGGACGACGGCGACCTGCGTCGCGGCCAGCCGACCGTTCACCGCAAGTTCGACGAGGCGACCGCCATCCTGGCCGGCGACGGGCTGCTGACCTACGCCTTCGAGGTGCTGGCCGACCCGGCGACCCACGAGGACCCGAACGTGCGCTGCCAGCTCGTGGCGGCGCTCGCCAAGGCGGCAGGGCCGCACGGCATGGTCGGCGGCCAGATGCTCGACCTGATCGCCGAGCATGAGACCTTCGACCTCGGCACGACGACGCGGCTCCAGCGGATGAAGACCGGCGACATGATCGCCTTCTCCTGCGAGGCCGGCGGCATCCTGGGCAAGGCCCCGCCGCCGCAGCGGCTCGCTCTGCGCGCCTACGCCCACGATCTCGGGCTGGCCTTCCAGATCGTCGACGACCTGCTGGACATCGAGGGGACGGAGGCGGAGACCGGCAAGTCGGTCGGGCGCGACGCGCAGGCCGGAAAGGCGACCTTCGTGTCCATCCTCGGGCAGGACCGTGCCCGATCGCAGGCCGCCATGCTGGCCGTCCAGGCCAAGGCGCACCTGGAGATCTTCGACGGGCGCGCCGATATCCTCAAAGCGGTCGCCGACTTCGTCGTCGCGCGGCGGACCTGAACGGAGGACGTTTCCAACGTGACCCCCAACGACAAGACGCCGCTTCTCGACCTCGTCCGCACCCCCGCCGACCTGCGCGCGCTCAAGCCCGAACAGCTCCGGCAGGTGGCCGACGAGCTGCGGACCGAGACCATCAGCGCGGTGTCGGTGACCGGCGGCCATCTGGGCGCCGGGCTGGGGGTGGTCGAACTGACCGTCGCCCTGCATTACGTGTTCCAGACCCCGGCCGACCGGCTGATCTGGGACGTCGGTCACCAGTGCTACCCGCACAAGATCCTGACCGGGCGCCGTGACCGCATCCGCACCCTGCGCATGGGCGGCGGGCTGTCGGGTTTCACCAACCGGTCGGAGAGCGAATACGACCCGTTCGGCGCCGGCCACAGCTCCACTTCCATCTCGGCGGGGTTGGGCATGGCGGTGGCGCGCGACCAGCTGGGCCGCGACAACCATGTGGTCGCCGTGATCGGCGACGGCGCGATGAGCGCCGGCATGGCCTACGAGGCGATGAACAACGCCGGGTCGGCGAACAGCAAGCTGATCGTCATCCTGAACGACAACGACATGTCCATCGCCCCGCCGGTCGGCGCGATGAGCGCGTATCTGTCGCGGCTGATCTCGTCGAAGCCCTATCTCAGCCTGCGCCATCTGGCCAAGGACATCGCGGAACAGTTGCCCCGCCCGCTGCGCACGGCGGCGCGCCGGGCGGAGGAGTACGCCCGCGGCATGGTCACCGGCGGCACGCTGTTCGAGGAGATGGGCTTCTACTACATCGGACCGATCGACGGCCACAATCTGGATCATCTGCTGCCGGTCCTGCAGAACGTGCGCGACGCCGACGACGACAAGCCGGTCCTGATCCACGTCGTCACCAAGAAGGGGAAGGGCTACGGCCCCGCCGAGGCCTCGGCCGACAAGCTGCACGCGGTGGCCAAGTTCGATGTCGTCACCGGCGCCCAGTCAAAGCCGAAGTCCAACGCCCCGACCTACACCCGCGTCTTCGCCAACGCCTTGATCGCCGAAGCCGAGCGCGACCCCAGTGTCCTCGGCATCACCGCGGCCATGCCGTCGGGCACCGGGCTGGACCTGTTCGGTCAGCGCTTTCCCGACCGCTGCTTCGACGTCGGCATCGCCGAGCAGCACGCGGTGACCTTCGCCGCCGGTCTGGCGACCGAGGGCTTCAAGCCTTTCTGCGCGATCTACTCGACCTTCCTGCAGCGCGCCTACGACCAGGTGGTGCACGACGTGGTGCTGCAGCGCCTGCCGGTGCGCTTCGCGCTCGACCGCGCCGGCTTGGTCGGGGCGGACGGGGCGACCCACGCCGGGGCCTTCGACGTGGCCTATCTCGGCTGCCTGCCCGACATCGTGCTGATGGCGGCGGCGGACGAGCTGGAGCTGATGCACATGGTGGCGACCAGCGCCGCCATCGACGACCGCGCCTCGGCGCTGCGCTACCCGCGCGGCGAGGGGGTGGGGCTGGAGCTGCCGGAGCGTGGTGAGGTTCTGCCCATCGGCAAGGGGCGCATCCTCCAGGAAGGCACCAAGGTCGCGATCCTCAGCTACGGCACACGTCTGGCCGAAGCGCGCAAGGCGGCGGCGGAGCTGGGCGCGCGCGGCCTCTCGACGACGGTGGCCGACGCGCGCTTCGCCAAGCCGCTGGACGAGGAGCTGGTGCGCCGTTTGGCGCTGGAGCACGAGGTGCTGATCACCATCGAGGAGGGCTCGGTCGGCGGCTTCGGCAGCTTTGTGCTGCAGCATCTGGCGATGGCCGGGCTGCTGGACGGCGGGCTGAAGATCCGCCCGATGGTCCTGCCCGACCGCTTCCTCGATCATGACAATCCGGCCAAGCAGTATGAGGAGGCCGGTCTCGCCGCCCGTCACATCGTCGCCACGGCGCTTCAGGCGCTGGGGATCGAGGCGACGGCGGTGCGGGCCTGACTCCGAAGGGAAAGCGCCGCCGCTCGGCAGCAAATGTCGACCCTGAACGAAGGGGCTACTGCCATTAGCCTAAGGTCGGGCGGGGCGCTTTCTCTGGTGCGGCTGGGACCGCTGTCTTACAATTCGAAAACAATAGATAATTAACGTATCCGGCGGGACTGGGTGTTGTCGAACATGCCTCAGGTGTTTGCAGCGGGTGCTGGGCGCGCATCCGACGAGAACGGCGCATCGGCTCAGGATGGTCCGGGGATGTTCCGGTCCATCGTTGAGTCGTCTCCGACGCCCACTGCCGTGATCGACGGGACGTCCTTCCGTTGTCTTTACGCCAACGCCACCATGCGGGCCCTGGGCTTGCAGCCGGGGCATCCGTTGGCGGACCGTTTTCCGGAAGCCTCCGCCGTGCGCATGGCCGAGACGCTGAGCAATGGCGAGGGCACCCGCTTGCGGATCACCGGGCCGGAGGAGGTGTCCTGGGACCTGAATGTGGCCGCCCTGGACGGCGGCCCGTCGCTGCTGGTCACCCTGCGTCCCGCTGAGTCCGAATCGACCGAGACCGCCCATCACCACGCGCGGGAGGTCAGCCACCGGGTCAAGAACACGCTTCAACTGGTGTCCAGCCTGCTGACGCTCCAGACCCTGTCGGCCAAGGACCCGGACATGCGCCGCGCCTTTCAGGAGGCGTGCAGCCGCATCGGCACGGTGACCCAGGCGCACCAGCGCGTCCACGCTGCCGCCCGCGGCAGCCTCGTCGATTTCGGGGCCTATTTGAGCGACGCCTGCCGGGAGATGGAAAGCCACTTCGCGGTCGGTGGTCCGGAACGCCGCATCGCCGTGACGGTCGAGCAGGCGATGGTGCCGGTGGATTCGGTGATCCCGCTCGCCCTCATCCTCAACGAACTGGTCGGCAACGCCTCCAAGTACGCTTATGCGGCGGGCAGCCCAGGGAACATCGAGGTCAGCCTCGTGCCGCGGGACGAGGGGGGGCGCCGCCTGACCGTCGCCGACCATGGGCGGGGCCTGCCGCCGGGCTTCGAGGTCGCGCGCGCCGACTCGCTGGGCATGAAGGTGGCGCGGGCCTTCGCGGGCCAGTTGAAGGGAAAGCTGCGCGCGGAGCCGAACGCTCCCGGCGCGCGCTTCGTCCTAGATCTGCCTTTCTGATCCTCCGCCGCCTGTGACGGCTCATCGCCTCTTGCCGAACGCCGCGTCCTGCGCCATGCATCCAGCCTCGTCGATGGGGGAGTTCTGAGATGGCGCGGGTGCGTGCGGATGTGGCGCTGGTGGAGCGCGGGCTGGCAGAAAGCCGCGCCAAGGCGCAGGCGCTGATCCTGGCGGGGCTGGTCTATTCCGACACCAAGCGCATCGACAAGGCCGGCGACGCGATCGCCGAGGACGCTCCCTTGTCGGTGAAGGGGCAGGACCATCCCTGGGTGTCGCGCGGCGGGCTGAAGCTGGTCAAGGGGCTGGACGTCTTCGGCATCGATCCCACCGGCCTGACCGCGATCGACTTGGGGGCCTCGACCGGCGGTTTCACCGACGTGCTGCTGACCCGCGGCGCTGCCAAGGTCTACGCGGTGGATGTCGGGCACGGGCAACTGGCCTGGAAGCTGCGCAACGACCCGCGCGTGGTGGTTCTGGAAAAGACGAACGCCCGTCACCTGACGAGCGCCGAGATTCCCGATCCCGTGGATATGGTGGTGTGCGATGCCAGCTTCATCGGGTTGGAGGTGGTGCTTCCCGCCGCCCTTTCCCTGGTGGTTCCAGGCGGCCGGCTGATCGCGCTCATCAAGCCGCAATTCGAGGTCGGCAAGGGCCGCGTCGGCAAGGGTGGGGTGGTCCGTGAACCCGAACTGCACCAGGAGGTCTGCGACCGCATCCGCGGGTGGCTCGACGCCCTGCCGGGTTGGCGCGTGCTCGACGTCACCGAAAGCCCGATCACCGGCCCCGAAGGAAACAAGGAATTTCTGATCGGGGCGGTGAAGGACGTCTGGATGGAACCATAAACTGTTACGAGAGCACCCATAAACCGCACTCCGCGGAACCATAAAATGGTCCGCCACAACCGCGCGCCAAGATCACCGACCAGGATGCTGAGCAGCCGTAAAACAGCATCCAATGAACAATTTTCCTTGTGAAATATGATGCGCTTTCTGCGTGTTGTGGCCGCTTGGCCAAGGCTCGCTTTTGGATGGCTTCCATGGTCAGGAAGGGTAGGTTTCGCGACGGATGAAAAATAATATTTCTTCCTCCCATCTATAAATAAAAAGAGGCATCTAACGAATATAAATTCGACCAATATCTTCTGATGAACCTAATAGAGAGCCAAAATAATCAGTATTGAATAGGATGAAATTCTATATACCAGTGAACTTTTCTGTATTTCACTCACGAATGCCCGATTTCAGGGGGATGAAATTCGGTTATCCTGCTGGGGAACGCTCATCGCAGGAGGTTCTCCATGCCGCACAGCGTCACATTGCGCGTCTCGGGGGCTCGAGCTTGCTTTTCTCGCGCGGAGTTCAAAACCGAACGCGTCTCCTACGATGTCATTACTCCGTCCGCCGCTCGCGGTATCTTCGACAGCGTGTATTGGCGCCCCGGGCTGCGCTGGATCATCGACCGCATCCATGTCCTCAAGCCAATCCGCTTCCAGTCGCTGAGCCGCAACGAGATCGGTGACCGTATCCCGGTTGCCTCGGTGCGCCATGCCATGCGGAACGGTGCCTTTCAGACCCTGCCGCGAATCGCCGCCGACAACCGGCAACGACGCGCCGCCACCATCCTGGTCGAGGTCGATTATCTCATCACCGCCGGCCTCACCCTGACTGATGACGCCCCGGTTGGGGACCGGCTGGACATTCCCCTTGGCATCTTCACCCGCCGCGCCCGGCGCGGCCAATGCTTCCGCTCCCCCTGCCTCGGCACCCGCGAGTTTCCGGCCGACGTCATGCTGTGGGAGGGATCCCCGCCGATGCACCAGCTCCCCGGCGACCAGCGCGACCGCGACCTCGGTCTCATGCTGCTGGACATCGATTACGCCAACAATCATGCCTCCCGCTTCTTTCATGCCGTCCTGCGCGACGGCGTCATCGACGTTCCGCCTTTCGTTGCGGCGGCGGTGCGGCCATGAGCGTCCTTGCCGCTCTTGCCGCCCATTACGACCGGCTGGAACGCTGCCATGACGTCGTCCCCTTCGGCTTCACCCGCGAACGCATCACCTTCGGCCTCGTGCTGTCCACCGATGGTGAAGCCGTCGCCTGCGACGATCTGCGGCTCGGGGCGAAGGGCCAGAGCCACGGGCGGCCGATGACGGTGCCACGCTCGTTCAAGCGGTCGGGGATCAAGCCTCCTCCGTTCTTCCTGTGGGACAACAGCCGCTATGTCCTCGGGCTTGGCCGTCCGGCAGAAGGGAGCGAACCACGGGCCTACGCCGACCGCGCCGCCGCCTTCCGCGACTGGCACGAGTTGCTGTTCGACGGCACGGACGATCCCGGTCTGTTGGCCGTCCGGCGCTTCCTGCGCTCGTGGACCCCGGAGCGCTTCGGCCAGGCACCGTTTTCACCGGCGTTGCTCGACCGCACCATTGTCTTCCGCCTCGTCGGCGACACCGATGCCGACGGCCGGTCCCGTTTCCTGCACGACCGCCCGCCTTCATCCCGTCATCAAAGGCGTGTGGGGAGCCCGCAAGACCGGCGCCTCGCTGGTCTCCTTCCATCAGGCCACCTTCACCTCCCACGGCAAGCGCCAGGGGGACAACGCCCCGGTGTCGGAGGCCGCCGCCTTTCGGTACGGCGCCGCGCTCAATGCCCTGCTGGCACCGGGCAGCGGCGCCACGCTGCGCATCGGCGACACCACCACGGTGTTCTGGGCCGACGCCGCCGTTCACGGCGAGGCAGCGGCCCGCCGGGTCGAGGCGTTGGTGACCGCCGCGCTGCGTCCCACCGGACCGCCTGATCCCGTACGCGACGGGAACGACCGGCGGCAAACCAGCCGGAAGTGGGATTGGCTGAGCGTTCCATCTGCCGCCCAGGCAGTCGGGCTCGGGATCGACCCCGATATCGGCGTCCACATCCTTGGCCTCGCACCGAACGGTCCGCGTTTGTCGGTGCGCTTCTGGCAGGAATTGACGGCGGGAGAACTGCTCATCCGGCTGAGAGCGCATTGGGACGATTTGCGGCTCGAGCCGCCGGCCTGGAAGACGCCGCCGTCTCCGGCGGCGCTGCTCTACGCCCTGGCGCGGCAGGGGCGGCCCGAGACCATCCCGCCCCAACTCGCCGGCGAGTTGATGCGAGCCATCCTCACCGGTCACCGCTACCCACGCAGCGTGCTGACAGCGGTGCTCCAACGCCTGCGGGCCGGCGACCCGATCGACGGTCCACGCGTCGCCCTGTGCAAAGCCATCCTTCAGCGCGATGCCCGCCTGTACCGGCGCAGAACCACCGATCCGTCCACCGGTCCAAACAAGGGGGTGCCCGTGAGCCTCGACCGTACGGAATCCGATCAGGCCTACCGGCTGGGATGATTGTTCGCCGTTCTGGAGAACACCCAGCGCGCCGCCCTGGGACGGCTCAACGCCAGCGTCCGCGACCGCTACTACGGGGCGGCTTCGGCGACACCGGCCAGCGTTGTTCCTGGCCTGCTGCGCACCACCACCCATCATCTGGCGGTGCTGCACCGGGACCGCCGGACCCGCCGCCTCGCCGTCTGGTTCGAGCGCGAGATCGACGAGATCATGCGCGACCTCGACATGAGCCTGCCGCGCCAGTTGCCGCCGGCCGGGCAGGGGCGTTTCGCTATCGGCTACTACCAGCAGCGCCACGCCCGCAAACCCGCTCCGGAATCCGCCGATCCGGTCCCACAACCCGAGGAGTGAGCCGATGTCCGTCATCACCAACCGCCACGAATTCGTCCTGCTGTTCGATTGTAAGAACGGCAACCCCAACGGCGATCCGGACGCCGGCAACCAGCCGCGGCTTGATCCCGACACCAGTCACGGGCTCGTCACCGACGTTTGCCTGAAGCGCAAGATCCGCAACTATGTCAGCCTGTTCCATGACGACGATCCGCGTTTCGGCATCTATCTGCGCGACGGTGCCATCCTCACCCACCAACGTATCGTTACCACTGCCGCCGCGCAGGGTGTCGTTGCCGGTACTGCCGGTGCCGGCGAAGTCCCCCGCACCGGTGTAGGTCAGTACCTCGACGTTGGCGGCCAGCGTGAAGGCGGCGAGGCTGGTCCGCACCTCGTCGGTGCCCTCGCCGGCGGTCTCGATCACAACATCGTCCGCGTCGTCGATCAGATACAGGTCGTTGCCGGCCCCGCCGACCAACGTGTCGAGGCCGAAGCCGCCAGCCAGCGTGTCGTTGCTGCTGCCGCCGCGGATCAGGTTGTCCAGGGCGTTGCCGGTCCCGGCGAAGGTGCCGCTGCCGGTGTAGGTCAGGGTCTCCAGGTTGTCGCCGAGTACATAGGCGGCAAGGCCGGTGCGCACCTCGTCGGTGCCGTCGCCGGGCTGCTCCACAACGACATCGCCGGCGCTGTCCACAAGATAGGTGTCGTCGCCGAGGCCACCCACCAGCGTGTCGTTGCCCGCCCCGCCGTCGAGGCTGTCCGCCCCGCCCCCGCCGGTGATCAGGTTGTCGAGAGCATTGCCGGTGCCGGAGAAGGCGGCGGTGCCGGTGTAGGTCAGTGCCTCGACGTTGGCGGCCAGCGTGTAGGCGGCAAGGTCGGTGCGGACCTCGTCGAAGCCCTCCCCGGGGTCTTCGACGATGAGGTCGAAAGCGTTGCCGATCACGTACAGGTCATCACTGTGGCCGCCCAGCAGCGTGTCGCCCATCAGGGCACCAGTCTCGCTGCCGATCAGCGTGTCGTTTCCGGTCCCGCCCAGCAGACTGTCCGCTCCGAAGGAGCCGTCGAGACGATCGTCGCCATCCATCCCGTCGAGGGTGTCCGCGTCGCAGCTTCCCAGAAGCGTGTCGTTTCCTTCGGTTCCAGCAACGATGCCCATATTTCCCTGTTCCCCCGCGATGTGGATTGCCCGACACACCCGCTCTCAAGTCGGGCGACATTATCGCGCATAGGTGTTCATACGTGTGACTGTTGTCACAGGACTTCCATTTTGAAGGGAACTGATATGAGGCATAACGCGGCTGGTAGGAATACATGCTGTCCGCTTTCCGGCCGTTTCCCGGCCGCACTACAGGCCGTCCGCCAACCCACTTCGGCGACGGGTTTCCGGACACGCTGTTTGTCGGACAGGTTTTCGGACAAACCTCGAGGTCATTCAGAACGCACCTTGTCCGCTCCTGGCGCTCGGCCGAGCTTGAAGGCAGTCGGCCCAGTTGCCAGCCACTGCGTCGACGAGCGGCGATCGACGTTGAGTAGCAGCTGATGGCGCATTGCTATGATGCGCCTCGTGAAGCTGGCCGAGAGCGCGCCCTTTCGCGACAGCAGTCCCAACATGCGCTCCAGCCGCTGAACACGACCACGTTTCGCGTCACGCGGCGTGACGCGCCACCACCGCGGCCACCAGCTCGGGGTCGGACTCGATCACGAACAGCAGGGTCCGCGTGGCGGCATCGGGTTGGGAGCGGCCTTGCTCCCAGTCGCGCAGCGTGCCCAGCGGAAAGCCGAAGCGGTCGGCGAAGGCCCGCTGCGATAGGTTGAGCTTGGCGCGGATACCGCGCACCGAGACGCCGCCGGGCGGGTGGATCACGCGCAGAGCCTCCGCCGGCGCGTCGGACATGTCCGCCGGCGCGTCGGGGTCGGCAGCGATCTGGCGGGCGATGTCGGCGTCGGTCATCGCGTCGATGCGCGCCCAGTCCACCGCCGCCAGGGCGGCGCGCTGCGCGTCGGTCAGCTTGTGGTCAGCCATAGCGTTTCACCTCGCGTGAGTTGGCCTTGCGCATCGAAATCAGGTGCCGCCAGCCAGCAGCGCTGGGTGTAGCAGGCGACGAACAGACGACCGTTGATGTAGCCGAAGGCGTTGATGCGCGTCTCGCCGTAGGCCTGGCGGGTGTCGGGGACTTCGACGGTCAGGCCCTCGAACAGCAGCGCGGCGGCGGCGAAGCCGATCCCGTGCTTCTCGATGTTGGTCTCGTTCTTGGCGTCGTCCCAGCAGAACATCCTGGCCCCCTGTTGATGTCCTTACAGTACGGGATTTCCGTACTATAGGCAAGGGGAAAGATACGGAATCCCCGTACGGCGACAAGGGCTCAACGTCGCCCTTTCGTGACAGCTCCGAGGTCGGCCCATGCCGCTGCTCGATAGAAAAGTGGTATGCTCTGAGACGGCATTCGTGCGACCGCTTTTGGTCGTTTTTGAGGCGCAGCCATGGACCTCCAAACCTTTCGCAAAATCGTCGACAGCGCGGCACTCGGGATCGCTGCCTGCGAAAATGATCTCCAACGGCTCTATGATTATGTGGGGCTTGAGCACGGTTCCACTTACACTCGCGTCGCAGTATCTAACGCATTGTATAAGCAGATACAGGGCTGCTTCACGTCCGACCACGCTGACGAGGTTCGGCTGGTGTGCAAGTCGCTTCGCAAGGACCTCATTCGGGAGTACGTGCTGCACGGCGCGTCGCTGGATCCCTACTTTGAGGTGCTTGTGTCAAACGACTTCAGGAACTGGTCCTTCCGCGTTTTCGGTGCAACGGTATGGCTGGAGCGCTGCCGTTCATGCGGCCTCCAGGGCGCGATGACGCAGCAGGTCGAACTTGGCACGGCCGCACATGGTTCGCTTGATGGTCTTCAAGCGGCTGATTTGCCCCTCCACCGGCCCGGTGCTCCACGGCAGCGACAGCGCCGAGCGGATCGCCGCGAGATCACGCGCAATCCCATCGGCGAACCCGGCCAGGGCGGTTTCCTTCGCCGCGGCCAACCATCCATCCAACCGCCCCGCCTGCTGACGACGCACCATGGCGCTGAACGCGCGCGCCAACTCGATGACCGTGGTGAGTCCCTCGCAACGGACGAGCAGGGCATCGACGAACCGTTGCTCGGCGGCGTCTATCGTTTCCGGGTCGGCCACCACCAGCCACGCCGCCCGGCGCTTCGAGGGCATCTTCCACGTCCCAATCGTGCCGACCGCGCCGGCTGAGGACGGATTTGCATCCCGAAGGCGGCGCACCCAGCGCTGCACGGTGCGGAGTTGCCCGCGAAATCCACGCTCCCGGATCTCCCGCCACAGCCGGGCGGCGTTGTGGCTTCCCTCGCACCAGCGTTGCCGGAGGTACACGGCGTGGAGATCGACCGCGCTGCCGCGATCCCGTTGCGACCAAACCGGAAGTTCGCCGGCTCGCACCCACGCGCGGACGGTCTTGCGATTGATGCCGAGCGTGCGGGCGATCCGCTTCATCGGCCAGCCTCGGCCGTGCAACGCCATCACCTCGTCAAACCGGGCCTGCCGAACGCCGTGGCGATCCGCCGTTGGCAATTCGGCCGCTGGTGCCGGGAGCGGTGGGGTCGTCGGGGACGGCGAGCCGCCCGGATCAGGCGTAACAGCGTGTCGCCGCTGACCGGCATGGCCAGGCATGCCGCCAAGCGGGCACCAGCCTCGCCGCCAGAACGAGCAGGGCGAAGCGCCGCAGGAAGCGGCGCCGGTCGATGCCGCCTTCCGCCGCCAGGACGAGGCTGAGACCCGACAGGATCAGGAAGCTGCCGAGGATGCCGGTGCGCGCGGCCAGCCAGAGCGGATCGCCGAACAGGTCGAAATCGGCCAAGCCGAGATAGGTCAGGTCCCAGGAGCCGTGATAGAGGGCCATGGCGAGCAGTGCTACGCCACGCGCCGTGTCGATGACGCCGACGCGCCGTGCCGTCTTGGTCGCCGAGGGCGCCGATGCGGATGAGGTGGGGAGGATAGGCATAGTGCGACTTTTGCCGGAACGGCGCGCCGCTGTCCACCGATGCCCGCCAGGAAAGGCCTATCGGGAAAAGGCCTGTCAGAGTCTGTCCTGAAAGATTATTTCCGAGCGAGGCGGCGGAGCATGAGACGGATCATGGCGATGCGGATGAAGGCGACGGAGGTGCGGAGGTACTGCTCGTAATGGCGTACGAGGCGGCGGCACCGCGTGAGCCATGACAGCGTTCGTTCGACCAGCCCCCGCTTCGGGAGCACGACAAAGCCCTTGGCCTGATCGGAGCGCTTGACGATCTCCAGCCGCCAGTCGCCGGCGTCGCTCACCTTGGCGGCCGCGACGTCCCCTTGGTAGCCGCCGTCGGCGAAGATCACTCGGATGAAGGGGAACAGTGCGCGGGTGGCCTTGTCCAGGACCAGGGCGGTGCCGTCGCGATCCTGGATGTCGGCACGATGAACCGCGACGTTCAGGAGCAGGCCTAGCGTATCGACGAGGATGTGGTACTTGACGCCCTTGATCGTCTTGCCCGCGTCGTAGCCGACCGGGTCCGCCGCACACCCCCCTTTTCCGCCGCGCGGACGCTCTGGCTGTCCAGCACAGCGACGGTCGGGCTGGCCTCGCGGCCTTCCTGCTCGCGGACCCGCTGGTAGAGGTCATGGTGGATGCGCTCCAACGTCCCCTCCCAGGCCCACAGGTGCAGATAACCGTGCACCGTGCTGCGCGGCGGCAAGTCCTGGCAGGTGGCGCCACTGGCAACCCGTCTCCAGCACGTACAGCACGCCGTTCAGCACCGCCCGAAGATCGACGCTGCGGTGCCGCCCACCACGCCGCGCCGGCGGGATGAGCGGCTCGACGAGCCGCCATTCCTCATCGCTCAGGTCGCTCGGGTAGCGCAGCCCGCTGCGATCATGGCGCTCTCGGTTCTCCGGCGTCCACATCCTCACCTCCTTCTTGGAGGTGACTTTGATGGTGTGGACGACCGCTGCCCCTCGGCATCTGAGTGCCATAAGGTGGTCGGTGTCGTGTCGCCACATACGGGAGGGCCGTCCACATGAGCATTGTCACCGTCGGTCTCGATCTTGCCAAGCAGGTCTTCCAGGTTCATGGGGTCGATGAGGCTGGTCGGGTGGTGATCCGCCGCCAACTGCGACGGGATGCTGTGGAGGGGTTTTTTCGGGAGTTGCCACCTTGCCTGGTGGGAATGGAGGCCTGTGCCACGGCTCATCATTGGGCCCGGCGGATACTGGCCTTCGGTCATCGGGTCCGGCTGATCCCGCCGCCGCGCGTCAAAGCTTACGTGCAGCGTGGGCGGAAGAACGATGCCACCGATGCGGCGGCCATTGCCGAGGCGGTGACGCGTCCGCAGATGGCCTTTGTTCCGGTAAAGAGTGAAGATCAGCAGGCCGTCCTGATGCTGCACCGTACCCGCGACCTCCTGGTCCGCCAACGAACCATGCTGATCAACGGCTTTCGCGCCCACTTGGCGGAATTTGGCATCGTCGTGGCCCAGGGACGAAAGAACGCCAGCGCATTGATGGCGGGGCTGGACGAACAAGCTCTCCCCGAGCTGGCCCGTACCGCGTTGCGAGAACTTGTTGGGCAAATCGAGAATTGCGACAGCCGCATCGAGAGTTTGGAGAAGCAGATCGTTTCCTGGCACAAGACCAACGTGAGGAGCCGGAAGCTTGCCACCATTCCTGGCATTGGCCCGATCACAGCATCGGTTCTGGCCGCAACCATCACCGACCCGACGGCCTTCAAAACAGGACGCCACTTAGCGGCTTGGCTGGGCTTGGTGCCAGGGCAGAACTCCAGCGGGGGCAAGGACAGGCTAGGCCGGATCACCAAGACCGGCGACCGCTCGATCCGTCGGCTCCTGGTCATCGGCGCCACCAGCGTGATTCGTTTCGCTCGGACCAAAGCACCAGGAGACGCTGAATGGCTGAAGCGGATGCTCGACCGCAAGCCTGTCCGGCTCGTCACGGTAGCGCTTGCTAACAAGATGGCTCGCATCGCGTGGGCGGTGCTGACCAGCGGCGAGGATTACCGAAGCTCCCGCACCGCTACTGCGGTAGCGTGAGATCTTGATACTGGAACGGGCGCCGTGGATAAGTCGCCCGCCTATGCTGGCGCTGGAGAGCGCTTCGGCGGGCGACTTATCCACCGCTTATCTTCTCGATCGCTGAGTCAGGTGATCTCGTCTAACAAATTCGCGAACAAGTATGTGTGAGGGTGAACAGTGAATTGATGGCGATACGGTTCGAGCCGAGGATCAGAAAAGCCCGGGTGATTCAATGCGTTCCAAACGCGCAACTTTGATTGGGACCTGATCCGCGAATCTCATCATGGCTCGCGGTCAATAGCGCCGCACCTCTAGAGGCCGGACGCATGACCGCATCCGACCACTTCGCTAATTACTTCACTTTTCTTCTTGCACAGAGGCGGTCGTCCACACATGAATCACAACCGATTTATCCGATTCAACTTCTTCTCGGACGGGCTCTTAGTAGGTTGCCGGTTGGCCGGTGCACATGCGTGGTCGAACGGCAGGTCATCCAGCACATCGTCGTGCATTCGGCAAACCGTTCACCGGTGAACGGTTTGAGCGGGAGGGCAGGGCGGTGAGAAAGGTCCTGGTCACCCAAGGCAAGGGCGGCGGCCCGAAGACCGCCACTGCGCGCAACTTGGCCGTCGCCGCCGCGGTGGCCGGTCAGCGGGTCGCCACGCTGGACACGGACCCGCAGGGGTCCCTGACCTACTGGCACAGCCGGCGACCGCAGGAGGCGACGCCGATTGAGGCCGATCAGATGCCCCTGCCGAGGATCACCGGCGCTCCCGTGCCGATCGCCGGCATTGACCTGCTGATCATCGACACGCCGACGGCGGTGGAATTCTTCCTCGAGGCGACAGCGATCCTGTTCGACTGCGCGGATCTGGTCCTGGTGCCGGTGCGGCCCGGCCCGGAGGACCGGGTCAGCACGGAGGGCATGATGCCCTACATCCGGTCGCGGCGCCGGCCGACGCGCCTCCTCCTCAGCCAGACCACCCGGAGCCGCGACACGGCGGAAGCGCGCGAGCGTATCCGCGACCTCGGTCCGGTGGTCCCGCTGGAGATCCCGCACCTTCAGGAAGTGCCCCGCACCTTTACGCTAGGCCTGGGCACCGCGGAGATATCCGGAACGCGCATCGTCGGCGCGGCGGCCCGCGCCGGCGGCGCCACGCTGACCGACGCGGACGCCGGCCGGCTGATCGTCGCCGATGGCCAGGTCGAGGTGATTCCCGTGGTCGCCCGCCTGCTGAAGCACGCGCTGACCGGTGGCAAGGACCCAGAGCCGGGGGAAGCCGGGGCGGCGGGGACCGGGGAATCCCTTTCCGCCGCCTGATGAAACACGCCTGCGCCATCGGCTGGCGGCCCGCCGAGTTCTGGACTGCCACGCCGCACGAGCTTTTCACCGCGCTGGACGGCTGGGCCTTGGCGCAGGGCGACAAGGACGCCCTCGCCGAAGAACGGCGCGAGCGCTTCGCCGGCTTCCGCGCCGCGCTGGAACGGGCCGGAGTGCCGCTGCCTCGTACGCCATTACGAGCAGTACCTCCGCACCTCCGTCGCCTTCATCCGCATCGCCATGATCCGTCTCATGCTCCGCCGCCTCGCTCGGAAATAATCTTTCAGGACAGACTCTAAGAGAATGAGACACGAAAAAGCACAGAATCTGTTTCAGCTTGCGCTCGAGATGCAAGTCAGCCGGCAGGGTGTGTCGCTGGCCGACATCGAGGAGCGTTTCGGTGTCGGCCGCCGCACCGCGATGCGGATGAGGGATGCCGTCGCCAGCGTCTTTCCACAGGTCGAGGAGATTGCGGGTGACGACCGTGCCAAGCGGTGGCGGATTCTCAAAAGCACGGTGAACGGCCTGATCGACGTCAGCGTCGAGGAACTTGCGGCGCTGGAGTCGGGCGTCCGTCTGATGCAGCAACAGAACCGCGCTGTCGAGGCTGCCGAATTGACCGGATTGATGGCGAAACTGAAGGCCATGATGCGTCCGGACGCCGTTCGCCGGGTTGCGCCCGATCTTGATGCGCTGCTCGAATCCGAAGGGCTGGCGATGCGTCCCGGTCCGCGGCCACGCATATCGATGGGCGTCGTCACCATCCTGTCCTGCGCGAGGCGATCAAATCCTGCCGCAAGGTCCGTATCGGCTACCGCAACCGGAAGACCCGTCAGACGAACGAACGGATCGTTCACCCCTATGGCTTCCTGTATGGCCACAGGCATTATCTAGTTGCTTGGCATGAGCATCCGAAGGCAGAAAAGTTCGTCCTGTTCAGCTTGCCCGGCATCGAAACTGTGGATTTGCTGGTGGACAGCTTCGTTCGGGATTCCGCCTTCAATCTGCAGGGTTTCGCCGCCCGCTCCTTCGGGCTGTTTCAAGAGGAGCCATTCGATGTCGTGTGGCGGTTCGCTCCCGATGCCGCCGATGTCGCCGCCGACTTTGTATTCCATCCGACCCAGACGCTTGAGCGGCAGGTGGATGGCTCCCTGATTGTGCGGTTCCGTGCCGGCGGCGATCTGGAGATGGCTTGGCATCTCTGCATCTGGGGCGACAAGGTTGAGGTTCTCGAACCGGTGCGACTGGCGGAACTGGTAAACGGTCAAAGACGGGCGTGGCCGGCCTTGCCATGAAAAGTCGTTGGATCGATTCTCCGATCAACACTCTCATGCACTCATCGCGCCTTTGAAAGATTGAGTGTTTGGGAAGTCAATCACCCGATCCTTCACTGTAGAACATATGTTCGATAAAGGCCAAACCCTGCCCCTGATTTGAGCTTACCGGCCCAAGGGAAGGCGCTCCGCCGAGAGGAGCAAACAAAGGCGGTTGCGTGCCCCCGCAACCAAAAAGCGTTGAAAGCCCGTCTCGCAAGAGACGGGCTTTTGGCATTTCAGACCAGCGGCGCCCGAGCCGGACTTGGTGTGTGGGAGGCCTGCATCAGGCCCCATCGAACGTTTTCCTGTTTTTTTATCGCGTCGGCGCGGGTCACTTCGCTCAGCGTGTCCCGGTGACCTTGCTGTGGGTGGACAGCTGTTGCGCTATGGCCGTTGGTGGATGGCAGGTGCATCGGAAATTCACCTCCCATACACGGCCGTGACCAACGCTCTGGTGGCGTGGTTGGACGAACCCGTCATCAATGCCCAGGCAAGTCCATGTTTTAGGCGTTAGTATTTACTAATATAACAGTTGTTTTTTGTGGCATACCGGAGATGCTTTTGTGTGAAATCATATTGACCTCCCGGCGGTCGCTGGGCTTAATCGGCCGCCTTACACAGTTCGCGCCGGAGAGCAGCATGATGGGACGGGATTCGCGGGTCGCAGGTGGCATCCGCCGGAGGTTGGTGGTGGCCGTGGCGGCGATGATGACGGCCGCGGTGGTGGTCGGCGTGCTCCCCGGCTCGATGGGAGGCGCCGCGGCGCAGGAAGCGCGCCAGGGCGGCACCCTCAGCATCATCCTGCAGCCGGAACCCGTGACGCTCACGCCCTCGACCAACATGGCGCAGCCGACCCAGGTGGTCGCCGGCAACATCTTCGACGGTCTCGTCACCTACGACTTCGAATTGAAGCCGAAGCCCGCGCTGGCCGAACGCTGGGAGGTGGCGCCCGACGGCCTGACCATCACGTTCCACCTGCGCAGCGGTGTGAAATGGCATGACGGCAAGCCCTTCTCCGCCGCCGATGTGAAATGGTCGCTGGAGAATGTCTGGAAGACCATCCACCCGCGCAACAAGTCGCTGTTCGAGAACGTCACCCAGGTCGATACTCCGGACGACGCCACCGTCATCCTGCGCCTGTCCAAGCCGTCGCTGCCGATCCTGTCGGTGCTGAACGGCGTCGGCGCCCCGATCCTGCCCAAGCACCTCTACGAGGGCACCGACGTTCTCAACAACCCGTACAACAACAAGCCGGTCGGCACCGGCCCCTTCGTCTTCAAGGAATGGAAGCGCGGCGAGTTTGTCGAACTGACCCGCAACCCCGATTATTGGGAGGCCGGCAAGCCGCACCTCGACCGGCTGCTGTTCCGCATGATCCCCGACGCCGCCGCCCGCGCCGCCGCCATCGAGAAGGGGGAGATCCAGTACGCCCCCTACAACCCGGTGCCCTTCCGCGACGCCGAGCGGCTGGCCAAGCTGCCGCGCCTGAAGGTGGACACCCGCGGTTATGAATGGCTGTCGCCGCTGCTCTATCTCGATTTCAACGTCGAGAACCAGTATCTGAAGGACGTGCGCGTGCGCCGGGCCATCGCCCACGCCATCGACCGCGCCGCCCTGGCGAAGATCGTGTGGTTCGGCTACGCCAAGCCGGCGATCAGCCCGGTGCCGTCGTCGCTCGTCACCTTCCACAACGCCAAGCTGCCGCAGTACCCCTTCGACGTGAAGAAGGCCGAGGCGCTGCTGGACGAGGCCGGCCTCAAGCGCGACGCCAACGGCGTGCGCTTCACGCTGACCCATGACTTCCTGCCCTACGGCGACGATTACCGCCGCACCGGCGAGTTCCTCAAGCAGGCGCTGAAGCGCGTCGGCATCGAGGTGACCATCCGCTCGCAGGACAGCGCCGCCTTCATCAAGCGGGTCTATGTCGACCGCGATTTCGACTTCGCCATCTCCTACAACAACGCCTTCCCCGATCCGCAGATCGGCGTGGTGCGCGCCTTCTGGTCGGGCTGGCTCGGCACCGGCACGCCCTGGACCAACGGTTCGGGCTACCGCAACGCCAAGGCCGACGCGCTGATCCAGGAAGCCGGTGTCGAGGGCGATCCGGCCAAGCGCGTCGCCCAGTTCAACGAGTTCCAGGACATCGTCCTGAGCGATGTGCCCTCATTGCCGCTGCTGGAACTGAACTTCTTCTCGGTCTATTCGGCCGATCTTGAGGGCATCGTCGAGCAGGGCGATCAGGTCTATTCCTCGCTGAAGAACGCCCGCTTCGTGAACGCCCCGAAGGGGAACTGACGCGCCGTGCTGACCTATCTCAGGCGCAGCGCCGCCCAGGTGGTCTTCGTCCTCCTGGGCATCGCGCTGATCAACTTCTTCCTGCTGCATCTGGCGCCCGGTGACGCGGCCCAGGTGCTGGCGGGGGAGTCCGGGGCGGCGACGCCGGAATATATGGAGGCGCTGCGGCGGCAGTTCGGGCTGGACCAGCCGCTCTACGTCCAGTTCCTCCGCTATCTCGGCAATCTGGTGACCTTCGACCTCGGCTATTCCTTCCGCCAGTCGCTGCCGGTGTCGGAGCTGATCCTGCAACGCCTGCCGGCGACGCTGCTGCTGATGGGAACCGCCATCGGCTTCGCGCTGGTCGCCGGCTGTTCGCTGGGCTTCCTCGCCGCCCGGCGGGCGGGGAAGCTGACCGACACGGTGATTTCCATCGTGGCGCTGCTGTTCTACGCCACCCCGGTCTTCTGGGTTGGCATCATGCTGATCGTCGTCTTCTCCGTCATGTTGGATTGGCTGCCGGTCGGCGGCATGACCAGCGTCGAGGCCAACCTGAGCGGCCTCGCCCTGGTCGGCGACGTGGCGCTGCATCTGGTGCTGCCGGCGGTGACGCTGGGGCTGTTCTACCTCGCCATCTACGCCCGGCTGATGCGGGCGGCGATGCTGGAGGTCTACGGCCAGGACTTCGTCCGCACCGCGCGGGCCAAGGGGGTGCGGCCCCGCCGCATCGCTTGGCGCCATGTGCTGCGCAACGCCCTGCTGCCGATCGTCACCACGCTCGGCGTGCAGCTCGGCTCCATCCTCGGCGGGGCGGTTCTGGTCGAGACGGTGTTCTCCTGGCCGGGGCTGGGCCGGCTGGCCTTCGCGGCGCTCTTCCAGCGCGACCTCAACCTGCTGCTCGGCATCCTCTTCTGCTCGTCGGTGGTCGTGGTCCTCGTCAACATCGCGGTCGATCTCGTCTACACGCTGCTCGACCCGCGCATTGAACTCAACTGACCGATGGCGCTTCCCGAGACTGTTTCCCTCCCGCCGGCGCGGACGGATTTCCGCGACACCACCGTCGGACGGCTGCTGCGCCGCCCGTCGGCGCTGCTGGGGCTGATCCTGCTGGCCGGCATCCTGGCCATGGCGGCCTTCGCCGACATCGCCTTTACCGGCGACCCGCTTGACATGGCGGGGATGCCGCTGCTGCGTCCGGGCGAGGACGCCGCGTTCCCGCTCGGCACCGACATGATGGGCCGCGATCTGGCGTCGGGCATCTTCCACGGCGCCCGCGTCTCGCTGCTGATCGGCGGAGTGGCGGCGCTGGTGTCGCTGGTGATCGGCATCGGCATCGGCGCGCTGTCCGGCTATTACGGCGGGCGGATCGACCGGGCGCTGATGCGGGTGACCGAGCTGTTCCAGACCATCCCGCCCTTCCTGTTCACGCTGGCGCTGGTCGCCATCCTGCAGCCGTCCATCGCCACCATCACCGCCGCCATCGGCATCACCTCCTGGTCGGGGCTGGCGCGGCTGGTGCGGGCGGAGGTGCTGCGCCTGCGCAACAGTGAGCTGGCCCAGGCCTCGATCATCCTCGGCGCGTCCGACGCGCGGATCATCTTCCGGCACATCCTGCCGAACGCGCTGGCGCCGGTGATCGTCTCGGCCTCGATCCTGGTGGCGACCGCCATCCTCACCGAATCCTCGCTGTCCTTCCTCGGGCTCGGCGATCCCAACGTCGTCAGCTGGGGTGGCATGGTCGGGGCGGGGCGCGAGACGATCCGTACCGATCCGCACGTCGCCGCCATCCCTGGCGTCGCCATCGTCATCGCCGTTCTGGCGCTGAACCTGCTGGGCGATGGCCTGAACGACGTGCTGAACACAAAGGGCGAGCGGCGATGAGCGGTCCTGTGTCGAGCGAGCCGGTCCTGGCCGTCGACGGCCTGTCGATCGGCTTCCAGACCCGCCGCGGCCTGCTGCCGGCGGTGCGCGAGCTGTCCTTCTCGGTCCGGAGCGGCGAGATGCTCGCCATTGTCGGCGAGAGCGGCTGCGGCAAGTCGCTGACCGCGCTGGCGCTGCTCGGCCTCGTGCCACCGCCCGGCCGGGTGACCGACGGCACGGTGCGGCTGGAGGGCCGCGACCTGCTGGCGCTCGACGAGGCGGCGCTGCGGCGCGTGCGTGGCGCGCGCATCTCGATGATCTTTCAGGAGCCGATGACCGCGCTCAACCCGGTGCTGACCGTGGGCGAGCAGATCATGGAGGCGATCCTCGAACATGAGCCGGTCAGCCGCAAGGCGGCGCGCGAGCGGACTCTGGCGCTGCTGGAGCGGGTGCGCATCCCCGATCCGGAGCGCCGCTTCGCCGAGTATCCGCACCGCCTGTCGGGCGGGATGCGCCAGCGGGTGATGATCGCCATGGCGCTGGCCGGCACCCCGGCCGTGCTGGTCGCCGACGAGCCGACCACCGCGCTCGACGTCACCATCCAGGCGCAGATCCTCGGCCTGATCGACGAGCTGCGGCGCGAGCAGGGGACCGCGGTGGTCTTCATCACCCACGACCTCGGCGTGGTGTCGCGCTACGTCGACCGCGTGCTGGTGATGTACGCCGGCCGCAAGGTGGAGGAGCGAGACACCCGCGACCTCTTCTCCGACCCTCTCCATCCCTACACCCGCGGCCTGATCGCCGCGCAGCCGCGCGCGGGGAGCGGCGCGGCCGGCGCGGTGCGGGAGCGTCTGGCCGAAATTCCCGGCACCGTGCCGGCGCTGGCGGCGATGCCCCAGGGTTGCGCCTTCGCTCCGCGCTGTCCGCTGGCCGACGCGCGTTGCGTCCAGGCCGTTCCGCCGCCGCGCCGGGCCGGCAGCGGCCTTGTCGCCTGCCATCATGCGGGAGAGACCCATGCCGTCTGACGCCGCCCTCGCCATGCCCGCGGTTGCCGCCACCGAAGCGTCCACCGTCGCCCCGGTGCTGCGGGTGAGTGGGCTGTCCGTCGAGTACCGGACGGCGCGCGGCGTGGTCCACGCGCTGGATGATGTGTCCTTCGATCTCGCGCCCGGCGAGACGCTGGGCATCGTCGGCGAATCCGGCTGCGGGAAATCGACGCTGGCGCGGGCGGTGGTCCGGCTGCTCGACCCCAGCGCCGGGACCATCCGTCTCGGGGACACGGACATCACGCACGCCTCGCGGCGGCGGATGCGCGCGGCGCGGCGCGACCTCCAGATGGTGTTGCAGGACCCGGCGGCCTCGCTCGACCCGCGCTGGACGGTCGGCGATCTGCTGGCCGAGCCGCTGGACATCCACGGCATCGGCAGCCGGGCCGAGCGGCGCGCGCGCGTCGCCGACCTGCTGCGCAAGGTGGGGCTGCCGCCCGAAGCGGCGCAGCGGCGGCCGCATGAATTTTCCGGCGGCCAACGCCAGCGCATCGGCATCGCCCGCGCGCTGGCACTGGAGCCGAAGATCGTGGTCCTGGATGAGCCCGTCTCGGCGCTCGACGTTTCGGTCCAGGCGCAAATTCTCAATTTGCTGAGCGATCTCCAGCGCACGCTGGGCGTCAGCTTCCTGTTCATCGGCCATGACCTGTCGGTGGTGGAGCACATCTCCGACCGGGTGGCGGTGATGTATCTCGGCCGGATCGTCGAGCTGGGTGGCCGCGACAGCCTGTGGCGCCGGCCGGCCCACCCCTACACCCGCGCCCTGCTCGACGCGGCGCCACGGATTGACGGTCCCTCCGCTCCCGCCGGACCGGGACTGACCGGCGACACACCCAGCCCCTACGATCTGCCGTCGGGCTGCCGCTTCCACACCCGTTGCCCGATCGCCGCCGATCGGTGCCGGCGCGAGGCGCCGGTCACGCGGGCGCTGTCGCCGGGCCACCTCGTCGCCTGCCATTTCGCGGAGGGTGGGACGCCGTCGTCGGGTTGACCCGCGGGCTGACCGGCCATACGGGGAATCGCGTATTCCCGTCCACCAGCCACTCCCCGATGATCGGTCGGGACGAAGAAGCGTGCGAAAACAATGCGGAAACCGGATGTCGAACCCGCTTCCCGCGCGCGCCGCCCCGTGCCCCCGTCACGCAAGGGAGATCGAGATGATCCACGGCGATATCACCAGCAGCAACGACACCGTCGGCGTCGCCGTCGTCAATTACAAGATGCCGCGCCTTCACACCAAGGCGGAGGTGCTGGAGAACGCGCAGAAGATCGCCGACATGCTGATCGGCATGAAGACGGGCCTGCCCGGCCTCGACCTCGTGATCTTCCCCGAATATTCCACCCACGGAATCATGTATGATTCCAAGGAGATGTACGAGACCGCCGCGACCATCCCCGGCGACGAGACGGCGATCTTCGCCGCCGCCTGCCGCAAGGCGAAGGTGTGGGGCGTCTTCTCCCTGACCGGGGAGCGGCACGAGGAGCACCCCCACAAGGCGCCTTACAACACGCTCATCCTGATGAACGATCAGGGCGAGATCGTGCAGAAATACCGCAAGATCATGCCCTGGGTGCCGATCGAGGGCTGGTACCCCGGCACCTGCACCTACGTGTCTGAGGGGCCGAAGGGGCTGAAGATCAGCCTGATCATCTGCGACGACGGCAATTATCCCGAAATCTGGCGCGACTGCGCCATGAAGGGGGCGGAGCTGATCGTCCGCTGCCAGGGCTACATGTACCCGGCCAAGGACCAGCAGGTGCTGATGGCCAAGGCGATGGCCTGGGCCAACAACACCTACGTCGCGGTGGCCAACGCCGCCGGCTTCGACGGCGTCTATTCCTACTTCGGCCATTCCGCCATCGTCGGCTTCGACGGCCGCACGCTCGGCGAATGCGGCGAGGAGGAGTACGGCATCCAGTACGCCCAGCTCTCCAAGTCGCTGATCCGCGACTTCCGCAAGCACGGGCAGTCGGAGAACCACCTCTTCAAGCTGGTCCACCGCGGCTACACCGGCATGATCAACAGCCACGACGGGGTGAAGGGGGAGGCGGCCTGCCCTTACGACTTCTACCGGCAATGGGTGAGCGATCCCGAGGGCACGCGGGCCATGGTGGAGTCCTTCACCCGCCCGACGGTCGGCACGCCCGAATGCCCGATCGACGGCATCCCGGCGGATGAGCCGGCGCACCGCTGATCCTCGGCAAGCGCATCGCGAAAGGCGGTCGGCATGGCGCTCCACAGCTACCGGATCGCGCGGGAACCCTATTATTGCCCGGCCGGTGACGAGATCGCCCTGTTCGAGGCGGCGCACGCCGACCGCCTGCCGGTGATGCTGAAGGGGCCGACCGGCTGCGGCAAGACCCGCTTCGTCGAACACATGGCGTGGCGGCTCGGCCGGCCGCTCGTCACCGTGGCCTGCAACGAGGACCTGACCGCCTCCGACCTCCTCGGCCGCTACCTGCTGGAGGCGGAGGGGACGGTGTGGCAGGACGGACCGCTGACCCTGGCGGTGCGCCACGGCGCCATCTGCTACCTCGACGAGGTCGTGGAGGCGCGCGCCGACACCACGGTCGTCATCCATCCCCTGACCGACGACCGGCGGGCGCTGCCACTCGACAAGCGCAACGAGTTGCTGACCGCCCACCCCGACTTCCAGCTCGTCGTCGCCTACAACCCCGGCTACCAGAGCGTGGCGAAGGATTTAAAGGAATCCACCAAGCAGCGCTTCGCCGCGCTGGAGTTCGGCTATCCGGCGGCCGCCGTCGAGGCCGAGATCGTCGCGCACGAGGCCGGGATCCGCAAACGCATCACCGCATCTTCGGCCGGCGCAACGTGCTGCCGGTCGATCGGGTGGAGCAATTGCCCGAAATCCTCCCGGCCGTCTATGTCCGGCTGACCGGCTGAGGCCCCCTACCGGCCGTTCAGCGCCCGCACCGCCATCGCGGCGGCGGCGGCGCGGTTCTCGACGCCGAGCTTCGCGTAGATCTGCTCCAGATGCTTGTCGACCGTGCGCGGGCTGAGGCCGAGGATTTCGGCGATGTCGCGGTTTGGCTTGCCGTTGGCGACCCACATCAGCACCTCCGCCTCCCGCGGGGTCAGCGACAGCTTATCCTTTAACTGCGTGTCCTCGCCGGCGCCCGACTCCTCGGCCAGTTGAAGGAGGATTTCGTCGGGACCGGTCTGGCCGACCGGGCTCAGGCGCAGGCGGCGGCCGTCCGCGCCGGTGGCGATCACCACGCTGTCGGGCTTGCGCCCAGGGCCGCCGGCCTGACGGTCGGCCAGCCAGCGCCGCGCCTCCTCCGGCAAGGAGACGCCGTCCCCTCCGGCGGTTCCGAAGGCCGCCTCCAGCATGCGGGTGGTCTGCGGCGTGCACCACAGCACCTCGCCGCGGTGGTTGGCGGCCAGCAGGGTGCGGCCGGTGACGTCCAGCGCCGCCCGCGTGCTCTGGGCGACGCGGGCGTTGGCGAGGTGGGCGTACATGCGGGCGATCAGGGTTTCGGCGACGATGGGCTTGGTGACGTAATCGACCCCGCCGGCTGCGAAGCCCTTCAGGATGTGCTCCGTCTCGGTCAGCCCGGTCATGAAGATCACCGGGACATGGGCGACCTGACTGCTGCGCTTCAACTGCCGGCAGGTCTCGAAACCGTCCAGCCCCGGCATGATGGCGTCCATCAGGATCACGTCGGGCGTCACCTGCTCCAGCAGGGCCAGCGCCTTGCGGCCGTCCAGCGCCACCAGCACGGTCACCCCGGCCTCCTCCAGCGCGTCGGTCAGGAAGCTGAGGGCTTCGGGTGAATCGTCGACGACGAGGACGACGTCACGCGGTCTGGTTACGGGCTTCATCGTCATGGCTGGACTCGTCATGGCGGGTTTTGTCATGGCGTGGCTTACCGGGGCAGGGCTTGTCATGGCTGTCATCGCGGTACACCGCCTCCAGCGCGGCCATATACTGGTTGAGGTCGTAATTGCTGACGAGCGTGCGCATGCGGCCGACGAAGCGCTCCAACTCCGGATGGGAGGCGGCGATCTCGGCGAGCTTGGCCTGCATGCCGCGCACGTAGCCGATGCGGCCGAGATGGATCAGCTCGGCGATGTGGTGCTGCGGCGGCAGCTCCGACGTGGCGAAGACCGGCGGCCCGGCGTCGGTGTCGGCCGGCGTCTCGTACTCCCATTCGATTCCGCGCAGCCGGCCGATGCAGGCCAGCAGCTTTGGGATGGACACCGGCTTGGCGGCGAAGCCGTCGTGGGGCTGGTCGCCGTCAGCACCGGAGCCGGAGCGGTCCTCCCGCGTGTCGGCGGACACCAGAATGATGGTGGTGTCGCTGTGGCCGGCGCCGCGCAGGCGCCGCGCCACCTCCAGCCCGTTCATGCCGGGCATGGAGATGTCGAGCAGCAGGATGTCCGGCCGGTGCAGTTCCGCCATGGCGAGGCAGGTCGGCCCGTCGGTCGCCTTGAACACGGTGAAGCCCAACTCCGCCAGCAGGTCGGACAGCAGGCTGCGGTGGGCGAGGTCGTCGTCGGTGACCAGCACGGTCAGGCGCGGGCCGCGATAGCCGCGGATCGGATGGTCGGGCTGGCTGGCGGCGTTGGACAGCATCGCCGCCAACATCATCAGCCGCACCCGGAACAGGCTGCCCGTGCCGGGCGTGCTGGTCACGGTGATCTCGCCACCCATCACCTCGGTCAGCAGTTTCGTGATGGTCAGGCCGAGCCCCATGCCGGGCACCATCGGGTTGGCGGCCGACCCGCGCTCGAACGGTTCGAAGATGCGTTCGCGGTCGGCCTCGGCGATGCCGGGGCCGGTGTCCTCCACCTCGAACTCGGCGATCTGGCTGCGGTGGCGCACGCGCAGGCAGACGGAACCGGAATCGGTGAACTTGATGGCGTTGGACAGCAGGTTGATGAGGATCTGGCGGATGCGCCCCTCGTCGGTGAAGACGACCGGCGGCAGGTCCTCCGGGGCGTCGAAGCGGAAGGCGATGCCCTTGGCTTCCGCCTGCAGGTGGAACATGCCGACGAGCTGGTCGAGCAGGTCGCCGAAGCGCACCTCACCCCGGTTCAGCTGCAGCCGGCCGCTTTCGATCTTCGACACGTCGAGCAGCCCGTCGAGCAGGCCGGCCAGATGCTCGGCGCTGCGCCGGATGACGCGGACGGCGTCGACCCGATGCGGCGGCATGGCCGCATCGCGCTCCAGGATCTGCGCATAGCCGAAGATGGCGCTGAGCGGCGTGCGGAACTCGTGGCCGATCCCGACCAGATAGCGGCTCTTGGCGAGGTTCGCCGCCTCCGCCGCCTCCTTGGCTTTCTGGAGTTGGGCGTCGGTGCGCTCGTGGGCCTCGATCTCCTGGATCAGTAGGGCGGTCTGCTTCTGCGTCTCCTCCTGCGCCACCTTGCGGCTCTCGCGCGCCAGCACGAACAGCCAGGTGGCGACGCCGGCGACGATCATCAGGATGAAGTAGACCTTCCACAGCGTGCTGCCGATCAGCGCCTGCGCCTCGGCGTTGACCGAGGCGACCTCGACGTAGACCAGCGACAGCACGGCGCCGACCGCCAACGCCAGCATCAGCAGGACGCCCAGATAATGGCCGAGCCGGGCCTTCAGCGCCGTCGCCGCCCGCGGCGGCAATACGGCGTCCAGCGCGCGGCGCAGCTGCACGCCCAGCCGGGCGTCGGTCTTGCAGCCGTCGCCGCAGCGGGCGTCCAGCGAGCAGCAGAGCGAGCAGATCGCCCCGGCATAGACCGGGCAGTGAGCCATGTCCTCCGTCTCGAAGGCGTGCTGGCAGATGCAGCAGCGGACCGCCTCCGCGCCGTTCCAGTCGTCGAAGGGGCGGCGCGCGATGTAGGTGCCGCCGCGCGTCGCCCAGGCGATGGCGGGAGCGGCGACGAAGGCGGTGCCGAAGGCGAGGAAGGGCGCGCAGACCTTCAGCGTCGGCCCCAGCGCGTCGAGGAAGGCCAGCATCGACAGCACCGTCGCCAGCAGCATCGCGCCGACGCCCACCGGGTTGATGTCGTAGAGGTGGGCGCGCTTGAACTCGACGTGGCGCGGGCTGAGGCCCAGCGGCTTGTTGACCACCAGATCGGCGACCAGCGCGCCGATCCAGGAGGCGGCGACGCTGGAATAGAGGCCCAGCACCGGCTCCAGCGTCTTGTAGATGCCCAGCTCCATCAGCATCAGGCCGATGACGACGTTGAACACCACCCACACCACCCGGCCGGGATGGCTGTGGGTCAGGCGCGAGAAGAAGTTCGACCAGGCGATGGAGCCGGCGTAGGTGTTGGTGACGTTGATCTTGAGTTGCGACAGCACGACGAACAGGCCGGTCAGGCCGAGGGCCAACTGCGGCGACGGCGTCACATACTGGAAGGCGACGAGGTACATCTGCGTCGGCTCCGCCGCCATCTCCAACGGCACGGCGTTCTGCAGCGCCAGCACCACCAGGAAGGAGCCGAGCAGCAGCTTGATCGTGCCGATGACGATCCAGCCCGGCCCGGCGGCGACCAGCGCCGCCCACCAGCGCAGCCGCTTGGCGCCGGTGGCGGCGGGGTCGTAGGGCAGGAAGCGGATGAAATCGACCTGCTCGCCGATCTGCGCCAGCAACGAGAACACCACCGACGCCGCAGCACCAAACAGCATCAGGTCGAAGGCGCCGCCGGCGTCGGCCGCCTGGCCGGTGAAGCTGGTCCAGGCGCTGAAGGCTTCGCGGTCCTGGACGGCGATGAACAGGAAGGGCAGGGCGTGCAGCGCCAGCCACAGCGGCTGGGTCCACAGCTGGAGGCGGCTGATGACGGTGAAGCCATAGGCGACCAGCGGGATGACCAGAAGCGAGCTGACGACGTAGCCAGCGGCCAGCGGCAGGCCGAAGACCATCTCCAGCGCCGTCGCCATGATTGCCGCCTCGATGGCGAAGAAGATGAAGGTGAAGGAGGCGTAGATCAGCGACGTGATGGTCGAGCCGATGTAGCCGAAGCCGGCGCCGCGCGTCAGCAGGTCCATGTCCACACCGTAGCGGCTGGCGTAGTAGCTGATCGGCAGGGCGCTGGCGAAGATCAGGACGGCGGCGGCCAGGATGGCGAGGGCCGCGTTGGTGAAGCCGTAGCTCAGCGTGATCGCTCCGCCGATGGCCTCCAGAGCCAGGAAGGAGATCGAGCCGAGGGCCGTGTTGGCGACCCGCAACGGCGACCACCGCCGCGCCTTCCGCGCGGTGAAGCGCAGCGCGTAATCCTCCAGCGTCTGGTTGGCGACCCACCGGTTGTAGGTCCGCCGGATCGCGACCACCCTCTGGCGCCCCGCCATCGGCCCCATTCACCCTCCTGAGGATATGTTCGTATTACTGATTATTTACCGGTTCTGTTTCCGGGCATTTTCGACAATAAAGCCTGCGTCTCCGTCAGTCTGTCAGGAACAGATCGGCCAGACAACAGAGTTGAATCACGTCGTTTCTTGCGAGTAGAGGCAACTGTTCCACTCGCTTTCGGGTGGTTGCGGGTGCTCGGGCGCTTTCAGTCTCCCGCGATTTTATAACGATTTGCCGACCGACGCCCCTATACGCAAATCCACGTATTGCTGCGATGCACTGTTCGGCCAACCATCGGGCTGTCCTAACGCGGAACGTTCCGCCCACCCCCCAAAAAAACTCCGCCTGTTCGACGGCCGCACCCGGTTGCGCGCCGTCGTTGCAAGGCGACAACGGCGAACATCAGGAGGTTTCATGTCCTCGGATAAGATCGATGCGGGCAAGCCCGTTGGCGGGCTGCCGTCGCCGCTCCGCCGCAAGCTCCTCCTCGGCATGGCGGCGCTGCCGGCCGTCGGGCTGCTGCCGCGCGGCGCGCTGGCCCAGGCGCTGCCGACCGACGCCGTCAACACGACGAAGCTGGCGGTCACCGACAGCACGGTGAAGGTCGGCATCCTGCATTCCACCACCGGCACCATGGCGATCTCGGAGACCGGTTCGGTGCAGGCCGAAAAACTGGCCATCGCCCAGATCAACGAGATGGGCGGCGTGCTCGGCCGCAAGATCGAGGTGATCCAGGAGGACGGCGCCAGCGACTGGCCGACCTTCGCCGAGAAGGCGCGCAAGCTGCTGGTCGAGGACAAGGTGGCGGCGGTGTTCGGCTGCTGGACCTCGGCCTCGCGCAAGGCGGTGCTGCCGGTGTTCGAGCAGTACAACGGCATGCTCTACTACCCGACCTTCTACGAAGGGCTGGAGCAGTCGAAGAACGTCATCTACACCGGGCAGGAGGCGACGCAGCAGATCCTCGCCGGGCTGGACTGGGTGACCAAGGAGAAGGGCGCCAAGAGCTTCTTCCTGATCGGCTCCGACTACATCTGGCCGCGCACCTCCAACAAGATCGCCCGCAAGCACATCGAGATGAAGGGCCAGAAGGTGGTGGGCGAGGAGTATTTCCCGCTCGGCCACACCCAGTTCAACTCGGTCATCAACAAGATCAAGCTGACCAAGCCGGACGTCATCTACGCCTCGGTGGTCGGCGGCTCGAACGTCGCCTTCTACAAGCAGATGAAGGCGGCGGGCATCGACCTGAACAAGCAGGTGCTGATGACCATCTCTGTGACCGAGGACGAGATGCTCGGCATCGGCGGCGAGAACATCGCCGGCGCCTACGCCTGCATGAAGTACTTCCAGTCGCTGCAAAATCCAAACAACGAGAAGTTCGTCGCCGCCTTCAAGAAGATGTGGGGCGCCAACAGCGTCATCGGCGACGTGACCCAGGCCGGCTACCTCGGCCCCTGGCTGTGGAAGCTGACGGTGGAGAAGGCGCAGAGCTTCGACATCGACAAGATCGCCGTCGCGTCGGAGGGCATCGAGTTCAGCGGCGCGCCGGAAGGCTATGTCCGCGTCCACGGGAACCATCACCTGTGGAGCAAGACCCGCGTCGGCCGCGCCCGTCCGGACGGCCAGTTCGACGTCGTCTACGAGACGGCGGACCTCATCGAGCCGAACCCGTTCCCGAAGGGCTACCAGTAAGGGGCGGGGCGTCGGCTTCGGTTGCCCCCTCCCTAACCTTCCCCCGCTGCCGCGGGAGAGGGGACGGCCGCCACTTCGCAGTTGGCCCCCTCTCCCTCGAAGAGGGGGAGGGTCGGGGAGGGGGCAACCGCCTCCGCACTCCGCCGCATCACCGCACGGGAGTTCCCATCATGTTCGAGGGCTACAGCCTGGCCGAGCTCGGGTCGATCTTTGCCATGCAGGGATTCGCGGGGCTCATTCTCTTTTCCGTTTTCGTGCTGATGGCGCTGGGCCTCGCCATCATCTTCGGGCAGATGGGCGTCATCAACATGGCGCACGGGGAGTTCATGATCCTCGGCGCCTACGTGACCTATCTCTGCTCCAACTTCATCTCCAGCACCGTGCCGGCGCTGTTCCCGGCCTATTTCTTCATCGCCATGATCCTGGCCTTCTTCGCCAGCGGGGCGCTGGGGATGCTGGTGGAGTGGGGGATGATCCGCTTCCTCTACCGCCGACCGCTCGACACGCTGCTGGCGACCTGGGGGCTGAGCCTGATCCTTCAGCAGGTCTTCCGCTCGGTCTTCGGCGCGCGCGAGGTCGGCGTGGTCCTGCCGGACTGGCTGATGGGCTCGGTCGCCGTCACCGACACCATCGAGGTTCCGATCAACGGCCTGTTCGTCATGGCCCTGACCATGGCCATCACCGTCGTCATCTACGCCGTGATGTTCCGCTCGCGCTGGGGCCAGGGCGTGCGGGCGGTGATGCAGAACCGCACTATGGCCGGCGCCGTCGGCATCA
Organism: Azospirillum sp. UENF 312511; assembly: GCF_058780635.1. Taxonomy (NCBI): domain Bacteria; kingdom Pseudomonadati; phylum Pseudomonadota; class Alphaproteobacteria; order Rhodospirillales; family Azospirillaceae; genus Azospirillum; species Azospirillum sp. UENF 312511. The sequence continues at coordinate 1,298,593 of NZ_JBSNCG010000001.1, read as the reverse complement.
ACACCGAGAAGGTCGACCGCTACACCTTCGGGCTCGGCTGCGGCATCGCCGGGGTGGCGGGCAGCGCCTTCACCATGGTCGGCTCGACCGGCCCGACCTCGGGCCAGCTCTACATCGTCGACACCTTCCTGGTGGTGGTGTTCGGCGGCGCCCAGAGCCTGATCGGCACCATCGCGTCGGCCTTCACCATCAGCCAGGCTCAGTCGACGATGGAGTTCTTCCTCAGCGGCTCGACCGCCAAGGTGCTGACGCTGCTGACCGTCGTCGTGATCCTGATGCTGCGCCCGCAGGGCCTGTTCGTCCTCAAAGTCCGCCGCTGAGGAGTCCTTCACCATGACGCGCAACCCTCAAAACGGCCTTCTCGGGCGCATCGACGGCGACGTCGCCGGCATCCTGCTGCTGGCCGCCCTGCTGGTGATCGTCCTGCCGCTGGGGCTCGACATCTTCCGGCTGAACATGGTCGGCAAGTACCTGACCTACGCCTTTGTGGCGCTTGGCCTCGTGCTGTGCTGGGGCAGCGCCGGCATCCTGTCGCTGGGGCAGGGCATCTTCTTCGGCATCGGCGGCTACTGCATGGCGATGTTCCTGAAGCTGGAGGCCTCCAGCCCCGAGGCGACCAAGATCCAGTCCACTCCCGGCATCCCCGATTTCATGGACTGGAACCAGCTGACGGCGCTGCCCTGGTTCTGGGAGCCGTTCCACAGCCTGACCTTCTCCATCGTCGCGGTGGTGGCGGTTCCGGCACTGCTCGCCTTCATCGTCGGGCTGGCGATGTTCAAGCGGCGGGTTGGCGGCGTCTATTTCGCCATCATCACCCAGGCCTTCGCCGCCATCCTGACCATCCTGATCGTCGGCCAGCAGGGCTACACCGGCGGCATCAACGGCATCACCGACCTGCGCACGCTGAAGGGCTGGGACATCCGCACCGACGAGGCGAAGCTGGTGCTCTACTTCGTCAACGCGGCGCTGCTGATCGGCTGCATCCTGCTCTGCCTCACCGTCCGCCGCTCCAAGCTCGGGCGCATCCTGGTGGCGCTGCGCGACAAGGAGGACCGGGTCCGCTTCTCCGGCTACGACGTCGCCAACTTCAAGATCTTCGTCTTCTGCTTCGCCGCGGCGCTGTCGGCGGTGGGCGGCGCGATGTTCACGCTGCAGGTCGGCTTCATGTCGCCGTCCTTCGTCGGCATCGTGCCGTCGATCGAGATGGTCATCTACTGCGCGGTCGGCGGCCGGCTGTCGCTGCTGGGCGCGGTCTACGGCACGCTGCTGGTCAACTGGGCCAAGACGATGCTGTCGGAGAGCTTCCCGGAGCTGTGGCTGTTCGCCATGGGCGCCCTGTTCATCGGCGTGGTGATGGTGTTCCCCAACGGGCTGGCCGGGCTCTACCAGCAGTACATCGCTCCGCGGCTGCGCCGCCCCACCGTCGGACGGACGACGATCCCCGCTGCCGCGGCGCCGATCATCCCGCCCCACACCGCCGCCGACTGAGGAGGGACGGAGCATGGCCAACAACACCGATTATCTGCTGGCGGTCGAAGGGCTGACCGTGTCGTTCGACGGGTTCAAGGCGGTCAACGACCTGTCCTTCTACGTCGACAGCAACGAGATCCACGTCATCATCGGCCCCAACGGCGCCGGCAAGACCACGGTGCTCGACCTCATCTGCGGGCGGACCAAGGCGTCCGGCGGCTCCATCAAGTTCCGCAACAAGGAATTGACCGCGATGAAGGAGCACCAGATCGTCACGGCCGGCGTCGGGCGCAAGTTCCAGAACCCGTCGATCTACGACGACCTGACGGTGTTCGAGAATCTGGAAATCTCCTACCCCCGCGGCCGCAGCGTGTTCGGCGCGCTCGCCTTCAAACGGGACGCCGCGGTGCGCGAGCGGGTGGCCGAGATCGCCGAGATGATCTTCCTCTCCGACCATCTCGACCAGCGCGCCGAGTATCTCAGCCATGGGCAGAAGCAATGGCTGGAGATCGGCATGCTGCTGATCCAGGACCCCGAGCTGCTGATGCTCGACGAGCCGGTCGCCGGCATGAGCGTGAACGAGCGCAAGAAGACCGCCGAGCTGCTGAACCGCATCATCCAGAACCGCTCGGTGCTGGTGATCGAGCACGACATGAAGTTCGTCGAGGACATCGCACACCGCGTCACGGTGCTGCACCAGGGAAAGATCTTGTCGGAAGGCAGCATGGAGCGGGTGAAGAACGATCCCAAGGTCGTCGAAGTCTATCTGGGCCATTGAGTTTATCCAGGCCATTCAGCGGGGGATCAAGAGATGCTGTCCGTCAATCAACTCCGCGTGTCCTACGGCGAGAGCGAGGTCCTGCATGGGCTGGACTTCACCGTGGCGCCCAACGAGATCGTCGCCATCATGGGCCGCAACGGCATGGGCAAGACGACGCTGATGAAGTCGCTGATGGGGATCGTCCCGACGCGCTCCGGGGCCATCCGCATCGGCGGCGACGAGATCACCGGCCTGAAGAGCTACGAGCGGGTGGCGAAGGGCGTCGCCTATGTCCCGCAGGGCCGCATGATCTTCCCGACCATGACGGTGCAGGAGAACATCGAGACGGGGCTCAGCGTCCATGGCGGGCGCAGCGTGCCGGGCGACCTCTACGAGCTGTTCCCGGTGCTGCTGGAGATGAAGGGCCGGCGCGGCGGCAACCTGTCGGGCGGGCAGCAGCAGCAGTTGGCCATCGCCCGCGCGCTCGCCACCAAGCCGAAGGTGCTGCTGCTGGACGAGCCGACGGAGGGCATCCAGCCGTCGATCATCCGCGAGATGGCCCGCACCCTGCGCCGCATCCGCGACGAGAAGGGCCTCAGCATCATCGTGTCGGAGCAGGTGCTGAGCTTCGCGCTCGACATCGCCGACCGCGTGCTGGTGATCGAGAACGGCGAGATCGTCCATGAGGACAGTCGCGATCAGGTCGACGAGGCGAAGGTCGCGCGGCTGCTGTCGGTTTAGGGCGCGGCCGGGGATTGCCCCCTCCCTAAGCGGGGATTGCCCCCTCCCTAACCCTCCCCCGCTTCGCAGGGGAGGGGACTTGGTTCTCCCTCCCCTGCGTGAGCGGGGGAGGGTCGGGGTGGGGGCACCCACTGCCCGCACCCCACCTCCCACCACAGAAGGATGCGCCATGACATCCGCCAAGTCCGCGTCCACCGCCTGCGCCGTGGTCGCCCTGCTGACCGCCGTGGCGACGCCGCTGGCCGGGTCGCCCATTGTGCCGACCGCCGGCCTCGTCCTCTCGGCCGCGCTGGCCGCCGCAGCCGCGGCGCTGGCCCACCGCCAGGGCGCCGGACTGCGGCGGCTCGGCGAGCGGGCCGCCGCGCTGGCCGGCGATGCGGCGGGCGGCGGCAACGATCCGCAACGCGACCTCGCCGCCGCCCTCGACCGCATCGCCGCCGCCGCCGAGGCCCGCGCCGCCCACGAGGCGCAGCGCGACGCCGAGCGCAAGGCGACGGAGGAGCGCGCGGCCCGGCTGGAGGCGCTGACCCGCGACTTCGAAGGCAAGGTCGGCCGGCTGGTGCAAACCGTCTCCTCGGCGGCCGGCGAGATGACCGACACCGCCACCGCGATGAGCGGCACCGCCGAGCGCAGCAACCGGCTGTCCGCGGCGATGTCGGAGTCCTCGGCCCAGGCGTCGATGAACGTGCAGACCGTGGCGACGGCGACCGAGGAGCTGTCGGCCTCGATCCAGGAGATCGGCCGGCAGGTCGCCTCGTCGGCGGCCATCGCCGGCAAGGCGGTGGCCGACACCCGCCGCACCGACGCCGTGGTGCAGAGCCTCGCCGACAGCGCCGCGCGCATCGGGCAGGTGATCGGGCTGATCCAGGGCATCGCCGGGCAGACCAACCTGCTGGCGCTGAACGCGACCATCGAGGCGGCGCGGGCGGGGGAGGCCGGCAAAGGCTTTGCCGTCGTCGCCAGCGAGGTCAAGACGCTGGCCAACCAGACCGCCAAGGCGACCGAGGACATCGCCACCCAGGTCGGCGCCATCCAGTCGGCGACGGCGGAGGCGGTGGAGGCCATCCGCGCCATTGCCGGCACCATCGCCGAGATCAACGAGATCGCCTCGGCCATCGCCGCCGCCGTCGAGCAGCAGGGGGCCGCCACCCGCGAGATCGCCCGCAACGTGCAGGCGGCGGCGCGCGGCACCGAGAGCGTGGCCTCCAACATCGTCGGCGTCTCGGACGCCGCGTCCGACACCGGCATGGCGGCCGGGCAGGTGCTCGGCGCCGCCTCGCAGGTCGCCGGCCACGCCGACGAGCTGAGCCGCGAGGTCAACAACTTCCTGGCGGAGGTCAGCCTGCAATCGGCGCTGCGCCGCCGCGCCTCGGTCGCTGGGCGCATGATGGCGGCGGGCACGGTGCGGCGCGTCCAGGGCTTGGCGCCGGGCGCCCCGGCGACCGCGGCGGTGAACAAGAGCGGCATCGCCGTCACCGACGAGGCGGTGAAGGTCGGCATCCTCCATTCTGCCACCGGCACCATGGCGCTGAGCGAGGGCGGGTCGATCCAGGCGGAGATGCTGGCGATCCAGCAGATCAACGAGGCCGGCGGCGTGCTGGGCCGCCGCATCGAGATCGTGCAGGAGGACGGCTCCAGCGACTGGCCGACCTTCGCCAACCGCGCCGACAAGCTGCTGGGGCAGGACAAGGTGGCGGCGATCTTCGGCTGCTGGACCTCGGCCTCGCGCAAGGAGGTGCTGCCGGTCCTGGAGAAGCGCGACGGCCTGCTCTACTACCCGACCTTCTACGAGGGGCTGGAGCAGTCCCGCCACGTCATCTACACCGGGCAGGAGGCGACCCAGCAGATCCTCGCCGGGCTGGACTGGGTGATGCGCGAGAAGGGGGCGAAGAGCTTCTTCCTTGTCGGGTCGGACTACATCTGGCCGCGCGCGTCGAACGCCATCGCGCGGCGCCACATCGAGGCCAAGGGCTGCCGCGTCGTCGGCGAGGACTACGCCGAACTCGGCGACACCCGTTTCGAGAGCATCGTCGCGCGGATCAGGGCGGCCAAGCCCGACGTCGTCTACGCCATCGTCGTCGGCGGCTCGAACGTCGCCTTCTACAAGCAGCTCAAGGCCGCCGGGATCGAGCTGGACCGCCAGATCCTGATGACCAACAGCGTCACCGAGGACGAGATGATGGGCATCGGCGGCGACTACATCGCCGGCGCCTTCACCTGCGCCAAATACTTCCAGAGCCTGGAACTGCCGGCCAACCGTGCCTTCGTCGCCGCCTTCAAGGCGATGTGGGGGGCGGACAGCGTCATCGGCGACGTCACCCACAACGCCTATCTCGGCCCCTGGCTGTGGAAGCTGGCGGTCGAGAAGGCCGGCAGCTTCGACGTGGCGCGGGTCGTCGCCGCCTCGCCCGGCATCGAGTTCGCCGCGGCGCCGGCCGGCGCCTTGCGCATCCACGAGAACCATCACCTGTGGACCCGGACCCGCATCGGCCGCGCCCGGCGCGACGGCCAGTTCGACGTGGTCTTCGAGACCCGGGACCTGATCGAGCCCAACCCCTTCCCGGACGGCTTCCGGGAATTGGCGGCCTGAGGCCCCCACCACTCCTTCGCCACCCATCAGTCCACCAATAAGGAAGAGCAAACCATGGCTGACACCCTGATCAAGGCCGACCTGTCGCAGTCTCCCTACGAGAACGATATGATCCACAACCGCTGGCATCCGGACATCCCGATGGCGGTGACGGTGAAGCCGGGCGACGACTTCATCCTGGAATGCTACGACTGGACCGGCGGCCAGATCAAAAACGACGACGATGCCGCCGACGTGCGCGACGTCGACCTCAGCCAGGTGCATTTCCTGTCCGGTCCGGTCGGGGTCGAGGGGGCGGAGCCGGGCGACCTGCTGGTCGTCGACCTGCTGGACATCGGAGCCTTCCCGCAGCAGCAGTGGGGCTTCAACGGCTTCTTCTCCAAGCAGAACGGCGGCGGCTTCCTGACCGAGCATTTCCCGCTGGCCCAGAAGTCGATCTGGGACTTCGAGGGCATGTTCACCAAGTCGCGCCACATCCCCGGCGTGCGCTTCGCCGGGCTGATCCATCCCGGCCTGATCGGCTGCCTGCCGTCGCACGACCTGCTGGCCAAGTGGAACAAGCGCGAGCAGGCGCTGATCGACACCAACCCGACCCGCGTCCCCGGCCTCGCCAACCCGCCCCACGCGCCGACCGCGCACATGGGCCGGCTGAAGGGCGAGGCCCGCGACAAGGCGGCGGCGGAGGGCGCCCGCACCGTGCCGCCGCGCGAGCATGGCGGGAACTGCGACATCAAGGACCTGTCGCGCGGCTCGCGCATCTACTTCCCGGTCTATGTGAAGGGCGCCGGCCTGTCGATGGGCGACCTGCATTTCAGCCAGGGCGACGGCGAGATCACCTTCTGCGGCGCCATCGAGATGGCCGGCTGGGCGCATCTCAAGGTCAACCTGATCAAGGACGGCATGGCGAAGTACGGGATCAAGAACCCGATCTTCAAGCCGAGCCCGATCGTCCCGACCTACAACGACTACCTGATCTTCGAGGGCATCTCGGTCGACGAGGCGGGCGAGCAGCACTACCTGGACGTCCATGTCGCCTACCGGCAGGCGTGCCTCAACGCCATCGAGTATCTGAAGAAGTTCGGCTACTCCGGCGCCCAGGCCTACTCGATCCTCGGCACCGCACCGGTGCAGGGCCACATCAGCGGCGTGGTCGACGTGCCGAACGCCTGCGCCACCCTGTTCCTGCCGACGCAGATCTTCGACTTCGACATCACCCCGAACGCCGACGGGCCGACGAAGTTCATCAAGGGCGACGTCGACATGCCGATCGCTCAAGACCGCGTGTAACGGGAGAGGGGAGGCCGCGCCATGCCGATGTACGATTACGAGTGCCCGAGCTGCGGTGATTTCACGGGAATGCGGCCGATGGCGGAAAGCGGCCTGCCGCAGCCCTGTCCCGATTGCGGAACACCGTCGCAACGGGTGATCCGCATGGCGCCGGCCTTCTCCGGGCTGTCGGCCACCGTCCGGACGGCGCACGCCACCAACGAGCGCAGCGCCGACCGGCCCAAGCTGCTGTCGGAGGTCGGGCCGACGCACAAGCACGGGCCGGGCTGCGGTTGCGGCGGTGGCGGCGGCAAGAAGGGACGCTCAGTGCTCCGCACCCCCGACGGGGCGAAGGGCTTCCCGACGGCAAGACCGTGGATGATCAGTCACTGACGCGTTGAAAACGATCGACACCGAACGGCCCGCCTCCCCCCGAGGCGGGCCGTTTGCTTTTCGTCCCTGCGAAATCCGACAAGGGTCCCGGCGCCGATCGTCCGCTTCCCCAACATCGCTGTTGACCTAAGCTGTATTATCAATCATACAGGTTCCTGTCTTATGGAGAGACAGACGCCGGTTTCCAGTGAGAGGGAGGCGGGGCACAGTGAAGTCGTCGGTCGAACCGCTGAAGGCGCGCAGGATCTATCTGCTGCTGCGCGACCGCATCGTCGCCGGCGACCTGCCGCCGGGCGGGCGCCTGCCGGGCGAACCGGCGTTGGCCGCCGAGCACGCGGTGTCGCGGGTGACCGTGCGCCGGGCGCTCGACCTGCTGGAGAAGGAAGGGCTGGTGCAGCGCAAGCCCGGCTCCGGAACCTTCGTCCATGACAGCCGCGCGGTCCGCCCCATCGTCGCCGACCTGTCCAACGTGCTGTCGCATCTGATCGACATGGGGCGCAGCACCGACGTGAAGCTGCTCTCCTTCGGTTACGTCGCGCCGCCGGAGGCCATCGCCGAAAGCCTGGGCCTGAAGCCGGGCGAGCGGGTCCAGCGGTCGGTGCGCGTGCGCCTGATCGACGGAGAGCCCTTCTCCTACCTGACCACCCATGTGCCGGAATGGCTCGGCCTGACCTATTCGGAGGCGGAGCTGGCGGCGCGTCCGCTGCTGGAGCTGATCGAGCGGTCGGGCGTGAAGACCGAGCGGGCGACCCAGGCGATCAACGCCACGCTCGCCGGGCCGGAGCCGGCGGCGGCGCTCGATCTGGAGATCGGCTCGCCGCTGCTGACGCTGACCCGCATCGTGCACGACCCGTCCGGCCGCGGGGTGGAGCATCTGCACGCGCTGTACCGGCCCGACCGCTACAGCTTCCACATGGATCTGGTGCGCATCGGCGACGACGGGGAGCGGCGTTGGAGCCCGGCCCTGGGCCGGCCGCGCGGATCCGACACGGCCAAGACCGACAAGAACAAAGCGGGCGAAAAGCCCACCCGCGGCTCGCGGGCCATCAAGCAGAGGAGTTGAGCGTTATGGGACGTTCGGTTCAGGACTCCGCACTCTCCGGCATTTCCCGCCGCACGGTGCTCAAGGCGGGCGCCGCGGCGGCCGCCTTCGCGACGGTGGGCGCCCCGTCGATTCTGCGGGCGCAGACCCCGGCCGTGAAGATCGGCATCCTCCAGCCGGTGACCGGCGCGCTCGCCCATGACGGCGACCTCGGCCGGCTCGGCGCCGAGATGGCGATCAACGAGATCAACGCGGCGGGCGGCATCAAAGCGTTGGGCGGGGCCAAGATCGAGATGGTCTTCGGCGACGCCCGCTCCACGCCGGAGGCCGGCACCCAGGAGGTCGAACGCATGCAGGCCGAGGGCGTGTGTGCCATCGTCGGCGGCTTCGCCAGCCCGATCTGCCTCGCCGCCTCGCAGGCGGCGGCGCGCTACGATCTGCCCTATCTCGTCGATGTCGGCGTGTCGGACCAGATCATGGCGCGCGGCCTGACCAACACCTTCCGCTTCAGCCCCGGTTTCGGCAAGGTCACGCAGGTCGCGCTCGACAACCTGACCAAGATCAACGAGTTGGCCGGCAAGCCGGCGAAGACCGTCGTGCTGGTGCATGAGGACGGCCTGTTCGGCTCCGGTCTCGCCAAGCTGCTGCAGGCCGAGTTGCCCAAGCGCGGTTTCGAAATCCTGGAGACCATCGCCCACCCGACCCCGGCGCGAGACATGTCCAACGTGGCGCTGCGCATCCGCTCGCTGAACCCGGACCTCGTCATCCCGTCCAACTATTACGGAGAGTTCGTCCTGCTCGCCCGCACCATGCAGCAGCAGCGCATCAAGCCGAAGGGTGTCTATGCGGTTCTCGGCGGGGCGGCGTCGAATGGGCGCTTCGTCAAGGAATTCCCGCAGGCCGCCCAGAACGTCATCGACTGCAATCACTGGCATGATCCGAAGAATCCGCAGGCCCTGGCGCTGCGCAAGGCGGTGGAGGCGCAGGGCAAGTCCTTCGCCTACAACGTCCCGCTGAACTATTCGAACGTTCTGCTGTTGGCCGACGCCATCGAGCGCGCCGGCTCCGCCGACCGCAAGACGATCATCGAGGCGCTGAACAGCTCGACATTCGCCGGCCACATCATGCCCTACGGCGCGACGAAGTTCGTGAACGGCCAGAACGAGGGCGCCACCCCGATCAACACGCAGATCCAGGGCGAGGACATCAAGGTGATCTTCCCCGAAACCTTCGCGGAATCGAAGGCCAACTACCCGGCGGCGTAATCCGTCCCGTCGCCTTCGCACCTCCCGCATTTCCCCATCCGTCCCGTGGCGCCGCGCAACGGCCGCCCGGACGGGTGGGGGGATCATTTCCCTCATGCGCGGGCTGCCATGTATTCACCTCAGATCATCCTGGAAGCGGCGCTGAACGGGCTGATGACCGGCGCGGTCTACGCGCTGATCGCCCTCGGCCTGACGCTGATCTACGGCGTGCTCCACATCATCAACTTCGCCCATGGCGCGCTGCTGACCTGCGCCATGTTTGCGGTCTGGGTCGCCTGGGCCTGGCTCGGCCTCGACCCCTATCTGGTGATTGTGCCGCTGGTGCCGTTGATGTTCGTGCTGGGCTACGGGCTGCAGCGCTTCGTCATCGGGCCGGCCAGCCACGGCGACGACGGCAATATCCTGCTGGTCACGCTCGGCCTGTCGATCGTGCTGGAGAATGTGCTGCTGGCCGTCTTCCAGTCGGATACCCGCACGCTCGACACCGATTATTCCTTCCAGGTGGTCGCGCTGGGGCCGCTGCTGCTCTCCTACCCGCGGGTGATCGGGCTGGGGGTCGCGGTGGTGGTGACCGGGCTGCTCTGGCTCGTGCTGAACCGCACCGACACCGGCAAGGCGATCCGCGCCGTTGCCAAGGAGAAGCTGGGCGCCAATCTGGTCGGCATCGACGTGCCGCATGTCTACGCCATCACCTTCGGGCTGGGCTGCGCCTGCCTCGCCGTGGCGGCCGGCCTGCTGATGCCGACCTTCTACGTCAACCCGCGCATCGGCAGCGCCTTCGTGCTGGTCGCCTTCACGGTGGTGGTGCTGGGTGGCATGGGCTCGCTTCCCGGCGCGCTGCTCGGCGGCCTGTTCATCGGTGTGGTGGAGAGCCTGTGCGGCCTCTTCCTGGGCGACAGCCTGGGGCAGATCGGCATCTTCCTGATCTTCATCGCCGTGCTGCTGGTGCGGCCGACCGGCCTGTTCGGAGCCAAGGCATGACCGCGCGCGACCTGATCCCGATCGCCGTCCTGGCCGTTCTCGCCGCGCTGCTGCCGCTGGTGGTGACGTCCAGCCCGGTGATGAACTTCCTCGTCTTCACGCTGATCGTGGCGCTGGGGGCGCAGGGCTGGAACATCCTGGGCGGCTTCGGCGGCCAGTTCAGCTTCGGCCACGCCGCCTTCTTCGGCACCGGCGCCTATGTGACGGCGATCCTGCAACTGCACTACGGCGTCAACGCCTGGGCCGGGCTGCTGCTGGCGATGGCGGCGGGGGCGGCGGTCGCCTGGGTGATCGGCTTCCTCAGCTTCCGCTCCGGCCTGCGCGGCTCCTACTTCGCGTTGGTGACGCTGGCCTTCGCCGAGGTGTTCCGCATCCTCGCCAACGCGGCCTCCTTCACCGGCGGCGCCGCCGGCCTGCTGATCAAGCTGGACGTCCACCCCGCCAACCTGCAGTTCGCCGACCGCGCCGTCTTCTATTGGCTGGTCCTCGCCTTCGTCACCGGGGTGCTGCTGCTGACGCGCTGGATCCAGCGCTCGCGCTTCGGGGCGCAGCTCGTCGCGGTGCGCGAGAACGAGGACGCCGCCAAGGCGCTGGGCGTCGACTCCCTGAAGGTGAAGCTGCGCGCCATGGCCCTGTCGGGCGCGGTGACGGCGCTGTCCGGCTGCCTCTACGCCCAGTATTTCCTCTACATCGACGCCCACATCGCCTACGGCAGCTGGATCTCGGTGGAGCTTCTGCTCGCCCCGATCATCGGCGGCGTCGGCACGGTCTTCGGGCCGGTGGTGGGGGCGCTGACCCTGCATGGGCTGGGCGAACTCGCCAAGCAATTCGCCGGCCGCATCCCCGGCATCGATCTGATCGTCTTCGGCAGCGTTCTGGTGCTGGCCGTCGCCTTCGCCCGCGGCGGCATCCTGGGCCTGCTGGAGCGTCTGCGCGACCGCGGCCGCGGGTTGGTGACGCGCGGCGCCAAGGAGGTGTCCCATGCTGGCCGTTGAGTCCGTCTCCAAGCGCTTCGGCGGCCTGATGGCGGTGGACAACGCATCGATTGCGCTGGAGCCCGGCGGCATCATCGGCTTGATCGGGCCGAACGGCGCCGGCAAGACGACGCTGTTCTCGATGATCTCCGGCTTCGTTGCACCCAGCGACGGGCGGATCCTGTTCGAGGGCGCCGACATCACCGGCGAGGAGCCGCACCGCCGCGCCGAGCGCGGCATCGGCCGCACCTTCCAGATCGTCCAGCCCTTCGCCGGGCTGACGGTGTGCGAGAACATCGCGGTCGGCTCCTATCTGCGCCACGCCAAGCGCGCCGACGCCATCGGCAAGGCGCGCGAGGTGGCCCGCCGCGTCGGGCTGGCGGCCGAGCTGGACCGGCCGGCCGGCGGCCTGACGGTGGCCGGGCGCAAGCGGCTGGAGCTGGCCCGTGCGCTCGCCACCGAGCCGAAGCTGCTGCTGCTGGACGAGGTGCTGGCCGGCCTGAACCCGTCGGAGATTCGCGACATCATCCCGGTGATCCGGGGCATCCGCGACGAAGGGGTGACGATCCTGATGATCGAACACGTCATGCAGGCGGTGATGAACCTGTGCGAGCGCGTCTATGTGCTGGCGCAGGGCCGCATGATCGCCGAGGGCAAGCCCGCCGTCGTCTGCGCCGATCCCCGCGTGATCGAGGCCTATCTCGGCCACGGCGCCGCCGCCCGTCTGGCGGCGGAGGGGGCGGCCCATGGCTGACGCACTTCTGAGCATCCAGGGGCTGAAGACCGGCTACGGCGCCACCGAGGTGCTGCGCGGCATCGACATGGCCGTGCTGGATCGCGAGATCGTCACGGTCCTCGGCTCCAACGGCGTCGGCAAGACGACGCTGAACAAGGTGCTGTCGGGCGTGCTGCCGCCCTGGGCCGGCGAGATCCGCTTCGCCGGCAACCGCATCGACGGCCGCTCCGCCGCGCGCATCGTGGAGGAGGGGCTGATCCAGGTGCCGGAAGGCCGCAAGATCTTCCCCAACCTGTCGATCCGCGAGAATCTGGAGCTGGGCAGCTACCGGCGCGGCAAGCCGAACCGGGCGCGGAACCTGGAGCGCATCTTCACCACCTTCCCCCGCCTGAAGGAGCGCGAGGGCCAGCTGGCCGGCACGCTGTCGGGCGGCGAGCAGCAGATGCTCGCCATCGGGCGCGGCATGATGGCCGAACCGCTGCTGCTGATCCTCGACGAACCGTCGCTCGGCCTATCGCCGCTGGTGGTCGAGGAGATGTTCGGGCTGATCCGCCAACTGAACGCGGGCGGGCTGGCGATCCTGCTGGTCGAGCAGAACGTCGTGCAGTCGCTGGAGGTCGCCCGCCGGGCCTACATCCTCGAAAACGGCGTCTTCGCGCTGTCGGGACCGTCCGACGAGATCGCGCGCGACCCCGAATTGAAACGCACCTATCTCGGCCTCTAGGGGCCGTCCGCTCGGGAGCGGTGACATGACAAGCCTGTCCTTTGACGTGAAGCCGGCGAGCGTGCTGCTCGCCGCCGCCCGCCCGTCCTGGCTCGACCGTTGGGGCACCTTCGCCGCCGGCCTGACCTTTGCCGACCTGCCGGCCCCGGTGGTGGAGCGGGCGAAGCTGGTGCTGCTGGACTGCGTCGGCGTGATCGCCGCCGGCATGCAGGAGCCGGAATGCCAAGCGCTGGCGGGCCGCATGGCTGAGACCGGCGGTTCCGGCGACTGCGCGGCCATCGGCAGCGGCCGGGGCTTCGCCGCCGGGTCCGCCGCCTTGCTCAACGGGCTGGCCGGAACCATGCTGGAGCTGGACGAGGGCAACCAGTACGCCCGCGGCCATCCGGCGATCCACGTCGTGCCGGCCCTCCTCGCCGCCGGGCCGCGCCTGAAATCCTCCGGCGCCGACCTGGTGACCGCGCTGGCGCTCGGCTACGAGATCGGATCGCGCATCGGCATCGCCGCCAAGCTGCTGGTCACCACCCATCCGCACGGCACCTGGGGCACAGCGGGGGCGGCGCTGGCCGTCGCCCACCTGAACCGGGCCGACGCGGCGATGATGATCGAGACGCTCAACATCGCCTCGACCCTCGGCCTCGCCACCAGCCGGCGGACGATGCTGGAGGGCGGCACGGTGCGCAACGCCTACGCCGGGGTGTCGAACCAGCTCGGCCTGACCGCCTGGGATCTGGCGGCGAGCGGCATCATCGGCGAGACCGATGGCATCGGCAGCGTGTTCGGCGGCGTCATCGCCAGCGACTTCCGGCCGGAGCTGATGGTCGAGGAGCTGGGCGAGCGCTGGGAGATCGCCCGCAACTACTTCAAGCGCCACGCCGCCTGCCGCTACACCCATGGCGCGCTCGACGCGCTGGGCGACATCGTGGCGCGGGCCGGCGGGCGGATCGCCCCGGCGGAGGTCGCGGCCATCGAGGTCGACACCTACGTCTGGGCCGCCCAGCTCGACGGGGCGGAACCGAAGAACATGCTCGCCGCGAAGTTCTCGCTGCCCTTCGCCCTGGCGACCTTCCTCGCCAACGGCGCCGCCACCCCCGACGCCTTCCGCGATGGCGCCCGCCGGGACGTGACGACCCGCGAGCTTGCCCGCCGGGTGACCGTGCGCGAGGACCGCGGCCTGACCGCCCGCCTTCCCGGCCTGCGCCCGGCCCGTGTCCGTCTGACGCTGGCCGACGGCCGCCGCTTCGAGGCGGAGGTGCTGACCAACAGGGGCGACACCGAGGACCCCTACAGCCCGGACGAGGTGCGCGGGAAGTTCGCCGACCTGGCCGGTCCGGTCTGGGGTGCTGCCCACGCCGCCGCCATTGCCGACTGCGTCGCGTCGATCGACCGCGCGGCCGACCTTTCAACCCTGACCCGGCTTCTGTCGGCGCCCGCCGCCGCCGGGGGGAGCGTCTGAGATGACCCGACCCGATCTCACCTTCAAACAGCGGCTTTCCGAGGACCGCGTCGTCCTGGCCCCCGGCGTCTACGACGCCTTCACCGCCTCGCTGGCGGCGGCAGCGGGGTTCGAGGCGCTGTACCTGTCGGGCGCGGCCATCGCCTACACCCGGCTTGGCCGGCCCGACATCGGGCTGGTCTCGGTCAGCGAGGTGGCGGACACCATCGCGCTGGTGCGCGACCGCGTGCCGACGCCGCTGGTGGTGGACGCCGACACCGGCTACGGCAATGCCCTCAACGTGCAGCGCACCGTGCGCATGTTCGAGCGGGCCGGCGCCAGCGCCCTGCAGCTTGAGGACCAGAGCTTTCCCAAGCGCTGCGGCCACCTGACCGACAAGGCGGTGATCCCGGCCGGCGAGATGGCCGGCAAGATCAAGGCGGCGGTCGATGCCCGGACCAGCGAGGGCACGCTGATCATCGCCCGCACCGACGCGGTGGCGGTGGAGGGCGTCCCGGCGGCGCTCGACCGCGCCCGGCTCTACGTCGAGGCCGGCGCCGACGTGCTGTTCGTCGAGGCGCCGAAGAGCCGCGAGCAGCTCTCCGCCATCGCCACCGACCTCGGCGGCATCCGCCCGCTGCTGGCGAACATGGTGGAGGGCGGTCAGACGCCGATCAGCTCCGCCTCCGATCTCGGCGATCTCGGCTATCGGCTGGTGATTTTCCCCGGCGGCATCGTGCGGGCGCTGGCCCGGCAGGCGCAGGACTATTACGGGTCGCTGGCCCAGCACGGCACCACCCAGCCCTTCCGCGACCGCATGTTCGACTTCAACGCGCTGAACGATCTCATCGGCACGCCGGAGATGCTGGCGCTCGGCGAAACCTACAAGGACTTCCCTCCAAAAAATCCCGGTGCCGCCAAGCGGGAGGACGCAGCATGACCACCCAGAAAACCACAATCGACCCCGTCACGCTGGCCGTCCTGAAGGGCCGGCTGGAGCAGATCGCCGACGAGATGGACGCGACGCTCTACCGCTCGGCCTTCAACCCGATCATCGCGGAGGCGCGCGACGCCTGCCACGGCCTCTACCACGCCGAGACCGGCGCCACGCTGGTGCAGGGCACCAACGGCCTGCCGATCTTCGTCGGCGCCATGGCCTTCGCGGTCAAGGCGGTGATCGACAAGGTGGCGCGGGAGGGCGACCTGCACCCCGACGACATCTTCCTGTTCAACGACCCCTATGACGGCGGCACCCATCTGAACGACTTCCGGCTGGTGCGGCCGATCTTCCGCCAGGGCCGGCTGTTCTGTTGGATGGCGTCGGTCGGCCATTGGCTCGACATTGGCGGCAACGTGCCGGGCAACTTCAACGCGCGGGCCACCGACAGCTTCCAGGAGGGCGTGCGCATCCCGCCGGTGAAGCTGGTCAAGGCCGGGGCGATGAACCATGACCTGCTGGCGATCCTCGCCGCCAACTCCCGCGTGCCGGTGTCCAACTACGGCGACCTGAACGGGCAGCTCAACGCGCTCGACCTTGGCGTGCGCCGCCTGACCGAACTGCTGGACGAGCATGGCGAGGACACCGTCGCCGCCGCCTTCGACGCCTTCACCGCGCGGGCCGAGGCGCTGATGCGCAGCGCCCTGTTCAAGCTGCCCGACGGCACCTACAGCTTCGAGGATTATCTCGACAACGACGGCATCACCGCCGACCGGCTGCGCATCGCGCTCGACCTGACCATCGCGGGCGACCGCATGGTGCTGGATTTCTCCCGCTCCTCGGCCCCCTGCGCCGGGCCGCTCAACATCGCCTATTCCACGGCGGTCGCCTGCTGCTACGTCGCGCTGAAGCACGTCTTCACCGACGTGCCGGCCAACGCCGGCTGCCTCAACCCGATCACCTTCGTCATCCCCGAGACGACGTTGCTGGCGGTGAAGCCGCCCAAGCCGGTCGGCGGCTACACCGAGACCATCCTGCGCGTCATCGGCGTGGTCTTCGGGGCGCTGGCCCTGGCCGACCCGGCCCGCGCCACCGCCGCCCCCTTCGGCACCATCAACGCGCTGTCGCTGGCCGGCCACCGTCCGGACGGTTCGCGCTGGGTGATGTTCTCCTTCTTCGGCGGCGGCTTGGGAGGCAACCCGGAGAGCGACGGGCTGAACCACGCCAACAACCCGATCTCCACCGCCACCATCCCACCGGTGGAAATCCTCGAAGCCGCTTATCCGGTGATGTTCACCCAATGGGCGCTGCGCCCGGATTCCGCAGGGGCCGGCCTGCACCGCGGCGGGCTGGGCGCCGTCTACGAGATCGAGGCGCTGACCGCCGCCGACGTCTTCCTGCTCGGCGAGCGCGGCGTCTTCGCGCCCTTCGGGGTGGCCGGCGGCACGCCCGCGGCGCTGAACCGCTTCGTCTGGCAGAGCGACGAGGGCGAGAAGTCGCCGCCGCTCGCCTCCAAGGTCACCGACGTGAAGATCCGCGACGGCCAGCGCGTGCGGCTGGAGACTCCCGGTGGTGGTGGCTGGGGCGACCCGCGACGCCGCGACGCCGAGGCCGTGGCCCGCGACGTGCGGCTCGGCTACCTCGGCGCCGAGGCCGCTCGCAGCGCCTACGGCGTGGCGCTGACCGACGACGGCGCGCTCGACGTCGCCGCCACCGCGGCGCTCCGCGAAACCCCCGCCGCCTGACGAATCCGGAAGCAAGACCATGAGCAACGGCATCTCCACGGGTGCAATCGTCGGCGTCGACGTCGGCGGCACCTTCACCGATCTGTTCCATTACGACGAGGCGCGCGGCAGCTTCCGCACCGCCAAGGTCCCGTCCAACCGCGGCGACGAGGCGGTCGGCTTCCTCGCCGGCCTGCGGAGCTTCGGCCCGGTCGCCGAGCTGGGCTCCATCGTCCACGGCACCACGGTCGGCACCAACGCGCTCCTGGAGCGCAAGGGCGCCAAGGTCGGGCTGATCACCACCGCCGGCTTCCGCGACGTGCTGGAGATGCGCCGCCGCGACCGCCGCCAGACCTGGGGCCTGTGGGGCGACTTCGTCCCCGTGGTCGACCGCGACCTGCGGCTGGAGGTGGCGGAGCGCACGCTAGCCGACGGCACCGTCCGCGCCGCCGTCGATCCGGAGGAGGTGCGTGCTTGTGCCCGCCGGCTGGCCGAAATGGGGGCGGAGGCGCTGGCCATCGTCTTCATCAACGCCTACGCCAACCCGGCCAACGAGCTGGCGGCGCTGGAGGCGGCGCGCGAGGTCTGGCCCAACGCCAACCTCGAATGCTCGTCGCGCATCCTGCCGGAGATCCGCGAGTTCGAGCGCACCTCGACCACCGCGCTGAATGCCTATCTCCAGCCGGTGGTCGGCAGCTATCTCGCCAAGCTCGACAACGCGCTGGCGGGGGAGGGGTTCGGCGGCCGCTTCCACATCGTTCAGTCGAACGGCGGCGTCATGTCCACCGACACGGCGCGGCGCCTGCCGGTGCGCACCGCCCTGTCCGGCCCGGCGGCCGGCGTCATCGCCGCCGCGGCGATTTCCAAGGCGGCGGGCTTCCCCAACGTCATCACCGGCGACCTCGGCGGCACCAGCTTCGACGTGTCGCTGGTGGTGGAGGGGCAGACCATGCTGGCCGCCCAGACCACCATCGACTTCGGTCTGGTCGTTCGCACGCCGATGATCGAGATCACCACCATCGGTGCCGGCGGCGGCTCCATCGCCGGGGTCGATCCCGGCGGCATGCTCCAGGTCGGGCCGGAGAGCGCCGGTTCGCGGCCGGGACCGGTCTGCTACGGCCAGGGCAACACCCGCCCGACGTTGACCGACGCCAACGTGCTGCTCGGCCGCATCAACGCGGAGCGGCCGATCGGCGGCAAGCTCGCCCGGCTGGACGTGGACGCCGCCCGCACCGCCATCGCCACCCACGTCGCCGAACCGCTGGGGCTCGACGTCATGGCGGCGGCGGAGGCGGTGGTGCGCATCGCCAACAGCAAGATGGCCGGCGCCATCCGCCTCGTCTCCATCGAGCGCGGGCACGACCCGGCCAAGTTCGCCGCGGTGCCCTTCGGCGGCGGCGGCGCGCTGCATGTCGGCGCGCTGATCAAGGAGGTCGGGCTGAAGGCGGCGCTGGTGCCGCGCTTCCCCGGCGTGACCTCAGCGCTCGGCTGCGTCATCGCCGACATCCGCCACGATCAGGTGCAGACGGTGAACCTGCCGCTGGCCGGCATCGACGCCGCGTCGCTCGACCGCCGCATGGTCGAGGAGGCGACCGCCGCCCGCGCTGTGGTGGAGTCCGCCGGTCTCAGCGTCGAGCGCATCGACCTCGTCTTCGAACTCGACATGCACTACATCGGCCAGACCCACACGGTCGCCGTGCCGCTGCCGGTGTCGGTGGCGAACGGGACCACGGGTGTCGACGAGGCGACCATCCGCGCCGCCTTCGAGCGCGCCTATCAGGCGTCCTTCAGCCGGCTTCTGCCGGGGGTGGGCGCCAAGATCGTCAACCTGCGCACCGCCGCCATCGGCCGCCGTCCGCATTTCGACCTCGCCGCCCTGGCCCCGGCCGCCGGAACGACGGTGGAGAGCGCCTACGCCGGTTCGCGGCCCGTCTGGTTCGACGGGGCGTGGCACGAGACGGCGGTCTACAACCGCTTGGACCTGCCGGTCGGCGCCCACATCCAGGGGCCGGCCATCCTGGAGCAGCCCGACGCCACCACCGTCATCGACCCCGACCTGAGCGCCCGCGTCGATGGCTACGGCAACGTCATCGTGGAAAGGAGCGCCCGATGAGCGCCACCGCCATTCCGGCCCCAAATCTCATTGGGCGCACCGCGCTGCTGGTCTGCGACCTGCAGAACGATTTCCTCCACCCGGAGGGGGCCTATGGCCGCGCCGGCCAGACGGCGCCGGAAATCCTGGCCCTGCCGGAGCGGGTGAAGCCGTTGGCCGACCTGCTGCGGTCGCGCGGCGGCTGGGTGATCTCGACCAACTTCACCCTGGTGCCGGGCCGCGGTGGCGAGCCGATGATCTCCCCCCATCTGAAGGCGTTGCGCCCCTTCCTGGCGAAGGGCGACTTCCAACCGGGCGGCTGGGGGCACCGCACGGTGGACACGCTCCAGCCCGTCGATGTCGAGGTCGAGAAGATCGCCTATTCCGCCTTCTACATGTCGCGGCTGGAGTGGGTGCTGCGCAAATGCGGGGTGGAGCGGCTGCTGGTGTGCGGCATCGTCACCAACGGCGGCGTCGCTTCGACCGTGCGCGACGCCCATGTCCGCGATTTCGACACCATCTTGCTGGAGGACGGCTGCGCCGCCTTCACGCCCCAGGTCCACGACGTCTCGGTCGCTGCACTGCGCCCGGTCTGCCGCGTGGCGACGGTCGCGGCGATGCTGGAGGAGCTGTCCGCGCCATGAGCCGCATTCTGTCCGCCGAGGGCGTGACGTTCGAATTCACGGTGCCCGTCGTCGTGATCGGCGGCGGAGCGGCTGGGATGATCGCCGCGCTCGCCGCCCATGAACGCGGGGCGGAGGTGCTGGTGCTGGAGCGCGACGCGCTGCCCCAGGGCTCCACCGCCCTGTCGGCCGGCCTGATCCCGGCGCCGGGCACGCGCTGGCAGCGCGCCGCCGGGATCGAGGACAGCCCGGAGCGCTTCGCTGCCGACATCATCGCCAAGGCGAAGGGGGAGCCCGACCCGGCAGACGTGTCCCGCGTCGCCCGCGCCGTCGGCCCGGCGCTGGAATGGCTGGCCGACCGCTACGGCCTGCCGTTCTCGGTGGTCGACAACTTCACCTATCCCGGCCACAGCGCCCGGCGCATGCACGGGCTGCCCAGCCGGTCGGGGGCGGAGCTGATCGACCGGCTGCGTGGCGCCGTAGAAGCCGCCGGCATCGACGTGCTGTGCGAGGCGCAGGTGACCGCGCTCTACGCCGAGGGCCCGCGCGTGCGCGGCGTCGAGGTCACCCGGCCCGACGGCAGCGTCGAGCGGGTCGGCTGCGCGGCGCTGATCCTCGCCTGCAACGGCTATGGCGGCAACCGGGCGCTGGTGGAGCGCCATGTCCCGGAACTGGCCGACGCGCTCTATTTCGGCCATCCCGGCAACCAGGGCGACGCTCTGCTCTGGGGCGAGGCGCTGGGGGCGGCGACGCGGCACCTGTCGGGGCACCAGGGCCACGGTTCGGTCGCTCATCCCGCCGGCATCCTGGTCACCTGGGCGACGGTCACCGAAGGCGGTGTGCAGGTGAACACCGAGGGCAAGCGCTTCTCCAACGAGGCGCAGGGCTATTCGGAACAGGCCGCCGTCGTGCTGCGCCAGCCCGACGGCATCGCCTGGACCGTCTTCGACGAGCGCATCGCCGCCGTCGCCCGCCAGTTCGAGGATTTCCGGCAGGCCGAGGCGATGGGTGCGGTGCTCAGCGCTGACAGCCCGGCGGACCTCGCCCGTCTGATGAAGGTCGACGCGGACGCCCTGGCTGCCACCTTGGCCGAGGTCGGCCGGTTGAAGGCAGCGGGGGGAAGCGACGGCTTCGGCCGGAGCTTCGCCGGCTCGGCGCCGCTGGTGGCACCTTATCGCGCCGTCCGCGTCACCGGCGCCCTGTTCCACACCCAGGGTGGGCTGGTGGTCGATGACGGCGCCCGCGTCCTGAGCGGGGAGGGCGCTCCGCTGCCCAACCTCTACGCCGCCGGCGGGGCCGCCTGCGGTGTGTCGGGATCGAAGGCGTCCGGCTACCTGTCCGGCAACGGGCTGCTGACCGCGGTGGCGCTTGGGCGCATCGCCGGGGCGGCGGCAGCAGACGCCGTGGCCGCGGACGCCGTTAAGGAGGAAAGCAACCAATGACGCAGTCCCCCCGCAGCCTGTTCGACAAGGTTTGGGACGCCCATCTGGTGGCAACCCGGCCGGACGGGCAGGCGCTGCTCGCCATCGACCGCCATTTCCTGCACGAGGGCTCGTTCCACGCCTTCGGCATGATCGACCACGCCAAGCGCCCGGTGCGCCGGCCGGAGCTGACCTTCGCCGTCGCCGACCATTACGTGCCCTCGCACAGTCGCGCCAAGCCGATCGCCGATCCGGAAATCGCCAACATGGTGACGATGCTGGAGGCGAACGCCGGGCGCCACGGCCTGCGCCATTTCGGCCTGCACGACCCGGCGCAGGGCATCGTCCATGTGCTGGCGCCGGAGCAGGGGCTGACCCTGCCGGGCCTGACCATCGTCTGCGGCGACAGCCACACCTCCACCCACGGCGCCTTCGGCGCGCTCGCCTTCGGCATCGGCGCCACCGAGGTATCGCATGTGCTGGCGACCCAGACGCTGTGGCAGCGCCGACCCAAGACCATGCGCGTCACCGTCGACGGCGAGCTGGGCGCGCATGTGACGGCAAAGGACCTGATCCTGGCGGTGATCGGCTTTATCGGTGCCGACGGGGCAGCCGGCCACGTCATCGAATACGCAGGAAGCGCCATCCGCGCCCTGTCGATGGAAGGCCGGCTGACCGTCTGCAACATGTCGATCGAGGCGGGGGCGCGGGCCGGCATGATCGCCCCCGACGACACCACCTTCTCCTGGATCGAGGGGCGGAATTACGCTCCGAAGGGTGACCTGTTCGACCGCGCCGTCGCGCATTGGCGGACCCTGCCCAGCGACCCGGAGGCCGCCTTTGACCGCGAGGTGTCGCTCGACGCCGCGGCCATCGCCCCGTCGGTCACCTGGGGCACTAGCCCCGAGACCGCGGTGCCGGTCACCGGTACGGTTCCCGATCCCGGCGCCGAGAGCGACCCGGTGCGCGCCGGCCAGATGCGCAAGATGCTCGATTACATGGGGCTGACCCCCGGCACGCGGCTGGAGGAGGTCGGCATCGACCGCGTCTTCATCGGCTCCTGCACCAACGCCCGGTTGGAGGATCTGCGCGCCGCCGCCGCTGTTCTGCGGGGCCGCCGCGCCGCGGTGCCGGGGCTGGTGGTTCCGGGATCGGTTCCGGTGCGCCGTCAGGCGGAGGCGGAGGGGCTGGACCGCGTCTTCACCGACGCCGGCCTGGAATGGGGCGAGCCCGGCTGTTCGATGTGCGTCGGCATTAACGGCGACCTCGTCCCGGCCGGCGAACGCTGCGCCTCGACCACCAACCGCAACTTCCCCGGCCGCCAGGGGCCGAACGCGCGCACGCATCTGATGAGCCCGGCGATGGCTGCCGCCGCCGCCGTGACCGGCAAACTCACCGATGTACGGACGCTCGATGTCCGCAAGCAGGGAGCTTCATAAGGATGGACCCCTTCGTCACGCTGACCGCACCGGCGGTGCCGCTCGACATCGCCAACATCGACACCGACCAACTGCTCCCGGCGCGCTTCCTGAGGAAGCCGCGCAGCGCCGGTTACGGCAACTTCCTGCTCCATGACGAACGCAAGCCGGGCTTTCCGCTGGACGACCCGGCCTATGCGGGCGCCCGCGTGCTGGTGACCGACCGCAATTTCGGCTGCGGGTCGTCGCGGGAGGGGGCGGTCTACGCGCTGGTGGACGGCGGATTCCGCTGCGTCGTCGCCCCCAGCTTCGGCGACATCTTCGCCGCCAACGCCGCCAAGAACGGCCTGCTGACCATCACCCTGCCGGAGGAGACGGTGGCGGAACTGCGCCGCCAGTTGCAGGAGAGGCCAGGCGCCGCCGTCACCGTGGACCTGCCGGCCCAGACCCTGACCGGACCGGACGGCCGGCCGCTGCCCTTCGCCATCGACCCGTTCAAGAAGGAATGTCTGATCGAGGGCCTCGACGATGTGGCCCTGACGCTGCGTCACCAGGACGCCATTGACGCCTTCGACCGCGCCGACGCCGAGGCCCGGCCCTGGCTGGTGCCAGGAACTTGACGGCTTGATGGCGGATTACGGTGCCGCGTCGCACACCACCCGGTTGCGGCCGCCGTTCTTTGCGCGGTACAGCGCCTCGTCCGCCCGAGCCAGCACCGCGGCGACGCTGCTCTCGCCCGGCCGCAGCGCGCTGACTCCGATGCTGACGGTGAAGGTGAGGACGGACCCGGCGCCGTTGGCGATGCGCACGTCGGTTCCGGCCAGTGCCCGGCGCAGCCGCTCCGCCAGCAGCGCCGCCCCCTGCGGCGGTGTCTCCGGCAGCAGGATGGCGAACTCCTCGCCGCCCAGCCGGCCCAGGACGTCCGCGCCGCGCACCATGGACCGGCAGACCCGGACCACCGTACGTATGGCCTCGTCCCCGGTGGCGTGACCGTAGGTGTCGTTGACCTTCTTGAAGTGGTCGATGTCCAGCATGATCGCCGACAGCGGCTGACCGTTGCGTTGGGCCCGCGCCACCTCGTCGGCGGCCCGCGCCATGAATCGCCCGCGGTTCAGCGCCCCGGTCAGCGAATCGGTGGTGGCAAGCCGCTCCAACTGGCGCTGCATGTCGACCACGCGGGAGGCGGCGAGCAGGCGGGCGCGCAGCCATGTCAGGTCCAGCGGCTTGCGGAGGAACTCGTCGGCGCCGTTCTCCACGACCTCGAAGAACTGGTTGGTGATGCTGCCGGGGATCATCAGCATGAGATAAAGGTGCCGTTCCCGCTGCGCCGCGCGCAAATGCCAGCAGACCTCCACGCCCTCCATCTCGCCGACGCGGAAATCGACGAGCGCGATGTCGATGGGCTCGTCGCGGCAGCGGGCCAAGGCCATCTGGCCGCTTTCGGCAAAAGTCGCCTGATGGCCGAAGCCCTCAAGCTGCTGGCACAGCACAGTGCGCGCCATGCGCGAATCGTCCACCACCAAAATCCGCATGCGGCCTCCACGACCATTGCTTCAGAGAAGCACAAAGCCCTGAAGGAAACATTACAACCGTATGGATTTTCGAATGAGCCCGCATCAAGGGAATGCAAGCGCCAATTCGGCTGAAAAACGCACGAATCCAAACGGAATGCGCTGAAAATTGGAAGATCCTAAACGAGGGGCGGTGTTTCGCATTTGAAACAGAAAATCGGTGGCGGATGGGGTGGGATTCGAACCCACGGTGGAGTTGCCCCCACGCCAGTTTTCAAGACTGGAGCCTTAAACCGCTCGGCCACCCATCCAATCAACGCCTTCAAGGGCTTAGCCTTGCGCGTCGGGGGACCATCGCCTGCTGATCCCCGCTTTGATCCCCAAAGACGGAGCCTGATTTCGGCTCTCCGCTTGCCGGGGATCGGAAGCGGGGGGAACATGCCGTGTCCCTGGTCCGGGGTCAACTCGCTTTTGAGCCCCGTTGTGCAGCGAACACCGACGTTGAACGTGAGGGCGTCACATCCGGATCGGGCGGCCCAGGTTCGACAGTCGCTTCGTCGGCTTCGGGGGCGTGGGGGAGTCGGAGAAATCGGGCAGGCTGGGGGCGCGGCTGATGACCTTGCGGATCATGACGCCGGTCGCTTCCAGATCCTCGATCACCGTGGCCGAGACGCGGCCCGCGTAATGTGGGCGGTCCAACTTGGTGCGCATCTCCTCGATGATCTTCAATTCCGGCTCGAACAGTTCGCGGGCGCCGATGGGAAGCGCCTGATCGTCCCGCATCCGTTCGAAATAGTTCCGCGTGGCGCGGGCCAGCAGGCCGGTCAGCAACAAGTCGATCCGTTCGAACTCCGTGCGCAGGTCGGCCAGCTTAGCCGTGTTGACGGTCGTCAGGCGCTCTTCCGTCAGCGCGACGAGGGCGCGCACCTCTTCCACCTTCCGGCGGAAGCCGAGGAAGGAGGAGAAGCGATCCTCTTGAATGTCGCGCTGCGCACGCGCGCCCAGAGCGATCGCCTCGCCGGCCTGCTGCTCGATGGCCGTCAGCAGTTCTTCGATCGCTCTACGCCCGCTGTCCTGTCCCCAGACCATCGTCTTGCCGCCTCTCCC
The DNA here is from genome assembly GCF_058780635.1 of Azospirillum sp. UENF 312511. Classification (NCBI taxonomy): domain Bacteria; kingdom Pseudomonadati; phylum Pseudomonadota; class Alphaproteobacteria; order Rhodospirillales; family Azospirillaceae; genus Azospirillum; species Azospirillum sp. UENF 312511. The sequence continues at coordinate 1,273,386 of NZ_JBSNCG010000001.1, read as the reverse complement.
CGCGGATGGACGCTCGCTCGGTTTCCGAGTCGGCCTTGAGGATGCGCGAAAAAATTTAAGAAATGTCTGACCCGTCGCGCAGGTCGAGCAGGACGGGCGTATGGTCGGACGCCTTTTCCGCACCGCGTGGGCGGCGGTCGATGCGGCAGCCCTCCAGACGGTCGGCGGCCTGCGGAGACAGCAGGAAATGATCGATGCGCAATCCCAGGTCCCGCGGCCAGCAGCCCGCCTGATAGTCCCAGAAGGTGTAGGCGTGGTCGTCGTCGTGCAGCGCGCGGTAGGCTTCGGTCAGACCCAGATTCAGCAGGGCGCGGAACTTCGCCCGCGATTCGGGCTGGAACAGGGCGTCACCGGCGAAGGCCACCGGGTCGAAGACGTCGCGCGGTTCCGGAATGATGTTGTAGTCGCCGCCCAGAACGAAGGGGATTTCCTGGGCCAGCAGGCCGCGGGCATGGGCGTGCAGCCGGTCCATCCAGCGGAGCTTGTAGGCGAACTTCTCCGTCCCGAGCGGATTGCCGTTGGGCAGATAGAGCGAGGCGATGCGCACGCCGGCCACCGTGGCCTCGACATAGCGGGCCTGCTCGTCCTCCGGTTCGCCGGGCAGACGGGTCAGCACGTCCTCGTGCGGCGCCTTGGAGAGGAACGCCACGCCGTTGTAGGACTTCTGCCCCACCGGCGTGACGTGGTAGCCGAGGTCTTCGAAGGCGGCGCGGGGGAAGGCCGCGGTCTCGCACTTGATCTCCTGCAGAAGCGCGACGTCCGGGGACTCCGCGCGCAGCCAGTCGGTGATCAGCGGAAGGCGGGCCTTCGCCGAATTGACGTTCCAGGTGGCGATCTTCACGTCGTGTTCTTCTTGTTCGGCAAAGGCCAGGGGAGAAAGGAACCGTCAGGCGGCGAAGGAGTTGCCGCAGCCGCAGGAGGCCGTGGCGTTCGGGTTCTTGATCTGGAAGGCGGCCCCCATCAGGTCCTCGACATAGTCGAGGGTGGAGCCGGCGAGCAGGTCCAGCGAGACGTCGTCGGTGACGACCTTCACGCCGTTCTTCTCGAACACATGGTCGTCCTCGTTCGCCGTGGCGTCGAAGGCGAAGCCGTACTGGAAGCCGGAGCAGCCGCCGCCCGACACGGTCAGGCGCAGCATCAGGGCCGGGTCGCCCTCATGCTCGATCAGGAAGGCGACGCGCTTGGCGGCGCTGTCGGACACGGTCAGAACGCGCGCACCCTCTTGCGCGGTGGCGGGAAGGGCGGTGTCGGGCATGGGACGGACCTCAGGGTTTCGCGGAACAGACGACACGATGACGAATGTAAGGGTGCGTCCGCCTTTCGTCAAAGGCATGTCCGGTCCTCTCATGCCTGACCTGCGGTTTGCCTGCGTGCGGCTGCCGGATGTCTCGGCGGGTCTCCGCCTTCGCCGTTGCGCAGCGCGGTTTGCGTCGGTAGTGTCCGCGCCATGACGGCGGACTTCTTCCAGGATCGCCCGGCGCCCTATGGCTGCGACCCCGCACAGACGCGCGGCCGGCTGTTCCAGGAGCCGGAAAGCCCGACGCGCTCGTGCTACCAGCGCGACCGCGACCGCATTGTGCATTCCGGTGCCTTCCGCAAGCTGAAATACAAGACGCAGGTCTTCGTCTATCACGAGGGCGACTATTTCCGCACGCGCCTGACCCACAGCCTGGAGGTGGCGCAGATCGCCCGCTCGATCAGCCGCGCGCTGGGGCTGAACGAGGATCTGGCGGAGGCGGTGGCGCTCGCCCACGATCTCGGCCACACCCCCTTCGGCCATGCCGGGGAGGACGCGCTCGACGCCTGCATGGCGCCCTACGGCGGCTTCGCCCACAACGACCAGAACTCTGCGCATCCTGACGATGCTGGAGCGGCGCTACGCCGATTTCGACGGGCTGAACCTGACCTGGGAAACGCTGGAGGGCGTGGTCAAGCACAACGGCCCGCTGCTGCCGCCCGGCGGCGGCAACGATGGTGGCGGTGAAAAGCTGCCGACGACGCTGGCCGCCTTCCAGGAGCGCTGGGACCTGGAGCTTCACACCAACCCGGGCGCCGAGGCGCAGGTGGCGGCCCTGGCCGACGACATCGCCTACAACAACCACGACATCGACGATGGTCTGCGCGCCGGCCTGTTCACCGTGGACGAGGTGGCGGAGCTGCCGCTGGTCGGCCCGGTGGTGCGGCAGGTCTGCGACCGTTATCCGGGGCTGGAGCGCTCCCGCCTGATCCACGAGACGATCCGGCGGATGATCAACAACATGATCGTCGACCTGCTGGCCGAGACGCGCGAGCGGCTGGACCGCCACCGCCCGGGCAGCGCTGCCGAGCTGCGCGCCCTGCCGGAGGCGGTCGTCAGCTTCTCCCCCGCGATGTTCGAGGCGCAGCGGCCCTTGCGCGCCTTCCTGAAACAGCGCATGTACCGCCATTACCGGGTGAACCGGGAAATGAGCAAGTGCAAGCGGGTGGTCACCGCCCTGTTCGACCTGTTCATGGCCGAGCCGAACACCCTGCCGACGCAATGGCAGGAGGATGTCGCAAAGCAGGGAGGGCAGGGGGACCGGACGGTGCTGGCGCGGCTGGTCGCCGACTACATCGCCGGGATGACCGACCGCTACGCGCTCGCCGAATACGCCCGCCTGTTCGACATGGACGCCAAGACCTGAACGGCTAAGACCGAAACGGCTAAGACCTAACCGGCCCAGACCTAAAGCAAGAATTGAACCGATGAACATCTTCAAGGTCTTCGAGAACGACATCCGCAAGCTGCTGGACGAGCTGGCCGCCGAGGGCCAGATCCCGGCGGGGCTCGACACCGCGCGCCTGACGGTGGAGCCGCCGCGCGAGGCGGCGCACGGCGACCTGTCGACCAACGCGGCGATGATCCTGGCCAAGCCGGCGGGCAAGCCGCCCCGCGCGCTGGCCGAGCTGCTGGTGGCGAAGCTGAAGACCCGCCCCGACGTGGCGAGCGCCGAGATCGCCGGTCCGGGCTTCGTGAACCTGCGCCTGACGACCGACGTCTGGCGCGACCGCATCCGCGACGTGCTGACCGCCGGCACCGCCTATGGCGAGAGCACGCTGGGCGGCAAGCGTCCGGTGAACGTCGAATACGTGTCGGCCAACCCCACCGGCCCGCTGCATGCAGCCCACGGCCGCGGCGCCGTGTTCGGCGACGCGCTGGCCGCCCTGCTGGAGAAGGCCGGCTACGCCGTCGCCCGTGAATATTACATCAACGACGCCGGCGCCCAGGTCGACGTGCTGGGCCGCTCCACCTTCCTGCGCTACCGCGAGGCGCTGGGCGAGGACATCGGCGAGATTCCGGCGGGCCTCTATCCTGGCGAGTATCTGAAGGAGGTCGGGCAGGCCCTGGCCGAGCGCGACGGCAGCAAGTGGGTCGGCGCGGACGAGGCCGACTGGCTGCCGGCGTGCCGGGACTTCGCCATCGCCACGATCATGGAATGGATCAAGGAGGACCTCGGCGTCCTCGGCGTCCGCATGGACGTCTACAGCTCCGAACGCGCGCTGGTGAAGGCCGGGGCGGTGGACACGGCGCTGAAGGCGCTGGAGGACCGCGGCCTGATCTACGTCGGCGTGCTGGAGCCGCCGAAGGGCAAGAAGCCCGATGATTGGGAGCCGCGCCCGCAGACGCTGTTCAAGTCCACCGACTTCGGCGACGACGTCGACCGCCCGCTGAAGAAGTCGGATGGGTCCTTCACCTACTTCTCCAACGACATCGCCTATCACTACGACAAGCACCGTCGCGGCTTCGATCTGCAGATCGACGTGTGGGGCGCCGACCATGGCGGCTACGTCAAGCGCATGCAGGCGGCGACCACGGCGATCACCGAGGGCAAGGCGTCGCTGGACGTGAAGCTGTGCCAGCTCGTCCATCTGATGAAGAACGGCGAGCCGGTGAAGATGTCCAAGCGCGCCGGCACCTTCGTGACGCTGCGCGACGTGATCGAGGAGGTCGGCCGCGACGTCGTCCGCTTCATCATGCTGACCCGCCGCAACGACCAGACGCTGGACTTCGACTTCGCCAAGGTCGTCGAGCAGTCGAAGGACAACCCGGTCTTCTACGTGCAGTACGCCCACGCCCGTTGCCGCTCGGTCCTGCGCCACGCCGCGACGGCGCTGCCGGGGGCCGACCTGTCGCTGGCGGCGCTGGCCGCCAGGGCCAACCTCGCCCGCCTCGACAGCGAGGAGGAGATGGCGCTGGCCAAGCGCATGGCGACCTGGCCGCGTCTGGTCGAATCCGCCGCCGAGGCGCACGAGCCGCACCGCGTGGCCTTCTACCTCTACGACCTCGCCAGCGACTTCCACGCGCTGTGGAACAAAGGCCGCGACGACACCAGCCTGCGCTTCCTGATCGACGGCGACGAGGAGGTGACGGTGGCCCGTCTGGCGCTGGTCAGCGCGGTCGCCACGGTGATCGCCTCCGGCCTTGCGGTAATGGGTGTGGAGCCGGTGGAGGAAATGCGGTCATGAGGTATGAGGGCGATGCCAACTACGCCAGCGATCCCTACGGCACGCCGCCGCAGCGGGGAGGTCGGCGCGGTCTGCTCGGCCTCGGTCTGGCGGTAGTCGGCATCGTGGCCTTCGCCGGCGCGATCGTCGTGGTCTATGGCGGCAAGGGGCAGAGCACGCCGGATGGCGGCCCGCCGCTGCTGATGGCAGACAGCGCGCCGACCAAGGCCCGCCCGGAGCAGCCCGGCGGCATGGAAGTGCCGCACCAGGACAAGCTGGTCTACGAGCGGCTGAACGACCGCGGGTCGAAGTCGCAGATCGAACGCCTGCTGCCGCCGCCGGAGGAGCCGCTGCCGCGGCCGGTCGTGGCCCCCCAGGTGCCGCCGTCGCCGACCCTGCCGGAGGCGCCCGCGGTGGCCCAACTGCCGCCGCCCCCGCCGGGCTCCACCACCACGGTGCCGCGCCAGGACGGGGAGGGGGCGCCGCCGCCCGCCGCCGCTCCGGCCCCGCCGCCCGCGGTGGCCGCCCTTCCGGCACCGGCGGCTCCGGCGCCCAAGGCCGCTCCGCCGCCGGCTGCCAAGCCGGCTCCGGCTCCGCCGCAGGCCCAGACGCCTTCACAGACGCCGCCCGCCGCGGCGCCCAAGCCGCAGCCCGCGCCGCCGGTGGCGGCCGCCCCGGCTCCGCAGCCGGCACCCGCTCCGGCGAAGGCGTCGGGTGGGGGAAACTGGCGTGTCCAGCTCGCCGCGGTGCGCAGCGAGGCCGAGGCCTCGACGGAATGGAAGCGCCTGACCAGCCGCCACGGCGCGGCGCTCGGCGGTCTGTCCATGCAGGTCGCCAAGGCCGATCTGGGCGAGAAGGGCATCTTCTACCGCATCCAGGGCGTCGGCCTTGACGAGGAGCGCGCCAAGTCGGTCTGCGCCCAGCTCAAGTCCCAGAATGTGGGGTGTGTGGTTGTCCGTCCCTGATCCGGCTTTGCCGAACGCCCGAAACGCGTCCGGACCCCATCGTGCAGTGGTGTTCGGCGCCGCCGGCACCGCCCTGACCGCGGACGAGCGCGCCTTTTTCCGTGACGCCGATCCGCTGGGCTTCATCCTGTTCCGGCGCAACTGCGACACGCCGGAGCAGGTGCGTGCGCTGGTGGCGGAGATGCGCGCGGCGGTGGGCCGCGCCGACGCGCCGGTGCTGATCGACCAGGAAGGCGGTCGGGTGGCCCGCATGCGCCCGCCGCACTGGCCAGCCTTTCCGCCGATGCGGGCGTTCGGCGACCTCGCGGCCCGTGACGCCGCCGCCGGGCGGGAGGCCGCCCGGATCAACGCCCGGCTGCTGGCGCTGATGCTGGCGGATTGCGGCGTGACGGTGGATTGCGCCCCGGTCTGCGACGTTCCGGTGGAAGGCGCCCATGACATCATCGGCGACCGCGCCTTCTCCGGCGATCCGGCCCGCGTGGCCGATCTGGCGCGGGCGACCTGCGAAGGACTGATCGCCGGCGGCGTGCTGCCGGTCGTCAAGCATCTGCCCGGCCATGGCCGGGCCTTCACCGACAGCCACGCCGAGTTGCCGGTGGTGGACGCCCCGCGCGCGGCGCTGGAGGCCACCGACTTTGCGCCCTTCCGCGCCCTGGCCGACATGCCGCTCGGCATGGTCGCTCATGTCGTGATGAAGGCCATCGACCCGGACCAGCCCGCCAGCACCTCGGCGATCGTGGTGCGCGAGGTGGTGCGCGGCGCCCCCATCGGCTTCGACGGGCTGCTGTTCAGCGACGACCTGTCGATGGGCGCGCTGGCCGGCGGCATGCGCGGCCGGGCGGAGGCGGTTCTCGCCGCTGGACTGGACGTCGTGCTCCATTGCAACGGTGTGATGGAGGAGATGGTGGCGGTGGCCGAGGGCGTTCCGGCGATGTGCGGCGCGGCCGTCCGCCGTTGGGAGCGGGCCGAGGCGATGCGCGGCGTGGCGCAGCCGGCGAACGCCGACGACTTGCGGGCGCGTCTGGCGGAATTGCTGGGAACTCCCCAGGTTTAGAGCCATGCTCAGGCTTCCCCGGCGAATCCGGGGGGCGCAACGGGAGAGATGCGCGTGCTGGAAGGTCTGATCGACCGCATACCGATGATCTTCGCGGTCGCCATCCCCGCGATCCTCGCCATCACGATGCACGAGGCGGCGCACGGATTCGTGGCGATGTGGCGCGGCGACGACACGGCGTGGCGGCTGGGCCGGGTGACGCTGAACCCGCTCCGCCACATCGACCCCCTGGGCACGGTGGTGCTGCCGGCGGTGATGTATTTCACCACCGGCTTCGTCTTTGGCTGGGCCAAGCCGGTGCCGGTGAATTTCGGGCGTCTGCACCACCCGCGCCGCGACATGGTGTGGGTGGCGCTGGCCGGGCCGGGGGTGAATTTCGTGCTGGCGCTGGTCTCCGCGATCATCTGGGGCTTCACCAGCCCGCAGGGCGGGGCGACCGAGATGTGGTTCCGCGCCGCGCTGGAGGTGTCGGTCCTGGTCAACGTCGTGCTGATGGTCTTCAACATGATCCCGCTGCCGCCGCTCGACGGCGGGCGCGTGGCGGTCGGCATCCTGCCCGACGCGCTGGCCTTCCCGCTGGCCCGGCTGGAGAAATACGGCATGCTGATCCTGATCGGCGCCTTCTTCCTGCTGCCCTTCATTGGGCGGGAGCTTGGCATGGACCTCAGCGTCTTCTCCTGGGTGCTCGGCCCGCCGGTGGATTACATGATCGAGCTGATCCGCATCCTCAGCGGCAACTGACGGCATGGTCGGCAGGAAACCCCCGGATCGTGAGGACGAGGGCGCCGAGGCGGCCAACCCGGCGGACCAGCTCGTCCTCGTCCTGGACGGGTTCGAGGGGCCGCTCGACATGCTGCTGGCGCTGGGGCGCGAGCAGAAGGTGGACCTGACGAAGATTTCCATCCTCCAGCTCGCCGATCAGTATCTCGCCTTCATCGCCGAGGCGCGGAAGGTGCGTCTGGAGCTGGCGGCGGACTATCTCGTCATGGCGGCGTGGTTGGCTTATCTCAAGTCCCGCCTGCTGATCCCGGAGGTCGAGGACGAGGAGCCCTCGGGCGAGGACATGGCGGCGGCGCTGGCCTTCCAACTCCAGCGGCTGGAGGCGATGAAGGGGGCGGCGGCCAAGCTGTTCGCCCGCCCGCAGCTTGGGGTGGACCGCTTCGCCCGCGGCGCCCCGGAGGACCTCGACATCCTGCGCAAGTCGGTCTTCCAGGTCACGCTCTACGACCTCCTGAAGGCCTATGGCGAGCACAAGAAGCGACAGGAGGGCGGCGTTCTGCACATCGAGCCGGTGCGCCTCTATTCGTTGGAGGACGCGGTGCGTCGCCTGTCCGAGCTGCTGGGCCGCATGCCGGACTGGGCCACCCTGTCGAGTTTCCTGCCCGACGGCGTGCGCGGCGGGCTGCTGACCCGCTCGGCGCTGGCCGCCCATTTCGCGGCGACGCTGGAACTGGCCAAGGCTGGCCGTGTGGAGCTTCGCCAGGACGGCGCCTTTTCCCCCATCTATGTCCGCCGGGCATCGCGCCGGCATGAGCACCAGCATGAGCAAGGCGACGAGGAATGAGCGGACCCGACGGCATGATCCAGGAGATCGAGAATCCGGAGGAGGTCGAGCAGCGGCTGCGGGATCTGCGCCTGCTGGAGGCGTTGCTGTTCGCCTCCGCCGATCCGCTGGACGAGGAGACGCTGGGCAGGCGGCTGACCCGCGACGCCGACGTGCGGGCGCTGCTGGAGGAGCTGCGCGTCCATTACGCGGCGCGCGGGGTGAACCTGATCCGCACCGGCGCCGGTTGGTCCTTCCGCACGGCGGTGGACCTCGCGCCGCTGCTGCGGCAGGAGGAGGAGGTCTCCAAGAAGCTGTCCCGCGCCGCCATCGAGACGCTGGCGATCATCGCCTACCACCAGCCGGTGACGCGGGCCGAGATCGAGGCGATCCGCGGCGTGGCGACCAGCAAGGGCACGCTGGACATCCTGATGGAGAATGGCTGGATCCGGCCGGGGCGCCGCCGCGAGACGCCGGGACGCCCGCTGACCTGGATCACCACCGACCATTTCCTCGACCATTTCGGCCTGGAGACGCTGCGCGACCTGCCGGGGGTGGAGGACCTGCGCGCCGCCGGCCTGCTTGATTCCCGGCCCGTGCTTCTGGGCATCGGCGGCGCCGGTCTGGAGGACGCGGAACCATCGGAAAACGCTGACGATTCCGATACCTGAGCGAAACGCTCGAAAATAAGAACCATTTGCATCGGGGTCGGCGCACCGGTACTAAGGTCAATCGACCGCCATCAAACGACCCCCGGGCCGCTTCAGACTGGGACCGCCATAGACTGGGACTGCCATGGATCGTCCGTCCGTCACCGACGCCCGCTCTTTCTCCGCGACCGGAGACGCCGTTTCCGAACCTCGGCCTGCCGGCCTGCGCACCGCCCTGCGCGACAAGGCGTCGGCCCTGTTCAGCCGCGGGACCGATCCGCGGCAGGGCGCGCCCTGCGAGGCCGCGCCGGTCACGCTGCCAGCCAACGGGCGGCATCTCGACGCCTCCGGCCCGCAGGGCGGCGCTGCCGCCATCGCAATGGAGGCCCTGGCGCTGAATGGAGTCACCCACCGCTACGGGCGCGTCGTCGCCGTCGACGACGTCAGCGTGACCATCGGGGCGGGGGAGATCGTCTGCCTGTGCGGGCCGTCGGGCTGCGGCAAGTCCTCGCTGCTGCGCATCGCGGCAGGGCTGGAGGCGGTGCAGACCGGCTCCGTCCGGATCGGCGGCACGGTGGTTGCGGACGAGCGCGGCGCGGTGCCGCCGGAACGCCGCGGCGTCGGCCTCGTCTTCCAGGATTACGCGCTGTTTCCGCACCTGTCGGTGCTCGACAACGTGCGCTTCGGCCTGACCGCCCTGTCCGGCGAGGCGCAGCGCAAGCGCGCGCTGGAGACGCTCGGGCAGGTCGGCATGGCCGGCTACGCCGACTCCTTCCCGCACCATCTCTCCGGCGGTCAGCAGCAGCGCGTGGCGCTGGCCCGCGCGCTCGCCCCAAATCCGGCGGTTCTGCTGCTCGACGAGCCCTTCTCGGGCCTGGACGCCCGGCTGCGCGAGCAGGTGCGCGACGAGACGCTGCACGTGCTGAAGCAGAACGGTGCGGCGACCATGCTGGTCACCCACGACCCGGAAGAGGCCATGTTCCTGGCCGACCGCATCGCGCTGATGCGCGCCGGCAAAGTCGTTCAGGTCGGCAACCCGGTGGACCTCTACACCCGCCCGGTCAACGCCTTCGCCGCCGAGTTCTTCGGCGAGGTCAACCGGCTGGCGGGCGTCGTGCAGGGCGGGGCGGTGGACACTCCGGTCGGCCCGATTCCCACGGAGATCGCCGACGGCACCGCCGTGGACGTGCTGATCCGCCCGGAAGCGCTGAAGCTATCCGCCCAGCCCGCCGCCACGGTTCCCGCCGGGGACTTGCCGGTCCTGGCGCGCGTGATGGCGGCGCGCCTGCTGGGCCGGACTAGCCTGGTCCATCTCGACGTGCCGGACGGGAAGGGCGGCTCTGTGCATCTGCACTCCCGCATGCCGGGCCAGTTCCTGCCCGCCGAACAAAGTCACGTTTCGGTGTGCATGGACCTGTGTCAGGCCTTCGTTTTTCCAGCCGGTGCACCCACTTAGTCGTTTGAGCGGTTTCGCCCGACCGATCGTTGCGGGAGGGGAACCTTTCTGCCATAGTGCCGCCCCGCCATTGGGCTGCCTGTTCAGGAAACGTGTGTCATGGGATTCTCCAGCGTCTGGCATTGGGTCATCGTCCTTCTGATCGTCCTGCTCCTGTTCGGCGCCGGCAAGCTGCCGAAGGTCATGGGCGACCTCGCCAAGGGCATCAAGAACTTCAAGGCCGGCCTGAAGGACGAGGAAGAGGGTACCGCCACCGGTGCCGACTCCAAGGTCCTGAACCAGCCGGTCCCGCCGGCCCAGCCGGTGTCCTCGGTCCATCCGGTTCCGCCGGCCCCGGTTTCGCCCGCCCCGGTTTCGCCCGCTGCCGACCCCGGCGTGAAGAAGGACGAGACGGCCCGCACCTGACCGTCCGGCGCCCTTCATCCCCGCGCCGCTTCGAAAGGCTGAGGAGCCATGTTCGACATCGCATGGTCGGAACTGATGGTCATCGCGGTCATCGCCCTCGTGGTGATCGGCCCGAAGGACCTGCCCAAGGCCATCTACACCCTGGGAAAATGGGTGAAGAAGGCGCGCGTCGTCGCGCGCGATTTTCAGGGCCACATCGACGACATGATGCGCGAGGCGGAGCTTGACGAGCTTCGCAAGGAGGCCCTGAAGGTCCGCGACACGAACCTCCAGAAGATGGTCGAGAACACGATCGATCCGAAGGGGGAACTGAAGGGCGCCTTCGACGTGGGGGCCAACCTCGGGGCTGACGGCTATCACGGCAGCCCGCCGGAGGATGGTCCCGCTCCCGTGCCTCCCGTCGGATCGCCGCAGGTGACGGCGGCCCAGCCGCAGCCGGCGACCGAACCGCCGGTCACGGCCCCGCTTCCTCCGGCTCCGCCCGCGGAGTTCGTCCCGGCCCCGGCCCAGCCGCCGGTTCCGGCCTCCGCCGACTCCGCTGCGGCGGCAACCACGAACAAGCAGGCGTGACCCAGTGTCCGGCGAAACGCGCATGACCGGCGAAACCGACGACGAGCTCGAAGAAAGCAAGATGCCGCTGATCGACCATCTGGTCGAGCTGCGCAACCGTCTGATGTACGCGACGCTGGCGATCATCATCGCCTTCTTCGTGTGCTACGCTTTCTCGGACCGCATCTACAACTTCCTGGTCCAGCCCCTGGCCGACATCCTGGCCGGGCAGGGGCGGCGGATGATCTACACCGGCCTGACCGAAGCCTTCTTCACCTATGTGAAGGTGGCCTTCTGGGCCGGCTGCTTCCTGTCCTTCCCCATCGTCGCCAGCCAGATCTGGATGTTCGTCGCGCCCGGCCTCTACAAGCACGAGCGCAAGGCCTTCCTGCCCTTCCTGGTGGCCACCCCGATCCTGTTCTTCCTGGGCGGGGCGATGGTCTACTACTTCATCTTCCCGCTGGCCTGGCGCTTCTTCCTGGGGTTCGAGTTCCACCCAGGCATGGACGCCGGCGCCCTGCCAATCGAGTTCGAGGCCCGCGTCAGCGAGTATCTCGGCCTCGTGATGCACCTCATCTTCGCCTTCGGTCTGGCCTTCCAGCTTCCGGTCCTGCTGACCCTGCTGATCCGCGCCGGGCTGCTGACGACGGAGACGCTGACGGCCAAGCGGCGCTACGCCATCGTGTTCGTGTTCATCGTCGCGGCGGTCCTGACCCCGCCGGACGTCATCAGCCAGGTCGGCCTCGCCATCCCGCTGCTGGCGCTTTACGAGGTGTCGATCCTGATCGGCCGCCGCATCGAGAAGACGCGCGGCGACAGGGACGAGACGGAAGCGGAACAGGCGTAGGGCCCGTCGCGCCTTACGCCGTCGCTTCGTCGACCATGACCTGATTGCGGCCGTTCCGCTTGGCCCGGTAGAGGGCCAGGTCGGCGGCGGCCAGCGCCGCGTCGAGATCCTCGCCGCTGCGGCAGGCGGCGATGCCGATGCTGACGCTGGCGGCGATCTCGTGGCCCTGGAAGGGCAGCGGCCGCGCCGCCACGTCGCGCCGCAGCGCTTCCGCCAGCGTCGCCGCCCCGGTGCGGTCGGTGTCGGGAAGCAGCAGGCAGAACTTCTCCCCGCCATAGCGCCCGAACAGGTCGGTGCGGCGCAGTCGCGCCGTGACGGTCTCGGAGAAAAGCCGGAGAAGCGCGTCGCCGGCCAGATGGCCGAAGGTGTCGTTGACCCGCTTGAAGCGGTCGAGATCGAGAAGCAGGAGGGTCAGCGGCGCCCCGTTGCGTTGCGCCCGCAGCAACTCCCGCTCGGCGTGCTTCAGGAAGGCCCGGCGGTTGTAGGCGCCGGTCAACGGGTCGATGGTGCCGATGCGGTCCAGATCGGCCTGAAGCTTCTCGCTGGTCATGGCGAGGAAGCCGAACCCCCAGCCCGTGACGGCAAGGATGGCCTCCAGGAATCCGGCGCTCTGCACCAGGTTGGGTGTCAGGATGCTGTCCAACGGCCCACCCCAGGCGGTCAGCACGGCGCGCCCGGCCACGAACAGGGCGTGGGCCAGGAAAACCAGAGCGGTGACCCGTTGCGCCCGCCTCGGCCGGTCCGCCGGCCCCATCCACCACAGCTCCAGGGCCGCCAGCAGCGACAGGCCGGTGATTCCGGCGGACATGATCAGGACGCGCGCCGTTACGTCGTTGGTTGCCACCACGAACCACGCGATGCCCGCGGTCAAGACGGCGAGCAGCGCCATCCCGAAGCGCCAGGGAATGGACCGTCCGGCGAAGCTGCGCACGCCGAACCAGTTCAGGATGTAGGTGGCGGCGACCAGGGCGTTGCTCAGCGGTACGACGGCGGCGGGTGGCCAGACCCCGTAAGCGGTGACCATGGCCATCCCGACGGTGCCGAGCAGCGCTCCCCCGGCCCAATAGGCCAGCGCGGTGATGTGGCGGTGCGCCCTCCAGGTCAGGAAGGCGGCGATGGACAGCAGAACGCCGATGCCCACCAGGACGATGACGAGGGTGCGGGTGTCGAGGATCATGTCCGGAGTGGGGAGGGCAGCAGTCGATTCCGGGGTTCTGCACGCATTCGCGTTCCCGGCGCCACCGATAAGTATAGGACACCAATCATTTCAGGGTCTTTCCCATCGGCGGGGCTCCGCCTCTGGACCTTCACCCGGCGGCGGACTATAACCAGCCTCCCACCCATTCCGTATCGCCGTGAGCCATGCACGACCTTCGCGCCATCCGTGAGAACCCCGAATCCTTCGACCGCGGTCTCGCCCGCCGGGGCCTTGAGCCGATGTCGCCGACGGTGCTGGACCTCGATTCGCGCCGCCGCGCCGCGCAGACCCAGCTTCAGGAGATGCAGGCGCGCCGCAACGAGGCGGCGAAGGAGATCGGCCTCGCCAAGCGGGAGGGCCGCGACGCCCAACCGCTGATGGACGAGATGGCGCAGCTCAAGGAGCGGCTGCCCCAGGTCGAGGAGGAGGAGAAGGCGCTGGGGGCCGAGCTGGACGGCCTGCTCGCCTCCATCCCGAACCTGCCCGCCGACGACGTGCCGGAAGGCCCGGACGAGAGCGCCAACGTCGAAATCCGCCGCTGGGGCGAGCCGAAGGCCATCGCGGACGCCAAGCAGCATTTCGAACTGGGCGAAGCGCTGGGCCTGATGGATTTCGAGGCGGCGTCGCGCATGTCGGGCGCCCGCTTCACTGTTCTGAAAGGCGGGCTGGCCCGGCTGGAGCGCGCGCTCGCCGACTTCATGCTGGACATTCACACCGGCGAGCACGGCTACACCGAGATCGCGCCGCCGCTGATGGTCCGCGACAACGCCCTGTTCGGCACCGGCCAGCTTCCGAAGTTCGAGGAGGACCTGTTCCGCACGGGCGATCACTACCTGATCCCGACCTCGGAAGTGCCGCTGACCAACCTCGTCAACGACCAGATCGTGGCGACGGAGGAACTGCCCCACCGCTACACCGCGCTGACCCCCTGTTTCCGCGCCGAGGCCGGGTCGGCCGGCCGCGACACGCGCGGCATGATCCGCCAGCACCAGTTCTGGAAGGTCGAGATGGTCAGCGTCACCGCCCCGGACCAGTCGGAGGCGGAGCATCTGCGCATGACCCAGTGCGCCGAGACCATCCTGCAGCGGCTGGGGCTGCCCTACCGCGTGGTGACTCTGTGCACCGGCGACATGGGCTTCTCGGCGCGCAAGACCTACGACATCGAGGTCTGGCTGCCCGGCCAGAACATGTACCGCGAGATTTCGAGCTGCTCGAACTGCGGCGACTTCCAGGCCCGCCGCATGAAGGCGCGCTGCCGTCCGAAGGGCGAGAAGCAGACGCAGTTCGTCCACACGCTGAACGGCTCGGGCGTGGCGGTCGGGCGTTGCCTGATCGCGGTGCTGGAGAACTACCAGCAGCCCGACGGCTCCATCCTGGTTCCCGAAGCGCTCCGGCCCTACATGCGCGGGCTGGAAAGGATCACCACCTGATGTTCGATCTCCCGCTCGACCTGTCGAACGCGCGCATCCTCGTCACCAACGACGACGGCATCCACGCGCCGGGCCTGAAGGTTCTGGAGGCCATCGCCCGCTCCATCTCCGACGACGTGTGGGTGGTGGCGCCGGAGATGGAGCAGTCGGCGGCCAGCCACTCGCTGACCATCAACCGGCCGCTGCGCCTGCGCCAGCTGGACGAGCGGCGCTACACGGTGGACGGCACGCCGACCGACTGCGTCCTGCTGGCCGTCAACCACATCATGAAGGACGCCCGTCCGACGCTGGTCCTGTCCGGCGTCAACCAGGGCTCCAACATCGGCGAGGACGTGACCTATTCGGGCACCATCGCGGCGGCCATGGAGGCGACCCTGCTGGGCGTCCCGGCCATCGCGCTCAGCCAGCACTACGAGAACCGCGCCCAGATCGACTGGTCGGCGGCGGAGCGCTGGGGGGCGGAGGTCATTCGCAAGGCCGTCTCCACGCCCTGGCCGAAATACGTCCTGCTCAACGTGAACTTCCCGGCCTGCCCAGCGGACCGGGTTACCGGTATCCAGGTCGTCCGCCACGGCAAGCGCAAGATCGGCGACGAGCTGGTGGAACGTGTCGATCCGCGCGGCAAGCCCTATATCTGGATCGGGACCCTGCGCGGCGAGGCCGACGTGGCGCCCGACACCGACATCCATGTGGTCTTCCACGGGGGCATTTCGGTGACGCCGGTCTATCTGGATCTGACGCACACGCCGACGCTCCAGACCTTGCGGCACGCGTTCGAGTAATCCGGTTTCCGAGGTGAATGGGTAGGGTGTGACGGTCGAGGCACGCAAGATCCGGCTTCTGATGGCGTTGCGCCGCAACGGCGTGACCGACACCCGGGTTTTGGCCGCGATCGAGCGAATCCCGCGCGAGCGCTTCGTCCCAGACCCCTTCCAGGATCAGGCGTGGGAGGACACGGCGCTTCCCATCGACCTCGGCCAGACCATCAGCCAGCCGCTGATCGTGGCGCTGATGACCCAGGCGCTGGAGCTGGGGGAGCGGCAGACGGTGCTGGAGATCGGCACCGGCTCCGGCTATCAGGCGGCTGTTTTGTCGCGGCTGTGCCGGCGGGTCTACACCGTCGAGCGGCTGCGCCCGCTGCTGACCGAGGCGGAGGCGCGATTCCAGGCGCTGCGCCTGAACAACATCACGACCCGCCACGGCGACGGGACGAAGGGCTGGCCCGAACAGGCGCCGTTCGAGCGCATACTGGTCACGGCCGCCGGAGGCCCCGATGCGCCAAAGGACTTGACGGATCAGCTCGCCGTTGGTGGTGTCATGGTCATCCCGCTGGGGGACGACTACCGCGGCCAGCGGGTCGTCCGCATCCGGCGGACCGAAACCGGTCTTACACGGGAGGACTTGTGGCCCGTCCGCTTCGTACCGTTGCTGTCCGACCCTCCGTCTCCGCCAGGAACGGAGTAGCCGGCCCGTTCGGCGTGTCACTTGGCGTCACATCCAGCGTGTCTGGGCGCGCCCTCCTCGCGGCGCTGGCGTTGATTCCGCTGCTCGCCGCCTGCCAGCAGCGCACCGGCGATCTGGCGCCGGTCACCTCGGTGTCCAATTCCCCGGATTCCATCGGGGGCGCGGTGATCGTGCAGCGCGGGGACTCCGCCTATTCGCTGTCGCGGCGCTACAACGTGCCGCTGCGTGACCTGCTGGAGGTCAACCACCTGTCGCCGCCCTACCAGTTGCAGGTCGGCCAGCGTCTCGTCCTGCCGGTGTCGCGCCAGTACATCGTCCAGCGCGGCGACACGCTCTATGGCATCTCCCGCATGTTCAGCGCGGACATGAGCGAGCTGACCCGGCTCAACGGCCTGACCGCGCCCTACGCGGTGCAGGCCGGGCAACCGCTGCGCCTGCCGGGTGGCGACGCCCCGGGCGGCACCGCGGTGGCCCAGGCGCCGTCCTCCAACGCGGGGGCCGCCGTCGGCGGCGTGGTGGCCTCGGCCCCGGTCAAGCAGGTGTCGCGCGGGTCCATCCAGGCGGCGGAGCTGCCGCCTCCGGGCGCCTCGGCCCCGGTCGAGAGAGCCCCGGTGGAGAGCCCCTCGCAGACCGCGACCGTCCTCGCCCCGGTGCCCGGCGCCAAGCCGGCCGCCGCGCCGGAGGCGGCGACCGGAGCGCCCGTCTATCAGCCGGGGCAGGCCCCGACCTCGCTGCGCCCGCCCGGCCAGAAGCCCGCCGTTCCGGAGCCCGCGCCCGCGCCGCGCGTCGTCGAGGCCGCACCGGTCCCACCTCCGCCGCCGGCACCGGCCCAGGAGGTCGCCGCCGCTCCGCCCCCGCCGCCAAAGGCCGCAGAGCCGGCGACGGCGCAGCGCGCCACCGGGCGCCTGCTCTGGCCGGTGAAGGGGAAGGTGATCTCGACCTTCGGGCCGAAGCCGGACGGTCTGCACAACGACGGCCTGAACATCGCCGCCAGCAAGGGAACGACGGTGGTCGCCGCCGACAACGGCGTCGTCGCCTACGCCGGCAACGAGCTGCGCGGCTTCGGCAATCTGCTGCTGGTGAAGCATTCGGACGGCTTCATCACCGCCTACGCCCATCTCGACCGCATCGACGTCGAGCGGGGCGTGGCGGTGAAGCGCGGGCAGGCCATCGGCACGGTCGGCCAGACCGGATCGGTGACGAGCCCGCAGCTTCACTTCGAACTGCGCAAGGGCAGCCAGGCGGTCGATCCGCGCGACCGCATGGAGCCGCGGGTCAGCGAAGGGGCTTCTCCAGACGGCCAGCCAGGTCCTGGATGAATTGCCAGGCCACCCGGCCGGAGCGGCTGCCGCGGGTCACCGACCATTCCACGGCCTCGGCCCGCAGCTGCTCCGCCGGGATGTCCAGCCCGAAGCGGGCGGCGTAACCCTCGATCATCGCGAAGTAGGTCGGCTGGTCGCAGTTGTGGAAGCCCAGCCACAGGCCGAAGCGGTCGGACAGCGACACCTTCTCCTCGACCGCCTCCGCCGGGTTGATGGCGGTGGAGCGTTCGTTCTCGATCATGTCGCGCGGCATCAGGTGGCGGCGGTTGGAGGTGGCGTAGAACACCACATTCTCCGGACGCCCCTCGATCCCGCCCTCCAGAACGGCCTTCAGCGACTTGTAGTGGGCGTCGTCATGGTCGAAGGACAGGTCATCGCAGAACAGGATGAAGCGGCGCGGCTCGTCCTTCAGCCGGGCGAGCAGGCGGGGCAGGGTGGGGATGTCCTCGCGATGGATCTCCACCAGCGCCAGCGTGCCGGGATGGTCCTGCGCCACCGCGGCGTGCACCGACTTGACCAGCGAGCTTTTGCCCATGCCGCGCGACCCCCAGAGCAGGGCGTTGTTGGCGGGCAGGCCGGTGGCGAAGCGGGTGGTGTTGTCCAGCAGGATGTCGCGTTGCCGCTCGACGCCGCGCAGCAGGTCGATCTCCACCCGGTTGACGGTGGGCACCGGCTCCAGCCGGTCGGGATCGGCGTGCCAGACGAAGGCGTCGGCGGCGCCGAGGTCGAGCCGGCCCGGCGGCGGCGGGGCGAGCCGTTCCAGGGCCTCGGCGATGCGGGTGAGGAGGGGCAGCAATTGGGCGTCCGACATCGTGTTCCTTCGCAGGCGTTTCTTCCGGTTTCGTTGCGCCGACCCTAACCCGCCGGCGCGCCGCCGGACAAGGCGCTGCGCTTGCGGGGGAGGCGTGCGCGCCGCTATGGTGCCGGGAACGCGAACCGAGGGACGGCCATGCACGCAGAACGTTCCGCCGATTTCCCCAACCCGGCGGGGAGCGCCGCGCATGTCCTGCGGCGGCTGGAGGAGACACCCCTTCGCGAGGACCCCTTTCCGCATCTGGTGGTGCCGGACGTCCTGCCGGCGGACCTCTACGCCCGCGCCATCGCCCACTGGCCGAGGTTCGAGGCGCTGGCCCTCCTGCAGATGGACACGCTGCCCCAGCGCTATCAGATGGTCCTGACCGACCGCAATCTGAGGGAGATGGAGCCGGAGGCCGAAGCGGTTTGGCGGGAGGTCCGCGATTGCCTGTTCGGGCCGGAGACCTTGAAGCGGCTGGCGCCGCGCTTCCCCTTGCTCGCCGCCAAGCTGGAAACGCCCGTCGCCGCCCGGCCGGCCATGGTCTACGCGCGTCTGGTCGAGGACCATGCGGGCCACGCCATGCTGCCCCACACCGACGTGTTCGGCACCTTCCTGTCCATGCTGCTCTACATGCCGGCGGACGACAGCCGTCCCAATCTCGGCACGGCGCTGTACCGACCCCGCGACCCGTCCTTCACCGCCAACGCCGGGCGCTCGACCGAACGGTTCCCGCGCGAGGATTTCGAGCTGGCTGGCACAGCGCCCTTCCTGCCGAACCATCTGCTGGCCTATGCACCGTCCGACCGGTCCTTCCACGGGGTGGAGCCGGTGGAGGCGCCCTGCACGCGCCGCTTCCTGCTTCTCTTTGCCGTGATGGACAGCCGCGGCCCTTGAAGCCCGGCGGACGTACCCCTATTCCATTGCATCGACGGCCCGGACCGTTATAGTCGCCGCGTCCGCGAGCGCCCGCTGCGCCTTCGGAACCAAACCACAGGGAGCCTCCAGATGTTCGTTTCGACGGCCTATGCACAGACCGCCGCGCCCGCCGCCGGTGGGGCCGACATGATCGTGCAGTTCCTGCCGCTGATTCTGATTTTCGTCGTCTTCTATTTCCTGCTGATCCGTCCGCAGCAGAAGAAGATGAAGGAACACAAGGGCATGCTGGAGTCCATCCGCCGCGGTGACCGCGTGGTGACCGGCGGCGGCATCATCGGCACGATCACGAAGGTCGGCCCGGACGACGAGCTTCAGGTCGAGATCGCCGAGAACGTCCGCGTCCGCGTCATGCGCTCCACCGTGAACCTCGTGCTGTCGAAGTCCGAGCCGGCCAAGAGCGCCGACGAGAAGGCTGAAGAGAAGGTCGTGGACCGCAAGTAACGCGGTTCTCCGGTAGCGAACGGGACTGGTTTACGAATGCTGTATTTTCCGCGCTGGAAGATTTTTCTGATCGTCGCGATCTGCGTGCTCGGGACCATCCTCACGCTGCCGAACTTTCTCAGCCGTGAGACGTTGTCGGCCCTGCCGAACTGGTACGCGCACAACCGGGTCAACCTCGGCCTCGATCTGCGCGGCGGATCGCACCTGCTGCTTGAGGTGGACATGGGCGCGGTCATCCGTGACCGCGTCGAAGGCTTGGTCGATTCGGCGCGCACCCAGCTGCGCAACGACAATGTCGGCTACACGGCGATCAACCCGGGCGACCGCGGCATCACCGTGCAGCTCCGCGACCCGGCGCAGGCCGACACGGCGGTGCGGTCGCTGCGCCAGCTCGCCAACACCATCGGTGGTGGACCCCTCGGCGGCGGCCAGCCGGACCTGGAGGTCACCGCCAGCGGCGGCAGCGTCACCGCCCGGCTCAGCGAGATCGCCCTGCGCGAGCGCGCCACCCAGGCCATCGAGCAGTCCATCGAGATCGTGCGGCGCCGCATCGACGAGACCGGCGTCAACGAGCCGACCATCGCCCGCCAGGGCGCCGACCGCATCCTGGTCCAGCTTCCCGGCGTCGAGGACCCGGACCGCGTGAAGCGGCTGCTCGGCACCACCGCGAAGATGACCTTCCGTCTGGTCGACATGAACGCCGACCCGAGCGCCGGCCGCGCCCCTCCGGGCACCGACATCCTGCCCTCGGCGGAAGGCGGGCGGGCGCAGAGCGCCTACGTCATCCGCAAGAAGGTCGAGGTGGACGGCGCCAACCTGACCAACGCCACCGCGGGCAGCAACCCGCAGACCGGCGAGTGGGTGGTCAATTTCGAATTCGACAGCATCGGCGCCCGCCGCTTCGCCGACGTGACCCGCGCCAACGTCGGCCGGCCCTTCGCCATCGTGCTCGACAACAAGGTCATCAGCGCTCCGGTGATCCGCGAGCCGATCACCGGCGGACGCGGCCAGATTAGCGGCAGCTTCACCGCTGCCGACGCCAACGACCTCGCCGTGCTGCTGCGCGCCGGCGCGCTGCCGGCTCCGCTGAAGGTGATCGAGGAGCGCACGGTCGGCCCCGACCTCGGCGCCGATTCGATCCGCGCCGGCCTGATGGCGGTGGGCATCGGCTTCGTGCTGGTCTGCACCTACATGATCGCCGCTTACGGCCTGTTCGGGGCCTTCGCCTGCTTCGCCCTGCTGGTCAACACCGTCCTGACGCTGGCCGCGCTGTCGCTGCTCCAGGCGACGCTGACGCTGCCGGGCATCGCCGGCATCCTGCTGTCGCTCGGTCTGGCGGTCGACGCCAACATCCTGATCAACGAGCGTGTCCGCGAGGAGACCAAGAAGGGCCGCGGCGTCTTCGGCTCGGTCGAGGCCGGCTTCAGCCGCGCCTACTCCACCATCGTGGACGCCAACCTGACCACCGCCATCAAGATGGCCATCCTGTTCGTGCTGGGCACCGGCGCGATCAAGGGCTTCGCCGTCACCATCACCTTCGGCATCCTGATTTCGCTGTTCACGGCTACCGTGCTCGTGCGTCTCATGATGGTCAGTTGGCTGCGCAAGACGCGGCCGGCCGCCCTGCCGGTGTAAGAGGTCATTCCCATGTTCCGGCTTCGTCTGGTCCCTGACAACACCAACATCCAGTTCATGCGCGGGCGACACGCCGGCCTGATCGTGTCGGCGTTCCTGTCGATCGCGTCGGTGGTGCTGTTCTTCTATCCCGGCCTGAACTACGGCATCGACTTCCGCGGCGGCATCGTCATCGAGGCGCGCACGCCGCAGGCCGCCGACTTCGCCTCGCTGCGCCACACGCTGAACCAGCTCAACATGGGGCAGGTGCAGTTGCAGGAGTTCGGCTCGCCCCAGGACGTGCTGATCCGGCTGGAGCGCCAGCCGGGCGACGACGCGGCCCAGCAGGTGGCCGCCGACAAGGTGAGGGCCACGCTCGCCCAGGAGATTCCCGGCACCACGGTGCGCCGCGTCGAGGCGGTCGGCGCGTCGGTCAGCGGCGAGCTGTTCTTCAACGGCATGCTGGCGCTCGGTCTCGCGCTGCTGGCGATGCTCGTCTACATCTGGTTCCGCTTCGAATGGCAGTTCGGGTTGGGCGCCATCGTGACGCTGCTGCTGGACGTGACGAAGGTGGTCGGCTTCTACGCGATCACCGGGATGCAGTTCAACCTGACGGCCATCGCGGCGATCCTGACGATCATGGGCTACTCGACCAACGACAAGGTCGTGGTCTATGACCGCATGCGCGAGAATCTGCGCATCTACAAGAAGATGCCGCTGCGCGAGCTGATCGACCGTTCGATCAACGAGACCCTGAACCGCACGCTGGGCACCTCCATGTCGACGCTGCTGTCGATCCTGCCGCTGGCCTTCTTCGGCGGCGAGGCGTTGCAGGACTTCGGCATCGTGCTGATCTTCGGCATTTTCCTGGCGACCTCCTCGTCCATCTTCATCGCCGCCCCCATCTTGCTGTTCCTGGGCGAGAACCGGCTGCGCCGCAACGCGCCGGCGGAGAACGCGGCCCCGGCCGCCAACCCGACGCCCTGATCGGCCAAGCAAGGACCGGCGAGAACAGGAACGGATCAGAGATGGCGGACATCACGCCGATCATCCCGTCGGACCGTCAGGTCATCGACGGCTACGGAGACGGGCAGTTCTGCGTGTCCGGGCAATGGCGCACCGGCGCGGTTGTGGTCCTTCCCGACCGCACGGAGCCCTGGCGCCCCCAGGACTTCGCCGCACTGACGGCGGATGACTTCGCCCAGATCATCGCGGCGGAGCCGCGAGTGGAGTTCCTTTTGCTGGGCTCAGGCGCCCGGATGCAGCTTTTGCCCAAGGCGCTGCGCCAGAGCCTGCGCGACGCCGGGCTGGTGGTTGAGGTGATGGACACCGGGGCCGCCTGCCGCACCTACAACGTCCTGCTGGCCGAAGGCCGGCGGGTGGGGGCGGCACTGTTGCCGGTGTGATCCGGGTCGGAAGCCCGACCGGAAGAGACCAACAAAAAAGGCCCCCGATTGGGGGCCTTTTCCGTTCTGGCGATCCGGTAGAGGATCAGGCCGGGGCCTTCGACAGGCGCTCGGCCACGAATTCCCAGTTCACCAGGCTCTCCAGGAACGCCTTCACGAAGTCCGCGCGGCGGTTCTGGTAGTCGACGTAGTAGGCGTGCTCCCACACGTCGGCGGTCAGCAGCGGGAAGTGGCCCTGGGCCAGCGGGGTGTCGGCGTTGGAGGTCTTGGTGACCTTCAGCTTGCCGCCGTCGATGTACAGCCACGCCCAGCCCGAGCCGAACTGGGTGATGGCGGCGTTCGAGAATTCTTCCTTGAACTTGTCGACGCTGCCGAAGTCGGCGATCAGGCGCTTCTCAAGCTCGCCCGGGATGGCGCCGCCACCGTTCTTCTTCATGCTCTGCCAGTAGAAGGTGTGGTTCCACACCTGACCGGCGTTGTTGAACAGGCCCTGCTTGGAGGCGTCGCCGTAGCTCTGCTTGATGACGTCTTCCAGGCTGGCGTCGGCCAGCGGGCTGTCCTTCGTCAGGTTGTTCAGGTTGGTGACGTAGGTCTGGTGGTGCTTGTCGTGGTGCAGGTGCAGCGTCTCCGACGACATGAACGGCTGCAGAGCATCATAGCCATACGGGAGCGGCGGCAGTTCGAACGCCATTGAGTTACCCTCTCTTCTTGGATTGTCCCATCTCGGCCCGCGCCTTGCGGCACGGCACCTCCGTCCGCTCAAATAGGCCCGCGGCGCGGCAAAGTGAAGGCTGGAAAAAGGCCGAGGCGCGAAAAGGTGGTAATCCTTGCGTTCAGGACCGCGCGTGCGGCGAACTCGCCGGAGCGCACCGCACCTTCGAGTGTTGCTGGAAGCCCCATCTTCGTCCAATCGCCGGCCAGAACGAGGTTTTTCAAAGCGGTTCGGGCATCGGGGCGATTCGCCGCATGGACAGGGGACTGGTCCGGAGTCGCCCGGCGCTCCTTGATGATTCGGTGGGGTGGCAGAGCCATGCCGGGCGCGCCGAGCGCCTTCGCCACGTCGCGCCACAGGGTGGCGGCGACCGCTTCGGCGGGCTGACCGGCGAGCGCGTCGGCGTCGCTGACCGTCACCGACAGCACGTCGCTGCGCCGGAACAGCCAGTCCGCCGTGCCGCCCACCAGTCCCAGGAAGGGCAGGCCGCCCGGCAGGTTGATCGGGGCGGGCAGCCGGAAGTGGGCGTTGACGATGGCCCGCCCGGCGGCCGGGGGGAAACGGGCAGCGCCTCGGGAAGCAGGCGCGCGGCGATCCAGGCGGGCACCGCCAGGACCACCGTGTCGTCGTTGCCAAGCGCGATGCGCTCCCCATCCACCGACAGGGCGGCCACACGATCACCGGCGCGTTCCAGCCCGTCCACACGCACTCCGGTGCGCAGCTCGGCGCCGTGCCGTTCCAGCCACGCCACCGCCGGATCAACCAGGGCGGCGGACAGACCCTTCTCCGCGAACAGCGGGCGGCAGGCGGCCTCGCCGCGCAGCAGCGTTTCCCGCAGCACGGCCCCGAACAGGCGGGCGGACACCCGCTCCGGTGCCCCGTTCATCACCGACACGGCCAGCGGGCGCCACAGCCGGTCATAGAGCGGCCCGCCGGGGGGCAGCGCGTCGGCCACCGCCGCCTCGGGGCGGGCGGTCAGGGTCCGTAGGGCGGCGAGGTAATCGGCGGGGTGGCTTCCCGGCACACGACGCGCTTTGTCGAACAGCCACAGCCCGCCGGGCCGCAGGCACCAGCGCTCCCCGGTGGTCAGGTCGAGGAAGGGAAAGGCGGCGGGGCGCAGCTCGGTCAGGGCGCCGCCGGCGCCGACCCGCTCCAGATAGCCGAGCAGGGAGCGGTTGCCGCTGAGCGCCAGATGGCTGCCGTTGTCCACCACGCGGTCCAGCGTGGCGTCGTAAAAGGAGCGGCAGCGCCCCCCGGCCTGCGGCGCGCTCTCGTGCAGGATGACCCGCCGCCCGGCCTCGGTCAGGCGGACGGCGGCGGACAGGCCGGCAAGGCCGGCGCCAACGATGTGGACGGTGCCCAAGCCGGCCCGTCAGGCGGCGGGCGGATAGCCGAGCGCGCAGCGCACGGCCACCAGGGCGCATTCGCGCTTGCCGACCCGCACCCGCTGGTCGAGGTCGCGCCAGCCCCGGGCGCGCAGCCGCACCAGCAGCCGGTGGTACAGCACCATCATGGCGACCGCCGCCCACAGCGAGCCGCGCCGTCCGGCGGACTGCCCCTCGGCAAGCGCCCGCCGCGCTTCGGCGAAGCGCTCCTCGGCCAAAACCGCCAGCGCCTCGCAGGTCTGGGGCAGGTTGGGGTGGGCGAGCACCGTGGCGGGGTCGGAGCTGCCGATGCCAGCCTCGTCGAGCAACTCGCGCGGCAGATAGAGCCGCCCGATCTCCGCGTCCTCCGTCAGGTCGCGCAGGATGTTGGTCAGCTGCAACGCCTCGCCCAACGCCAGAGCGAAGGCCTCGGTGGAGGCGTCCGCCCGGTCGAACACGCGGATCGCCAGCATGCCCACCGCGCCGGCGACGCGGCGGCAATAGAGCCGCAGGGTCGGCAGCGCCGGGCCGGTCATGCCCCCGCTGTTGCCGGCCCCTTTGCCGTCGTCCGCCGGGATGTCCATCGCCATGCCGTCGATCAGCGCTTCCAGCTCGCCACGCGGCAGGCCGTAGCGTTCGATGGCGCCCTTCAACGCCGCTCCCAGCGAGCTGGACGGTGCGCCGCCGGCATAGAGGCCGCGGATCTCGGTCCTCCAGGCGTCGAGCGCCGCGCGCTTCTCCGCGGGTTCGCCGGGCTCGTCCGCGATGTCGTCGATTCGCCGGCAGAAGGCGTAGATGGCGAACATCGCCGCCCGCTTTGAGCGGGGGAGAAGCAGCATCGGCCAGTAGAAGGTGCTGCCCGACCGTCCGGTCACCGCCGCCGCCGCGGCAGCCGGGCTGCCGGCGGTGTCGCTCTGCGTCGAATCCAGCGATGGCTGCGGCATACGTCGGTCCTGCGTGGTGTCGGTCGAAGAGGCTGGAGTCTATTTGCTCCCGATGGCGCGCGCCAGCCCGCGTGCGGTGGCGAACAGTTTATGATGCGTGCCGAGCACCACCCGCTTCTTCAGCGGGTCGCGGCTGCGCAGCCGCTGCGCCAGCGATTCGGCGAGGCTGAGGATCACCGAGGCTTCCATCCGCAACCCGCGGTGCTGGATCAGGCCGGGCAGGGGGGCGGCGCGCTCCAGCAGCCGGTCGGTGTGCTCCAGCGTGCGGTCGAAGATGGCGCGCAGCTTGGCGTCGCTCTCCGTCTCGACCAGCCGCTCGACGCTGATCGCCGAATCGTCGAACCAGACCAGCGGGATGTAGCAGCGCCCGAGCTGGCTCCAGTCCTCCCGGCAGTCCTGAAGGTGGTTCAGCACCTGCAGGGCGGTGCACAGCGCGTCCGACGCCGGCCCGGCGGCCACGCCCTCGCCATGCAGGTCCAGCAGGTAGCGCCCGACCGGGTTGGCGGAGAAGCGGCAGTAGAGCAGCAGGTCACTCCAGCTGTGGCAGCGCGCGCCCACCGCGTCGCGCCGGAAGGCGCGCAGCACCTGCCGGGGGTGGCGGTCGCTGACGCCGGTCGCCTGCAGGCTGGCGCGCAGGTCCAGCGCCGGCTTCAGATAGGCGTGCTTGGCCTGCCCGGTGGTCAGCGAGCGTTCCAGCGCCTCCAGATAGGCGAGCTTGGTCTCCGGTTCGAGATCGGGATCGTCGGCGATGTCGTCGCCCAGCCGGACGAACCGGTAGAAGGCCATGACATGTGGCCTGAGATGCTTCGGCAACAGGCGCGAGGCGACCGGAAAATTCTCCGAGTCCGCGTCCTTGCGGGCGACCGGGCTGGGTTTGCGGGGCTTGGTGGGGGCGACGTTGAAATCGGCCATTGTTCCGCCTGCTGCGCGTCGGGGCTGGTGTGGAAAGCCTGTGTGCCTAATATAAGGCGCAAGCGGGCTTTGCCCCGCTTCCAAACTGTGCCACCCCCATTTTTCCAGAACAGGCATCACATGGCGAAGGCGACCCCCGACCTGTCCTATTGCGGACGGGAGGTGAGGAAATATGACAACGATCGTTTCCTGACGTGCCTTTTCGCCCCGGCGGAGCGCCGCGAATCGCTGTTCGCCCTCTACGCCTTCAACCTGGAGATCGCCAAGACCCGCGAGGTGGTGACCGAGCCGGTGCTGGGCCAGATGCGGCTGCAATTCTGGCGCGACGGGCTGGACAAGATCTACGAGGGCGCCGCCGTGCCCAAGCACGCGGTGATGGAACCGCTGGCCGCTGCCGTGCGGGAGGGCGGGTTGAGCCGCGCCCTGTTCGACCGGCTGATCGACGCGCGGGAGGCCGACCTGGACGACACCCCGCCGGCCAACCTGTCCTGCCTCGTCAACTACGCGGAGGTCACCGGCGCACCGCTCGTCCAGCTCGCGCTGGAGATCCTCGGCGCGAAGGGGCCCGAGGCGATGGAGGCCGGGCGTCAGGCCGGGATCGGCTACGCGCTGGCCGGCATCGTCCGGGCGGTGCCCTTCCACGCCCGCCAGCACCGCCAGCTTCTCCCCGCCGACCGCATGGCGGCGCACGGCGCCAAGCCGGGCGACTTGTTCGAGCTGCGCTCCACCCCCGAGCTGCGCCCGGTGGCGCGCGAGGTGGCGGAGGCCGCCCGCGACCATCTGGCGAAGGCCCGCGCGCTGCGCCGCTCCGTGCCGCGCGCCGCTCTGTCGGCCCTGCTGCCGGCGGTGCTGGCCGGGCTGCATCTGGACGCGCTGGCGCGGGAGGGCAACGACCCCTTCGCCGCGCGCGTGCTGATGCCCCACCCGCTGCGCCACGCCAAGCTGGCCTGGGCGGCGCTGCGCGGGCGATTCTGACCCCTGTCGGTCAGGCGGCGCGGATCATCGCCACGAACCGCTCCACCTCCTGGCGGAGCTGGTCGGACTCACGCGACAGGTCGCCGGCCGCGTTGAGCGCTTGATCGGCCATCGAGCCGGTGGAGCCCGCCGCCTGGGTCACGCCGCCGATGTTCACCGACACGGCGGCGGTTCCCATCGACGCCTGCTGGACGTTGCGGCTGATCTCCTGGGTGGCGGCGCCCTGCTGCTCCGCGGCGGCGGCGATGGCGGTGATCGTCTCGTTGATGGCGATGATGCTCCGCCCAACCGCCTGGATCACGCCGACCACCGTGCCGCTGACGGTCTGCATGTCGGCGATCTGCCGGGAAATATCCTCCGTCGCCTTGGCGGTCTGGTTGGCGAGATTCTTCACCTCGCTGGCGACGACGGCGAAGCCCTTGCCGGCCTCGCCGGCGCGGGCGGCCTCGATGGTGGCGTTGAGCGCCAGAAGGTTGGTCTGCCCGGCGATGCCCTGGATCAGATTCACCACGTCGCCGATCTTCTGCGCGGCTGTGGCCAGCCCTTCCAGCGTGCTGTTGGTGCGCTCCACCTCGGCGACCGCCTCCGTGGCCATCTGGGAGGAGCGGCCGATCCGCTCGTTGATCTCGCGGATGGAGCAGCTCAGCTCCTCCGTGGCGGCAGCCACCGTCTGGACGTTCTGGCTGGCCTCCTCGGCGGCGGTGGACACGGCGGCGGCCTGACGGTCAGTCTGGGCGGCGATGGCCGACAGGCTCTGTGCGGTGCTGCGCATCTCGCCCGCCTGTTCCGACACGTTGCGCACGACCCCACCCACCGACGCCTCGAACCGGCTGGCGACGTCGGCGAGGTCGCGCTTGCGGCGTTCGGCGGCGCGCTGCTCCTCGCGGTGGCGTTCCTCCTCCAATTCCGCCATGCGGGCGGTGTTGTCCTGGAAGAGCTTCAGGGCCTTGTTGATGGCGCCGATTTCGTCGGTGCGGCCGGTGTCGGTGATGACCACCCCACGCTCCCCGGCGACCACGGCATCCAGCGTCGCGATGGTGCGACGCAGCGGCAGGCCGACGATGCTGCGGCTGGCGAACAGAAGTGCTGACACCAGGGCGGCCAGCAGGACCAGCCCGCCGATGATGGTGGCGTTGCGCAGTTCCCGGACCGGGGCGTTGATCTTGTCGAGCGGCAGGTTGACCAGAAGGGACCAGGGCGTTTCCGTTCCCGCGACCGTCACCGGCAGGAACAGCTGCTTCACGGGCTGCCCATCGGCGACCGCCGTCTGCTCGAAACTCCGGCCCGCGCGGATGGCCGGCTTGGCGGCGTCGAGCGCCGGGTCCGATGCGCCGATCGGTTGCCCCATCCGCTCGCTGTCGGGATGGCCGGCCCAGACGCCGTCGTTGGAAATCAGGTGGATGGACCCGCTGTCGAAGGGCTTCACCGTCTTCAGCATGGACCAGATGCCCTCGGTGGACAAATCGATGCCGGCCACCCCGATGACCCGGCCGTTTTCGACGATCGGGACGGACATGGACACCATCAGCACCTTCCGGCCGGCGACCGTGTAGCTGTAGGGCTCCACCACCATGGCGTGCCCGGTGCGTTTCGGGATCTGATAATAGGCGCCGTCGGAACCCGGATCGTCATAGCCGACGAGGGACTCCAGCGCGACCGTCCCCGACCCGCGGTTCCAATAGGGAAGGAACCGGCCGGACGCGTCGGAGCCCGGCTTGTTGGCGAACTCCCCGTCGCGGCCGTCCAGGGCGTTCGGCTCCATCCCCACCCACACGCCGAGGAAATCCGGGTTGGCCTCGGCGATGCTCTTGAGCCAAGTGGAGAGCTGCTCCCGGTCGGCGCGGCCCGTGGCCTTCAGACCGACCAGGGAGGTCGCGATGAAGCGGCCGGCCTCCATCGCGGTGCCCAGCCGGGCGTGCACCATCTCGCCGTAGCGGTGGCCAAGCTGCTCACCGCTCTGGAACGCCAGGGTTTCGATATCGGACCCGCTCTTGGTGGTCAGGGCCGCAATTCCCACCGCCAGGGAAACGATCGTCACCATCACGATGACGATCACCTGTTTGGCAACCAATGATTTTGTTTTAATCATAACCATCCCGTTGGAAGACTTTCCCGCTCTTTCGAAAGAAAGTGTTCCACGGAGATGGTTAAGCCTCACTTATGATCTTTATTATGGTTCCGTAACATTTTCACTGGAAACACCGCCCTTCAGGCTGTGACGCCGGGCGCGGTGGCCAGCCAGCCGCCCAGATCCTCCAGGGCGCGGCGGGTGTAGGCCAGCTTGCGGTCGCGCCCGCGGATGCGCTCGTCCACCGGCGGGAACAGGCCGAAATTGACGTTCATCGGCTGGTAGGTGTCGGCGTTGGCGCCGCCGGTGATGTGGCCGAGGATCGCCCCCAGCGCGGTGGTGACCGGCGGGGCGGACGGCTCGCCGCCCAGCCGCTCGGCGGCGGCGAAGCGCCCGGCCAGCAGGCCGACGGCGGCGCTTTCCACATAGCCCTCGCAGCCGGTGACCTGCCCGGCGAAGCGGATGCGCGGCTGCGCCTTCAGCCGCAGCGCGCCGTCGAGCAGGCGCGGGCTGTTCAGGAAGGTGTTGCGGTGCAGGCCGCCCAGCCGCGCGAACTCCGCCTTTTCCAGGCCGGGGATCATGCGGAAGATGCGCGCCTGCTCGGCGTGGCGCAGCTTGGTCTGGAAGCCGACGAGGTTGTAGAGCGTGCCGAGCGCGTTGTCCTGACGAAGCTGGACAACCGCGTAGGGGCGGCGTTCCGGCTTGTGCGGGTTGGTCAGGCCGACCGGCTTCATCGGGCCGTAGCGCAGCGTGTCGACGCCGCGCTCCGCCATCACCTCGATGGGCAGACAGCCTTCGAAGTAAGGCGTGCTTTTCTCCCACTCCTTGAAGTCCACCTTATCGGCAGTCAGCAGCGCGTCGATGAAGGCGCGGTACTCGTCCTTCTCAAAGGCGCAGTTGATATAGTCCTTGCCGGTGCCGCCGGGGCCGGGCTTGTCGTAGCGCGACTGGAACCAGGCCTTGGACAGGTCCACGCTCTCCAGATAGACGATGGGAGCGATGGCATCGAAGAAGGCCAGCGATTCCTCGCCGGTAAAGCTGCGGATCGCCTCGGCCAGCGGCGGGGAGGTGAGGGGGCCGGTGGCGATGACGACGCTGTCCCACGCCTCCGGTGGCAGGCCGGCGACCTCGCCGCGTTCCACGGTGATGAGCGGGTGTCCGGTGATCGCCTCGGTCACGGCGCCCGCGAAGCCGTCGCGGTCCATGGCCAGGGCGCCGCCCGCCGGCACCTTGTGCGCATCGGCGCAGCGCAGGATCAGCGAACCGCAGCGCCGCATCTCCTCGTGCAGCAGCCCGACGGCGTTGTACTCCGCGTCGTCCGACCGGAAGGAGTTGGAGCAGACCAGTTCGGCGAGCTGGTCGGTGCTGTGCGCCTCGGTCGGGCGGACGGGCCGCATCTCGTGTAGCACGACGGGAACGCCGCGTTGTGCGAGCTGCCAAGCGGCTTCGGAGCCGGCGAGACCGCCGCCAATGACGTGAACGGGGGAAAGGGACGTGTCGACCATATCAGCAACTTTCACAAAGTTGCCGAACAAGTAGACCGTCATTGTCGCTACGGCAAGGCCAACCCAAACCACGGCGCGGAATCGCGACCAGCGGTGACTTACTGGGCGGCGAGCTTCTGCTTCAGCCCGTCGAAGCCGGAGGTGAAGATGCCGGAGATCACCTTGCGCGATTCCTCGTCGCTGGCGCCGTTGGAGGTGTAGCGCGCCTTCCACACGACGCGCGTGCCCTTGCCCGCCGGTTCGGCCGACAGGGAGGCCGCGTAGTCCTTGACCGGCAGCGGGCTGGTCAGGATCGAATAGCGGATGCGGTGGCTGCTGGCGGAGGAGGAGAGCAGCCGCTCCTCGATCGCGCCGCCGCCCTTGAGGGCCAGCACGCGCTCCTGCGCGCCGTCCTTCCGGCGCAGGGTGCAGCTTTCCACCGCCGGGTGCCAAGTGCCGAGGTTGCAGAAGGGGCCGATCTGCTGCCAGACCTTTTCGACCGGGTAGGGCAAGGTGGTCGATTCCGTGACCTCGACGGCCAGGGCCGGGCTTGCCAGCGCGATCATGGCGGCCGTGATCGCGAACAGGGTACGCATGGGGTTCCCTCCGTTGTTCGGCTGTTCCGGCGCGCTTCATTGGGCGCGCCTCGAAATCCTAGCCGAGCGGGGAGGGATTGAAACTTGTACGTTGGTAGGACGAACAGTGGAGGGACCGGCAAGACAACGGCCGGTCCCGCCTGTGCGGAGCCGGCCGTTTCATTTGGGAGCGAAACGAAAAGCCCTTATTCGCTCTTGGTCGTCGTCGTGCGCTCGGTGGTGGTCGAGCCGCCGGTCGGCGGGGTGGTCAGGCTGGAGTTGCCGTAGTTGGGCGAGGTGGTCGTGGTGGTGGTCGTGGTGCTGGTGGACTCGTCGGTCCCGCAGGCGCTGACCAGCAGGGCCGCGCCGAAGGCCAGCGCCACACCGGACATCATGGTCCTGGACATGCTCCGTCTCCATCCTGTTTGGCGAACGATGAAGAGGAAACACCCCCGCTGCCGCTTTGTTTCCAGGGCAAAAATCGGCCATAAGAAAAAGGCCGGGGGTAACCCCCGCCCATCTTCATGCCCTCTTCCGGCTTTTCGGCTTCGCCTTCAGGTAGGGGGCCAGATACTGGCCGGTGTAACTCCGTTTGACCTTCACCACGTCTTCCGGGGTGCCCTCCGCGACGATCTCGCCGCCGCCGGTGCCGCCTTCGGGGCCGAGGTCGATGATCCAGTCGGCGGTCTTGATGACCTCCAGATTGTGCTCGATCACCAGCACCGTGTTGCCCTGGTCGACCAGCGCGTGGAGCACCTCCATCAGCTTCTCGACGTCGGCGAAATGCAGGCCGGTGGTCGGCTCGTCGAGGATGTAGAGGGTGCGGCCGGTGGCGCGGCGGCTCAGCTCCTTGGACAGCTTCACCCGCTGCGCCTCGCCGCCGGACAGAGTCGTGGCGGGCTGGCCGATGTGGATGTAGCCGAGACCCACCCGCTCCAACGTCTCCATCTTGTCGCGGATGCCCGGCACGGCCTTGAAGAACTCCTTGCCCTCCTCGACCGTCATGTCGAGCACGTCGGCGATGGTCTTGTCGCGGTAGGTGACTTCCAGCGTCTCGCGGTTGTAGCGCTTGCCGTGGCAGACGTCGCAGGTGACGTAGACGTCGGGCAGGAAGTGCATCTCGATCTTGATGACGCCGTCGCCCTGGCACGCCTCGCAGCGCCCGCCCTTCACGTTGAAGGAGAAGCGGCCGGGGCCGTAGCCGCGGGCCTTGGCCTCCGGCAGGCCGGCGAACCAGTCGCGGATCGGGGTGAAGGCGCCGGTGTAGGTGGCCGGGTTGGAGCGCGGGGTGCGGCCGATCGGAGACTGGTCGATGTCGATGACCTTGTCGAGATTCTCCAGCCCCAGCAGTTCGTCATGCTCCGCCGGATGCTCGCGCGCGCCCATCAGCTTGCGCGCCACCGCCTTGTAGAGCGTCTCGATGATCAGGGTGGACTTGCCGCCGCCCGACACGCCGGTCACGCAGGTGAAGGTGCCCATCGGGATGCGCGCCGAAACGTTCTGAAGGTTGTTGGCGCGCGCCCCCTTCACCTCCAGGAACTGGCCCTTGTGGCCGGGGCGCCGCTGGTCCGGCACCGGCACGAAGCGGGTGCCGTTGAGGAATTGGGCGGTGACACTGTCGGGGTTGGCCTGAACCTCCGCCGGGGTGCCCTGGGCGATCACGGTGCCGCCGTGCTGGCCGGCGCCGGGGCCCATATCCACCAGATAGTCGGCGGTGCGGATGGCGTCCTCGTCATGCTCGACCACGATCACGGTGTTGCCGAGGTCGCGCAGCCGCTTCAGCGTCGCCAGCAGCCGGTCGTTGTCGCGCTGGTGCAGGCCGATCGACGGCTCGTCCAGCACGTAGAGCACGCCGGTCAGGCCGGACCCGATCTGCGAGGCGAGGCGGATGCGCTGGCTCTCGCCGCCGGACAGCGACCCGGAGCCGCGGCTGAGCGTCAGGTATTCCAATCCCACGGCATTGAGGAAGCCCAGCCGCTCGTTGATCTCCTTGAGGATTCGGTAGGCGATCTCCTTGTCCTTCGGGCGCAGATGGTCGTTCAGCGTGCTGAACCACGTCGCCGCGTCGGCGATGGACATTTCCGCGGCCTGGGAGATGTGCTGGCCGTGCACCTTGACCGCCAGCGCCTCCGGCTTCAGGCGGGCGCCCTTGCAGGTCTCGCAAGGCTGGGAGGACTGGTACTTGGACAGCTCCTCCCGCATGTAGGCGCTTTCCGTCTCGCGGTAGCGGCGCTCCAGGTTGTTGACGATGCCCTCGAAGGCCTTGTTCGTCTGGTAGCTGCGCAGCCCGTCGTCGTAGGTCATCGTGATCGGCGCGCCGTCGGAGCCGTAGAGGATGGTCTGGCGGACCTTCTCCGGCAGCTTTTCCCACGGCGTGTCCATGGCGACGCCAAAATGCTGGGCGATGCTCTCCAGCGTCTGCACGTAATATTGGGAGGAGGAGCCGGCCCAGGGGGCGATGGCGCCCTTCTTCAGCGACAGCCGCTCGTCCGGAACGACCAGCATGGGGTCGAAGTAGATCTTGCTGCCCAGCCCGTCGCAGGCCGGGCAGGCGCCGAACGGGTTGTTGAAGGAGAACAGCCGCGGCTCGATCTCCGGGATGGTGAATCCGGACACCGGGCAGGCGAATTTCTGCGAGAAGACGGTCTGCTCGTGCGACTCGGCGTTCTCGACGAAGATGATCCCGTCGGCAAGGCCGAGCGCCGTTTCCAGCGAATCGGCGAGCCGGTTGCCCAGCCCTTCGCGGACGACGATGCGGTCCACCACCACGTCGATGTCGTGCTTCAGCTTCTTGTTGAGCGCCGGGACCTCGTCGATCTCATGCATCGTGCCGTCGACGCGCACGCGCTGGAAGCCGCGCTTGCGGAGGTCCTGGATTTCCTTCTTGTACTCGCCCTTGCGGCCGCGGATGAGCGGCGCCAGCAGCAGCAGGCGCGTGCCCTCCGGCATCGCCAGGATGCGGTCGACCATCTGGCTGACCGTCTGGCTCTCGATGGGCAGGCCGGTGGCCGGGGAGTAGGGGATGCCGACCCGCGCCCACAACAGGCGCATGTAGTCGTAGATCTCCGTCACCGTGCCGACGGTGGAGCGCGGGTTCTTCGACGTCGTCTTCTGCTCGATGGAGATGGCCGGCGACAGCCCCTCGATCGAGTCGACGTCCGGCTTCTGCATCAGTTCCAGGAACTGGCGCGCGTAGGCCGACAGGCTCTCGACGTAGCGCCGCTGGCCCTCCGCGTAGATCGTGTCGAACGCCAGCGATGACTTGCCCGATCCCGACAAGCCGGTGATGACGATCAGCTCGTCCCGAGGCAGATCGACATCGACGTTCTTGAGGTTGTGCTCCCGCGCGCCGCGGACACTGATGTGCTTGTTCATGGAGTGTTCTTAGCCGAAACCGGTGGGGAAGGGAAGACGCCTGAGACGGTTCAAAAGCCCGGACAGATATGTGCCACGCGCAGGCGACTTGCCACCGGTGCGCGTCCCTTTCCGGCCTTGCGGGACCCAGGGTCGCGGTGCGGGAATGCCAGGGAGCCGACGATGGGGAACCACCAAGGAATATGTTGGCGGCACGGACTCTCTCTGCTATGTTTGTTCATGGAGTGTTCTCTTCCGTGCGGGCTGGGCGGGTTGATCCGGATGGAAGGGGCAAGGCGCTCCGGCGGCGGCGGTTGACCCGTGCCTGTTCCCCGTGCTTTGTGAAGCGCAAGGCGGGGCGGGCATGGACCGGACCACGGATCAAACCGGCCCTGCGAACAGACACCCCCGGTATCCGGACGCCCTTCCGCCGGGCGCCCGAACGGGTCGGATGGGATACCGGGAACCCGCGCTAGGAGACACGTGCGATGAATGTATGGACGTTTACGGGGCGCCTCGGCGCGGATGGCGAGCTTCGCTCCACGCAGAGCGGCGAAAAGGTTCTGGGCTTCCGCGTCGCCAACGACGTCGGCTTCGGCGACCGCAAGACCACCCAGTGGGTGGATTGCTCCATCTGGGGCCGCCGTGCGGAGGCTCTGGCGCAGCACCTGACCAAGGGCAAGGCCGTGGTCATCTCCGGCGAGGTGACGCTTCGCGAGTTCGAGAAGCGCGACGGCACCCGCGGCGCCGGCCTGTCCGTGCGTGTCGCCGAGATCGACTTCACCGGCGGCCGTGAAGGCGAAGGCGGCGGTGGTGGCGGTTACGGCGGTGGTGGTGGTGGCGGCTACGAGTCGCGTGGCGGCGGTGGTGGCGGTGGCTACGGCGGCGGCAGCAGCGGCGGTGGCGGCTACGGTGGTGGCGGTGGCGGCCGCAGCGGCGGTGGTGCTCCGCCCAAGCACGACGATCTGGACGACGAAATCCCGTTCTGACCACCCGGATGATCGTGAGGGAGGGGGCTTTCCCCCTCCCGTCCGCCATCGGCCGCAGGCTTGTCGTCGCGTAACCTGCGCAGGCCGGGCTTGACGGGGGATGCCCGCCAACCGAGATTCCACGGCGAGCGTCCGTCGTGATCCAGGAGCAGCCATGGCCCCCCAGCGCCGTCACATCCTGCGTGCCCTTGCCGCCGTCGCGGTCGGTGGTGGCGCCGCGACCCTGTCGGGTCCTGCCGCGGCGTTCCGCGTGATTCCGAACGACGATCTGAAGGGCGTGTTGAACGAGGGCTGCGGCGCTACTGCCTACCATCGCCGGATGATCGACGAGGCGGTTCAGGCGGCCGGCGTCTCGCTGACGGAGGAGCAGCGCAACACGCTGCTTTCCCAGATGTCCTGCCCGACCTGCCGTTGCCCGCTCAACCAGATCGACAATCCCGCGGCCGGCCTGCGCTTCTGAGGGGCCTTCGGGGCTCTTCACGACGCCGGGCGCGACCAGCAACCAGATCCTTCAGCCCGTGCGGGATGCGCGTGCGGTCGCCCCAACGCACGGCGATCCCGGCGGCGCGGCATTCCGCCGCCAACTCCCGGCCATTCTCGTAGCGGTGCTGGTCGAGCAGTGGCCAGCCGTCCAACCCGCGGTAATCGAACGGGCGCCCGTCGAGGACGTCCCGGAACCCGTCGAAGAAGCGTGGATGCAGGACCACCGGCTTCGCCTCCCGCCAGGAGCGCGCCCCGTAGAAGCGGTTGTTGGTCACCCCGCTCATTGAAGCGATCCCGGACTGGCGCCCGTAGGGGTGTCCAGAACGGCCCGGCCCAAGCGGTCGAGCAGAGCCGCCGTCGCGCTTGGGCCATGCAGGGCGGCGAGCCGGTCCACCGATTCGACCATCATTGCCCAGGCGACCAACCGGTCCGGCACGCCCTCGCGCCGTCCTTCGGCCCACAGCGAACGCACCAAGTCCAGCGCCGCTTCGAAGCCTGCCGGAACGCCCGGCGCATCCACATCCTCGATCATCATTCCCCCGTTGCCGCATGTCGCCAAACAGCTCCGGGTGTATGTAACGTTATATCATAACATTTAAAAGATCAAAGCATGCCCGTCGGCCAGACCTTGCGGCCCCGTCATGGGGTGCTTCGCATGGTCTGGCCGAAGGAGGGATCAGCGCGGGGCCGTGGCGCGGTTCCAGTTGGTGGCATCCGCCGGATCGCCGGGCAGGGGAGCGAGGGCCGGAGCCATCGCAGCGGGCGTGGCGAACAAGGCGTCGAACTGGTCCGCGCTCATGCCGGTGAGGACGAGCGCCTGCCGCTCTTCCGAATAGCGCAGCTGCCCGGAATCCAGCGTCACGTGGCGTTTCACCGGATGGACCGGCGCGCCGCTCGCCACCACGAGTTGGACCGGTTCGCGGGCCGGAGTTAGGACGACGTCCTCGACCGAACCCAGGATGCGGTTCTCGGGAATGGACTGCACCGTCAGCCCGACCAGTTCCAGGGGCGACATCTGCGCCATGGGCCGTTGCGCAGCGCCGGTCTCCGCACAGGCGCCGAGCGCCGCCAGGGCGCAGACGGCGAGCAGCCGGGTGGCGGGGCGGGGGGTGAGGCGTCGATGGTTCATGCGTGGCTCCTCCGTCGCGTGGGCAAGGCTATAACGCGGCAGCGGAGCGGAGGGGCAGCGGACCGGAGCGGAAAAGGGCGCGGCCAGCCGCGGCCACGCCCCTTGCGCCATCGGGCCCCCATGCCCGCGGTACTTCCTTCAGGTGAGTTTACCGGTCAGGTGAAGACATAGTCGCGACCGGACAGCAGCCCGACGGTATCCACGGTCAGCGACGAACCGTCCCGGAACCCGAAGGCCGTGCTGGTGGCGGTGGTGGAGACGGTCAGGTCGGCGGCGGAGAAGCCGCGGAACTCGATGCGGTCGATTCCCGCTTCGAAATAGCTGATGTCGTCGGTGCCGAAGCCGCCCGGCGCCACGTCGAAGCGGAAGATGTCCGTCGCGCCGTCGCGGTAGCTGACCATATGGTCGTTGCCGGCACCGGGCAGGAAGATGTCGGACCCGTCGTCGCGCAGCGTGTCGATCAGCCAATCGTCGCCGGTTCCGCCGACCAAAGTGTCGTCGCCGCGCCCGCCCTTCACCGTGTCGTTGCCCGAACCGCCGTCCAGCCAGTCATTGCCGGCCCCGCCGAACAGCTGGTCGTCGCCCTGGCGCCCGTACATGCGGTCGTTGCCCGGATCGCCGGCGTAGGGATCGCCCAGCCAGTCGTTCCCAAGCCCACCATCCAGAAAATCGTTGCCGAGCCCCCCTGAGAGCGAGTCATTCCCTCCATTGCCATAGACCGTGTCGGCGGAGTCGGTGCCGAGATAGCGTTCGGCGGCGTTGGTTCCCGAAAACCTGGCCATGGTTGCCTCTCCTTAATGATTAACAAATCGTTAACATCAAGTTGAGGGGAGAGAAAGGTAAAAAAACACTTAACGCCCCGGTGCCAACTTTTGCCACGGTCCCTTTGGTCTTGTTGCCCATGTGTTTCGGTGTTGTTTCCAGATTCGAATCTTCGACTTTCGGCGGCTGGAGTCCGGACAAGGAAAAAGGCCGACGCTTCACAGCATCGGCCTTTCTTGAAACGACGTTCGCGCGGATTGCGCCGCGCCCGGCGCCTTACGCCTGGGTCGGCGTCGGCATGCCGGGAACCGGCTGATCCGCCGGTGGCGGCATCTCCGGAGGGGTGTCGGGATTCTCAGGCACCGGGTAGGGGTCCGGCGTGGTCGGACGGTCCGGCTGCGGGGTGTTCGGGTTGCTTGGCGGCGGCACCTCGGTAGGGCGTCCTGGGGTGGGGCGCTCCGGCGTCATGGGATCGCTCATACGGGCGTCTCTCTTGTGGTTGAAAAGCGTGGTGGGACGCGTCACTCGGCGGCGCGTTCGACAGCCCGGCCGCCGGCCTGGACGTCCTGCCCGGCCCCTTCGATCGTGTTGCAGCCGACGAGCAGCGCGGCGAAGGTCAGGACGAAGCTGGCGAGGGCAATCTGGCGGACGGGGAACGGCATGGAGCGGCTCATGATCCCGAACTCCTCAGTGGATGCTGTTGCTTCGTCAACGCGCCGCCGCGGGCGTTGGTTCCGGCCCATTCGGCGGATTTGCAACAGGGCGGAAGGACAATAAGCTGCCACTTGACGTGGTACGCCGCACGGTCAAGATGGCCGGTTCCGCCACCGGCGGTGACAACCGTACACAAGCGACCGACAGCCTTGATCATGCCCGACCACGCGATTCCCGCCCCTCTCCTGGCCGACCGTCTGCGCTCCCATGCCGGCGAATTGCTGCGGCTGGCCGCCCCGGTCATCGTCTCGCGCGCCGGTCTGGTCGTCATGATGGCGGTCGACACGGCCATCGTCGGCCGCTACAGCGCGCAGGAACTGGCCTATTACGGGCTGGCCCACCTGCCGGCCAATCTGCTGGTCACCACCGGCGTGGGGCTGATGATGGGCGTGGTGGCGGTGACCGCTCATGCCCTCGGCGCCGGCCAGGACGCCGAGTGCGGGCGCGTCTGGCGCCGGGCGATTCCCTACGCGCTGCTGCTCGGCATCCTCTTCGCCCTGGCCTCGCTGGCCGGCGAGTCCTTCTTCCGTCTGACCGGCCAGTCCGCGGATCTGGCGGCGGGCGGCGGGCAGGTGATGGCGGTGCTCGGCTACGGCATGCCGGGCATGATGCTGTACGTCGCCACCGGCTTCTTCCTGGAGGGGCTGAAGAGGCCCATTCCGGGCATGGTGGCGATGATCCTCGGCAATCTCCTGAACGCGCTGCTCGCCTGGATGCTGGTTTGGGGGCATGGCGGCTTTCCGGCTCTGGGGGCGGTCGGCTCGGCCTGGGCAACCACGGCGGTGCGCTGGGGGATGGGGCTCGGCCTCGTCTTCTACGCCTGGCACATGAGCGACCACGCCCGCTGGGCGGTGCGCGACCCGGTCCGCGACTGGTGGAGCGGCAGCCGCAAGCAGCGCCATCTCGGCTACGCCGCCGGGGTCAGCCTGGGCGTGGAAAGCGGTGCCTTCGCCACGCTGGGCCTGTTCGCCGGGATGATCTCGCCGCTGGCGCTGGGCGCCTACACGGTCGGGCTGAACCTGACGGCGCTGCCCTTCATGGCGGCGGTCGGGCTGGCCTCGGCCACCGCGGTGCGGGTGGGGGTGGCCTATGGCCGGCGCGACCCGCTGGACATGGCGCTGGCCGGCTGGACGGGGCTGGCCGTGACCAGCCTGATCCTGGCCGGAGTCGGGGTGCTCTACCGCTGGATGCCGGAGCCGCTGGCGGCGATCTACAGCGCCGACCCCCAGCTGATCGCCGCGGTGGCGCCGCTGATCGCCTTCACCGCTTGGGTCCTGGTGGCGGACGGCGGGCAGGTGGTCATGGCGAACGCTCTGCGCGGGCGCGGCGACGCCTGGGTCCCCACCGCGCTGCACTTCATCTCCTACGCGGTGGTGATGATTCCGGTGTCGGCCTTGCTCGCCTTCGGGTTGGACCGCGGCGCGCGTGGTCTTTTTGAGGGAATTTTGATCGCCAGTGTGGTATCCGTGACCATCCTTTCGCTGCGCTTCGCGCTGTTGAGCCGCCCTCGTCCCGCAAAGGCCGGAGGCCATTGACCTGCAAAGGCCAGAAATCGTGGGACTGTCGGAGCGTTGTGTGCACATGCGAAAGCTGATAGGAATTCTTATATTACATGCAGCGGCCCGAAGGGCCGTGCGGACATGCCCCGTTGAACCTTAAGTGTTGACCTTGAGCGTTGAACAGCAAGCGTTGAACACCGAGCATCGCCGCAGCCCGTAGAATGAGTTTGTCTCCTTGAGCACGACGCCCCTTCCTCCCGCCTCCGACATCGCGCCGGTCACCATCGAAGACGAGATGCGCCGGTCCTATCTCGATTACGCGATGAGCGTGATCGTGAGCCGCGCTCTGCCCGACGTCCGCGACGGGCTGAAGCCGGTGCACCGCCGCATCCTCTACGCGATGAAGGAGGGCGGGTACGATTCGACCAAGCCCTACAAGAAGTCGGCGCGCATCGTCGGCGACGTGATGGGTAAATACCACCCGCACGGCGACAGCGCGATCTACGACGCCATGGTCCGCATGGCGCAGGACTTCTCCATGCGCCTGCCGCTGATCGACGGGCAGGGCAACTTCGGCTCGATGGACGGCGACCCGGCGGCGGCCATGCGCTACACCGAGGCGCGGCTGGCCAAGGCGGCGGAGGCGCTGCTCGACGACATCGACAAGGACACCGTCGATTTCCAGGCCAACTACGACGATTCGGGCAAGGAGCCCACGGTCGTCCCGGCGCGCTTCCCGAACCTGCTGGTCAACGGTGCGGGCGGCATCGCCGTCGGCATGGCGACCAACATCCCCACCCACAATCTGAGTGAGGTGGTGGACGCCTGCTGCGCCTACATCGACAACAACAATGTCACCGACGAAGAGTTGATGGAGTTCGTGCCGGGCCCGGACTTCCCGACGGGCGGCATGATCCTCGGCCGGTCGGGCGTCCGCTCGGCTCTGATGACCGGGCGCGGCTCCGTCATCATCCGCGCCAAGACCGAGATCGAAGAGATCCGCAAGGACCGCTTCGCCATCGTGGCGACGGAGATCCCGTACCAGGTCAACAAGTCCAAGCTGATGGAGCGCATCGGCGAGGTCGTCAACGACAAGACGATCGAGGGCATCGCCGACCTGCGCGACGAGTCGGACCGCGACGGTGTCCGCGTGGTGATCGAGCTGAAGCGCGATGCCGTGCCCGACGTGGTGCTGGCCCAGCTGTTCCGCCACACCCAGCTCCAGACCTCCTTCGGCGTCAACATGCTGGCGCTGAACGGCGGCCGGCCGGAACTGATGAACTTGCGGCAGATCATCGCCGCTTTCGTCCGGTTCCGCGAGCAGGTCATCACCCGGCGCACCGAGTTCCTGCTGGGCAAGGCGCGCGAGCGCGCCCACACCTTGGTCGGTCTGGCCGTCGCCGTCGCCAATCTGGACGCCATGATCGCGCTGATCCGCAGCGCCCCGGACCCCGTTTGGGCGCGCGAGCAGATGATGGAGCGCGAGTGGCCGGCCATGGACGTCGCCCCGCTGATCGCGCTGATTGACGAGCCGGGCCGTGGCGTATCCGAGAACGGCACCTACCGCCTGTCGGAGGAGCAGGCCCGCGCCATCCTGGATCTGCGTCTGCACCGCCTGACCGGGCTGGAGCGCGACCGGATCGGCGCTGAGCTGAAGGACGTCACCGACCAGATCGCCGATTACCTGGAGACCCTGGCCAACCGCGCGAAGCTGCTGGGCATCCTCCGCGACGAGCTGGTGGAGATGAAGGAGCGGTTCGGCACCCCGCGCCGCACCGAGATCCAGGAGCTGGAGTTCGAGGCCGACATCGAGGACCTGATCCAGCGTGAGGACATGGTCGTCACGGTCAGCCAGTCCGGCTACGTGAAGCGCGTTCCGCTGTCCACCTATCGCGCGCAGAAGCGCGGCGGCAAGGGGCGGTCGGGCATGTCGATGAAGGCGGAGGACGCGGTCAGCGACCTGTTCGTCGCCAACACCCACACGCCGCTCCTGCTCTTCTCGTCGCGCGGCATGGTCTACAAGCTGAAGGTCTACCGCCTGCCGCTGGGCAACCCCCAGGCGCGCGGCAAGGCCTTTGTGAACCTGCTGCCGCTGATCGACGGCGAGACCATCACCACCGTCCTGCCGCTGCCCGAGGACGAGGCCGTGTGGGCGGACCTGCACGTCGTCTTCGCCACGTCGAAGGGCAACGTGCGGCGCAACCGCCTGTCGGATTTCGCCAACATCCGCTCCAACGGCCTGATTGCCATGAAGCTGGAGGAGGAGGGCGAACGTCTGATCGCCGTCCGCACCTGCTCCGAGGCCGACGACGTGCTCCTGGCCACCGGCGGCGGCAAGTGCATCCGCTTCGAGGTCGCCGACGTGCGCGTCTTCGCCGGCCGCACCTCGACCGGCGTGCGCGGCATCCGTCTGGCCGATGGCGACGAGGTCATCTCAATGACCACGCTCCACCACGTCGAGTTCCTCGCCCGAGGAGCGCGCCGCCTTCCTGAAGCGTAAGCGCGAGGAAGGCGTCGACATGGAGGGTGAGGCGGCGCCGGAGGCGGACGAGGTGTCGACCGAGTCCGTGACGCTCAGCACGGAGCGTTACGAGGAGCTGAAGGGCCTGGAGCAGTATGTGCTGACCGTGACCGAGCGCGGCTACGGCAAGCGGACCTCCTCCTACGAATACCGGGTGACCGGCCGCGGCGGCCAGGGCATCTGGAACATGGAGATGGGCGACCGCAACGGCTCCATCGTCGCTGCCTTCCCGGTGGAGGACTCGCATCAGGTGATGATGGTCACCAACGGCGGTCAGGTCATCCGCATGCCGATCCACGACGTGCGAATCGCGGGCCGCAAGACGCTGGGCGTCACGCTGTTCCGCGTCGGTGCGGACGAGCGTGTGGTGTCCGTCGCCTCCATCGCGGAGGACGAGGACACCAACGGGAACGGGACCAACGGAAACGGTGGCGATCCGAACGGCGGCGGGACGGCCTCCGTGGATGACACACCCGTGGACGATACGACTGCGAATGATGCCGGTCCTGGCGATACGCCCGGTGACACGATCGAATAAAAAGAGGCGGAAGGTACTCCCATGGCCAAGCGCCGCATCGGTGTCTATCCCGGCACCTTCGACCCGATCACCAACGGGCACATGGACATCATCCAGCGGGCCTCGCGTCTCGTCGATCATCTGATCGTCGGCGTGGCCCGCAACGCCGGCAAAGGCCCGCTTTTCTCGACGGACGAGCGGGTGGCGATGGTCCGGGAGGACGTGACCGCCCTGAACAACGCCGGGGCCAGCATCGAGGTGCGGGCCTTCGACACGCTGCTGATGCATTTCGCGGTGGAGGTGAACGCCACCGTGATCATCCGCGGCCTGCGGGCGGTTTCGGACTTCGAATACGAGTTCCAGATGGCGGGCATGAACGCCCGCCTGAACCCGAAGATCGAGACCATGTTCCTGATGGCCTCGGAGAAGAGCCAATTCATTTCCTCCCGCTTCGTCAAGGAGATCGGGCGTCTGGGCGGTGACATCCGCGGCTTCGTCAGCGGCCGTGTGGCCGACCA
Source organism: Azospirillum sp. UENF 312511 (assembly GCF_058780635.1). NCBI lineage: Bacteria > Pseudomonadati > Pseudomonadota > Alphaproteobacteria > Rhodospirillales > Azospirillaceae > Azospirillum > Azospirillum sp. UENF 312511. The sequence goes on along the minus strand of NZ_JBSNCG010000001.1, from coordinate 1,229,326 downwards.
TCTGGCCGAACGTTTCGCCCTGGAAGCCGGCAACGGCGACGCCAGCAAGCAGATCCAGACCCTCAAACAGTGACGGGCAAACAGTGACGGCGCCGGGGCTGCGGCGGAGAGCGAAATTTTTGTGCGCTCCGTCCAACCCCGCTGTTGACCGGGGCGTCACCGCCCCCTATGTTGCGCCCCGCATCGGCAACAGGCCGCATGCTTTTTGTGATCCGGTAGCTCAGTCGGTAGAGCACGTGACTTTTAATCATGTGGCCGTGGGTTCGAATCCCACCCGGATCACCATTCCCCTCAATAACTTAACGGTTTAACAGGGCATCCGTTCGAACTCCCTCGGTAAACCGGCCCGTGGCGCTTTGCAAAGGACGGGGTACTGCTCCCGGTCGCGGCCTGTTCAAATAGCCGATCCCTCGTGTCACCCCGGCAGAAAGCCGGAACCTTCGGCCAATTTCCGGTGTTGCTTGGCGGCAGCGTCAAGAGGGGGAGTCGCCGGCATGAACCGAGCCACCGATCCGTATGCCGACACCATGGGCGGCGTCGCGGCGGGCAACACAGCAAACACAACACCCACATCCGATGCCCCGGCAGCGCCGCAAGGCCGGCGTGGGACGGACGAGATCGAGCAGGACATCCACGCCATCCGTGGCCGCATGGACGCGGTTCTCGACGAAATCGAATTCCGCCTGTCGCCCGGCCAGATGTCAGGCGGTGTCATCGAGGTGGTGCGGGACGTGGTGGAGGGCAACCCGTCGCGCATGGCGCGCGCCATCCGCTCCAATCCCTGGCCGCTGGCCGTGATGGCGGCGGGCGCCCTGTGGTTCGCCTGGACTGTGTCGCGCACGCCGGAGGTCGAACCCGTCTCCTCCGGAGCGCCGGCGGGACGGGTCGTCGACGGGACGATCCAGGATGTGCTGAGCGTTCTGGTCGCCGCTTGCCGTCAGGGGGCCACCGGATTCCGTCAAGCCGACATGGTTCTGGACGATCCGGACCTGAAGGGGCGGCTGGCCCAGGTTGCCACCCAGTTCGACCGTAGCGCCGCCGCCTTGGAGGCGGAACTGGTGCGCCGCGGCGGCGGCCGCGATCTCCAGGCGCCGGTCCACGCGGTCTGGCGCGACCTGGACATGGAATTGGGCGGTCCGCGGACGCGCGGCGGGCTGCTCCGCGGGCTGGAAAGCGGTGTGGAGGGAACGCTGGGGCTGTTCCGCAACAGCCTTCACGATGACCTGCCCGAAGAGCTGACGGTGATCGTCGGCGCCCATTTCCATGAGATCGAGACGGTGCGTCACCGTGTCGGCGCTCTGCGCGAAGCGGTCGCGTGAGGGAGGGGGCATGCTGGGGTTGAGCCGTCACCACCGCAACCAGTATCCGCGCGTCGAGATGGGAGGGGGACGTGGACGGTCGGCGGCCCGGCCTTCCGACATTCCCAAGGCGGGCTGGAAGGACATCCTCTGGCGCACCTGGGAGGAGCAGGGAAAGGACAACATCTCCATCGTGGCGGCGGGGGTGGCCTACTACGCCCTGTTCGCCATCTTCCCGGCCATCGCCGCGCTGGTGTCGCTTTACGGCCTCGTCTTCGACCCGGCGGGGGTGGAGCAGCAGGTCAATCAACTGGCCGGTCTGCTGCCGCCGGAGGCGTTGAACGTGCTGCGCGATCAGGCGCGCAACGTGGCGTCGGCGCCGCAGGAGGGGCTGGGCTTCGGCGTTCTGTTCGGCCTTGTCCTGACGCTGTGGAGCGCGTCGCGCGGCACCAACTCGTTGATCACCGCGCTGAACATCGCGTATGGCGAAGAGGAACGGCGCAGCTTCATCCGGCTTGCCGGGCTGTCGCTGGTGTTGACGCTGGCCGGTTTGATCTTCGTGATCGTGACGCTGGCGCTGATCGTGGCGGTGCCGGCGGCCATCAATTTCCTCGGCCTGCGGGACACCCCGATCGGCTGGGCCGCCAGCCTCGCGCGTTGGCCGATCCTGGCGGTGGCGATCGTGCTGGCGCTCGCCGTGCTCTACCGCTACGGCCCGGATCGGCGGCAGCCGAAATGGCGCTGGGTTACCTGGGGATCGGCCATCGCCACGGCGCTGTGGATCATCGCCTCGGTGGGCTTCTCGGTCTACGTCTCGAACTTCGGCAGCTACAACCAGACCTACGGGTCGGTCGGGGCGGGCGTGGTGCTGCTGCTGTGGTTCAACCTGACCTCCTACGTGATCCTGATGGGGGCGGAGCTGAACGCGGAGATCGAGCACCAGACCGCCCGCGACACCACGGAAGAGGATGGGCGCGGCCCGAAGCCGATGGGCCATCGGGACGCCTATGTCGCCGACACGGTGGGAAAGCGCCGTGCGTAGCGCTTTCCCCTGCCGGATGCTGTCGGGTCAGCGGCTGCCGCAACTCTGAATGACGCCGTCGACCTTGCGGGCAGCGTCCGCGCTCAGCCGGTCGTGGACGAAGTCGGACCACAGGCCGGCCCGGTTCAGATCGTCGGCCACGCAGCGGCAGGTGGCGGTGCAATGCGCCATCTCGCCGCCACTGCTGGTGCAGGTCGCCACGCAGGAGGTCTGGAAACTGCGGACGTCCGCCGGGTCGGCGCCAATCCCCATCGCCAGCAAGGACAGCGTACCGAACAGAACGGGCTGGTGAAGCAGATAGACCGCCAGACTGTGCCGGCCGGCCCAGGCGAACCCGCGCCCGACCGCTCCGCCCGGAGTCTTCTCCGGGCCGGGACGCCACAGGCGACCCAGCGCCATCCCGAACAGGAAGCCGCCGAACCACGGAAAGAGCGGCACGTAGTCGTTCGATTCCGGCTCGAAGGTCATCAGCCCGATCCAGCGCAGCCAGGGCTCATCGAACAGCGGAAGGGTGATGGTCTCGCCCAGCGCGATCACCGCCACGCCGAGCAGCAGAAGCCCCGGCCAGGGGAGGCGCAGCAGCGCGAGGCCGAGAAGACTCGCCACCGCCATGTGGTGCAGCACGCCGAAGACGATCGGGCTGTCCGGAAACATGACCACCGACACCGCCGACACGCCGGCCGCCGCCAGAACGAGCAGGGCGAAGCGCCGCAGGAAGCGGCGCCGGTCGATGCCGCCTTCCGCCGCCAGGACGAGGCTGAGACCCGACAGGATCAGGAAGCTGCCGAGGATGCCGGTGCGCGCGGCCAGCCAGAGCGGATCGCCGAACAGGTCGAAATCGGCCAAGCCGAGATAGGTCAGGTCCCAGGAGCCGTGATAGAGGGCCATGGCGAGCAGTGCTACGCCACGCGCCGTGTCGATGACGCCGACGCGCCGTGCCGTCTTGGTCGCCGAGGGCGCCGATGCGGATGAGGTGGGGAGGATAGGCATAGTGCGACTTTTGCCGGAACGGCGCGCCGCTGTCCACCGATGCCCGCCAGGAAAGGCCTATCGGGAAAAGGCCTGTCAGAGTCTGTCCTGAAAGATTATTTCCGAGCGAGGCGGCGGAGCATGAGACGGATCATGGCGATGCGGATGAAGGCGACGGAGGTGCGGAGGTACTGCTCGTAATGGCGTACGAGGCGGCGGCACCGCGTGAGCCATGACAGCGTTCGTTCGACCAGCCCCCGCTTCGGGAGCACGACAAAGCCCTTGGCCTGATCGGAGCGCTTGACGATCTCCAGCCGCCAGTCGCCGGCGTCGCTCACCTTGGCGGCCGCGACGTCCCCTTGGTAGCCGCCGTCGGCGAAGATCACTCGGATGAAGGGGAACAGTGCGCGGGTGGCCTTGTCCAGGACCAGGGCGGTGCCGTCGCGATCCTGGATGTCGGCACGATGAACCGCGACGTTCAGGAGCAGGCCTAGCGTATCGACGAGGATGTGGTACTTGACGCCCTTGATCGTCTTGCCCGCGTCGTAGCCGACCGGGTCCGCCGCACACCCCCCTTTTCCGCCGCGCGGACGCTCTGGCTGTCCAGCACAGCGACGGTCGGGCTGGCCTCGCGGCCTTCCTGCTCGCGGACCCGCTGGTAGAGGTCATGGTGGATGCGCTCCAACGTCCCCTCCCAGGCCCACAGGTGCAGATAACCGTGCACCGTGCTGCGCGGCGGCAAGTCCTGGCAGGTGGCGCCACTGGCAACCCGTCTCCAGCACGTACAGCACGCCGTTCAGCACCGCCCGAAGATCGACGCTGCGGTGCCGCCCACCACGCCGCGCCGGCGGGATGAGCGGCTCGACGAGCCGCCATTCCTCATCGCTCAGGTCGCTCGGGTAGCGCAGCCCGCTGCGATCATGGCGCTCTCGGTTCTCCGGCGTCCACATCCTCACCTCCTTCTTGGAGGTGACTTTGATGGTGTGGACGACCGCTGCCCCTCGGCATCTGAGTGCCATAAGGTGGTCGGTGTCGTGTCGCCACATACGGGAGGGCCGTCCACATGAGCATTGTCACCGTCGGTCTCGATCTTGCCAAGCAGGTCTTCCAGGTTCATGGGGTCGATGAGGCTGGTCGGGTGGTGATCCGCCGCCAACTGCGACGGGATGCTGTGGAGGGGTTTTTTCGGGAGTTGCCACCTTGCCTGGTGGGAATGGAGGCCTGTGCCACGGCTCATCATTGGGCCCGGCGGATACTGGCCTTCGGTCATCGGGTCCGGCTGATCCCGCCGCCGCGCGTCAAAGCTTACGTGCAGCGTGGGCGGAAGAACGATGCCACCGATGCGGCGGCCATTGCCGAGGCGGTGACGCGTCCGCAGATGGCCTTTGTTCCGGTAAAGAGTGAAGATCAGCAGGCCGTCCTGATGCTGCACCGTACCCGCGACCTCCTGGTCCGCCAACGAACCATGCTGATCAACGGCTTTCGCGCCCACTTGGCGGAATTTGGCATCGTCGTGGCCCAGGGACGAAAGAACGCCAGCGCATTGATGGCGGGGCTGGACGAACAAGCTCTCCCCGAGCTGGCCCGTACCGCGTTGCGAGAACTTGTTGGGCAAATCGAGAATTGCGACAGCCGCATCGAGAGTTTGGAGAAGCAGATCGTTTCCTGGCACAAGACCAACGTGAGGAGCCGGAAGCTTGCCACCATTCCTGGCATTGGCCCGATCACAGCATCGGTTCTGGCCGCAACCATCACCGACCCGACGGCCTTCAAAACAGGACGCCACTTAGCGGCTTGGCTGGGCTTGGTGCCAGGGCAGAACTCCAGCGGGGGCAAGGACAGGCTAGGCCGGATCACCAAGACCGGCGACCGCTCGATCCGTCGGCTCCTGGTCATCGGCGCCACCAGCGTGATTCGTTTCGCTCGGACCAAAGCACCAGGAGACGCTGAATGGCTGAAGCGGATGCTCGACCGCAAGCCTGTCCGGCTCGTCACGGTAGCGCTTGCTAACAAGATGGCTCGCATCGCGTGGGCGGTGCTGACCAGCGGCGAGGATTACCGAAGCTCCCGCACCGCTACTGCGGTAGCGTGAGATCTTGATACTGGAACGGGCGCCGTGGATAAGTCGCCCGCCTATGCTGGCGCTGGAGAGCGCTTCGGCGGGCGACTTATCCACCGCTTATCTTCTCGATCGCTGAGTCAGGTGATCTCGTCTAACAAATTCGCGAACAAGTATGTGTGAGGGTGAACAGTGAATTGATGGCGATACGGTTCGAGCCGAGGATCAGAAAAGCCCGGGTGATTCAATGCGTTCCAAACGCGCAACTTTGATTGGGACCTGATCCGCGAATCTCATCATGGCCCGCGGTCAATAGCGCCGCACCTCTAGAGGCCGGACGCATGACCGCATCCGACCACTTCGCTAATTACTTCACTTTTCTTCTTGCACAGAGGCGGTCGTCCACACATGAATCACAACCGATTCATCCGATTCAACTTCTTCTCGGACGGGCTCTCAGGAAGCCATGGTCTGGGTCAGGACCAGCCGGGCCGTGGTGCCCTGTCCGCGCGATCCGGTCATGCTGAAGGTTCCGCCGATCTGGGCGGCCAGCGAGCTGACGATCTTCAGGCCGAGGCTGGAGGGGCGCGTCAGGGTGAAGCCATCGGGAAGGCCCGCACCGTCGTCATGCACCGTCAGGACCAGTGCCCCATCGTCGGCCCGCAAGTCGACGCCGATCCGCCCGGCCTCGCCGTTGGGGAAGCCGTGCTCCAGCGCGTTGCTGACCAGCTCGGCGAGGATCAGGGCCAGCGGGATCAGGGTGTCCGGCGGCAGATCGGATTCGGCGGCGCTGACCGTGCAGTCGACCCGCTCCGCCCCGGACGTTTTGAGGATGTCCTGGCACAGTTCGCGCAGGAACGGCTCCATGTCCATCGGCCCGTCATGGGGGGCGTGAAGCCGGCGGTGCAGGCGGCCCAGCGTGGACAGCCGTCCGGCGGCCTCCTCCAGCGCGCGGCGGGCTTCGGGATCCCTGACCTTGGACTTCTGGATCGCGATCAGCGAGGAGGCGAGCTGAAGGTTGTTGGAGACGCGGTGCTGAAGCTCGCTGAACATCACCTGGGTCTGCTGCGTCAGGCGGGCGCTGCGGTTACGTTCCTCCGCCAGCCGTTCCAACGCCACGTTCAGGATGTGGATCACGGCGATGTCGACCGCCACGACCAACCCGAAGAAACCCAGCGCCAAGGCGCTGCCTGGGTTCAGATCAAGCGATTGGTTGGGGCCGAGGAAGAAATACCAGGAGGCCAGCCCGCTCAGCAGCGCCGTCAGGATGCCCGGCCACAGCCCGGCGAGGAAGGTGGTGACGATGACCGCCGGGAAGAAGGTCAGGAAGGGGAACCCCGCCGGCAGCCGGTCGTCCAGGGCGAGGCGCGCCACCAGGGCGACGGCGAAGGTCGCCAGAGCGAACATGAACCCCAAACCCTTGTGCCCGCGCAATCGGGTGAACTGGGCAAGAGTCATATGCGGCGGTCGTCCGTTTCGAAAGCGGGGAACGGACGAAGCCGTCCGCGGAGGGAAGCGACTACGATATGGAGATTCGTATGCGAACGCACCGCCTTTTATACGGGTGCTTGGCAAATTAAGTTCGATCTTCGTGCGGTTTGTCCGGCGCTTGGCCGCGGGTCTTCAGGCGGAGGTCACGGATCTGCGGAAATCAGTGCATAGACCAAGCAACGGCGCCATCGAGCGGTGTGCGGCGATGCGGGTGGCGGTGTCCAGGGACTGCCGGGCCGCGGTGATGTTCCTCTGGTCGGCCAACCCGCGGGCCAGCGCGAGTTCGCGCCCAGGCTTCGTCGCCCAACTGTCCGGCGGCCACCGCCTTTTCGGCGGCGTCGCGGGCGTTGCGGACGGCGTCCTCCGTCTGACCGGACACCAAGGCAGCTTCGGCGATCCAGATCAAAATTTGCGGCTCGTGGCGCCGGATGCCGAGCATCCGTGCATGCTCCCGGCTGCCCAGCAGCAAGGACGCTCCGTCATTGAGCGCTCCGGTGCGGACCAGTGCATAACCCAGCGCGCCGAGGACGAGAGGTTGACAGGCGTGCAGGCGGATTGTCTCGGTGATGGCGACGGCCTGCTTCAACGGCTCCACCGCCATGGCGTAGCGCTGCGCGGTCAGCGCGGCCCAGCCGAGATGCAGACAGGCCAGAGCGCGGGATGCGGCGTGGCCGTCATCCTCCGCCCGGGCGAGCGCCGCGCGGGCCAGCCGCAGCGCCTCCTCCGGATCGCCCAACTCCGCCCGGCAACGCGCCCGGTGCGCGGCGATGCAGACCGGCGCCAACGCGGTCGGGCCGTGGAGACGGCACGTTTCCCCGCGCGTTGCCAACGCGGCGGCGGCGCGCAGAACGCTGTCGGCGTGGCGGAAACGGCCTTCTTCGGTCAAGCCTCGGCCCAGTTTGATGAGCATCTGCACCTGTTGACCGGGGCTTTGGCTTTCCCGCCAGAGCCTCAACGCCCGCAGGCCCGTCCGCCGGGCTGCCGTCAGGTCGCCGCCGGCCCAGCGCAGAGTGGCCAGAAGCGACAAGGCGCGTGCGATGCGCGGCCGGTCCCCAAGGTCTTCGGCAAGCGCCAGGGCCTTCTCCGCAGCCGTTATGGCGCCGCCGTCCGGTGATGGTCGGGTGCGGGCCAGGGCGGCCCACACATCGATCCGGCGTTGCGCGTGCCGCCGGGTTTCGGGCAGCCGGTCCAGCGCGGCCAGGGCATCCATGTAATGACGGGCGGCGTCGGCCAGGCGGCAGTCGGTCTCCGCCCGTCGTCCGGCGTGCCGTGCGCTGGCGCAGGCCAGCGCCCAATCGCCCGCCAACGGAGCGTGATGGGTCATCCACTCGATCCGTCCCGGCCGCCGGTCGTGGCGCAGATCCCCAAGCAGCGCGGCGTGCGGCCTCGGATCATCCTCGTCCTCGTTCTCGTTGGGGCCGGCGACGTCGGGTGGTCTCCCAGTGGGCACCGGCAGAGTGATGCGCCGTGCCGTGCCGGGGGGCTCCCAACCGTCGGGCCGACCGCGCGGCACGGGGGAGCGGATGGCGAGCAGGCACAGGCGTGCATCGTCGACGGCGTTGCTCAGCGCGTCCAGCAGGGGCACCGTCAGCCCGCGCGTCCACTGGGCGTTTTCCACCACGCTCAGGATGGGGCGCTCGAAGCACAGGTCCAGAAGGGCGGCGGTCAGCCCTTCCACTTGGAACGCGGCCCGTTGCGTGCCGTCCAGCCCCAGCCAGAGCGGGTGGAGCGAGGGAAGACCCAACAGGCCGCGCACCGCTTCTCCGGCCAGATCACCGCCGCCGCGTTCGGCGGCCAGGGCGATATCCCGACGGGCTTCATCCGGAGGAGCATCGGCCAAGGGCAGAAGGCTGATGGCGACCGCGTCGAGATCGTCGGGTCCTCCCAGCGGCGGCAGCAGGGACTGCGGCCAGCGCAGGACGCTGAAACTGGCGGCGACGGGGCTGCCGACGAGCGCGGCAAGCAGACCGTCAGCGGTCCCCTCCGCAGCGGTCAGGGACAGGACGGAACCGATGCCTTCCTCGGCCCGGTGCAGGGCATGCGCGATGTCCGCCAGCGCGCGCCGGAGCGCGGCACCGTCAGGTGGCGCCCCGGCATGATCCCGAGCGACGGACCGCGGTTGCGCCATCGGTCTCCCCGTGATGTTGATCTTACGGAACGCACATCCCGCGACGGCATTCCGGAGGGTGTGGAAAGACAATGGCAGATTTCGCGGTGGTTGGCCTGTGCTTCTTTTGGTGATGGAAGCGGAGGATTGGAGACATACTGCCGCATGCCCTGCTGCGGATCATTGCTCCTGGAAAGAGAAACGGCACCGCGGAATGCCACGGCGCCGTTTCTCTTTCATGTCGCGTTCACAACCCTGCCAAAAGTCTTAACCGGAAGGTTCTGGTCCCTTCGGTTGAGCTTTCGGCGACGCGTCAGCGCTTCACGGCGATGCCTTCCACTTGCGACACGTCACGGACCGCGCCGCGGTCGGCGCTGGTGGTCAGGGCGGCGTAGGCGCGCAGCGCCGGCGAGACGACGCGGTTGCGGTTGGCCGGCTTCCAGGCGTCGGCGCCCTTTGCGTTCTCGGCGTCGCGGCGGCGCTGCAACTCCTCGTCGGACAGGGCGAGGTTGATCTTGCGGTTGGGGATGTCGATTTCGATCCGGTCGCCGTCCTGGACGAGGCCGATGGCGCCGCCCTGCGCCGCTTCCGGCGAGGCGTGGCCGATCGACAGGCCCGAGGTGCCGCCGGAGAAGCGGCCGTCGGTGACCAGGGCGCAAGCCTTGCCCAGCCCTTTCGACTTCAGGTAGCTCGTCGGGTAGAGCATCTCCTGCATGCCGGGGCCGCCGCGCGGGCCTTCGTAGCGGATGACCACCACGTCGCCCGCCTTGACCGTGTCGCCCAGGATGGCCTCGACCGCCGCGTCCTGGCTTTCGAAGACGCGGGCCGGGCCGGCAAAGACGAGGTTGGAGGCGTCCACGCCCGCCGTCTTCACGATGCAGCCCTTCTCGGCGATGTTGCCGAACAGCACGGCGAGGCCGCCGTCCTTGCTGAAGGCGCTGTCGACGGAGCGGATGACGCCCTTGTCGCGGTCGAGATCCAGATCCGGCCAGCGCTTCTCCTGGCTGAAGGCGATGGTCGTCGGGATGCCGCCGGGGGCGGCCTTGAACATGGTGTGGACGCCCTCGTCCTGGGTGCGCTTGACGTCCCAGCGGTCCAGCGCGTCGCCCAGCGTCTTGGCGTGAACGGTCGCAACGTCGCGGTTGAGCAGCCCGCCGCGGTCGAGCTCGCCCAGGATGCCGAAGATGCCGCCGGCCTTGTGAACGTCTTCGATGTGGACGTCGGACACCGCCGGGGCGACCTTGCAGACGTTGGGCACGCGGCGCGACAGCCGGTCGATGTCGGCCATGGTGAAGGGCACCTGACCCTCCTGCGCGGCGGCCAGAAGGTGCAGCACCGTGTTGGTCGAGCCGCCCATGGCGATGTCGAGCGTCATGGCGTTCTCGAACGCCTCGAAGGTGGCGATGCCGCGGGGCAGGGCGGTGGCGTCCTCCTCCTGGTACCAGCGGCGGCACAGCTCTACCGCCATGCGGCCGGCGGCCAGGAACAGCTCCTTGCGGTCGGCGTGGGTCGCCAGGATCGTGCCGTTGCCGGGCAGGGAGAGGCCCAGCGCCTCCGTCAGGCAGTTCATCGAGTTGGCGGTGAACATGCCGGAGCAGGAACCGCAGGTCGGGCAGGAGCCGCGCTCCATCACCGCGGCCTCCTCGTCGGTCACCGTCGGGTCGGCGGCGGCCACCATGGCGTCGATCAGGTCCACGGCCTTGGTCTTGCCGCGCCAGTTGACCTTGCCGGCCTCCATCGGGCCGCCCGACACGAAGACCGCCGGGATGTTCAGCCGCATGGCGGCCATCAGCATGCCGGGGGTGATCTTGTCACAGTTGGAGATGCAGACCAGCGCGTCGGCGCAGTGGGCGTTCACCATATACTCGACGGCGTCGGCGATCAGCTCGCGCGAGGGCAGGCTGTAGAGCATGCCGTCGTGGCCCATGGCGATGCCGTCGTCCACGGCGATGGTGTTGAACTCCTTGGCGACACCGCCGGCCTTCTCGATCTCGCGGGCGACGAGCTGGCCCAGATCCTTCAGGTGGACGTGCCCCGGCACGAACTGGGTGAAGGAGTTGGCGATCGCGATGATCGGTTTGCCGAAATCGCCGTCCTTCATGCCCGTCGCGCGCCACAGGCCGCGGGCGCCCGCCATGTTGCGGCCGTGCGTGGAAGTGCGGGAGCGATAATGCGGCATGTCTCTACCTCAGGGATCGAACATTGCGTGCGGATGCGCAGGGGCAGCAACACTAGCAATCCCGAAGGGCAGAAACCAGACCTCTCGTTCCCTTTTCCGTCCCATTTTCCGGCAGGCGGGGCATAGGAGCTTTGCGGAGAACGGGGATGGGGGAGCGCCCCGCCCCCTCAGCCGCGCGAAGCGTCCCGGCGCGACGCCTTGCCCGGCTTTCCGCTGGCCGCCCCGCCGCGGGAGATCTGACCACCGGTCTTGGTCGTGCCGGTCTGCTCCGTCCGTCCGGCGGCCACCGCCGACAGATTCTCCGCCGCCGCCCGCGTGCCGCTGGCGCGAGTGGCTTTGGGCGTGGCTTTGGGTTTTGCGGGGACCGGCTTCGCTGCGGTCGGCTTCGAACGCCGTTTCGGTGAGGCATCCGACGCGCTGCTTTCCGTCTCCTCGCTTTGCCGCTCGGCGCGAATCTCGTCGTCGACCTCGGCTTCGGCCTGGGCCCAATGCTCGTCATGCCGGCCGTCGGGGCGGCCATCCCGTTCCCAAATGTCGTGGGCGCGGCGGCGAACACGCTCGGCCCGATCCTGTCCCGGCTTTTCGGTCATGGGGCTGCCTCCTCCTGGTCATGGCGGGTCGGGGTCACGGACCGGCCTGTCCGTCACAACGCAGGAGAGCGGCAGTGGTTTCCGGACATCCGGAAGCGCGGGCCAAAAGACGGAACCAAAAACGGAAGACGTATCGTCAGCGGTTTTCCTGTCCGACGAACCGGCTTTCGAAGCGGGCGGCGTCGGCGGGGGCCAGGGCGACATGCACATGGGCCTGTCCATCCTCGTCGCGGCGGTCCAGCACCTGCCCATGCTCGTACAGCCACGCCAGGGCGCGCCCGTCCGCAAGGTTCACGCTCAGTTCCAACACCTGCCGACCAGCCGATATGCGCCGGTCCAGCAGATCCAGCAGATCGTCCAGACCCTCCCCGGTCAGGGCGGACACCGCGACGGCGCGCTCCTCCCCCTCCATCATCCGTTGGTTGGCGAGGCGCATGTGGAGCGCGCCGCGGGCGGTCGCGGGCATCTGGTCGGTCTTGTTCAGAACCTCCACCACCCGCGGGTCGTTGGCGGCGTCGATCCCGAGGTCGGCCAGCACCGAATCCACGTCCGCCTTCTGTGCCGCGGCGTCGGGGTGCGAGACGTCGCGGACATGCAAAATCAGGTCAGCGGCCTGCACCTCCTCCAGCGTCGCGCGGAAGGCGGCGACGAGTTGGGTCGGCAGCTCCGACACGAAGCCCACCGTGTCGGACAGAGCCATGGTCTTGCCGGAGGACAGAACGAGCCGGCGCACCGTGGGGTCGAGCGTCGCGAACAGCATGTCCTCGGCGGTGACGCTGGCGCCGGACAGCCGGTTGAACAGGGTGGATTTGCCGGCGTTTGTGTAGCCGACCAGCGCCACCAGCGGCGTGCCACCCCGCTGCCGGGCGGAGCGGTGCAGTTTGCGCGTCCGACGGACTTCCTCAAGATCCGATTTCAGGCGGGTGATGCGCTCGGCGATCAGGCGGCGGTCGAGTTCGAGCTGGCTTTCGCCGGGGCCGCCCAGGAAACCGAAGCCGCCACGTTGGCGCTCCAGGTGGGTCCAGGACCGCACCAGCCGCGAGCGCTGGTAGGTCAAGGCCGCCAGTTCGACCTGCAACTGGCCCTCGCGCGTGTGAGCCCGGTCCCCGAAGATCTCCAGGATCAGGCCGGTGCGGTCGATCACCTTGGCCATGCAGCGGCGTTCGAGGTTGCGCTGCTGCACCGGGCTCAGCGGATGGTCGATCACCACCAGATCGGCGTGGAAGGCTTCGACCATGCCGCCGATCCGCTCGGCGGTGCCACGCCCGAACAGGGTGGCGGGATCGGGACGGGCAACGTGGATCACCTCGGCGTGCGGCACCTCAAGGCGGATGGCCTGGGCAAGCGCGATCGCTTCGGCGAGGCGCGCGTCGGGCTGGCGCGCCGCGCCGTGCCCTTGGTCGGGGTGCGTTGGCAGAACGGGCAGGATGACCAGGGCGCGGCCCGCGGAGGGCGGTGCCGCGCCGTCAGGTTCGTGGACCTGGGCGCTGCGGGAAACGGAGGCGGTGGAACGGGGTGACGGGCGGTCGTCGGAATCTGGCATCGGGCTGGCACCGTTCCTTCAGGCAAAGGGGTTGGGCGATCAGGAGTTGCAGGTCCGCAAAAAACAGCCCGCTGCTGCCGCGGTTCCAAAACCGTCCGGAATCGTGCACAAACCGCTGGCGTGTAACCTCTGGACATACTCCGATCATGTCATCCTTGGACCGCGGCGCCACCTCCCGACAGACGGCTCCCCAGACGGCCATGGCCAAAGGCTTCGTCGGGGTGCCCGGCGCCGGCATGCTGGACCGCTGGCCCTGGTGGGGGCTGTGCGCGGGGCTGGCGGCGGTGATGGTGGCGTCGGCGGTGGCGATCGGTTTCCGCACACCCTACTGGTCGCACGCCGACCAGGATCTGGTGCTGGCCTATCACGGGCTGCTGTTCAACGAGGGGCTGCCCCAGGAGTATTTCGACCATCCCGGCTACACTTATTTCCTGGTGATCGAAGTCTGGTACCGGCTGCTGCACGGGCTGGGTCTGATGCCGGTCGTCACCCTGTCGGGCCTGCCGCCGGCTGCCGACACCGCCGCCTACAACGCCGCCTGGCAAAATCTGGTGGAGGCCGGGCGGGCGCTGTCCATCCTCATCACCACGGCCTTCGCGCTGGTCTACGCCAACCTCGTCCGCGCGCTGGTTGGCGACCGCCGGGTGGCCTTCCTGGCCGCCGTGGTGATGGCCTTCGGCATCGGGCTGTCCACCCAGGCGCGGCAGATGCGCACCGATCTGCTGTCGGCCTCCTTCGTGGTTACAGCGCTTCTCCTGGTTCTGGTCGCCATCCGCACCGCGCCGGGCTGGCGGCCCCTGTTGCTTCTCGGGCTCGCCGGGCTGCTGGCCGGACTGGCGATGGTGACGAAGATCCAGGCGATCTTCCTGGCGCTGGGCATCCCGGTGATCGCTCTGGCCTTCGGGCGCCGCTTCCCCGGGGAGGGCGGACAGCATTGGATCGCCGCCGGCATTCTGGGGCTGGCGGCTGCCGCCGCGGCGCTGCCCGCGGTGGCCCTGATCCAGCATGGCATCGCCAGCGCCGGCCAGTCGCTCTATCCCTACCGCCCGGTCGGCGGCGGGCTGTCGGGAGTCTATCAGGGGATCATCGTCGGCTGGGTCGTCCTCGGCATGGCCGTCTACGCGGCGGTGTGGCGGGTGCGCCTGTCCTACGCGGTGGCGGCCATGGCGGCGGTCGTGCTCGGGCTGGCGCTCGGCGTGCTCGCCCTGACAATCCGCCCGCACGAGCAGAACGTCATCGCCGTCGCCAACCTGATCGAACACATGTTCGTCTTCACCACCTGGAAGCATCAGGCGGCGCTCCAGGGGCAGGAGCAGGTGCTTTCGGACGGGCTGGTGACGCTGCTGGCGAAGGGGCTGTGGCGCACGCTGGCGATCCGCACCATCGTTTTCCACCCCGACAACATCCCACAGACCGTGGTGGTGGAGTGGTTCATCATCGGGGGCTGCATCGTCCTGTGGCGCCGGGGGGAGCGGGTGGCCGCGGCGCAGGCGGCGCTTCTGCTGCTGGTCGCCTGGGGGCTGGAGACGCTGTTCTCCCTGCGCGGCTTCCAGCGGGCCTACGCCGCCTACACCGACCCGCTGATGGGGCTCGCCGCGGCCTGGGTCCTGCTGCGCCTGCCCGGCCTGCTGGAGCGCGCCCGGACGCGGCGCTGGATCGTCGGCACGGTGGCGTTGATCGTCGTCGTCGCCCAGGTCTGGCCGGCCATCGAGGCCATCCGCCTGCCCAACCCCGCCGGCCAGTGCGGCTGGATTCCCACCTATATGAAGCACGTCGAGCCCTTCCCCTTCTGCCGCCCCGGTTGAGGTGCGGCGTGGGCGTCCCACATCATGGGGACAGGCTGACCAAGAGGCTCGACCCCATGGACGACACCGCCGACACCCGCTGGAAGACCGATCCCGAAGCCCCCGACGCCGCGGAGCACGCCGCGGAAGGGGGAGGCGCCGATGAGCTGGACCGGCGGGTGGCGGCCGCGGCGATGCGGCTCGCCGCCGGGCAGGGGTGGCACAACACCGGCCTGCTGGCGATCGCGCGGGCGGCGGGGGTGCCACCCGGCGCCTTCTACCGCCGTTTTCCTTCCCGCTCCGACGTGCTGGCGGCCGTGTCGCGGGTCGCCGACACCGCGGTCCTTGCCGACGATGCCCCGGTCGGTCCGGACGAGAGCGCCCGCGACCGGCTTTTCGATGTGATGATGCGCCGTTACGACGCGCTGCTTCCTTACCGGGGCGGCCTGCGCTCGGTCGTCCGCGATCTGCGGCGGGAGCCGCTGACCGCGCTGGCCTTCTCCCGCCATTTCGGACGGTCGATGGCCTGGATGCTGCGCGCCGCGGGGGTGGAGGCCGACCGCACCGGCGGCGCCCTGTTCGTGGCCGGGCTGGGCGCGGTGCAGGCGCGGGTCATGCGCGTCTTTCTGGAGGACGACAGCGCCGACCTGTCGCGGACCATGGCGGCGCTCGATTCCGAGCTGCGGCGGGCGGAGCGCTGGGCTGGGGCATTACGCCGCAGATCCGGACGCGCTTCTCCGACCGAATCACCGCCGCCGCCGCAGGGCGCCGGGGAAGCGGCCGGGGAACCAGGAAGCGCGTCCGCTGGTTGAGGTTCCATGAGCCGCGGTGTAGCCCCTGGTGCGACGCACAAGGGCGTTGACTATCTTTTTGGCAATCTGCATAGTCGCGCCACAGGTTTGCTGCGTCGCAGCATGCCCGCAAATCCTTTCGTCGGGGGTGAGAACCATGGCCAAGCAGTCGTCCGGTAACCCGTTCCTCGAATTCGATCTGTCCAAGGTGCTGGGCGATTACAAGGTGCCCGGCCTCGACGTCGAGTTGATCCTGGCGAGCCAGCGCAAGAACATCGAGGCGGTGACCGCCGCCAACCAGCTCGCGATCGAGGGTCTGCAGGCCGTGCTCCGCCGCCAGGCCGAGATCGTCCGTTCCTCCGTCGAGGAGGCCGGCAGCTACGTGAACCAGGTCGCCGCCGCCGGCACGCCGGAAGAGAAGGCCGCCAAGCAGGCCGAACTGGTCAAGGTCGCCTTCGAGAAGGCCCTGTCGAACATCAAGGAACTGGCCGAGCTGGTCGCCAAGTCCAACACCGAGGCCGCCGACGTGCTGTCCAAGCGCGTGTCGGAGAGCCTGGACGAGGTCAAGGCCGCCATCGCCAAGAAGTAAGCATCTCTCCCGCCGGAGAGTGCCGCAAAGGGCCGCCCACCGGGGCGGCCCTTTCGCGTTTCAGCTTCGGCACCGCCGGTGCTAGCCTTGCCCGTGACGATTGAAACCATGACAACCGCAACAGGGCAGGGACGAGACCCGTGACCATCAGTTATGACGATTTCCTGAAGGTGGACATCCGCGTCGGCACCATCACCGCGGCGGAGCCCTTTCCGGAGGCGCGCAAGCCGGCCTACAAGCTGACCATCGATTTCGGGCCGGAGATCGGCACCCGGCGCAGCTCCGCCCAGATCACACGCCACTACACGCTCGACGAACTGGTGGGCCGGCAGGTGCTGGGGGTGGTGAACTTCCCGCCCAAGCGCATCGGCCCCTTCACCAGCGAGGTCCTGTGCCTGGGCCTGCCCGATGCGGAGGGCGAGGTCGTGCTGGTCGGGCCGGGGCAGGGCGTGCCGAACGGCGGGCGCCTATACTGAGTCTGCTGCTGAGTCTGCGGACAGCAAAAGGGCCGGGAGGCAGCGCCGTCCCGGCCCTTTTGTTTTGGGCGAAGCGCCTTACTCGGCGCGCTCGATGGAGCCCCAGAGGTCGTATTCGTCGGCGTGCTCGATGGTCACGTCCACGATGTCGCCCGGCTTGACATTCGTCTCACCGTTCAGGAAGACGTTGCCGTCGATCTCCGGCGCGTCGGCGTAGGAGCGGCCGATGGCGCCCTCCTCGTCGACCTCGTCGATGAGGACGCCCAGCGTGAAGCCGACCTTCTGCTGGAGCCGCTCGGCGCTGATCGCCTTCTGGGTCTCCATGAAGCGCTCCCAGCGCTCCTGCTTGACCTCTTCCGGAACGGCGCCGGGCAGGTCGTTGGCGGTGGCGCCCTCGACCGGCTCGTACTTGAAGCAGCCGACGCGGTCGAGCTGCGCTTCCTTCAGCCAGTCCAGCATGAACTGGAAGTCCTCCTCCGTCTCGCCGGGGAAGCCGGTGATGAAGGTGGAGCGCAGAACCAGATGCGGGCATTCCTGCCGCCACTTCCGGATGCGGTCGAGCTGCTTCTCCTGGGCCGCCGGGCGGCGCATGGCCTTCAGGACGGTAGGCGAGGCGTGCTGGAACGGGATGTCCAGATAGGGGAGGATGCGGCCCTCCGCCATCAGCGGGATCACCTCGTCCACATGCGGGTAGGGGTAGACGTAGTGCAGGCGCACCCAGACGTCGAAGTTCGCCAGCTCGCGACAGAGGTCGATGAAGCGGGCCTTCACCTTGCGCCCGTACCAGTCCTCTTCCGCATACTTGCGGTCGACGCCGTAGGCGCTGGTGTCCTGGGAGATGACCAGCAGCTCCTTGACGCCGGCGGTCGCCAGCTTCTCCGCCTCGCGCAGGACCGAGACGACCGGACGGCTGACCAGATCGCCGCGCAGGGACGGGATGATGCAGAAGCTGCAGCGGTTGTTGCAGCCCTCGGAAATCTTCAGGTAGGCGTAGTGGCGCGGGGTCAGCCGCAGCCCTTCCGGCGGCACCAGATCGGTGAAGGGATCATGCACCGGCGGCACGGCGTCGTGCACGGCGTTGACCACCTGCTCGTACTGGTGGGGACCGGTGACGGCCAGCACGTCCGGATGGACCTGCCGGATCATGTCCGATTCCACGCCCATGCAGCCGGTCACGATGACCCGGCCGTTTTCCTTGATCGCCTCACCGATGGCTTCCAGCGATTCCTTCTTGGCGGAATCGAGGAAGCCGCAGGTGTTGACCAGCACGACGTCCGCACCGTCGTAGGACGGCGAGATGTCGTAGCCTTCGGCGCGCAGGCGCGTGAGGATGCGCTCGGAGTCGACGAGCGCTTTGGGGCAGCCCAGGCTGACGATCCCCACCTTGGGGGAGGACGCCGGGTTGGTCTTGAAACCGGGAATGGACGGGGGCGTGCTGGTCATGGCGCGCATATATAGGCGAGTCGCGGCGCAACGCCAGACAAAACGCGCGGCGCAGCCCCGACACGAGGT
Organism: Azospirillum sp. UENF 312511; assembly: GCF_058780635.1. Taxonomy (NCBI): domain Bacteria; kingdom Pseudomonadati; phylum Pseudomonadota; class Alphaproteobacteria; order Rhodospirillales; family Azospirillaceae; genus Azospirillum; species Azospirillum sp. UENF 312511. Next base: position 1,210,896 of record NZ_JBSNCG010000001.1, on the reverse strand, counting down.
GGTAGGTGCCCTGCGTTGTCTCCGCACCGCTCCGGAAATCCCCGGATGGCGCCACAGGGGGGTGCGACACCTTGTGCTGGATGAGCTTTAAGGTCAATGTTTCGTTTACTGTGCCGATGCCGTAGTGTGCGCCCCGTCGTCGGGGGTGGGGGAGTCGTGGACTTGCCTACTGTGGTATGTTAGTTTTGCAACCATATAGTCTCTGCATCGTACAGACTCGCGGACGGCGTCTCGCTGCGCTCCGGGTCAAATTTTGACAACTGTCGAGACCCCGCTGCCATGTCGAAAAGCCCCCAGTCCCTGGCATCGGCGCAGGCGATCGCCGAGGTCATGATGCACATCGGTCACATCGCCGACAGCATGGGCTACACGCAGGGTTTGAAACCGTCGCAGTGGACGGCGCTGCGCTATTTCGCGCGCGCCAACGACAGCCAGCGGACGGTGTCCGCCTTCGCCGACTTCCACGCGACGACCCGCGGCGCGGCGTCCCAGATGGTCGAGGTTCTGGTGACGAAGGAGTTGCTGACGCGCGTCCCGGTGCCGGAGGACCGCCGCGTCGTGCAGCTACACCCGACGGATAAGGCGCTGGCCCTTCTCGAATACGATCCGTTGAAGGACTTCGCCGCGGTCATCGCGGCCCTGCCGGGGCCGGAGCAGTTCCAACTGGCGGATCTGCTGACGCGCGTGCTGAAGGGGTTGCTGAGCCAGCGGGCCTGAACAGGAGAGAGGTGCTGTTGCCCCCTCCCTAACCCTCCCCCGCTTCGCAGGGGAGGGGACAATTTCTCCCTCCCCTGCGAAAGCGGGGGAGGGTCGGGGTGGGGGAAATGATCTTTTACGCGCTCCCCACGGTCGGCCCCTTCAGCCGCTCGACTGCCTGGGTGACGATCTCGTGCAGACCTTCACCGCCCGCGCTGCTGTGCTCCAGCAGGCGCTGGCGCATGCGCGGTTCCCAGAAGGCGCGGATGTGTCCGGCGGTCTCGATCACCGCCTCGTCCTTCGGGTAGGACTGGAAATAGCTGGCGATCTGATTCGCCATGCGGACGAGTTCGCGTGTGGTGTCCATGGGTCGGCTCCCGGAAAAGTCGGTTTTCTTCGTTAACGGAACAGCATGACGCCGTTGCCGCGGGCGCGGGCGGCCAGAGTCATGCCGGCGGCGCGGGCGAGCTTCAGCGCCAGCGCCGTCGGGGCGGAAATGGTGGCGAGCATGGGGATGCCGATGGTCGCGGCCTTCTGGACCAGCTCGAAGCTGCACCGGCTGCTCATCACCGCGAAGCCGCTGGACGGGTCGACCCCCGCACGGGCGAGCGCGCCGGCCAGCTTGTCGAGCGCGTTGTGCCGCCCGACGTCCTCCCGCGCCATCACGATGCGCCCGTCCGGCCCGGCCCAGGCCGCGGCGTGCAGGGACTTGTTGGCGCGGTTCATCGGCTGGTGGTCGGGCAGGGCGGCAAAAGCGGCAGCCACCGCCTCCACCGACGGCGTGAAACCCGTCGTCACCTTCGGCGGCTCGCGCACCGCGTTGGCGAGGCTGTCCACCCCGCACAGGCCGCAGCCGCTCCGCCCTTCCATCGAGCGGCGGCGGAGCGAGCCGCGCAGAAGGCGCAACGGGTCGGCCTCGATGGACAGGACGATGCCGTCCTCCACCGGGCGGACGTCGACGCGGTCGATGTCGGCGGCGCTGCCGACGATTTCCTCGCACAGGCTGAAGCCCAGCGCGAAGTCCTCCAGGTCGGCGGGCGTCGCCATCATCACGGCGTGGGAGCGTCCGTTGTATTCGAACGCCACCGGAGTCTCCTCGGCGACCAGCCACGTCACGTCAGCCTGATTGGCCGCTTCCGGAAAGCCGGTGCCGCTGGCCGGCAGGGAATGGGCGTGGGTGAACATGGCTGGTCCTCCGCTGCGCGTTGCCGCTTTACTCCGCCGCCACTTCCACCAGATCGCCGCGGCGGATTTGCCAATCGGACGGGTGGTTGCTCAGCGTCACCTGCACTGCGGTCACCTTGTATTCGGGGCAGTTGGTGGCCCAATCCGAATTCTCGGTGGTGACCACGTTGGCGCCCGTCACCGGGTGGTGGAAGGTGGTGTAGACCACGCCCTGCGGCATCCGGTCGGAGATGCGCGCCCGCAGCGTGGTGGCGCCGATGCGGCTGGCGATGGACACCAGATCGCCGTCGCGGATGCCCCGCTCCTCGGCGTCGTGGGCGTGGACCTCCAGGATGTCCTCCGGGTGCCACGCCACGTTGGCGGTGCGGCGGGTCTGGGCGCCGACGTTGTAGTGGCTGAGGATGCGGCCCGTCGTCAGGATCAGCGGGTAGAAGCGCGAGGCGCGCTCCTCCGTCGGCACATACTCGGTGATCATGAAGCGGCCCTGGCCGCGCACGAAGCCGTCGGCGTGCATGATCGGCGTGCCGACCGAGTCCTCGTCGGTGCAGGGCCATTGCACGCTGCCCACCCGGTCCAGCTTCTCGAAGCTGACGCCGGAGAAGGTCGGGGTCAGGCGGGCGATCTCGTCCATGATCTGCGCGCCGCTGCGGTAGAACATGGGATAGCCCATGGCGGTGGCCAGATCGCAGACGACTTCCCATTCCTGCTTGCCGGTCTTGGACGGCATCACCGGGCGGACGCGGTTGATGCGGCGCTCGGCGTTGGTGAAGGTGCCGTCCTTCTCCAGGAAGGAGGTGCCGGGCAGGAAGACGTGGGCGAAGGCCGCGGTCTCGTTCAGGAACAGGTCCTGCACCACGACGATCTCCATGGCCCGCAGGGCGGCGAACACATGCTGGGTGTTCGGGTCGGACTGGGCGATGTCCTCGCCCTGGACGAACAGGCCCATGAAGGTGCCGTCCACCGCGGAGTCGAACATGTTGGGGATGCGTAGGCCCGGCTCGGGGTCGAGCGCGGCGTTCCACACCTCCTCGAACTGCTGGCGGACCACGTCGTCGGAGACGTGGCGGTAGCCGGTCAGCTCGTGCGGGAAGGACCCCATGTCGCAGGAGCCCTGGACGTTGTTCTGGCCGCGCAGCGGGTTCACGCCGACGCCGTCACGCCCGATGTTGCCGGTCGCCATGGCGAGGTTCGCCATGCCCATCACCGCCGTGGAGCCCTGGCTGTGTTCGGTGACGCCCAGGCCGTAATAGATGGCCGCGTTGCCGCCCGTGGCGTAGAGCCGTGCCGCCGCGCGCATCTCCGCTGCCGGGATGCCGGTGTACTGCTCGGTGTTTTCCGGGGAGTGGCGCGGGTCGCGGACGAAGGCCTCCCAACGAGCGAACTCCATCGGGTCGCACCGGTCGGCCACGAAATTGCGGTCGACCAGTTCCTCGGTCACGATCACGTGGGCCAGCGCGTTCATCGCGGCGACGTTGGTGCCGGGACGGAGCTGGAGGTGGTGCGTGGCCGAGACGTGCGGGCTGCGCACGAGGTCGATGCGGCGCGGGTCGATGACGATCAGCTTGGCGCCCTGGCGCAGCCGCTTCTTCATGCGGGAGCCGAAGACCGGGTGGCCGTCCGTCGGGTTGGCGCCGATGACCAGGATCACGTCGGACTTGTCGACGCTCTTGAAGTCCTGCGTGCCGGCAGAGGTGCCGAAGGTCTGCTTCAGGCCGTAGCCGGTCGGGGAATGGCAGACGCGGGCGCAGGTGTCGACGTTGTTGTTGCCGAAGGCGGCGCGGATCATCTTCTGGACGACATACACCTCCTCGTTCGTGCAACGGGACGAGGTGATGCCGCCGATGGAGCCGCGGCCGTATTTCTGCTGGACCGCGCGCAGGCGGGTGGCGGCGTAGGCGATGGCCTCCTCCCAGGACACCACGCGCCACGGGTCGTCGATGGACTCGCGGATCATCGGCTGCGTCTGGCGGTCGGCGTGGGTGGCGTAGCCCCAGGCGAAGCGGCCCTTGACGCAGGAATGGCCCTCGTTGGCGCCACCATCCTTGTGGGGGACCATGCGGACCACGGTTGTGCCCTTCATCTCCGCCTTGAAGGAGCAGCCGACGCCGCAATAGGCGCAGGTGGTGATGACGCTGTGCTCCGGCTGGCCCAGCTCGATCAGCGACTTCTCGGTCAGGGTGGCGGTCGGGCAGGCCTGGACGCAGGCGCCGCAGGACACGCACTCGCTGTCCATGAACTGTTCGAGCGCGCCCGGCGACACCTTGCTGTCGAAGCCGCGCCCGTCGATGGTCAGGGCGAAGGTGCCCTGGACCTCGCCGCAGGCCCGCACGCAGCGCGAGCAGACGATGCATTTCGACGGGTCGAAGGTGAAGTAGGGGTTGCTCTCGTCCTTCACGGCGGCGCGGTGGTTCTCACCCTCGTAACCGTAGCGGACGTTGCGCAGGCCGACCGCGCCGGCCATGTCCTGAAGCTCGCAATTGCCGTTGGTCGGGCAGGTCAGGCAGTCCAGCGGGTGGTCGGAGATGTACAGCTCCATCACGCCGCGGCGCAGCCGGCCCAGACGCTCATTTTGGGTGTGCACCTTCATGCCCGGGGCGACCGGCGTGGTGCAGGAGGCCGGCGTGCCGCGCCGCCCCTCGATCTCCACCATGCACAGGCGGCAGGAGCCATAGGCGTCCAGCATGTCGGTGGCGCACAGCTTCGGGACGGTGATGCCGGCTTCCATCGCCGCGCGCATCACCGAGGTGCCTTCCGGCACGGTCACCGTGCGGCCGTCGATGTCCAGCGTCACCATGGTGGCGGACTCGCGGGCCGGGGTGCCGTAATCGATGTCTTGGATGGACATGGGGTCTGGTCCTTTCCGCTCACTCGGCCGCGACAGCCGCGGGGCTGCGGGTGAAATCCTCGGGGAAGTGCTTCAGGGCGCTGCGCACCGGGATCGGCGTCATGCCGCCCATGGCGCAGAGCGAGCCGTCGGTCATGACCTCGCACAGGTCGTTGAGCAGCGTGATGTTCGCCGCCACCTTCTCGCCGGCGATGATGTGGTCCATCACCTCGACGCCGCGCACCGCGCCGATGCGGCAGGGGGTACACTTGCCGCAGGATTCGGCGGCGCAGAACTCCATGGCGAAACGGGCCTGTTTGGCCATGTCGACGCTGTCGTCGAAGACGACGATGCCACCGTGGCCGACCATGGCCTCGACCGCTGCGAAAGCCTCGTAATCCTTCGGCAGCTCGAACAGCGAGGGCGGCAGGTAGGCGCCGAGCGGGCCGCCGGCCTGCACCGCCCGGATCGGCCGCCCGGTGATGGTGCCGCCGCCGAACTCGTAGAGCAGTTCGTGCAGGGTGACGCCGAAGGCCTTCTCGACGATGCCGCCGTGCTTGATGTTGCCGGCGAGCTGGAAGGCCAGCGTGCCGCGCGACCGGCCGACGCCGAAGTCGCGGTAGTGGTTGGCGCCCTTGTCCAGGATGATCGGGACCGAGGTCAACGACAGCACGTTGTTGACGATGGTCGGCTTGCCGAACAGGCCCTCCAGCGCCGGCAGCGGCGGCTTGGCCCGGACGGTGCCGCGCTTGCCCTCCAGGCTTTCCAGCATGGAGGTTTCCTCGCCGCAGATGTAGGCGCCGGCGCCGACGCGGACGTCGAGATGGAAGCGGTGGCCGGTGCCGTGGATCTCGTCGCCCAGCCACTTCTCGTCATAGGCCAGCCGGATCGCCTCGCGCATCGTCGCGACGGCGTGCGGGTATTCGGAGCGGATGTAGATGTAACCCTCGGTGGCGCCCACCGCGATGGCGGCGATGGTCATGCCCTCGATCAGGCAGAAGGGGTCGCCCTCCATGATCATGCGGTCGGCGAAGGTGCCGCTGTCGCCCTCGTCGGCGTTGCAGCAGATGTACTTCTGGTCCGCCTGGGCGTTCAGCACCGTGTTCCACTTGATGCCGGTCGGGAAACCGGCGCCGCCGCGGCCGCGCAGGCCGGATTCGGTGACTTCGGTGACGATCTCCGCCGGGGTCATGGCGAGCGCCCGCTCCAGCCCGCGGAAGCCGCCGTGCAGCCGGTAGTCCTCGACCGACAGCGGGTCGATGATGCCGCAGCGGGCGAAGGTCAGCCGCTCCTGCTTGGCGAAGTAGGGGATCTTCTCGGTCAGGCCGTGGGCCAGGGCGTGGTCGGCGCCTTCGAGGAAGCCGGCGTCGAACAGCCCGGCCACGTCCTCGGCCATTACCGGGCCGTAGGCGACGCGGCCCTCGGGAGTCTCCACCTCGACCAGAGTCTCCAGCCACAGCATGCCACGGGAGCCGTTGCGGACGATGCGCAGAGGGATGCCCCGCTTTGTGGCCTCGGCGCGGATGGCGGCGGCGGTCTCGTCGGCGCCCACCGACAGGGCGGCGGCGTCGCGCGGCACGTAGATGGTGTGCAGGGGTTCGCTCATCGCGCGGCCTCCGTGGCTAGGGTGGAGGCGGTGATGGCGTCGAAGCGGGCCGGGCTGACCCGGCCGTGCAGCGTCTCGTCCACCATCACGGCGGGGGCCAGGGCGCAGTTACCCAGGCAGAAGACCGGCTCCAGCGAGAAGGCGTCGTCGGCGGTGGTCTCGTGGAAGTCCACCTTCAGACGGCGGCGGATGTGGTCGATCAGCCCGTCGGCGTTCATCGACTGGCAAGCCTCGGCCCGGCAGACCTTGATCGTGTGGCGGCCTGGACGGCTGCGGCGGAATTCGTGGTAGAAGGACACCACCCCGTGCACGTCGGCACGCGACAGGTTCAGCTCACGCGCCAGCAGCGGGATGGCCTCCTCGTCGATGCAGCCGAACTCTTCCTGAAGAGCGTGCAGCATCGGCAGCAGGGCCCCGCGCAGGTGACGGTTGGCGGCGATCACCGCCGTGGCGCGTTCCTCGCTCCATGGAGATCGGGCGTTCATGGTCTCCTCCCCCGCGCCCACCTGGATCGGCGGCGCTTCGTTGGTGTCTCGTCCGTCAGCGTTACGGACATTGGGGGAGGCGCGCAAATTTGATTTTCTGATGCGGTGATAGGGTTTCGCTATCACCACACGAGCGGCACGGTTATGCCATTGAGATCATAGCCCTTTTGACAAGCCCCAGGGGGCCAGCGCCTCGTCGGTCAAGGCGCGCACGCGCTCGGCGAGGCCCGGTTCCGCCGCCACGGCGGCCAGCGCCTTGGCGAGTGGTGCCGGCGGTTCGCGGTCGGCATAGACGAGTCCGACGGCGTAAGTGAGGTCCGGTTCGGTCAGCGGCAGGGCCACCAGATCGGGGTGGAGCGCGACCAGGGTGAGGAGCTGGCTGGGCACCACGCTGGCTGCCAGACCGCTGCGCACGATGGTGTAGATGGTGACGATGGAGTTCGTCTCCATCAGCGGAACCACCGTCCGGTCGGCCATGCGGAAGGCGGTGTCGGCGATGCGCCGGTTCTGCATGTCCGGGGTGAGCAGGCACAGCGGCAGCTTCGCCGCGTCCGCCCAGCGGATGCTGGTGGTGCCTTCGCTGACTTGGCGGCGCTGGGCCAGCAGAAAGTAGCGCTCCGAGAACAGCGGGACGGTGCGCACGTTGCTCAACGGCTCGTTGTCGAGATAGGTGACGGCGGCGTCCAGTTCGAACCCGTCGAGGTCGCGCTGGATGTCGCGCGAGCTGAGCGAGCGCACGCTGGAGCGGATCTGCGGGTAGCGCTCGGCGAAGCGGGCCAGCACATGGGGGACGGCGGGCAGGGCGGTCGGGATGGCGCCGATCCGCAGATGGCCGGACAGGCCCTGGCCCAGCGCCGTCAGCTCCTGATAGAGCCCGTCCCGCTCCGCGACGATGCGGCGGGCGTATTCGAGCACCTTCAGCCCCTCCGGCGTGAAGCCGGAGAATTTCTGCCCGCGCTCGACGATGGGCACGCGCAGCTCGTCCTCGAGCTGGCGGATGGCGTTGGACAGCGTCGGCTGGGAAACGTGGCAGGCCTCCGCCGCCCGGCCGAAATGCTGCTCGCGCGCCAGGGCCAGCAGATAGACGAATTTGCGGAACACTGTCCCCTCCCGCACGTGATGGGCCGGTGCCCGCTCGGCGCCCCACATGGGCGCCGCGCACGTTATGCCGAATCGGACACACCGGCCGCAAGGACGGCGGCAAGGATAGAGACGTTTCGCCCCCGATGACCGCCGTGCGCCTTCAGTCCCCCGGCTGCGGCGCGGCGGCGGCGTGGGTGGAACGCATCAGCGTCCCGCGCTCGGTCAGGAGGACGGTCAGCAGCGCCAGCACGCCCAGCACGGTGAAGCCGATGGTCAGCGGACGCACGGTGCCGTCGAAGGACTGGCCGACGATCCAGCCGACCACCGCCGCCATGCCGGTGCTGAAGAAGCCGACGAAGGACGACCCCATGCCCGCCACATGACCCAGCGGCTCCATCGCCATGGCGTTGAAGTTCGGCGCGATCAGCCCGAAGCAGAAGAAGATCGCCGCCATGAACAGGCCGAGGCCGAGCAGCGGCGGATGCTCGGGAAAGCCAAGCAGCGCCATGGCGACGCCGGTCAGCGTGTAGCCGATCAGGGCGACGTGCGACACCCGGTGCATGCCGACCCGCCCGACCAGCCGCGCGTTGACCAGCGAGGCCAGGGCCATCACGCCGGCGATGGCGCCGAAGGCCACCGGGAACATCGTCCCCAGCCCGTAGACGTCCACGAAAATCTGCTGGGCGCTGCCGACGTAGCTGAGCAGCCCGCCGAACAGCAGGCCCATCGCCGCGGTGTAGCCGACCGTCGCGCGCGTCGTCATCACCTTGTGGAAGGCATGGCCGAGCGCCGCCGGAGACAGCGGCATCCGATCCTCCGCCGCACGGGTTTCCGCCAACCGCAGCATCGACCAGGCGAAAGCGGCGACGCCCGCCAGGAAGAGCGCGCCGAACACCCAAGGCCATGCGCCGAGATGCAGGATTCCCTCGCCCAGGGCCGGGGCGATGATCGGCACGATGATGAAGATCATCATCACGAAGGACATCACCCGCGCCATGTCGCGCCCGACGAAGCGGTCGCGCACGATGGCGATGGCGACGACGCGCGGGGCAGCGGCGCCAAAGCCCTGAAGTGCGCGGGCGGCCAGCAGCGCGGTGAAGCTGGGGGCGAAGACCGCGCCCAGCGACCCGATGGCGAAGATCACCAGACCGGCGGCCAGCACCGGCTTGCGCCCGAACCGGTCGGACAGCGGCCCGTGGAAAGGCTGCCCGATCGCGAAACCCAGCATATAGGCGGTGATGACGAGCTGCCGGTCGTTCTCCCGCACCACCCCGAAGGAACCGGCGATGTCCGGCAAGGCAACGAGCATGATGTCGATGGACAGCGCCGTCAGCGCCATCAAGAGGGCCATGAGCGCGACGAACTCGCCGAAGCGGATGTCGCCGCTCCGACCGGCGGAAGCGGAATGGGGCATGGATTCAGGCATTCGACCAATGTGCCGCCCGTCTGTCTCCGCGGCAAATCGAATTCCCGCAGGCCCGCCATCGATATTTGGACATCGACACTTCAGGGCTGTGTCACCTTGCGGCCCTGTGCGCTGCACACTACCACTTTCTGTGGCGCACCCAACTTTCATTTGAGAACACCAAGAACTTCACGCGGTCCCTGCTGAAAATAGTGATAGATGGGCGGATTTTGTGGGAGTCGCTTGAGTGTCTGTCTATAGTGGGCGGCGTCAACGGTCTGTGAAAATCGGGTATGCGCCTTCGTCTCCCCTTTGTGGCCCTGCTGGCGCTTCTTCCACTCGTCGCCTTCGCGGTGGCAGCGATCATGCTGGTCGACCGTCAACAGGAGCGGTCGGTCGAGGAACTGATCCGCCATGCCACCGACGCGGCGGTGCGGACCGTGGATGGGCGCGTCCTTATGACGCGCAGCGCGCTCGAAATCATGTCCTCGGCCCGTTCGCTCGACATCGGCGACCGCGCGGTTTGGATGGAGCGGGCGGAACGTGCGCTGCGCCAGCGTCCGGATTGGATCGCCCTGGAGGTTCGCGACCGCCACGGTGACGTCAACCTGCTCCACCGGCCGCAGGAGCCGGAAGCCGCCGCCATCGATCCTGCGGCCCGATCCGTCCAGACGGACCGTGTGTTCCGGTCGGGGGAGGTCTGGATCAGCGGCGTCATAACCGACCCGACCGGCAAGGTGGAGCCGGTCTTCGCCGTCAGCGTGCCGGTTTGGGGCGTGGGCGAGGTGCGGTTGGTCCTGACCGCCTACGTGCGGGCCTGGTCCCTCCGTCAGGTCCTGATCGATCAGGTGGCGACGCCGAACTGGATCGTCGCGCTCCTCGACCGTGACGGGCGGTTCGTCGCCCGGTCGAGGTCCGAAACGGCCTTCGACCCGGTGGTCGGGAGGCAGGCGCACGAATCCCTCGCCCATGCGCTGAAGACCGGCGACGAGTTCTTTCTGTCCCGCACCCAGCAAGGGCAGGAGGTGCTGTCGGCGAAGGCCGGTTCCGTGGCGGCGCCGGGCTGGCTCCTGGCCCTCGGCACGCCGGCCGAGCCGATCCAGGCGGCGGCGCGGCGCACGGTCTACACGATCGCTGGCGGCGGTCTGGGCGCGCTGGCGGTGGCGGCGCTGGTCGCCTGGGCGCTTGTGCGTTCCCACGACCGGCGCGCCGCGGCCGAGCGGCGCGCGCGGGTGGCCGAAGCCGCGGCGGAGGCCGACCGGCGATCCCACGCCATTCTGGAAAGCACGACGGACGGCGTCTACGAGGTCGACCGGTCCTGGCGCATCGTCTACATGAACGGACGTGCGCGCGGCCTGATGGCCGGCAGCAGCGACCTGACCGGACAGCGGCTGTGGGAGGCCTTTCCCGACGCCATGGGGACGGTGCTGTGGGACCGCCTGCACATCGCCATGAGGGACCGCCATCCCGACGAGTTCGAGGCTTACTTCGCCCCGCTCGGCGTCTGGCTCTTCCTGCGGGTTTTCCCGTCGTCCGCCGGGTTGGCCATCTATTTCCAGGACATCAGCAAGCGCCTTCTCGCCGAGCGGGCGCTGGAACGCGCGGTGGAACAGGCGAACCAGATCCTGGAGAGCATCGGCGACGCTTTCTACGCCATCGACCGCGATTGGCGGATCACCTATGTGAACAAGCGCGCCCAGGAGATGTTCGAGCGCCCGCGCGCGGATCTCGTCGGCAGCTGCCTGCTGGATCTGTTTCCCGAAGTGGCCGGCAACACCGTCATCCGCACCTTCGAGGCCGCCATGGCCGACCAGCAGCCGCGGGAGTTCGAGGCGTTGTCCGGCATCTTCCAGCGCTGGACGATGTTCAACGTCTATCCGCAGGCGGGCGGCGGCCTGTCCATCTACTTCCGCGATGTGTCCGCCCACCGCGCGGCGGAGGCCGCCCTGCGCGCCAGCGAACACCGCTACCGCACGCTTCTGGAAGCGCTGCCGCAGATGGTCTGGACCTGCCGGGCGGACGGCAGTTGCGATTTCCTCAGCCAGCAATGGCTGTCCTACACCGGCCAGCGGGCGGAGGAGGCACGGGATTTCGGCTGGTCCGAATCTGTTCATCCCGACGATCGACAGCGCCTTCTCACGATCTGGATACAGGCGGTCGAAGCGCGGACGATCTTCGACACCGAGGCGCGTATCCGCAGCGCCGCCGGCAGCTACCACTGGTTCAAGCAGCGTGCCCTGCCGATCACCGACCCGGAAACCGGGGAAGAGCGCTGGTTCGGCACCTCCACCGACATCACCGACATCTTCGAGGCGCGCGATGCCATGCAGGCGGCGAAGGAGGAGGCGGAGGAGGTCGGGCTGCGCTTCCGCACGCTGGCGGACTCCATCCCGCAGCTCGCCTGGATGGCCCGTCCGGATGGGCGGATCTTTTGGTACAATCAAAGATGGTATGACTATACGGGCGTCGTCGAGGGCGCGGACGCCGCTTCCGGTCCTCTGTGGGACGGAATCCTTCCCGCCGACCACGCCGAGCGCGTCACCGCCAGTCTTCAGCGGTCCCTTCGGACGGGGAAACCGTGGGAGGACACCTTCCCCATGGCCGGGCGGGACGGTGCCTTCCGCTGGTTCCTGTCGCGGGCGCTGCCCGTCCACGATTCCGACGGTGCCGTCGTTCTGTGGTTCGGCACGAACACCGACGTGACCGACCGGCTGGAGGCCGAGGACGCCCTGCGCCGCGCCAAGGAGGAGGCGGAACGGGCAGCCCTGTCCAAGTCCAAGTTCCTCGCTTCGGCCAGCCACGACCTGCGCCAGCCGATGCAGTCGTTGTTCCTGTTCTCCGGGGCGCTGCATGGCCACGTCCAGGGGGAGAAGGGGATGAAGGCGCTGCGCCTGCTGGAGAGCGGTCTGGACGCGCTGAAGGGATTGCTGGACAGCCTGCTCGACGTGTCGCGCCTGGACGCCGGGGTGGTCAAGCCGACATTGGAGGATTTTCCGGTGGCGCTGCTGCTCGACCACATCGCGGCGGGCTATGCCCCGGTGGCCCGTGGCAAGGGGCTCGACTGGACGATGGAGGGGTGTCCGCTGAACATCCGCTCCGACCGGGTGCTGCTGGGCCGGATGATCCGCAATCTCGTGGAGAACGCCATCCGCTACACGGAGCAGGGCAGCATCGCCATCACCTGCACGGTCGTGGACGGGCGCATGCGGATCACCGTCGCCGACACCGGCATCGGCATCTCAGGCGAACAACTGCCCCGCATCTTCGAGGAGTTCCATCAGGTCGGCAACCCGGAACGCGACCGCAGCCAGGGGCTTGGGCTGGGCCTCGCCATCGTGCAGCGCATCGGGCAGCTTCTGGACCATCCGGTGACCGTCCGCTCCACGCCCGGCGTGGGGTCGGTCTTCGCCATCGAGGTGCCGTTGGGCGAGACTCCAAAGCCCGTGGACCTCGCGTCGGCGGGGCATGCCCCCATGGCGCCGGGCGGCGGGGAGGAGCGGTTGGCGATGGTCATCGACGACGACGCCATCGTGCTGCTTGGCCTTCAGGCCATCCTGCGCGAATGGGGGTACGAGGTCCTGATCGCCGGATCGGGGGAACAGGCGGTGGACAAGCTGCGCTCGGTCAGTCGCAAGCCCGACATCATCATCGCCGATTACCGCCTGCGCGAAGGCAAGGTCGGCACCGATGCCATCCTCGGCATCCGCAACCTGTTCGACGCCGAGATCCCGGCGATCATCGTGACCGGGGAAACCGGTCCGGAATGCCAGCGCGACGCCGTGCGTCACGGCTTCGGCCTGATGCACAAGCCGGTGACCCCGCGCCAGCTCGCCGGAGCCATGGAACGCTCCCTGCAACCGGCGGAATAAGGCCGGCGGAATAAGGCCGGCGGAATGGGGTTGGCCGAACGAGGCGAACGGGCTTCGGCGATCAGTCGCCGCCGCCACCCATCGCGGGCGGGCTGGGGGGAAGGCGGCGTCGCGTCTCACGGTGCAGGATGTAGAGGCCGCTCACCGCCACCACGGCGGCCCCCGACACCATGTGCAGGGTCGGCATCTCGTTCCACAGCAGCCAGCCGAACAGGACGGCCCACAACAGCGCGGCGTAGTTGAAGGGCGCCACCACGGCCGCCGGGGCCAGCGAATAGGCCCGCGTCAGGAAAAGCTGGGCGCCGCCGCCCAGGACGCCGGTGGCCGACAGCAGGGCGAAATCGGTCAGGCTGCGCGGGGTGACCCACACGAAGGGCATGACCAGCGCCAGGATCAGGGTGGTGATCGCCGTGAAGTAGAAGACGATGGTGTTGGCGCGCTCGGACTTGCTGAGCTGGCGGATCGCCACCATCGCGAAGGATTGGAAGAAGGCGGCGCCGAGCGCGACCAGCGCCCCCAGATGGGTCAGCATCTCGCCGGACGGCTGGACCATGATGAGGACACCGACGAAGCCGACCAGCACCGCGCTCCACCGGTAAATGCCGACCTTTTCGCCGAGCAGCGGCACCGACAGGGCGGTGAGGAAGAGCGGGGCCGAGAAGTTCAGCGCCACCGCGTCTCCCAGCGGCAACAGATTGAACGACCAGAAGGTCAGCGACATGGCGGTCAGCCCGACGACCGAGCGCCAGACATGACCCATCGGCCGCTCGGTGCGCAGGTTGCTGATCCACCCGCCCTGCAGCGAGATGACCACCGCCACCGGGATCAACGCCATGGCGTTGCGGAAGAAGGTCACCTCGATGACGGGGTACGTCTCCGAGAGCAGCTTCACCAGCACGTTCATCACGGAGAACAGCAGCACCGACGCCAGCATCATGACGATGCCGAGCGGTATGTTCTCCACGCGGATGTGGCGGGGCGTCGCGGGACGGGCGGGGGCGGGGGAGAGGGGAGGCGCGGTCACCCCCGGATGCTATCAAGCGCAACCACCCGCGTCACGTTGCCGCGACGCGGGTGGTCATGTCCTGACGGAATGGCCGGATTGCGGCGTCATGCCGTTCCGGCCGCGGCGTGTTGTCAGCGGTTGTTCAGCAGGTCGGCGATTTCGGCTTCGGCTAGCAGCCAATGGTCCATCTCGCGCCCGTTCGGACGGCCTTCGCGCTCCCAGATCTCATAGGCGCGCTCCTGCACCATGCGGTTCTTCTGGCCGTGCAGCAGGCCTTCCGCGATGTGCATGTTGATGCGCGACAGCGAGACCATCTTGCTCGCCTCGATCGAGCCCCGGGTCGCTTCCATGGTGGTGACGGTGACGTACTGCGCGAGGTTGCGCAGGTTCGCCTTGACCTCGGACTCCAGGGTGTTCTCTTCGTTCTGGAGCACCGTCTTGATGGCGACCCAGAGGCGCAGATTGTGGTCCAGCGCCTGGCTCGCCTTTTCCGGCGTGTCGGCTTCGACCAGCAGGCTGGCGGCGTGCAGCAGCGCGACCGCGTCCTGCTCGATGGCCGCGAAATTGGTGTTCAGGACGATTTCCGCCCCGGTGTCGGTGGCGAGCGCCTCGGCCGCTTCAAGCGACGGAGCGGCTTCGACGGTCTTTGCGGTGGCGGTCTTGCGCTTGGCCATGATCGAATCCCCGGCGTTGGTCCCCGAGGTCAATAGAACCAGCCGTCATTAACAAGTGGTTAAGGCGAGTATTGCCAACCCCTTTGCGCAGCCTCCGCGTCAAAACAAACGTCAAGTGATTCGCGGATGGTCATGTTGCGCTGCAAAACAAGCGGCGGGCTGTCAGCGTCCGGTGAACGCCCCGAACGGCATGCGGTAGTAGAGTCCGAAGACGTTGTTGGCCGGCGCCGCGGCGTCCGCGTTTGGTCCACTGGTGTCGATGCGGCTGTAGCCCAGGCTGAAGCGGGCCTTGTTCTCGAACTGGTAGCCGAGTTCGAGCTGGGAGCGGAATTCGACCACGCTGCCCGTCGCCGCGGAGTCGCGTGGGGTGACCGGCAGGGTTCCGGCTCCGACGCTGGGCGTGAAGACGAAGGAGGACCCTCCCAGCGGAACGTCGATCAGGATGCCGCCCATGCCGTACAGGCTGCCGTCCGGCGCGCTGGGGCCGAGCGACACCCAGGGGCGCACCTCCGCGTATCCGTCGAGCTTGGGCAGGAGGGAGGAGCCGATGCGGATCTTGTTGTGCAGGTCGGACAACTTGGTGTCCGGTGCTTCCCCGACGCTGTAGGCGAGTCCGCCGATCTTCCAGTTGCCGATGCGGTCTTCGGGCATCGACAGGGTCTGCGCGCCCGCGGATTCGGAGAGCATGAGGCCCGCCGCGGCAACCACCAGACAGAGGCACGAGGTCCCATGACGCACGGCGGCCTGCTCCCGATCGATCGTTGACGGTCCTACTCCGGCTGCTCCAGTCTACCGCGCCCGATCACGGCGCGGTTGTGGCATTACGCGTCGCGCCGCACCTCCGCGCAAGCGCGTAACGGGGCTACTCCCAGATGTCGTGCGCGCTGCCCTCCGCGTCAATGGTGGAAGGGCTGCCCTGTTTGCGGAGGCCTAGGCGGTTTGCGGGGCTCATCGGGGACGCCCGGAGCGTGCTAGACTTTCGCCATGCAGCACGCCGCTTCCGATCCGAAGCAGGACCCGGCGCCGGGCCCGACGCCGGGTTCGATTCCGATGGCGGCCGCCTTTCTCGCCGATCCGGCGAGCCATGGCGGGGCGGCGGTGCAGCGTGTCGAAACCCACGCCGCCATCGTCTTCCTGGCCGGAGACCGCGCCTACAAGCTGAAGCGCGCGGTCCGCTATCCCTATCTCGATTATTCGACGGTCGAGCGGCGGCGCATGGCGTGTGTGGAGGAGTTGCGCCTGAACCGGCGCACCGCGCCGTCGCTCTATCTCGGACTGGACTCGGTGGTGCGACGGTCGGACGGAAGTCTCGCTTTCGGTGGCGAGGAAGCGAAGGGTGGAACGGCGCTGGATTGGCTGGTCGTGATGCGCCGCTTTCCGCAGGACGCCCTGCTGGACCGCATGGCGGAGCGTGGGGGTCTCGACGACGCGCTGATTCGCGACCTCGCCGACGCCGTGACCGCCTTCCACGCCGCCGCCGAGCCGCGCCCGGACAGTGGCGGGGCGGTGGCGATGCGGGAGGTGGTGGAGGGCAGTATCGCTGAACTGCGCGCCGGATCGTCCCTGTTTCCGCCGGCGCGTGTGGAGCGGCTGGGCGAGCTGTCGGCGGAGGCGCTGGACCGTCTGGCCCCGCTGCTGGAGGAGCGGCGGCGCGGCGGCTTCGTCCGGCATTGCCACGGCGATCTGCATCTGCGGAACATCGTGCTGCTGGATGGAAAGCCGGTGCTGTTCGATGGCATCGAATTCGACGAGCGGCTGGCGGTCATCGACGTCGCCTACGACCTCGCTTTTCTGCTGATGGATCTGGAGCGGCGGGGCCTTCGTCCGCTTGGCAACGCCTTCCTCAACCGCAGCTTGGACGCGGCTGAGGATTACGGCGCCCTGGCGCTGCTGCCCCTGTTCCTGTCGGCGCGGGCGGCCATCCGTGCCAAGGTCGCCGCCAGCACGGCGGCGCTCCGCCCCGACGAGGACGCGGCGCGGCGGTTGGAACGGGAGGCGGCAGCCTATCTGGAACACGCCGTGGCGGCGCTGGAACCGCCGCCGCCGCGGCTGGTCGCCATCGGCGGCCTGTCCGGCAGCGGCAAGACGCGGCTGGCCCGTGCTCTGGCGCCGTCGCTGGGCGCCTCGCCGGGGGCCGTGGTCCTGCGCTCCGACGCGCTGCGCAAGCGGCTGTTCGGGATCGGGGAGACGGAGCGGCTCCCCGCCGAGGCCTACACGCCGGCGGTGACCGAGCGGGTCTATGCCGGGCTTCTGGAGCGGGCGCGGACGGCGCTGGCGGCTGGACACGCCGTGGTGCTGGACGCCGTCCATGCCCGTCCGGAGGAGCGGGCCGCCGCGGCCGCTCTCGCGGCGGAGGCCGGCGTGCGATTCGACGGGATCTGGCTGGACGCCCCCTTGGACACGCGGATCGCCCGCATCGCCGGCCGCCGCGGCGACGCCTCCGACGCCACGGCGGAGGTGGCCGAGCGGCAGACTGTCTATGATCTGGGCCCGCTTGAATGGCTGCGCACGAATGCTGGCAGGGATGCGGGGGAAACGCTTGCGGCCGTGCTGGAGCGACTGGTGTAATTCCAGGTGGAACGGGCGCCGCCGGTTCCCCATGGTCTAGACTACGGGCGGCGCGGCGCTGGAAACGGTGCATCCAGCCGCCGTTCCGACAGGCACCGTCCAGAAGATGGGCCGGCGGAAACGGCCCGGGGGGAGATCATGTCACTCAAGACGATCCTTGTGCCGCTGGCCGGACTCGACGGCGACACGGTGGCGCTGAACGCCGCGCTGAAGATCGCGCGCGAATTCGACGCCCATGTCGACGCCCTGTTCGTGTCGCTGGACCCGCGCGACGCCGTGCCCATGCTGGGCGAGGGCATGTCCGGCGCGATGGTCGAAGAGATCATGCGCGCCGCCGAAGGGGAGTCGAAGACCCACCTCCACACCGCCCGCCGGACCTTCGACGATGTGATTCGCGCTGCGGACATCGAACTGCGCGACATCCCCACCGGCGTCGAGGCGCCGACCGCCCAGTGGCGCGAGGAAACCGGACGCGTCGAGGAGGTGGTGCCGCGCGAGGGGCGGCTGGCCGATCTGCTGGTCTTCGCCCACACCACGCTCGACAGCAACACCCAGGCCTACGCCACGGTGGAAAGCGCCCTGCTGGGGGCGGCCCGTCCGCTGCTGCTGGCGCCCGCCACCCTGCCGGACGAGATCGGGCGCACGGTGGCGCTCGCCTGGAACGGCAGCCCCGAATCGGTGCGCGCCCTGGCCGGGGCGATGCCCTTCCTGACCGGCGCGGACACCGTCCACGTCCTGACCGCCGAGACCTCGCACACCCAGGCTGCGGCAGGTCGTCGCATCGCCCACTATCTCGCTTGGCACGGCGTTAACGTTCAGGTAACCATATTGAAGCCGGGATCGGAACCCGTCGGCCAAGCCATCATCAACAAGGCCACGGAACTTGGGTCCGACCTCCTCGTGATGGGGGGCTACGGACACAGCCGGATGCGGGAAATGATCCTGGGTGGCGTGACCCGCTATGTGCTGAATCACGCCGGCCTGCCCGTGCTGATGGCCCACTGATCCAAGGGCCTCTCTTTTAAAAGGCCGGGCTTTTCCGATCCGACGCGCGGCGCCGCAATGGTGGGCGCCCTCCACGCCGATGGTTTTCAACCACAAGGGCCACCCGGACTCCGGTCCGGGCAAGGCCCGGCAATCGGGAAGGGAACGCGCCATGTTGACGATCGACGATTGCATCGCGCTCAGCGATCTGACCGAAGCGGAAATCGACGCCATCGCGGAACATGAGCATCTGCCGGAAATCCTGGCGGTGGAGCTGGGTTGCTGCCTTGCCCACGACGCCGAGGGCATCCGCCGGATCGCCCGCATCATCCGCGAGGACATCGACCGGGCCCGCAGCCATGGGCAGACCGTCCATGCCCGTCAGTTGACGGTGGTCCTGGACAGCTTCGTGCAGCAGCACCCGGCCCTTTAGCCGGGCGGCACGAGCCGGTGACAGGAAGGAAACGCCCCGCCTGCACCCCGCCTGCGCCATGACGGCGAGCCGGGTGCAGGGCCGGGTGTGGGGAGGTGCGGAACAACCGCCCCCCTTTTCGGTTGGCATCGGCGAGTTCGCGTCGGGGGGGCGGTGGGGAGCGCGTCGATCGCGCTCCCCCAACCGTCGTCCGCCTGCGACGCGCAGTCTCGTTCCGCTGCCAGCACAAAGGACGACGCCCGTGCCCTTGAAGACAATCCGCCTCGAACTGGCCCGCACCACCGACCATCCGGAAGGCAGCGCGGAGCACGGCTATGAATTCACCGCCCCGCTGACGTCGGACGGTCATCTTGACCTTGAGGAATGGTGCGATCGGAAGGCTGTGTGCACGGTCCGCCGTTTCTGGCGCGGGGAGGACGAGCAGACCGGCCATCTGGTCCATCGGGGCAAGGGCTGGCTGTTCGATTACGACGCCGACGACAGCGACGACGACGAACCGATTTTCCGCTTCGACCGTCACACGCTGGTGGAGGGTGAATACATCTCCATCACCGAGCATGACGGTGTGCAGCGTCCCTTCCGCATCGTCTCCGTCCGCTGAGCGCCCTTCACCGGGTGCACCCCGGCATCCGAGCCGGTCCGCCTCGGTCGGACGCGCCGCCGGTCCGGCAGATGCATGGGCTGGATTCGCTCGGGCTGCCGGGTTTCGCCGTGCCGGATTTCGCCGTTCAGGCGGCCAGCTGCTCCTCGCGGTCGCGCAAGTTCCGCCCGACCTGATCGAGAAGTTGCCGGAGCGTCTCGGCGGTCATCCCATCCCGTTTCATTAGGGCGACGATGATGGGCTCGTCCAGGATTTCCGACAGGGTCGGAGCCGTCAAATGGTCCATGTTACCCTCCCTGTGCATTCCGGCCGGCCTTGAGGCGGCGTCGATTCTATTTTACGGAAGATACGGTATTTCGCAATGATGCTGCATCGCGAAATAAACTGTCTCGGTCTATGCAAGGGTAAGAAAGCGCTGAGTGTTCATGCCTGAACATCGCAAGGATGCCTATACCGGCATGGGAGGTACCGCGAAGGGAGAGTGCTGTCGGGGTCAGTTGTCCGCGTCGCGGTTCCGCGTGATCGTCACTCCGGCCCCGGCGGTGTCGGGAAGCAGGGACGGCAGTTCCACGTCGACGCGCACCTGGCGCACCTTCGGGTGGGCCAGGCACAGGGCGGCGGCCTGATCGGCCAGATAGTCGGGGCCGGGCACGGCTTCCTGCGCGCACAGGCGGCGCAGATCCTCCACGATGTCCTCGTAGGACATGACGGCGGTGATGTCGTCGGGGAAGCTCAGGCCGGGGTGGCTGACCTTCAACTCCAGGCTGATATGGACGGTGGGCCGCCCGGGCCGTCCGGCGATCGACACGGAGGCGGTGAAGTCGCGCAGCAGGATGGTGTAGGTCGCCGCCGCGCCGCAAACATCGGCGCCGAGGGGTCGGGAAACGGGATCGTTGGGCAAAAAAGACATCTCCTGGCGGGTGGCGGCCGCCTCGTCGCTGCGCCGCGCCCACTATAGCGCAGGCGCCCGTCCTTTCGGCAAGGTCAGACCGTTACCGGAAGCTCCGTGCCGGTGCGGACCACCGTGTCGCGGCCCGGCACGGTGGCCAGAAGATCGTCGACGCTGCGCGCGATGGCCGGGTGCTGGAGGCCGCCGGCGATGTCGGCCAGCGGGGCCAGGACGAAGGCGCGCTCCGCGATGCGGGGATGGGGGATCTCCAGCTCCGGCGCATACATCACCAACTCGCCGTAGAACAGGATGTCGATGTCGATGGGGCGCGGCCCGAAGCGAAGGCCGCCGTCCAGATCACGGCCCATCTCCGCCTCGACAGCCTTGAGGTGGCGGAGAAGCTCCCACGGGCCGAGCGCCGTCTGAGCGCGCAGCACCATGTTCAGGAAGGCTGGCTGGTCGGTCACGTACATCGGTGCGGTTTCGTAGACGGGCGACGTCAGCGTGATGCGGACCTGCGGGGCGAGCCGTTGCTGCGCGGCCGCCAGATTGGCGGCGCGGTCGCCGAGATTGCTGCCGAGCGCAAGGTAGACCGTGGTCATCGCAGAACCGTCGCTAGTCGAAACCATACCATTGTCAGTCATACCACGATCCTCCGTTCCATCAACCGTCAAAGCGTCCTCACATCCGAAACCAGCCATTCGGCCCCGGGGATCGGCGCCGGGTGATGGCCGGACCGGCAGTAAGCACGCTCCGGTTTAGGTAGCCGGCTTTCTCCGGGAACCGCAAGCGGTGGGCGGGGTTGTGCCAGTCGTGCGATGCTGCAGGGGAGGGTAGGGTCATGACGCTTCGGCATGGTGGGACGGTGGCGCTTCTGGGCATGGCCGGGGCGCTTCTGGCGTCCTGCGCCACCGGGCCGGACCCGCAGATCGCCCGGCGCGCCCAGACCGAACTGGTGGGCATGCCGAAGGAAAGGCTGCTCGCCTGTGCCGGGGTTCCGGCGCGGCAGGCCCAGGCCGGCGGACGGGAATACTACACCTACGTCTCCGACCCCGGCGTGGCGATCAGTCCGCTCGGCGGCAGCAGCATCGGCGTCGGCGGTTTCGGAGGCGGCGGTTCCAGCGGCGTCGGTGTCGGGTTGGGATTCGGGCTCCCTCTCGGTTCTTCGTCTCCCGGCATGTGCGAGGCCACCTTCGTCCTGGGGCCGGGCGGGGTGGTGGAGCAGGTGTCCTACCCGGGCAACGCCTCGCTGTCCGCCTGCACGCCGATCGTCCAGAACTGTGTGCCGCCCGCCCCGCGGTGAACCGTCCCGTCCTGGCTGAAAGGGGGACTGTCGCCGGTTGCGGCCTTGCCGTATCGTCCGGCTATGGCTTGGCTGTGAAAAAAAGCAGGGGAGGACCACGTCATGGACATGAGCGGCAGCCAGCGCATCACGGCCCCGCGGGACAAGGTGTGGGCGGCGCTGAACGACCCGGACATCCTTCGCCAGTGCATTCCCGGCTGCGAGGAGGTGCAGAAGACCTCCGACACGGAATTCACCGCGAAAGTGGTCGCCAAGGTGGGACCGGTCAGCGCCAAGTTTTCCGGCAAGGTGACGCTGTCGGACCTCGACCCGCCCAACGGCTACACCATCACCGGCGAAGGCTCCGGCGGGGCCGCCGGCTTCGGCAAGGGCGGCGCCAAGGTCTCGCTGGAACCGGACGGCGAGGCGGCGACGGTGCTGTCCTACACCGCCCACGCCACGGTCGGCGGCAAGCTGGCGCAGATCGGTTCACGCCTGGTGGACGCCACGGCGCGCAAGATGGCCGACGATTTCTTCAACCGCTTCACGGCGGTGGTCGGCGGACCGCAGCCGGAAGCGGTTTCCGAACCGGTTGCCGGACCAGCCCCCGAGATGGTCGCCGTATCGGCTCCCGAAGCCGTTGCGAGGCCCACTGCCCAGAGTGCTGCCAGGAGCGGCGCCGCTCCACAACCGGTGACGCCCGCCGTCGCGGCGCCCGCGCCGGAAATCCCCATTCCGCTTCCCGCGGCCCGAGGGCGCGGCGGCTTCTATGTGCCCTGGGCGGCGCTGGTCGTGGTGGCCGTTCTTGTCCTTCTTCTCGCCTGGATGAAATAACCCGTATTTGGTGTTTGTGCTGTGGGCGCGACACGTTGGGGGGTTGGCCTTAACCACAGAATGTGTATGCTGCGCCCGAACCTGCCGGCATCCGAACGCCGGCTTCATCCGGAAGGGGGAATCTGACCAATGAACAAGCATATCCTGGGCGCCGCTCTGATCGCCGGCATTGCCATGGGCGCGGGCGCCGCGCAGGCCGCTGATGCCGCCGCCGGTAAGGACGTCTTCAAGCAGTGCATGGCCTGCCACACCGCCGAGCAGGGCAAGAACAAGGTCGGTCCGTCGCTGTTCGGCGTCGTCGGTCGCCCGGCCGCTTCGATCGACGGCTTCAAGTACTCCAAGCCGATGCAGGAGAAGGCCGCCGGTGGTCTGGTCTGGACCCCGGACAACCTGAAGGCCTACATCACCGCCCCGAAGGAAGTCGTTCCGGGCGGCACGATGGCTTTCGCGGGCATCAAGGACGCCGGCAAGGTGGACGATCTGATCGCATTCCTGGGCGAGCAGAAGTAAAGACGCCCGCGTTTCGGCGCGGGGGTGGGAGAGGGGCCGGAGGGGAAACCCTCCGGCCCTTTCCTTTTGCGTCAGCCTCGTCCGGTCAGCCGGCCGCCTCCAGGCTCTTGCTCGCCACCTCGAAGACGTCCGGCGACAGGCCCGGCGTGGCGACGATGCGCTCCAGTTCGGCCTTCATCAGGGCGCGTCGCGTCGCGTCGTAGCGGCGCAGGCGCGAGAAAGGACCGACCATGCGCGCTGCCACCTGCGGATTCATCGGGTCGAGCCGAAGAACCTGATCGGCGAGGAAGCGATAGCCCGCCCCGCTGGTGTCGTGGAAGCGCACCGGGTTGCCGCCCGCGAAGCCGCCGATCAGGGCGTAGACCTTGTTCGGATTGCGGATCTCGAAGGCGGGATGGGCGAGGAGCGCCGTCACCCGCTCCAGGGCGTCGGGCCGGTGCGAGGTCGCCTGCACGCCGAACCACTTATCGACAACCAGTGCCTCGCCCTTCCAGCGCTCGTAGAAGCTGGCGATGGCCTCGTCCCGCTCCGGCGCGTTGGAATTGCTGAGGAACTGGAGCGCCGCCATCACGTCGGTCATCGCCTGGGCGCCACGATACTGGCCGAGGCAGAGGCCAAGCGCCTCTTCGTCTTCCAGCGCCATCAGGTAGGCGAGGCACAGATTCTTCAGCGCGCGCCGCCCGATGGCGGCGGCGTCCACCGAGAACGGCTCATTGCCCGCGTTGCGGCGGTGCGTGTCGAGCCAGCCCGGCCGCAGCGCTTCGGCCAGCCGGCGGCGGGCGAACTCGCGCACGGCGTGGATGGCGTCGGGGTCGATCACCTCCATCTGCGTGCCGAGGTAGCTCTCGGTCGGCAGCACCAGGGCCTGCGCGGCGAAGGCCGGGTCCTGGTCGGCGTCCTTGAGGACGGCGCCCACCGCGTCGATGAAGCTCTGGGGCAGCGCCAGCTCCCGCCCGGCCTGCCGGTCGGCGACGAGGGAGAGCAGCAGCCGGGTCGCCAGCGTCTGCCCGGCCTCCCAGCGGTTGAAGGCGTCGCTGTCGTTGGCCATCAGGAAGGTCAGGTCGCCGTCCGTCAGGTCGGCCCGCAGCTTCACCGGGGCGGAGAAGCCGCGCAGCAGCGACGGAACCGGGCGAGCCGGCACGTCGACGAACGTGAAGGTCTGCTCGGCCTCGGTGATGTGCAGGGTGCGGCTGGTGCCGGCGGGTTCCGCCTCGCCCGTCAATCGCAGCGGCAGGTCCGCCCCGTCCGGACCGAGCAGCCCCATGACCAGCGGGATGTGCATCGGCTCCTTCACCGGCTGCCCGGGGGTGGGCGGCACGGTCTGTTTGACGGTCAGCCGGTAGGTCTTGGCCGCCTCGTCATAGGCGCCGGTGACGTCCAGTTCCGGCGTGCCGGCCTGCCGGTACCAGCGCTTGAACTGGGTCAGGTCCACGCCGGTGGCGTCGGACATCGCCGCCGCGAAGTCGTCGCAGGTGACCGCCTGCCCGTCGTGACGCTGGAAATACAGGTCCATGCCCTTGCGGAAGCCCTGCGGCCCCAGCAGCGTGTGGTACATGCGGATGACTTCCGACCCCTTGTCGTAGACCGTGGGGGTGTAGAAGTTGTTGATCTCCACATAGCTGTCCGGGCGCACCGGATGCGCCATGGCGCCGGAATCCTCGGGGAATTGCACGGTGCGCAGGCGCTGCACGTCGGCGATGCGCTTGACAGCCCGCGAATTCATGTCGCTGGAGAATTCCTGGTCGCGGAAGACGGTCAGACCTTCCTTCAGCGACAGCTGGAACCAGTCGCGGCAGGTGACGCGGTTGCCGGTCCAGTTGTGGAAATACTCGTGCGCCACCACCGCCTCGATGCCCAGGAAGTCCTGGTCGGTGGCGGTCTCCGGCTTCGCCAGAATGTATTTGGTGTTGAAGACGTTGAGGGACTTGTTCTCCATCGCCCCCATGTTGAAGTCGCCGACCGCGACGATGTTGAAGATGTCGAGGTCGTATTCCAGCCCGAACACCTCCTCGTCCCAGCGCATCGACTTGATGAGCGAGCGCATGGCGTGGTCGACCTTGTCCTCGTTCCCCGGTTCGACATAGATGCGCAGGGTGACGTCGCGGCCGGACGCGGTGCGGAAACGGTCCTCCTGGTGCACCAGGGTGCCGGCGACCAGGGCGAACAGGTAGCAGGGCTTGGGGAAGGGATCCTCCCACACCGCGCGGTGGCGCCCGTCGGGCAGGTCGCCGGATTCCATGAGGTTGCCGTTGGACAGCAGCACCGGATAGCGTGCCTTGTCCGCGGTGATCGTGGTGGTGTAGCGGGCCATCACGTCGGGCCGGTCGGCGAAATAGGTGATCTTGCGGAAGCCCTCCGCCTCGCACTGGGTGCAGAAGTTGCCGGAGGACTTGTAGAGCCCTTCCAGCGCGGTGTTCTCCTGCGGCTTGATGCGGACGACGGTTTCCAGCGTGAAGGTCTCCGGCACGCTGTGGACGGTCAGATGGTCCGGCGTGACGGTGTAATCGGCATCGCCCAGCGGCTGCCCGTTCAGCGCCACGGACATCAGTTCCAGCCGTTGCCCGTCCAGCGTCAGTGGCAGCGCCGCCGCGCCGTCGCACGCCGGGTTGCGCCGCAGCCCGAGCTGCGCGCGGACCGTGGTCACCTCCTCGCCGAGGTCGAAGAACAGATCGACCGTGTCGATCAGATGCGCGGGCGGGCGATAGTCCTGCAGGCGGATGGCCTTGGGCGTGCCTTTGTCCATGGGGCTTTTCTCTAACCTTGTTTTGGCCGTGTCGGCGTCGCGGAGACGGACTCTAGCATGGAGAGTGGGGACGCGGAGTGCCGTTGGACAGGGGGTGTTCCCCAACGGGAAACAACGGTGCCGCGCTTGTCGGCGATGTGGAGCGTGACTATCATGGAGCGTGGAGGTGGACGATGGGCAAAACCGTTCGTGTGAATGCCGAAATCAGCGAGGACCTCAACGCCAGCCTGCAACGGCTTGCGGACGAGCATGGCTGGTCCAAGGATGTTTTGATCGAACAGGCGTTGCAGGCCTTTGTCCGCACCGAAGAACAGTTTGCAGCGGCGGTTCAGGACGGCATCACCGCTTGGCGGGCCGGCGAGACGGTCGAGCATAGCGATGTCATCGCGGATTTCGAACGCCGCTATGGCCAAGCTCGATGAAGCAACCTCGCTGGACACAACCGGCGCGGAACGACTTTCTTGGCATTTGTGAGTGGATCGAGCAGCGGAATCCTGGCGCAGCGGGGATTGTTGGCCGCAAAGTACTGGACGCTGTTGAGCGCATCGGCGGCACGCCCAGGATCGGGCGGACCGGACGTGTCCCAGGAACGCGGGAACTGGTGGTTCCTGGCCTGCCTTACATCATCGTCTATCTGATCGATGGAGACGGAACGGACGATGCCGTTGCCATTCTCCGCATCATTCACGGCGCCATGCGTTGGCCTGACGAATAAAAAAAAGCCCCTGTCCAAACAGTACAGGGGCTTTTTCAACGGCGATCCGCAACCTCAGACGTGGAAGCTCTCGCCGCAGCCGCAGCGGCCCTTCTCGTTCGGGTTCTTGAAGACGAAGCCGGTCTGGAACTTGTCGTCGACGTAGTCCATCTCGCTGCCGATCAGGAACATCACGGCGGCGGGGTCAATCAGGACGGTGACGCCCTTATCCTCCACCACCTCGTCGAACTTCATCTTTTCCTTGGCGTACTGCACGTCGTAGCTGAGGCCGGAGCAGCCCTTCGCCTTCACGCCGATGCGCAGGCCGATGTAGTCGTCGGTCGCCTTGGCCATCAGCATCCGCACGCGCTCCGCGGCGGCGTCGGTGATGGAAAGGGCCTTGGGGAGAGAAGCCGTAGAAGCCGTAGCCATGGGGGATCTTCGCCTCCTTAAAACATGTCCAGTTGGACCCGCGCGACCTCGGACATCATGTCCTGGCGCCAGGGCGGTTCCCAAACCAGTTCCACCTTGCATGTGGTGACGTCCTCGACGGACTCAACCGCCTGCTGAACCTGCATCGGCAGTTCGCCGGCCACCGGGCACATCGGGCTGGTCAGGGTCATGTCGATCTCGACCTCGTTGTTCGGGCCGATGTCGACGCGGTAGATCAGCCCGAGTTCCCAGATATCCACGGGGATTTCCGGGTCGTAGCAGCTTTTCAGCGCCGAGATCACCGCCTCGCTCAGCGCGGCGCGCGGGTCGTAGGCGGCCTTGGCCGCGGCCATGTCCGCTTCGGTCTGGTTCATCGGCTTGGCCTCCGCGGCGTCGGCTTCCTTGGAGATCGCGTCATCGGGCATCGCGTTTCACCGTTTCCTGCAACTTACTCGCTGCTCGCCTTGTCCTCGCCTTCGATGGCCGCGTTCATCGCGTGCCAGGCGAGGGTGGCGCATTTCACGCGCACCGGGAACTGACGGACGCCGGACAGCACCATCAGTCGTTCCATGGCGTCCTCGTCCACCGGGCCGTGGTCGCCGTGGTCGTGGTCGTCCTTGGTGCAGAGGTCGTGGAAGGTCTCGAACAGGGCCTTGGCCTCCGCCTCGGTCTTGCCCTTGACCACCTCGGTCATCATGGACGCGCTGGCGGTGGAGATGGCGCAGCCGCGGCCCTGAAAGGCCACATCCTCGACCACCCCGTCCTTCAGCTTCAAGTAGACCATGAAGCGGTCGCCGCACATGGGGTTCTCCCCCTTGGCCTCCCGGTTGGCATCGTCGGGATGCCGGAAGTTCCGGGGGTTCTTGCCGTGGTCCAGGATCACTTCCTGGTACAGCTCGCGCAGTTCGTCCATCATGCTCCGAAGAACTCCTTCACCGCGATCACCGATTCGACCAGAGCGTCGGCTTCCGCCCGCGTGTTGTAAAGGGCGAAGCTGGCCCGCGCAGTGGCGCCGACACCGAAACGGTCCATCAGCGGCTCCGCGCAGTGGCGGCCGACGCGCACGGCGACGCCGTACTGGTCCACGATGGTGCCGAGGTCATGCGGGTGCACGCCCTCCAGCGTAAAGGAGATGATCGGACCCTTGCCCGGCGCGGTGCCGTAGACGCGCAGGCCGTCGATCTGGGAGAGCTGCTGCGTGGCGTACTGGAGCAGGTCATGCTCGTGCGCCGCGATGGCCTCGCGGCCCAGCGTCTCCATGTAGTCCAGCGCCACGCCCAGACCGATCACCTCGGTGATCGCCGGGGTGCCGGCCTCGAAGCGGGCCGGCGGGGCCTTGAAGGTGGTGCCTTCGAAGCTGACGCTCTCGATCATGTCGCCGCCGCCCTGGTAGGGGGGCATCTTCTTCAGCAGATCGTACTTTCCGTACAACACGCCGGTCCCGGTCGGGCCGTACAGCTTGTGGCCGGTCATGATGTAGAAGTCGGCGTCGATGTCCTGTACGTCCACCACGCCGTGCACCGCGGCCTGGCTGCCGTCGAACAGCACCGGCACGCCGCGCTCGTGCGCCATGCGGGCAATGATCTTGGCCGGAGTCACCGTGCCCAGCACGTTGGAGCAGTGGGTCATCGCCACCAGCTTCGTGCGATCGGACAGCAGGTCCTCGAAGGCGTTCAGGTCCAGCACGCCATGCTCGTCCACCGGGACGACGCGGATGCGGATGCCCCTGTCCATCTGGAGGAGCTGCCACGGCACAATGTTGGCGTGGTGCTCCATGACCGAGACGATGATCTCGTCGCCTTCCGAAAGGAAGGTCCGGCCATAGCTGTGGGCGACGAGGTTGACGGCCTCGGTCGCGCTGCGGGTGAAGACGATGTTGCGCTCCGACGGGGCGTTCAGGAAGCGGGCGACCTTGCGGCGGGCCTCCTCGAACTGGTCGGTCGCGGTCTGCGACAGGAAATGGACGCCCCGGTGGATGTTGGAATAATCCTCCTCCAGGAAGCGGGTCATGGCGTCGATGACCTGCCGCGGCTTCTGCGCGGAGGCGGCGCTGTCCAGATAGACGAGCGGCTTGCCGGGCTTGCCCTTCCGCTCGTGCACGGTGCGCGACAGGATGGGGAAGTCGGCGCGGACGCGCTCCACATCGAAGGTGGGGAGGGTGATCTGGGTGTCCATATCCGGGTCCCTCCTCAGCGCGCGTTCTGCCAGTCGGCGACGTAGCTCTGGAAGGCGTCGCGGACGCTCTCCTCGGCAATCTCCTCCAGCGCTTCGGACAGGAAGGCGCCGATCAGCAGGCCGCGGGCGGCCGCCTTGTCGATGCCGCGGGCGCGCAGGTAGAAGAGCTGGTCGTCGTCCAGTTCGCCCACCGTGGCGCCGTGGCTGCACTTCACGTCGTCGGCGTAGATCTCCAGCTCCGGCTTGGCGTCGATTTCCGCGGTGTCGGAGAGCAGGAGCGCGCGGTTCTGCTGGTAGCCATCGGTCTTCTGCGCGTTGGGGCGCACGATGATCTTGCCCTGGAAGACGGCGCGGGCCTGATCGTCGATCACGCCCTTGTAGACCTCGCGGCTGGTGCAGCAGGGCTTGGCGTGATCGATGAAGGTCGTGGTGTCGACATGCTGGCCGCCGCGCACCATGTAGGCGCCGCTGACATGCGTGTCGCCTTCCTCGCCGTCCAGGACGCTGTTCACTTCGTTGCGCGACAGCTTGGCGCCGATGGTCAGGATGAAGTTGTCGTAGACGCCCTTGCCGGCCACCTTCGCCGCGGTGTGCGACAGGTGGAAGGACTCCGCGTGCTCGCGTTGGACCTTGTAGTGGTGGACCGACGCGCCCTCGCCGACGAAGACCTCGGTCACGCCGTTCGACAGGGTGGTGCAGGAGCCCAGGCCGACGTGATGCTCGACGATCACGGCGCGGGACTCCGCCTCCGCGACGATCAGGCCGCGCGGGTGAAAGGCGGTCGGCTGCGCCTCGGAGCCGACGGAGACGAAGACCAGCTCGATGGTCTCGTCCACCGTGACGCCGCGCGGCACATGCAGGACCGGGCCATCCGCCAGGAAGGCGGTGTTCAGCGCGACCAGCGGCTGATCGTCCGGGGCGGCGATGCGGCCCAGATGCTCGGCCACCAGATCGGGCTTGCGCGTCAGGGCGTCGGCGAGGTTCAGAAGCTCGACCCCGGCCGGCAGGCCGATGGTGGAGGACAGCTCCGCCCGGAAGCGCCCATCGACGAAGACCAGCCGCGGTCCGGTCGTGCCCTCCGTGCGCACGGTCGGCAGCACGTCGAAGCGGACGGCCTCGCCGGTCACGGCCGCCGGCTGGAAGGCCAGCTTGTCGAGCGCGCGCAGATTGGTGTAGCGCCAGGACTCGTTCTTGACGGTCGGCAGGCCGAGCGCGGCGAAGCGGTCATGGCCCTGGCTGCGCAGGTCGGTCAGCCAGGACAGGCCGGTGCCGGGCAGGCCGTCCTTGACCCGGTCGAACTGCTCCAGGAAGGGCTTGGCCGCCGCCGGGTCGTAGCCCCGCGGTGCCTTGGTGAGGGTTGTCGTCGCCATGGTCAGGCCGCCTCGTTCACGCCGAACTCGGCGTAGCCGTTCTTCTCCAGCTCCAGCGCCAGCTCCTTGCCGCCGGAGCGCTGGATCTTGCCGAAGGCCAGCACATGGACATGGTCCGGCACGATGTAGTCGAGCAGGCGCTGGTAGTGGGTGATGACCAGCATCGACCGCTCCGGCGAGCGGAGCGCGTTCACGCCCTCGGCCACGATCTTCAGCGCGTCGATGTCCAGGCCGCTGTCGGTCTCGTCGAGGATGGCGAACTTCGGCTGGAGGACGGCCATCTGGAGCGTCTCGTTGCGCTTCTTCTCGCCGCCTGAGAAGCCGACGTTGACCGCGCGCTTCAGCATCTCGTCGGTCATGTTCAGCGCCTTGGTCTTCTCGCGCACCAGCTTCAGGAACTGCATGGCGTCCAGCTCCGGCTCGCCGCGCTGCTTGCGGATGGCGTTCAGGGCGGACTTCAGGAAGGTGGTGTTGGCGACGCCGGGGATCTCGACCGGGTACTGGAAGGCCAGGAACAGGCCGGCGGCGGCGCGCTCCTCCGGCTCCATCTCCAGCAGGTCCTTGCCGAAGAAGCTCACCGAGCCCTCGGTGATCTCATAGCCGTCGCGGCCGGCCAGCACGTAGCTGAGCGTGCTCTTGCCCGAGCCGTTCGGCCCCATGATGGCGTGCACCTCACCCGGGTTGATCGTCAGGTCGATGCCCTTGAGGATTTCCTTGCCGTCCACCGTGGCGTGCAGGTTCTTGATCTCGATCATCGTTTCTTCTTCCTTCGCGATACGGTGGGCGGTCAGCCGACGCTGCCTTCGAGGCTGATGCCGACGAGCTTCTGGGCTTCCACGGCGAACTCCATGGGCAGCTCCTTCAGCACTTCCTTGCAGAAGCCGTTGACGATCAGCGACACGGCGTCCTCTTCCGACAGGCCGCGCTGGCGGCAGTAGAAGAGCTGGTCCTCGCTGATCTTGGCGGTCGTCGCCTCGTGCTCGACGCGGGCGGTGCGGTTGCGGTTCTCGATGTAGGGCACCGTGTGGGCGCCGCACTGGTCGCCGATCAGCAGGCTGTCGCACTGGGTGTGGTTGCGGGCACCCTCCGCCTTCGGCAGGATTTTCACCAGCCCGCGGTAGGTCTGCTGCGCACGCCCGGCGGAGATGCCCTTCGACACGATGGTCGAGCGGGTGTTCTTGCCGATGTGGATCATCTTGGTGCCGGTGTCGGCCTGCTGGAAGTTGTTGGTGATGGCGACCGAATAGAACTCGCCCACCGAATTGTCGCCCTGCAGGATGCAGCTCGGGTACTTCCAGGTGATGGCGGAACCGGTCTCCACCTGGGTCCAGGAGATCTTGGAGTTGCGGCCGCGGCAGGCGCCGCGCTTCGTCACGAAGTTGTAGATGCCGCCGACGCCCTCCGCGTTGCCGGGATACCAGTTCTGGACCGTCGAGTATTTGATCTGCGCGTCGTCCAGCGCCACCAGCTCGACCACCGCGGCGTGCAGCTGGTTCTCGTCGCGCTGCGGCGCCGTGCAGCCTTCCAGATAGCTGACGTAGCTGCCCTCGTCGGCGATGATCAGCGTCCGCTCGAACTGGCCGGTGTTGGCCTGGTTGATGCGGAAGTAGGTGGACAGCTCCATCGGGCAGCGGACGCCCTTCGGGATGTAGACGAAGCTGCCGTCGGTGAAGACCGCGCAGTTCAGCGTCGCGTAGAAGTTGTCGGTGTAGGGCACGACCGAGCCGAGATACTTCTGAACCAGCTCCGGACACTTGTGCACGGCCTCGGAGATCGAGCAGAAGATGATGCCCATCTCCTCCAGCTTGGCCTTGAAGGTGGTCGCGACCGAGACGCTGTCGAACACGGCGTCGACGGCGATGGCCGGGCTCTTGCCCTCGGCCCCTTCGACGCCGGCCAGGATCTCCTGCTCGCGCAGCGGGATGCCCAGCTTCTCGTAGGTCTTCAGCAGTTCGGGATCGACCTCGTCCAGAGACTTTGGGCGGTCCTTCATCTTGGGCGCGGCGTAATAGTGCGCGTCCTGATAATCGATCGGCGGGTAGGACAGCTTCGCCCAGTGGCGCGGCTCCTCCATCTCCTGCCAGACGCGGAACGCCTTCAGGCGCCATTCGAGAAGCCATTCCGGCTCCTCCTTCTTGGCGGAGATGAAGCGGACGGTGTCCTCGTTCAGGCCCTTGGGCGCGACATCTGATTCGATGTCCGTCGTGAAGCCGTATTTGTACTTCTGCTCCGTGACGGCGCGGACCTGTTCGACGGTTTCGGTCGTGGCGGCCATGCTTGTCTCTCGTTCCCTGAAAGCGTTGTCCGATGAAGGCGCCGAAACGTCAGACGGCGGCGCGCCGTGCCGGGCTGGGGCCGGCTCCAATGCTGTCGAGCGGACCGGGTGGGCTCTCCGCCCAGGCGGGCGGTCCCATCATGTCGGCCAGCGTCACCTGTTCGAGCGCGCCGCGGATGGCGCTGTTGACCTTCTCCCAGCCGCCGCGCATCGGGCACAGGCGCTGCACGCCGCACTGGCTGTCGCCGCCCTCGACACAGGCGGTCAGCGCGATCGGGCCGTCGAGCGCCGTGATGATCTCGGCGATAGAGATTGCATCGGCGGCGCGGCTGAGCGCATAACCACCGGCGGCGCCGCGGTGCGAGGTCGTGAGGCCCGCCGGGGTCAGCGTCTTCATGAGCTTGGCGACCGTGGGGGAGGGCACGCCCGTGCGCTCCGCCAGATGGGAGACGGTGTGAACCGTGCCCACATGGCGCGCCATTTCGCTCATCACGACGATGGCGTAGTCGGTCAGCTTGCTCAGCCGGATCATGACCACCCCGATACAGGACTAAATTGGTCCTGATTAAGTGGCCATCATAGGACCTTTGTCAAGCGGAACCGGAGCGGGATAACCGGGAAAAACACTCGGGTATAAGGATGGCAGGCCTGCGCCCGGCGCACGCTGCGGCGAACTGTCGCGGGTGGACTCCACCCACGGGAAACTATGCGGGGTGGTCGGACAACGAAAAACCGGCCCCGCGGTTGAGGCCGCGGGGCCGGTGCAGTCAGCGTGGAACCCGAAGGGAGCCGACGGGAGAAGCCGGATCAGCCCGGCTTGCGCGCCTCTTCCCGGGCCGCGTCGCTGGCCGCGCTCACCGCGTCGCCGACCTCTTCCTTCGCGGCCTCGACCGCCGCGCGGGCGGCGCGGGTGCCGCGGTCCATGGCGTCGAGGGCCATCTCCTTGGCGCGGCTCGTCGCCTCGTCGGCGTAGTCGCCGACCCAGCGGTCCTCATAGCGCGATGACGGGATGCTGGCGCCGAGCGCGGCGCCGAGCGCGACGCCCATGATGCCGGCGACCATCGGGTGGTCGTCCACCATCTCCCAGAAACGTCCGGTCGCGCTGTGCAGCCGGTCCGATGCCCGGAAATGGCTGGCGCCACCATGGTTGCCGCCATGGTTGCCGATGTGGCTGTCCACGCGGCTGCTCATGTCCCGGCGCATGTCGTGCGCCCGGTCACGGGCTTGATCGGTCAGCCCGCGCACGCGGTCGCCGGCCTCGTCCACGGCGTCGCTCGCCCGCTCGTAGACGTGGCTCGCCGCATCGCTGGCGCGCTCGTAGGCGTGGCTGGCCGCCTCGCGCACGGTGCCGCCGGCGCTGTAGAAGGTGTCGCGGGCGTACTGCGCGGCGCTGCCGGCGCGGTCGCGGACGTTGTGCATCGCGCCGCTGCGCGCGATGCGCCGGTCGTAGCCCGAGGCGGTGAGGGCCAGCCAGCCCAGACCGATGCCGATCATGGCGAGCGGAATCGGGTTGCTGCGCATGGTCTCGCCGACCGAGTGGGACCGCTGGTGGGACTGGTTGCGGATCGGCTCGTAGTAGCGGTCCTGGGCGCGTTCGCCGTAGCCGCCGGTGGTGGTGTGCATCCGGTTCATGGTCTGCTCCATCAGGTGACGGGGAGCGAGCCGCGCGGTCTTTCGCTTCAGGACCTGGATCGTGTCGCCGATCCGGGCCTGGCGTTCGCGGATCTCCCGTTGCATCGCGTCGTAGTCGCGGGGCGTTTCGCGCCCCTTTTCACCGCCGTTCCTTGACCCCTCGCTCATTGGGCCGCTCATCGGGCAAGCTGGGAGCGGGCCCAGCGCTTGTCGTCACGCAGCGTCTCGATGGTGCGCTGCGGCTGGAGATTCTCCGGACTGAGCCGCTTCTTGCCGATCATCGCCAGCACGCCGCCGATGATCAGCACGACGGCCCCGACGATGACGGCGGCCAGCCAGGGCTCGATCACCTTCGACAGGGCCAGCACCGCCGCGGCCAGCAGGACCAGAACGCCCGCGAAGGCGATCAGTCCGCCGGCGACGACATAAGCCGCGCCGCCCGCCGCCTGTCCGGCCTTCTCGGTCAACTCGGCCTTGGCCAGCTCGATCTCGGTGCGGGCGAGGTTGGTGGTCTCCCGCGCCAGATCGGCGAACAGGCCGGCGATGGGACGGTCTTGCCGCGGATCGTAGGAACGGTCCTCCGCAGCGCTCATGGTTTGATCCCCTGGATCGGGTTGTTGCTGGACACCGGCTTGGACTCGGTGGTGCTGCCCTGTGTGGAACCGGGTGTGGAACCGGGCGTGGCGCTGGGCGTGGTGCCGGCGACCATTTCGGCGGCGTCACGGGTGCGGGCGGCGGTGGTCGCCGCGGTGGCGGTGTTCAGCGGACGCGGGCTCTCCTGGTTGCGGCCGATCCCGCCGCCGGCCGACGTTATCGCCGTCGCCGACGTCATGCCGGAGGAGGCGATGCCGGACGACAAGCCAGCCCTCGGGCGCACCGCGCCGGTGCTTTCCGAGGAGGTCGCGCCGCCGATGCCGCCGGTTCCTGTCCGGCGATGGCCGGCGAGATCATGGTCGGTGCGCAGGGCCTCCTGTCCGGCGCGGTCGGCGCCACGCAGGCCGAAGTCACGGTAGTCGTGATGGTCCTGGTCATGACCGCCACGGCTGCGGTCGTGCCGGGCATAGCCGCCGGTCAGATGCGACGACGACGCGCCACGAAATCGCCGTTCTCCGGAGCTTTTGACGAAGCGGGCGAACAGGAAGCCCACGGCGAAGGCCGCGCCGACGAAGACCTCCGGCTGACGCCGCGCGAAGCGCTCCACCTGACCGACCATGTCGTCCACGGTGGAGTTGCGCAGCATGTCGGCCACCCGCTCGACGCGGTCGGCGGCCTGCCCGGCGTAATGGGCGGCGGTGCCGTTGTTCTCGTCGTTCAGCTGCTCCGCGGCCTTGTGCAGCGCGTTGGCGACGCTGCCCAACTGGTCGGCGGCGCGGTCCGTCTGCGTCTCCAGAAGCGAGCGGATGCGGCCCTGCGCGGCGCCAAGGGTGTCGCGGCCGGCATCGGCGGCCTCGCCGGCCATGCGGTTGATGTCGTCGGAGGAACCCCGGTTTTGCGAACGGTCGTTCCCCATTCCCGTGTTCGCTCCACTGCTTGCCATCGGGTCCGGCGTCTTGCGGTTCGGTTCGCCGGTGCCCAACGTATCGCGGTCTGCCATCTGTTTTCCTCCTCGGGGGTCGGCTGCGGGTCTGTGCCGGTCCGCAGCCTGCGGCAATTCGCCGCACTTGGCGGCGTCCGATGTCGGGAATCAAACACCCTCATGGGCATCGGAGTTCCAGGGTGTGTACTGCGTTCCTGCGAAGCAACGCGGGGTTGCCGGAGCCGATTCCGGGAGCGCTGTCGGAATTGGACGGATGGCGAAACTGTGCTAAACTTCTCCGCGAATTCGCGAAGGTTCCAATGAACCGGAGGAGGCGGCCGTGAACGGCATTTTTTCCGCTCTGAGCAACGGCCAGAACAGCCTCTTCCAGCTCCAGAAGGCCAAGAAGGACTGGGAGCGGGCGATGGACGCCATGGATTACAAGGATGCCACCCAGCGCCTTGTGGACAAGGCCGACCAAGCGAAAATGCCGTTCACCATGACTCCCGAGCAGCAGAAGAATTTCACCGCCGTGGTCAACGCGCTGGAGGAGGCCAAGCGCGTCGGGGGGCCGAAGGCTGTCGCCGCGCAAAGGCTGGAGGAGGTCGAGCGCAAGATCGCCGAACTGAAGATGATGATGCGCCACAACCAGGGCGACCGGGAAAAGCTGGTGCAGCTGGCGCGGGAAGCCGCGATCCTCGCCAAGCAGGCCGGACGGGCGGCGAAGGAGTACGGCGCCGGCGTGGCCGCCGCGGCGGAGATGGGGCTTCCCGGCGGGGCGGGGGCGCCGTCCATCGGCGGCATCACCATCGAGCGGACGATTACCCGCACCTCCGTCACCATCGTTCAGACGGAAATCGCCGTCGATGTGACAATGACCATCCGTGGCGACGGCGCGACGGCTGAGGGCGCCTCGACCGAAGGGGCACCATCGGAGATGCCGCCGGCTCCGCCGGCCCCGCCGCTGCCGACGGGCGCTGCGGCCGCAGAGGGCACGAGCACGGCTGAGGATATGGCCGCCGGCGAAGAGGCGGCGGAAGACGGAGAGGCCCGCGCCGCCGAGGCCGTTGCGGCGGAGGCCGCCGGTCTGGCCGGGCAGGCCACGGCCCAAGGCGTTGCTCCGGACGGCAAAACCCCTTCGGATGGCAAGTCCGCCACTGAAAAGGCTGCGGTCGAGAAGACGGCAGCCGAAAAGACGGAAGAAGAAAAGGAAAAGGACAGGGCCGAAGGGAAAACCGACGAGGAGGCCAAGGATGGGCAGGGGACCGACCTCGAGCAGCTGATGAAAGACGTGGCGCCCAGCCTGAACGCCACGCCCAACGCTCCGCAGGGCGACCGGATCCGCAACTACATCCAGCGGATGATGGCGGACAACGAGCTGAAGATGTCGCGCTACCGCGAGGCCGACGAGTTCGGGCGCCGGGTGGAGGCCGTCCTCGCCGAGGCGAAGTCGATCATCGCCGAAGCAAAGGCCGCCAACGAGCTGGATCAGGCCGAAGAGCGGCGCAAGGCGCGGCGGGAGTCCTTCAAGGATTACGACAAAATCGTCGAAGAGGCGCAGGACAACGTCAACGAACTGCGTCAGGCGGCCTTCGGGTCCGGCACGACCCTGAAGGATTTCGTGGAGGCCATGACCACTCCGGACGATGCGGACGGCGGTTCCAGCGAGCCGGACGGTACCGCCGGGGAGGTGGCAATCATGCCCACGGCGGAGAGTCTGGCGGCTCTCGGCGGGACGGATCTGGGGATGCCCGCCCTGTCCGGTTCGGTCAATCTGCTCGCGTAAGAGCGTCGGGGCGCGGACGCTCAGGGCACCCCCTTCGTACGCGTTGGGTGATCCCCTTCGGCAGTATCGCCATCTGGGTAACCCAGCCCATTTCGCAGTCCAAGCGGTCTTGACGACGGTTTCCGGCGGGCGCAGGATGGTCGGCGTGAAGGTTGATGCTCGAAAAGCATTGTACGCACAGTGCCGACCGGCTGTAATGCCGGCTGGATAGAAGGCTGGAGTTCAAGCGGCAACATCCTGTGAGGCGCCATCGCGGCGCTCTCATCTTACTGATACTGTTGCCCGTCCGGCTGACCGGCGGTGGAGCCATACCCGGGTGGCTCCGCCGCCGATTGTTTTTGGGCTCTTTTTGGCCCTTTCCTTTTCCCTTCCCATTCGCCGGTTTCTGCGCCCAGGGGCTCGCGGTGCCACGCGCCGCGCGCACGGACTCCCTATGCTTTTCCCGTCATAGGATAAGCCAAAGGGAAGTAAGGGTATTTGAAGCGATTGGCGCCCTCCTATCTAACCTCCAAATAGGGAATTTAGTTCGAAATCCGACCTATCGATAGGAGTAGGAACAAAAATTGGCCGCAAATGTGCGCAAAAAGGGGGTATCAAACAGGGGTTTAACGCCACATTAACCAGACTGGACTGACCTTGATCTCACGGAGGCGGCAAGTGCAGGCATGGGGCCAGCAACACCGCCCGCGAATTCAACCACGATGCTTGAAAGGCCCGACGATGACGATGACGGGTACCATATGCGAAGTGGCTGGAACCAATGTCGGAGTGGGGTGCCGGCGGCGGAAGGCGGGCCTTGTGCTGGCGGTTCTTCTGCTGGCCGGGTGCCCCGGCACCACGGTTCCTCCTGAAACGCAGACCGCCGGACCGACCGCCATGGCCGTTCCGGTGCCGAAGACGAAACCTGCTCCTCCGCGCGTCAAGACCGC
Source organism: Azospirillum sp. UENF 312511 (assembly GCF_058780635.1). Taxonomy (NCBI): domain Bacteria; kingdom Pseudomonadati; phylum Pseudomonadota; class Alphaproteobacteria; order Rhodospirillales; family Azospirillaceae; genus Azospirillum; species Azospirillum sp. UENF 312511. Next base: position 1,172,410 of record NZ_JBSNCG010000001.1, on the reverse strand, counting down.
GGGGAAGGATCAGGCGGCCACGCCGGCGGTGAACGGTCCGGGGACCGGCCCCGCCGCCGAGGTCATCGCCATGGCTGGGACAGAGGTGGCGGGGCTGCCCCCCGTACCGTTCGGCGGCGCCAGCCCGCCCGCCACCCTGTCCCCCGAAACGCTCGTCGGCCTGGACCAAGTCCAGACCCGGCGTCTCCTGGGCACCCCTGCCGCAACGGAAGAGGCGCCACCTGCAAAGGTGTGGCATTACGCTAAGGGCGACTGTTCGCTCAAAGTCTTCTTCTTCATGGACATGACGTCCTCCCAGGACTTCCGTGCCCTTTCCTACGATATGAAGAGCAGCGAAAATGTCCCAGATGTCGATAAACGATGCTTCGCTCAACTCCTTGCCCAAGGCTGGGATGTCCGCAATGACTGAGGCCGCCGTCGCCCGCGTGGCGCTGGTCGACGACGACGACCTGTTCCGCGAATCCCTCAGCCTCAACCTCGCCGACGAGGGGTATGAGGTCATCACCTTCGACCGTGGCGAACCCGCGCTCGACTTTTTCGCCGAGGGCGGTTCGGTGGACATCGTCCTGCTGGACTGGCGCATGCCGAAGATGGACGGCATCGACGTCCTCCGCCAGATGCGCTCCCGCGGCATCGACCTGCCGGTGATCTTCCTCACCGTGCTGTCGGACCAGATTTACGAAGAGGCCGCCCTGGCCGGCGGCGCGCTCGACTTCGTGGAGAAGTCGCGCAGCCTGTCCATCCTGCTGAAGCGCATGCGCCTCATCGTGGACGGCTCCAAGGGCACGCCCGAGGAGGCCGAGGGGCCGAAGGAGTCCGTCTACGCGCTGGGCAATCTCGACCTGCGCCTGGACAACAGCCGCGCCCTGTGGAACGGCAAGCGCATCGATTTGACGCTGACCGAGTTCAACATCGTCAAGCTGATGGCGACCCGTCCGGAAGAGGACGTGTCCTACCGCGAGATCTACGACCTCGTTCATGGCAAGGGCTTCCTGGCCGGTTACGGCCCGTCGGGCTACCGCGCCAACGTCCGCGCCTTCATCAAGCGCATCCGCCAGAAGTTCCGCGTGGTGGACGCCGAGTTCGATTGCATCGAGAACTATCCGGGCTTCGGCTACCGCTGGGGCAACGGCACCGGTGGCACGGGCCGCACGCGCGACGACGACGCGGATGTGATGGCCGATGGCGCTGCTGCCGATTGAGGCCCGCGGGCCTGACGAGGTGCGGGACGGGGCGGAACTCACCAAGGGAGGCTTCTCCATGGCGGGTTTCCCCGGCGGCCGGTTGCGGTGGCTGTGGCACTCGCTGGCCAGCCGGCTGGCGCTGCTGACCATCGTCTTCCTGGCGGTCCCGGTGCTGATCTACGATCAGTTCCAGCGCGCCGACACCACGACGCAGACTCTGCTGCTGCAAAGCGCGCAGCGGCAGGGCGAGCTGATCGCCCGCGCGTTGGAGCCGGACCTGTCCCGCGCCAACCGCGCGGCCCTGCCGCAGCTCGGTCCCATCCTGCGCCGCTTCGCGGATGGGAACACGCGGCTGAAGCTGCTGGTCCGGCCGCGCGCCCTGGCCGGCAACAACCTGATGGGCAGCGACGGCTTCTATTACGTCGCCGCCGCCCCGTCGGTGCCCACCGACGATCTGGACGCCGAGCGGCACCAGCTCCTCGAACAGGGGGTGCTGGACCGGCTGGGCGCCTCCTGCGCCGGGAACGAGCCGCTGGCCTTGCGCCTGCCGCGCTCCTCCGGCGGTTATGAGATCCTGACCTCGGTCACGCCAATCAATACGGCCTTCGGCTGCTGGGCATTGGTGACCAGCCACACCGCCGGCGGCTATCTGGAATCCTCCCTGGGACGTCCCTACTGGAGCACGCCGGTCGTCCAGGCCGCGGCGATGATCTACATCGTCATGGCGGCGCTGGTGATGGCTGTCCTGCTGGGGGTCTGGCGCAACCTGCACCGGTTTGGCGATCTGGCCCGCGACATCGTGTCGGGCGGCATCGGCGAGAGCGGGCAGGGGTCCTTCACAAACCGCAACACCGTGCCGGAGCTGTCCGGGGTGGCCGAGGACTTCGACCGGCTGGTCGATACCCTGCGCGAAAGCGCACGGTCGCTGCGCCGCGCGGCGGAGGACAACGCCCACGCCTACAAGACGCCCATCGCGGTCATCCGCCAGTCGGTGGAGCCGCTGCGCCGCTCGCTGTCCACCGAGGACAACCGCAGCCAGCGCGCCCTGACCATGATCGAGAAGTCGGTCGACAAGCTCGACGGTCTGGTCTCCTTCGGGCGGCGCATGGACGAGGCCGCCGCCGATCTGCTGGTTCCGCCGCGCCGCCGGGTGGACCTGTCCGATCTGGTTGAGCGCATGGCCGGCGGCTACACCAGCCTGCTTGCCGAACGGCAACTCCACATGCGCTCGCGCATCGAATCCGGGGTGGTGGTGCGGGCCAGCGACGACATCCTGGAAACCGTCATCGAGAATCTGGTGGAAAACGCCGTCAGCTTCTCCCCGCCGGACGGCACCGTCAGCGTGCGCCTGTCGCGCAACGGCGCCTGGGCGGAGCTGGTGGTCGAAGACGAGGGTCCGGGCGTCGATCCGGCGAACCTCCCGCGCATCTTCGAGCGCTATTTCTCCCAGCGCGAGCCGGGACGGGGCATGCCGGAGGACGCGGCGGCCCAGAACCAGGCCGAGGCGACCCATTTCGGCATCGGCCTGTGGATCGTGCGGCGGAACATCGAGGCGTTCGGTGGCAAGGTCCGCGCCGAGAACCGCTCGACCGGCGGCTTCCGCATGACGGTGACCCTGGCAGTGGCCTGACGGGGCGCAAGCCCTGTACGTTTCCTTCCGTACAGGTGTGGCCGGACTGTACGTCCGGTCACACGTACGGAACAGCTTTGTCCCTTATCCTGACCTTGCTCCCGCCCCAATCGGGCGATACCGTGCGCCGCGACCCCCCAAAGGGCAAGGCAGCCCCATGCACGTCATCGTCATCTATGTCCTCGCGGTATCCGGCCTTCTGGCGCTGGTCAGCCTGCTTCCGCCACTGGCGGCGCGGCTGCGGGTGCCCTACACGGTGCTTCTGGCCGCCGTGGGCGTGGCGCTGGGACTGGCGATCCAGACCTTCGCCGGCCAGGGCGGCACCGGCCCCTTCCATGATTTCCTGAATTCCCTGGCCGAGATGGACATCTCGTCCGAGGTGCTGATCTACGTCTTCCTGCCGGTGCTGCTGTTCGAAACGGCGCTGGCGGTGGACGTGCGGCGGCTGTTCGACGACGTGTGGCCGATCCTGCTCATGGCCGTGGTGGCGGTGTTCGTCTGCACCTTCGCCGTCGGCTATGCGCTCAATCTCTTCACCTCGATGGGGCTGATCGCCTGCCTGCTGCTGGGGGCGATCGTCGCCACCACCGATCCGGCGGCGGTCGTCAGCATCTTCCGCGACCTGGGCGCGCCGCGCCGCCTGACCATGCTGGTCGAGGGCGAGAGCTTGCTGAACGACGCCGCGGCCATCGCCCTGTTCACGTTGCTGCTCGGCATGCTGACCCGCAACGCCCATGGCGGGGCGACCGAGGCGGCGATGGAGTTCCTGCGCGACTTCGCCGGCGGCGTGGCGACCGGTTATGTCTGTGGGCGCGTGGTCTGCATGATCGTCGAACCGGTGCGCGACCAGCCGATGGCCGAGATCACGCTGACCGTGGCGCTCGCCTATCTCAGCTATGTGCTGGCGGAGCATTACGTCGGCGCGTCGGGGGTCGTGGCGGTGGTCACGGCGGCGCTGGTGGTCGGCTCGGTAGGGCGTACGCGCATCTCCCCGGCGACCTGGGGGGCGCTGGAGCATGTCTGGAAACAGCTCGGCTTCTGGGCGAACTCGCTGATCTTCCTGATGACGGCGCTTCTGGTGCCGCGCCTGCTGGGCGGCATCGGCTGGAGCGACGTCGGGCTGGTGCTGGTCGTGGTCGGGGCGGCGACGGTGGCGCGCGCTCTGGTGCTGTTCGGCCTGCTGCCGCTGCTGTCTGGCGCCGGTCTGGCCCAGCGGGTCAGCCACGCCTACAAGACGGTGATGCTGTGGGGCGGCCTGCGCGGTGCGGTGTCGCTGACTCTGGCCCTGGCCGTCACGGAGAACGGGCGCGTGCCCGACCGGGTGCAGGGCTTCGTTGCCGTGCTGGTCACCGGCTTTGTCTTCTACACGCTGTTCATCAACGGCACGACGCTGCGCGCCGTCATCAACCTGCTGGGCCTGAACAAGCTTTCGCCGGTCGAACACGCCATGCGCAACCGCGCGCTCGCCTTGTCGCTGACCGGCGTGCGCGAGCGGGTGGAGGGGCTTGCCCATCGCTACGAGGTCGATGAGCAGGCCGTCGGGTCCATCGTGTCGCAATACAGCGACCGGCTCGACGCCATCGTCCGGGAGCGGTCGACCGAGGCGCCGCTGAACAACGAGGACCGCGTGACCATCGGCCTCGTCATCCTGGTGAACCGCGAGGAGGAGCTGTATTACGAGCACTTCCGCGAGGGCATCCTGTCGCGCGGGGTGGCGGAACTGCTGAACCGTCGGACCGGGCGTCTGCTCGACGCGGTGAAGACCCAGGGGCGCGCCGGTTACCGCGCCTTCGAGGAGCCCTTCATCTCCTTCACGCCCTGGATGCGGGTCGCCAGCCTGCTGCACCGCCGGCTGGGCATCCACGCGCCGCTGGCCCGCCGGCTCGCCTTCCGGTTCGAGATTCTTCTGGGCGTGCGCACCGTGCAGCGCGAGCTTCTGGAGTTCATCAACGACAAGGTCGGCCAAGTGCTGGGCACTGACGTCGCCTGCGAACTGGAAGGCATCCTGACGGTGCGCCTCGCCATGGTCGAGCAGGCCCTGGCGGCGCTGAAGCTGCAATACCCCGACTACGCGCTGATCCTGCAGAGCCGCTACGTCAGCCGCGCCGCCCTGCGGCTGGAGGAGGCGGATTACCGGGCGCTCTTCTCCGAATCGATCATCAGCCAGGAAATCCTGAGCGACCTGCAGCGCGATCTGGACGACCGCCGCCGCGCGCTCGACGCACTGCCGAAGCTCGATCTGCGGCTGGATCTGATGGACCTCGTCGGGCGGGTGCCGCTGTTCGAGGGGCTGGAGGGCAACCGACTGCGCGGCATCGCCACCCTGTTGAAGCCGCGGCTGGTCCTGCCCGGGGAGACCATCGTCCGGCGCGGCGAGCGCGGCGACGCCATGTTCTTCATCGCGTCCGGCGCCGTCGAGGTGCTGGTTCCGGGTCTGGACGAGCCGGTCCAGCTCGGCACCGGGGAGGTGTTCGGCGAGATGGCGTTGCTGACCCGCCAGCGGCGCAACGCCGATGTGCGTGCGATGGGCTATTGCCAACTGCTGGTCCTGGATGTGAGAGACTTCCATCGGCTGGTGAAGAAGGATGCAAGCCTGCGCGCCCATCTCCAGTCGGTGGCCGAGGCGCGGCGCAACCCGCCGCCGAAGCCGGCCGAGGCTGTTCAGGAGGTTGCGACCCCGCTGGCGGACCCGCCTGCCATGGTCGAGGCCCCCGCCGCCGAAAGCGTGCAGGCACGGGGATAGGAGACGACGAGAGACGATGACCGTGCAAGCGACCACCGCCGCCGCGGGCGGGCGGCCCGATTGGGTGCGCCTGATGCCGGGCGTCTTCGTCCTGCTGTGGAGCACCGGGTTCATCGGCGCCAAATACGGCCTTCCCTACGCGGAGCCGCTGACCTTCCTGCTGGTCCGGCTGGGGCTGGTCGCGGTGATCCTCGGCATTGTCGCCCTGGTCACCGGCGCGCCCTGGCCGAAGAGCTGGGCCGAAGCCGGGCGGATCGCGCTGGCCGGGCTCCTGGTGCACGGCGTCTATCTGACCGGCGTGTTCTGCGCCATCGCCAAGGGCATGCCGGCGGGTGTGACCGCTCTGATCGTCGGCATCCAGCCGCTGCTGACCGCCGCCCTCTCGGGCCCGCTGCTGGGCGAGCGGGTGAGCGGACGGCAATGGGTGGGCTTCCTGATGGGGCTGGCCGGAGTCGGGCTGGTGGTGGGCGAGAAGCTCCACTTCGACTCCACTGACGCGCTGGGCATCGGGCTGGCGCTGGCCGCCCTGATGGGCATCACCTTCGGCACGCTCTACCAGAAGCGCCACGGCACGGCAATGGACCTGCGCAGCGGTGCCGCGATCCAGTACGCCGCGACCGCGGCGGTGCTGGCCGTGCTGGCCCCGCTGTTCGAGACGATGCGCATCGATTGGACCGGCGAATTCGTCTTCGCCCTGCTGTGGCTCAGCTTCGTGCTGTCGGTGGGAGCGATCTTCCTGCTGTTCCTGTTGATCCGGCGCGGTGCGGCGGCGCGCGTGGCGAGCCTGTTCTATCTGGTCCCGCCGGTGACGGCGGTGATCGCCTGGGCGATGTTCGGGGAGCGGCTGGGACTGCTGGCCCTGTCCGGCATGGCGCTGGCGGTCGCCGGGGTCGCCCTGGTCAATCGCAGTGCCAAGCGTGCGGTCTGACGCCGTGCGCATTGCCTCGGCGGGGCGCTCCGACTATGCTTTCCCGCACCGGCAAAAGTTCCGGCGGCGTCCGCTGGTTCAACCACGCTTCGGCAAACCACATCGGAAGTGAGTGTCATGGACGGCCTGGAGCCCATCTCGCTCGATGACAACCAGACCCTTCAGGCCATCGGCATCCTGGCCGATGTCCTGGACGGGGTGGACGGCCCCGGCGGGCTGGACACGGTTCTGGTTTCCAAGGCGCTGCGGCAGGTGATCGCCACCAAGTCCCAGCCGGCCTTCGAGTTCGCCACCCGCGCCTTCAACACGCTCGATGCCGACGTGCGCCGTCAGGTGGCGGAGACCGCCGATCAGGCGGCCCACGATTCGGTCGAGCTGCGCGCCCGCGTCGGTGGCTTCCTGGCAACCTCGGCCAAGGCGCCGGGGGCCGGCGGCCCGGCCACGCCGGCGCAGGCCACCAGCTTCCTCAACGCGCTCAATCTGCGCAACCGCCGCCGGTCGCCGCAGTCGGAGTGAGCCGGCTCAACTCCGGTCAGATCACCTGGGTGTAGCGGTTCGGCTGGCCCTCGGCGGACCAGCGGGCATGGATTTGCCCCTTGCCGTCGAAGATCAGCGACAGCCAGTTGCGCTGCCGGATGATGCGCTTGCCCGACTCAGGAAAAGCCGGCATTTCGAAGACATAGCCGTTGGGCAGGGTTTCCTTGCGGCCGGCCAGCCATTCCAACGCGAAGGCGGTGGCCTTGGCGGGCGGCGGATGGACGACCCCCGAGGCGATGAGCTGCCAGATCTCCACGCCGCCGCCGCGCAGCACGGCCCGAGCGCCCGCGTGGATTTCGCCCGATACGGACGTTACCCGGCACCCGGTGCGCCGTGAGAATTCCGCCAGCAGGCCGATCAGGCGCAGCCACTCCTCGGCGTGGGCCGGGCTGCGCCACTGGTCGCGCAGATCGTCCTCGATCCCGACGCGGACGGGCGACAGGCCGACCGCCCGCTCCATCACGCCGGTGTCGAGGTAGAGCAGCGGCACGCTGGACATCAGGATCAGGTGGCGGCAACCCTTGAAGCGTTCCAGCCACTCCGGCAGGGCCTCCCATACCCGGTCCGACAGAACGCGGCGGGGCGTGCGGTCGCTGCGCATGTCCAGCGCCAGGACGCCGACGTCGCCGAGCCTGAACCCCTGGCTGAAGGAGTCCATGGGCGCCCCCCACACGCATTCCGGCTGGGCGCCCTCCATGGCGGCCAGTTGGAACAGCGAGAAATGGCGGCGGGCGGTCGCGTACACGCCGCGCCAGGCCGGGGACATCATCTCCTCGTCCGGGTGGGAGCCCCAGCCATCGAAGATGTCGTGGTCGTCCCACATCATCACCGAGGGAATGCGCGCCGTGACCGCCGCGGTTTCCGGCTGGCCCCAGACCCTCAGATAGAGGTCGAAGTAGAAGTCTTCCGCCTCTTGCGCCATGGCGGGAGTGAAGGGCTCGTCCAGGCGGGCGGCGTCGGTCCGCTTCTTCCAGGCGCTGAGCAGCGGCGGCTTGCGCCACACCGCGTCGGCGTAGAGCTGGTCGCCGCCTTGCAGCAGCAGGTGGAAGCGTTCGCCCTCATGGCGGCGGCGCAGGTCACCCCACAGGGCGTTGCGCGGCGCGTCCAGCCCGGCGATCTTCTCCTCGTCCTCCGCCCCGTTGCAGGAGACGTAGGCGATCCGCGGCGGCGAGGCACGTCCCGGAACGGTCACCGCCCAGGTGTCCCCCGGCGAGGCCCCGTCGGTGAAGCCATAGGCGGCCTCGACATCGCGGGCGCCGCGCGGAATGGCGAAATCGAACCGCCAGACATGCCGATTGCCCCGTTGGGCGAGGTGGCGGGGCGGAACGGGCAGGGTCACGCCGTCCACCCGCAGATCGTAGGGTTCGGCGTCGCCGTCCAGCACGAAGAGCGCGGACAGCCACCAGCGGTCGCCTTGCTCTCCCCGGAAATAAAGGACGGGACCCAGAATGATGTTCGGTGCCGGCCTGCCGCGCGCCATGGACGCTGTTTATCCTCTTCGTTCCCGCCGGTCCGGGCACCCATGGCCCAGCTTCCGTTTCCGCGGCTCCTGTTTATGGGAAAAGCCGCCGGTCTGTAAAAGGGGCAAGCGTTGATCCGAAGGGGGAAGCCGCGTGGAAATGCGGGAGGACCCGCAACGCCGGTGGGAACGCCAGGGTGCGGGCAAAAAAAGCGGGCGGCCGGGTCGTCCGGTCGCCCCTCATGTGACGATGGAACGCGGGAATCGGGTGGCTAGTCCTTGCGGCGCTGCCTCAGCAGTTCGAGCATGCGCGCCGGTACCGGCTCTTCCAGCACGGGATCGTAAAGGCGGTGAAGCTCATCCACATGGCTTCTGTGGAAGGTCACCACGGCCTTTGCGTCGGCATCGTCCTCTACGGACTGCTCGAACTCCTGACGCTCCTTATCGTCCAAGGCACCGTCAAGATATGCGTTGATATGGTTCATCGTCACACGCTTCATATCTTTTGATCCCGGAACGTCTCCGGAGGCCATCCCCCTGAGACGGAAACGATCCGCGACGCAGAGTTCAATATAGTGCGGCGGGCACGGCGTCGGGAGTGGTGACTTACCTCTTCTTATGGGGATGATGCGATACCGCCAAATGGATGGCGAAGCGTATCCGATCGTTCCCCGTGGATGTTCGGCCACTCCGCAGCAGCCATACTCGTTTCACACGCGGAATGTAACAGCCGCTCCCATCGGTTGTTCCGGCGCCGGATTGTCAGATGCGATGGAAGAATCAACCTGTTGTACGGTTGCCATACCCCGCGGCGCATTCCCTGCCGCGCCCTAGGCGGCCATCAGGTTGTTCAGCCGTTCGCGGGCCCGGCACAGGCGGGACCGGATGGTGCCGATGGAGACGTTCAGCTTCTCCGCGGCCTCCTGATAGGGGCGGCCTTCGATGGCGACCAGCTTCACGACCTTGCGCTGGCTGGGGGTGAGGGCACCGAAGGCGCGGTCCACGTCGCGGAAGACCAGCCGGGCGATCTGCGAGGCCTCGACCGACATGGCGCCGTCCCACAGTTCGACCTTGGTGACGTGCTTTTCACGCTGGAGGTTGTTGAAATGCAGATTCTTCAGCATCGTGGTCAGCCAAGCCTGCATGTTGGTGCCGGGCTCGAAACGATGCTGGCGGGACAGAGCGCGGGCAAGACAGTCCTGGGTGAGATCCTCGGCGGCGCTGACGTCGCGCGTCAACTTGCAGGCATAGCGCTGCAGGTTCGGCATGCAACGGATCAGTTCGGCTTCGAAACAATACGCCATTGTTGCTCTTCCTCCAGCTTCTCTTCATTCGGCGGGGCTGCCGGTCCGTAGTGACGGCGCCCCCGTCCCGAGAGTTCAGTTCGCGGGATTCCGACTCCCGAGGCTTCGGTGGGAGACGATCCCTCTTTCGACGCGCCCAATTTTCGACGCGTGGTCCCTTCCGGCGCCGGTCCTGTGGCCGCGCCGGTTTTTGCGATTCGTGTCGGTGGTTTAGAATGCGGTGGTGCTGCCTAGCAGTGTCCGGGTGTCGGTCCGGCGCAGCACAATGAGCAGTTCGTCGTCATCAACGGTCTCCCGCTCTCCAGCCTGGGCAACTCCAAAGCGTTGATGCGCTTCGGTGTTGCTCCCGTTCGTGGTGACGTTGATTTCATAACGCGGTGGGAAGAGGCTTGTTCCCCGGCGGCCACAGCCGAAAACATCTTAGGAGGAGAAGTGATTGGAATGTGGGGGTCATCCAAACGGATGGCGGAACTGCCCGAAGGGGGATTTCAGGCGCCAGAGCCGGGCTTGCGCGGCCGCGTTTCCAGGCGGCGCAGGAATTCGCCCATGATGAGGCGGTACAGGCCATCTTTCAGCTTGGCGTCTTCGACGCCGAGGTCGATGCTGGGGTTGTCGTTGATTTCGATGACGAAGACGCCGCGCTCGTTCTGCTTCACGTCCACGCCGTAGAGCCCGTCGCCGATCAGTCCCGCCGCCTTCACGGCGGTCTCGATGACCTCGCGCGGCGCCTCCTCGACGGCCAGCGTGCGGGAGGAGCCTTGCTCGGCGCGGCCGTTGCCGCCATGCTTGACGATCTGCCAGTGCTTCTTCGCCATCAGATACTGGCAGACATAGATCGGCTGCCGGTTCAGCACGCCGACGCGCCAGTCGAACTCCGTGTACATGAACTCCTGGGCCAGGATCACGTCGGACTGCTCGAACAGGCTTTGCGCCGTCGCGTCCAATTCGCTGCGGGTCTGCACCTTGAAGACGCCGCGGGAGAAGGAGCCGTCCGGAATCTTGAGGACGATGGGGTAGGGGATCTCCTGGTCCAGCGTCGCCAGCCCGCGCTTGTCGAAGATCACCGTCTTCGGCGCCGGGATACGATTGGCGCGCAGCAACTCGGCCAGATAGACCTTGTTGGTGCATTTCAGGATCGAGTTCGGATCGTCGATCACCGGCATGCCCTCCGCCGCCGCCTTCTTGGCGAAGCGGTAGGTGTGGTGGTCAAGATTCGTCGTTTCGCGGATGAACAGCGCGTCGAACTCGGCGAGGCGGGCGTAGTCCTTCTTCTCGATCAGCTCGACTGCGATGCCCAGGCTTTCCCCGGCTTTGACGAACTTCTGGAGCGCGCGCGGGCTCGAGGGCGGAAGCTCCTCCTTCGCGTTGTGCAGGATGGCCAGCGTGTAGCGCGGCGGCGCCTTCGCCGTCGGCTCCCGCCAGGAGGTCCGGGTGTAGGCGTCGAGCGCCGCCTGGAACAGCGGTTTCTGGTCGGGCCGAAGGTCGGCCAGCGACAGCGGTTCCAGGGCATGGACGGTCCAGCCGTCCTTCAGCCGCACCTGAACCTTCAGCAGCGGACAGCGGAACAGGTCGAAGATCGTCCGGGCGATGTCCTGGAACCGGGCGTCGTCGGCGTGGCCGAAGAAGAGGGTGAGATTGAAGGACGCTTCCGGCGGGTGGTCCATCCGCTTGATCGCCTTGCGCAGCGCCTCCTCCACCTCGGCCAGCTGGGCGCGGTAGAAGGTCTTTTGCGACAGGTCTAGGATGGTCCGGACGGAGGGGATCACCCGCTCGCCGCGCGCCTCCGCCAGCAACGAGACGTAGTAGCCGGTGCCCAAATAGCGGTAGCTGCGCGACAGGTTCAGCACCCGCGCGCCGCGCGGCGCCTGCTCCGGGTGGGCGATGTAGTCGCGGGCGCTGATCACCGGCAGCCCGTCCTTCGCCCATTTCACGTCCGCCCGGCGGTCGACGACCAGGAGATGCGCGGGCATCAGTCGGCGGACCCATCAGAGAGCTGGGGGCGGAGGAGAAGGGCGGCCTTCAACTGGGCCTTTCCGTAGCGGGCCATGCGCTCGAAGTCGGCTTTCGGGATCGGCATGTTCATCCGGTCGATGTGAGCGTGGTGACGGTCGTACACAAGCGGATCATGAACATAGAGAAAGCGGTCGTCGGCACCGGTCACGACGACCCAATGCGGAAATTTTTCGTGATAGATCCGGTAGGAGCTGATGAGCACGATGGGGATGGCCCCGCCCGCCACCGCGTCGGCCATGTCCTGGGCGGTCAGGGTGTTGTGGCGGACGGTGGCGCCGCTGCCTTCCAACTCGTCGAGGAAGTCCTCGTGCACGATGCGCATGACCTCCTTCTTCTCGTCGCTGCGCACGCTGTCCAGGAAGGGTGTGGCGTTGTCCTTGATGTGGATGTCCACGGCGAAGCCGCGCCGCGCCGCCGCCAGCGCCAGCCCGAAGGGGCCGCAGCCGCCATGGCCGGAGGTCATGAAGACCGTCGTGGATTCCCGCCACAGCCGGATCTCCAGTTTCCGCCCCAGCTCGATCTCCGTGGGCTTCAGCGCCTTCATCGCCATCATCAGGGCCGACGGACCGCAGGTGAAGTCCAGGGTCTGCTGGTAGTAAGGGACCAGGGGTCCGCCCAGCGGGGCGCTGGGGCCGCTGTGGCCGAGGCGCTTCTCCAGCCGCAGCGCCTCCATATGGTCTTCGTAATAGTCGGTGTAGACGCCGAACTCGCGGTAGCCGGCCTTCTTGTAGAGATCGATGGCCGCGGTGTTGTCGCGCCGCACCTCCAGCCGCAGGTAGATGCAGTCCCGCGAGCGGGCCGCCTGCTCCGCCGCGGCGAGCAGCCGCTTGGCGACGCCCTGGCCGCGGTGGTCGGGATCGACGGCGAAGGAGTAGAGCCGGGCGAGCGACGTGCCGGAATGGAAGGAAACCAGCGCGTAGCCGACGACCGCGCCGCTGTGGACTTCCACAAGTCCAGTGGCCTTGGCTTTCGTGAGCAAATATTGAAAACTACGTCGGGTCAGGCGGTCGGTGGCGAAACACCGCTCCTCGATAGCCAGCAGCGCGGCGATGTCCGCCGGCTGGGCCTGACGGAGCAGGATGGTGGCGTCGCCGGGCAGGTCCTGACGGGAGTCCGCAGATACGGTATTGTCGAGCATCGGGAGGTTCAAAGAGGCTGACACGGACGCCATCTTACTCCCTCCAGCGGGGCTTCGCAGCGATTACCGAGCTTCGGTGCGCCGCGGGGGTGGTTCCCATTTTGGCACAGCGCGTGTGGCACAAGGGCAAGTCTTGGCTGTTGCTCTGGACGAACAGCCTAGCCAATTCGACAGGCCCATTCGACTGGTTGGCGCAGCGACTTAAACGTTGCTTAACCATGGACCCCGGAAACTGCCGCCGATGGAAGACCGGCTGAATAACCGCCGCTCCAGTTGGCCCTGGAAAGAAGAAAGTCAAGACATGGACGCTCGGTATAAGTCCCGCGAGATCGAACGCCGCAGTCTGGATGTCGACGGGCTGAAGCGCTCGTTTCTGGAGTGGCTGGTCTATTCCGTCGGCAAGGACGCGCGGGCGGCGACCCGGCGCGACTGGTTCCACACCGTGGCGCTCGCCGTGCGCGACCGCCTCGTGGACCGCTGGATGGACACAACGCGGACCTATTACCAGCAGGACGCCAAGCGCGTTTACTATCTATCGCTGGAATTCCTGATCGGCCGCCTGCTGACCAACAGCCTCGCCAACCTCGGCATCACGGACCAGTGCCGTCAGGCGCTCGACCGCATCGGCCTCAACCTCGACGACGTGGTGGAGGCTGAGCCGGACGCAGCGCTCGGCAACGGCGGCCTCGGCCGTCTGGCCGCCTGCTTCCTCGACAGCATGGCGACGGAAGCGCTGCCCGGCTACGGTTACGGCATCCGCTACGAGTTCGGCCTGTTCGAGCAGCGCTTCGAGCACGGCTGGCAGGTCGAGTACCCGGAGCAGTGGCTGCAATTCGGCAACCCGTGGGAATTCCCGCGCCCGGAGGTGCTGTACCCCGTCCAGTTCTACGGCCGCGTCGAGGAGTTCCGGGATTCGGTGGGCGAGCGCGCCTACCGCTGGGTCGACGCCGAGCGCGTGCTGGCCATGGCCTACGACACGCCGGTGGTCGGCTATGGCGGCGATACGATCAACACGCTGCGCCTGTGGTCGGCCCGCGCCACGCGCGACTTCAACTTCGGCCACTTCAACGACGGCGCCTACATGAAGGCGGTCGAGCAGAAGGTGCTGACCGAAAACCTCAGCCGCGTCCTCTACCCGAACGACGCGACGGAGGGCGGCAAGGAGCTGCGGCTGAAGCAGGAGTATTTCTTCACCTCCGCCTCGCTGCAGGACATCCTGCGCCGTTATCTGCAGCACCATTCCAATTTCGACAGCCTGCCGGACAAGGCGGCGATCCAGCTCAACGACACGCACCCGGCCATCGGCATCGCCGAGCTGATGCGGTTGCTGGTGGACCAGCACGGCGTGACCTGGGACAAGGCGTGGGACATCACCCGCGCGACCTTCTCCTACACCAACCACACGCTGCTGCCGGAGGCGCTGGAGGCGTGGCCGGTGCGCATGATGGAGCGCGTGCTGCCGCGCCACATGCAGATCATCTACGAGATCAACGCCAAGTTCCTCAACCGCTCCAAGGCGCGGGCGGCGGGCGACAACGGGCGGCTCTCCCGCCTGTCGCTGATCGACGAGCGCGGCGACCGCCGGGTGCGCATGGGCAATCTGGCCTTCCTCGGCTCGCACAAGGTCAACGGCGTGTCGGCGCTGCACACCGAGCTGATGAAGCAGACCGTCTTCGCCGACTTCCACGCGGAGTTCCCGGAGCGCATCAACAACAAGACCAACGGCATCACCCCGCGCCGCTGGCTGCATCAGGCGAACCAGCCGCTGGCCGCGCTGATCACCAGCCGCATCGGCAACGGTTGGATCAAGGACCTCAGCCAGATCAGCGCGCTGGCCGAGAAGGCCGACGATCTGGTCTTCCGCGAGGAGTTCCGCCGCGCCAAGCGCAAGAACAAGAAGCGGCTGGCCGCCTACATCGCGCGCCAGACCGGGGTGGACGTGCAGGTCGACAGCCTGTTCGACGTGCAGGTCAAGCGCATGCACGAGTACAAGCGCCAGCTCCTGAACATCCTCCAGGCGATCGCGCTCTACAACGAGATGCGCGACAACCCGACCGTGTCCTGGGTGCCGGTGACCAAGATCTTCGCCGGCAAGGCGGCGCCGAGCTATCACATGGCCAAGCTCATCATCAAGCTCATCAACGATGTGGCGAAGGTGGTGAACCATGACCCGTCGGTGCACGACAACCTGAAGATCGTGCTGCTGCCGAACTACAACGTGACGGCGGCGGAGATCATCATGCCGGCGGCCGACCTGTCGGAGCAGATCTCCACCGCGGGCATGGAAGCGTCGGGCACCGGCAACATGAAGCTGGCGCTCAACGGCGCGCTGACCATCGGCACGCTGGATGGAGCCAACGTCGAAATCCGCGAGCATGTGGGCGACGACAACATCTTCATCTTCGGCCTGACCGCGGAGGAGGTGAACGACCTGCGGGCCAGCGGCGGATTCAACCCGCGCGACGTCATCGCGTCGAACCCCAGCCTGAAGCGGGCGCTGGACATGATCTCCACCGGCGTCTTCTCGCCGGACGATCCCCACCGCTACCACCCGATCCTCCAGGCGCTGACCGACGGCGGCGACCATTTCCTGGTGACGGCGGACTTCTCCGACTACTGCCAGGCGCAGCAGGCGGCGATGGACCTCTACCGCGATCAGGAGGAATGGACGCGCAAGGCCATCCTGAACACGGCCAACATGGGCTGGTTCTCCTCCGACCGCACCATCATGGAATACGCGACGGAGATCTGGGACGTGCATCCCGTGAAGCCGGAGCATCCCGCCGAAACCGAGACCTGACGCGGCCCTGTCCGGCACCGGACAAAAGCCTGGTTCGGCGCCGAACAAAAATTGTGCCGCGAAGGCGCGGGCGCTTTACAAGCCCCGCGCCTTTCGTTTATCTAGCGAGTTATGAATCGCTCGCTCGCCATCACCACCACCACTACCAAAACGACCCGCTCCGGCGGGCCGTCGGACGGTGGCGTGCGTTGATCGAGTAAGACGCTTCACCCACCACGAAGGCCCCGCCGGACACGGACGGGGCCTTGGTGCATCTGGGGCCGCCGTCCACGCTCGATCCGGGCAAGACCAAAGGACGGACCACACCCATGAGCGCCTCTTCTCCTTCTCCCCGCCGCGTTGCCATCGTTGGTGCCACGGGCGCCGTCGGCCGCGAAATGGTCGATGTTCTTCACCGCCGTTCGTTCCCGGTCGCGGAACTCGGCCTGTTCGCGTCGGAGCGCAGCGCCGGCCGCACGGTCGAGACCCCGTTCGGCGAGAAGACCCTCGTGGCGTTCGATGTCGAGAAGGTGAAGGGTTACGACATTGTCCTGCTCGCCGTGTCCGGTGATTTCGCCAAGGAGCACGCGCCGGCCATCGCCGCGGGCGGTGCGCTGGTGATCGACAACTCCTCGGCCTTCCGCTACGACGATAACGTCCCGCTGATCGTGCCGGAGATCAACGCCCACGCCATGGGCGCCATCGAACAGGGCAAGGGGAAGCTGATCGCCAACCCGAACTGCACGACCGCCATCGCCGTCGTGGCGCTCGGCCCGCTGCACAAGGCCTTCGGCTTGAAGCGCGTCATCGTCTCCACCTATCAGGCGACCAGCGGCGCCGGTGCCGAGGGCATGGCCGAGCTTGAGGAGCAGACCCGCAACCAGCTTGACGGCAAGCCGGTCGTCAACAGCGTGTTCCGTCATCCGATCCCCTTCAACCTGATCCCCCAGATCGACGCCTTCCAGGAGAACGGCTACACGAAGGAGGAGATGAAGGTGACCTGGGAGACCCGGAAGATCCTGGAGATTCCGGACCTGCCGGTGAGCTGCACGGCGGTTCGCATCCCGACCTACCGTGCCCATTCCGAGGCGATCACGGTCGAGACGCTGTCCCCGGTCACCCCGGACGCCGCCCGCGCCGTGCTGGCCGACGCGCCGGGCGTGGTGGTGAAGGACGTGCCGGCCGACGGCGTCTACCCGATGCCGATCAACGCGACCGGCCAGTTCGACGTCGAGGTGGGCCGCATCCGCACCAGCCTGATCTTCGGCGACCACGGCCTCGACCTGTTCGTCTGCGGCGACCAGCTCCTGAAGGGCGCCGCGCTCAACGCGGTGCAGATCGCCGAGTTGAGCCTCTGATCCACGGTCCGCTCCCCCTCTCCCGCATCGAGCGGGGAGGGGCGGTCAGGCCGCCCCGTCGTTGAGGACATCGCGCAAACGCGCGCATGCGGCATCGACAAGACGCCCGATCGCCGCCGCATCGTCAGTTTCCCGAAACACCGGTCGGATGTTGGGGCACCACAGCGAGCGCCCTTCGCGCAGGCTGAAGTTCTGAACGAAGGGGCGCGTCAGCAGGACCGTCGGAACGCCCAGCGCATCGGCCAAGTGGGCGGTGACGTTGGGAATCGACACCACCGCGTCCAGCGCGGCGATCGCTCCGGCGAGCCCGTCGATGTCAGTGAAGGGATCGAAGTCGCCGGGCGGGTGCAGAACCAGGCCGTGGCGGTCGCGCAAGGCGCGGATTTCCTTTTCATGATCGCCGTACTGGAGCGTGACGAAGACGACACCCGGCAGGCCGAGCAGCGGGCGCAGCGCTTCCAGGGTGAGTGATTTTCCGGTGTCGGCGGTGCTGGAACTGGTCCAGGAGATGCCAACCTTCGGTCCCGCTCCCAATGCGTCAAAGTGGCGCCGGCTGTCGGCGACGGCGGATGGATCGGCGGCCAGATAGCGGCGTCGGGCCGGGATGGTCGCCTCCGTGGGGCGCAGCCACCGCATCAGGTCGAAGGCGCTGCACTGCCGGGTGATCCCGGCCACCTTCGTGACCGGCGGATCGGCGCGTGGTATGAAATCGATGCCGGGGAAGCTGCGCCGGAACAGCGGCAACAGTTTCGGGGTGGTATCGATGACGACTCGCTCCGCGCGCTCGGCGATCTCGCCATAGAGGCCGGCATAGAGGATTTCCTCCCCGATGGCGTAAGGCTGCCAGACCCGGAGCTGTTCTCCGGCAAGGGGTTCTCCCGCCCAGCGCGGTTCCGGAAACTGGCGCGCCCGTCCGGCGAAAGGGCCATCGGGATAGGCGGCGTAGCCCTGATCGAGGTGATGCCATGCCGCCGCAAGACGGCCAAGGCCAAGGTGGATTCGGCACATATTGAAATGCGCCCGCCAATTCCGGGGGTCGCCGGTCACGGCGCCGGTCAAGGCGTCAACCGCTTCCCCGATACGGGACTGCTGGAACAGCGCCAAACCCAGCGTGCACAACAGTTGCGGATGGCCCGGCGCGGTTCGCAGGCCAGCGCGGGCATGCTCCTCCGCGCCGATCGGGTCGTTGGCCTCCCGGCGCGCATCAGACAGGACGGCCCGGGCGTCGGAACGTCCCGGCTCGGACTGCAACGCTTCCAGCGCCACTTCGGCGGCCTCATCGAACCGGCCGAGCGACGAGAGCGTCTTCGCCAGTTCGATCAGCGCCCCACCATGGCCGGGCGCCAGAGCGAGGCAGGAGCGCAGGCTGTGCTCCGCCTCCTGAAATCGGCCGGCCAGCAGGTGGACGCGGCCGAGATTCAGGTGGATGTCCGCGTTTCCGGGGGCGCGTGCGGCCGCCGTGGCGAGGCTGTCCCGCGCCTCGTCCAGTCGGCCCATCTGCGCCTGGGCGACTCCCTGAAGATACAGCGCGTTGCCATTTTCCGGATCGACCGCCAGGATTTGCCGGCAAATATGCTTGGCCTGCGCCGGTTGCCCCGCTTGCAGACTGTCGACGGCCATGATCAGCGCTTCCTGAAGCGTCGCCATCCGAGTTCTTCCTCCCGCGGGCGTTGTGCCGGTGGAAGGCTACGGGTTGGAAACGGCGCTGGTCAAGCCATGCGGCGGCGGCGGCGGCGGCGGCATATGGCCCTGCTCACACGGCGACACTGGCACCTT
Source organism: Azospirillum sp. UENF 312511 (assembly GCF_058780635.1). Lineage (NCBI taxonomy): Bacteria > Pseudomonadati > Pseudomonadota > Alphaproteobacteria > Rhodospirillales > Azospirillaceae > Azospirillum > Azospirillum sp. UENF 312511. Next base: position 1,153,561 of record NZ_JBSNCG010000001.1, on the reverse strand, counting down.
TGACATCCCGCTGCTAAATATAGCCCCGAACGATGAGGGCCGAGGGGCAGCGACGCTTCCGGCTCTCCTTCTCTTTGTCGCTACGCTGGTTACGGGATTCGCGCATGTCCGAGCTTCTGGACGCTGTTTCCCGGCGTCGAACCTTCGCGATCATCGCGCACCCCGACGCCGGCAAGACCACCCTCACCGAAAAGCTGCTGCTGTTCGGCGGCGCCATCCAGATGGCCGGCGCCGTGAAGGCCCGCGGCGAGCAGCGCCGCGCCAAGTCGGACTGGATGAAGGTGGAGCGCGAGCGCGGCATCTCCGTGACCGCCTCCGTCATGACCTTCGATTACGAAGGGCGCACCTTCAACCTGCTGGACACGCCGGGCCACGAGGACTTCTCGGAGGACACCTACCGGACGCTGACCGCGGTCGACAGCGCCGTCATGGTGATCGACGGTGCGAAGGGCATCGAAAGCCAGACCCTGAAGCTGTTCGAGGTCTGCCGCCTGCGCGACGTGCCGATCATCACCTTCTGCAACAAGATGGACCGCGAGGCCCGCGACCCCTTCGACCTCATCTCCGAGATCGAAAGCTCGCTGGCGCTGGAGGTCACCCCGGCGAGCTGGCCCATTGGCATGGGCCGCGACTTCCTGGGCTGCTACGACCTGATCCGCGATCGCCTGATCCTGATGGATCGCACCAAGGGCGACGAGATCGACGATGGCATCGAGTGCAATGGCCTCGACGACCCGCGCCTCGACGAGTTGCTGCCGGACCACGCCGTGGCGAAGCTGCGCGAGGAGGTGGAGATGGCCCGCGGGCTGATGCCGCCCTTCGACCTGGAGGCCTATCGCGCCGGCCATCTGACGCCGATTTATTTCGGCTCGGCGATCAACAACTTCGGCGTGCGCGAACTCCTCCAAGGGCTGGCCGAGAACGCCCCGCCGCCGCGCCCGCAGCCGGCGGAGCAGCGCTCGGTGCAGCCGGATGAGGGCAAGTTCAGCGGCTTCGTGTTCAAGGTCCAGGCCAACATGGACCCGAACCACCGCGACCGCATTGCCTTCGTGCGCATCTGCTCGGGCAAGTTCAAGCGCGGCGCCAAGCTGAAGCATGTCCGTTCGGGCAAGCTGATGGCGGTCAACAACGCCGTGCTGTTCCTGGCCCGCGACCGCGAGCTGGCGGAAGAGGCGTGGCCCGGCGACATCATGGGCATTCCCAACCACGGCAGCTTGCGCATCGGCGACACGCTGACGGAGGGCGAGGACCTGCGCTTCACCGGTGTCCCGAGCTTCGCGCCGGAACTGCTGCAGCGCGTCCGGCTGGAAGACCCGATGCGCGTGAAGCACCTGCGCAAGGCGCTGGAGCATTTCGCGGAGGAGGGGGCCTCCCAGGTGTTCAAGCCGCTGACCGGGGCGGATTGGGTGGTCGGCGTGGTCGGCCAGCTGCAGTTCGAGGTGCTGGCCGCCCGCATCGAGGCGGAATACGGTCTCGCCGCCCGCTTCGAAGGGGCGGGGGTGGACGCCGCCCGCTGGATCGAGACGGACGACGAGGACCAGCTCAAGAAGTTCCTTGACCTCAACCGTTCGGCGGCGGCGGAGGACCATGACGGAGCGCTGGTGTTCCTGGCCCGCAACGCTTGGCACCTGAACCGCACGCAGGAGGATTTTCCGGCCCTGCGCTTCCTGAAGACCCGCGAGCAAAACCGCAAGGTGCACACCGCGGCGTAACGTGCATCCAGAACCATGCGGAACGCGCTGACCATTGGCTGGCATCGCGTTCCGCGTGTTGCTCCGCCACCCTGATTCGAGTAGCGTTTGCGGATACAGCCTCCGCGGCATGGTGCCGCAAGGCGTTGTGCTTCAAGGTTTCGGGGCGAGATCAGAGAAACGGCGGCGTTTCTGGACCCGGCTGGGCCGTGGACGGTGACCGGAAAAAAGAGGGGCGGCATGTTCGGTGGCGTGGAAGCCTTCTTCGACACCAGCGCGTACTTGCCTCACGGCGTGTGCCTGTTCTGGCGTCCGGAAATCCTGACCCTGCACATCGTGTCCGATGTGCTGACTGGCTTGTCCTATTATTCGATCCCGGTGGCGCTGCTTTACTTCGTCGTGAAGCGCCGCGACGTGGCCTTCACCTGGGTCGTCTGGCTGTTCGCCGCTTTCATCCTGGCCTGCGGCACGACGCATTTCTTCAGTTTGTGGACCTTGTGGTATCCAGACTATGCTGTGGAAGGCATCGTCAAGGCGTTGACCGCAATGGTGTCGGTGCTGACCGCCGTCGCCTTGTGGGTGCAGATGCCCAAGGCCCTCGCCCTGCCCAGCGCCACGCAGCTTGCCGAGGCCAACGGAGCCCTTCAGCGCGAGATCGAGATCCGGCGTCAGGCCGAACTGCGCTACGCCAGCTTCTTCAACAATCTGGCCGAGGGGCTGTTCGTCGTCACGGTCACGCCGGATGGTGATTTCGCCTTCGACACGCTGAACCCCGCCCACGCGCGGGCGACGGGGATCGACCCGGAGACCATCCGCGGGCGGCTGGTCCGTGAGGCCGTTCCGCAGGAAACCGCCGAGGCGGTGATCGAACGCTACAGCGCCTGCGTCGCCGCGGGCGGCCTGATCGATTACGAGGAGACGCTGGACCTTCCGGTCGGGCGGCGCACGTGGCACACCGTCCTGGTGCCGGTGCGCGGCGAGGATGGGCGGGTGGTCCAGATCCTGGGCAGCTCCCGCGACATCACCGACCGCAGGAGGCTTCAGGAGGAGCTGGTCCAGACCTCCAAGCTGGCGACCCTGGGCACGCTCGCCGCCGGCATGGCCCATGAGATGAGCCAGCCCCTGAACATCATCCGGATCTGGGCAGAGAATGCCCTGTCCCGCCTGCGCGACGGCGACACCGACACCACGCGCCTGGACAAGGTGTTGACCATCATGTCCGAGCAGGCGGAGCGCATGGGCCGCATCATCGACCATATGCGAACCTTCAGCCGCCGCGACGGCGCGACCCAGCGCTTTGAACCCGCGGCTTGCGTCCGCTCCGCAGTCGAGCTGGTGTCCAACCAGTTCGCCCTGGAAAACATCGACGTGGAGAGCGACGTCCCGGCCGTCGACTGCGTCACGCGCGGCCGTCCTCTGCAACTGGAGCAGGTGCTGGTCAATCTGCTGTCCAACGCGCGCGACGCCATCCTGGAATGGCGCGCCGACCCCGACGGGTCACCCGCCGCCGGGCGGATCGCGGTGAACATGCGTTGCGACATGACCGCCGGGCGGGCCGTCATCACCATCACCGACGACGGCGGAGGCATCGATCCGGACATCCTGCCGCGCATCTTCGATCCCTTCTTCACGACCAAGGAGGTTGGAAAGGGGTCTGGCCTCGGCCTGTCCATCGGCTATGGCATCATCGATTCCATGGGCGGGCGGATCGACGCGGCGAACGTGGCCCACGAGAACGGAAGCCGCGGCGTCCGCTTCACCATCACCGTGCCGGTGTCCCATCCCTCCGTTCAGGACGTGGAGCGCGCTCATGCCTGACCCCGTCACCGCTCCGTTGCATGTCCTGGTCGCCGAGGATGAAGCCCTGGCCGCCATGGCGCTGGAGGATTTCCTCTCCCGCAAGGGATACCGGGTGACCCTGGCCCAGGACGGGCAGGAGGGGCTGGAGCGCTACAGCGCCGACCCCGCCGACCTCGTCATCACCGATCTGCGCATGCCGCGGATGGATGGCCGCGCCCTGATCCGCGAGCTTCGGACCCAGGCGGCCGGGCTGCCGATCCTGGTGATGACCGGGTTCCTGTCGATGGAGGCGGGAGAGGACGACCTGACGTCCGACCGCTGGCAGCCGCTGGTGGTGCTGCGCAAGCCGGTCAGCCCGCAGGTCATCCTGGACACGCTCGCCAGCCTCGCCCAGGCGGCAAAGCTGCGGCCCGCGTGATCGCCCGTTCTTAAAACCGGTCCCGCAGGTCCGGCAGGGGAACGATGCGGACCCCTTTGGCCTCCAGGGTGCGGCGCAGGTTGCCGGCCATGGCGACGGCGCTCGGCTCGTCGCCGTGGACGCAGACGGAATGGACAGTGCAGGGGATGCGCGTGCCGGTGACCGACAGGATCACGCCCTCCTCCAGCATGCGCAGGACGTTGGCGGCCGCCACGTCCGGGTCATGGACCATCGCACCCGGCTGGCCGCGCGGCACGAGGTTGCCGTTGTCGTCGTAGGCGCGGTCCGCGAAGACCTCCTCCGCCGTGGGCAGGCCCAGCGTCCGCCCGGCCCGCGCCATTTCCGACCCGGCGGTGGCGAGATAGATCAGGTTGGGATCGACGCCCTTGATCGCGCGACCGATCGCCAGAGCCAGCCCCTCGTCCACCGCCGCCATGTTGTTCAGCGCACCATGCGCCTTCACATGGGTGACCGAACCGCCGGCGGTGGCGGCGATGCCCATCAGCGCGCCGATCTGATAGGCGACCATCGCCTCGACCTCCGCCGCCGACATCCGCAGGGGGCGGCGCCCGAACCCCTGAAGGTCGGGGTAGGAAGGGTGGGCGCCCAGGCTGACGCCCTTCGCCACCGCGTTCCGAACGGTCCGCGTCATCACCAGCGGGTCGCCCGCATGGAAGCCGCAGGCGATGTTGGCGGACGCGACGATGCCGAGCATGGAGTCGTCGTCGCCGATGTCGTACGCGCCGAAGCCTTCGCCCAGGTCGGCGTTCAGGTTCACGGTGATGGTCATGGTGCCCTCCCGCACATCTCTTCTCGGTTCAGGATGTCGCCGTTGCCGTTGACGATGTCGACGACCCCGGACACGAGGTTTTCCGCGTAGAGCGCCACCAGATCGACGCCGCCCGCCGGGCGCACGGGGCGGATGGCACGGACCCAGGCGGCGATGGTCTGTTCCTGGCGCCGCCGGATGGCCTCCGCCTCCTCCACCGTGACGGCGCGGAAGCTCAGGGCTCCGCCGGGGCTCAGCCGGCTGACGCGGGGCAGGTCGGCTGAGATCACCGTGGCGATCTTGGCGTAGCCGCCCGCCGTCTGGTGGTCGTTCAGCAGAAGGATCGGCTGGCCGTTGCCCGGCACCTGGATCGAGCCTGTGACCAGCCCGTCCGACGGGATGTCCGCGGAGCCGACGTGGGCGAGCGTCGGCCCGTCGAGCCGCAGGCCCATGCGGTCGGCGTCCTTGCCGACGCGGTAGGTCGCTGACAGGAAGGTCTCCACCGCCGCTGCCGTGAAACGGTCCTCCTGCGGGCCGAGGACCACCCGCACCGGCCCGCCGCCGTAGTCCGGCGGCTCCGGCAACTCCACGTCGGCGCCCGGCGGGGCGTCGTTGCGGTTGAGCGGCAGGCGCGTCCCGTCACCCAGCGGCTTGCCGCCGAGCGGCCCGATGCCGGCGCGCACGTAGGTGGACAGACTGCCCAGGAAGGGCTCCAGCGCGAATCCGCCGGCCACCGCCAGATAGGCGACCGCCGCCCCGCTGACGGCGCCCAGCTTCAGCACGTCGCCGCGCGCCAGCGTGTGGCTGCGGTGGGATTCCAGCGGTTGGGGCGATTGCCCCTCGCGCTCCAGGCTCAGCGCCATAGGGCCGACGACGGCAACCCGGACTCCGTCGGCCTCCACCTTCAGGGCAGGGCCGAGCAGGGCGATCTCCACCCCCGCCGTGCCCGGCGGGTTGCCGACCAGCGCGTTGGCGAGGCGCAGGGCGATGGGGTCGAGCGCGCCGGCCACCGGCATGCCGAGTTCCTGATGGCCGAAGCGGCCAAGGTCCTGGATGGTGGCGAACAGCCCCGTCCGGACGACGGTGAGGCAGGGCGTGCTCATGGCGCGGCCCTCAGCGTGTCGGGATCGAAGCGGCCGGCGGCGGTCTCGGCCGACAGGGCGTCGAAGCGGGCGCGGTCCACCGCCTCGAACCGCACCCGGTCGCCCGCCGCCAGCAAGACCGGCGAGGGGCGGGCGCCGTCGTAGAGCGGCACCGGGCAGCGCCCGATCAGGTGCCAGCCGCCGGGACTCTCCCACGGATAGACCGTGGTCAGCCGCCCGGCGGTGGCGACGGAGCCCGCCGGCACGCGGACCCGCGGCTCGCTTCGGCGCGGCCTCTCCAGCTCCGCCGGCAGATCGCCCATATAGGCGAAGCCCGGCATGAAGCCCAGCATGTAGACGAAGTACTCGGTCGATCCGTGGAGGTCGATCAGCCGCTCCGCCGACAGGCCGAGCGAGGCGGACAGCTCTGCGAGGTCCGGTCCCAACTCCGCGTCGTAGCAGACAGGCAGGCGCCACAGGCTGCCTTCGGCCGGCGCGTCCCCGGCGTGGGCCAGTTCCGCCTCGACCGCAGCCTGGACCTCCCGGCGGCTGGTCACCGCCGGGTCATAGACGACCTGGAGCGAGCGGAAGGTCGGCACCGTCTCCACCAGACCCGGCGGCGCGGCGGTCTTCAGCCGGGCGTGCAGGGCCATGACGCGGGCGTTGGTCGGGCGGTCGATGCCGTCGCCGAACTCCACGTTGAAGGCCGTGTCGCCCGCTGTGGTGAAACGGACGTCCATGATGCCGCTCCTCACCCGATCATCAGCGAGGGCAGCCACGACACCATGCCCGGGAAGATCCAGAGCAGGGCCACCATGACGATCATCATCAGGAAGAAGGGCAGGCTGGCCTTGGCGATGGTGAAGATGTTCTTGCCCGTCATCGATTGCAGGACGAACAGGTTGAAGCCCACCGGCGGGGTGATCTGGGCCATCTCCACCACGATGATGATGTAGATGCCGAACCACAGCAGGTCGATCCCGGCGTTCTGCACCATCGGCAGGATGACCGAGGTGGTCAGCACGACCATCGAGATGCCGTCGAGGAAGCAGCCCATCACGATGAAGAACAGCGTCAGCACCACCAGCAGCGACGCGGTGGTGAGCTGCATGGAGGTGATCCATTCCGCCAGCAGGCGCGGAATGCCGGTGTAGCCCATGGCCACCGTCAGGAAGGCCGCCCCAGCCAGGATGAAGCCGATCATGCAGGAGGTGTGGGCCGCGCCCATCACGCTGTCGCGGAAGGTCGCCCAGCTCATCGTGCCGGTGACCAGCGCCAGCAGCAGCGATCCCAGGACGCCGATGCCCGCGGCCTCGGTCGGCGTGGCGATGCCCGCGTAGATGGAGCCGAGCACGCCGGCGATCAGCAGCATGACGGGGATCAGCGACCCGGTGTCGCGGATCTTCTCCATGAGGCTTTGGCGCGCCTCCCGCGGCGGCACGCGGTCGGGATTGAGCAGGGACCAGCCACCCACATAGAGCATGAACAAGCCGGTCAGCACGATCCCGGGGATGACGCCGGCGATGAACAGCCGGGCGATCGACACGTCCGCCGCCACGCCGTAAACGATCATGATGATCGAGGGCGGAATCAGCAGGCCCAGCGTGCCGGCGCCGGCCAGCGAGCCGACGATCATCATCGGGTCGTAGCCGCGACGGGTCAGTTCCGGAATGGTCATCCGCCCGATGGTCGCGGCGGTCGCGGCGGAGGAACCGGAGACGGCGGCGAAGATCGTGCAGCCGACGATGTTGACGTGCATCAGCCGCCCAGGCAGCCAGCCCGTCCAGGGCGCCAGTCCTTTGAACATGTCCGACGAGATTCGCGTTCGGAACAGGATCTCGCCCATCCAGATGAACAGGGGCAGGGCGGTCAGGGTCCAGCTCGTGCTGGCGCCCCAGATGTTGGTCGCCATGACCATGCCGACGGGACGTGTGGTGAACAGCGCCATGGCGACGAAGCCGACGCCGGCGAGCGCCAGCGCCACCCAGATGCCGGTCCCCAGCATCAGGAGCATCGTCACCACGACGACGATGGAAGCGGTCGTCTGGTCCATCGGTCAGCCCTCGCTCTGCATGCCGGCGCTTTGGTAGGACGCCTCGCGCCCCTGGATCACCGCCAGCAGGTCGTCGAGGAAGGCGATCACGAGAATCACCAGCCCGACGCCCATGGCGGCCTGCGGAATCCACAGCGGGATGGGCAGCACGCCCTGTCCCAGATCGCCGAAATCATAGGAATCGTAGGTCATGCGCAGCCAGTACCACGCGAAGTAGCCGCTCAGCGCCGTGCCGAAGCCGAGGCAGAGCAGCTCCACGGCACGACGGGGGCCGCCGCGCAGCCGGTCGACCAAGACGCCGACGCGGATGTGCGCGCCGCGGCGCAGCGCCGGACCCAGCATGAGGAAGAAGGAGGCGGCCATGCAGTAGCCGGCCAGTTCGTCGGCTCCCGGCACCATGCGGTTGGCCAGCCGGGCGAAGACCTGGGACACGATCAGCACGGCGATCAGCACCAGGAACACCGCGCCCAGGATCTCAGCGGCGCGGTAAAGGAAGGTCAATGCGGTGCGCATGGCGCGACCACCTCCGGGTAGGGCGGGCGGGGAGTTGTTTTCTTGGGAGAGTGTATGGCCCCCTCCCTAACCCTCCCCCGCTTCGCAGGGGAGGGGATCAATCTCCCTCTCCCGCGAAGCGGGGGAGAGCCGGGGAGGGGGCAGACGCCGCTTACTTCCGGAACGCCGAAATGATCGCCTCGCCATCGGCGCCGGCGGCCTTGGTCCACTCGTCGGTCATCGTCTTGCCGATGGCGGCGAAGCCGTCCTTGATCGCCGGGGACGGGGTCAGCACCTTCATTCCGTTGCCGGACAGCGTCTGGTTCAGCTCCGCCGTCTTCTTCTCCCACTCGGTCCAGCCGGTGGCCTCGGCCTTGGCGGCGGCCTGCTCGACGGCCTTCTTCGTGGCGTCGTCCAGGCCCTTCCAGACCTCGGTGCTGACGAACACCATGTTGCGCGGCAGCCAAGCCTGCACGTCGTAATAGACGTTCACGAAGTCCCACGCCTTGGTGTCCACGCCGGTGGCGGCGGAGGTCATCATCGCGGTGACGATGCCGGTGCCGAAGGCCTGCGACACCTCGGCGGCCTCGATCTTGGTCGGCACGGCGCCGGCCAGTTCGGCGATGCGGGTGGTGGCCGGGTTGTAGGCGCGGAACTTCTGCCCCTTCAGGTCGGCGACGGAGCTGATTTCCTGCTTCACGTAGAGGCCCTGCGGCGGCCACGGGATCGAGTAGAGAAGCTTCAGGCGCTGACGCTCCAGCTTCTTCTCCAGATAGGGCTTCGACGCCTCGTAAAGCTTCTTCGAGGCGGCGAAGTCGGTCGCCAGGAAGGGCACGGAATCGAGGCCGTAGAGCGGATCCTCGTTCGCCCAGGAGCTGATGAGGACCTCGCCGATCTGCGCTTGGCCGGACTGGACGGCGCGCTTGATCTCCGGATGCTTGACCAGCGAGCCGTTGGAATGGACGGTGATCTGGATCTTGCCGTTGGTCGCCGCCTTCACATCCTCGGCGAACTGGCGCACCGTGATGGTGTGCAGGTTCGTGTCGGGATAGGGGGTCGGCATGTCCCAGGTCTCGGCGAAGGCCGCGACCGGTGTGGCGCAAAGGCCGATGCCGAAGGCGGCGGCGGCGAGGCGGGTCCGCAGGGTGATCGCGGTCATGTGATGAAGCTCCCTGTTCTTATCTGAAGAGTTGCGCGACCGAAGGGGACACGCCCTCCAGCTCGGCGTTCAGCCGGTCGGTGACCAGCATGTGGCCGGGGCTGTGGGCGATGGCGAAGGGCAGGCGGGCGGCGGCGAGCGCCACCTGGGGGGTGACCCCGCAGGCCCAGAAGACGGGAACCTCGCCGGGGGCGAGCGGAACGGCGTCGCCGAACTCCGGCTGCGACAGGTCGCGGATGCCGAGTGCGGCCGGGTCGCCGATGTGCACCGGCGCGCCATGGACGGCGGCGTAGCGCCCGGTCACCGCGGCGGCGCGTTCGGCCTGCGCGGGCGTCATCGGGCGCATCGACACCACCATGTGGCCGGCGAAGGGCGGGACGGCCACGCAGTCCCGGTCGGTCACGTACATCGGCACGTTGCAGCCGCGCTCGATGTGGCGGACCGGCAGGCCGGCGGCGAGCAGCGCCTCCTCGAAGGAGAAGGAGCAGCCGATGGCGAAGGCGACCAGATCGTCGCGCCAGACGGACAGCAGGTCCTCAGGCTCCTCCGCCAGCCGGCCGTCGCGGTAGACTCGGTAGCGCGGGAAGTCGGTGCGCAGGTCGAGGTCCGCGCCCAGCTCCGCGAAGCGGTGATCGCCGGGCTGCGACACGGCGAGCAGCGGGCAGGGAACGGGGTTGGCGCGGCAGAACCGCTCGAAGGCGGGAGCCACATCGGCGGGAACGATGGCGAGGTTCGCCTGCACATGGCCCGGCGCCAGTCCGGCGGTCGGTCCGCGATGCTCCCCCCGGCGGATTGCCAGTCGGGCCAGCAGGGCGGCGGACGCGGCATCGGGCGGAAACGGGGTGCTTGGGGTCACGGACTGCATGGCGGGCAAAACCTCGGTGACCGAACTGTTGTGCCCTAAGGGTTCACGCATCCGTCCGATCCGTCAAATTTTCATTTTGGATCGTTTGCGATAAACGGCGTTTATCGGTTGGCGCCCCATGCCGCTGCCCCCGCACAATTTCCAAGGCCATGTCCGCGACGATGGGCACCAGCGGGTTGTCGCTGTCCACCGGGTGGCAGATGGTGAAGTCGAGGTCGGGCAGCGGGTCTTCCGCCGGAATCAGCCGCAGCAACCCTTCCGCCAGTTCACGCTCGATCACGGCGGGCGGGATGGCGCTGATGCCGATGCCGTCCAGGGTCATCCGCACGATGCTGGCGAGCGAGCTGTTGCCGTAGAAGCGCAGCGGCGGCAGGCCGGGCCGCTTGAACATCTGCTGGATGGCCACCGACGGCTTGGTCTGCCGGGAAAAGGTGATGACCGGGTAGCGCGCCAGATCGGCCAGCCCGAGCCGTCCGGCGGGCAGGTCGAGCGACGGGCTGGCCACCCAGGCCATGGGGTAGCTGCTCAGCGCCTCGTTGCGCATGTCCGGCTCCGCCACCGGCCCCAGCATGAAGGCGATGTCCAGGTCGTGCGCCAGCAGCCCGTTGCGCAGGTGGATGGAGGTGTCGACCTCGATCTCCAGGCTGACCAGCGGGAAGCGGTTGTGCAGCCGTTCGATCAGGCGGCTCAGCCAGGTGTGGACGATGGTTTCCGCGACCCCCAGCCGGATCAGCCCGCGCAGGGTCGTGGATTCGGCGACCGCGTGGACCAGCTCGGCCTGCAGCGTCAGCATCCGCTCGGCGTGGTCCAGCAGTTCCATGCCCTTCAGCGTCAGGGTCACCCGCCGCGTGCCGCGGTTGAACAGCTGAACGCCCAACTCCTTTTCCAGCTGGGCGATGCGGGCGGAGATGGCCGGCTGGGTGGTGTTCAGCCGCCCCGCCGCGGCGCGGAAACCGCCCAAACGGGCGATCCACACGAAGGCTTCCAAGTTCTTTAGGTCCAGCATCGCCAAATCGCTCCGCAGCCCATACCCGCTGTTACAGTCTGTTACCAAATGGCTGTAGGATGGACATTAACCTGCAAAGCCTCTCCTGCGATAATGGGCCGCATTGCCTTATGGCGGGATGGTGCGCTCCGGCCGGACCGGGCAGCCCTACCGGGAGTTCGATGTGACGAAACGCATAGCGCTGTTTGCGCTCCTGCTGGCCGCGCTGATGGGCGGCGGTTACTGGTACACGCACCGGGCGGGCGGGGCCGACGCGCAGACGGCGAAGGCCGCCGCCCCGGCCGGACCACGCGCCCTCCCGGTGGTCATCCGCACGGTCGAGCAGCGCCCGGTGCCGGAGCGGCTGGGCACCATCGGCTCGGTCCAGCCGGTGGCCGCCATCGCCATCAAGGCGCGCGTCGATTCGGTCGTCGAGACGGTCCATTTCACCGAGGGACAGGAGGTGAAGGCCGGCGACCTGCTGTTCACCCTCGACTCCCGCGCGCTGGAGGCGCAGCTCCGTCAGGCCCAGGCCAATCTGGAGCGCGACCGCGCCAACCTCGACAAGGCGCGCGGCGACGTGAAGCGGTACGAGCAGCTCGTCCGCTCCAACACCGTGGCCCGTCAGCAGTACGACGCGGCGGTGGCCGCCGCCGACGCGCTGGAGGCCACGGTGAAGGCCGGGCAGGCGGCCATCGAGGCGGCCAAGGTCTCGCTCAGCTTCACCCGCATCACCGCCCCCATGGACGGGCGCACCGGTGCGGTGAACGCCAAGCCCGGCACCATGGTCCGCGCGGCGGACGCCACGCCGCTGGTCACGCTGACCCAGCTCCGCCCGATCACCGTCGCCTTCAACGTGCCGGAACGCCATCTCCCGACCATCCGCGCGGCGATGGAGACGAGCAAGCTGGCGGTCACCGCCGGCATTCCCGGCGCTGCCGTGCCGCCCGCCGAGGGCGTGCTGAATTTCGTGGACAGCCAAGTCGACCAGCAGACCGGCACGATCCTGGTCAAGGGCCAGTTCGAAAACGCCGACACGCGGCTGTGGCCCGGCCAGTTCGTCGATGTCGTTCTGACCCTGCGGGTCGAGCCACAGGCCCTGACGCTGCCGGAGGAGGCGGTGCAGACCGGCCAGCAGGGCCGCTTCGTCTATGTGGTCAAGCCCGACGACACGGTCGAGATCCGCAACGTCACCGTGGCGCGCAGCCAGGAGGGCATCGCCGTCATCGCCGACGGGGTGCAGGCCGGTGAGCGCGTGGTGGTCGACGGTCAGTCCCGCCTGTATCCCGGCGCCAAGGTCGCCGCCGCCAAGAACGGCGGCAAGGAGGGCGCCAACGGCAAGGCTCCGCTCACCGGAGGCGCGTCATGACCCTCTCGGAGCTGTGCATCCGCCGTCCGGTGATGACCATCCTGCTGACGGCGGCGCTGGTTCTGGGGGGGCTCGCGGCCTACCGGCAACTGCCCGTCGCGGCGCTGCCGCGGGTGGATTTCCCGGTCATCAACGTTTCCGCCACGCTGCCCGGCGCCAGCCCGGAAACCATGGCGGCCTCGGTTGCCAGCCCGCTGGAGCGCGAATTCTCGACCATCGCCGGCATCGACACGATCACCTCGACGTCGAGCCTCGGCAACACCTCGATCACCATCCAGTTCGTCCTGGAGCGCGACATCGACGCCGCCGCGCAGGACGTGCAGGCGGCCATCGCCCGCACCCAGCGCCGCCTGCCGGCGGAGATGACCACCGCGCCCAGCTACCGCAAGGTGAACCCGGCCGACCAGCCGGTGCTGATGCTGGCGCTCTCGTCGCCGACGCTGACGCTGTCGGCGCTGAACGATTTCGCGGAGACCGCGGTCCAGCCCAAGGTCGCCACCCTGCCGGGCGTTGCCCAGGTGCAGATCTACGGCGCGCAGAAATACGCCGTGCGCGTTCAGGTCGACCCCAACGCGCTGGCCGTGCGCGGCATCGGCATCGACGAGCTTCAGCGGTCGCTGGCCGCCGCCAACGCCAACACGCCGGTCGGCACGCTGTCCGGCGCCAAGCAGCAGCTCGTCCTCGCCGCCAACCCGCAGCTTCCTGACGCCGAGGCCTTCCGCGGCCTGATCGTCGCCTACCGCAATGGCGCCCCGGTCCGGCTGGGCGACGTGGCGAACGTGCTGGACAGCGTCGAGAACGCCCGCACGGCGAGCTGGCACAACGGCACCCGCGCCATCGTCATGGCCGTGCAGCGCCAGCCCGACGCCAACACGGTGGACGTGGTGGACCGGGTGCGCAACCTGCTGCCCAGCTTCCGCGCGCAGCTTCCGCCCAGCGCCAAGGTCGAGGTGGTGAACGACCGCTCCACCTCGATCCGCGAAGCGGTGGAGGACGTGCAGTTCACGCTGGGCCTGACCATCGCGCTGGTCGTGCTGGTCATCTTCCTGTTTCTGCGCCGTCTGACGGCGACGATGATCCCGGCGCTGACCGTTCCGATCTCGCTGATCGCGACGGCGGGCGGGATGCATCTGATGGGCTTCTCCATCGACAACATTTCGCTGATGGCGCTGACGCTGGCGGTCGGCCTCGTCGTTGACGACGCCATCGTGATGATGGAGAACATCGTCCGCTACGTCGAAGAGGGGATGCAGCCCTTCGAGGCGGCGCTCAAGGGCTCGCGGGAGATCGGCTTCACCATCATCTCCATCACCGTGTCGCTGGTGGCCGTCTTCATCCCGATCCTGCTGATGGGCGGGGTGGTCGGGCGCGTCTTCCACGAGTTCGCGCTGGTGGTGACCATGGCGATCAGCGCCTCGGCCTTCGTGGCGCTGACGCTGACGCCGATGATGTGCGCCCGCATGCTGACCCACGAACCGCATGGCGCCAAGGAGGGCTGGTTCGGCCGCGTCCTGGAGGGCGGGTTCAGCGCGCTGCACCGCGGCTACGCCGTGACCCTGCGGCTGGCGCTGAGGCACCGCCCGGTGATGGGGCTGGTCATGATCGCGACGGTGGTCGGCTCCGCCCTGCTATTCCAGGCGATCCCCAAGGGCTTCTTCCCGACCGAGGACATCGGCCAGATCACCGTCTCGACGGAGGCCGCCCCCGACATCTCCTTCCCGGCCATGGCGGAGCGGCAGCAGGAGGTGGCGCGGATCATCAAGGCCCATCCGGCGGTGGCTGACATGACCTCGTCGGTCGCCATCGGCGGCAATTCGGTCAACACAGGCCGCATGTTCGTCGTGCTGAAGCCGCGCGCCGAGCGGCCTCCGGCGGGCGAGGTGATCCAGCAGCTCCGCCGCCAGCTCGCCGGCATTCCCGGCATGGCGGTCTACATGCAGCCGGTGCAGAATCTGCGCATCGGCGGCCGTTCGTCCAAGAACGAGTTCCAGTACACGATCCAGGGCCTGAACACGGAGGAGCTGTACGCCTGGTCCGCAAGGCTGGAGCGGGCGATGCACGACATTCCGATCCTGCAGGACGTGACCAGCGACCTCCAGCTCAACAGCCCGCAGGCCTATGTGCATGTGGATCGGGAGAAGGCGGCGACGCTGGGGATCGGGGTCGATCAGGTGCGCTCCACTCTCTACAGCGCCTTCGGCCAGCGACAGGTCTCGACGATCTACACGCCGACCAACGACTATCAGGTGCTGATCGAGCTGGCGCCGAAGTACCAGCAGGACGACAACGCGCTGTCGCGAATCTATGTGCGGTCGGGCTCCGGCAAGCTGGTTCCTCTGGACGCCTTCGCCAGCGTGCAGCGCACCGCCGGGCCGCTGACGGTCAACCATCAGGGCCAGCTTCCCGCCGTCACCCTGTCCTTCAACGTGGCGCCCGGCCATTCGCTGGGCGAGGCGGTGAACGCCGTCCGGCAGGCGGAGATGGAGATGGCCCTGCCGCCGGGCATCACCACCGGCTTCGCCGGCACCGCCCAGGTGTTCGAGGATGCGCAGAAGAGCCAGGGGCTGCTGCTGCTCGCCGCGGTTCTGGTGATCTACATCGTGCTCGGCGTCCTGTACGAGAGCTTCATCCACCCGCTGACCATCCTGTCCGGCCTGCCGTCCGCGGCCATCGGGGCGCTGGCGACGCTGATGGTGTTCGGGCAGGAGCTGAGCGTCATCGCGATCATCGGCATCCTGATGCTGATCGGCATCGTGAAGAAGAACGCGATCATGATGATCGACTTCGCCATCGACGCGCAGCGCAACCAGGGCATGACCGCGCGCGAGGCGATCGAGCAGGCCTGCCTGCTGCGCTTCCGCCCGATCATGATGACGACAATGGCGGCGATCATGGGAACCTTGCCCATCGCCGTCGCCCATGGCGCCGCCGCGGAACTGCGCCAGCCGCTCGGCCTCGCGGTGGTCGGCGGCCTGTGCGTGTCGCAGATTCTGACGCTCTACATCACGCCGGTACTGTTTCTCTACATGGAGGACGCCGGCAACGCCGTCTCCCGCCTGTGGAAGCGCCGTCACGGCGCCGCCCCGGAGGCGCCGCACCCGGTGCCGGGCGCGGAGTAAGAGCTTCACATGGTTGTTTTCCCTCTCCCCTCCGGGGAGAGGGTTAGGGTGAGGGGGCTGCGCGTGGCGATGCGTTCGGCAAAAGCGCAACCCCCTCACCGGCCCTTTGGGCCACCCTCTCCCCAGAGGGGAGAGGGTTAAACAGCGCCGGCCAGCCGCGTCACCAGCTCGCGGCTGTGGCTGGGCAGCGCGTCCAGGCGGCGGACGCAGACGACCAGCGACCGGACCGCCCAGGGATCGGTCAGGCGCACCGCGCGGATTTTCGTGAAGCGGCGGCAGCGCTTCGCCGAGGCTTCCGGGACGATGCCGAGCCCCACCCCCTGCTCGACCATCCGGCAGATCCCGTCGAAGCCGCGCACCCGCACGCGCAGCTTCAGCGGGCGGCCGGCGCGGATGGCGTGTTCGTTGATGTGCTGCTGAAGAGCGTTGCGCGTCGCTAGCCCGACGAAATCCTCCTCCAGAACCTCGCGCAAGGCGACGCTGCGGCGGTTGGCCAGCGGGTGCCCGTGCGGCGTGACCAGCACCATGCGGTCGGTGCGGAAGGGAAAGACCTCCAGCCCCGACAGGTCGGCGTGATCGGACACCACCCCGGCGTCGGCCAGCCCCTCCGCCACCGCCCGCACGATCTCGTGGCTGGGCCTTTCCTCCAGGTCGATGTCTATGTTGGGGTGGGCGGCGAGGAAAGGCGCCAGGGCCTCGGGCAGGAATTCCGCCAGGGCGGCGGTGTTGGACAGCAGCCGCACATGGCCCTTCAGCCCCTTGGCGTAATCGCCCAGCTCGCCGCGCATCCGCTCCACCTGCTGGAGGAGGAGGCGGGCGTGATGAACCAGCGCCTCGCCCGCCGGGGTCGGGCGGACGCCGCGCCGCCCGCGCTCCAGCAGCGGCACGCCGAGCGTCTCCTCCATCCCGCGGATTCGCGCGCTTGCCGAGGCGAGGGCGAGGTGCGTGCGCTCCGCGCCGTGGGTGATGCTCTCCGCTTCCGCCACGTTCAGGAACAGCCGCAGGTCGGTAAGGTCGAAGCGCATGGGCGGGTCTCCAGCGGGGCGGCAGCCTTCGTCTGAACCGAAGGCTGGCTGCGTGACATCCACATTGCCGGAAGCCACGGCCTTGCCTCAAGTGGCATCAAACCCTCTCCCGGGGCGGGAGAGGGGACCTGACATGAGGGTGCCGTGATGATCGACCTGCCTCTCCTCATCGTCGCCGCCATGGCCTTGACCTTCCTGCTGGCCGGGTTCGTCAAGGGCATGATCGGCCTGGGCCTGCCGACCGTCGCCATGGGTCTGCTCGGCCTCGTCATGCCGCCCGCCGAAGCGGCGGTGATCCTCATCGTGCCTTCGCTGGTGACGAATCTCTGGCAGCTGGCCTTCGGCCCCGGCCTCGGCGCCACCATCGAGCGATTCTGGCCGATGA
This sequence comes from Azospirillum sp. UENF 312511, assembly GCF_058780635.1. Taxonomy (NCBI): domain Bacteria; kingdom Pseudomonadati; phylum Pseudomonadota; class Alphaproteobacteria; order Rhodospirillales; family Azospirillaceae; genus Azospirillum; species Azospirillum sp. UENF 312511. The sequence continues at coordinate 1,136,349 of NZ_JBSNCG010000001.1, read as the reverse complement.
TGCTGGGGATCACGCTGGGCACCTGGGCCGGGGCGGGGCTGCTTGCCGGCGCCTCGTCGGGGCAGGCCGCGGCGGCTCTGGGCGGGGCGTTGGCGCTCTACGCGGTGGCCGGGCTGGTGAAGCTGCCGCTGCGGGTGCCGCCGCCGGCGGAATCCTGGCTGTCGCCGCTGGTCGGCGTGGCGACCGGCGTGGTGACGGCGGCCACCGGGGTTTTCGTCATCCCCGCCGTGCCCTACCTCCAGGCGCTGGAGCTGGAGCGCGACCGGCTGATCCAGGCGCTCGGCCTGTCCTTCACGGTGTCGACCCTGGCTTTGGCCGCCGGGCTGGCGCAGCATGGGCTGTTCGACGGCACGCTGGCCTGGGGCTCACTGGCCTCGCTGCTGCCGGCCCTGGCCGGGATGGCGCTCGGCCAGAGCCTCCGCCAGCGGGTGCGGGCGGAGGTGTTCCGGCGCTGCTTCTTCCTCGGCTTGCTGGCGCTCGGGCTGTTCCTGATGCTGGAGCACCTGGGGTGACCTACTCCGCCGCCGTGCCCTGTGCAGCGGCGCCGTGCGCCACCGCGTCCGGGTCCTTGTGGGCGAACCAGCGCTTGAAGCGCCGGGACAGCGCGTCGAGGTAGGTGAGGATCACCGGAACCACCAGAAGGGTGAGCAGGGTGGAGCTGATCAGGCCACCGATCACCGCGTGGGCCATGGGTGCGCGCTGCTGCGCGCCCTCGCCGATGCCGAGCGCCAGCGGGATCATGCCGAAGATCATCGCCATGGTGGTCATGACGATGGGGCGCAGCCGGATGATGCCGGCCTCCACCACCGCGTCGCGCAGCTCCACCCCGCGGGCGCGGGCTTGGTTGGCGAAATCGACCAGCAGGATCGCGTTCTTGGTCACCAGACCCATCAGCATGATGAAGCCGATGGCGCTGAAGATGTTCAGCGTGGAGCCGGCGACCAGAAGCCCCAGGAACACCCCGACCAGCGACAGCGGCAGCGACATCATGATGGCGATGGGCTGGAGGAAGCTGCCGAACTGCGAAGCCAGGATCAGGTAGATCAGGATCACAGCCAGCAGCAGCGCCTGGGTGGCGTAGGCCGACGTCTCGGCGATGTCCTTGGTCGAGCCGCCGAAGACGATGCGGTAGCCGGGCGGCAGCTTGATCTCCGCGATGGCCGCCTGAAGCTCCTTGCCGGCGTCGCCGGCCGGGCGGCCCTGGACGTTGGCCTGGACGTTCACCTCGCGCGACAGGTCGCGGCGGTTGATCTGCGAGGCGCCGAGCGTCGTCTCGACCCGGCTGACCTGCGACAGCGGCACCATGCGCGGCGCCCCCTCGGCGTCGTTGGAGCCGGTCAGGTAGATGCGGTCGAGGTCGGCGCGGCCCACACGGTCGCTTTCCGGCAGGCGGACCAGCACGTCGTAGGTCTCGCCGTCCGGCGCCTTCCAGGTGGACACCTTGTCGCCGGCGAAGAGGGGACGCAGCGTGTTCGCCACCTGCGCCGTACCGACGCCGAGGTCGCTCGCCAGATCGCGCTCCAGCCGCACCGACAGGGTCGGCTTGGCGGCCTTCAGGCTGACGTCCACGTCCACGAAGCCGCGGATGCCGGCCATGGCGGCGGTCACCTGCTTGCCGATGCGGTCCAACTCCGCGATGTCGCGGCCCTGGACGGACACCTGGATCTGCTTCTGCACGCCGCCGACGCCGGGAATGCCGATCCCGATCTGGACGCCGGGGATCGCCGACAGCCGTTCGCGCAGCGGCGGGGCCAGGGTGTTGGGCGTCCGCGTGCGCTGGTCGATCGGCTTCAGCCGGACATAGACGCTGCCCCGGTTCTTGCCGACCGACGCGCCCGTGTTGACCGTGGAGTAGGTGTAGGAGACCTCCGGAAACTCGCGGATCGCCGCCTCGACCTGCCGCAGCTTGGCCGCCGTGTAGTCGAGCGACGAGCCGGCCGGCGTCTCCACATCGACGATGGACTCCCCGAGGTCGGCGGCGGGCACGAACTCCACGCCGATGCGCGGCACCAGGAAGAAGCTGCCGATGAAAATCCCCAAGGCCATCAGCAGGACCAGCCAGCGCCAGCGCAGCGCCCAGCGGAGCGTCCGGCCGTAGACCCGTGCCAGCGCGTCGAAGGCGGCCTGGAAGCCCGCCGCGAAGCGCCCGAAGACGCCGCGCCCGTGCCGCCCGTGGGCCGCCGGGTCGTACCACAGGCTGGACAGCATGGGGTCCAGCGTGAAGGACACGAACAGGGAGATCAGCACCGCCGCCGACACGGTGATGCCGAACTGCAGGAAGAAGCGCCCGATGATGCCGCCCATGAAGGCCACGGGCAGGAACACCGCCACGATGGTCAGCGTGGTCGCCAGGACCGCCAGACCGATCTCCTTGGTGCCGTCCAGCGCCGCCTGCCGGTGCCCCTGGCCCTTGCCGAGGTGGCGCATGATGTTCTCACGCACCACGATAGCGTCGTCGATCAGGATGCCGATGGCCAGCGACAGCGCCATCAGCGTCATCGTGTTCAGGGTGAAACCGAAGGCCGCCAGCACGCCGAAGGTGCCCATCACCGCCACCGGCAGGGTCAGCGCGGTGATCACCGTGCTGCGCCAGGACCCCAGGAAGACCATCACAATGGCGATGGTCAGCACGCCGCCTTCGACCAGCGTGCGCTGGACGTTGCTCAGCGAGTTGGTGATCCCGCGCGAGGTGTCGCGCACCACCTCCAGGGCGACGTCGGAGGGCAGGGAGCCGTCGCGGCGCAGCCCGTCCAGCGCCTTGTAGAGGCCGCGCGCCACCTCCACCGTGTTGGAACCCTGGATCTTCACCACATCGACGGCCAGCGCCGGCTGCCCGTTGAACAGGGCGACGGAGTCCTGCTCCTCCTGGCCGTCCAGCACCTCGGCGACCTGGCGCAGCCGCACCGGCTCGCCGCCGCGGCGCGCGACGATGATGTCGAGAAGCTCCCGCGGGTTGATGACGCGGCCATCGACCTGGACGACGCGCTCCGCCCCGTTGCCGGAGACGGTGCCGGCGGGGATGTCCTGGTTCTCGTCGCGGATCGCCTTGAGGACCTGATCGACGCCGACGCCCAGCGCCTCCAGCCGTTCGGGGCGCAGCCGCACCTGGACCTGCCGCTTGACCCCGCCCGCGATCGTCGCCCGCCCGACGCCGCGCACGTTCTGCAGGCGCTTCAGGACGATCTGGTCGGTCATGGTGGTCAGGTCGCGCAGGGACCGGATGTCCGACTTGACCGCGAGGGACAGGATGGGCTGGTCGTCCGGGTTGAAGCGGGTGATCTGCGGGTCCTTCACCTCGTCCCGGAACTTGGGGCGCAGGGCCGACACCTTCTCGCGCACGTCCTGCAACGCCTGGGTCGAGGCGGTCTTCAGGTCGAATTCGGCGATCACCACCGACTGGCTCTCGTAGGAGCGGGAGGTCAGCGTCTTGATGCCGGCGATGGTGTTGACCGCGTCCTCGACGGGACGGGTGACGTCGGTCTCGACCGATTCCGGGCTGGCGCCGGGGTACTCGGTGGAGATGACGACCAGCGGGAAATCCACGTCGGGAAACTGGTCGACGCCCAGCCGGTTGTAGGAGAACAGGCCCAGCACCATCAGCGCCACCATCATCATGGTGGCGAAGACGGGGTTGTCGACGCTGATGCGGGTAATCGGCATGGCGCGGCGCGTTCCCTTACGAACCCATGACCTTGACGGCCCGCCCGGCGGTCAGGCCGGGCAGGGGGGCGGTCACCGCCAGCTCGCCGTCGGCAAGCCCACGCACCTCAACGAGATCGCCACGCGCCCAGGCGCCCAACACCTCGACCTTGCGGCGTTCCACCCGTCCGCCGGAGACGACCAACACGAAGGTACCGTCCTGGTCGTGGCGGACGGCGGCCGGGGGAAGGGCGAAGGCGCCCTCCACCTCGTCGACCACCGCGTCGCCCGCGGCGAACATGCCGCCGCGCAGGGCCCCGTCAGCGTTGTCGAGGACGATGTAGACCGGGATGGCGCGGGTGCCGGCGCGGGCCATCGGGTTGATGCGGGCGATCTGGCCGATGAAGTCCCGTTCGCCGAAGCCCTCCACGCGCAGCCGCACGGTCTGGCCGGGCTTCAGCCGGGCCACGTCGTCGGCGGGCACCGCCGCCTCGACCTCGACGCGGCTGAGATCGACGACGGAGAACATCTTGGCGTTGACCGCCAGCGTCTCGCCGGGGTTGACCGCCCGCTCGGCCACCGTTCCGTCGATCGGGCTCGCCACCACCGCGTCGCGCAGCGCCTTGCGGGCGAGGTCCACCTGGGCCTCCAGCGCCGCGACGGTGGCCTGCTGGAAGCGGAAGGTGCTCTGCGCCTGATCCATGTTGGTTTCCGAGACGATGTCCTTCTGGCGCAGAGCCAGATTCTTGGCGCGGGTCTTGTCCGCCAGGACGAGCTGCGCCTTGGCACCCTCCAGATTGCTCAGCTTCTCGTCCAGCTTGGCCTGAAGCTCCACCGTGTCGAAGCGGGCCAGCACCTCGCCCTTCCGGACGGCCTGCCCCTCGCGCACCGGCACCTCGACCAGCCGCGCGGCGACCTCCGACTTCACCATGGACTGCTCCATCGGCTTCACGGAGCCGCTGAGCCGCACCAGTTCGGTCAGGAGGCGCGGGGCCATGCGGGTCAGCTCGACGGGCGACAACTCCACCGCCCGCTCCGCCGGGGGCAGGCCGGCCGCCGCCGGGGAGACCGCGTCGTGGCTGCTGGTGGCCTTCCAGGCAACGCCGCCCGCGGCCACAGCCCCGACGATCAGCAGGGGCAGCAGCAGGCGGCGCCGTGGCTTGGCGGCGGAACCATCGGAACGGGCGGCGTCGATCATGGGGTGCGGTCCTTGGGTTCGGCCCTCAGCCCGTTGAGGACGAGGTCGAGATAGGCGTCGAGGTAGGATTCGGCGGAGGCCACGGCGGGGTCCGGCTCGAAGGGGCGCAGCGAGTGGTTCCACAGCGAGAGCATGCTGAGCGGGGCGGCGATGACGCGGGCCATCTGCTCGACGTCGACGGGCCGGAACTCCCCGCGCTCGATGCCGCGCCGCAGGATGCGCGCAAGGAAGCGCCGCCCGCGCAGGACAACCTCCTCCATGTAGAAGCGGGCGAGGTCGGGGAAGTTCTGCGCCTCGGCGATGACCAGCTTCGACAGCCCGGCGTTGGGGCTCTGCTCCATCTCCCAGAAGCCACGGGCGAGGCCGCGCAGGAACTCCTCGCTGCTGCCGGTGAAGCTGTCCAGCAGGTCCTCGCCCATCTGGAACTGCGGCAGGATGGACTGCCGGACGACCGCTTTGAACAGCCCTTCCTTGTTCTCGAAATAGAGGTAGGGCAGCCCGACGCTGACGCCGGCCCGGCGGGCGACATGCTCCAGCTTGGTTGCGGCAAAACCGCGCGAGATGAACAGGTCGCGCGCCGCCTCGATCACCTCGGCGGGGCGGGCCTCCTTGCGGCGGGACCGGCGGGACGGGGGAAGGGGAGAGCTGTCGGGCATCGGTTCGAAGCTATAAATGAACGTTCATTCAATATGGAATGGCCGCTGAAAAGTCAAGCGGTTGAGAGGGCTGCAGGGATCGGTCCGCAAGTTTTGGGCGTGACAGGAATGGGTCTCTCGCCTGCATTCGCAAAGACGCCAACAGTGCCAAATGGGGCAGAAAAACGGCCAATACGGATGAACAGCATTTGCCTGAAAACCATTCCAATGGGCTATGAAAAAGGGAAAGGCCGTAAAATCAGGACATTACACCCGCCTTGTTGCTTGACAGCCGGCACCATTACATCGCAAAGAGAGGGTAACGCTTTCGATCTTTGTGCAACCAGCACGGACCCCTCCTCGTGGCTTATCGCGACTTCACCGCGGCCCGCGCCGCCGGTGCCGCCCTGATTCTCGCCCTCGGCTTGGCGGGTTGCGCCTCGAACGCTCCGGAAACGGCGGAGCTTGTCGTCAAGGCCCCGGAGGTGGCCGAAGTCCCGATTGATCCGAAGGACCCGCTTGGCCGCTGGGTTCCCCACATCCGCGAGGCGTCGGAACGGTTCGACGTGCCGGAGAAGTGGATCAGGGCCGTGATGATGCGCGAGAGCGGCGGGCGCTCCGTCGTGAACGGCCGCACCATCACCAGCCATGCCGGCGCCATCGGGCTGATGCAGGTGATGCCCGGCACCTACGACATGATGCGCACGCAATACGGGCTGGGGTCTGATCCGTCCGATCCCCGCGACAACATCCTGGCCGGCACCGCCTATCTGCGGGAGATGTACGACCTGTTCGGCGCGCCGGGCTTCCTCGCCGCCTACAATTGCGGCCCGGCCTGCTACGCCTCGCATTTGGCGGGCAAGCAGCGGTTGCCGCGCGAAACCCGGATGTACATAGCGGCCTTGACGCCGAATCTCCGCGGCGTGGCGCCCCGCGAACCGTCGCAGGCGGCGGGCGCCAGCGCAATCGAGGTCGCCATCGTTCCGGCGAGCGCCCCGACGTCTCAGCCCGTGGCGGTGGCCGCCAAGCCCGCCGTCAAGCCGGCGGCTCCGGAACCGGTCGCCGTTGCTGCGGTGGTCCCGGAACCGGTGGCGCCTGTGCCGCAGACCCCGGCCGCCCCGGCACCGGTCGCCGTGGCCGCTCTGGAGCCCCGCCCGGCTCCGCTCGTGGTGGAGCCCATGGGTCGCGGCGAGGCCCGCCCGCCCGCGGAATTCGTCGCCGCCACCGACCGGGACGCGCCGGCCGCCGGCCGTTCCGGACGGACGCCGTCGCGGACGGTGGAAACCCTGGTCGCCGAGGCGATGCTGCCGCCCCACGCGGTCGGCAAGGGGGAACGGGTGGTCATCCGCTTCGTGTCCCAGCGCAGCGGCGGCTGCGGCAGTCTGGAGGGCCGGGACCGCGTCTGCGTCGCCCTGGCCGGAGGGGAGGGCGCCGGCCTGTAACGGCCTCGCCCGCTCCCGTTTCACAGGCATCGGCAACAACCAGAGGCGGCGCCCACCGGACGGACGGGCGCCGTCTTCGGTTTTCCACAATAGCCTCACACCCACATCCCCGAGCATATAGGTACTCAAACGATAAAGCCCCGGAGGAGCCGCCCTGCGCAGTCCATCCGGAAGAACGAAGAGTTCGGGGGAACGCTGCGGATGAGGTGTGGAGATGGTATCCGGTGCAGGTGAACGGGCAAAACGCTCGACCTTTCAAGTCGTTGTGGTGGATTGCCTGATTGCGGGCGTCGTGGTGGCCGCCCTGGCGGTGTTCGGCGGCATGACCGCCATGGAAGCGACGCGCATCGCCGACGGCAACGCCGAGCTGGCGCAGCGGGTGGCCGAAAACCAGAGGATCGCGCTGGAGGCCGAACGGCTCGCCAAGCTGGGCGAGGCGGTGATCGTCAGCGGCGACGAGGCGACGCGCGGCGACGCGCTGACCAGCCTGGACGCCCACGCCGCGCGGATGTCGGCCAACGCCGCGCCGGAGATCGCGCAGACGGTTGCCAAGGCGGTCGCGGCGAGCCGGGAGGCGGCGGCCATCGGCGCCAAGGTCGAGGCGCTGGACAAGAAGTTCGGTTTCAACATCAGCCGCGCGGAAAGCCTGTCGGGCGACATCGCCCGCGGCCTGTCGGCAGCGATGCGCGCGACGACGCAACCGGCGGATGAGCAGGCGCTCGCCACGCTCTTCTCGACGATCCGCGACGCCAAGTTCCTGCTGACCCGCCTGCCGTCGCAGCTCTACCCGCCGGCCGTCGGCAACGACCTGCGCCAGTTCCGCGAGCACATGGCGAAGGCCATGGAACTGCGCCGGCATCTGCCGTCCGCCGACGAGTTCGAGAGCGTCGCCGACGACATCGCGTCCTTCGCCGCACTCGACGAGGCCTTCGCGCAGCGCACCGAAACGCTGCGCCTGACCACCGACGCCCACGCCCACAACCAGGAGGTCCGGACGCTGGTCGATGGGCTGGTGCAGGGGATGAACGCCGCCTCCGACGCGGTGACCGCGCGCAGCCAGGAGGGAGCGGCGGCGCTGACCGCGGTGCTCGACCGGCTGACGCTGATCGCGCTGGGGGCCTTCGTGCTGATCGGGCTGATCGGCGGCCTGAACATGCTGCTGGGCTACCGTTTCATCATGCAGCCGGTGCGCGACGCCAGCCAGGCGCTCCAGGCGCTGACCCGCGGGGAGGGTGCGGTGCCCCTGCGCCCCTCGCCCCTGCGCGAGATCGCCGACATCCATGGCGCGGTCGAGGCCTTCCGCGAGGCCCTGGACGCCCGGCAGCGGGCGGAGGAGATCCGGCGTAACCAGGAACGGCGCGCCGAGGAGGAGCGCCGCGCCCTGATGACGGAACTGGCGGACGGGCTGGAGCGCACCGTGCAGGCGGTGGCCGGCTCGCTGTCCGTGGCGGCGTCGGAGGTCACCGGCTCCGCCCGCGCCGTGGCCGGCATGGCGTCGGACACCGCGCAGCGCACCCGCGCCGCCGCGGATGCCGCCGGCACGGCGACCAGCAACGTCGGCGCCGTGGCCTCGGCCAGCGAGCAGCTCTCCGCTTCCATCGACGGGATCGGGCGGCAGATCGCCCAGTCACGCAGCGTGGCGGAGGACGCCGTCGCCGAATCCCAGCGTGCCGACGGCCTGACCAAGGGCCTGTCGGATTCCGCCCAGAAGATCGGCGAGGTGGTCGCCATCATCACCGCCATCGCCCAGCAGACCAACCTGCTGGCGCTCAACGCCAGCATCGAGGCGGCGCGGGCCGGCGACGCCGGCAAGGGCTTCGCCGTCGTCGCCACCGAGGTGAAGGCGCTCGCCTCTCAGACCGCCTCCTCGACGGAGGAGATCGCCACGCTGGTCCACGGCATTCAGCAATCGACCATGGGGGTGGTGGACGCCATCGCCCGCATCGGCTCCACCATTGGCGTGATCGGCGAGAGCGTGTCCGGCATCGCCGCGGCGGTCGAGCAGCAGCGCCAGGCCACCTCGGAAATCACCCACAACGTGCGCATCGTGGAGTGCATGAACACCGACGTGTCTTCCAACATTGGCGACGTCAGCCGCGTGGCGGTGGACACCGGACGCTCCGCCGACGCCATGATGGGGGCGGCCGACCGCCTGTCGGAGCTGGCCGGCACGCTGAACGGCGCGGTGGACGATTTCCTGCGGCAGGTGCGGGCGTAACCGCCTGTTCCCTGTTTTGTCCGGGCCCTGTTTTGTCCGTGTGCGCGGGGCGGGCGGCGTGCTAACAGGCGGAACGAGACCACGCCTGCCCCTCCGGACCCATGGAACTTCCCCCCTCGCTCCGCCACGCGGTGGACCGCGCGCTCGACGGCATCGCCCTGTCCGACCTGAAGCGCGCGGCGGACCGCCTCTCCCAACGCTACCGGGCGGAGGTGCGGGACGGGCGTTTCCACCTGTCGGACGATCTGGCGGCGCGGGCCTATCTCGCCACCCGCCTGCCGGCCACCTTCGCCGCCGTCCGCTCCAGCATGGAAGCGGTGGCCGAGGCGCTTCCCGACTTCGCGCCGGTCACCGCCCTGGACGTGGGGGCCGGGCCGGGAACCGCGCTGTGGGCGGCGTCCGACTGCTGGGCCAGCCTGGACGACGCGCTGCTGATCGAGGGCAGCCCGGCCATCCGCGCGGTCGGCGAGACGCTGTCGCAAGCGGCGGCGCCCGCGCGGATCGCATGGCGGGCCGGCGACGCCACGGGTGACCTGCCCGGTCTGGAGCCGCGCGATCTGGTGACCCTGGCCTATGTGCTGGACGAATTGGCGGAGCCGGTGCGCGACCGGCTGGTCGATCGGCTGTGGTCGCTCACCGCCGGGACGCTGCTGATCGTGGAGCCCGGCACGCCCGCCGGATGGGCGCGGATCGTCCGGGCGCGGGAGCGGCTGATCGCCGCCGGCGCCCATCTGGTGGCGCCCTGCGTGCACAGCGCGGCCTGCCCGCTGGCCGCACCGGACTGGTGCCATTTCTCCCGCCGGGTCGCCCGGTCCCGCCTGCACCGCATGGCCAAGGGGGCGGAGGTGCCGTGGGAGGACGAGAAGTTCGTCTACATCGCCGCCTCCCGCCAGCCCGGTACCCGCCCCGAGGCCCGTATCATCGCGCCGCCCTGGAACGCCGGAAACGGACGCATCGGTTTCAAGCTCTGCGGCCGGGACGGCACCCGGACCGAACGGATTCTCGGCAAGCGCGACGGCGGCGCCTTTAAGGCCGCGCGCCGGCTGGACTGGGGCGACGGCCTGTCCACCCCGGACCCGTCGGAGGTCTAGGCCCTACGCGGCGCGCCGCCGCCGGCTCTCGCTGGCGCGGGATCGGCGTTCACGCTCCAGCCGGCCGCGCAGGAAGGCCAGCACGGCGGCCTCCTCGGCCTCCAACTCGGGAAGCTCCTCACGCAGCTCGGTCTCGACCTCGCGGGTCAGGGAGTCCAGCAGGTTGCCCTCCAGATAAGCGTCCAGAATCTCGGGATGGACGTAGCTCTTGCGGCAGACGCTGGCGGTGTTGCCGAGGCGGGCGGCCACCTGCTCGATGGCGTGGGTGACGTTGCGCTTGGCCTTGGCCGCGCTGTCGAATGTCTCGAACTCGCGCAGCGCCATGGCGGCCAGGACGGTGCCGGCCCAGGTGCGGAAGTCCTTGGCGGTGAAGTCCTGGCCCGTGACGGCGCGCAGATACTCGTTCACGTCGCCGGAACTCACCGCGTGGCGCTGCCCGTCGCGGTCGACATACTGGAACAGCTCGTCCCCCGGCACATCGCGGCAGGCACTGACGACGCGGGCGAGGCGGCGGTCCTTCAGCGCGACGTTCCATTCCTTCCCGGACTTGCCCTTGAAGGTGAAGCGGATTTCCGATCCCTCGATGTCGGCGTGGTCGTCGCGCAGGGTGGTCAGTCCGTAGCTGCTGTTCTCGCGCGCGTAGCTTTCGTTGCCGACGCGGATCAGCGTGGTCTCCAGCAGCCGCACCACAGCGGCCAGCACCTTTTCCCGCGGCAGGCCGCGGCGGGCGAGGTCGCCGTCCACCTGACGGCGGATGGCGGGCAGGGCGCGGCAGAAGTCGAGCATGCGCCCGAATTTGGTGCCCTCGCGCATCTCGGTCCAGCGCGGGTGGTAGCGGTATTGCTTGCGCCCGCGCGTGTCGCGGCCCGTGGCCTGGAGGTGGCCGTCCGGGTCCGGGCAGATCCAGACGCCGCGGTAGGCCGGGGGGATCGCCAGCTTGCGGATGCGCTCCAGCGTGTCCTCCTCGGTCACGCGCGTGCCGTCGGGCCAGCGGTAGGAGAAGCCCTTGCCGGCGCGGCGTCGCCGGATGCCCGGCTCGTCGTCGCAGACATAGCTCAGCCCGGCGCAGGCCGCGGCCTCTTCCGCGTCGGTGCGGGGATCGGTGACCGTCACTCCGTCCATGCTGGAATCCCCATCGGTTGCCAGCCCATCGGTTGCCAGCCCATCGGCTGCCAGCGGGAAACATCGGCGCCGCGTTTTGGTTGCATGGTTGCGGCGCGCGCGCCGTTCGGCGACCATGGCCCCGGCCAAGAGGCCCGCCGGCACCGAAGGGAAGAGGACGATGGAAGAGACCAAGCTGACCGCCGCCCTGCCGAACCTGGACATCCAGATCCTGCACCGGGACGACCCGGAGCGCGGGGCCGAGACGATCGCCATTCAGATCACCGCCACGCCCTCCTTCGACGCGCTGCGCGGGATGATGGGGCCGGCGCTGCTGGCCTCGGCCAACCCGCTGCTCAACCCGGCCCTCGCCAACGCCAACCCGATGCTGGCCCTGTGGACGGCGCCGATGCGGATGTGGAGCGACGCCGTGCGGCAGGCCTGGGCGCCCTGGCTGCGCCTGACGCCATCGCCGGACGCTCGGAAGCCGTGACCAAAACCGGCTCGGTAACCGATCGTTAGGGCTATGGGGGGACCCTTTCCACGAGTTTCTTGTGGAGGGTCCTTATGTCCCAGGCGTCTTCGTGGCTGCGCGGTGCCGCGCTGTACCAGATCTATCCCCTCAGCTTCCTCGACCGGAACGGCGACGGCTGGGGCGATCTGGACGGCGTGCTGGACGGCCTCGGCCATGTGGCGTCGCTCGGCGTGCAGGGGGTGTGGATCAGCCCCTTCTACCCGTCGCCGCAGAAGGACTTCGGCTACGACATCACCGACCACCGGGCGGTCGACCCGCGCATGGGCCGGCTGGAGACGGTGGACCGCATCATCGAGGCGGCGCACGGCTACGGGCTGAAGGTGATTCTGGATCTGGTCTGCGGTCACACCTCGGACGCGCACCCGTGGTTCAGCAACAGCCGCCGGTCGCGCGGTGGTGCGTTCGCGGACTGGTATGTCTGGGCCGACCCGCGCCCCGATGGCACGCCGCCCAACAACTGGCTGTCGGTGTTCGGCGGACCCGCTTGGACGTGGGAACCGCGGCGGCGCCAGTATTACCTGCACCATTTCCTGTCCAGCCAGCCCGCCCTGAACCTGCACGACGAGGCGGTGCTCCAAGCGCTCGGTGACACCGCGGCCTTCTGGCTGGAGCGCGGGGTGGACGGCTTCCGCATCGACGCGGTGGACTTCTTCGCCCACGACCCGCAACTCCGCTCGAACCCCGCGGCGGCCTGGAACGGGGCGGAGCCGCCGGCCAAGCTGTTCTCCCTGCAACAGCATCTCTACGACATGATGCACCCGGCCATTCACACCGTGCTGGCCCGCCTGCGCGCCGTCGTGGACCGCTATCCCGACCGGGTGCTGCTGGGCGAGCTGTCGAGCCAGCCGGGCGCGGCACGGCGCATCGCCGCTTATTGCGGGCCGCAGGGACTGCACGCCGCCTACACCCTGTCGCTGGCCAAGCAGCCCTTCACCGCACAGAACTTCGCCGGGGCGCTGACCGGCACGCCGCAGCCGGAGGCGATCTGCTGGAGCTTCTCCAACCACGACGTCGAGCGCGCCGCCAGCCGTTGGCTGCCGCCCGGCGCCGATCCGGAGCGCTTCAACGCCCTGCTCGCCACCCTGTTCGCTGTGCTGCCCGGCACCGTCTGCCTCTATCAGGGGGAGGAGCTGGCACTGCCCAACGCGCTGCTGGCGCCGGAGGATCTGCGCGACCCCTTCGGCATCGCCTATTGGCCCGACTTTCAGGGGCGCGACGGCAGCCGCACGCCGATGCCCTGGCGGTCCGGCGCCGCCAACGCCGGTTTTTCCAGCGCGGTCGAGACGTGGTTGCCGGTGGCGGAACCCCATCATGCCCTGGCGGTGGACGCGCAGGAGCGGCGCACCGGAAGCCCGCTGGACGTCTGGCGGAACGCCCTGCGCCTGCGCCGCCGTCATCCGGCGCTGCGCCAAGGCGACGTGACGGCGGTGGAGGAGGCCGGCAGCGTCCTGGCCTTCGAACGGGCAGCGGAGGGCGAGGAGTTGCTGGCCGTCTTCAACCTGTCCGACCAGCCGGCGGAATACGCGCTGAAGCGTAAGCCGCCGATGGCGGCGCTCGACCTGCCGCGACCGCCGGGCGCGCCGGTTCCCGAGGTCACCGCCGACGGACGGACGCTGGTCCTGCCGCCGCTCTCCGCCTTCCTTGGGGCGGCGCTGTTGAAGCGTGTGCATAATCCGTAGGGCCAGGGTAGACCTGTCATGCGCATTTGTGCGATGAATCGGAACGAAAACGCTGCTTTGTTGCAGTTGTGAAAATTCCCTCGCAACAAGTGGTCCGATGGGCTGCTTGAAACGAAAAGGGAAGGCGGAGTCCACGGGAGAAGAATCGTGAAAAGACGTGCGTTTCTGAAGTCGGCGGGTGCGGGCGTTGCGGCCGCGGGTGCGGGGCTGGCGGTGGCCGGCGTGGCCGCGCCGGCCATTGCGCAGTCGCAGCCGGAAATCCAGTGGCGCCTGGCGTCGAGCTTCCCGAAGAGCACCGACATCCTGTTCGGCGCGTCGGAGCTGATCGCCCGCCGCGTCGCCGAGAGCACGGACGGCAAGTTCCAGATCCGCGCCTTCCCGGGTGGTGAACTGGTGCCCGGCCTCCAGGTGCTAGACGCCGTGCAGAACGGTTCGGTCCAGTGCGGCCACACCTGCGGCTACTACTATGTCGGCAAGGACCCGACCTTCGCCTTCGACACGGCCATTCCGTTCGGCCCGAACGCGCGTCAGACCACCGCTTGGTTCCAGGCCGGCGGTCTCGACCTGATGCGCGCCTTCATGAAGAACCACAACGTCATCCAGTTCCCGGCGGGCAACACCGGCGCCCAGATGGGCGGCTGGTACCGCAAGGAAATCAAGACCGCTGCGGACTTCCAGGGCCTGAAGATCCGCATCGCCGGCATCACCGGCCAGATCATGTCGAAGATGGGCGCCACCCCGACCCAGATCGCCGGCGCGGACGTCTATCCGGCGCTGGAGAAGGGCACCATCGACGCGACCGAGTTCGTCGGCCCCTACGACGACGAGCGTCTGGGCTTCCATCAGGTCGCCAAGTACTACTACTACCCGGGTTGGTGGGAAGGCGGGCCGAACGTTTCGCTCTACGTCAACCTGCAGGAGTGGGAGAAGCTCCCCAAGGCCTACCAGTCGATCCTGACGGCCGCCTGCGCCGAGGCGAACACCTACATGATCGCCCGCTACGATTCGGAGAACGCCAAGGCTCTGAAGCGTCTGGTCGCCAAGGGCACCATCCTGCGCGCCTACCCGCGCGACCTGATGGAGCAGGCGCACAAGATCGCCTTCGAGTATTACGACGAGCTGGCGAGCACCAACCCGAACTTCAAGACGATCTACGAGAGCTGGAAGCCGTTCCTGGACGAGACCCAGCTGTGGTTCCGCGTCGCCGAGCTGCCCTACGACAGCTTCGCGGCGACGGCCGGCACCAAGAAGTAAAAGCCTCCGCTTAAAAAAGACCCCCATCCGCATCGCGGGTGGGGGTCTTTTCTTTTGGGATCAGCCTACGTCCGTCTGCGGCATCAGGGCCATCTGGCGCTTGGCGCCGGGCTGGGCCAGCATGCGGGCGTGCCATGCCTGGACGTTCGGGTAGGTGGCGATGTCGATGTTCGACTCCTCCACGAGGTCGATCCATGGGAAGGCGAAAATGTCGGCGATGCTGAGCCGCTCGCCCTCGATGAAGGTCCGCCCCGCCAGATGGCGGTCGAACTGGGCGAGCCCGCCGGCCGCCGCCGCGTCGATCCAGGGCAGGGCGTTGGCATCGCCATTGAACTTGCGCACCGCGCGGGCGCGCTGGACCGGCAGCAACACGTCGGCCAGCCAGGACAGCCACTCCGCCAGCCGGATCCGCTCCGCCTCGTCCCGCCCGCCGAAGCGGCCGGTCTTCTCCGCCAGATAGGTCAGGATGACGCCCGATTCGGAAATGCTGAGGTCGCCATGGACCAGGGTCGGCACCCGGCCGAAGCGGTTGATGGCGAGATAGTCCGCGGACTTCTGCTGGCCGCCGCGCAGGTCGACATGACGGTAGGCGTAGGGCACGCCGGCCATCGACAGGAACAGGACGACGCGGGTGGCGGGCTGCGAGTTGAAATTGCCGTAGACGGTGAATTCGGCGGACACGGTCGAAGAACCCTCCATGCTGATCGCGCTTGGCCGCGCGGATTGCCGAAAACCATGACCGCAAGCCCGCCGGGACACCAGAGCAAATCACGGGGCGCGATGCCGCGGGGTGGGGAAGGGGGTTTTGCACCGCCTCCTCCCTCCCACATGTTATCAGAGCGGAACCGGGGCCGAGCGCCCCGGAGCGAACGATGGGAGGATGGGGCATGCGCCGTGTTGCCGCTGGACTGTTGATCGGGCTGATCGCCGCCGTGGCCGGACCGGCGGGCGCGCAGACACAGCAGGGCATGGCGCGGCACGGCATGGCGCTGTACGGCGAGCCGAAATACGGGCCGGACTTCCGGCATTTCGATTACGTCAACCCGGACGCCCCGAAGGGCGGCAAGGTGACCCTTCAGGCCATCGGCTCCTTCGACACGCTGAACCCCTTCACGCTGCGCGGCGTGCCCGCGGCGGGGGCGGCGCTGATCTACGACACGCTGATGACCGGCTCGGCGGACGAACCCTTCACCGAATACGGCCTGCTCGCCGAAAGCGTGGAGATGCCGGAGGACCGCTCCTCCATCACCTTCAACCTGCGCTCCGGCGCGCGATGGCACGACGGCAAGCCGGTCACCGCGGAGGACGTGGTGTTCTCCTTCACCATCCTGACGGAGAGCCATCCCTTCTACCGCAGCTATTACGGCGCTGTGGACAAGGTCGAGGCGGAGGGGGAGCGACGCGTCCGCTTCACCTTCAAGCCGGGCGACAACCGCGAGCTTCCGATGATCGTCGGGCAGTTGCCGGTGCTGCCGAGGCATTATTGGGAGGGCAAGGACTTCCAGTCGACCACGCTGGAGCCACCGCTGGGCAGCGGTCCCTACCGCATCGCGTCCTTCGATCCGGGACGCGGCATCACCTACGAGCGGGTCGCCGACTACTGGGGCCGGGACCTGCCGGTGAATGTCGGGCGGAACAATTTCGGCAGCATGGCCTACGAGTATTACCGGGACGCCAGCGTCGCCCTGCAGGCCTTCCGTGGCGGGCTGTACGACTTCCGCCAGGAGAACGTCGCCAAGACCTGGGCCACCGGCTACGACTTCGACGCGGTGCGCGACGGCAAGGTGGTGAAGGAGGAAATCGCCAACGAGGTGCCGGCGGGCATGCAGGGCTTCGTCTTCAACACGCGCCGCCCGGTCTTCGCGAATCCCAAGGTGCGCCAAGCCATCGCCTATGCCTTCGACTTCGAGTGGACGAACCAGACCCTGTTCTACGGCGCCTACAAGCGGACGGAGAGCTATTTCGAGAACTCGCCGCTCCAGTCCAGGGACCTGCCGCAGGGCCGCGAACTGGCGATCCTGGAGCCGCTGCGCGGGAAAATCCCCGCCGAGGTGTTCGAGAAGACCTACCACCCGCCCAGCACGGAGGGCCAGAACGGGCTGCGCCGCAACCTCTTGGAGGCCAAGCGGCTGCTCGACGAGGCGGGGACCGACGTTCGCAACGGGGTGCGGGTCGACGTCGCGACCGGCAAGCCGCTGGACTTCGAAATCCTTCTGGACAGTCCGACCTTCGAGCGGGTAACGCTGCCCTTCATCGAGAATTTGAAGCGGCTCGGCATCCGCGCCAGCATCCGCACGGTGGACACCACCCAGTACGAGAACCGCACGCGCGACTTTGATTTCGACATGGTGGTCCATGTCTGGCCGCAGTCCCTGTCGCCGGGGAACGAGCAGACCGGCTATTGGGGATCGGCCTTCGCCGACCGTCCGGGAAGCCAGAACATGGCCGGTGTGCGCAGCGAGGCGGTCGATCATCTGATCGGCGAAATCGTCCGCGCCAACAGCCAGGAGGATCTGAAGGCCGCGGTGTCGGCCCTGGACCGGGTTCTGCTGTGGAACCATTACGTGGTGCCCCACTGGTACTCCGGCGTCTACCGCGTGGCCTATTGGAGCCGCTTGAAGCGCCCCGACACCGTGCCGCCCTATTCGATCTCCTTCGACGCTTGGTGGCTGTCGGACGCCTCGTCCGCCGGCCCTGGCAAAGCGCCGTGACGAAGCGGGACGGCTGCCATGAGTGTTCAATCGCTGACCGCGACGCGGACCATCCTCGTCGTCGATGACAACGCCCTGATGCGCAAACTGCTGGTCCGATGTCTGGAAGAGGGTGGCCACCGCGTTGTGGAGACCGACGATCCGCGGGGCGTGCTCGACCTGATGCGCGCGTTGAAACCCGATCTTGTGATCATGGATGTGGTGATGCCCGGCCTGTCCGGTGTCGAACTGGTTCGGCTGATTCGCACCGACCGCGCTTTGGCGCGCACGCTGGTGGTTGCGGTCACCAATCTGTCCACCCCTACGGACATGCTGCGCTTTTCCAGTGCCGGGTTCGACGGGCACGTGCCCAAGCCGATCCAGCCGAAGGACTTCCTGGCGACGATCACCCGCTATCTGGACGGCAAGGGGGAACGGATATGAATCCCTTTCAGAACAGTATCTTAAGGCAATTTTGCCAGGTATCACTTTAAGAATAAGAATGACCAATTTTTTAATCATTAGGTGAGGAAATGGTCTCAATTATCTGAAAAGAAACGATTTTCTCAGCTCTCGTTGGGGCATCGTCCGGTGCCCGCTCCTCAGTGGCGGGCAGTCCGTGCTAAAGTCCGGTCCTCCTTGCCCGTTCCGCCATCAGCCCATGAAGGTCATCGCCGTCGTTCCGCTGTTGCTTGCGCTGCTGGCCGTGCCCGCGGCGGCGGACCCGATGCGGGTCGAGCGGACCGATCCCGGCCATTTGCGCGCCTTGAATCGCTCATCGCTTCCCCCGGAAGTCATCCCACCCCGCACCCGCTACGTGCGCAGCCAAGCGGTCTATAGCCTGCCAAAAGGGCTCGACGGGTTCACCCGCCACGACGCCGCCTTGTCGCGTCTGTGCCAGCGCGGTGCCTTCGGGCAGGAGACGGACGGCTTCTACTGGGCGCGGACGCCGGACAAGCGTTACGGCGTGGCCTTCTCCGGTGGGGCGAACCTGTCGGACCCGCAGAACAAGCGGAAGGCCGGGGAGGTGTATTTCTTCGACGGCCAGGACAGCCGCTGCAAGGTCTATGTCGGCGAACAGGCCAAGCTGATGCCGCATTACGTTGGCCCCTGAGAACGCTGGTCCCCGAGAGCAGACGGAAAACGCCCCGCCGGGCGGTCGTGTCCGGGCGGGGCGGTTGCGTTTGTCACTTCGCCATGAAGGCCGATATCGCATCCCCCGCCTTGGCAATGTTGGCAATGCCGTCGAGATGGCCGAGGCTGGTGGTGATCGCGTCGGTGTAGGTGACCGCGACGCCCTGCTTTTCGAGCCGCTCCTTCAGAGGGCGCATGGCGCGTTCCGGCGGGAAGACGAGATCGTCGGCGGAAGGGATCAGCAGGACCGGCGCTTTGATCTTCGCCAGCCCTTCGTCCAGCGATCCGCCGCCGCCCACCAGGAAGGTCTGGTTGGCCTTAATCAGATACAGGAAGTGGTTGGCGTCGCTGACCGCGGCGCGGGCGGCGGCGGCCTTGTCCAGCCACGCTTCGATGGCGTACTGGTTGTTCATGCTGGCGGCGGGGTCCTTGCCGTCCTCCGCCCAACCGCGGCCGAAGGTGGCGTCGGCCCATTTCCAGTGGCGGGCGTGCAGGGTCACCAGCTTCAACGCCTCGGTCAGCCCGGCCTTGGGCTCCGCCTTGCCGTAGTAATCGCCACCCTGCCAGTTGGGATCGACGCGGATCGGGGCTGCCCACAGATTCAGCCAGCCGATCAGAAAGGGATCGGCCTCGGCCCCGCCGATGACCGCGACCACACGCTTGACCATCTCCGGGTGGGCGGCGCCCCATTCCAGCGCCTGGAGCGATCCCATGGACCCGCCCATCACCGCATGCAGAGACTTTACATTAAGACTGTCCAGCAGCGCCTTCTGAACATTGACGAAATCGCGGATGGTGACGACCGGAAAGCTCATGCCGTAGGGTTTGCCGGTGTCCGGGTTGACGCTGGCCGGGCCGGTGGTGGTGACGGTCGGGTCCTTCGGCGACAGGTTCACCAGCGTGTCGGAGCTGACGATGAAGTATTTGTCGGTGTCCAGCGGCTTGCCCGGTCCGATGATGGAGTCCCAATAGCCGGGGGCCGGGTCCTCCATCTTGTACTTGCCGGCGGCGTGGCTGTTGCCGCTGAAGAAATGGGTGACGAGGATGACGTTGTCCCTGGCGTCGTTCAGCTTGCCGTAGCTTTCCCAGCCGATCCGGACGTTCTTGATCGTGCCGCCGCCCACCGTTGTGTAGGACGGCATCTCGAACACCTTCTTCTCCACGAGGCCCTCGAAGGCCAGGGCTGGCGCCGCGCAGAGGAGCCCGGCGGCCAGGGCCAGGCCGCCGAGCCGTTTCGCCAGAGAACGCATGTCGTCCCTCCCGTTTCTCAGGTCCCTATCGATGCGGGGAGGGAGTGTAAGGGGGTGCGACCGCCCGTCCAGGCGGGCAATCGGCCTAGACGATTGGGAGAGTTCAGCCCAGCCGGACGGCGGTTCCGTTGATGGAGACCATCAGCATGCCGTTCTCCTTGCCCAGCACCTCGTAATCGATGTCCACGCCGACGACGGCGTCGGCGCCCAGCGCCCGCGCGGCGTCCTGCAAATCGGCGAAAGCGGCCTCGCGGGCATCGCGCAGCGCGTTCTGGTAGCCGCCGGCCCGACCGCCGACGATGTCGCGGATGCCGGAGAACAGGTCGCGGAACATGTTCACGCCCAGGATCGCCTCGCCCGCGACCATGCCGAGATATTGGGTGACGGGACGGCCTTCGACGGTGTCGGTGCTGGTGACGATCATCGCTTCCTCCGGATGTGGTTTCGCGCCCTCCAGATGGCGGCGCGCGCGGCACGGCGCAATGGGTGGGGAAAGGGCGCAGCCGGAGGGGAGGGGAGTCCAACGCGATACTGCGAAATCGCAGCGCATCCTCGGCGAAATTGCGACATAAGCGAAGAAACCTTGCGCGTTCCTTCAACGTTCTCTCTTATAAGGCGCTCTTTCGGCTGGGAGGACGGCGGTATGGACGACACGCGGCGGGCGATCCTGCGCTGGATGACCGGCGTGATGGAAGCCCAAGGCTGGAGCGCCGGGGCCTGGGCGCGGCTGGCCGAGGTCACGCCGACCAACATCACCCGTTTCCTGCGCGATCCGGCGCGGGGCAGCGTTCCCAGCGCGGAAACCCTGGGCCGCTTGGCCCGCGTCGCCGGGTCCGAGCCGCGCTTCCTCGACGAAACCGCCTATCCGGCCGTGGCACGGGTGCCGCTGCTGTCGGTCGAGCAGGTACGGGACTTTCTGGAGTTGGGGCGGAGGGCCGGGGAAGCCTTCATTGCCGCGGCCTTGACGGGCGGAGCGCGGGGCATCGCCGTGGACCGTCCGGCCTCGCGCCGTGCCTTTGCGCTGACCATCGCCTCCTCAAGCCTGAACGCCGCCGGCGTTCTGCCGGACGACTGCGTGGTGCTGGAACCGTTGGACGTGCTGGCCCCGCAGGCCGGTGACGTCGTGGTGACGGTGGGCGACGGAACGGTGTGCGGATACCGCTTCTTCCCACCCCATCTGCTGCCGGTCAGCACCGACCCCGGCTGCCGCCCGACGCCCATTGAGCGCGCCAACGTCGCGGGGGTCGCGGTTCACATCACGCGCTGCCTGCGCGCCTGATCGCGCGTATTTGGCGGGAATCTGGAAGAAAAGCCGCCGATTCCGGCGGTGAAATTCTTTTCCACAAACCCCTTTGAGACCACGAATCCATACCCATCTGTGCCGAGTTGCCAACTCGGTCACAGCGGGACCGCGGCTGCGCTGCATTCTACTTAGTTTTTTGAAAAGGTTCGAAGATTCGATCCTACGGCCAAGCCGCAGGTTCTCTTTTTGTTCTTGAATCCTGCATGTTCGCAGCCCATATTCACGATACGGTTTATGGTTAACGGCGATGGCGCTGCGAAGACGCATCGACGCGAAGCCAGAGACGCACCGAAACGGCTGGGGGCCGGCAGGGGAATGGCGATTACGGACGCGCAGCGCGCCGCGCGGGCAGGGCGTATCGGGTCTTCCGACGCCACCCGCATCATGGCGGGCGACTGGCTGAACCTGTGGCGCGAGAAGACGGGGCGGTCGGCGCCGGCCGACCTGGACCTCGTCGCCGCGGTGCAGATCGGCATCGCGACCGAACATCTGCACCCCCGCTTCGTGGAGAAGGCCACCGGCCTTCCCTGCGTACCGGCGGAACGGACCTGGGTCCATCCGGAGCACGATTGGATGGTTGCCCACCCGGATTTCCTGACCTGGGAGGGTGACACGGACACCGGCGAGCCGGACACGCTGGTGGAAGCGAAATTCACCGGCGGCTTCCAGACGGACGCGGAGTTGGCCCAGCGCTACCACTGGCAGGTCCAGCACCAGCTGGTGGTCACCGGGCTGGACCGGGCGATGCTGTCCATCCTGCGCCCCACCGGCCACGCGCTCGTCCGCGTGCCGCAGCGGGAGGCGGATTGCGGGCGGCTGATGGAGACGCTGGACGCTTTCTGGTGGCATGTCGCCAACGACGTGGAACCCGGCGACCCGCTGCCCGCCGACGCACCGGCCTACGAGACCCGCCGGGTGGTCGACATGGCCCGGCACAACCGCTTCGTCGCCCTGGCCGCGGAGCTGGTGGACCGCCGCGCCGCCGCGCTTGCCGTACGCGAGGCGGAGGCCGCCCTGAAGGCGCTGATGCCCGCCGATGCGCGCATCGCCTTTGTGGCCGGGGAAGAGCCGGGCCGTGGCCTTTACCTCGCCCGTGACCGCGAGGGACGCCTGTCGTTGCGCTACGGCGCGCCGCCGCGGCGGGCGCTCGACACCGCCGAACCGTGGCGGCCCGCCACGGCCGATCCGTCCCCTGACCCGAGCCTGGACGCTGTGCTCAGCGGCGGCTGGGGTGAGGGGAGAGACGAACGCTACTGATCAAAAGGGGAACCCGACGACCATGGGACGCATGAGCAAGACCGACACCGTTGCCGAAACCGAGAAGACCGTCAGCACGGCCGCTCCGAAGGTCGCGGGTTCCCAGACCGCCACCGTAGAGCCCGCCACCCCGGACCCCATGCATTTGTGGAACCGGCTGAAGCGGACCGACCCGAAGGCGACCAAGCCCTTCACCCGCTCCGGCGGCTTCCGCGGCACGCAGATCGACCCGACCTGGCGCCTGATGATGATGACCGAGGTGTTCGGTCCGGTCGGCAAGGGCTGGGGCTATGAGCAGATGGATTGGACCATCGCCGAGCGCATGATCTTCATCTGCGCCCGCGTCTGGTACCTCGACCCGGAGACGGGCGAGAAGTGCTGGACCGGCCCGCAGTGGGGCGGCACGGAGATGGTCCGCCGCCGCAACGGCATCGAGGCGCCCGACGACGAGTGCTTCAAGATGTCGATGACCGACGCGGTGGGCAAATGCCTCGTCCAGCTCGGACTCGCCGCGGACGTCCATATGGGCCAGTTCGACGATAGCAAGTACCGGGAGGAGGCCGAGGCCTTCTACGCCGCCAAGTCCAACCCGGACCTGCAGCCGGCCGCCATCGCCGCCTTCGAGGAGGAGATCCGCAAGCGGCTCGGCGCCTGTCTGGACCTGGACGACCTGGAGGAGCTGTGGCGCACCGGGGCCGGCACCCGCCTGCGCGAGATCGGCACGGTGGACCGCACGGCCCAGCACCGCATCACCAGCCTGTTCGCCCAGAAGAAGGCGGAGATTCTGAAGCAAGACGAAGAGGGCGGCGATCTGGAGGCCGCCTGAGCCACGCCATTCCCGCGGCGTGGAGGGAGAAGCCCTGAATGACACCCGCAAGCACCACCACTGAACGTTCCCCAAGCGGCCTGTTCCGCATGAGCGCCTGGGAAGGCGAGATGGAGCGCAGCTACCCCCAGCTTCCGCGCTGGTACTGGAACGAGGCGGAACGCCGGAAACAGTATGCCCGCTGGGTCGAGGCTGAGGCGGAATCGCTGGCCCTGCGGCTGGCCGGGCTGCTCCGCCCCGACACCCCGGCGGACTCCGCCGGCCCGGCCCGCCTGCTGGTCGAATCGCTGGCCCGCGACGCCGAATGGGCGCGCAGCCTGGAAGACCGGCTGCTCCGCAACGCCGCGTGATCGAAAGGCCGCCTGATGTTTAAGAAGGATGCACGCGCCATGACCATCGAAGAGGTCCAGTCCCGGCTGCGCGCGGCCCACGCCCGCATCGGGCATGAGGGACGCTTCGCCCTGACCCTCACCCTGAACGGGACCGAGGACGGCTACATCACCCACTGGTTCCGCCCCGACCCGCATGCCTTCGAGGACTGCCGGGCGGTCGGTTCCGGTTCGATCGCCGAGTGCCTCGCCGCGCTCGACCGCTATGTGGAGACCTACCGGCGCAAGCCGACGACCGAGGAGGTCGGACGGACGATCGGCCTCCCCGACATGCCCCCGCGCGCCCATCACGGCACGAGCTTTCTGATGGCCGCGGAGTGAGCGGGCAGGGCGCCTGCGATCATTTTGTCGGCTGACGATCCCGTTCGTCATCCATAAACTGCGGCTTTCCCGAACAGCGGAGCCGCAGCCATGGATGGGTCCGTTCTTGCCCTTTTGAGCGTTCTCGGCGCCTTGGCCATCGGCGCCATCAGCCCCGGCCCCAGCTTCGTCCTGGTGGCACGCACCTCCATCGCCGTGTCGCGTGGCGCCGGTGTTGCCGCCGCCGTCGGCATGGGGACCGGCGGCGTGGTCTTCGCCACCTTGGCCCTCCTCGGTCTGCACGCCCTGCTGATCCAGGTCGGGTGGCTCTATCTGATCCTGAAAGTCGCAGGCGGCCTTTACCTCGTCCATCTGGCGGTGCGGATCTGGCGGGGAGCGGCGGAGCCTGTCCGCGTTCCGGATGGCGCCGCCAAGTCCCACGGCATCTTGCGCTCCTTCGGGATCGGGCTGGCGACGCAGATCAGCAACCCGAAGACCGCCATCGTCTACGCCAGCATCTTCGCGGCCCTTCTGCCGGCCTCGCCGCCGGCCTGGGTTCTGCTGGCCCTGCCGCCCGCCGTGTTCCTGGTCGAGACGGGTTGGTATACCATCGTCGCCGTGGCTTTCTCCGCCGGCCGCCCCCGCGCCGCCTATCTGCGGTCCAAGGCATGGATCGACCGGCTGGCGGCCTCGGTTATCGGCGCGCTGGGCATTCGGTTGGTGATGGACGCGGCGAAGCCGTCCTGACCCTCGCCGTCGCTCAGGCCGTGCCCAGTTCCAGCCGGTTCTTGCCCAGGCGCTTGGCGCGGTACATGGCCTGATCTGCACAGCGCAGCAGAACACCGGCGTCGGCGCCGTCCGACGGGTAGAAGGCCATGCCCACGCTGGCCGACACCGACAGGTCAAGGCCGGGCAGGGGCCGGTCGATGGAGTCGATGACCTTTTCCGCCACGGCCCGGGCGTTCTCGACGGAGATGTCCCCCTCCAGCAGGACGGCGAACTCGTCGCCGCCGATGCGGGCGGTGGTGTCGCTGTTGCGCAGCGCGCCGGACAGGCGCTGCGCTGTGGTCACCAGCACCTCGTCGCCCTTCTGGTGACCGTGGGTGTCGTTGACCTCCTTGAACCCGTCGAGGTCGAGGAAGAGCAGGGCGAAGCTCTTGTCCTCGCGCTTGGCGCGGGCAATGGCGTGCTCCAGCCGGTCCTCGAAGCGGATGCGGTTGCACAGGCCCGTCAGCGCGTCGTGCCCGGCCAGATAGCGCAGCCGCTCCTCCAGATGGTGCTGGGCGGTGGTGTTGCGGGCAATCCCCTCCACTCCGATAGGCCGTCCGGCGGGATCGCGGCGGATGTAGGCGTTGGCGGAAATCCAGAAAGTGGTGCCGTCCTGCCGCCGCATCGGCATGCGGTGATCGCGGACCTCGCCGCCCGCTTCCTCCAGCGCCGCGAGGAATTTGGCGCGCCCATCCTCCTCCACGTAATGATCGGCGATGCGGGTGCCGATCACCGTCTCCGGAGTAAGACCGAACTCCCGCGCGAACTGGGGGAGGCCATGCTGACCCGACCGTCGAGATCCGTGCGGAAAAAGGCGTCCGGCAGCTTTTCGATGACCGAGCGGAGATCGGCCTCCGACTGGGCCAGCCGCTCCAGCGTGGAGCGCAAGGCGTCCTCCGACCGGGTGCGGCGCTGGAACTCCTGGCGCATGAAACCCCATAGGACCAGGGCGGTGAACAGAACGAAGGCGGTGCCCTTGACGTTCTGGATCAGCACCACCTCGCCCAGACCGGCAGCGTCCAAAAGGCGGTCGGACCCCACCACCCACGCGGTGGCGAGGACCGCGTACAGTCCGACGATTCGGGTTGCCGAAGAGAACATGGGCGCCTATGCGGTTGGCGTCGGTGCACACTAGCCTTTGGCGCACGAACCGTCCATGGGGAGAGTACCGGAGTGTGTCCGGCACCCGCCCCACGCTTGCTGAGCCTTACCGCTTCTTGCCGGCCTGCGCCCGCGCGAAAGCTTCGGCGAAGGCGTTGTTGACGGGCTCCGGCGCCTTTGCCGGTTTGGGAGCCGGCTTCGGAGCGGAGCCGCCCTTGCCGGGCGGCGGACCGCGGCGGTCGTCCCGGCGCTTATCGTCGCCACGCGGGCCTTCCGCACGGCCTTGGCCACGCTCGGGGCGCGGGGCGGCGTCGGTCAGGCGCATGGTCAGGCCGATGCGCTTGCGCGGGATATCGACCTCCATCACCTTGACCTTCACGATGTCGCCGGCCTTCACGACGGTGTGCGGGTCCTTCACGAAGCTGGTGGACAGCTGCGAGATGTGGACCAGCCCATCCTGGTGCACGCCGATGTCCACGAAGGCGCCAAAGGCGGTGACGTTGGTCACCACCCCTTCCAGAACCATGCCGGTCTGGAGGTCCTTCAGCTCCTCGACGCCCTCCTGGAAGGTGGCGGTCTTGAATTCCGGACGCGGGTCGCGGCCCGGCTTCTCAAGCTCCTTCAGGATGTCCTCGATGGTCGGCACGCCGAACCGCTCGTCGGTGAAGTCCTCGGCGTTCAGCCCGCGCAGGAAGCGGGCGTCGCCGATGACGCTGCCGAGGTCCTTGCCGGTCTTCTTCAGGATGCGCTCGACCAGCGGGTAGGCTTCGGGGTGGACAGCGGAGGTGTCCAGCGGGTTGTCGCCCTCGCGGATGCGCAGGAAGCCGGCGGCCTGCTCGAAGGTCTTCGGGCCGAGGCGCGCCACGTCCAGCAGCTGCTTGCGTGAGCGGAAGGCGCCGTTGCGGTCGCGGTGCTCCACGATGTTGCGGGCGATCGTCTCGTTCAGGCCGGACACTCGGGTCAGCAGCGGAACGGACGCCGTGTTCAGGTCCACGCCGACCGCGTTCACGCAATCCTCCACCACCGCGTCCAGCGAGCGGGCGAGCTTGCCGCCCGACACGTCGTGCTGGTATTGGCCGACGCCGATGGACTTCGGCTCGATCTTCACCAGTTCGGCCAACGGGTCCTGAAGGCGGCGGGCGATCGAGACGGCGCCGCGCAGGCTGACGTCCAGCTTCGGGAACTCCGCCGCCGCGGTCTCGGAGGCCGAATAGACCGACGCGCCGGCCTCGCTGACCACCAGTTTGGTGAGCTTCAGCTCGGGGTGGCGCTTGAACAGGTCGGCGACCAGCTTGTCCGTCTCGCGGCTCGCTGTGCCGTTACCGATGGAGATCAGCTCCGCCTTGTGGCGCACCGCCAGGGCGGCGATGGCGGCGATGGAGCCGTCCCAGTCGTTCCTCGGCTGGTGCGGGTAGACGGTGGCGGTGTCGACCAGCTTGCCCGTGGCGTCGACCACGGCGACCTTCACGCCGGTGCGGATGCCGGGGTCGAGGCCGATGGTCGTGCGCGGGCCGGCCGGGGCGGCCAGCAGCAGGTCATGCAGGTTGCGGGCGAAGACGCGGATGGCCTCGTCCTCGGCGCGTTCCCGCAGGTCGCCCATCAAGTCGGTCTCGACATGCGGGCCGATCTTCAGCTTCCAGGTCCAGCGCACCACGTCGGACAGCCACTTGTCGGCCGGGCGGCCCTGGTTGCGGATGCCGGTGTGGGCGGCGATGGTGCGCTCCGCCGGGTGGGGCTGTCCCTCCTCGACCGGCAGGTCCAGGCGGATGTCCAGCACGCCCTGGGTCCGGCCGCGGAACAGCGCCAGCGCGCGGTGCGAGGGCACCTTCGCCCAGGGTTCGTCGAACTCGAAGTAATCGGAGAACTTGGCGCCTTCGGCCCGCTTCTCCTCGATCACCTTGGAGGTCACCACGCCCTTGTCGGCCATGGTGGCGCGCAGCCGGCCGACCAGCTCGGCGTCCTCGCCGAAGCGCTCCACCAGGATGTGGCGGGCGCCGTCGAGCGCCGCCTTGACGTCGGCCACACCCTTGTCGGCGCTGACGAAGCCGGCGGCCTCGGCGTCCGGCTGGAGCGAGGGATCGGCGAGAAGCCGGTCGGCCAGCGGCTCCAGCCCCGCCTCGCGGGCGATCTGCGCCTTGGTGCGGCGCTTCGGCTTGTAGGGCAGGTAGAGGTCTTCCAGGCGCGTCTTGGTGTCGGCCTGACGGATCTGCAGCTCCAACTCCGGCGTCAGCTTGTCCTGCTCGCGGACGGAGGACAGGATCGCCGCGCGCCGGTCCTCAAGCTCGCGCAGGTAGGACAGCCGTTCCTCCAGCGTGCGCAACTGCGTGTCGTCGAGCCCGCCCGTGGCCTCCTTGCGGTAACGGGCGATGAAGGGGACGGTCGATCCTTCGTCGAGCAGCTTGACGGCCGAGGCGACCTGGGATTCACGGACCGAAAGCTCGTCGGCGATGCGTTGGCTGATGGACGTGGACGGCATGGAGGACCGGTGACTGGTGAAAGGGAAGGGTGCCTCCTATAGCGCGAAGCGGGCCTTCCCGGCCAGTGCCGATCTGGGAGAGGCCGGGGAGACCGGTCCGGAGTGGACGCGCGAATCCGGAGCCCGATTCTTGCGAAAAAGTATAGTTAAAGAAAAACCTCGCACGATTCACGCGTCGTTAACCTTAACGGCCGTATATCTTCCCCTGCAACTTGGTTGCGTTTCCTCCCGAACAGACTCCGGCGGCTCCCGAATTGGGGAGCCGCCTTTTTTCTGTGCGCGTGTCGCCCAAAGCACGCGCATTCGCAAGATGAACGCGACAGAGTTTTTCCCCTTGCGTTCATTGGGAGAAACATCCTTACTGATTGTGGGTCTAATCCAAACGGATTCGCTGCCTTGGGACTGGTCGTTTCGGCAATCGCCTTCCTGTTCGCAGTGGCCGTCCTCGGCGCCGCGGCGAAGCGGCTGCCGCAGGCGTCCACGGTGGTCTATGGCGGAACGGCGGCGGCCTGCGCGCTGATCGCGCTGTGGGCGGCGCTCCAGCTGGCCGGGGGCGAGCCGGACGCGACGCTGGTCCTGCCGGTCGGGCTGCCCTGGATCCAAGCCCATCTGCGCGCCGACGCGCTGTCCGCCGTCTTCCTGATCGTCGTCAATCTGGGCGGCATCACCGCCAGCCTGTTCGGCTGGGGGTACGAGCGGGCGCACCACGATGCCCACGGCGCTTCCCAGGGCGGCTCCCAGGATGGCCCGGTCCTGCCGCTCTACCCGCTGTTCCTGGCGGGCATGAACATGGTGCTGATCGCCGCCGACGCCTTCACCTTCCTGTTGTCCTGGGAGTTCATGTCGCTGGCCTCCTGGCTGCTCGTGCTGTCCACCCATCGGGACCCGGACACGCCCAGGGCCGCGCGCCTCTACATCATCATGGCGAGCTTCGGGACGGCCTGCCTGCTGCTGGCCTTCGGGGTGCTGGCGACGGCGCACGGCGACTACAGCTTCGCCGCCATCCGCGCCCACGCGCCGGCGGCCGGGGCGGCGGCGCTGGTCGTGGTGCTGATCCTGCTGGGGGCGGGGTCGAAGGCCGGGTTGGTGCCGCTGCATGTCTGGCTGCCGCTGGCCCATCCGGCCGCCCCCAGCCATGTGTCGGCCCTGATGTCGGGCGTCATGACCAAGGTCGCCGTCTACGCGATGATCCGCGTGCTGTTCGACCTGCTGGGCGAGCCGGAGTGGTGGTGGGGCGGCGTGACCATGGGCTTCGGCGCGCTGACCGCCGTGATGGGCGTGCTCTACGCGCTGATGCAGGACGACGTGAAGCGGTTGCTCGCCTATTCGACGGTGGAGAACATCGGGGCCATCGTCATCGCGCTGGGGCTCGCGCTGGTCTTCAAGGCCGCCCACACGCCGGTGATCGCCGCGCTCGCCCTGGCGGCGGCGCTGCTGCATGTGGTCAACCATTCGCTGTTCAAGAGCCTGCTGTTCTACGCGGCGGGCGCCATGCTGACCGCCACCGGATCGCGCGATCTGAACCGGCTGGGCGGGCTGATCCACCGGATGCCGACCACCGCCGTCCTCGCCCTGATCGGCGCCGCGGCGATCTCGGCCCTGCCGCCGCTGAACGGCTTCGTCGGGGAGTGGCTGCTGTTCCAGGCCATCCTGAACGCCCCGGCCCTGTCGGAATGGTCGCTGAAGATCGAGATCGCCGTGGTCGGCGCCGCCCTGGCGCTCGCCACCGCGCTTGCCGGCGCCTGCTTCGTGCGGCTCTACGGCATTGCCTTCCTGGGCCGCCCGCGGTCGCGCGCCGCGGGCGAGGCGGTGGAGGTCGGGCGGGCGATGCGGCTGGGCATGGCGGTCCCGGCGGTGCTCTGCGTCGTTCTCGGCGTCCTGCCGACCCCGCTGATCCGCCTGTTCGAGCCGGCGCTGCGCCTGCTGGTCGAGGCCGGGCCGTTCGACGGGCGCGCCTACCAGCCGTGGTTCTGGCTGGCCCCGACCTCGGCCATCGGCAACTCCTACAACGGCCTGATCATGCTGGTGGTGATCGCGCTGCTGTCGGTCGTGCTGGTGCTGGGCATCCACCGCAAGGCGAGCGACCGGGTGCGCTGGTCGATCCCCTGGGGCTGCGGCTTCGACGGGCCCGACCCGGCGGCGGTCACCCAGTACACGGCCTCCAGCTTCGGACAGCCGATCCGCCGCGCCTTCGGCAGCACGGTGTTCCGCGCCCGCGACCATGTGGACATGCCGGCGCCGGGCGACACGCGCCCCGCCCGCCTGTCGGTGACCTGGACCGACCCGGCCTGGGTCGTGGTGGTGGAGCCGCTGTCCCGCGCGGTGGGCTGGCTGGCCGAGAAGGCCAACCGGTTGCAGTTCCTGACCATCCGCCGCTACCTGACCCTGATGTTCCTGGCGCTGGTCGTGCTGCTGGTGATGGTGGCGGTGACGCAACGATGACGCTGCTGCTCGCCACCCTCTATCAGATCCTGCAGATGCTGCTGGTGCTGGCCCTGGCGCCGCTGCTGACCGGCTGGGTGCGGCTGGTCAAGGCGCGGCTGGTCGGACGGCGGGGGCCGTCCATGCTCCAGCCCTACCGCGACCTGCTGCGGCTGCTGCGCAAGGAGGTGGTGCTGGCGCGCAACGCGTCCTGGCTGTTCCGCTCCGTGCCCTACATGATGTTCACGGCGATCTGGCTGGCGGCGGGGCTGGTTCCGGTCTTCACCACGCAGTTGGCGCTCGCCCCGACCGCGGACCTGATCGCGCTGATCGCGCTTCTGGGCTCGGCACGCTTCTTCCTGGCGCTCGCCGGGATGGACACGGGGACGAGCTTCGGTGGCATCGGCTCGTCGCGCGAGATGATGATCGCGGCGCTCGCCGAGCCGGCGATGCTGATGATCGTCTTCTCGGTGGCGATCCTGGTCCGCAGCACCTCGCTCGCCGAGATCGCCGATTTCATGTTGTCCGGCGCGGTCGGGCTGCGCATCTCCCTGGCCCTGGCGCTGATCGCGCTGGTCATGGTGGCGATCGCCGAGAACGCGCGCATCCCCATCGACAACCCGGCCACGCACCTGGAACTGACCATGGTGCACGAGGCCATGGTGCTGGAATATTCGGGCCGTCACCTCGCCCTGGTCGAGGCGGCGAGCATGCTCAAGATGCTGCTCTACATGGCGCTGATCGCCTGCGTCTTCGCGCCCTGGGGCATGGCGACCGCCGGGTCCGGCGTGGCGGCGGCGCTGGGCGGCATGGTCGTCTTCGTGGCGAAGCTGGCCGTCGGCGGGACCCTGCTGGCGCTGTTCGAGATCTCCATCGCCAAGATGCGCGTCTTCCGGGTCGGCGAGTTCCTGGGCGGCGCCCTGCTGCTGAGTCTGCTCGGCGCGATCTTCCTCTACGTGTCGCGGGGGGTGTGAGGTGAGCGACCTGGGTTATGACGTCGCGCACATGCTGGGGGCCGTCGTCCTGCTGATGAGCTTCGCTCTGCTCTACCAGCGTCGGCTGTTCTCCCTGCTCAACGTCTTCACGATGCAGGCGCTCGCCCTGACCGCGACGGCGGCGTGGCAGGCCTATTCCCACGGGGAGCCGCACCTCTACATCACCGCGCTGCTGACCCTGGTCCTCAAGGCCATCCTGATCCCGGTGGCGCTGCACCGCATCGTCGTGAAGATGAAGATCCACCGCAGCATCGAGCCGGCGCTGGGCATCGGGCTGACCATGGTGGCGGGGGTGTCGCTGGTCACCCTGTCGATCCTGCTGGTGCTGCCGGTGACCGCCGACGCCACCGCCCTGACCCGCGAGAATCTGGCGCTGTCGCTGTCGGTCGTCCTGCTCGGCCTGCTGATGATGATCTCCCGGCGCAACGCGGTCAGCCAGGTGGTCGGCTTCATGTCCATCGAGAACGGGCTGATCCTGGCGGCGGTCGGGGCGGCCGGCATGCCGCTGGTGGTCGAGATGTCGGTGGCCTTCTCCGTCATGGTCGCCTTCATCATCTTCGGCATCTTCCTGTTCCACATCCGCGAGCGGTTCGACACGCTCGACATGCAGAAGATCGAGAGCTTCCGGGGGGAGAGCGATTGAGCGCCGTCGCCGTCATCGTCGCCACCCCGCTGATCGGCGCCGCCGTCCTCGCCCTGGTTCCCGGCCACCGGCTGGGGGCGCGGCTGAACATCGGCTTCTCCGCCGTCACGCTGCTGGCGTCGCTGGTCCTGTTCGGGCTGGAGCCGTCGAGCGGCGCGCTGTTCGTGGTGGACGCCTTCAACATCTACCTGATCGCGCTCACCGCCTTCGTCGGCCTGACCACCAGCGTCTTTTCCGCCGGCTACATCGCCCACGAGATCGCGGTGGGGAAGCTGGACGAGCGCAAGCTGCGCTTCTACCACGCCATGTACCAAGCCTTCATGTTCACCATGCTGCTGGCCCTGTCGGCCAACAACCTGGGCGTCATGTGGGTGGCGGTGGAGGGGGCGACCCTGACCACCGTCCTGATGGTCAGCCTCTACCGCACCGCCGCCAGCATCGAGGCGGCGTGGAAATACTTCATCCTGTGCGGCGTTGGCATCGCGCTCGCCCTGTTCGGCACCATCCTGATGTACATGGCCGCCCAGCCGGTGATGGGTCCGGGTATGGCGGCGATGACCTGGACGGAGCTGATGGATCACGTCGCCAAGATCAGCCCGGCGATCCTCAACCTCGCCTTCGTCTTCCTTCTGATCGGCTACGGCACCAAGGTCGGGCTGGCGCCGCTGCACGCTTGGCTGCCGGACGCCCACGCGGAAGGGCCGACGCCGATCTCCGCGGTGCTGTCGGGCCTGCTGCTGAACGTGGCGCTTTACGCCGTGCTGCGCTTCAAGATGTTGCTGGCGGCGAACGGGCAGGCCATTGCGCCGGGGCCGCTGATGATCGCCATGGGGCTGGCCTCGCTGCTGCTGGCCGGGCTGATGCTCTACCGGCGGCGCGACGTGAAGCGCTTCTTCGCCTACAGCTCCATCGAGCATATGGGCATCATCACCTTCGCCTTCGGCATGGGCGGGCCGCTCGCCAACTTCGCCGGGCTGCTGCACATGGCGATGCACAGCCTGACCAAGTCGGCCATCTTCTACGCGGTCGGCCACGCCGTGCAGGTGACGGGCACGCAGCGGATCGAGCGGATTTCCGGCCTGACAGTCAGCCATCCGGCGCTCGGCTGGGGCCTGCTGGCCGGGGTCGTGGCCATCGCCGGCCTGCCGCCCTTTGGCGTGTTCATGAGCGAATTCCTGCTGGTCACCAGCACCTTTGCGCGGGAACCGCTGCTGGCCCTGCCGCTGGTCGTTGGCATCCTGGTCGCCTTCGGGGCGCTGGTGCTGCGGGTCCAGCAACTCTGCTTTGGCGCGCCCGGCACGGTGGAGGGCAGCGGCGTCCCGGTGGCAACGGTGCCGCTGGAGGGAACGCTGGTTCCGCTCTACGCGCATCTGGCACTGATTCTGGTGGCGGGGGTCTGGCTGCCGGGACCGCTGGTCGCGTGGTTCCAGACCGTCGCGGCGCTGCTGGGGTAGGGGAGGAGGCATGTACGGGGAAGAACCGCTGTTCGGCCTGTTGAACCGCATCGGCACGCCGGTGGAGGGGCACCGGCCCTGGCCGCGCTATCGGCTGGGCCGCGACGGCTGGCTGCGCCTGATCGAGGGGCTGGCCGGCAACGGCTGGAGCCTGCTCGGCCTGTGGGGAGAGCCCAAGGCGGTCCACACCGCCTTCCGCGAGGATTTCTCCGGCGACGTCGCGGTGGTCAGCCTCGACTGCCCGCAAGGCCGTTTCCCGAGCCTGAGCGCCGTGCGGCCCGCCGCCAACCGGCTGGAGCGCGCCGCCCACGACCTCTACGGCCTGGTGGCGGAGCGCACGACCGACCCGCGCCCCTGGCTGGACCACGACGCCTGGGGCGTGCGACGGCCCCTGTCCGAACAGCCGGCGGCCCCGGTGCCCAATCCGGGTCCGTACACCTTCCTGCCGGTGGAGGGTGACGGGCTGCACCAGATTCCGGTCGGCCCCGTCCACGCCGGCATCATCGAGCCCGGCCACTTCCGCTTCACCGCCAACGGCGAAACCGTCGTCCGGCTGGAGGAGCGGCTCGGCTACGTCCACCGCGGCGTGGAGGGGCTGATGCAGGGCAAACCGGTGGCGCAGGCGGCAAGGCTGGCCGCCCGCATCTCCGGCGACGCGACGGTGGCGCACAGCCTCGCCTTCGCCCGCGCGGTGGAGGCGGCGCTCGGCGTCGATGTGCCGGCGCGGGCGGTGTGGCTGCGCGCCCTGATGGCCGAGCTAGAGCGGATCGCCAACCATCTCGGCGACATTGGGGCGATCTGCAACGACGCCGCCTTCGCCTTCATGCTGGCCCAGACCAGCCAGTTGCGGGAGCGCGTGCTGCGCACGGCGGACGCCTGCTTCGGGCACCGTCTGATGATGGACCGGGTGATCCCCGGCGGCGTTGCCACCGACCTGCCGGAACGCGGCGCCGGCCTGCTGCTGGAGCTTGTCGCCGAACTGCGCAAGCGCTTCCCGCCGCTGGTCGCCATCTATGACGGCAAGGCGTCCCTGCAGGACCGCACGGTCGCCACCGGGTTCGTGTCCGCGGAGCTGGTCACCCGCTTTGGCGCCGGCGGCCATGTCGGGCGGGCCTCCGGCCGTGACCAGGACGCCCGCCGCAGCCCCGGCTACGCACCCTACGATGAGCTGAGTTTCGAGGTGCCGGTGCTGACCGAGGGCGACGTGAACGCCCGCGTCTGGGTCCGCATCCGCGAGGTGGAGCAGTCTTTGTCGCTGATCGAGCAGATCGTCGCCCGCCTGCCGGCGATCTCGCGCGGCCTCGACCACCCGTCGGTCCCGCTGGAGGCCGGCCGGGGCGGGGAGGGCATGGCCCTGGTCGAATCCTTCCGCGGCGAGATTCTGACCTGGGTTCGGCTGGACGAGGAGGGCGTCGTCATCCGCTGCCATCCGCGCGATCCCTCTTGGTTCCAATGGCCGTTGCTGGAGGCGGCCATCGGCGGCAACATCGTTGCCGACTTCCCGCTGTGCAACAAGTCGTTCAACTGTTCCTACGCGGGACACGACCTGTAAGGAGGCCGCCGATGCTGAAGCACATCCTGACCTCCCTGACCGGCGGCCCGGTCACCGAAGCCGCCCCGGCCCCCGCCGATCCGGCTCTGGCGGAACTGGCCGGAAAGCTGGACAAGGCCGCCAAGGCGCGGCTGGGCCGCAGCCTGTCGATCCGCGAGGTCGATGCGGGGTCCTGCAACGGCTGCGAGCTGGAAATCCACGCGCTGAACAACCCGATCTACGATCTGGAGCGCTTCGGCATCCGCTTCGTCGCCTCGCCCCGGCACGCCGATGTCCTGCTGGTCACCGGCCCGGTCGCCCGCAACATGCGCGAGGCGCTGATCCGCACCTGGGACGCCACGCCCGGCCCGAAATGGCTGGTGGCCTGCGGCGACTGCGCCGTCAGCGGCGGCCTGTTCGCCGGTGGCTACGCCTGCGTCGGTCCGGTGGAGGAGGTGCTGCCGGTGGACCTGCGCGTCCCCGGCTGTCCGCCGCGGCCGACCGATCTGCTGGCCGGCCTGCTGGCCCTGCTGGAGACCAGCGCCGCGAAGTGACAGCGGTTCAGGACTCGCCGCGTTCCTCGCGCTTGGCCTGCTGCCAGAAGGCCTCCATCTCGTCCAGCGTGGCCTCCTTGGGCGTGCGGCCTTGTTCGGACAGCAGGGCCTCGATGCGGTGGAAGCGGCGTTCAAACTTGGCGTTGGTGCCGCGCAGCGCCGATTCCGGCTCAACCTTCAGGCGACGGGCGAGGTTGACCAGTGCGAAGAGGAGATCACCCAGTTCGTCGGCCACCCGGTCCGGGGCGGAGCCGCTGTCCATCTCATGCCGCAGTTCGCGAACCTCCTCCTCGATCTTGTCGAGGATATCCCGCGCGTCGGTCCAATCGAAGCCGACGCGGGCGGCGCGGTTCTGCAGCTTGAGGGCGCGGGTGAGGGCAGGAAGACCGGCGATCACGCCTTCCAGGGCGGACGGGGCGCGGCCTTCCTCGGCCGCCTTCGCGGCGCGCTCCACGGCCTTGTGGTCCTCCCAGCGCGAGGTCTGCATGTCGGCGCCCTTGACCTCCTCGGCGCCGAAAACGTGCGGGTGGCGGCGGATCATCTTGTCGGTGATGACGCCGGCGACCTCGTCGAAGTCGAACAGATTTTCCTCGTGGGCCATCTGGCTGTAATAGACCACCTGGAAAAGCAGGTCGCCCAACTCCTCGCGCAGCGCCGGCATGTCGCCTTTCTCGATGGCGTCGGCCACCTCGTAGGCTTCCTCGATCGTGTGCGGCGCGATGGTGGCGTAGGTCTGCTCCAGATCCCACGGACATCCGCCGTTGGGGTCGCGCAGGCGGGCCATGACGTCGATCAGGCGGTCGATGTTGCGGGCCATGGAAAGGTCTTCTTCGGCAGCGGGATGGGACGGGACAGCGACCTTAGCCGACCCATGGCACTGAGAAAAGGGAACACGCCCCGCCGGAGCACCAAAATCATATAAGTGAGATTATGGAAAATAAGCCCAAGGAAGTGAGGAGGGGGCTTCCGGCCACCCTCCGTTCTTCGGTGCCTCAGCCGCCGCGAAACCCCTTCAGGCTTTCGGCGGGCGGCGGCGGTGGGAAATCTGCGCCACGGGCGGCCTCGATCAGCGATTCCACGAAGGACCGGTAAGGATCGCCGGAGGTCTCGGGGGTCTCCGCCGGTTCGATCGGCGCGTCATAGCCGGTGTCGCTCGGAGTAAGCGCTCCATATTCCGAGCTTTCCAGCCTCGGCGACAGGAAAATCGAATGGGTCGTCGCCTCCGGCTCGCCGACGTGACGCTGGGAGGGCTTCAGCGAGAAATTCCCATCGGCGTCCGGCATGGACAGGATCATCACCCCATGCTCCACCGTCTCCTTGTCCCGTGCGTTCTGCCGCGCATCGGAGTCGAAGGCGCTTCGTGGATAGACGCTCTCGATGCTCAAGGGATCGTGGATGTTGGCCGTTTGCATGGATCACCCGCCGTTGTTGCGTTGGTCCAACACAGGGTGGCGATGGCGGGTTCCGAGGGACCGCGGGCCTTTTCACTCCATGGAATGCGCCTGCGTGGCGGGCCGCGCCTTCCGGCGCTGCGGCGGTGCCACGCTGAGCACCGGCTCGGCGTCGATCGCGCGAACCACCTCATGATCCAAGGCGACGTCCGCGGTTTCGGAGTCGGTGGAACATTGCGCCGCGCCGGCGGCCGAGGCCGCCCCGCCCGAAGGCTGACATTCGGCGATCCGCTCCGCGCAGGCCGTGGGCGCCAGCAGTGACGCCGCCACCAACAGCACGCGCTTCAGGGCAATGGCCTTCATGGTCGGGCGCTCCGCAAGGCTCACGGCGGCCGTTTCCGGCATCCTGGCACTATAAGGCCGCCGTGCCCGTGGAGTTCCCGCCGAATCCGGTCCCCGCCGCAGGACGTGTGCGGTAGTCCGGTGCGCCCCCGCCTTAGCCGAACAGATGCCGGTGCATCGCCTCCCAACTCGCGCGGTCGGGGGTCAGCATCACCCCACCGTTGAGGACGGTCGGACGATAGGGCGAGCCGTCGAACAGCGCGCTGTAGCCGCCGGCCTCCGCGTGGAGCAGGACGCCCGCCGCGTGATCCCACGGCATCAAGCGATGGTACATCGAGAAATGCGCCCGGCCATCGAGCAGGCGCAGATACTCCTGCGCGGCGCTGGACAGGCAGACGCGGGGGCCGAGGGAGCGGCCCCGTTCGTCCAGTTGGCGCCCAAGATCCTCGGCGCAGAATCGCGTCGACAGGGCTCCGGTCATCTCGGTCAGGGGGACCGCCGGGGCGACCGTGACGCGCTTGCCATTCAAATAGGCGCCCTGCCCTTTCACCGCCGTGGCGATGCGCCCGTCGCAGGGATCGTAGATCCAGCCGGCCAGCGTCTCGCCGCGGCAGGCCAGGGCGATGATCACGGCGAAGAGCGGGCGCCCGCTCGCGAAGTTCAGCGTGCCGTCGATCGGGTCGATGATCCAGACCGGCGCGTCGCCGTGGATTCGGTCGAGCAGGGACTTGTCCTCGGAGACGGCCTCCTCCCCCACCACCGTGCTGCCGGGAAGCAGGTCCAGCAGGCGCGGCGTCAGGGCGCGTTCGCCCGCTTCGTCGGCCAGGGTCACAAGATCGGCCGGCCCGGTCTTCTCGCGAATGCCGGCGTTCGCCAGATCGCGGAAATAGGGAAGAATCTCGCTCTCCGCGACCTCGCGGATGATCGCGGAGACGCGGTCGACGTCAGGAATCGGAAAATTCGTCACGGTTTCGGTGCCGCTTTGTTGGATCGGGGGTCGAGTCTCAGAACCGTTCCGCCATCCTTCGGCGGTTCCGGCAGCATGACTTTGCCGTCCAGACCACTGTCTTTCAACGCTTTGACCAGCGCGTCATAGGTGGCCTGATCGGCTGCGGGGTTCGGAGCGGGCGGCGTCCCGGTCAGCGGGCCGGGTTCCGGCGGCTTGCGCGGCGCGTTCGGATCGGGCGGGGGCTGCGGCGTGTCGCGCGCTTCCCGCGTCTCCTCCTTGGGCGGCGGCGGGGGCGGACGCCACAGACGGAAACAGTCGGTGAAGGTGGCTTCCTTGCAGGCCTTCAGCAATTCCTTCGGGTCCGGTGCCACGACCAGCGGGCTGAACGGGGCGGGAGGAAACTCCGCGGGCTCCGGCGGCAGGGGATCTTCCGGCGCGACCGGCGGCTCTTCCACGAATCCCGGCGGCAACACGCGCTCGACGGCGGCGGCGGTGCCCGCGAAGGCCAGAAACGCCAGGGACAGGAGAGCGATCGGGACGCGCAAGGGAATCCGGAAAAAGAAGGCGGGCCGAGCGTCCATTATGGCGCCCTGCCCGCTGCATAGCCACGGACAAATCCTTGTCCCGGCACACCCGCCTCCGTCAGGAGCGCGGCAGGCTTTCGCTCGGGGTGGCGTGCAGCGCCCAGGCGGCCAGTTCGGACCGCAGGGCGGCAATCTTGCTGCTTTCCGTCGGGTTGGTTTCCTTGCGCCAGGCGTCACTGATGATTTCCAGAAGACGGGCGCGGCCGGCGTTGTCGCGCGACAGTTCCTGGATGCGCAGCACCGCGGCACCGGGCGACAACTGCTCCTGCCGGGCGACCAGGGTCACCTGATCGGCCAGGAAGGCGGTGATCGAAAAGTGTGTTGGATCGGTCTGCAAACGCATAGGCGGGCCTCCTCCCGGGGATAACCCATCGGCTCCCCGGCTCAAATATCGGGGGCGCGTTGGGAAAAGGCTACACCTCGGACGTCGTAGGACGGGGCCGAAATCGGGCGCGTCATGTCGTCGCACGTGCACGAACGAATTATGACGCGCCCGACTCCTTTATGGCGAAAGATCAGCCTTGGACGAACCGCTTCTCGAAACGGGCCAGATCCGCCGGGTCGATGGCCACCTGGATGTGGGCCTGGACCTCGTCGTCCCGCCGTTCCAGCACCTCACCTTTTGCATAGAGCCACGCGAGCGCCGCCCCGTCCCCCAACTCCACGGACAGGTCCACCACATGGCGGTGGGCGTTCATCCGCTGGTCGAGCAACCGGTCGAGATCGGCGATCCCCGCTCCCGACAGGGCGGACACCGCGACGGCGCGCGGGTTGCGGGCCGTCTGGGCCAGGACCGCCTCGCGGGACTCCTTGTCCAGCGCGTCGATCTTGTTCAGAACCTCGATCACGCGGTCATCGGCGTCCGGGTCGATGCCCATGTCGCTCATGACCTCGTGCACGTCGGCCTTCTGGGCCTCGCTGTCCTGGTGGGAGACGTCGCGGACATGCAGGATGATGTCGGCGGCGTCGACCTCCTCCAGCGTGGCACGGAAGGCGGCAACGAGGCCGTGCGGCAGGTCGGAGATGAAGCCCACCGTGTCCGACAGGATCACCTTGCGCCCGGACGGCAGGGTCACCTGACGCATCGTCGGGTCCAGCGTGGCGAACAGCAGGTCCTTGGCGAAGACGTCGGCGTTGGCCAGCCGATTGAACAGCGTCGACTTGCCGGCGTTGGTGTAGCCGACCAGCGCCACCACCGGGTACGGCACCTTGGCGCGGGCCTTGCGGTGCAGACCGCGGGTGCGGCGGACCTCCTCCAGCTCCTTCTTGATCTTGACGATGCGGTCGCCGATCAGACGACGGTCCATCTCAAGCTGGGATTCACCGGGGCCGCCGAGGAAGCCGAAGCCGCCGCGCTGGCGTTCCAGGTGGGTCCAGGAGCGGACGAGGCGCGATTTCTGGTAGGTCAGGGCGGCCAGTTCGACCTGGAGCATGCCTTCGCGCGTGCGGGCGCGGGCGCCGAAGATCTCCAGGATCAGACCGGTGCGGTCGATGACCTTGACCTTGAGGGCCTTTTCCAGATTGCGCTGCTGCACCGGCGACAGCGCGTGGTCGAGGATGACAAGGGATGCCTCCGTCTCCTCCACGATCTGGGCAAAATGCTCCACCGTCCCCGACCCGAGAAGGATCGAAGGCTGCGGGCGGTTCACCCGCGCGCATTCGGCATGCACGACCTCCAGATCGATGGCGCGGGCAAGGCCCACCGCCTCGTCCAGGCAGGATTCGGGATGGCGCAGGACCCCGTCCGCCTCACTGCGGAGGACGGGGTGGACCACGATGGCGCGGCCGGAGGCATCAGGCGTCCGGCCGTTGCCATTGGTCGGAAGATCAGACGTTTTCACCTTCCTTGGGCGGCTCGAAAAGTTGGATCGGATGCGCGGGCATCACGGTGGAGATGGCGTGCTTGTAGACGAGCTGCGAATGCGCATCGCGCCGCAGCAGTACCGAGAAGTTGTCGAACCAGGTAATGATTCCCTGAAGTTTAACACCGTTCACGAGGAAAACGGTTACGGGAGTCTTGTTCTTGCGGACGTGGTTGAGGAACACGTCCTGCACATTTTGGCTTTTTTCAGACATTTTATGTCGCCCCCTTCTTCAGTGTTTTTTGGGGCCCCTTGTTAGAAGCCCGCCCCCTGCAGCGATAAGGTCATGGTTGGTCGCAACCGTCTCGACTACTGGTCATCCGATATGGTGTCACCACCGCTGCCCACCAACCCGCACAATGCATGGCACGTATCGTACCGATGGGCCGGAGGGAAGCGGGTGAAGCCGCTGCCCTCGCCCGCCCCTATTAGCACCGGGACCATTCCCGCGCCATGGGCACATTCCATGTCGATGTCGGCATCCCCCACGAACCAGACGTCCGGACCGGGTGGAATGTTCGCCGGTTCCAGCGCCATCAGCACCGGCGCGCCGTGCGGCTTGTCGAATTCGGCGTCATGGGCGCCGACCAGACGGCCGAAATAGCCGGTCCAGCCCAGCGCGTCGGCTTCCGCCCGCAGGAAGCGGCCGGTCTTGTTCGACACCACCGCCTGATATATCCCGCGCTCGGCGAAGCCGCGCAGCAGGGATTCCGCACCCGGCAGGGGCCGGAGATGCTCCAGGTGATGCGCCTCGAAATAGGCGTAGAAAAGGTCGCGCGCGTCGGTCCAGCGCTCCCCGAAGATGCGGGGGAAGCTGTCGCGCAGCGACTGCTTGATGCGCTCCCGCGCCTCATCCTCGCTCCAGGCCGGATGGCCGAAGGTGACCAGCGCGTGGTTCAGCGCGGCGCGCACCGTGCCCCAATTGTCGACCAGCGTGTTGTCCCAGTCGTAGAGGACGGCGCGCGGCAGCACGGGCAGGCGGTCGATGACGGCGGCGGCGTCGCTCATGACGGCACCCCGGCGGCCACGTAATCGAGATAGGCCTGACGCAGCGTCCGCGTGACCGGCCCCGGCCTGCCCTCGCCCACCGGCTTGCCGTCGATGCGGGTCACCGGCAGCGCGAAGGTGCCGGCGGAGGACACGAAGGCCTCGCGGCCGGCGAGCGCCTCCTCCACCGTGAAGCTGCGCTCCTCCACCGGGATGCCGCGCTCGCCGGCCAGCCGCAGAAGCGATTGGCGGGTGATGCCGTTGAGGATCTTCTGCGACGGGGCGCGGGTCACCAGCACGCCGTCCTGCGTGACGATCCAGGCGTTGGAGGAGGACCCCTCCGTCACCCTGCCGTCCGGATCGATGAGCCACGCCTCGTAGGCGCCCGATTCGGCGGCCTGCTGCTTGGCCAGCACCGGGGCGAGGAGACCGACCGTCTTGATGTCGCACCGACCCCAGCGGATGTCGGGCACCGTGACCACGGCCACGCCCTTTTCCAGCTGCTCCGGCTTGGCAAAGGCGCTAACCCGCTTGACGGTCATCACCAGGGTCGAGGGGACGTTCGCCGGGAACTTGAAGTCACGCGGGGCGACGCCGCGGGTGACCTGGAGGTAGAGCGAAC
Source organism: Azospirillum sp. UENF 312511 (assembly GCF_058780635.1). Classification (NCBI taxonomy): domain Bacteria; kingdom Pseudomonadati; phylum Pseudomonadota; class Alphaproteobacteria; order Rhodospirillales; family Azospirillaceae; genus Azospirillum; species Azospirillum sp. UENF 312511. The sequence continues at coordinate 1,093,728 of NZ_JBSNCG010000001.1, read as the reverse complement.
CATTGCGGACGCCGTTCCGCCGCACCAGCTCGCGGGCGATCATCGTCACGACGCGCGGCACCGCCGGCCAGTCCATGCGCAACTCCGACAGGCTGCGGCCCAGGCGCTCCATATGGCCGTCCAGATCCGCGAAGCGTCCGTCGAGGAGGGTCACCACCTCATAGACGCCGTCGGCGAACTGGAAGCCGCGGTCTTCCACATGAACCGCCGCCTGCCGGTGCGGCAGGTAACGGCCGTTGACGTATGCCCATCGAGCCATGGAGGTTCTTTTTGTTGGTGCCAAAAACGATACGAGAGGCGATCAGAAGAATTCAAGCCGGACGGCGAACATCTTCTCCACCTTTTTCACCTGACCGGCGGTGGCCAGGATGATGACACGGTCCTTCGGACGGATCACCGTGGCCGGGCGCGGGATGATGACCTCGTCGCCGCGCACGATGGCGCCGACGATGACTCCGGAGGGCAGCTTCACCTCGCGCAGCGGCGTGTTCACCACCGCGGAGGTTTCCAGCGCCTCCGCCTCGATGACCTCGGCGAAGCCGTCGCGCAGGCTGTGCACCGCGCGGATGCGGCCGCGCCGGACATGCTGAAGGATGTTCGACACGGTGATGGCGCGCGGGCTGACCACCGCGTCGATCCCCAGCGGCGACACCAGAGAGGTGTAGGACGCCTTGTTGATCAGCGTGATGGCGCGCTTCGCCCCGTGCCGCTTGGCGAGCAGCGAGGAGAGGATGTTGCCCTCGTCGTCGTTGGTCACGGCGACCACCGTCTCGGTGGCGCGGACGTTGGCCTCCTCCAGGATTTCCGGATCCAACCCGTCGCCGTGCAGCACCATGGTGCGCGACAGGCGCTGCGCCACGAACTGGGCGCGGCTGCGGTTCATCTCGATGATGCGTGCGGTGACGTGAGGGTACTTCGCCTCCAACTCCTCCGCCAGGCACAGCCCGATGTTGCCGCCGCCCAGGATGATGATGCGGCGGGCCTCCACCTCCTCGTGGCCGAAGGCGGCCATGGCGCGGTTCAGGTGGCGGTTGTCGCAGGCGAAATAGACCTCGTCGCCGGGCAGCATCTGGTCGTCGCCGCCGGGTATGAAGGAACGGTCGTTGCGGATGATCGCCACCACCTCCAAGCCGAGGTCGGGGAACAGGCCGGTTAACTGGCGCAGCGGCGTGTGCAGCACCGGGCAGGTTTCGGTACAGAGCACGCCGACGACGCGGACCTTCCCGTCCGCCAGAGGGATCATGTCGAAGGCGCCCGGCACCTGGAGCCGGCGGGCGATGGCCCGCGCCACCGCGATCTCCGGCGAGATGATGACGTCGATCGGCATGTGGTCGCGGCTGAACAGGTCCGCCCAGATCGGTTTCAGGTAGCTCTGGTTGCGCACACGGGCGATCTTGGTCGGCACCTTGAACAGCGCGTGCGCGACCTCGCAGGCCACCATGTTGATCTCGTCGATCTGGGTGACCGCGATGATCATGTCGGTCTCGCCCGCCCCCGCCGCCTCCAGCACGTCGGGGTGCGACGCGTGGCCGACCATGGCCTGCACGTCGAGCGTGTCGCTGATCCGCTGGATGAGTTCCGGCGAATGGTCGATCACCGTGACGTTGTTGCCCTCGGACGCCAGATAACGCGCGATGTTCGAGCCGACTTGGCCGGCTCCGCAAACGATGACCTTCACGGCCTTTGCACCCTTCCCCGCCCATTATCCAGGCACTTAGGACAAGGACCTTATCATTTTGCGGCAGGACGCACCAACTCTATGTTCGCGAAGGGAAATACGGGCCGACCTGCCGGCGCGGACCGGAAGAGGAGTGATGGATGCGCCCCGCCCCCTCCCCCTCCCCCGTCGGTCACCGCAAGGCGGAGACCCGTTTGCCGGCCTCGGCGTCAGCTGTTGTCGATCGTGTAATAGAACTGCGTGACGACGCCTTCCGGAGCACCGTCCTTGCGGGTATCGAAGTTGAAGTCCTGCGACCGGCCGTCGATGTTGACCGATCCCTGGAAATGGGCCGGCCCGTTGAAATTCACACCGATCAGCAGAAGCTGATTCACGCCGGCCTGCAGGTTGCCGGTCAGCACGACCTGTTCATTGATCGATTCGCCACCGCCAATGCGGTTGTAAACTTGAGCGCCATTCAAATAAGCAACAAGCTGGTTATCGGTATAATTGACCGTAAGGACAGCAGTGGTCGCCATATCTTGACTCCTCACCATAAAAAGAAAATTCTGTTTTTGCTAATCGCGTTCACAAGATAATGAATATTCAGGCAATGATCTTCGACCAATGCTAAAAGCGTTACTCGCGATTTCGCAAATTATATAAATACGATTGTATTTAATGATGATTTGAGGAGAATATGGAGGATTATCAAGAGATAGAAATAATAATAAAGTTACCACAACGGAATTTCAGAAGACACGCACCCATGATACAAGGTAGCAGGCACCGCTTTCAGAAAAAATAAAAGCAGGCTCCCAAGTCGCCCACGTTTTGGACATGCTCGGGAAACCTGCTTCAGGAGAAAAGACGACACCTTGTGCTTGACGATGCTGAGGCAAGACTACTCGACGAACAGCTTGCCCTTCTCGCTGCCGTGCACGCCGAGCGATTTCAGCTTCCGGTGCAAGGCGGAGCGTTCCATCCCCACGAAGGAGGCGGTGCGGGAGATGTTGCCGCCGAAGCGCGTCACCTGGGCCAGCAGATACTCGCGCTCGAACACCTCACGCGCCTCGCGGAGCGGCAGGCCCATGATCTCGCCACCCTTGTCCCATTTCAGGACCGTGGGGGTGATGGCGCCGATTTCCGGCGGCAGCTGGTCGGCGCGGATCGGTTCCTTGGGATCGCCCTGCGCCATGATGAGCAGCCAATCCACCACGTTGCGCAGCTGGCGCACGTTGCCCGGCCAGTCGTAGGCCTGGAGCGCGGCCATGGCGTCCTCGCCGAAGTCGCGTGCCGGCAGGCCGGCGGCCTCGGCCGAGCGCTGCATGAAGTGGCGGGCCAGCAGCGGGATGTCCTCGCGCCGCTCGGCCAGCGAGGGCACGCGGATCGGCACGACGGCAAGGCGATAGAACAGGTCCTGGCGGAAGCGGCCCTGGTCGATCTCGGCCTGGAGGTCGCGGTTGGAGGTGGCGACAACGCGCACGTCCACCTCGACCCGCTGGCCGCCGCCGACCCGCTCGAACACCTGCTCCTGCAGGGCGCGGACGATCTTGCCCTGGGTTTCCAGCGGCATGTCGGCCACCTCGTCGAGCAGCAGCGTGCCGCCGTGCGCCTGCTCGAAGGTGCCGATCTTGCGCCCGCCACCATCCACCCCGGCTTCCGTGCCGAACAGCTCCATCTCCAGCCGGTCGGGGCGCATGGTGGCGCAGTTCAGCCCGACGAAGGGGCCACCGGCCCGGCGCGACCGCGCGTGGATCAAGCGGGCCACCACCTCCTTGCCGGAGCCGGCGGGGCCGGTGATGAGGACGCGGCTGCCGGTGGGCGACACCTTCTCGATGCTTTGGCGGACGTGGTTGACGGCGGTGGACCGGCCGATCAGCTCCACCTCGCCGCCGGCGCGCAGCTTCAGTTCCTCGTTCTCGCGCTTCAGCCGGGCCGCCTCGATGGCGCGGTCCACCATCAGCAGCAGCCGGTCGGCCTTGAAGGGCTTCTCGATGAAGTCGTAGGCGCCGATCTTGATCGCCGAGACGGCGGTCTCGATGTTGCCGTGGCCGGAAATCATGATGACCGGCAGGTTCCGGTGGTCGCGCATCAGCTGTTCGAGGATCTGAAGCCCGTCCAGCCGGCTGCCCTGGAGCCAGATGTCCAACACCACGAGGCTCGGCCGGCGCGCGGAGACCTGGGCGAACGCCTGATCGGCGTCGGCGGCCTCGCGCGTCTTCATGCCTTCGTCGTTCAGGATGCCGGCGATCAGCATCCGGATGTCCGCTTCGTCGTCGACGATCAGAATGTCATGCGCCATGGGCTGCGTGCCTCTTCTCTTCACCGGTCTCCGCCGGCGTGCCAACGCCGCCGAGGGCGTCGCCCGCGGCCGTGCCGGAGCTGGTGGACGTGTTGGGGATGACCAGCCCGACGCGCGCCCCGCCGCCTTCGCGGTCCTCCAGGGTCAGCACGCCGCCGTGGTCCTCCATGATCTTCTTGACGATTGCCAGCCCCAGTCCCGTGCCTTTCGCGCGCGTCGTCACGTAGGGTTCGGTCAGCCGGTCGCGTTCCTCGGTCGGCAGGCCCTTGCCGTTGTCCTCGATGATCATGGCGATGCGCTCGGCATCGGCCTCGACCCGGATGGCGACATGGCCCGGCGACAACTCCTCACTCTCAGCGGGTGGCAGGCGCCCTTCGATGGCGTCCGCGGCGTTCTGCAGCAGGTTGGTCAACGCCTGGCTGATCTGGCGGCTGTCGCACGGCACGGTCAGCGGCCCCTGGGGAAGCGTCATATCGAACTTGATCTTGCCGGCGTGCGCGCTGGACTGCAGGAACACCGCCTGCCGGACGAGGTCGTTGAGGTTGCAGGGCTTCATCACCGGCTGCGGCATGCGCGCGAAGGCCGAGAACTCGTCCACCATGCGCCGGATGTCGTCCACCTGACGGACGATGGTGTCCGTGCACATGGTGAAGACCTCAGTGTCGCTGGTGATCTCCTTCAGGTACTTGCGGCGCAGCCGCTCGGCAGAGAGCTGGATCGGCGTCAGCGGATTCTTGATCTCGTGGGCGATGCGACGGGCGACGTCGGCCCAGGCCGCCTTGCGCTGGGCGGAGACAAGTTCGGTGATGTCGTCGAAGGTGACGACATAGCCGCGGATCTCCCCGCTGCCCCGCCCTTCGGTGGAGATGCGGACGAGCAAGGTCAGCGGCGTCGTGCCGGGACGGCGGATCTGGATCTGGTCCTGCACCACCCGGCCGGGTCGGCCCGGCGCATGGTCCAGAAGCTCCCCCATCTCCGGCGACAGGTCGGCCAGCTTCATCCCGATCAGGCTTTCCGCGTCCTCAACGCCGAGAAGGCGCGCGGCCGAGAAGTTGGGAAGAGTGATGCGCCCTTCGGCGTTCAACCCGATCACGCCCGCCGACACGCCGCCCAGCACGGTCTCGGTGAAGCGGCGGCGCTCGTCGATCAGGCGGTTGGCCGAGAGAAGCTCGTGCCGCTGGCTTTCGATCTCGGTCGTCATGCGGTTGAAGGCGCGCGACAGCAGGCCAAGCTCGTCCTCGCCGGGCGGTTCGGTCACCCGGACGGTCAGGTCGCCGGCGCGCACCCGCTCCGCCGCGCCGATCAGGGCGCTGATCGGCCGCGCCAGCCGCGTCGCGAAGATCAACCCCGCCCACACCGCCGCCAGCAGAAGCAGCATGGCCACGACCAGGAAGATCAAGGTGAAGGTGATCTGCAGGCTGCCGCGCTGGCTTTCCAGCGCCCCGAACTCCCGCACCGCCCCTTCCGCCGAGGCCATGTGCGAGAGCACGCGCGGCTCGACCATGCGGCCGACATAGAGATAGGTGTCGGCGAAGCGGTCGAGCCGGACCAGCGCGCGGACGCGGTCGTCGTTCTCGCTGACGATCATCGCCACCTCGCCGCGGCGGGCGGTGGCGAGCTTGTCGTCGGGGATCGGATCGAACTCCAGCGCGAAGGTGTAGCCGGAGCGCGCGACGATGGCGCCGGTCGTTCCGTTGAAGACGATGGCCTCCGACAGGGCGCGCAGCATCGCTTGGGTGGCGACCACCTGCTCGAACCGCTCCGGGTCGCTGGCGAGGCGCGCCGCCTCTTGATTCAAATCGTTCGCCATGGCGAGCGCATCGGCGCGGATGTTCTGCTGGTGCTCGTGAAGATAGGCGCTGGCGACTGCCAGCGATTCGTTCACCGCCGTGCGCACCCGGTCGCTGAACCAGGACTGCACGCCGACATAAAAGAAGACGGTGGAGAAGATGGCCATGATGATGGCCGGCGCGACGGCGAGCAGGCTGAACACCGCGACCAGCCGCACATGCATCTGCGACCCGGCGAGGCCGCGCCGCCGCCCGATCCACAGATAGACGATCCGCCGCGCGATCAGCACGCCGAGCAGGAGCAACAGTGCCAGATCGAGGGTCAGCAGCCACGTGACGGTGCGCGGGTTGGTTTCCCCGAAGGGCGCGCTCTCCGTCAGCGCCGTGTAGGTCGCGAAGCCCGCCACCAAGGCCGCCAGCGACAGCGCGAAGGCAAGCCGCTTCGCCAGCCCGACACGGGCTGCCCAACGAAGGAACTGCTGCCAAAGCGGCGTGACGGGTTCAGGGGGTGTGGGCGACATCAATCCGGCAACCAGTCTGTTGCCAGAATGATACACGAGCTGTTGCCGTCCTGCCAAGCGGCAACCCCTCTGCCTTTCGCACAGTCCCTAAGGAGCATTGCGAACGGCAGAGGCGCCAAACGCCTGTCGCAAAAACAGCACGCTGTGGGTTGGAAGCGACGCCGGGCCGAACCGCCCGGCGCCGGATCACTTCAGCCCGCGCACCACCTGGATGTCGAGGTCGCGGATCTTCTTGCGCAGCGTGTTGCGGTTGAGGCCGAGGAGCTGCGCCGCCTTGATCTGGTTTCCCCGCGTCGCCGAGAGGCTGAGCGAGATCAGCGGCCGTTCCACCTCGCGCAGCACCCGGTCGTACAGGCCGTTCGACGGCATACCATCCTTGTGGGCGGCGAAATAATCCTTCAGGTGGCGCTCCACGGCGGCGGACAGGCCCTCGCCCTGCGGTTCCTCCACCGGCTGGGCGGCGGGGGTGGTGTCGGCAAGCTCCGCCTCTACCACGTCGAGCCCGATGACCTCCTGCGAATAGAGCGCGGCGAGGCGGCGGACAAGGTTTTCCAGCTCGCGCACGTTGCCCGGCCAGCGGTAGCGCTTCAACCGGTCCATGGCGGGCTGGTCGATGCTCTTCACCGGCAGTCCCTGCGCCGAGCACTGGTTCAGGAAGTGGCGAACCAGAAGCGGCACGTCCTCCGTACGCTCGCGCAGCGGCGGCAGGCGGATGGGGACGACGCACAGGCGATAGAACAGGTCTTCGCGGAACAGGCCCTGGCGGATCAAGGTGCGCAGGTCGCGGTGGGTCGCGGCGACGATGCGTACGTCCGTCTTGATCGGTGTACGTCCGCCGACGGTGGTGTACTCGCCCTCCTGCAGCACGCGCAGCAGGCGGGTCTGCGCCTCCAGCGGCATGTCGCCGATCTCGTCGAGGAACAGGGTGCCGCCCTGCGCCTGCTCGAAGCGGCCGGTCGACCGATTGGTGGCTCCGGTGAAGGCGCCCTTTTCATGGCCGAACAGCTCGGACTCGATCAGTTCGCGCGGGATGGCCGCCATGTTGATCGCGACGAAGGGGCCATTGCGGCGCTTGCCGTAGTCGTGCAGCGCGCGCGCCACCAGTTCCTTGCCGGTGCCCGACTCGCCGGTGATGGTCACGGTCAGGTCGGTGCCCATCAAACGGGCAAGGACGCGGTAGATCTCCTGCATGGCCGGCGAGCGGCCGATCAGGGGAAGCTGCTCGTCCGCCTCGCCGGCGTCGGCGGGCAACGCCGCCGGCGGCGTGTTGGAGTTCAGCGCCCGCTCGACGACCGAAACCAGTTCCTTCAGGTCGAAGGGCTTGGGCAGATACTCGAAGGCGCCGCGCTCCGCCGCCTTCACGGCGGTGATCAGCGTGTTCTGCGCGCTCATCACGATGATGCGCAGGTCCGGCCGGATCTTCTTGATCCGCGGGATCAGGTCCAGCCCGTTCTCATCGGGCATCACCACGTCGGTGATGATGAGGTCGCCCTGCCCGTCCGCCACCCAGCGCCAGAGCGTGGAGGCGTTGCCGGTGGTGCGCACCTCATGGCCGAGACGGGCGAGCGCCTGGGTCAGAACGGTGCGGATGGCGCGGTCGTCGTCCGCAACCAGGATCGTGGCTGCACTCATCCGATGGCCCCTCGGATGCCTCTGGCCGGTGCAGGATCGCCGCTCATCTGCGCTTCATCGAACATGGGTAGCGAGACCTTGAAGACGGTGCGGCGCGGCTGGCTGTCAAATTCGATGACGCCGCCGTGGTCGCCGACGATTTTGGCTACCAATGCAAGCCCCAGGCCAGTCCCATTGACCTTGGTCGTAATGAACGCATCGAACAGGTTGGAGCGCAGGTCGTCGGGTATGCCGTCCCCATTATCCTGAACGGACACCAGCAACGGCAGGTGCAGGCGGGTGTCGCCGCCGGGCAGGGCCATGCGGACGCCGTGCTGATAAGATGTGCTGAGTATGATCTCGCCGCCCGATTCCGGTGCAGCTTCTGCCGCATTTTTAATCAGGTTGAGGAAAATCTGGATGAGCTGGTCGCGGTTGCCATAGACCGGAGGCAACGACGGGTCGTAGCGCTCGATGAAGCGGATGTTCCGCGCGAAGCCGCTCTGGGCCACCTTGCGGACATGCTCCAGAACGGTGTGGATGTTCACCGCGCTGCGCTCCAGCGGACGCTGATCGGAGAAGACCTCCATCCGGTTGACCAGCGCGACGATGCGGTCGGCCTCGTCGCAGATCAGCCGGGTCAGCACCCGGTCGGACTCGCTGCAGTTCTCTTCCAGAAGCTGCGCCGCGCCGCGGATGCCCGACAGCGGATTCTTCACCTCATGCCCCAGCATCGACGCCATGGCGGTGACCGAGCGGGCGGCGTTGCGGTGGGTCAGGGAGTTGTCGATCTTGCGGGCCAGCGTGCGCTCGTTGACCGTCAGCAGCACATGGTCGGTGGGCTCGCCCAGCGCGGTGACCCGCACGGTGACGTGGTGCGGGCCGATGCGCGGCGTGTCGATGACCACGCCCTCCTGCGAGGCGCGGTGGCGGCCCTGCTGGACCTGCTCGATCAACTGGCTGACCGGGCTGTTGGGCGGCAGAAGTTCGGCCAGCGGCATGCCTTCCATCATGGCGGCGGACAGGCCGAAGAACTCCTGAGCCTCCAGATTCACATAGCGGATGTCGCCGGAGCCGTCGACGACCAGGACCGGGTCGGGGAGCGCGTTCAGCATGACGGACGGATCGATGCAGGGGCGGACGGGGCGGTAGGAGTTGGAGGGCGCACGGGGCCGCGCCGGGCGGCGGGGCAGTGGAGCAGCGGCAGATGCACGGGCCATCAGGCAGCCATCCTTTCGATCGCCGGGGCGTAGAAGTCGCGGATGAAGCCGCGGACTCGTTCGGGATCGGACATGCGGTTGACCTCCGAGCGGAATTCGGCGGAGTCGCGCAAGCCCGTTGAGTACCAGGAGATGTGCTTGCGGGCGACGCGCAGCCCGCCTTCGACGCCGTAATGGGTCAGCATGGCGTCGTAATGCTCCAGCAGCGTGTCGAGCTGCTCGTGCAGCGGCGGGTCGGGCAGCCGCTCGCCGGTGCGGATGTAATGCATCACCTGGGCGGGGAACCAGGGGCGCCCGTAGGCGCCGCGTCCGATCATCACCCCGTCGGCACCGGACTCGGCGAGCGCGCGGTCCACGGCGTCGAAGGATGTGATGTCGCCGTTGACCACCACCGGGATCGACACCGCCTCCTTCACGGAGCGGATGAAGGACCAGTCGGCGGTGCCATTGTAGAACTGCTCGCGGGTGCGTCCGTGGATGGTGACCAGCTTGATCCCGCACTCTTCGGCGATGCGAGCCAGCCGGGGGGCGTTCAGGCTGTTGTCGTCCCACCCCTTGCGCATTTTCAGCGTCACCGGGATCGAGACGGCCTTTGCCGTGGCCTTCAGGATGCGGGCGGCGAGCGCCTCGTCGCGCATCAGGGAGGAGCCGGCATGGCCGTTGACCACCTTCTTCACCGGACAGCCGAAGTTGATATCGATGATGGCCGCCCCGCGGTCCTCGTTCAGCTTCGCCGCCTCGGCCATCACGTCCGGCTCGCAGCCGGCGAGCTGGACGGCCATGGGGAACTGCTCCGGCTCGCACTCGACCATGCGCAGCGTCTGGCGGTTCTCGCGGATCATCGCCTGGCTCGCGACCATCTCGGAGACGACCAGTCCGCAGCCCGACTGCTTCACCAGCCGCCGGAACGGCAGGTCGGTAACGCCGGACATAGGGGCGAGGATCACCGGACCCTCAAGCGAGATGGTGCCGATTTGAATGGCCATGTTCACCTGCCCACATGATGGGCACATTAGCGATATGATGAGAATTTGTGCACGGTAGCACAGCGTTTCGGCATGTTGCAAGTGCACATCCCGCGAACGCCGCGCTGGCTGTCATGCGTGGGGGTTAGCCGAGCAGGACGTCGGTGACGAACTTGACGCCCGGATAGGCGAGAGTCAGCAGGAGATAGGCGATCAGCACGAGACGCGCGGCCATCCGCCCGCGCACGCCGGTGCGGGCGTGGGCGAGCAGCAACCCACCGATGACGACGAAGCTGGCCACGGACAGAAGCGTCTTGTGGTCGGCGCGCAGCAGCGCGCCGGTTTCGTAATAGAGCACCGCCATTCCCGTGGCGAGACCGGCCCCCAGAACCGCCTCCGACGCGCCGAGAAGGTGGAGCTGCATCCGCTCGCTCTCCGTCACCGGGGGCAGGAAGCGGGTCAGCGGCGTCGGGCGTTTCGACTTCAGCGCCCGTTCCTGAAGAAAGGCGGCGAGCGAGGCCACGGCGGCCATGGTCAGCAGCGCATAGGTGATGACCGACACGGCGATGTGCAGGTCGATCCAGATTCCCGGCGCCCCGCCGCGCAACACGGGCGCCGGGGCCTGCTGGGCCAGCGTCGCGAAGGCGCCGACCGTCAGCAGATAGGGCAGCAGCAGCGGTGACAGCCGCCATGCCGACCGGGTCAGCGCGCTCATCGCCATGAACAGCAGCATGCAGGCGGCGATGGTGATCCACAGCGCGGTGGACAGGCCGGTGTGCCAGCGTCCCGCCACTTGGGTCAGCGCCCAGGCCGCCGGCCCGGCGAAGCCAAGCGCCAGGGCGCCCCAGAAATAGGCGGACCGCCCGTCCGCCCCCTGCCCCGCGATCCGGTGGTACGGGTAGATGGACGCCGGCAGCAGAGCCATCAGCGCGGTCAGGCTGTAGACGATGTTCTGCGACATGCGGCGGACCCGTGCCCTTCCCTCTGCGGAAACCCAAAGTCGCTGTTGGACCCAAAGTCGCTGTTGGACAAGTCTCTGAAGCTCTTGGCGGAACGCCGGTGAGCGGCTAGGCTCCGCTGCGTCCGGCCGCCATGACGTAAGCGTCATGCGGACGGCCCGTCAAGCGCGGATACCATAGCCCAAACGGCACGGATACGTCCCATGTCTTCCTGCATCGCGCTGATCGTCGCCGCCGGCACCGGCCAGCGGTTCGGCGGTGAGCGGCCCAAGCAGTATCTCGATCTGGCCGGACAGCCCGTACTGCGCCATACGGTGGAGGCGTTCCGGCGCCACCCCAAGGTGAGCGCGGTGCGCGTCGTCATCAATCCCGCCTTTCGCGATCTCTACGATGCGGCCGTCGTGGGGCTGGACCTGCCCGAACCGGTAGCCGGCGGGGCGTCCCGCCAGGATTCGGTGCGCAACGGGCTGGAGGCGTTGACCAACTCGGCGCCGGGCCTCGTGCTGATCCACGACGCGGCCCGCCCGCTGATCGACGCCGGCACCATCGACGCGGTGATCGCGGCGCTCGACACCCACCCTGCGGCGCTGGCCGCCGTTCCGGTCGCCGACACGCTGAAGCGCGGTAAGGATGGGCTGGTGGCCGGCACGGTGGACCGCGTGGGCCTGTGGCGCGCCCAGACCCCGCAGGGCTTCCGCTTTCCCGACATCCTGGCCGCGCATCGCGCCGCCGCCGGGCTGGAACTGACCGACGACGCGGCGGTCGCCGAACGCGCCGGGCTGCCGGTCGCGCTGGTGCCCGCCAGGGAGGAGAATTTCAAGGTGACGACCCCCGACGACCTGACCCGCGCCACCCGTGCGCTCGATTCCGCCCTGTCTGATATTCGCACCGGATCGGGCTTCGACGTGCACCGCTTTGCCGAGGGCGATCACGTCACGCTCTGCGGCGTGCGGGTGCCGCACACCCACCGGCTGGACGGCCATTCGGACGCCGACGTCGGGCTGCACGCGCTGACCGACGCCATCCTGGGCGCGCTCTGTGCCGGTGACATCGGCAGCCACTTCCCGCCCAGCGACCCGCAATGGCGCGGCGCCGACAGCGCGCTGTTCCTGAAACACGCGGCGGAGTTGGTGACGGCGCGCGGTGGGCGGATCGCCCATGTCGACGTGACGATCATCTGCGAGCGCCCGAAGGTCGGCCCGCACCGCGAGGCGATGACCGCGCGTGTTGCCGAAATTCTGGGCATGCCGGTGGACCGGGTCAGCGTGAAGGCGACGACGACGGAGCGGCTGGGCTTCACCGGGCGCGGCGAGGGCATCGCGGCGCAGGCGATGGCGACGGTCCGTCTGCCGGGATAGCATGAGCTTTCCGTAGCCCTCTCCCGCGACGGGAAAGGGGCTGTTTCTGGCACGACGACGAAAGGGACCCGCATGTTTCCCGATCACATCCGCGAACTCGCCGCCAAGCTGCTCGCGGAATATGAATTGGCCGGCTACACCCTGGCGACCGCCGAATCCTGCACGGGCGGCCTGATCGCGGGGGCGCTGACCGATATCGCGGGTTCGTCCAAGGTGGTTGACCGGGGCTTCGTCACCTACTCCAACGTCGCCAAGTCGGAGATGCTCGGCGTGCCGCCCAGCCTGATCCACGCCCACGGCGCGGTCAGCCCGGAGGTCGCTGTGGCGATGGCGGTGGGTGCCCTGGCGAAGTCGAAGGCCGACGTGACGGTGGCGGTGACCGGAGTCGCCGGGCCCGGCGGGGGAACGCCGGAAAAGCCGGTGGGGCGCGTCTACATCGCCACGGCGGTCCGCCGCGGCGCCGCCAAGCACAAGGAATACACCTTCCCCGGCGACCGCGAGGCGGTGCGCCTCGCGACCGTGCAGACCGCGCTGGAGCGGCTGCGCACGGCCCGGCCGGAAACCGGGATTCGCTGAGGGAACACCGGCCTCAGGCGGTCCGCGCCGCGGCGGGCCGGGTGGCGCCGTTGCCGTAGAGCTGATTGGCGCGGGTCTCGAAGGCTTGCACCATCCGGCGCACCGCCTCGTTGAACAGCACCCCCATGATCTTCTGCAGCATCTTGGAACGGAACTCGAAGTCCACGTAGAAATCCACGCAGACGCCGCCCTCGTGCGGGGTGAAGATCCAGTGGTTGTTCAGGTACTGGAACGGCCCCTCGGTGTACTGGACGTTGATGCGGCGGTTCGCCTCGTCCAGTTCCACCCGCGAGGTGAAGCGTTCGCGGACCATCTTGAAGCCGATGACGAGGTCCGCGAACATCACATCGCCTTCGCGGCGGCGGATGCGGGCGGCGAGGCACCAGGGCAGGAATTCTGGGTACTTCTCCACATCGGCGACCAGCCGGTACATCTGCTCCGGCGTGTAGGGAAGAACCTTCTTTTCCGCGTGCGTCGGCATACCCGCTCCGTTTCTCTTTCGGCCGCCTCTTAGCCCGCCGCCTTTCAGCCCGCCGTTGCCGCGAGCTTGCGGAGGCGAGCCTCCCGCAGCTTCGCGAAGTCCGCCCCCGCGTGATAGCTGGAGCGGGTCAGCGGCGTCGAGGCCACCATCAGGAAACCCTTGCCGCGGCCAAGTGTTGCGTAACTCTGGAATTCTTCCGGAGTCACGAACCGGTCCACCGCCGCGTGCTTGGGCGTCGGCTGGAGGTACTGGCCGATCGTCATGAAGTCAACATCGGCGGCGCGCAGGTCGTCCATCACCTGCCCCACCTCCTCGCGCGTCTCACCCAGGCCCACCATGATTCCGGACTTGGTGAACATGGACGGGTCCAGCTCCTTCACACGCGCCAGCAACTGCAGCGAGGTGAAGTAGCGCGCACCCGGACGGATCGTCGGGTAGAGCCGCGGCGCGGTTTCCAGATTGTGGTTGAAGACGTCCGGCTTCGCCTCGACCACCACCTCCACGGCACCCTTCTTCTTCTGGAAGTCGGGGGTCAGGATCTCGATGGTGGTGTCGGGGGACGCCGCGCGGATGGCGCGGATGGTCCGGGCGAAATGCTCCGCCCCACCGTCCTCCAGGTCGTCGCGGTCCACCGAGGTGACGACGACGTGGCTCAGCTTCAGCTGGGCCACCGCCTCCCCCACATTGTCCGGCTCGTGCGGGTCGAGCTGGTCGGGACGGCCGGTGCCGACGTTGCAGAAGGCGCAGCCGCGGGTGCAGACGGACCCGAGGATCATGAAGGTCGCGTGCTTGTGCTTCCAGCACTCCCCGATGTTCGGGCAGGCGGCCTCCTCGCACACGGTGTTGAGCTTGAGTCCGCGCATCAGGTTGCGCGTCTCGTTGTATTCCTGGCTGGTCGGCGCCTTGACGCGAATCCAGCCCGGTTTGCGCTGGATCGGGTTGTCGGGCTTGTGGGCCTTTTCGGGATGGCGAAGCTTCTCGGGGTGATCGGCCACGGTCATGGTCTGAAGTGCTCCCACGGGCTGCCCGATGGCAGCGCCGATGCTGAACGGTAACGCGCCACCGACCGCGCAAGGGGCGGCGCAGGGAACGGCGCAAGGCCGGCGGACACAGTCCCGCCGGATAGGCCGGAATGACCGACCGGTCAAGTCTGATTATCGGCCGCGACGACACAACACCGCCAAAAGGATGACGGAGTCACAATCGTTGCTCCCCCGCCCCGTAGGGCGAGGGAGGAAACGACCGTCGATCAGACCCCACTCAGTCGATCAGAAGGGCCACTTAAAAGTGGATGGCCCGACCGTAGGCATCAAGAACCGACTCGTGCATCATTTCCGACAGGGTCGGATGCGGGAACACCGTCTGCATCAGCTCCTGCTCGGTGGTCTCCATGGTCTTGGCGACCGTGTAGCCCTGGATCAGCTCCGTCACCTCGGCGCCGACCATGTGGGCCCCCAGCAGTTCGCCGGTCTTGGCGTCGAACACGGTCTTCACCATGCCGTCCGCCTCTCCCAGAGCAATGGCCTTGCCGTTGCCGATGAAGGGGAAGCGGCCGACGCGGACCTCGTAGCCCGCCTCCTTCGCCTTCTTCTCGGTCAGACCGACCGACGCGATCTGCGGGTGCGAGTAGGTGCAGCCCGGGATGTTGCGGACATCCAGCGCGTGCGGGTGCTTGCCGGCGATGTGCTCGACGGCGATGACGCCCTCGTGGCTGGCCTTGTGGGCGAGCCAGGGAGCCCCCGTCACGTCGCCGATGGCGTAGACGCCCGGCTCGTCGGTCTGGCAGTTGGCGTTGGTCTTGATGTGGCCGCGGTCGGTCTGGACCTTGGTGTTCTCCAGGCCCAGATTCTCCGTGTTCGGCGCGATGCCGACGGCAAGGATCACGCGGTCGACCGTGATGTCCTCGGTCTTGCCGTTGGCTTCCACCGCCACCGTCACGCTGTCGGCACCCTTGCGCAGGTTGCCGGCCTTGCCGTTGGTGATGATGCGCATGCCCTGCTTTTCGAACTGCTTGCGGGCGAAGGCCGAGATTTCCTCGTCCTCGACCGGCAGGATGCGGTCCATCACCTCGACCACCGTCACCTTGGCGCCCAGCTCGTTGTAGAAGCTGGCGAACTCGATGCCGATGGCGCCGGAGCCGATGACCAGCAGCGACTTCGGCGTCGTGTTCGGGGTCATCGCCTTGCGGTAGGTCCAGACGAGGTTGCCGTCGTCCTCCAGACCTGGCAGGGTGCGGGCACGGGCGCCCGTGGCGATGATGATGTTCTTCGCCCCGAAGGTGCCGACCGCCGCGCCGCCCTTGGTCACGGCCACCTGCCCCTTGCCGAGCAGCTTGGCCTCGCCCTCGATGACGGCGACCTTGTTCTTCTTCAGCAGGTGCTTGACGCCGCCGTTGAGCTGCCCCGCCACCTTGCGGGACCGCTGAACGACCTTGTCCAGGTCGAAGGACGGGTTCTGGATGACCAGCCCGTAATCCGCGGCGTGCTTGGCGTTGCGCAGCACCTCGGCGGAGCGCAGGAGCGCCTTGGTCGGGATGCAGCCCCAGTTGAGGCAGATGCCGCCGAGATTCTCTCGCTCCACCACCGCGGTGCTGAGGCCGAGCTGGGCGGCGCGGATCGCCGCCACATAGCCGCCCGGACCGCCGCCGATGACGATGAGATCGTAGTTCATGTCAGCCATGGTCCGCGCCCCCTTACAGCAGCATGCTCAGCGGGTCCTCGATCAGCTTCTTGAAAGCCGCGAGGAATTCCGCACCCTGCGCGCCGTCGGCGACGCGGTGGTCCACGGTGACCGAGACGGTCATCACGGTGGCGATGGCGAGCGCGCCGTTCTTCACGACCGGACGCTGCTCACCGGCGCCAACCGCCATGATGCAGGCCTGCGGCGGGTTGATGATCGCCGCGAACTCCCGGATGCCGTACATGCCGAGGTTGGAGATCGAGAAGGTGCCGCCCTGGTACTCCTCCGGCTTCAGCTTGCCGTCGCGGGCGCGCTCCGCCAGACCCTTCATCTCGTTGGAGATCTCGGCCAGCCCCTTGGTCTCCGCCTTCTTGACGATGGGCGTGATCAGGCCGGTCGGGGTGGCCACGGCGACCGAGATGTCGACGTGGTCATAACGGAGGATGGCCTCCTCCGACCAGGCGGCGTTGATGTTCGGGAACTTCTTCAGCGTCAGCGCGGCGGCGCGGATGATGAAGTCGTTGACCGACAGCTTGTAGTCCTTGGAGCGGGCGTTCAGGTCCGAGCGGACCTTCAGCAGCGCATCCAACTCGCAGTCGATGGCCAGGAAGTAATCCGGCACCGTCTGCTGCACCTCGGTCAGACGACGGGAGATCGTCTTGCGCATGGAGCTGTTCGGCTGCGCCTTGTAGCGCATGCCCAGCTTGTCCGAGAGGTCCTTGGCGTCGATGCCCGCGGCCTTCGGGGCCGGAGCGGCGGCGGCCGGAGCAGCCGCCGGGGCCGCGGCGGGAGCCGGAGCGGCGGCCTGCGGAGCCGCGGCCTTGGCGGTGCCCCCGGCCTTGGCGGCCTCGACGTCAGCCTTGACGATGCGGCCGTTCGGGCCGGAGCCCTTGACGGCCTTCAGGTCGAGACCGGCCTGTTCGGCCAGACGGCGGGCCAGCGGGCTGGCGAACACGCGGCCACCGCCCTGGGCGGCGGGAGCCGGAGCGGCCGCGGCCTGCGGAGCCGGAGCCGCCGCCGGAGCGGAAGCCGCCGGGGCCGGAGCAGCGGCAGGCGCAGCAGCCGGAGCGGGAGCGGCGGCCTTGGCGAGCGCGCTGTCGTCCTCGCCCTCTTCCAGCAGCACGGCGATCGGGGTGTTCACCGCGACGCCCTGCGTGCCGGCCTGCACGAGGATCTTGCCGAGACGGCCTTCGTCGGCCGCCTCCACTTCCATGGTGGCCTTGTCGGTTTCGATCTCGGCGATCACGTCGCCGGACTTCACCGCGTCGCCTTCCTTCTTCAGCCACTTGGCGAGGTTGCCCTCGGTCATCGTGGGAGAGAGGGCGGGCATGAGAATCTGGATGGTCATTCGCTCGCCCTCCTTACTTGCGGTAGCAGGCCTTCTTCGCCGCTTCCGCGATGCGGTCGGGCGAAGGAAGGACGAGCTTTTCCAGGTTCGCCGCGTAGGGCATTGGCACGTCGAGGCCGGTCACGCGGATCACCGGGGCGTCCAGATAGTCGAAGGCCTGCTCCATCATCAGGGCCGACAGCTCGGCACCGATGCCGCAGGTCGGCCAGGCCTCCTCGACGGTGACGAGGCGGTTGGTCTTCTTGACGGAGTTGACGATCGTCTCGGTGTCGAGCGGACGGATCGTGCGCAGGTCGATGACCTCGGCGCTGATCCCGTCCTTCTCCAGCAGATCGGCGGCGGCGAGCGCGTAGCTGACCATCAGCGAGTGGGCGGTGATCGTCACGTCCGTGCCGGCGCGGCGGATCTTGGCGCGGCCAATCGGAACGATGAAGTCCTCGCTCTCCGGCACCTCGAAGGACTGGCCGTAGAGGATCTCGTTCTCGAGGAAGATGACCGGGTTCGGATCGCGGATCGCCGACTTCATCAGGCCCTTGAAGTCCGACGCGCTGTAGGGGGCGACGACCTTCAGACCCGGAATGCTGGCGTACCAGGGGGTGAAGTCCTG
Source organism: Azospirillum sp. UENF 312511 (assembly GCF_058780635.1). Classification (NCBI taxonomy): domain Bacteria; kingdom Pseudomonadati; phylum Pseudomonadota; class Alphaproteobacteria; order Rhodospirillales; family Azospirillaceae; genus Azospirillum; species Azospirillum sp. UENF 312511. The sequence continues at coordinate 1,075,651 of NZ_JBSNCG010000001.1, read as the reverse complement.
GCTGTGCTGCGCGGCGACGCGGGCGGCGGCGCCGTTCGGGCCGCGGAACACGATCGGACAACCCATCTGGCCGCCGGACATGTACAGCGTCTTGGCGGCCGAGTTCACGATATGGTCGATCGCCTGCAACGCGAAGTTGAAGGTCATGAACTCGACGATCGGGCGCAGGCCGCGGAAGGCCGCGCCGACGCCCAGGCCGGCGAAGCCGATCTCGGTGATCGGCGTGTCGATGACGCGGTCGGCGCCGAACTCCTGGAGCAGGCCCTGCGACACCTTATAGGCGCCCTGGTACTGCGCGACTTCCTCGCCCATCAGGAAGACGGTCGGGTCGCGGCGCATCTCTTCGGCCATGGCGTCGCGCAGCGCTTCGCGGACGGTCTTCTTCACCGTCTTGTCGAAGAACTTGTCCTCGTCCGAGGCCGGCGGCGCGGCGGCCGGGCCGCTGGCCGGACCGACTGGCAGGGTGGCCGGGGCGTGTGCGCCCGTGTCCTTCACCACCGGCTCGGCGGCGACCTTCGGGGCCGGCGTCGGGGAGCCGGACACGGCGTCGGTGACGCTCTCGCCCTCGCCGAGGATCACGGCGATGGGGGTGTTCACGGCGACGTTCTCGGTGCCCTCGGCGACCAGGATCTTGCCGATGCGGCCTTCATCGACCGCCTCGACCTCCATGGTCGCCTTGTCGGTCTCGATCTCGGCGAGCACGTCGCCGGACTTGACCTCGTCACCTTCCTTTTTGACCCACTTCGCCAGCTTGCCCTCGGTCATGGTGGGCGACAGCGCCGGCATCAGCACTTCGATCGGCATTCCTCAACCTCCGGCGGCGCGGGTTCGCCGGGAGGCATAGCCTCCGGCCCTCGGCGCCGCTCCTCTTATCGTTGTCGTCAGGCTTCGACCAGGACGTCCGTCCACAGCTCCGCCGGATCGGGCTCGGGGCTCTGCTGCGCGAATTCGGCAGCCTCGGTCACCACGGCCTTGACCTCGCGGTCGATCTCTTTGAGCTGGTCCTCGGTCACGTAAGCGCCTTCCAGCAGGACGCGCTTCAGGTTGTCGATCGGATCGGACTCGCTCCGCATCTTCTCGACCTCCTCCTTGGTCCGGTACTTGGCCGGGTCGGACATCGAGTGGCCGCGGTAGCGGTAGGTCTTCATCTCGAGGATGACCGGGCCGTTGCCGGCGCGGATGTATTCCACCCACTTGTCGGCGGCCTCGCGGACCTCGAGGACGTCCATGCCGTTGACCTGATGGCCGGGAATGCCGTAGGCCGCGCCGCGCTGGTGCAGTTCGCCCGCCGAGGCGCGCTCCTGCGAGGTGCCCATGGCGTACTTGTTGTTCTCGATCACGTAGAGCACCGGCAGCTTCCACAGAGCCGCCATGTTGAAGCTCTCGTAAACCTGACCCTGGTTGATGGCGCCGTCGCCGCAATAGACCGCGGACAGGCCGTCATCCTTGTTGTACTTGTGCGAGAAGGCGAGACCGGTGCCCAGCGGAACCTGCGCGCCGACGATGCCGTGGCCGCCGTAGAAGTTCTTCTCGCGGCTGAACATGTGCATCGAACCGCCCTTGCCCTTGGAGTAGCCTCCACGGCGGCCGGTCAGCTCGGCCATCACGCCCTTGGGGTCCATGCCGCAGGCCAGCATGTGGCCATGGTCACGGTAGCTGGTGATGACGTCGTCGTTGTCCTTCAGCGCGGCCTGGATGCCGACCACAACGGCTTCCTGGCCGATGTAGAGGTGGCAGAAACCGCCGATGAGGCCCATGCCGTAGAGCTGGCCCGCCTTCTCCTCGAAGCGGCGGATCAGAAGCATCTCGCGATAGTACTTGATCAGATCCTCGGTCGAAGCGGCCTGCTTCGAAGCGGAGTCAGTCTGCGCCTTCGGACGGCGTCGTGACGCGGCCATGTTTCCTCCCCAGGGTTTATGCAGCGACGGCAAGCGAACAGCCAGGGCTGCAGCACGTTGCGAGGGTACATCCCACTTATGAGGGTGCATCCCCCTCGCACCGGAAGCGGATGCGGGGCGCACAGTACACGACAAGCGCACGAGACGCAAATATCTGTTTTTAAACGCGAAATTCGGCGTTAACCGGCTTTCGGTTAATTCACTGATATGACCTACTTCTCAGCGCTAGCATCACCTTCGAGCTGTGCCGGAGGGAGTGCGATTATGACGTCGCGGGGGCCTGAAAGGTTCAACATCGTGCGCGCACGCTCGTCCAGCATGTCGCGGTCCAGGTGGTCGCTGCGCATCAGTTGCGCGCGGCGGTCCATTCGCTCGCGCTCGGCCTTCACCTGATCCAGAACGGATTCCGCCGTGGCGATCTCCGCCTTCAGGTGGTTCATGGCGAGCAGCCCGCGGTCCCCCTGGACGGCGTAATAGACGAAGTAGGCGACGACGCAGGAGCCGATGGCCGGCCCGATGGCCTGGCGAAGGGCGCTTTTCGCGGCGCGTTTCAGCGAGTCTGTGAGGTTCTGGAGCATGGTCATGGCGGTATGATGGAATCATACGCGATTCCTTCGGTCAAACGGAAAAGAAGCAATCCGAAAGAATTCACCGCGCCATGCTCTTTGCGCCGCTGAGTAATAGGCGGCTTACACCCCCAAAGGAGAGGGACACAGTGCGCAACCTTCGAAAGAAGGCGGGTGGCGCTTCACTCCGGCGGGACCTCGCGCGGGCGGCGGTCCTCGCCGATGGCGACGTAGGTGAAGACGCCCTCCGTCACCTTGATCGCCTCCCCCGCGCTGCGCTGGCGGCGCACCCAGGTCTCGACCCGGACGCGGATGGAGGTTCGGCCCACCTTGGTGACATGGGCGAAGCAGCTCACCTCGTCGCCGACATAGACCGGCTTATGGAAGGTCATCGCCTCGATCCCCACCGTCGCCACGCGCCCGCCCGCCCGGCGCAGGGCGGCGACGCCGCCGGCCAGATCCATCTGGGACAGCAGCCAGCCGCCGAAGATGTCGCCGTTGGGGTTGGTGTCCGCCGGCATGGCGATGGTGCGCAACGCCGGACCGCCTTCCATATCGGGATGGGCCATGTCCGGTTGAGCTTGGTTCTGATCGGTGGGAGTGCCGTCGCTCATCGTGCCTCCGCCCTCGTTCATTCTGGGGTCGAAAAAGCGCATCACAAAATATGGTGCGGGGAGTATATAGGAGCCACCGCATGCGCTTGCGCAGCCCTGACGAAATTCCTATAACTGGGGCCATGAGCGATCTTTTCGAGAACACGGCGCGCAAGGCCGAGACCTATTCCGCCCAGGATATCGAGGTTCTGGAAGGGCTTGAGCCCGTCCGCCGGCGCCCCGGCATGTACATCGGCGGCACCGACGACCGGGCGTTGCACCATCTGGTGGCCGAGGTTCTGGACAACGCCATGGACGAGGCGGTGGCCGGCCACGCCAGCCGCATCGACTTGGAGCTGACCGTCGACGGCACGGTGGTGGTGCGCGACAACGGGCGCGGCATCCCGATCGACGATCACCCCAAGTACCCGGGCAAATCGGCGCTGGAGGTCATCCTCACCACCCTGCATTCGGGCGGCAAATTCTCCAACAAGGTCTACCAGACCTCCGGCGGCCTGCACGGCGTCGGACTGTCGGTGGTGAACGCCCTGTCGGACCGGCTGATCGTCGAGGTGGCGCGCGACCGCCAGCTCTACGTGCAGCACTACAGCCGCGGCCTGCCCCAGGGACCGCTGACCCGCCAGGGCGCGGCCAATCGCCGCGGCACGACCATCCGCTTCCACGCCGACCCCGAAATCTTCGGCGAGGCCGCGCATTTCGAGCCGCACCGGCTGTACCGGCTGGCGCGCTCCAAGGCCTACCTGTACCGGGGCGTCGAGATCCGCTGGAGCTGCGACCCGGCGTTGCTGTCGCCGGACAGCACGACCCCGCCCCAGGAGACGCTGCACTTCCCCGGCGGCCTGCTCGACTACCTGAACGCCGCCCTGAAGGAGCGCCGGACGCTGACCCGCCTGCCCTTCTCCGGCGCGCTGGACTTCCCGAACCAGCAGGGCCGCGTGGAATGGGCCATCGCGTGGCCGGAGGATGACGAGGGCTTCTCGCACACCTACTGCAACACGGTGCCCACCCCGCAGGGCGGCACGCACGAGGCCGGCCTGCGCGCCGCGCTGACCCGCGGCCTGAAGGGTTACGGCGAGCTGACCAACAACAAGCGCGCCACCCAGGTCACCGCGGACGACGTGATGGGCGACGCCTGCATCCTGCTGTCGGTCTTCATCCGCGAGCCGCATTTCCAGGGCCAGACCAAGGAGAAGCTGGTGACGGCGGAAGCCCACCGGCTGGTCGAGGCGGCAATCAAGGATCATTTCGACCACTGGCTGTCGGGCGACCCCTCCTCGTCCAAGGCCCTTCTGGAACGGCTGATCGAAAAGGCGGAGGAGCGCGCCAAGCGCAAGCAGTCCAAGGAGTTGGGACGAAAGTCCGCAACCCGCCGCCTGCGCCTGCCCGGCAAGCTGGCCGACTGTTCGCGCAACTCGCCGGAAGGCACCGAGATCTTCCTGGTCGAGGGCGATTCGGCGGGCGGCTCCGCCAAGCAGGCGCGCAACCGCGAGACCCAGGCCATCCTGCCGCTGCGCGGCAAGATCCTGAACGTTGCCTCGGCCTCCTCCGACAAAATGAAGGCGAACCAGGAGCTGAACGACCTCACCCAGGCGCTCGGCTGCGGGGTTGGAAAGGACTTCTCCAGCGACAAGCTGCGTTACGAGCGGGTCATCATCATGACCGACGCCGACGTGGACGGCGCGCACATCGCCTCGCTGCTGATGACCTTCTTCTACCGGGAGATGGGCGGGCTGATCCAGAACGGGCACCTGTATCTGGCCCTGCCGCCGCTCTACCGCATCAGCCACGGCGCCAAGTCGGTCTACGCCCGCGACGACGCCCACAAGGACCAGCTCATGAACAAGACCTTCAAGGGCAAGAAGGTGGAGATCAGCCGGTTCAAGGGCTTGGGCGAGATGATGCCGGCCCAGCTCCGCGAGACGACCATGGACCCGGCCAAGCGGACGCTGCTGCGCGTCGTCGTGCCGAACAGCGCCGACCCCGAGCAGGCGGAGGACGTGAAGGCCACCAAGACCCGCGTCGAGGAGCTGATGGGCCGCCGTCCGGAGCTGCGCTTCCAATTCATCCAGGAGAACGCGAAGTTCGTCCGGGTCGACGACATCGACGTGTAACCCGCGGCGCTGTACGCTCGTTTGCGTACAAAACAACGCTGTGAGACTCCGGCCGCATGACTGCGACGCTCGCCCTGTACCAGACGGACCTGTTCCGCCCGACCTACCGTCCGTGGAAAGGCGAGCGCTGGGAGCTTCTGCTCGCCCCGATGCTGATCTGCAAGGGCTACTGGAGCGAGGCGATGCTGGTCACCGACATGGCGGGGCTGATCCGTCATGACGGGCCGACGTCGCGCACCTGGATGTCGATGACCCCCATGGAGATCGAAAGCCAGGAGATCGGTTGCCGCTTCGCGGCGGGGCACACGGTGGTCATGGGGCTTGGCATGGGCTGGGCCGCCGCCAACGCCGCCCTACGGCCCGAGGTCACACGCGTCACGGTCGTCGAACTCGACCCCGAGGTGATCGCGGTGAACGCCATAATGGACGTGTTCGGCCAGCTTCCGCCCGAGGCCGCCGCCAAGGTGACGGTGATCCAGGGCAACGCCCTCGCCCACAGGCCCGACGAGCCGGCGGACACTCTGATGGCCGACATTTGGCAGCCGCTCTACGGTGACGACCGTCTGGAGCAGGTCCGCCGCATGCGGGACAACACCGGCGCCACCCGAGTCTACTATTGGGGCCAGGAGATGGACATCGCCCAGCGCGCTCGCCATCTGAGTCTGCCTCTGGACGCTGCCTCGGTCGCCAGAATCATGGCGGACATGGGGCTGCCGCTGATCGGCCCCGCGGAGGTCGCCAACTATCCGAATCTGATCGAGCGCGCTGCCCGGAACTGGCTGCGTCCGGATTGGACGCCGCCAGGTTACGCGGTCGGCTGAGCCGCGGCTCTTCCGGGGGCGCGGGCTTGCAGCCACCCCAGCGGCATCCCATGATTGTTTACCCCATGTCCACCCAGCAGCCCAGGCGAGCCATGACCTTCCTGTCCCGTGCCGGTGTTCTCGCCCTCTGCGCGATGGCGGCGGCCTGCACCAACGAACGCGTGGTGGCCGACCTGCCCGTCCCCGCCTACACGCTGAGCGAGGTGTCCTACGCCGCCTCCAACCGCGATCTGCGCGTGGTGATCCACGGCAATCCCTTCGGCATGGACCCGCAGACCTTCGGGCCGCTGGTGACCGCCAACATGCAGAACCGCATCTCCGGCGTGCGCACCAACTTCACCACCACGCCCAACCAGACGGCGCGGCCCGATTACCGTGTCGTCCTGGCCTTCAACCCCGCCGAGACCACCCTGAACTCGTACCTGTGCAGCGGCCAGCCCCTGCGCACCAGCCCGCCCGGCGGTCCCATCGTGGTCCAGGGGGCCTTCTGCCGGGGCGGCGGAACGCTGTCCTCGGCCACCGGCTGGCTCGACCGTCCGCAGGGACCGAACGACCCGGATTTCCGGTCGCTCATCAGCGACATGACCTTCGCCCTTTTTCCGGCCCGCCGCGCCGACCTGGACGGCTGCGGCGGGGGTCCTGACTGCTGAGGCGGGGAAGTACGGCGTTCAGGCGTAGAGCAGCCACTGCCGCAACAGAGCGGTGACCGCCTGCGGCTGTTCCATGGCCGACAGATGGCCACAATCCTCGATCAGGGCGAGGCGGGCGCCGGGAATCCCCTCGGTGATCTCCTCGTGGAGAGCCGGGGGCGTGATGGCGTCCTGCCGCCCGCACAGCACCAGCGTCGGGCAGGCGATGGCTCCCAGGCCGGGACGGCTGTCCGGGCGGTTCATGATCGCCGTCTGCTGGCGCGTGTAGCCGTCCGCCCCGACCCGCTGGGCCTGGGCCTGCACCGAGTTCGACCAGGGCCGTTTCGCCCGTCCGGTCGGGATGGACGAGGCGCGGCATGCCGGCGGCCACCACCTGCCGCAACCGCCCCTGCCCCACCAGACGAACGGCGTCCTGGCGCGTGGCCGTCTGCTCCGGCGTGTCCGGGCGGGCGCTGGTGTCGAGCAGGGCGAGCTTCGCCACCCGCTCCGGCGCTTGCCGCAGAATTTCGAAGGCCACATAGCCACCCATCGACAGGCCGGCGAGCGCGAATCGCGCCGGCGAGCGCGCCAGCACCGCGGCGGCGAGGGCGGCCATGGAGTCCTGGCCGGTCAGGTCGCCAACGGCCGGCTCCGCCACATCGGCGAGATGGCCGGTCTGGTGCTCCCACAACGCGGCGTCCAGCGGCATGCCGGGCAGCAGGATCAGGGGAATCCGGTCGCTCATCCCTCTTCCTTTCTCGCTCTGACTGTTTTCATCCGATCAGCGAATCAGATCCAGCACCGCCTTGAAGGCGGGGATGTCCGACCGCTCCATCCACTCAAACAGGACCATCTCCGTGCTGACGACGGTCGCCCCGGCGGCGCGCATGCGGGCGATGCCAAGCTCCGCGTTGGCGGGCGTGCGCGACGACACGGCGTCGGCCACCAGCACCACCTCGAACCCCAGCCCGATCAGCGACAGCGCCGTCTGCATCACGCAGACATGGGCCTCCGACCCGGCCAGCACGATCTGTTGCCGACCAATCCGCTCCAGCCGTTCCAGAAAGGCCGGCTCCCGCGCGGCGGAAAAGCTGATCTTCTCCACCACCCCGTCCGGCGGCAGCAGGGCGCGCAGGGAGGCGGCGGTCGGGCCGAGGCCCTTGGGGTACTGCTCGGTGGCGAAGGCGGGCACGCCGAGCAGGGCCGCGCCCCTCAGCAAGGTGGCGGCGTTGCGCTCGACCCGCGCGGACTCGGCGATCGACGGCATCAGTTTTTCCTGGATATCGACCACCACCAGGACGGAGCGTTCGGAGGAAAGAAGCATCGGAGGGCTGCCTTTTTTCATTATCCGGTCCAGGTGGGGGAAAGAGCCGGAAGAAGGCCCACAACCCCCGCGCAGGCCGGATTTCCGCGGTTTGTACGGTCTTTTCACAGCCTAGCCGAGCGGGCGCGGGGCGCCAAGCGGCCCTTCCGGACCCACGCGATGCACGATTCCATCACAAGGTCTATTGACAGCGCCCTTTGACTTCATATTCTGCCGCACCATCTACTCGTCGGGCCGTACCGGCACGATTTTCGCACTCCAGACAGAAACAGGTTGGATGCTCTTTTCGGAACTTGGGCTTGGACCTGACGTCCTGCGGGCAATCGAGGATAAAGGTTACACCCAGCCGACGCCAATTCAGGAACAGGCCATTCCCTGGGTCCTGCAAGGCCGCGACGTGCTCGGCTGCGCGCAAACCGGCACCGGGAAGACGGCCAGCTTCACCTTGCCGATGATCGACATCCTGGCCTCGGGCCGGGCACGGGCGCGCATGCCCCGGTCGCTCATCCTGGAGCCGACTCGGGAGCTGGCGGCGCAGGTCGCCGAAAGCTTCGAGACCTACGGCAAGCACCACAAGCTCAGCATGGCGCTTCTGATCGGCGGCGAAACCTTCACCGAGCAGGTGAAGCGGCTGGACCGCGGGGTGGACGTGCTGATCGCGACGCCGGGCCGTCTCATCGACCTGTTCGAGCGCGGCAACATCATGCTCAACGACATCAAGGTCTTCGTCATCGACGAGGCGGACCGGATGCTCGACATGGGCTTCATCCCGGACATCGAGCGGATCGTCAGCAAGCTGCCGAAGCTGCGCCAGACGCTGTTCTTCTCCGCCACCATGCCGCCGGAAATCCGCCGTCTGGCCGACGCCTTCCTGTCGAATCCGAAGGAAGTGACCGTCGCCCCGCCGGCCTCCCCGTCGGAGACGGTGACCCAGGCCATGGTCCTGGTGCACGAAGAGGACAAGCGCAAGGCGCTGCGCCACCTGCTGCGCACCGAGGACGTCAAGAACGCCTTCATCTTCTGCAACCGCAAGCGGGACGTCGCCATCCTGCAGAAGTCGCTGGAGAGCCACGGCTTCAACGCCGGCGCGCTGCACGGCGACATGGTGCAGTCGAAGCGGACGGAGACGCTGGAAGCCTTCAAGAAGGGCGAGATCACGCTGCTCGTCTGCTCCGACGTGGCGGCGCGCGGCCTGGACGTGCAGGGCCTCAGCCACGTCTTCAACTTCGACGTGCCGATCAGCGCCGAAGATTATGTCCACCGCATCGGACGCACCGGCCGGGCCGGTCGCACGGGCCGCGCCTTCACCCTGGCCAGTCCGCTGGACGGCAAGCAGGTGTCGGCCATCAGCCGTCTCATCAAGCGGGAGATTCCGTTGATCGCCATTGACGGCCTCGAGTTGGCCGAGTTCCTCAGCGAGGACGAGGCGCGCCGCGGCCGCAGCCGGGGCCGTGGCAAGGACAAGGAGCGCGGCGACCGCGCGCCGCGCGAGCAGCGCGCCGAACGTCCCGAGCGCGAAGAGCGCGCACCCCGCGAGGAGCGTCAGGCCCGTGAGGAGCGTCAACCGCGTGAGGACCGCCCGAGCCGGGAGGACCGTCCGGTGCGCGAGGAGCGGCAGCCCCGTGAGGAGCGGCAGCCCCGTGAGGAGCGCCAGCCGCGCGAATCGCTGGCCGCTGCGGAAAGCCGCCGCCAGGAACCGCGCCGGGATCGGGACCGCGATCGCCGTCGTCGCCGCGACGAGGACGAGGACGACACACCCGTGATCGGCTTCGGCGACCATATGCCGGCCTTCATGCTCCGCTCGGCGCGGCGCCCCGCCCCGGCCGAACCCGCCGAGCAATCCTCGCAGGAGGGCTGACCGCCATGCAGACCATCTTCGTCATGGTCAAGTGCGAGCTGGGCAAAGCCTATCAGGTGGCCGATCAGGCCGTTCAGGACATCGAGCAGGTGTCGGAGGTGCATTCCATCTCCGGCCAGTACGACCTGCTGATGAAGTGCTATCTCCCCCAGGATCTGGACATCGGCCGATTCGTCACCGAAAACATCCAGACCCTGACCGGGGTGCGCGACACCTTCACTCTGATCGCCTACAAGGCCTTCGCCTGAAGGTGCGACGGGTACGGAAGGTGTCGTAAAGAGGCGCTGACCGGCTGCGAAAAAAGGGGACGTCCGCTGCTTGCGGCCGGTCCCCTTTTTCATGTTCTGCCCGGTCGGCAACAGGCATCGGACAATTCGCGAAACATGCCGCGAAACCGTTGACTTGGCGGGTTGGTTACCTCAAACGTTCGGCATGTCCCAGCTCCCGTCCCGACATGCCCGGCGCGCCCGCGCCACCAGCCCGAAGATGCATCGCCCGTTGGACCGCCGGTCGCTGGTCCTGCGGTCCGGCATCGTCGCCCTGATGGCCGCCTGCGGCGTCGTCATGGCCGATCTGGCCGACGCGCAGCAGCCTCCCCCTCCGACGCCGCAGGCGAACGCCGCGCCGCCTTTTGGGGCGACCGGGCCGGAGCAGGAGGGGCGGCTCGAAGTTGTCGTTCCATCTTCGGGACCGGCATCCGGAGCGGCCGCAGGAAAGCCGCAGGACCCCCCGGTCCTTCTGGGAGCGGACACCGTCACCTTCGATGAGGCAAATAGCCTCGTGACCGCGTCGGGCAACGTGGAGCTGTCGCAGGGCGCGCGGACGGTCCACGCCGACACGATCACCTACAACCAGAAGACCAAGGTGGTGATTGCGTCGGGCAACGTTCGTCTGGTCGAGCCGTCGGGCGACATCCTGTTCTCCAACTACGCGGAACTGACCGACGACATGCGCGACGCGTTCGTCGAGAACGTCCGCGTGCTGATGACCGACAACAGTCGCATGGCCGGCGCCGAAGGCGAGCGGCGCGGCGGGCGGCTGATCCGCCTGAACCGGGCCGTCTACAGCCCCTGCGAACTGTGCAAGTCCGATCCGACCCGTGCACCCGTCTGGCAGATCCGCGCGGCCCGCGTGGTCCAGGACAACGAGGACCATGAGGTCCGTTACCGCGATGCCTTCATGGAGATGTTCGGCGTCCCGTTCTTCTACACCCCCTATCTGTCCCACCCCGATCCCACGGTGGACCGGCGCTCGGGCTTCCTGACGCCGAGCTTCCGGAACAGCTCCGAACTCGGTTTCGGCGCCATCACCCACTATTATTGGGACATCGCACCGGACCAGGACGCCACCTTCGACCTCGGCGGCTATTCGAACCAGGGGGTGTTCCTGGGCGGTCAGTACCGCAAGCGCTTCGAGAACGGGCGACTGCAGCTCGACGCGTCGGGCACGCAAGGCGAAATCCCCAACGGCACGCTGAAGGGCGCCGACGACCGGCGCTGGCGCGGGCACGCCTTCGCCAGCGGCCTTTTCGACATCGACGAGACCTGGCGCTGGGGCTTCAATCTGAAGCGCGCGAGCGACGAGCTGTATTTGCGCCGCTACTTCAACATCCGCGACGAGGTGCTGACCAGCCGCGCCTTCGTCGAGGGCTTCAACGGACGCAACTACGCGGCGGTCAACGCCTACAGCTTCCAGGACCTGCGCTGGGGCAACACGGTGCAGGAGCCCTACGTGCTGCCCGAGGTGCGCTACAACGCCCTGGGCGAACCCGGCAGCCTGCTGGGCGGGCGCTGGTCCCTGGACAGCAGCCTGCTGGCCATCGCCCGTCCAGGCAGCGGCGGTCCGGACACCCAGCGTGTGGCCATGCAGCCCGGCTGGCAGCGGGACATCTACTCCAACCTCGGTTTCGTCACCACGATCGAGGGCAGCGTCCTGCTGGCCGGCTACACCGCCCAGCGGTTCGATCCGAACGACCCAGCCAGCACGGGCAACGACAGCGTTCAGCGCCTGCGCTTCTTCCCGCAGGCCATGACCACAGTCCGCTACCCCTTCGTCCGCTACGGCGAGAGCAGCTTCCAGACCATCGAGCCGATCGGTCAGATCAGCGTGTCGCCGAAGGTGGACAACGATCCGGCCTTCCCGAACGAGGACAGCCTCGACGTCGAGTTCGACGAGGTCAACCTGCTGATGCCCAACCGCTTCACCGGCATCGATCGCCTGGACGGCGGCCTTCGCGCCACCTACGGCCTGCGCACGACGTTCCAGGGCTACAAGACGGGCTCGGCGAGCCTGTTCGTCGGTCAGAGCTTCCGCGCCGACGATACGGAGAACTTCCGCGGCGGGTCGGGTCTCGACAAGAAGTCGTCGGATTACGTCGGTCGCCTCGACCTGCGCCCGGCGGACTGGCTGGACGTGAATTACGGCTTCCGCATCGACCACGACACGCTGAAGCCGCGCCGCCATTCGGTCACCGCATCGGCCGGGGTGCCGCTGCTGCGCGTCGCCGGCACCTACACCTATGTCGACCAGACCGAGAATCCTTACGTCGTCGAGCGGAACGAGGTGGAGCAGGCGGGCATTTCGGTGTCGTCGCAGTTCTCGGAACACTGGTCGATCGGCGTGTCCCATTCCCAGGCATTCCGTCCCGATGCGGGACCGCGCGCCAGTGCGGGCGTGCTCCGCTATCAGGACGAATGCCTGATCTTCGAAACCATCGCCCAACGCGACTACACCGTCATTCAGAACGGCGAGCAGGAGGGGAACACCATCTTCTTCCGCTTCGTGTTCAAGAATGTGGGCGAGTTCCGCACGCCGGGCATCAGCGCCGGATTCCTCGGTCCGTCGGGAGCCAGCAACTGATCGGGAGCAGCGTCTCCCGCCAAGGTCAAGGGGTTGCATCGGGCGGCCGATCTGGGTAGCCATAGCACCCTCTCCTTCCGCTCGGATTTGCTGCACATGGCCTTGGGACGCTACGACTACGAACGCCGTTATCGCCGCCGCTTCTGGGCGGGGTTCGCGAAGTTCGGTCTGTTCGCCGCCGTTCTCCTCGGTGTCGGTCTGTTCGCCTACCAAATGGGCATCGAGCAGTTGAAGGGCCGTGACGTCACGTTGCGGGAAGAAATCTCCACCCTGTCGCGCCAGAAGGCGGAACTCGAACTGCTGGCCAGCCAGATGCAGCACGCCGCCCGCACGGCGGAGGCCCGCGCCGCGGATCTGGAGGCGCGTCTTCAGCGCGAAGTGCCCTCGGGCGATCTCGCGCGGCTGACCGGGCTGGTGTCGGAGCGTCTGAAGGGCGGCATGGACCCCAACCGCCTTGCCTTCGTGATCGCCCAGGTCCAGGCGGTGCGCAATTGCCAGCCGGCGGAAACCAAGCGCTTCGCCCTGGCCACCCCGCTCCTTAAGTCCGGCAACCGCAGCACCAGCTTCAACAACGGCGCGGTGACCGTCAGCGGCGAGGGCCAGTCGTCGCGCAACGCTCAGGGCAACGCCGAGAGCTGGTTCGATCCGGCCCAGCCGGTGACCATCAAGATCGCCGGCATGGGCGGCAAGGAGACGGTCGCCAAGGGCGTTCTGCCCCTGCACCAGACGGTGGTGATCGACAACAACGAGTACCGGTTCACCTTCGCGCCCGGCGCCCGCTCCTTCGTGGATGTGACCGCCGACCGCTGCCCCTTCCCTTAATCCTCGTCGCGGACGGCAAACGGTCGCGGCGGCTTGCCGGCCATGTGGATGTCCCACATCGTCGCGTAGGCGCGCTCCAGGGCGCGGACCAAGCGGTCGGCATCGAACAGCGGCGCACGCTCCCTCTCTGCCATGAGGCGTGCTTTCAGCCGGGCGATGCTGTCCGGATCGCCGGCCAACCGCAAGGCCGTCTTCTCGTAATCGGCAAGCGACCGCACCGCCAGTTCGGGCAGGCCGGCGGCCCGCAGCAGGCTCGTCCCGACGCGGGACGCAAAGCCTTCCCCCGTCACCGTCAGCACCGGCACGCCCGCCCACAGCGCGTCGCTGGCCGTGGTGTGGGCGCCAACCGGTGTGGTGTCGAGGAACAGGTCGGCCAGACGGTAGCGCGCCAGATGCTCCGCCGGGGGGCGCCGAGGGGCGAAGACCAGCCGGTCGGCCACCACGCCGCGACGCATCGCCTCCCGCCGCAGGTTCGCGCTCGCCTCCGGATGGCTGTCGAGCAGCCACAGCACGCTGTCCGGCGCCACGCGCAGCAGGCGGCACCACAGGTCGAACAGGGCCGGCGTGATCTTGTAGGCGGCGTTGAAGCAGCAGAAGACCATGCCCCGCTCCGGCAGGCCACAGGCCGCACGGGATGGAGTCGGACCGATCGGCCGGCTTCGGTCGTTGGGCTGGTAGCAGACCGGAAGCTGAACGATCCGCTCCGCGTAGAAGGGCTGGTGATCGAACGGCGTGACCAGCGGGTCGCCAATCACGTAATCGATGAAGCCGGCGCCCATCGTTCCCGGATAGCCCAGCCACTGCGCCTGCACGGGGGCGGGCCGGTGGGCGGCGATCTCGGGCCGGGCGAGCTGGGTGTGGCCCTTGAGGTCCACCAGGATGTCCACCCCATCCGCCCGGATGCGCGCCGCGGCGTCGGCATGGGAACAGGCGGAGAGGTCCACGAAACGGTCGAAGGCGGCGGTCAGCCGGCGCCGCATCGGGCCGCCATCGTCGGACCCATAGCTGCAGCCGACGACCTCGACCCGATTCCGGTCGTGGCGCTCGATCAGTTCGGCGATGAGGGCGGCGGTGGCGTGCTCGTAATAGTCGGCGGAGAGATAGCCGATGCGCAGCCGGCCGCGCGGTCCGGCGTCGCGGCCGGCCGGCATGGCGGCGACGCCCTGCGTCCTCCAATCCACGTAGCGGCGGGCGCAGGCCAACTCCGCCGCCGGGCCGGCGCCTTCGCCAAGGAAGATCCAGGGATGGACCTGCCGCGTCGCGTCGCCGCGCACCAGGGCGGCCAGTTGCGCGGAGCGCTCCGCCAGCCCGTCCCAACGGCAGAGATGCCGCATCTGCTGGACGAGCTGCGCGAGCACGCCGCCCGCGTCCGGCAGGCCGAGCGCCAGGGCGCGTTCGAAGGCCGGCAGGCTGTCGGCGAGCCGTCCGTCCTCCTTCACCATCAGCCCGAGATTGGCGTGGGCCTCGGCCAGTTCGGGGCGCAGGGCCAGGGCGTTGCGGTAACAGCCGGCGGCGGCCGCCGCCCGGCCGTACCCCTGGAGCACCGCGCCGAGGTTGAGCCAGCCGGGCACCAACGTGGGGTCGAGCGACACGGCACGGCGCAACGCCGTTTCCGCCGCCTCCCAGCGCCCCAGCGCGCGCAGCAGGACGCCCTGATTGCAGGGGGCGGGGGCGAAGCGCGGCATCAGCCGCGCGGCCTCGCCGTAGGACCCCACCGCCTCCGCGGTGCGGCCCAGCGCCTGGAGGGTCAGGCCCAGATTGAAATGGTTGCCGCCGAAATCGGGCAGCCAGGACAGGGCGGCGCGATGGTGCGCCTCGGCCTCGGCCGCCCGTCCCTGCCGCCGCAACGCCTCGCCGAAGGCGGAACGGGCCACCGCCTCCTCCGGAGTCCCGGGCTCGCCCAGCGCGTCGAGCGCGCCGAACAGCCCGGCCAAAGCCGCGGAATCGCCGGGCTTGGCGGCCAGCGCTGAACGGCACTCCCCGATCCGGGCGCGGAGGTCGGCGGTCATGGCTGGCGGTGGCTTACTTGCGGACCCAGCGCCCGCCCGACAGCACATACTGGCCGGCAGGAGTGCGCTCGATCAGCTGCTTTCCGGCCAGAGCCTGGACCTGATCCACCGAGGTGCCGTTGCTTCCCGCGATCTCGCGGTAGCGGGCGATGCGCTGGGCGTTGACCTGCTCGGCGAGCTGGGCCGCGGCGGCCGGCGCGCCGGGGACCGCCCCGACCAGCCCATCCGGCCGTTCACCGATCTGCCCGGCGGCCTTGGCGGCACCCAGGGCGTCCTGGGCCGGGGCCAAGGCGGGACCCGACAGGGCGAGCGCCAGGACCAGCCCGGCGGCGGCAAACATGCGCTTCATGGCTTCCTCCCTCCCTTCGCACCGCCCAAGCTGTCCTGGGACGGCGGCAGGCCGAACAGGGCCGGATCGTCGGCGATGGCCTTTTCCAGGTCGCGTTCGACCTTCACCCGGACTTCCTGTTCGATCCGGATGTTCAGGTTGATCTCGATGGGCTTGTCGGGCGCCTCGACCTTGACGGTCGGGGTGCAGGCGCCCATTCCGGCCCCCAACCCTGCGATCAGTGCGGCGGTCAGGACGCGCCGGCTTCGAACCGTGTGTCTCATGGATTCCTTCGTTGGAACTCCGTCATGCGGTCGCGCACCGTCTCGGGTATGCGGTAGGTGTCCAGGCTCTGCCGCAGGATCCGGTCGAGCGCGCCGCTCACCTTAAGGTTAAGCGCGACCGGATAGCCATCGTAGAATGCCGGGTTGGACCCACGGATGGCGATGCCGACCGCCAGCTCGCCACCGGCCTGTCCATCGACGGTGGCGGTCAGCGTGTCGTAGCGGAAGTCGGTCAGCGCGCCCGTCAGCAGAGCCGTCGGGCTGCCCTCCTCCCCCTTCAGAAAGCCGGGCGGATTCTCGGGGTCGTAGCGCAGCGTGCCGGGGGCGTCGGCCTCCAGAAGCCCGCCGTCGAGATGAACGGTGTCGGCCGCGATGCGCACCGGCAAGCGCCCGCTGACCGTTCCGCTGGCATCCAGCCCGTCCACCGCGACCATCGCCAGCATCGGGCCGAGATGCACGCGCTCCGCCCGCAGCGTGACCGTCCCCCGCGGCGCCACCGGGTCGATGGCGAAAGGCTCCGCCCGCAGCACCCCACCCGCCCAATGCCATTCGGCGCGCTCCACGCTCAGCCGCCCCTTCGTCCCGTAGCCGAAGCGGAGCGTCCCGTCGGTCAGCGGCAACCCGACGTCGAGCAGCTTCACCGCCAGAGTCTGGCCGGGCGCGACCACCGGCGGGAACAGGCTGGGAAGCGACAGCACCCCGTTGATCCCGCTGGCCGACACCGGGCCGAACCGTCCGGCGAGGTCGGCGAGCAGCAGGTCGCCCTGGGCCTTCAGCGCGGTGCCGTCCCAGGTGAGGCGGGCCTTGGCGGTCAGGGTGCCCACCGTCTCGGCAATCGTGTCGGCGCCCGTCCAGTGGGTCAGGACCGGCAAGCCCTTGGCCGGGGCGGTCAACGTCGCCTGCCCGCGGTGGGTCGCGCCGTCGCGGGTCATGGTGAGGCGCAGCGTCCCGCCGGCCGTGCCCCGCGGCGTCGCCAGCGTCACCGCCGCGTCGCCGAGCTGGATGGTGTCGATGGGAATCACGAGGTTTCCGCCGCCGGCCGGGCCGCCGTTGCCGCCCGCCCCGGCGGAGCCGGTCAATGGATAGCCGGCGACGCGCAGGACTCCGTCCTTGGCCACGTCCAGCCTCAAGCGGACGCCTGCAAGATCCACGCGTTCGATTCGCCCCTCCAGAAGGGCGTCCATCGGATGACGGATGATGAGCGTTCCGCCGACCGTGCCCTGCCGATCCAGGCGGACCACGGCATTGGTCTGCTCCACCGACAGGTCGGTCACCGTCACGGCAGCGTCCGGGAAGCCGGCGCGGCGCAGCGCCTGCGTGGCGGCGGTGCCGGCCAGATCGGTCCGGTGCTGGACGGCGAGGGCGACCGCGCCACCGATCAGCGCCAGCTTCACCAGCACCAGCCATCGTCTCAACCGCCGCACGCTTTGCTGCCGCACGCCCCACCCCTCGCCGTCCAAAGTGCCATCGGTCTCTTTCGGGTATGAACACCCGAAAGGCAGTCTATCGTCCATCGCGGCCGGGACGCGACCGTGCAGCGTTGGGACAATGATGAGGCGGCGGCGGACGGGGATCGGATGGGCGCCGATGAAGGCAGCCCCGCAGGGCGTCTTTGCATCGGCGCCGGTTTCCCCTATGGTCGCGTCCGCGGAATCGGCACATCGGAGTGTTTCGCATGTTGCGGTGGACGCGCATTCTCATGGCGGCACTGTTCGCCACATTCATCTTCGCTCAGGGGGAGGCCAAGGCCTTGGATCCGGAAAACACCCTCTACCTCGACCTCAAGGACGGCCGCGTGGTCATCGAACTGCGCCCCGACCTGGCACCGAACCACGTCGCCCGCATCAAGGAGCTGACCCGTCAGGGCTTCTACAACGGCGTCGTCTTCCACCGCGTGATCGACGGCTTCATGGCCCAGACCGGCGACCCGACCGGCACCGGCACCGGTGGCTCCGGCAAGAAGCTGAAGGCCGAGTTCAGCAGCGAGCCGCACGTCCGCGGCACGCTGTCGATGGCCCGCACGCCGGACCCGGACAGCGCCGACAGCCAGTTCTTCATCTGCTTCGCCCCGGCCGCGTTCCTGGACAAGCAGTACACCGTCTGGGGCAAGGTCGTCGAAGGCATGGAATTCGTCGACAAGATCAAGAAGGGCAGCCAGTCCCGCAACGGTCAGGTCAGCGACCCGGACAAGATCGTCAAGATGCAGGTTGCCGCCGACGCCAAGTAACGGCTTCGGACGCGCAACGGCTTCGGAATCGGACCGCCGACCGCGGCGGTCCGATTCAGGCGACCGGGGCGGTGAAACCGCGCACCGCCCCCCGTGCCCTGCCTTCTCAGCCGCTCACGGCTTCAGACACTCACGGCCCGTTCATCGCCGCGGTCAGCGCCACCAGGAGATCCCGCATGCTGCGGGGGCGGTCCTGCCAGCGCATCGACAGGCCGCTCAGCAGAACCTTCTCGAATCCCGTCGGCACCGTGGCGCCGCCTTCGGCCAGACGGGGCACCCGGTCGCTCATGAAGCGGCTGGTGGCGTCGGGCGGCGTCTTGCCGGTCAGCGCGTAGTAGGCGGTGGCGCACAGCGCGTAGACGTCCGTCCAAGGCCCTTGCTTGCCGTCCGGTGCGTATTGTTCGGGCGGGGCGTAGCCCGGCTTCAGGATCACCGTCAGATCGGCGCTCTTTCCAGCGGCGTGGCGCGCCGCACCGAAATCCAGCAGCTTGCGCTCACCACCGCTCGTCAGGAAAATGTTGTCGGGGCTGATGTCGCGGTGGATCAGCCCTTGCTCGTGCACGGCGTGCAGCGCCTTGATGATCGGCGACAGCAGGATCAGCGTCTGGCGCGCCGCGATCCGCCCGCCGCTTTCGGCGACGTGCCGCTTCAGGGTCCGGCCGTCGAGAAGCTCCATCACGAGGTAGGCGGTCTCGTTCTCCTCGAAGAAGTCCTGGACGCTGACGATCTCCTTCACCTCCCGCAGGCGGGCGAGCATTCGCGCCTCCTCCAGGAATTTCGCCAGGCCGGCCGAGAAGCTCCGTCCGTGTTCGTCGGAAAAGGGAACGACTCCCGACGATCCGGCGGCGCGGGACACCAGATTGGCCGGATAGAACTCCTTCACCGCGACCTTGATCTGAAGCCGTTCGTCCCAGCCAAGATAGGTGGCGCCGAATCCCCCCTGCCCCAGGACGCGGCCCACGAGATAGCGGCTCAACAGCCGCGTTCCCGGAAGCAGATGGACGCCGGCGCGGTTCTGGACGCGGACCGGGTAGCCGCAATCCCGGCACGCCTCGCGCGGAGCCTTCGGAACGAAGCAGGCCGGGCACAGGCCCGGCGCGGCACCGGCGGCCGGAGCCTCCACCGTCACGGCGGCGAGGCTGACCGGCGGGGCGATGCCGCGGACTGGGGGCGCCACCACGGTCGGCAGAGCCGTCGCGCCGCAAGGTTCGAAGGCGGCTCCCGTTCCCCCCTGCGTGGCCGGCGGCGACGGCTTGGCCGAGGGCAGCGGCATCTGGCTCAGCCGGTCCAGCAACTCGTAGAGGCGACGCACCTCCGCCTGGGCGATGTCGTCGCCCTGGGCGCCGGCCAGTTCGGCTTGGAACGGCGGCTGGCGGACGGTTTCCAGGATGTGCTGGCGCAGGACCGAAAGCGCCGCGTCATCGCCGACCAGACCGGAACAGGCCAGTTCCGCCAGCCGAATGATCCGGCGGCGCGGCAGCGGTTCGATCTGGCGCAGGCGCTGGACGAGCCGGCCCCGCCGAACGAACTCGTCGACCACCGAGGCCGCACGGGCGGCGATCCGCTCGCGGTCGTGGTCCGGCAGGGCCGACCCGCGAATGGCCTCCACCGCGCCGGTCAGGGCCTGCCGCACCAGCGCCGTATCGGGCGTCTGGAGCACCATGTTCTCCACCAGCAGCTCGTTCTTCAACGCGGCGTCCAGCGCGTCCACGACCTCGCCCAGGTGTCGTTCCGCGGCGGGCACCGCGGAGACGCCGGTCAGATAATGGATTCGGCAGATCAGGTCCGGCTGCGTTTCGCTGAGCCCGACGATGGACCGCCGGTAGGCGCTCGCCCCGCCCTGTTCCAACCGGCGGGAATAGCGGACGGTCAGGGCGTCGGCCATGGCGGCTCCGCCGGTCAGCCCTGCCGGCGACAGCAGATGACCCATCAACGTCCGCAACAGCTCCGCTTCCTGTTCCGCGTTCCCGCGCCCGAGCGGCTGCGGCGCGCGGAGCTGGCGCCGGATGCGCTCCAGCACCATGGCGCGGGCGGCGGGCAGGCGGCCCTGGCGGAACAGGCCGTTGAGAACACCCAGCCGGTTCGGCCCGAATGCCTCCATCGGCACGCGGCCGAACAGAAGGTTGCACAGCGTGACCAATGGCGACCCGCCGGCCGGTGTGCCGCCGAACAGCTCCTGGGTGGCACCGGGCGAGGCCAGCAAATCGCCGACCACCTCGTCCAGCGCCACGGACAGGGCGTCCTGCCGTTCCGCCGGGAAAAGCTGCATTAGCGCATCGAGCTTCGACGTCCAGGTGCGGCATTCCTCCAGTTCCATGGAGAGCGCCACGCGCAGGTCGAACACGGCGTCGCCGGTCGGTGACTTCGCCGGTGCGCTGCGCAGAATGGACTCGATGAGGGTGCGTCCTCGCGCCAACCCCGAAAAGGCGGTCTGGGCGGCCCGCGCCTTTGCCACGGTTTCGGAAACCGCGTTGTCCAGCGCGCGGCGGCGGGCCTTCGCCTCCTGGCCGGGAAGGCGGGCCTGCACCGTCGCGATCCGGCCCAGGGCGGACTCCATCTGTGTGGCCTTGGCCTGGAGGGCCTTCAAATGCCGGCTGTTGTGGATCAGCTCCGTCGGGGTCAGCACGAGGCCGTCGAGATGCTGACGCAGGACGATGCCGATGACCATCCGCGCCGGTCCCCCATGATAGTCGGCAAGCGTGTGGCACAGCACCGCCTCGTCGAGCGCGCCGGCGGGGCCGATCGCTCCTGCGGAGGCGGGTGTCCTGGAGGCGGGCATTGACACAGGCGGCCTTTGGGCGGGATCGGCGCGGCGCGCGGATGGCGTGAACGGTCCATCATAGTCCGGGCGATCCGGTAAACAGCCGGTATACGAGGGCCAAAATGGCTGATCGGTCCGGTTGCTCTGCACGCCGGGCTGTTTGCGCAAAGGTGTTGCAAGAGGGCATCGGGGACGGCCGACGGCACACTTTTGCGCGCAGCCCCGCCCTTCCCTTCCCCTGCGGGCTGTGCGATACCCGGACGATACCGGCGCCCAACCACCGCCGGCAGGAGGTCCGGATGCAGCAGGTCGAGTTGGACCAGGGAATCGGCGCCCACACCCTTACCTACACTCTTACATTGAATCGCAGCGCTGCGAACGGCTCTCTGGAGTGCACACTGTGCCCGGGGCGTGGCGGTGTCGTGACCAGCCTCGCCTGGCGCGGCGCGAACGGCACCATCGACCTGCTTCGCCCGGCCTCCGACTGGGCGCTGCGCCACGGCTCGGCCACCGACATGGGCTGCTTTCCGCTGGTGCCCTTCTCCAACCGCATCGCCGGGGGGCAGTTCACCTTCAATGGACGGCCGGTGCGGCTTCCGCTCGACGGGGATGGCAACCCGCACGTCATCCATGGTCATGGCTGGCGCGCCGCCTGGACGGTGGAGGACGCCACCGCCTCATCGGCGCGCATGGTCTTCCGGCACCGCGCCGACGCTTGGCCCTGGCGCTACCGCGCGACGCAGACTGTGGTGCTGGAGGAGGACGGGGCCAGCCTGACCCTTTCCCTCGTCAACGAGGACGACACGCCGATGCCCGCCGGGATCGGGCTGCACCCCTATTTCCCGAAACCGCCGGGCACGCGGCTGACCGCCCGCGTCGGCGGCGTCTGGCTGAACGGCTCGACGATCCTTCCGGTGGAGCGCGTCGCGGTGCCGCCCCGCTGGGACTTCACGACGGGGATCGTCATGGACCGGACCGTCCTGGACAACGGCTTCACCGGCTGGGATGGCGTGGCGGCGCTGGACTGGCCGACCCTCGATCGGCGGCTGTCGATCGAAACGGACGGGCCGTTCGGCCATCTCATCGTCTACGCGCCGCCGGACGCAGACTATCTCTGCGTCGAGCCGGTGTCCCACATGACCGACGCGGTCAACCGCCCGGAAGAGCCGGACACCGGCCTGCGCCGTCTCGAACCGGGCGAGGAACTGATCGGCACCATGCGCCTGCGCCTGGAAACGCTCGCCCGTTGAGAGCCGGTCCGCAGCGTCAGCGGCACCGCACGAAGGTGGCGCCGAAGGCCGGCGGGTCCAGCGTCAGGAACAGGCGGTCCAGCCGCGGCGCCTCGGCGGCATCCAGGCGCAGCACGCCTTCCGGCAGCCCCTCTTCCCCGCCGAAGGCCAAACCCTCCGCCAGATCGCCCTCGCCGGGCGCCAGCGGGCCTTCCAGCGGAAAGGCGGCAATGCGCGGGTCGTGCAGGCTGAAGCCCCCGTCGTTGGTGATCTCCAGGTAGGAGGTCCGGCAATCGTCGATGGGCGTCCGGGTGGCCGGATCGGCCTTGGCCCAGCGGCCGGTCAGGGCCGGCAGGTCCACCGTGCGCTTCGCCGGGGCCGACTTGGCCTGGCCTTGGCCGATGGGCTGAACCGGGCGTTGCGGGGCGGACGTGGTGACGGTCAGAGGCTCGTCCGCCACCGGGGCCCGGCGGGCGGCGAGTTCCGTTTCCAGCGCCTTGGTGCGCTCGGTCATCTGGCGCGCCAGACAGGCCGCCCGGTCCTTGCCCTTCTTCGGGTCGGCCAGATCGGCCTCCGCCACCGGACAGGCAGCGTCCCGCCGCTGGACCCAGGCGCGCTGGCCGGCGGCAACCGCCTCCTCCCCCGCCTTTCCCGCCTCGTCGGTCAGACCCCGCAACGCCGCATCGAGCTTCTCGGCGGTGGCGGCCAGAGACGTGTCCCGACAAAGCAGCAGCGCCACGGGCGCCTCTCCGGCGCAGTCCGCGGGCTTGGCGGCCTCCCCGCTGGTGTCCGCCGCCATGGCCGTTCCGGCCATCAGCATGCCCGCCAGAAGAATCGCTGCCCGCATCGCACTCATCCCTTACGCCGGAAACGCTTCCAGGACGGCCTTCACCTGCCGCTGGAAATCCTGGTCGCTGCGATAGCGCGTCAGGACCGTCTTGTCACGCTGAACGAGGAAAAAGATGTCCTCCCGGCTGGGCAGCGAACGCGGGTTGGGCTTGTCCAGCAGTTCCCCGTTCCAGCCGATGCGCGCCATGAAATAGACGGCGCGGGAATTCAGCATGAACAGCTTGTTGTCCGGTGCCAGTTTTTCCCGGCGCAGCAGAGCGTAAAGATAATAATTTCGCCCATGGAAATAGTTGACGTAGATCGACTGCAGCGCGGCAAAGCGCTCATCGGGACTGGTGTATTTTTTGATCTGCCGTTCCAGCTTGAACCCGGCAAAGAAATATTCCCTGGCCTCGTTCTCGAAGGAGAATGCGGAGCCACGGATCTGGGTGAGCTGTTCCCCATACCTGCGCAGAACACGCCCCATCAGCAGTTCGAGGAACCGGCGTTCCGCCGCGAAATCGTCGCGGCTCTGCTGAATCAATTCGAAGACGTGGCGCAGATGATAGGGGTGTCGGACCACGATGACCGGAACGCTCGACGCCGGACGCTTCTCCCGTCCCCCCCGCTCGCCCAGCATGGTCGCCGCCGGCGAGACCGAGGCGATCACCGAGGAGATGGTGTCCTGGATCTTCCAGCGCCGCTTCACCTGCGCCGATTGCCTGCCGATGTGGAAACGCGCCAAGCGGCGCTGCCACCGGCTGCGCCATGTCTCCTTCGGCGCCTTGTGCGTCGGCAGGTTGCCAACGACCAACGGGTTGCCGAGCACGTCCGGCGGCGGCGGCAGCGGGTTGAAGTTGAAGTACTTGCCGGTGACGACGCCGCGCGTGGCACCGCCGGGCGCTCCGTCGCCCGCCGGAGCACCGCCACCCATGGACAGGCCCGCCAGCGTCGCCATTTCCGATGCACACCCTGCCTGCGTCGCCCCCTGCCGGCGGACGGTGCCGTCGGACAGGGCTCGGGTCTTTATAAGGCCGGCCGGGCAGCGAGGAAAGACGCAACCGGTCCATTATGATACTGCATGTTTTTTGTGCAACCAGTTCGTGCCGCGTTTGCGAAGGCGCTCTGGTCTGCGCGAACTCTTCGATGGTACTATGCCCTGACCGTGCGGCGGTGGGCCGCAGGGGACCGGCCAGCGCAGACAACGGGTGGAACTTCATGGCGATCCACGTCGCTCTCAACCACAAGACCGTTTACCGTTACGACCGTTTGGTCAATCTGGGGCCACAGATCATCCGGCTCCGCCCGGCTCCCCACTGCCGCACCCCGATCCTCAGCTATTCGCTGCGCGTCACCCCGAAGCATCATTTCCTGAACTGGCAGCAGGACCCCCAGTCCAACTATCAGGCCCGTTTCGTCTTCCCGGAGAAGACCCGCGAATTCGTGATCGAGGTCGATCTCGTCGCGGAGATCGCGGCGATCAACCCGTTCGATTTCTTCCTTGAGGAGAAGGCCCAGACCATCCCCTTCGCCTACGAGCCCTGGCTGGAGCGTGAGCTGCGCCCTTATCTGGAGGTCGAGGAGCCGGGGCCGCTGCTGGCCGACTACATGACCGGCATTTCGCGGGAGCCGGCGGCGTCCATCAACTTCCTGGTGGACGTCAACCAGCGGCTCCAGAAGGACATCGGCTACGTCATCCGCCTGGAGCCCGGCATCCAGACCTGCGAGGAGACGCTGGGCAAGCGCACCGGGTCCTGCCGCGATTCGGCGTGGCTGCTGGTGCAGATCCTGCGCAACCTCGGTCTGGCGGCGCGCTTCGTCTCCGGCTACCTGATCCAGCTCACCGCCGACCAAAAGGCGCTCGACGGCCCGTCCGGTCCGGAAGAGGACTTCACCGACCTGCACGCCTGGACCGAGGTGTTCCTGCCCGGTGCCGGCTGGGTCGGCCTCGACCCCACCTCGGGCCTGCTGGCCGGCGAGGGGCACATCCCGCTGGCCTGCACGCCCGACGCCTCCTCCGCCGCCCCCATCTCCGGCCTCATCGACGAGTGCGAGGTGGAGTTCGGGCACGAGATGTCGGTCACCCGCATCTACGAGGCGCCGCGCGTCACCAAGCCCTACACGCCCCGGCAATGGGCGGGGATCGAGGCGCTGGGCCACCGCATCGACGAGGAGCTGACCGCCGGCGACGTGCGCCTGACCATGGGCGGCGAGCCGACCTTCGTGTCCATCGACGACATGGACGGGGCCGAGTGGAACACCACGGCGCTCGGCCCCAACAAGCGCAAGATGGCCGCCGACCTCGTGCACCGGCTGGCCAACCGCTTCGCGCCGGGCGGGCTGCTGCATTTCGGCCAGGGCAAATGGTATCCCGGCGAATCGCTGCCGCGCTGGGCGATGACCGTCTACTGGCGCCGCGACGGCGAAGCGCTGTGGGCGAACAGCGACCTGCTGGCCCGCGAGGACACCGACTACGGCCACACGGCGGAGGACGCCGGCGCCTTCCTGGTCACGCTGGCCAAGAAGCTGGGGCTCGACCCGGCGCTGGTGCTCGCCGCCTACGAGGACCCCTGGCACTACCTGCGCCGCGAATCGCTGCTGCCGGTCAACGTCGATCCGCTGGACAGCAAGCTGGAGGACAAGGAGGAGCGGGCGCGCCTCGCCCACGTCTTCACCCGCGGCCTGAACGAGCCGGTGGGCTTCGCCCTGCCGATCAACCGCAAGATGACCCAGCAGGGGCCGGTGTGGCTGTCCAGCGCGTGGCCGCTGCGCCAGGAACGGCTGCTGCTGATGCCGGGCGACAGCCCGGTCGGCTACCGCCTGCCGCTCGGCTCGCTGCCCTGGGTGGCGCCGCAGGACTATCCCTATTCCTGGGAGACCGACCCGTTCGAGGAGCGGGCGCCGTTGCCGCCCAACCGGGTGCCGCTGCGTCAGCACGCGCTGCGCGAGCAGGCCGAACGGCAGGACGCCTCCCGGCGGACCGAGCGCGTCCAGCGCGCCATGGCCGAGGTGCGCAGCGAGATGCCGGACCACGGCAAGTCCGCGTGGTGGGTGGTCCGCACCGCCCTGACCTGCGAGGCGCGCAACGGGCGCATCCACCTGTTCCTGCCGCCGATGAACACGCTGGAGGACTATCTGGCGATGCTGGCGGAGATCGAGGCGACGGCGCTTGAACTGGACATGCCGGTGGTGATCGAGGGCTACCAGCCGCCGAAGGACCCCCGCCTGAACTCGCTGGCCGTCACCCCCGACCCCGGCGTGATCGAGGTGAACATCCACCCCTCGCACAACTGGGACGAGCTGGTCCGCAACACGCTGGAGCTTTACGAGGACGCCCGCCAGTCGCGGCTGGGCGCCGAGAAGTTCATGATCGACGGGCGCCACTGCGGCACCGGCGGCGGCAACCACGTGGTGATGGGCGGCGCCACCGCGGCGGACAGCCCCTTCCTGCGACGGCCCGACATGCTGCGCAGCCTGATCACCTTCTGGCAGAACCACCCGTCGCTGTCCTACGCCTTTTCCGGCCTGTTCATCGGCCCGACCAGCCAGGCGCCGCGCGTGGACGAGGCCCGCGACGACGCGCTCTACGAGCTGGAAATCGCCTTCAACCAGATCGACAAGGCCGCCGCGACCGGCGATTGCCCGCCCTGGATGGTCGACCGCGTGCTGCGCAACCTGCTGACCGACGTGCAGGGCAACACCCACCGGGCCGAGTTCTGCATCGACAAGCTCTACTCCCCGGACAGCTCCACCGGGCGCCTCGGGCTGGTCGAGTTCCGTGCCTTCGAGATGCCGCCCCACGCGGAGATGAGCCTGACCCAGCAGCTTCTGCTGCGCGCCCTGGTCGCGCGCTTCTGGAAGGCGCCCTACAAGGGCAAGCTGGTGCGCTGGGGGACGGAACTGCACGACCGCTTCATGCTGCCCTACTTCGTGCAGCAGGATCTGGCGGACGTCGTCGCCGACCTGCGCGATCACGGCTATCCCATCGAGGAGCGCTGGTTCGACCCGCACATGAACTTCCGCTTCCCGGTCTACGGCCACGTCAACCAGCGCGGCATCTCGCTGGAACTGCGCATGGCGCTGGAGCCGTGGAACGTCCTGGGCGAAGAGCCGGGCGGCGGCGGCACCGTGCGCTATGTCGACAGCTCGGTCGAACGGGTGCAGGTGCGGGTCACCGGCCTGACCGACGCGCGCTACGCCATCACCTGCAACGGCCGCCGCGTGCCGCTGATCCCCACCGGGACGGAGGGCGAGTTCGTCGCCGGCGTGCGGTACCGGGCGTGGCAGCCGCCCTCCTGCCTGCACCCGACGATCCCGGTGCACACGCCGCTGGTCTTCGACATCCTGGACCTGTGGGCGGGCCGCTCCATCGGCGGCTGTACCTACCACGTCATGCATCCGGGCGGGCGCAACTACGACACCTTCCCGGTCAACGCCAACGAGGCGGAGGGGCGGCGCCTCGCCCGCTTCTTCCCCTTCGGCCACACCCCCGGCCCGATGGACGCTCCGGCGGAGGAGCGCAACCCGCAGTTCCCGATGACGCTGGACCTGCGGCGGGGCTGATCGGCTCTCCCTTTCCCCGGCCGGAATACGCCTTTCGGCCGGGGGGCGCCGATGCGCCGCTTGCATCGGCGGGACCGGGCGTTCACACTTGCTGCGCATTGCACCGCCGTGAACGTACGATCCGAACCTTGGCCGACCGCGATTCGCCCTTTCTTGACCCCAGCGCGCCCCCTCCACCGGGGCTGCGTCCGGTGCCGTTCCTCCAGGGATCGCTGTTCGGCGAGGCCGACGCCATGGGCTATGGCCGCGGTGAGGTCTATGACGAGATGGTCACCGGGCAGGGCCGCCTGCGCCCGCACTGGCAGACCTTCATGGGAACGCTGGGCCCCCTCGACCCGGAGCTGATGGCCGAGCGGTGGGAGGAGGCGCGGCGCCTGCTGCACCAGAACGGCGTCACCTACAACATCTACGGCGATCCCAAGGGGATGGAGCGGCCCTGGCCGCTCGACATGGTGCCGCTGCTGATCCCCTCGCACGAGTGGAAGGCCGTCGAATCGGGCCTGATCCAGCGCGCCACGCTGTTGAACGCGGTGCTGGCCGACATCTACGGGCCGCAGACCCTGACGCGCAGCGGGCGGCTGTCCCCGGCGGTGATCCACGCCGATCCCGGATTCCGCCGCGCCGTGCACGGCATTCCGGTGCCCAACGACATCCACCTGCATTTCTACGCGGCGGACCTCGCCCGCGCGCCGGACGGGCGCTGGTGGGTGCTGTCCGATCGCACCCAGGCGCCGAGCGGCAGCGGCTACGCGCTGGAGAACCGGGCGGTGCTGGCCAAGGTCCTGCCGGACAGCTTCCGCCACTGTCAGGTGGAGCATCTGTCGCCCTTCTTCGAGGCGTACAAGGAAACGCTGCTGTCGCTGAGCCCGCGCCGCGACCAGCCGCGGATCGTCCTGCTGACGCCCGGCCCCTACAACGAAACCTACTTCGAGCACGTCTATCTGGCCCGCTACCTCGGCATCACGCTGGTGGAGGGGGCCGACCTGACCGTGCGCGACCGTCAGGTCTATCTGAAGACCCTGTCGGGGCTGGAGCCGGTGGACGTCATCCTGCGCCGCCTGGACGCCGACTTCGCCGACCCGCTGGAGCTGCGCGCCGACAGTTCGCTGGGCGTGGCGGGGCTGATCGAGGCGGTGCGCGCCGGCAACGTGGTGGTGGCGAACTCCCTCGGCTCCGGCTTCCTGGAATCCATGGCGGTCAAGCCGTCGCTGCCCATGCTCTGTCGCCATCTGCTCGGCGAGGAGCTGAAGATGCCGGGCGTCGCCGTCTGGTGGTGCGGCAACGACGACGAGCGCGCCTACGTCATCGAGCATCTGGACGGGCTGGTGGTGAAGCCGGCCTTCCCGTCCCTGTCCTTCGAGCCGATCTTCGGCGCCGACCTGTCGGCGGCGGAACGCGCCGCGCTGGTCGAGCGCATCAAGGCCCGCCCCTGGTGCTACGTCGCGCAGGAGCGGCTCGCCCTGTCCACCGCGCCGGTCTGGCAGGGCGGGCGGCTGCAGCCGCGCCCGCTGGTGCTGCGCGTCTTCCTCTGCGCCCGCCCGGACGGCAGCTACACCGTCATGCCCGGTGGCCTGACCCGCGTGTCTACCGAATCCGGGAAGCTGGTCGTCTCCATGCAGCGGGGCGGCGGCAGCAAGGACACCTGGATCCTGTCCGGGCGCCGGGCCGAGGCCACACCGGCGACGCCGCGCCCGCAGCCGGCCCAGGAACCGCAGCCTGTGCCCAAGGCGGCCTCCGCCGACCTGCCCAGCCGGGTGGCCGACAGCCTCTACTGGCTGGGCCGCTATGCGGAGCGGTCGGAGGGCACGGTGCGCCTGCTCCGTTCCACCCACTCCCGCCTGACCGACGGCAACGTGCCGGGCGCGTCGCTCCAGCTCCGCCCGCTGCTCCATCTGATGGCCTGGGAGGGCATGATCCCCTGGGACCTGACGCGCGTCACGGCGCTCGGCGGCGGACGCGCCTTGCGGGCAGCGCTCTACAGCTCGGTCGTCGATCCGGACCATCCCAACAGCCTGCGCGCCCAGGTGCAGCGGGTGCACCGCACCGCCTATTCGGTGCGCGACCGCCTGTCGCTCGACATGTGGCGGGTGGTGACGATGCTGGAGCGGCAGAGCCAGCCGCCGGCGCACAAGCTCGACGCCGCCGCCATGCTGCTGCGGCTGGACGACCTGATGACCAGCCTCGCCGCCATCGCCGGGCTGGAGCAGGAGAGCATGACGCGCGGCCAGGGCTGGCGCTTCCTCGACATCGGGCGCCGCATGGAGCGGGCGCTCCACATCATCTCGGTGATGCGCGGCATCCCGGTCCACACGCTCGACCGCCAGGACGAGCCGGTCCAGGTGGCGACGCTGAGCGTGCTGCTGGAGTTGGGGGAGAGCGTGATGACCTATCGGTCCCGCTACCTGACCAGCGTGCGCCGCCGCCCGGTGCTGGAACTGCTTCTGGCCGACGACTCCAACCCGCGCGCCCTGGATTTCCAGCTGGCGGCGCTGGAGCGGCACGTGGCGGCCCTGCCCAGCGGGTCGCAGGCGATCCCCGGCGACACGGCGGCTTCGGCCCGTTCGATCCTCGGCGCCGCCCGCGCCTCATTGCGCGCACCGGACGCGCTGGGCTCGGGCGCCGCCCTGCACACGCTGCTGGACTCGCTCGCCCTGTCGCTGCCCGAGATTTCCAACCTCCTGACCCACGCCTATTTCAGCCATGCCTTTGCCCGACCGGCCTGACCACTCCCCGACCATGGCCGGCGCGGCCCACGCTGCTGAGCACTCCGGCGACGGTTTCGGCGTGCGCTTCCGCGTGCGCCACACGACCCGCTACGACTATGGCGAGGACGTGTCGGTGTCGCACCATCTGCTCCACCTGACGGCCCGGCCGCACCCGCGCCAGCGCGTTCACCAGAGCGCGCTAACCATCCTGCCGGCGCCGGCGGTGCAGTCGTCCCACACCGACTATTTCGGCAACACCGTCACCTACGTCGCGATGCAGGAGCCGCACCGGCAACTGGTCCTCACGGCGGAGAGCGAGGTCGAGGTCGGGCCGCCACCGCCGCTGGACGCCGCCTCGACTCCGTCCTGGGAAAGTGTGCGGGATTCGCTGGGCGGCCTGAGCGGGCCGGAGGACGGGGCAGAGGTGGTCCAATACCGCTTCGACAGCACGCTGGTGGCGGCCAGCCCGACGCTGCAGGATTACGCCGCGCAGTCCTTCACGCCCGGCCGTCCGGCGGCGGAGGCCGCGCTGGACCTGATGCGGCGCATCCACGACGATTTCACCTTCGATCCCGCCGCGACGACGATCGCCACCCCGATGGCCGAGGTGATGCGGCACCGCCGCGGCGTCTGCCAGGACTTCGCCCACATCGTGGTCGGCTGCGTGCGCGCCATGGGGCTGCCGGCCCGCTACGTCTCCGGCTATCTGCGCACCATGCCCCCGCCGGGCCGGCCGCGTCTGGTCGGCGCCGACGTCAGCCACGCCTGGGCGTCCGTCTGGTGCGGCGCCGAGGCCGGCTGGATCGACGTCTGCCCGACCAACGCGCGCCGCGCCGACCAGGACTTCATCACCATCGCCTGGGGCCGCGACTACGACGACGTCAGCCCCGCCCGCGGCGTCCTGATGGGGGCCGCCGGCCACACTTTGTCCGTCAGCGTCGATGTGGAACCGCTGGAGGAAAACGGGGCATCCTGATGTCCTTTCAACCCTCTCCCCTCCGGGGAGAGGGTGGCCCGGAGGGCCGGTGAGGGGGATGCGCTTTTGCCGGACGCACCGCCACGCACATCCCCCTCACCCTAACCCTCTCCCCGGAGGGGAGAGGGGATTCGGAATGCACCCTTCGACCGATGATCACTCCGCCGGCTGAGGATGCGCACCCGTGGGGTGGCTGGCGGAGCCGTCCACCGCCGGGAGGGGCTTCTTCTTGGCGATGTAGCTGTAGACCGTCGGCACCACGAACAGCGTCAGGAAGGTGCCCAGCAGCATGCCGCCGACGATCACCGCGCCGATGGCCTGCCGGCTCTCTGCGCCGGCCCCATGGGCGTTGGCGAGCGGCACGGCGCCCAGCACCATGGCGCCCGTGGTCATCAGGATCGGGCGCAGGCGCAGCACGGCGGCTTCCTCCACCGCCTTGCGGATGTCCACCCCCTCGCGCTGGAGCTGGTTGGCGAACTCCACGATCAGGATGCCGTGCTTGGTGATGAGGCCGACGAGCGTCACCAAGCCGATCTGGCTGTAGACGTTCATCGTCCCGCCCGTGAAATGCAGGGCGGCCAGCGCGCCGGTCATCGACAGCGGCACCGTCAGCATGATCACGAAGGGATCGATGAAGCTCTCGAACTGCGCCGCCAGCACGAGATAGATGAAGGCCAGCGCCAGGATGAAGACGAAGTACAGGCCCGTCGCCGACTCCCGGAATTCGCGGCTCTGACCCGCATAGTCGGTCTGGGCGGTGGCCGGCAGCACCCGGTTCGCCGCCGCTTGGAGATAGCCCAGCGCCTCGCCCAGCGAGGTGCCCGGCGCCAGAGTCGCGGTGATGGTGACGGAGCGAAGCTTGTTG
The DNA here is from genome assembly GCF_058780635.1 of Azospirillum sp. UENF 312511. Lineage (NCBI taxonomy): Bacteria > Pseudomonadati > Pseudomonadota > Alphaproteobacteria > Rhodospirillales > Azospirillaceae > Azospirillum > Azospirillum sp. UENF 312511. The sequence continues at coordinate 1,043,374 of NZ_JBSNCG010000001.1, read as the reverse complement.
AAGTGGTTCAACTCCTTGGGCGCCACCCGCTCCTCGATGTGGACGAGGTTGGCGAGCGAGATCATCGCCCCGGTGCTGGTGGCCACACCCGCCTCCGCCGCCATGGTCGGCGTGCCGCGGACGTAGATGGAGGCGATGTCGTCCGGGTTGCGGCGGTCGACGTCGCCGACCTGGACCACCACGTCGTACTGCTTGCCCTCCTTCTTGAAGCGCGTGACCTGCCGCCCGCCCAGAAGGGTTTCCAGCGTGCGGCCCACCGTCTCCACATCCACCCCGAGGTCGGCGGCCTTGTCACGGTCGATGGTGATGCGCAGTTCCGGCTTGTTCAGCTTCAGGTCGGTGTCGAGGTTGGTCAGGCCGGGGAACTTCCGCGCCTCCGCCATCAGCCCGTCGACCATCTTCTGAAGCTCGTCGTAGGGCAGCGAGCTTTGGATGACGAAGTTGACCGGCTTGTCCACCGGGCTCTGGCCCAGCGACGGCGGATTGGTGACGAAGGCCAGGATGCCGGGAATGCCGAACATCTTGGGGAAGAGCTGGGCGGTGATCGCCTGCTGCTTCACGTCGCGCTCGTCCCAGTCGATCAGACGGACGAAGGAGATGCCCTGGTTGACCACCGGGAAGCCGACCACCACGAAGAACTTCTCGACGATGGGGATCTGGCGGAACAGGTCCTCCATCCGCTTGGCGTAGCTTTCCGTGTAGTCGAGCGTCGAGCCCTCCGGCGCGATGGCGATGCCGACGATGGTGCCGCGGTCCTCGACCGGCGCCAGCTCCGACTTCAGCCCGGTGAACAGCGTGTAGCTGAGCCCCGCCACCACCGCGCCGACCAGCAGCACCAGCGGGCGCGTCTTCAGCGACACACGGAGGATGGACCGGTAGCCGTTGGTCAGGCCGTTCAGCAACCGTTCGATGGCGTTGTAGAGCGCGTTGTGCTTGGTCTGGTGCTTCAAGAGCTTGGAGCACATCATCGGCGACAGCGTCAGGGCGACGAAGCCCGACACGATCACCGCTCCCGCGAGCGTCAGCGCGAACTCGGAGAAAAGACGGCCGGTGCGGCCGGTCATGAAGCCGATGGGCGCGTAGACCGCGGCCAGCGTGATCGTCATCGCGATGACCGCGAAGCCGATCTCCCTCGACCCCTGCAAGGCCGCCTGGAAGGGCGGCACGCCCTCCTCGATGTGGCGGTAGATGTTCTCCAGCATCACGATGGCGTCGTCGACGACGAGGCCGATGGCCAGCACCATGGACAGCAGGGTCAGCGTGTTGACCGAGAAGCCGAAGGCGTACATCAGCGCGAAGCCGCCGATCAGCGACACCGGGATGGTCACCAGCGGGACCAGCGTGGCGCGGAAGCTGCGCAGGAACACGAAGATGACCAGCACGACGAGGACGATGGCCTCGAAGATCGTGCTGAACACCGCGTCGATCGACTTGGCGATGAAGACGGAACTGTCGTAGCCGACATCCACCCCCATGCCGTCGGGCAGGGCGGCGCGGATCTTCGGCAGCGCCTCGTTCACCGCCTTGGACACGTCCAGCGGGTTGGCGGTGGACTGCTTCACCACGCCGATGGCGACGGCGCCGCGCCCGTTGAAGCGGGCGCTGACCCGCTCGTCCCGCGCCCCCAGCTCGGCCCGGCCGACGTCCTTCAGCCGGACCAGATAGCCGCCGTCGTCGCGCAGGATGATGCGGTCGAACTCCTCCGGCGTGCGCAGGTCGGTCTCGGAGACGACGGTGAACTCCCGCGCCTTGCTCTCCACGCGGCCCGCCGGGATCTCGACGTTCTGCTTGCGCAGCGCGTTCTCGACGTCCTGCGGGGTGACGCGGTAGGCGGCCATGCGCTGCGGGTCGAGCCAAAGGCGCATGGCGAAGCGCCGCTCGCCGAAGATCCGCACCTGGGCGACGCCGGGAAGGTTCTGCAGGCGGTCCTTGACGTAGCGGTCGGCGAAGTCCGTCACGTCCAACGGCGAATGGCGGTCGGACGAGAAGGCCAGATAGATGATCGGCTGGGCGTCGGCCTCCACCTTCGCGATGACCGGCTCGTCGATCTCGTTGGGAAGCTGGGCGCGCACGCGGCCGACGCGGTCGCGCACGTCGCTGGCCGCCGTGTCGACGTTGCGGTCCAGCCGGAAGCGCAGGGTGATCTGGCTCTTTTCCGCGCGGCTGATCGAAGACATCACGTCGATGCCCTCGATGCCCGACAGCGAGTCCTCCAGGATCTGGGTGACCTGGCTTTCGATGATCTCGGCCGACGCGCCCTTGTAGGTGGTTTCCACCGTGACGACGGGCTCGTCGATCTTCGGATACTCGCGCACCGACAGGCGCTGGTAGGACACGATGCCGATCAGCATGAGCGCGAGGCTCATGACCGTCGCCAGGACGGGCCGGCGGATGGAGATGTCGGAGAGGACCATCGGCTCAGCTCCCCGCCGGCTTGTTGTTGATGACCACCACCGGGGCGCCGTCGCGGATCTTCAACTGGCCGGCGGTCACCACCACGTCGCCGGGCTGCAGGCCCGCGGTGATCTCCACCTCGGCGTTGCGGCGCTCGCCCAGCGTGACGGTGGTCTGCACCGCCTTGCCCTCCACCACCTTGAAGACGAACTGCTTGTTGCCGAAGGCGCTGACCGCCTGCTCGGGCACCAGCACGGCGTTCGGGGTCTGGTCCAGCGTCAGGGCCACCCGGGCGAACAGGCCGGGGCGCAGGGCGCCGTCGCTGTTGGGGACGCGGGCGCGGATCACCACCGCGCGGCCGTTCACGTCGACCAGCGGGTCGATGGCGTAGACCGTGCCGTCGAAGGTCCGCCCGCCGAAAGAGTCCACGGCGACCTTCAGGGTCTGGCCGGTGCGGACGGTCGGCAGATACAGCTCCGGCACCCGGAAATCGAGCTTCAGGATCTCGATGGCCTCCAGGTTCACGATGTCCTTGCCCGCCGCCACGACGTCGCCCACCGAGACCTTGCGCAGGCCCAGCACGCCGTCGAAGGGCGCGGTCAGGGTCAGCTTCTCCAATTGCGCCTTGGCGAGCTGCACCGCCGCCTCGTCGGACTGGAGCTTGGCGAGCGCCTGCTCGCGGTTGCGGGCGGGGCCGGTGCGCTGGCGGTACAGCTCGTCGGCGCGGGCCAGCTCGGCGCGGGAGAAGGCGATGCTCGCCTGCGCCTGGGCCAGGGTGGCGCGGGCGATGGAGTCGTCGAGCCGGATCAGCACCGCCCCCTTTTTCACCGCCTGCCCTTCCAGGAAGGCGATCTCGGAGACCTTGCCCGCCACCTCGGGCCGGATGACCACCGATTCGCTGGACAGCAGCGAGCCGACCGCGGTGACCTGACGCGACACGGTGCCGGTCTTGACCGGCGAAGCCTCCACCGGCATCGGCGGCGCCCCGCCCGGCGGGCCGCCAGCCGTCGAGCCGCCGGCGGAGGCGCCGCCAGGGGACGGAACCTTGCCGGCGAGGAGCGTGTTGATGGTTCCGCCCTGCTTGACGAAGTACCAGTAGGCGCCGCCGCCGAGAGCGACCAGAACCAGAAGGGCGACGATGCGAAGCGTGTGGCGCATGAATACGGAACCCGCACAGGCCCGCCGGCCCGCCGGGCGGGCGCGCGGAGCGTTTCGTGTCAACCGGGCCGCTGTGAGGGGCGGACGGTAAACTGAACTATATCGTTCAGTTCAGTTCCGGAGTTGAGACGGTTGCAAGGGTTCAGGCGCGCGACCCTGGCAGATCGGGCTGCACAACCCGGCCCTTCTCCATCTCCAACCGCTCCCCATCGGGAAAAATCACCGCTAAATCAGCGGGTTGACCGGGGGCAACCGCGGTGCAGCCACCGCGTGGACGAACCGGCGCGCCATCGAGGCAAAGTCCGGGCGCGCAACAGGGCGCTTCGCCCGCCGGTAGAACCGCACGAATCCGATCGCCTTCGATGCGAACATCGGCAACCAAGACGCCATCCGCGCCGGGTGGCGGGGTGCCCTCGCCGAGGTCCGGGGAGTCGATGCGGGCGCGCTTCAGCCAGAACTTCCCGGACGCCAGCAGTCGCGCAAGCAGGCAGGCGGAGGTGGACGCGCTCATTCCCCGATCCGATGCAGTGGCGGCAAGACGGTCGTTCGGCCGATGACTCAGCCTGTCACGGAAGCGTAAAGGAAGTTTTGCTCCGGTTGGACTCTTGAAGACATCCGGGAAATCGGCGATGTGACAATCCTTGGTCCTCCGACCCTCGCGTCCCAAGGGGTGCCCGATGCTGATCGCCCAGATGTCCGACCTGCATGTAACGGCCCCCGGCACCGCCCCGACCACCGCCTACGACACGAACGCTCGCCTCGCCGCCGCGGTGGCCCATTTGAACGCGCTGGTGCCGCGCCCGGACCTCGTCCTCATCACCGGCGACCTCGTCAACGGGCCGAAACCCGGCGAGTACGCGGCGCTGTCCGCCCTGCTGGAATCGCTCGCCATCCCATTCCGCGTGCTGCCGGGCAATCATGACGACCGCGCGGAACTGCGCCGGACTTTCGCCGGCACCGGCTGGATGCCCATGAATGGTCCCTTCCTTCACCACGCGGTGGAGGGGTTTCCGGTCCGCATCCTGATGCTCGATTCGGTCATCCCCGGTTCGGCGGTGGGCGGCCTGTGCACCGACCGGCTGTCCTGGCTGGAGGAGCGTCTGGCCGAGCAGCCGGAGCGGCCGACCGTGCTGGCGCTCCACCATCCGCCTTTCGACACCGGGTTGGCCTTCCTGGACACGTTGCGCTGTCTGGAGGGTGCGGAGGAGTTGGGACGGCTGGTGCGGAGCCGTCCCAACGTCCGGGCCGTTCTGTGCGGCCACACCCACCGCCAGACCGCGGTCGCCTGGAACGGGGCGCACGGCTACGTCGCCCCGTCCGTGGCCTACCAGATCGCGCTGGATCTGGCGCCGGAGCCGCCCTACCGCTGGACGGAGGAGCCGTCCGCGCTCGCTCTTCATCAATTCCGACCGGATGGTACGGTGGTGACGCATCTGAGCGTGATCGGCGATTATCCCGGCAGGGAGTTTTCCCGCAAGGCCAGGAACTCCTGAAAGTTGGCGCAGCGTCCGGCGGCCTGCGCGGCCATGTAGGCGGCGTTCAGGGCACGCTTGGCGTCCAGGGCGGCGGCGAAGCGGTGGCGCAGCGCGGCGTCGGCGATCCGCAGCCCGTCGCCGTCCAGCCGGTCGAGCACATGGCGGTAGCAGAGGTCCGCCCGCGTGCCGCTGTCGGCGGAGCAGGTGATCGACCCCTCCCGCTGCCGGTATTCGTACAGCGGCTCCAGCACGAGCGGCAGGCGGCCCAGCCGGTCGAGGACCTGGACGTTGAAGACCACGTCGTCGCAGAAATCGACCCCCTCCTCCCAGCCGGGAACGAGGTCGCGGCGGACCACGAAGAACATCGGGACGGAGGTTCCCAGAAAGGCCGCCGCGTCCAGCGTGGCGGTCCCGGCACCGGGCGGGAACAGGGTGGAGAGCGGCGCGCCGTCGCTGTCGCGCACCACCGCCACGTTGTCCGCCGCCGCCCCCTGCGCCGCCGCCAGAGGGGCGAGCCGCGCCAAGCGGTCCGGCTCGAACCGGTCGTCGGCGTCCAGCGGGGCGATCAGAGGCAGGCGCGCGCAGCGCAGCCCGGCGTTGCGCGCCGCTGGGGCGCCGGACCCGACGCGGCCGGTTCCGGTGAAGGTCAGGCGCGAGTCGGCGATGCCGGCGGCCGCCAGAAGGGCGCGGTAGTCGGCGCCGTCGTCGCTGACCACCACCGCTTCCCAGTGGGGAAAGCTCTGCGCCAGCAGGCTGGACACGGCGCGGGCGATGGTGCCCTGCGCCCGGTAGGCCGGAATGATGACCGAGACGCCCCCGCCGCTGCCCTCGTCCATGCACCGCCCTCCGATTGTGCAAAGGTCAGTGTGCCTCTCCTTCCCGATGGTCGGCAAGCGGCGATCCGCACCGATGCGGCCAGCCTGAGCGCGACTATGACGGTGCGGGGGTGGGATTTGGCGTCGCGGCCCGTTGAACAAGGAACCGATACGGGCTATGTGGAGAAACGAGTGGCGTGGTTCGGTCCCCATCCGACATCCCAGGCCCCCGCAAGCCAAAGCCCCCCGGTAGACACGCCGACCTCAGGGAGTTCAAAAACGATGGCGCAAGACGGATACACCCGCTTCGACGACGAACCCGAGCAGGAGCCGGACGAGAAGTCGAAGGAAAGCGCCCCGCCGCCGTTCGCTGCCGTGCAGTCGAACCTCTTCAAGGCGCGCACGGTGCTGATCTTCGGGCAGATCGACATGAAGCTGGCGCAGGCCGTCTCGGCCCAGCTGCTGGCTCTGGCCCACGAGAGCAACGACGACATCACGGTCGTGGTGAACTCCCCCGGCGGCCACGTCGAGGCGGGCGACACCATTCACGACATGATCCGCTTCGTGAAGCCGCGCGTGAAGATGCTGGGCACCGGCTGGGTCGCCAGCGCCGGCTGCCACATCTTCCTGGCCGCGAAGAAGGAAGACCGCTTCTGCCTGCCGAACACCCGCTTCCTGATCCACCAGCCGCTGGGCGGCACCGGTGGCCGGGCGACGGACATCGCCATCGAGGCGAAGGAAATCATCCGCATGCGTGAGCGGCTGAACCGCATCATCGCGCGCGAGACCGGCCAGCCGGTGGAGAAGGTGTCCAAGGACACCGACCGGAACTACTGGATGATGGCGGACGAAGCCCGCGAGTACGGCATCGTCAGCCACGTCATCGACACCTTCGACGAGCTGAAGTAAGCGGTCCTCCGGAACGCACAAAGCCCCTCTCCAGCGAGAGGGGCTTTTTTTATGGCCGCGGCCTGGTTTGAGCGATCAAGCCCGCCGAATCAGCCGTTTACACGACGATGTTCAGATTCTGTCCGCGCGTGGCCGTCACGTTGCCGCCGGATGACGACCCATCCGAACCGCCCTGAAGCAATGTGGCGATCGCCTGATCCTGCTGTTGCGCGGTCTGGTTCAGCGTCTTCACGCCGAAGTCCATCTGTCCCTGCGCCTGCCGCAAGCCGACCGCGGCACCCAGGGTGGAGGAGGAAATGTCGAGAGCCATCGGAGGATGCCTTCAAAGGAAACAGACGGCCGACGCCGTACGGTCCGCGCCGCGTCGGTCAGATGACCACGTTGACGGAACCGGCCCCCGCCGAGGGGGCGGCCACCGCATGGGTCGTCATCGGTGTCGAGGCTACCACCGGCGACGTGTGCGCGGAAGTCCCCTGTGACGGGGTGGAGCGGCCCCCGCCGGCCCCGGACTGGCCCGAGGCCCAGCGGTGCACGGGGGAACCGTTGGCGGAGGTCCCGCTCTGGCCGGCGCCGTTCGGCTGGTCCTGCCCGTCCGAGCCGCCAACCAGAAGCTCAAGCGACGCCTTGCCGCTCTTCCTGTCCTTCTGCGCCTCACGGTACTGCCGCAGAGCCGCCTCGGTCGGTATCTGGTCGAGGGTCACCCCGTCTTCCGGGCTGCGGAACAGCAGCACCAGCCGCGACGCGTCGGCATCGTAGCGGTATGCGGTCTTCGTGTAGCGTCCGGAGAGGGGTTCGGACTGCCCGGTCACGGGGTCCTTTGCGGACGGAGTCCCGGTGTCGGCCCCGGTTTCAACAGCCTCGCTGTTGCGGGCCGTCATGAAGGCCAACGGCCTTGCAGCCGTTGCGGTGGCGATGGCCACGTTCATGACATTACACCGATGTGTGGACAATCCAGATGATATATTGCAGCCGCACTCGTGCATTGTAAAGGGTTCGTTCACCTTTTTTCCGGCTAGTCCAAAGGACGAATTCCCACAGGCTGTTTGTGGCACCAAGGTTTCGCATTCCAGGACCATCAAGACCGCCTCCCACCCTTTCTCACAGCCGTGACACTTGCGGAGGGGCGGCAGGGTGCTTAAGCCTGTATGTATGGCTACGATCGCGGAAGCGCTGGCGCTCGCCCTGGAACACCATCTGGCCGGCCGGCTGGCCGAGGCCCAGCAGCTCTACCACCGCATCCTGGATGCGGACCCGGAGCAGCCGGACGCGCTGCATTTTCTGGGGGTCCTGGCCGGGCAGGTGGGGGAACAGGCGCTCGGACTGCAACTCATCGCCCGCGCCATCGCCCAGCGGCCCGAGGCGGCGGACATGCACGCCAACAGCGGCAACATCCGACGCTCCTCGGGACGACCAGAGGCGGCGGTGCAGGACTACCGGCGGGCCGTCGCTCTCCAGCCCGATTTCGCGGAAGCCTGGACCGACATGGCGAACGCCCTGCGCATCCTGGGCCACTCCCCTGGCGCCATCGCCGCCCTGGAGCGCGCCGTCGCCTCCGCCCCCACCCTCGCCATCGCGGTGGAACGCCTTGGAGCGCTCCGGCACGAGGAAGGCCGCCTGCTGGTGGAGCAGGGGCGGGGCACCGAATCCCTGCCGCCGCTGGCCCGCGCCGCGGAACTGCTGCCGCTGGACGCCGACGTGGCCTTTCTCTACGGCAACGCCCTGTTCGCGATGGGGTTGCGGGAGGACTCCACCCTCGCCTACCGCAACGCCCTGGCCATCACGCCGGATTTTCCGTCCGCCGCCTTCAATCTCGGGGTCGCGCTGGGGGGCGTGGACCGGCTTGAGGACTCCGCCCGCGCGCTGGAGTGGGCCGCCCGGCTGGACCCCCGCCATCTCGACGCCATCGACCGGCTCGTCATCGCCCTCGCCCTGCTCGGCCGGGAAGACGAGGCGGCGGTCTGGGGCGAGCGTGCGCTGGACCTCAAGGACCGCACGGCCATGGACACGGCCCCCGCCCTGCCCCCGCTGCCCGTCCGGCCACGCGGGGCCGAGGAGCGGCGGCGCAACGTCATCGCCTTCAGCCTGTGGGGCGGCCAGCCCGCCGGTGCTCACGACCCAGCGGAGCTTGTGAGGCAGACCGTGGCGCTGTATGCGGGGTGGACCTGCCGGGTTTATCACGACGGCACTCTTGCCGCCGACCGGTTAAGCGAACTAGCCGCGGCCGGGGCGGACCTCGTGGCGGTGGCCGTCGACGCGCCGACCGGCGGACCCTATTGGCGCCTGACCGCCGCCGACGACCCCACGGTGGCGCGCTTCCTCTGCCGAGACTGGGACGCGCTGCCGTCCGCCGATGGGAAGGCCGCCGTGGATGACTGGGTCGCCTCCGGCCTGCCCTTCCATGTCCTGCGCGACGGGGTGCTGCACACGGAGGTGATGTCGGGCGGCCATTGGGGCGGGATCGCGGGGCTTCTGCCCGACCTGCTGCCGCTGGCCGAGCGCCACGGCGCCGCCGAGGCGGACCGGGCGCAGGACCATCGCTTCCTGCGCCGCATCGTCTGGCCGATGATCCGCGACCGCGCCCTGATCCACGACCGGGCCCACCCCCGGCACGGCCTGCCCTTCCCCACGCCGTAAGCGGCTACAGAACCTGCTTCGGCAGGGACAGCAGCTCCTTGCGGATCTGGCCCATGCTGGGGCGGTTGTCCGGCCCGAAGGCGATGGGACGGCACAGATGCATCGCGGTCAACCCGACCCGCGCGGTCAGCAGCCCGTTGATCACCCCCTGCCCCATGCGGGTGGAGATGGCCGCGGCGATCGAGCCGCCCAGCGCCTCGACGGCGACGTGGTGGGCGCTTTCCGCCACCCCGGCGACAGCGAGGTTGGCAAGCATCCGCCGCAGCAGCCGCATCGACCCGACATAGCCGGGCCGCGCGCCGTAGAGCGCCGCGATCTCCCGCACCAGCTTCAGGTTCCGCCACAGCACCACCGCGAGGTCGACGACCGCCGCCGGGCTGAGCGCCGTCGCCACCGCCGTGTCGCGGGACGCCCGCAGGACGGTCTGGTAGGCGCGGCGGTCCAGCGGCCCCATCACCTCGCGGTCGAGCAGGCGCAGGATCTCCGCGTCATCGTGGGCGTCCGTCACATGGTCGCGCACCCGCTCCAGCGAGGGCGCCAGATCGGCCCGACCGTCATAGAGGCGGGTCAGCGACCCGGCGAAGCGCTCGGCGTGGCCCGGCTCCCCGGCGTTGGTCACGATCTCCGTGGACAGGCGTCCGGCCTCGCCGCGCAACTCCTCGATTTTGCGCAGGCGGCGCAGCGCGCGCAGTTCGCGCAGCAGCATCGCCAGCGCCGCCCCACCGGCCACCGTCACGGCGGCAGCCACCAGCACGCCCAGCGCGGCGCTGGTGGCGAAGGCGCGGTTGAACAGGTCCCAGGTGTCGAAGCCCAGCGCGATCAGCACCAGCGCGGCGACCGAGCCGGCCAGCCAGCGGCCGAGCCGGCTGCGCGGCCGGTCGTCCGCCAGCAGCGCGGGAAGGCGCTCCGCCGCTGAACCGGACAGGGGGCCGGCCAGGGGGCCGGCGATGATCGCCTCCTCCTCCGCCGCGGGGACGGCGGCGGCGCGGGTGGGGTCCAGCTCCATCGGCGGGACCCAGCGGCGGTCGCGCGTGTCCTCGCTCATTCCAGATAATCCCCCAGCAGGAACTGCATGGCCTGATCCAGCCGGATGTGCGGCAGGCCGCGCGCCTCGCGGGCGAGGTCGGCGGGCGGCTGGAAGGCCATGAAGTTGTAGGGCCGCTCCTGCCCCGGCGGAAAGTCGGCGTCCTCGGGGATCTCGCCGGGGAACAGCACGGTCGGGCGGTCGCGGCCGAGCGGCACGCCGCGAACGCAGCGCAGCTGCCGCCCCTCATGCTCGGTCACCACCGTCTCGGTGGATTTCAGGGCGGCGATGGCCATCGTTTCCACCTGCGCCCCTTCGAAGCGGATGCCGGCCCGCGCGTCGGATACCAGCCGGTCCAGCAGGTGGCGCAGGCTGTTGTGCTGGTGCGAAGCGACATGGTCGGCCTTGGTGGCGGCGAACAGCACGCGGTCGATCTTCCGGCCCAGCAGCCAGTCCAGCCAACTGCTGGACCCATGGCGGAAAGGCTCCAGGCTCAGCTCCAGGGCACGCTTCATGTCCGCCATGCCCGCCGGGCCGGAGTTCAGCGCGCCCAGCACGTCGATCAGGACGATCTGGCGGTCGAGCCGGGCGAAATGATCGGCGAAAAAGCGCCGGACGACGTTGGTCTTGTACGCCTCGTACCGATCCTCCATCAGCGCCCACAGGCTGCCACGCACGCGCGGCCTTTCGCCCGGCAGCGGGCAGAAGGTCAGCAGCGGCGCGTTCGCCATGTCACCCGGCTCGACGAAGCGTCCCGGCTGGATCAGGCTCAGCAGATTGTCGGAGCGGCGGCAGGCGTGCAGGTAGTCGGTGAACAGCGCCGCACCACGCCGCGCCTGCTCCTCCTCCGCCGGGGCCGCCGTGTCGATGGTGGCGAGCCAGCCGCGCCAGGAAACCGACAGCTCGTCGCGCGGCGCCCGCCCGGCCAGTTCCAGGGTCAGCGCGCTCCATTCCGCGAAGGATTGGTGGAGCAGCGGCAGGTCGAGCAGCCATTCGCCTGGATAGTCGACGATGTCCAGATTCAGCGTGGCGACCGGCTGCACCGTGCGCTTCAGCATCGCGTTGGGGCGGTAGCGCATGGACAGGCGGAGCTGGCTGATGCCGCGCGTTTCGGTCGGCCAGTGGGGCGCCGGGCCGGTCAGCTCGGCCAGCCGCTGCTCGACCTCGAAACGGGGGACCTGGGCGTCGGGCTGCGGGCGCAGGCGCGACGCCTGGAAGCGGCCGGAGGACACCACGTCGAGGAAGGGAAGCCGTCCGGCCTTCAGCAGATTGTCGACCAGCGAGGTGACGAACACGGTCTTGCCGGCCCGCCGCAGCCCGGTGACGCCGAGACGGACGTCCTGCTCCAGGATGCCGCCGGAAACGAGATCGCCGGCCCGCCCCAACAGGCGCGAGCCGGCGTCGTACAGGTCGTTGAAAATGGGCACGCGCACGGTCAGACGGTCCGTGTGGGGGAAAGGATCGCCCCTCTATATGGGGGACCGTCCGCCCACGCCTATACCCTGACCGGTGCTTTAGGACGCCCCGAAGTCGAGGTTCCAGGCCTCGTAGCGCTCCGGATCGTTCTCCCAATCCTCGCGCACCTTGACGAACAGCATCAGGTGGACGCGCTGCTCCAGCATCTCTTCCAGTTCGGTGCGGGCGGCCTGCCCCAACGCCTTGATGCGGGAGCCCTGCTTGCCGAGCACGATGGCCTTCTGGCTGTCGCGCTGGACATACACGACCTGGGAGATCTTGACCGACCCGTTCTCGAACTCCTCCCACTGCTCGGTCTCGACCGTCGCCGCGTAGGGGAGTTCCTGGTGAAGCTGCTGGAACAGCTTCTCGCGGGTGATCTCCGCCGCCAGGAGGCGCATCGGCATGTCGGAGATCTGGTCCTCCGGGTAATGCCAGGGGCCTTCCGGCATGCGGGCGGCCAGGAAGCCGCGCAGATGCTCCACCCCGTCGCCGGTCGAGGCGGACAGCATGAAGATGTCGGTGAAGATGCCTTCCTGGTTGAAGCTGTCGGCGAGGCCGAGCAGCTTCTCGCGCGGTACCAAGTCGATCTTGTTCAGGATCAGGATGGCCTTGCGCCCCTGCTCCTTCAGCCGGGCGATGATGCCCTGCGTGTCCTGGTCGATGCTGCGGCGCGACACGTCGAACAGCAGGCCGATCAGATCGGCGTCCTCCGCCCCCTGCCACGCCGCGGCCACCATGGCGCGGTCCAGCCGGCGCTTCGGCTTGAAGATGCCGGGCGTGTCCACGAAGATGATCTGGCTGTCGCCGGCGATGGTGATGCCGAGCACGCGCGTGCGGGTCGTCTGCACCTTGGAACTGACGATCGACACCTTGGAGCCGACCATCGCGTTCAGCAGGGTCGACTTGCCGGCGTTCGGCGCGCCGACCAGGGCGACGAATCCGCAGCGCGGGTTTTCGGGCACATAGGCAGCCTCTTCGGCGCCTTCTTCGGCACCAGTGTCGGCACCCTCGTCCACGCTCTCGCTCACGCCCTCGTCCTTATCGTCGAAATCGTCGTCTTCAAACTTGTCGCGGCCGTCAGTCATCGACCTGCACTCCCAATTGGCGCAGCAAGGCGCTGGCCGCTTTCCGTTCGGCGACCCGCTTGGACGGGCCGGTGGCCGTCACCGGCTCCATGCCCTTCAACCGGACTGCGATGCGGAACACCGGCTCGTGCGCCGGGCCGCTCTGCTCGATCAGTTCATAGGTGGGAAGGGGCCGCTTGTTGCCCTGCGCCCATTCCTGCAACGCCGTCTTGGAATCCAGCGGCGGCGGCTCCGCGCGGTCGATCTGCCCGGCCCAGGCCCCGCGGATGAAGTCCCGCGCCTTGTCCATGCCGCCGTCCAGATAGAGCGCCCCGATCACCGCCTCGCAGGCGTCGGCCAGGATGGTGTTGTTGCTGCGCCCACCGCCCTGCGCCTCCGACGGGGACAGGCGCAGGTAACGCCCCAGCTGCAGCGCGCCGGCGACACGGCTCAGCGCCTCCCGCCGGACCAGCGAGACGTGCCGCTTGGCGAGCGCGCCCTCGCGTTCGTTGGGGAAGCGCTCCAGCAGCCATTCCGCGATGACGAGGCCGAGCACCCGGTCGCCCAGGAACTCCAGCCGCTCGTAGGCGAGGCCGGGCCCCTGCTCGGGCCGCCCGCCGCGGTCGTTGCGCTCCAGCCCCATCAGGCTGGGATGGGTGACCGCGTCGGCCAGCCGTTGCGGGTCGGCAAAGCGATGGCCGATGGCCGCGGCCAGTTCCGCAAGGTCGGCGGAATCGGCGCTCACGTCCGCGTCGGACGCCATGGGGGTCCCCCGTTCTTCAGGGCTCACAATAATCGGTCTCCGCGCCCCGGTGCTGTGCGGGGCTCACTTCACGGCGTTGAACAGGCGGCTGAACCGCAGGTCCGCCGGCCAGCGCCACACCTCGAAGAAGCGCGTCCCGTCCTCCAGAGAGAAGAACAGAAATTCGGCGCGCCCGACCAGATTCTCCATCGGGACATACCCCACCTGCGACGGAACGCGGCTGTCCAGCGAGTTGTCGCGGTTGTCGCCCATCATGAACAGATGGTTCGCCGGCACCTTGAAGGCCGGGGTGTTGTCGAGCGGACCGTTGTCCGACTCTTCGATGATGCGGTGGCTGCGCCCGCCCGGCAGGGTCTCCACATACTGGGCGATGCGGACCTCGCGGCCCAGCGCGTCGCGCGACACATAGTCCTCGATCCGCTCGCGCTTCACCGGCTGGCCGTTGATGTGCAGCACGCCGCCGGTCACCTGGACGGTGTCGCCCGGCAGGCCGATGACGCGCTTGATGTAGTCGGTCTTGTTGTCGCGCGGCAGCTTGAACACGGCGACGTCGCCGCGCTCCGGCGCGTGGCCCAGGATGCGGCCCTCGAACAGCGGCAGACCGAAGCCGACCGTGTACTTGCTGTATCCGTAGGAGAACTTGGACACGAACAGGTAGTCGCCGATCAGCAGCGTCGGGATCATCGACCCGGACGGGATGTTGAAGGGCTCGAAGGCGAAGGTCCGCACGCCGAAGGCGATGATGACCGCATAGAAGACCGTCTTCACCGTCTCGGCAAAGCCGCCTGTCTCTTTGGATTTGCCGGTCAAGGCGGTCTCTCTGTTCATGGTCATGCGGAGGGTGCCGTGGAGGTGGTGATGGAGGTGTCGGCGGAAGCGTCGGCCGGTTCGGCGCTGATGATGACGAAGGCCTCGGCCATCGGGTACTCGTCGGTCAGCGTCACGTGGATGCGCGCTTGCATGCCCGGCGGGGTGATCGCCTGCAGCCGCTCCAGCGCTCCGCCGGTCAGGCGCATGGTCGGCTGGCCGGAGGGCAGATTCACCACCCCCATGTCGCGCCAGAACACGCCGTCGCGGAAACCGGTGCCCAGCGCCTTGGAACAGGCCTCCTTGGCGGCGAAGCGCTTGGCGTAGGTCGCGGCCCGCGCGCTGTGTTTGCCGGCGGCCCCGGCGCGGCGCTCCGACTTGGCGCGCTCCACGTCGGTGAAGATGCGGGCGATGAAGCGGTCCCCGAAACGGTCCAGCGACTGCTCGATCCGGCGGATGTCGATCAGGTCGTTCCCGATGCCGAGGATCATGAGACGCCTCCTGCCGCCGCTCGGGCGTCCTTCATGACGGCGCGCATGCGCTGGAGCGTGTTGCCCAGCCCGACGAAGATCGCCTCGCCGATCAGGAAATGGCCGATGTTCAGCTCCACGATGGTCGGGATGGCGGCGACCGCCCCCACCGTCTCGTAGCTCAGCCCATGGCCGGCGTGGCACTCCAGCCCGATGGCCTCGGCGTGGGCGGCCGCCCGGACGATGCGCTCAAGCTCCGCCGCGCGTTCCGCCCCGGCGGGCGCGTCGCAATAGGCGCCGGTGTGCAGTTCCACCACGGGCGCGCCCAACGCCTTCGCCGCATCGAGCTGCGCCTGCTCCGGGTCGATGAACAGCGAGACGCGGATGCCCGCGGCGCCGAGGTCACCGACGGTGCGCTTGAGGTTGTCCATCTGCCCGGCGACGTCCAGCCCGCCTTCGGTGGTGACCTCGGTGCGCTTCTCCGGGACGAGGCAGCAGGCGTGCGGTTTGTGGCGCAGCGCGATGGCCAACATCTCGTCGGTCGCCGCCATCTCCAGATTCAGCGGCAACCGGATCTCCGCCATCAGCCGCTCGATGTCGGAATCGATGATGTGGCGGCGGTCTTCGCGCAGATGGGCGGTGATGCCGTCGGCCCCAGCCTCGGCAGCGAGCTTCGCGGCGCGCACGGGATCGGGATGACGCCCGCCCCGCGCGTTGCGGACGGTCGCCACATGGTCGATGTTCACGCCGAGGCGCAGAGGGCGGGGCATAGGCTCGAAACTCCGGTGTCGCGCCGGTCCCGCATCCTGCATCCGGCGGGCACCGGTTCTCCCTGCTATATAGCGGTGGCGTGGCGTCGCGTCACGCCGTCATTCGACGACGTGATGCGCGGCGATCCGCGCGGCGAGCGCCTTCAGCTCCTCGATGGGCGGGTCGTGGCGCGGCCAGACCAGATCGGCGCCATCGTTCTCATAGCGCGGCACCACATGCACGTGGATGTGCGGCACGGTCTGCCAACCCGCCGGCTTGTTCGTCTGGAGAAGCGTGATCCCCTCCGGCGAAAAGGCCGACTGGACGGCGCGGGCGACCTTGTGGACGGTGCGGAACAGGGCGGCCGCCTCGTCCTCCGTCACGTCCAGGATGGTCGGGGCCGGGCGCTTCAGCGCCACCAGCACATGGCCGGGGTTGACCTGCCCGGCGTCCATGAAGGCGAAGGTTTCCGCATCCTCGTACACCACGGCGCAGGGCAGCTCCCCGGCGATCAGGCGGCTGAAGATGGTGGGGCTGGACATGCTTCCCTTGCCTCCGATAGACGCGACCGGGTGGGTGCCTTCACCGCCCCCGCGCCCGCTCCACCGCGTTGATGGCGGGGGTGGCGCGCAGGGCCGCCATGATGTTGGTCAGATGCTTGGCATCCTTCACGTCGATGTCGATCAGCAGCTCGAAGAAATCGGTGTTGCGGCTGGTGATCTTCAGGTTCGTGATGTTGCCGCCGTTCTTGCCGATGACCGTGGACAGCGTGCCGAGCGAGCCCGGCTCGTTATTGACGACCAGCGAGATGCGCCCGACATGCTCCTCGGGGCTGTCCGGCCCGATGTCCCAGGCGACGTCGATCCAGCGTTCCGGCAACTCGTGGAAGCTCTCCAGCGTCTCGCAGTCGATGGTGTGGATGGTCACGCCCTTGCCGGTGGTCACGATGCCGACGATGCGGTCGCCCGGCAGCGGGTGGCAGCAGCGGGCGTAATGGACCGCCATGCCGGGGATCAGGCCGCGGATCGGCAGCGGCGCGTTGTGGCCCTTCACCTTCGGCTTGGGCTTCGGCACCGTGATGGCGTTCTTGTCGTCGCCTTCCTTCGGCGTCGCCACATGCGGCTTGTGGCCGGGGAAGACGGCGTGGAAGACCTCGCGGCCCGAATGCAGGCCCGACCCGACGCTGGCCAGCAGATCGTCGGCGCTCGGCTGCTGGAAGATCTTGATGACGCCTTCCAGCGCCTTTTCCGAGAACTCGTAGCCTTCCGACTTGAACTGGCGCTGCAGGATGGCGCGGCCCAGCTCGATGTACTGGGTGCGCTGCTGGGTGCGCAGGAACTTGCGGATGCGCGCCCGCGCCTTGCCGGTGACGACGAAGCGCTCCCAGCCCGGAACCGGGGTCTGGGCCTTGGACGTGATGATGTCGACCTGATCGCCGTTCTGCAGCTGTGTGCGCAGCGGCAGCATCCGACCGTTGATCTTGGCGCCGACGCAGTGGTCGCCGACCTCCGAGTGGACCGCGTAGGCGAAGTCCACCGGGGTCGCCCCGCGCGGCAGCGCGATCAGGTCGCCCTTCGGCGTGAAGCAGAAAACCTGGTCCTGGAACAGCTCCAGTTTGGTGTGCTCCAGGAACTCCTCGGGCTTCTGGGCGTGCTCCAGGATATCCAGAAGCTCGCGCAGCCAGCGGTACTCGCGCCCCTGCTGGGTGCGCGGCTCGCCCTGCTTGTAGGCCCAGTGGGCGGCGACGCCGAGTTCGCAGATCTCGTGCATGTCGCTGGTGCGGATCTGCACCTCGATGCGGTTGCGCTCCGGACCGATCACCCCGGTGTGGAGCGAGCGGTAGCCGTTGGGCTTGGGCGTCGAGATGTAGTCCTTGAAGCGCCCCGGAACGACCGGGTAGTGGGCGTGGATGACGCCCAGCGCCTGATAGCATTCCGGCACCGTGTCCACCATGATCCGGAAGGCCATGATGTCCGACAGCTGCTCGAAGCTGACGTTCTTGCGCTGCAGCTTGCGCCAGATCGAATAGGCGGTCTTCTCGCGCCCGGTGACCCCGGCGTTGGGCAGCCCCTCCTCCGCCAGCGTGCCGCGGAGTTCCTGGATGATCCGCTGGACGCGGTTCTCGCCCTCGGTGCGCAGGCGGGAGAGCTGGGCGAGGATGCTGTCGCGGGCGTCCGGATTCAGCTCCGCGAAGGAGAGATCCTCCAGCTCGTCCTTGACCTGATGCATGCCGATGCGCTCGGCAAGCGGCGCGTAGATCTCGATCGTTTCGCGGGCGATGCGCTTGCGCTTGTCCGGGTTCTTCAGATGGAACAGCGTGCGCATGTTGTGCAGGCGGTCGGCCAGCTTGACCAGGAGGACGCGGATGTCCTCCGACATGGCCAGCACCAGCTTGCGGAAATTCTCGGCCTGCTTGGCCTGCTCGCTGTGCAGCTCCAGGCGCGACAGCTTGGTCACGCCGTCGACCAGACGGGCGATCTCCTTGCCGAAGTGCTTTTCGATGTCCTCCAGCGTGGCGACCGTGTCTTCGACCGTGTCGTGCAGCAGCGCCGTCGCGATGGTCCCGGCGTCCAGCTTGAGCTGGGTGAGGATGCCGGCGACCTCCAGCGGGTGGAGGAAATAGGGATCGCCCGAGGCGCGGGTCTGGGAGCCGTGCGCCTTCATGGAGAAGACGTAGGCGCGGTTGAGCAACTCCTCGTCCGCCGAGGGGTCGTACGCCTTGACGCGTTCGACAAGCTCATATTGCCGGATCATGCCACCCGACCCGGCGCAGCGTGCGCCATGAAGTTTCGCAAATGTCTTGGTTCTTGGACGGAAAGGGGGGCCACCGCCCCCCAAGGCCGGTCGCTATCGGTCAGCGTCAGAGATCCCCGTCCGCATCACGACCGACGACATCGTCCTCGGTCTCGCCGAAGGCCGCCGCCGGGTCGCTCTCCATGTCGGACAGCAGGTCGTCGCCTTCGCCGACCTCCTCAGCCTCGCTCATCCCGTCCTCGTCCTCCAGCGACGTGTCGCCGCGGGCGGCCCAGTCGTGCTCGCCGGCCATCAGCTCGACGATTTCCTCTTCGGGCTCGTCCGGCTCGACATGCTTCTGGTGGCCCTTGATCAGGGCGTTCTTCAGATGCTCCAGCATCACCGTCTCATCGGCGATCTCACGCAGGGCAACGACGGGGTTCTTGTCGTTGTCGCGGTCGATCGACAGCGGGGCGCCGGACGCGATCTCACGCGCACGCTGGGCCGCCATCATGACCAGCTCAAACCGGTTCGGAACCTTGAGGACGCAATCTTCGACGGTAACGCGGGCCATACCAAACCAACTCCGGGATCTGCGAAGGCAACCGAATATATTGATGCGTTCGCGCCTGCGCAAGCGCTTCGAGCCTTGTCGGGTCCGCCCGCCGTACCTCGCCCGCGGCACCCGCGCGCCCGCGCGCCCCCTTGCTCGCACGTAGACGAACCCCTACGTTACTTATCTGGTGGTTCGCAATTTCGCGTATGCCTGACATATAATTCAATCCATCGTAGAAGGATTACGGAATTGGATCGCAATACGACTTTGCCGAAGGATGTTACGAAGCTCTTTTACAAAGAAGAGCGTCTGGCGATGTTCATCGACGGCGCCAATTTGTACGCGGCTGCCCGGTCCCTGGGCTTCGATATCGACTACAAGCGCCTGCGCGACGGCTTCGCATCTGAGGGACGGCTGGTCCGCGCCTTCTATTACACCGCGCTGGTGGAGGATCAGGAATACTCGCCGATCCGTCCGCTGGTGGATTGGCTGGACTACAACGGCTACACCATGGTGACCAAGCCGACCAAGGAATTCACCGACGCCTCGGGACGGCGCAAGATCAAGGGCAACATGGACATCGAGCTGGCCATCGACGTCATGGAGATGGCCGAGCGGGTGGACCACATCCTGCTGTTCTCCGGCGACGGCGATTTCCGCCGGCTCGTCGAGGCGGTGCAGCGCAAGGGCGTGCGGGTCAGCGTCATCAGCACCGTGCGCTCCCAGCCGCCGATGGTCGCCGACGAACTGCGCCGTCAGGCCGACAACTTCATCGAGCTTCAGGATCTCGCCCCGAGCATCGCCCGCGTCCACCATCACCGCGAGCCGATGGGCAATCCGGGCGCTCCGGGCGTGCCGGACATGCCCAGCCAGGGCGGCCCCTACGCCAACTTCTGAGCGGTGCCGCTCACCGCGGGGGGCGCTGTCCGATCAGCGCCCCGCGACGGTGGCTTTCAGGGCGCCGGCCGGAAGTTGGAACATCATCAGATAGGTCCGCTGGAGCGGGCTGCGGTTGTCGTCGGAAACGATGTAGACGAGCAGGTCGCCGTCCGCACCGGGCCGCACCGCCAGCCCTTCGAAATTGTCGGTCGGCAGCGGCGGCTCCAGGCGCGCCAGTTCCACCCCGTCCATCGTCGCGCCGCCGCGCAGCGAGTCCGCCGGCACATGGACGAGGCGCGCCGCCCAACCGCCCAGCAGCGACACCCGCCGCTCCAGCACCAGCACCCCGCCGTCCGGCAGTGGCGCCGCAGACGTGGGACGGAAGCGCGGCGCCGCGCGGTAGGTCAGCGGCTGCCAGTCGCCGCGCGCCTTCGGATCGGCGGGAGCGATCCAGGCGTGGCGTTCACGGACACCATCATCGTCGCCCTCCTCGATGGCCAGGATGCGGCCGTCCGACAGCGCGGCCAACGCTTCGACTCCGCCGTTCGTGGGGGCGTTCTCCAGACCGGGCGGCACCGGAAGCTTCCGCGGGGTTCCCTCGGGCCGGTCGGCGCCATCGTAACGGAGGATGCGGTGATTGCGCTCGAACGGCACCAGCCAGCCGCCGTCTGGCAGGCGGATGAGGTCTTCCGAGTCGTTGAGCCGGCTGCGGTAGTCCGGGCTCTTATCGAGGATCAGGGGACGGACATCGTAGTGTCCGGCGCCCGCCAGACGCCCCTGGGCGTCGTAGGACAGCCGCCCCGTGACGCTCTTGCCGTTGTCGGAAACGGCAACGAAACGGTCGCCCGAGTCGCTGACCCACAGGCCGGACAAGCCGCCCACGCCCGCCCCATCGGGCAGACGGAGGGCGCCACGAAATCGAAGGGCGCCGACTTCCGCAAGATCCGGACGGTCCGGGTCGAGCGCAATCGGAACGGAGGACTCGGCCGATCGCCCGTTTCCGGCCACCGCGGCGCAGCCGCCGGCCACGGCCAGCAGGGCGCAAAAGGGAATCGCAAGGGTTCTCAAACGCATGGCGGCACTCATGCCACGATGGGCCGGCCGGGGAAACGCATTTTCCGGCTTGCCCCGCCTGCCCGCGATTCCGACCGTTCGTCCGCCGGGCTCATAAGCCCTGCCTCTCCGTCCGAACGTGGGCGAACGAATTGGATATGCTCAGAGGGTTACTTCCTCAGAACCAATTCGGGAGTGGGTTCAAGCGCATAAATTGTTCTGTACCTAAGTAAAACACTGCCCAGCCTCAGCCGAGAATTGCGTGATGTCCAATCCCCTCCGGTCCCAGCCGGTCGCCCTGCCTGCTGATCGCCCCGCCACCGGTTCGGGAGCGCCGGAGGACCCAATCGCGGAACGCATCCGCGAGTTGGAGGCCGAACTGCGCGAGCTTCAGCACCGAGCCAAGAACAGCCTTCAGCTGGTCATCAGCCTGCTGAAGCTTCAGACGGGCCGCATCCGCGACCCGGACGCCCGAGCCGCCTACGAGCAGACGCTGGTGCGCATCGAAGCGCTGGCCATCCTCTATCGCCAGCTTCACGAGTCGGGCACCGGCACCCATGTGAATCTGGGCCGCTACATCGAATCGCTTGCCGACGCGGTGAAGCACGGAACGCCCGGCGGCCTTGCCAACGTGCCCATCGAGGTCAAGAGCGATCCTATCCAGATCGGCCTGTACGAAGCCATGCCGCTGGGCCTGATCACCGCGGAGCTGATCACCAACAGCCTGCATCACGCCTTTCCGGAGCAAGGCTGGATCCGCGTGTCGGTGACGCAGGAGAACAACGGGCGGGCCCGCCTGATCGTTGAGGACAACGGGCGCGCCCTGCCCGCCGGCTTCGACACGACGGCCGAAGATGGGCTGATGCTGGCTGAAGCGCTGGCCGCCCAGCTCGGCGACACGCTGAACACGGAAAGCGACGCCGCCGGCACCACCGCCAGCGTGTCCTTCCCTGTGTGACGACTCAGGCCGGCGCCCCGTGGCACTCGTGCGGGGCGTTCTCGGGGCCGTGGTCGTGATGCTCGTGAGGATGCTCGGGCGGCGGGGCCGTCCTGACGGTCCCTGCGAACCAATCCCGAATCGCCTGCACCGGATCGGTCTCCAGCGTGGTCACCGGCTCGATGCCGCGGCGCTTCATATGGTTGATGAAGCCCTCGCCGGACGAGCCGGTGATGACCACCCGTACCGCGTCGATGGGGTGCGGGCGCCCATCCCCGGCAAGGTGAAGGACCTCGTCCTCGGCCAGCTCGATCCGATTGATCTCGACGGGCTCGCCGCCCGCCTCGGCCTCGAAGACCAGAAAGCGGCGGGTGCGGCCGCCATGGGTGGCGATGCTGCGGTAATCCTGCGTGCCGACGGCGAACTTCATCCCACTTCCCCCATAAAGCCCAGCGGCCTTACCGTGGCACGGCGCAGCGCCACGCACACTGAGGGAGGTCAATGCGCGTCAGAGGATTTCCGTTTCGTCGGAGCGGATGACATCCGTCCATTTGCGCTCCAGACGGCGCAGCGTGCGGTAGGTGACCTCGAAGTCCTGGCTGTCGCCGTCGGTGCGGATCAGACCATCGGAGTGGACCGAGGCCATGTGCCGCAGCCGCTCGCACAGCTCCAGCCCCCTGGCCGACAGCTTCAGCCGGGCGGCGCGCTTGTCGCGCGGCGAGGCGGAGCGGTCGACATAGCCGCTGTCCACCAGCTGCTTCAGGTTGTAGGAGGCGTTGGAGCCGAGGTAATAGCCGCGCTCGATCAGATCGCGCACGCTGATCTCTCCGTTGGAGATGTTCAGCAGCATCATCACTTGCACCGGGCTGATGTCGTCGATGCCGATGCGCGACAGCTCGATTCGCAGAACGTCGAGGAACCGGCGGTGCATCCGTTCGATGATCCGCGCCACCTCATGGTACATCTGGGTGGCGGACGCCTTGCGCTCAGCGTCGTTGCGCTCGGCGTCTTCGGTCGGCTGGGGCTGAACGAGCGTCGTCATGGGCCTCGGTTCTGCGTGGGGATCGGGGAATATGGCCTGCCTTGCCCAACGCACCGTAGGGACCTAACTGTTTAATTTATATTAACTGTGATGGCGGCATGAAGGCGCACCGGACCTTTCCCAAAGGTTGGCACACCTTCCGCCAAGGACTGGATAAGGTCAGATCCAGCTGTCGTCTCCGCCGTCATCGAACGAGGAATCGTCGGTCTGATAGTCGACATTCTGGAGGTTGTTGTCCTCCGGCGGGAAGCCCTGGTCCGCACCCCCCTGGTTCGTGCCCTGGTCCGCGGAGTCGCCGTAGTAATTGTTGATGATCGTCTCGCCATGGCTGGCCGTCTGGCCCGCCGCCGCTGCGGCCTCGCCAAACGGACCCGGAGAATGGCTGAGCATCGAGGAGATGGCGCTGGCGGCCAGCATGCCGCCGGCCACGCCCGCCGCCGTCTGGGCGGCACCGCTCAGGAACCCGCCGCCGCGCGGCGCGTAGCCCTGC
The DNA here is from genome assembly GCF_058780635.1 of Azospirillum sp. UENF 312511. Lineage (NCBI taxonomy): Bacteria > Pseudomonadati > Pseudomonadota > Alphaproteobacteria > Rhodospirillales > Azospirillaceae > Azospirillum > Azospirillum sp. UENF 312511. The sequence continues at coordinate 1,019,963 of NZ_JBSNCG010000001.1, read as the reverse complement.
GGGCCGAATCCGGGCTGCGGCGCGTAACCGGGCTGGGGCGGATAGGCGGGCTGGCCATAACCGGGTTGCCCGCCGGCTTGCGGAGCGGCCCCCCACGGGCTGCGCGACGGCGCCCCGGGTGGCTGCATCGGGTTGTAGGCCGGCCCCTGGGGAGACTGGGGCGACGGAGCGGGCGGCTCCGCCGAACGGTTGCCGCCGCCGGCCCACGGGCTGCGCCCCAGCCCGAGCGCGTTGGACAGGAAGCTGCCGCCGGACGGCTGGGCCTGGGTCTGCTGGGCGCGGGACTGCGCCTCCTTCACCTGCCGCTCCAGATCCTCGATGCGCTGCTGGGCGGCGGTCAGCGCCTGCTGCTGGACCAGGACCGACTGCGCCATGTAGTAGGCGGCGGCGGGCTGGCCCTGGATCATCTGCTGGATGAAGCGTTCCGCCTCCGGATCGCGGGGCTGGTTCTCCACCTCGCGCAGGTGCGTGAACAGATCGGAAAGGAGGGTGCGTTCCTCGGGCGTCATGATCGTCTCCTGTGCGCGCTCCGTGCGGGCGCGCCATTGATGTGGCGCACCGCACCCCCGGTGCGCAAGGGTTCCGGCCCCTGCGGAGAACGCTACCCGGCCTTGCGCTCCGCCGCCTCCACGGAGGGCTCCGACACCAGGGCGGCGCGGACGGCGTCGTCCACCCGCTCCAGCCAGACGAAGCTCAGCCGCTCGCGCACCGCCGCCGGAATGTCGTCGAAGTCCTTGCGGTTGCGCGCGGGCAGCATGACCGTCTTCAGCCCGGCGCGCTGGGCGGCCACCACCTTCTCGCGGATGCCGCCGACCGGCAGCACCAAACCGCGCAGGCTGATCTCCCCGGTCATCGCCGTGTCGGAGCGGATGCAGCGCCCGGACAGCAGCGACACCAGGGCCGTGAAGATCGCCACGCCGGCGGACGGCCCGTCCTTCGGGATGGCTCCCGCCGGGACGTGGATGTGGATGTCGAAACGGTCCAGCCCCTCCGGGTCGAGGCCGAGGTCCTTCACCCGCGACTTGACGAGGCTGAGGGCGGCCTGGGCGCTCTCCTTCATCACCTCGCCCAGCTGGCCGGTCAGGATCAGCCGGCCCGAGCCGGAAAAGCGGCTGGCCTCGATGAACAGGATGTCGCCGCCGACCGGCGTCCAGGCGAGGCCGGTCGCCACGCCGGGCACGCTGGTGCGCATCGCCACGTCGTTCTCGAAGCGCGGCGGCCCGAGGATCGCCGTCAGGTCCGCCGGCTCGACCCGCATCCGCTCGACCTCGCCCTCGGCGATGCGGACGGCGGCAAAGCGCCCGACCGCGCCGATCAGCCGCTCCAGTTGGCGGTTCCCGGCCTCCCGCGTGTGGTCCCGGATGATCGCCCGCAGCGTGTCGTCGGGGATCTCCAGCTGCTCCGCCGTCAACCCGTTGGCGGTGAGCTGGCGGGCCAGCAGGTAGCGCTTGGCGATCTCCAGCTTCTCGTCCTCGGTGTAGCCGGACAGCTCGATCACCTCCATGCGGTCGCGCAGCGGGCCGGGGATGGTGTCCAGCATGTTGGCGGTGGCGATGAACATCACCTTCGACAGGTCGAAAGGCACGCCCAGGTAATGGTCGCGGAAGGTGGCGTTCTGCTCCGGGTCCAGCACCTCCAGCAGGGCGGCCGAGGGGTCGCCGTGGAACCCCTGCCCCAGCTTGTCCATCTCGTCCAGCATCAGCACGCAGTCGCGCGTACCAGCCTTGCGGATGGCCTGGACGATGTTGCCGGGAAGCGCGCCGACATAGGTGCGGCGATGGCCGCGGATCTCGCTCTCGTCATGGACGCCGCCCAGCGAGACGCGGGCGAAGGCCCGCCCGGTCGCCCGCGCGATGCTCTGGCCGAGCGAGGTCTTGCCCACCCCCGGCGGGCCGACGAAGCACAGGATCGGGCTGCGCCCCTCCGGGTTCAGCTTGCGCACCGCCAGGAATTCCAGAATGCGGCGCTTGACCTTCTCCAGCCCGTAATGGTCCTCGTCGAGGATGCGGCGCGCCTCGGCGATGTCGATGCGGGATTCCGACCGGCGGTCCCACGGCATCTCGATCAGCCAGTCCAGGTAGCTGCGCACCATCGAATATTCCGCCGCCGCCTCCGGCATGCGCTCCAGGCGGCGCAGTTCCTTCTCGGCGTGCTCGCGGACGTCCGGCGGCATGCCGGCCTTGGCGATGGCGTCCTGAAGCTCGCCGATCTCGGCCTGACGCCCCTCGTCGGCCTCGCCCAGCTCCTTCTGGATGGCGCGGAGCTGCTCGCGCAGCAGGTATTCACGCTGCCGCTCGTCCATCGCCTCGCGGGTGCGCTCGCGGAGGTCGCGCGACAGCCGCAGTACCTCGATCCGCCGGGCGAGCAGGCCGCCGACCTTGTCGAGCCGCTCCGGCAGGTCGATGGTCTCCAGCACCTCCTGCTTCTCGGCGGGCTTCAGGTCCATGTAGCTGGCGGTCATGTCGGCCAGCTCACCGGGACTTTCGAGCGCCTGGACGGCGGCCAGAAGCTCCTGCGGGGCCTGGGGCAGCAGTTGCAGCGCCTCCACCGCCTCGTTGCGCAGGTTCAGGAAGCGGGCCATGACCTCCGGCGTGGCGGTGTCGCTCTCCTCGATCATTTCCACGCGGGCGGCCATGAAAGGATGGCCCGGCACCCATTCGACGATGCGGAAGCGCTGCTGCCCCTGGCACACCAGATGGTGCGAGCCGTCGGGCGTGGTGACGTAGCGCAGAATGCTGGCGGTCGTGCCGACGCGATGCATGTCGGCTCCGGTCGGGTCCTCCACCGCCTCGTCGCGCTGGAGCAGGATGCCGACCGGCCGCTCGGTGCGGGCCGCCTCCTGCGCCGCGGCGACCGAGCGCGCCCGCCCCACCGTCACCGGCAGCACCACCCCCGGAAACTGCACAAGGTTCCGGACCGGGATGACCGGGATCACATCCTCCGGCAGCCCGGAGGCGGACGGCGAGACGGGCGGCGTCTGGGGAGTCGGCGTCGCTTCGGCAGCGTGCTCATCAGTCATTCGAACGTCCTTCATCCCATCTTGTCGAGCGTCAGCACGAGGCAGCCCGCCGACAGCTCGCGCCGTCCCATGCGGAAGGCCCCGGCGGGCAGCTCGATCCGCCGCTCGAAGCGGCCGTGGGGAATCTCGAGGCGGTGGATGATCCCGTCGCAGCCCAGCGGCAGGGTCCGCTCCCCGGCAACCACCAGAACGCCGTCCTCGACGGCGACGTGAAGCTGCTCCGCGCCGACGCCGGGAAGGGCGACGACGATGGTCACCGCGTCCTCCGTCTCGTAGACGTCAATGGGCGGGGTCCAGCAGGCGCGGCGCGGGCCGGGCGGGGCCGGGCGGAAGAACTGGCGGTGCAGCCGCTCGGCACGGTCCAGCAGCTCGACGGCCTCCGACCACATGAAGGAAGCGGGATCACGGCGGGGCGGCATGGCGTCTCCTTGGGATGGCAGGTGTGATGGACGTCAGATGCCGGCGCCCGAATCCGCGGAGGCTCGGGCGAGGTCGCGCGGTTCGGGACCCTGCTCCTTCGCCCGCTCGTCCTCCTTCTGGAGTTCACGGCGGGCGCGCTCCCAATGCTCGGCGCGGCGGCCTTCGGGGCGCCCCTCCTGCTCCCAGATCTCGTAGGCACGGTGGCGGATGCGGTGTTCGTCCATCGCGGCGTTCCCCTCCTTCCCGCCCCGGCCGCAGGCATGGCCTGTCCGGCCGCAAGAACCGGGGCTCCTTCGTCCCTTCAGCAACGGCAGGGAGTCGCAGGCGTTCCGCCGACCATGCGGACATCAGACGGAAGAAAGGTCGAATGGCCCCTTTCGGGATCGGGGCTTTAGAGCCGGTCCGGCCCGTCCGTGGGATCGGGGCGGCCCGCCGCCTCGTCGTGGCCGCTGCGGTTACTAAGGAAAACCAGGGCCATCAGCCCAATGGCGACGGCGCTGGTCAGCACGGCGCCGCCGACCAGGGCGAGCAGGCCCGGCAGGCTGAGGCCGAACAGGTCGAAGCCCGTCGCCGCCCAGGCGGCAAACAGCGCCGCCAGAACGATGACGGGACAGGCGATCAGGAAGACGCGGAGCCAGGACATGCACGCTCTCCAGCCGGTGCCGGGAAGCCTCTACATGGCCGCCCGGCACGGCGGAGGAAAGCCCGCCGCTCCTTTCCGTCAACCGGACGGCGTCAGTGGGACAGCAGCAGCGGCATCGGGCAGGTGCGCAGGACATGGCGCGTCCCGCCGCCGCGGTGCAGGAAGGGGAAGCCGTAATGGCCGTGCGCGCCCATCACCAGCAGATCGGCCCCGGAATCGATGCTGCGGGCGAGAAGCGCGTCCATGGCGCCGATGTCGGTCACCGTGAAATGCGTCTGGTCGGCCGTCACGCCGTGCAGCGCCAGATGGTCGAGCAGGCCGATGCGCTGCGGCTCCGTCCCGGCCGGCGGGGCGGCCTGTGTCAGAACGGTGATGACGGTGACCTCGTCGGCGGCCTGGAGGAAAGGCATGGCGTCGGACAGGGCACGGGCGGCCTCGCGCTCGGCGTTCCAGGCGACGGCGACGCGCTTGCCGATCACCGGGAAGGTCCCCGCGAAGGGCAGCACCAGCACCGGGCGGCCCGAATTCAGCACCACTTGCTCGTTCAGCTCCTCCGGCGCCACGCCGTCGGCGGGGGCGCTGCGGTCGAACTGGCCGAGCACCGTCAGGTCGGCGAAGCGCGACCAGATGATGACCTCGCGGATGACGTGGTTGTGCTCGCCGTGGGTCAGGCCGTGCCACTGGCCCTGCAGGCCCGACGCCTGGAGCTTGTCGCGGAACATCGCCTCGCTGCGGGCGGCGGCCTGTTCCAGATGGTCGCTGGAGCGGCGGGCGATGACGCTGGTGGCGCTGCGGTCCGGCTGGGCGAACAGGCCGCGCAGGAAGGCGCCGCTGGTCTTCGCCAGCGCGATGGCCGCGTCGAGGCGGGTTTCCACCTGCGGGCCGGAATCGAGATGCACGAGGATGTGCTTGTAGGCCATGAAACTCCTCCCTTTGCTTTTGTCCGGGCCGTTGTTCTTGTTCGGGCGGGCGTGCCCGGGGGCGACGCACCGGCACCGATTGTTCCTCTTGCGGCGCCGCAACGCCAGCAGGAAAAAGCCTTCCGGAAGGATGGAATAGGCGTTTCCTCAGAAGCTCATCCGCAAGCGGGCGGTGAAGGCGTGGTTGTGCCCGTCCGCCCCCGACAGTTCGCCGCGGTAACCCACCGTGGCGCTGACCGCCTGCCAGAGCTGGGCCGACAGGCCGGCGCCGATCACCAGGGAGTCGCGGCCGTCGCCGCTCGGGCTCACGCTGTTGGCGGCCCCGCCGGGCAGGCGGACGGTGACAGTGCGCGCGTCCTCGGCGAACTGGTGCTCCCAGGCGATGCCCAGGCTGGGCTGAAGCACCGTCCGCCCGATCTCCACGATGGTGGAGGCTTCGGCCCCGACGCTGCTCTCCAGCGATTCGGCGCTCTGCCGCTCGACGCCGAGCGACAGCAGCCCGGCGCCGCTCTCCTGATAGCCGTCGATGCGCGTGTGGATGTAGCGCAGGCCCAGCCGCGGCCCCAGCGCCACCGGCCCGAGCTGCGCCGTGTAGCCCCCGGCGACCGACAGGGCGTAGGTCCGCCCGTCCGTGTCCGCCGAGGCGTTGGGGAACGGCGCGAAGCCGGTGGTCCGGTCGATGTCGCCGTAGCGGTCGAAGGAAACGCTGCCCGCCACGGCCAGCAGGAAGCCCCGCGCCTCGGTCACCGCGTGCAGGCCGATGATGGTGCTGGTCATGTCCAGCGTGCCCGCCCCCTCGTCCAGCTTGGCGCGCCCGCGCGACCCGCCGACCGACAGCCCGACGCGCGAGGCCGGCCCGACCGGCAATTCGGCGCCGACGCCGCCCGACTGGGTGTTGAAGCGGAAGCCCTGGCGCTCCGGTGTGCCGGCGAGACGGCCCCAGGCGGCGTCGCCGATCAGGAAGGCCCTCAGCTCGCCATTGCCGAGCGGCGCCTCCACCCGCGTCGCGGCGGGGCCGGCGATGGAGCCGAGCAGCGCGCGGTGCCAGCTCCGCGTCGCTTCGAAGGCCAGCTCCGGCTGCATCGCCACCGTCTCCGCCGCGTCGTTCAGCGCGAGCAGGGCGCCCTGCATGTACTGCGCGATCAGCAGATGGGCGGCGCGGGTCGGGTGGATCTCGTCCCAATAGACGGTCTGGTCGGCCTGCGCCTCGGTCCCGCAGGCGCCGGTCGGCGCGTTGTTCGACAGGCAGGGCGTCACGGTGTTGGTGAAGCCGTAGGCGGTCGGGTTGGCCGCCACCGCGCGGTACAGCGCGTTGACGTCGGCCACCACGACGGTGACTCCCAGCCGCTTCTCCACGTCGGCCATCGCCTGCGACAGCAGCGTGTTGTGGGAGGCGGTGACGGCGTTCAGCAGGGCGGCGCGGTCGGAATTGCGGGTGTCCGGGATCGTGCCGAGGTCCGGCAGGTTCGGCACCAGGAAGGTCTTCCCGCCAACCGCCGCCAGACGCTCCACCGTGGTGACGATGTTGCCGACCGTCTGGGTGACGAGGCCCGACGGGTCCGACCCGGCAGTCACGCGGTTGAAATAGTCGTTGCCGCCCGCCCACACCGCGAACAGCCCGCCGCCGGTGCCGCTCGGTCGGCTGAGCAGGAATTGTCCAACCTGCCCCTGGATGCCGGGAACGCCTGTCTGCGACAGGGTCCCAGTCTCGGCACCGCCATAGGCGAAGTTGGTCTTCTGGTCGGGCTGGCTGCCGATCAGCGGGGCCAGCCGCTCGACCCAGACAGGGCCGTTGGAAAAGCGCCCGTCATAATAGGGCGGGCTCTGCGGAATGCCGCCGCGCGTCAGCTCATAGACCCGGCCGGTGTCGGACAGACTGTCGCCGAAGACGAACACCCGATCGAACGGCACCGCACCGGCGGGCGCCGATGCCAGCAACGCAGCTCCCGCCGCCATACGAATTGCCTTACCCGTCACCGCCTCACCTCCCCCGCTGGACAGCCGGAAAACAGGGGTGGTGCGTCAAAGCGGGGGGCGGTACCGCCATTGCGTCGGGAAGAGAAGCCGCTTGGGCGGGTTCATCAGACCATGGGGGACCCGAGCATGGGTCCATCCATGGAGGAGGCAGGACCTCACCACTCGGCGGGCGGCGCCCACCGACACTCCGGTGCCGGCGCCGCCCGCCCTTTTCTCAGCTCAGCGGTTTCCCCAGGGAAGCATGCGGCTCAGCGTCCCGTCCTTCAGCACATACTGGTGGACCAGGGCCGCCACCGCGTGCAGGCCGGCCAGTACGATGATGGCGGTGCCGAGAAGCTCATGCAGCTTCTCCAGGATGTCGCCAAAGGCATGGTTTTCCCCAACCAGCGTCGGCAGGGTGAACAGGCCGAAAAAGGTAACGGGATGGCCATGGGCCTGGGTCATCGTCACGCCGGCCAGCGGCACGGCAATCATCAGGGCATAGAGCGCCAGATGCCCGGCCTTGGCCGCCAGCAGAAGCAGCGGCGCGGTGTCGGCGGGCATCGGCGGCGGCGGGCTGACGGCGCGCCAGACCATGCGCAGCGCCACCAGCGCCAGCACGAGGACGCCGAGCGAGCGATGGAGGTCCATCAGGGTGGTCCGCTCCGGCCCGCGGGGCACCAGCCCGCGCCCCTGCGCGATGGCGAAGGCCACCAGGATCAGCAGGGCGACGCTCCAGTGCAGGAACAGCATCACCCCGTCGTAGCGGGTCTTGACGGGGCGGGTCTTGACGGGGCGGGTCTTGACGGGGCGGGTCTTGACGGGGCGGGTCTTGACGGGCGGCCGGGCGGCGGCCTCGGAGTAAGCGTTGGACATCGGTAGTCCCCTCATCGGCAGAAACAGGCAAGTCCTGCCGATCCTGTCCGGGGGCGACTGAACCGAAGCTGAACGGCGGAACCCGGGACTGAGATGGGGGTGCCGAGCGGCTCCGCGCCCTGGTCGCACGGATGATCCGGCGGGCCAGCCGGATCACCCCGATCAGAAGGAACGTTTTTGCTGCTGGACGTCGCTGAAGGGCGTCACACCGCCGCTTCGGACTCCGGCGCCAGTTCGGACGCGGGCAGCAGGCGGCGGACGGTCAGGCACACGATGTCGCCGGTCTGCCCGCCCGGACCGACATGGGCCTCCACCGCGCGCAGCAGCAGTTCGGAGCGGTCGCGCGCCGACAGGCCGCGCCCCTGGTGCAGGACGGCGGCCAGACGCTCCTCGCCGAACGGCTCGCGCTGGGCGTTCACCGCCCGCAGCACGCCCTCGGTGCACAGGAACAGCGTGTCCTCCTGCTCCAGCCGGGTCACTGCCTCGCCGTAGGGAATGCCCTTGCGCACGCCCAGCGCCGGGCCACCGGCGTCGGCCAGGGTCAGGACGCTGCCGTCCGCCCGGATGCGGCAGGGCGCGCGGTTGCCGGCGCTGGAATGGCTGAGCATCCCGGTCTCGCGGTCGTAGAGGGCGACGAAGGCGGTGGCGAAGCCGTCGAAGGGGCTCTGCCCGCACAGCCGGTCGTTGGCCGCCGCAAGGATGGCCGCGGGGGTCATGCCGGGCCGGGCCGCCGCCTCGCGGATCGCGCCACGCACCAGCAGCATCAGGAAGGCCGCCGGCACGCCCCAGCCGGACACCCCAGCCACCACCAGCAGGCAATGGCGCTCGTCCAGTTCGATCACGTCGTAGAAGTCGCCGCTGACCGCCGGGCCTGGAACCAGAAGGCCGAAGAACTGGCTGTCGCGCCCGGCGGGAAGCTGCTGCGGCAGCAGGTTCGCCTGCACGTCGCGGGCGGCGCGCTGCTCCTCCTCGATCAGGTGTTCGGCGGCGGCCAGCTTCTCGGTGCGGGTCTCCAGCTCGGCCGTGCGCATCAGAAGCTGGGCGTCCAGCGTCTCCTCGCGGTAGGACGCCTCCAGCGCCATGCTGCGGAAGACGCGGGCGAGGCGGCCCATCTCGTCGTTGCGCTCCATCGCCTCGTTCAGGGTGAAGGGGTTGAAGCGCCCGGCCTCCACGGCGGCGACGGCCTCGCCCAGCCGCTCGATCGGGGCCATCTGGCTGCGCGCGAAGCGGACGGCGCCGTAGACGCCCGCCGCCAGGACGAGCAGACCGACCAGCACGCCGATCTTCACATGGCGGCCGACCACCGAGGACAGGTCCTCCGCCGACAGGCGGACCACCGCGATCCCCGCCCCCTGCCCGGCCGCCCCCTGCCCCGCCATCGCCGGCACCGGGGCGAAGGCGGTCAGGCGGTCGCCCTCGCGCAGCAGGCCGGTCTCGCCGGCCGCCGCGGCGGCCTTCGCCGCCTCCACCGCCCGTTCCGACAGCGGCCCGGCGCTGGGGCCGGTGGCGTGCACGGCGAGACGGCCATCGCGCTCCAGCAGCCACGCACCCTCCACCGTGCCGCCGGCCAGCAGGGAGGCCATCACGCCGTCCACCCCGGCCTTGCGGGCGATGTCGCCCAGCCGGCGCACGTCGGCGCCGACCTGGACGATGCGCGGCTTGTCGACGCCGGCCACGCCGGCGAACTTCATCAGCTTGCCGCCTTCGGTGGCGGCGTCGGTCACCACCTTCTCCGGCGCGCGGTTCAACAGGCCGTAATAGGGCGCCTGGCGCGGCTGCGCCCGGGCGTCGGGGCCGAAGGTGATGTCGGGGCCGGGAATGTTGTGCAGATAGGCGCGGCCCCGGTTGTCGGTGACCCAGATCTCATCCGGCCCGCCGCCGTCCGCGACGGCCTTCAGCCGGTCGGTCACCGCCTTGACCGGCGCCTTGCCCGCCTCCATCACCGCCACGAGATGGGCGGCGAGCGTGGCCTCCGACAGCAGCCGGTCGCCCAGCAGCGCCTCCACGTCGCGCGGAACCTCGCGCGCCAGGGTGGCGCTGCGGGCCAGCAGGGTCGCCGCACCGCGGCCGTCCGCTTCCACCCGCGACTGGATCGCCGAATGGGTCGTCCAGGCCAGCAGGATCGTAACCAGCGCCACCGCCAGCGTCACCAGCCCGGAGATCAGGAGGACCAAACGCCCTTGAAAGGTCATGGAGGGGACCCGCCTTCTGTAGCCAACCGACCGCCGCGGGCTTTCCCCTTTGTTTCCCGGACAAGCCTGGGATTTGGGAAAATTGCCCGACCGCGCCCGTCGGTTCTACCCAGCCGGGCAGCGTGAGTCCAGGAGAGGCGGACGCCGGCCTTGTAACCTTCAGTACCAGTAGCCGCCGATCCGGTAGCGCGGGCGCCGCAGCGCCGCCGGCATGGCGAGCGGCGGCGGGGCATGAAGGGGATGGGCGTCGAGCCCCGGCAGGACCGGCGGCGGGGTGCGCAGCGCCATCAGGCGGCGCACCCGCTCCTCGGTGTCCGGGTGGGTGCGCAGCAGGGACGGGATGTTCTGCGCCCGGCGGCGGCCAGGAAAGCGCAGCCCCTCCCACGGGCTGTGCTGAAGCCGCTCGATCCGGGCGAGCGCCGAGGCCACGCCCTCCGGGTCGCCGGTCAGGTGAGCGGCATCGAGGTCGGCGTCGAATTCCCGGGTGCGCGACAGGGCGAGTTGCAGAAGGACGCCGATCCAGGGTGCGGCGATAAGCAGCAGCACCAGCAGCCAGGGAACCGCCTCCTGCCGCATCATCAGCAGGGGCAGGTTGAGAATCAGCAGGGCCATGCCGAAGACCGACATCAGCCGGGTCAGGCTGGTCACCGTGTCGGCCAGCCCCATCACGGTCAGGTCGTTGTTGCGCACGTGGCTGACCTCGTGGGCCAGCACGCCGGCCAGTTCGCGCAGGCTGAGGGCGCGCAGCAGCCCGTCGGTGACCGCGATGGCCGACCGGCGGCGGCTGCCCACGGCGAAGGCGTTCAGCGCCGGGCTGGCGACGTACCACAGCTCCGGCACCGCAGGCAGCTCCGCGCGGCGGGCGATGGCGGCCAGCGCGTCGAACAGGACCGGGGCCTCCGCATGGGTCAGGCGGCGGGCGCCGAACATGCCGAGAACCATGCGCGGCGACAGGCGCGGGCTGAACAGCAGGCTGACGGCGCCGCCGAGCAGCGCCCACAGCACCCCCTCCACCCCCGCCAGGATCATCCCGCACAGCGCCAGCAGCAGCACCATGCCGCCGAGCAGGAGGAGGGACTGCAACACGTTCGCGATCTTGTGGCGCCGCCGCAGGTCGGCGGCCACCTGATCCGTGGACATGAAGGACCGGTGCGTGTGCGGCATGACGGGGACTTCCTCCCTGACCATCTCCCTTTGGAACCGTTCAACCGGACCCAAGTCCGGCGAACCCAAGTCCGGCGAACCCAAGTCCGGCCCGCCTCATATTGGCGCGCGCCGCCCCGTCGTCATCCCGGCCGCAAGCACAGGCGCCGTGCGCCGAACGAAAGGCCAACCCTCTTGATTTGCGGGGGTGCGTCGAACACATACACGTCGAACGTGCTCACCCGTCAGCCGCTGACCCCCGCTTTCCAATCACGGTCATCGCCATGAGCAATCCTTACGAGATTCTGGGCGTATCCCCTACCGCTTCGGACGACGAAATCCGCAAGGCCTACCGCAAGCTGGCCAAGAAGCATCACCCCGACCTCAACCCCGGCAAGGCGGAGGCCGAGCAGCGCTTCAAAGACATCAGCGCCGCCTACAGCCTGCTGTCGGATGCCGACAAGCGTGCCCGCTTCGACCGCGGGGAGATCGACGACTCCGGTCAGGAACGGCCGCAGCGCCAATATTACCGCGACTTCGCCGAAGGCCCGGCGGGCGCCCGCTACGCCCACGCCGAAGGATTCGCGTCGGACGATCTGGAACACATCTTCTCCGACCTGTTCGGCGGGCGCGGCTTCGCCCGCGGCGGCGCCATGCCGATGAAGGGCGGCAACCTCAGCATGGCGCTGACGGTCGATTTCCTGGCGGCGGCCAAGGGCGGCAAGCGCCGCGTCACCATGCCGGACGGAAAGACGCTGGACATCGACCTGCCCGCCGGGCTGGAGGACGGCGGCACCATCCGCTTGAAGGGCCAGGGCCTGCCCGGCAGCAACGGCGGTCCGCCCGGCGACGCGCTGGTGACCGTCAAGGTCACGCCCCACCCGTGGTTCCGGCGCGACGGCGACGACATCCAACTCGACCTGCCGGTGACGCTGGCCGAGGCGGTGCTGGGCGGCAAGGTCCGCGTCCCGACCATCGACGGGCCGGTGATGCTGACCGTTCCGAAGGGGGCGAACAACGGCACGCGCCTGCGGTTGAAGGGCAAGGGACTACCCGGAGCCAACGGCGCGCGCGGCGACCAGTATGTGACCCTGCGCATCGCCCTGCCCGACGCGCCCGACCCGGCGCTGGAGGCGTTCGTCCGGGATTGGAAGACCGACCACAACCCGAGACGGGACATGGAGGCCGCGTGAGATGGACCGGAACGGCATGGACCAGGGCGGCGGGGCATGGCGGACCGAGGAGGTGCTGGCCACCTGCCGGCGCGTCTCCTCCGCCCAGCTGACGGTGTGGGTGGAGCGGCATTGGCTGCGGCCGCGGCACGAGGGGACCGGTTTCGTCTTCAGCGCGGCCGACGTGGCCCGGCTGGAGATGATCTGCGATCTGCGGGAGGATCTGGCGCTCGACGACGAGGCAATGCCGGTCGTGCTGTCGCTGTTGGACACCGTCTATGGGCTGCGGCGCCGCCTGCGCGTGTTGGCCGAAGCCATCGGCGATCTGCCGCCGGAGGCCCGCTATCTCCTGCAGGACGAGCTGCGGAAGCGGGAGGAAAAGGAGGGGTAGGTCAGCTCCGGACGCCGAAGGCCCGTCCGCTCAGCGCGATGTCCTGGTTGAAGCCTTCCGCGACCCGGTCGTTGCCGCCGGACTGCATGCACAGCGTCACGTTGATGGCGCTGAGGATGGCGTGGTCGATCTGCTCTGGCTTGGCGTTGTGGCGTTTGATGGCTTGAAGCGCGCGGGTCACGGATTGGGCCATGGAGCAGGTTCCGTTCGTTCTGGCAGGCTGCCCGGGTTGATCGGCGGGTTGGCTGATGGCGTCATCATGCCGCCCCTTCGCTCGTCCCGCTGTGCGCCGGGCCACACCCAGCCGCACGGACTGCCTTTCGCAATGGCGAAAGTCCTAAAGCCCAAATTCTTAATCAGGTGTAAACGTCCGGCCGAGCCCAAAAGGCATAACCCTTTATGCCTTTCCTGGAAGCTCCATCAAACCAAGAGCATAGCTCAAGCCATCGGTTTGGTATTACCACTCATTAATGTCAAATGCGACATTTTGCCCGGCGCCGCTGGCCACCCGCCGGGGAGGCACCGCCCCTCAAAGGTCCCCGTCCTCCGCCAGGAGTCGGCGATGGATGGCGGTGGCGGCGATCGCGGCCTGTCCCATGGCGACCGAAATCTGGTTCAGGCCCTCCACGATGTCGCCCGCGGCGTAGAGCCCTTCGATCCCCGTCTGCTGGTGCCCGTCGGTGACCAGCCGCCCGTCCGGGCCGATGCGCACGCCCAACCCCTTCACCGGCTCGATGCGCGGGTGGCAGCCCAGGGCGGAATACAGCGTGTCGAAGGTCAGCCGCTCGCCGGACGCCGTGGTCAGGGCGGCGATCCGCCCGCCTTCGGTGTGGATCTCCACCACCGGCTCCTCGACGGCGCGCAGCCCGGCCTCGGCCATGCGGCGCTCCTCCGCCTCCTCCAGGTTCATCGGCTCGCCCAGCGTCAGGACGGTGATGTCGCGGGAATAGGTGCGCAGAAACAGCGCCTCCCCCAAAGCCCCGGTGCCGTGGCCGATGACGCCAATGCGGTGACCGGTCACCTCGAACCCGTCGCAGATCGGGCAATGGCGGACCAGCCCCCGCTGGACCGCCTGATACAGGTTGGGCAGCTCCGGTTCGCGGTCGATCACGCCGGTTGCGGCCAGCACGGTGCGGGCTCGGAACAGCCGCCCGTCCTCCGTCCGCACGCGGTAGCCATCGTCGCCCCGCTCCACCGTGGTCACCGTTCCCGGCACGATCCGAGCCCCGTAGCGCTCCGCCTGGGCGCGCATGCGGGCCAGCAGCTCGTCGCCGGTCACCCCGTCCGGAAAGCCCGCATGGTTGTGGGACAGCGGAATCCAGGAGGCCCGGCTGGCCCCGGAGTCCACCACCAGGAAGCGGCGGCGGTAGCGCGCCAGATAGATCGCCGCGGTCAGCCCGGCGGGTCCGCCGCCGACGATCAGGGTGTCCAGACGCTGTTCTTCGGATGCGGCGGTCATCGCTCGGGCGTTCCAGCGGACGTTGACGACGTTGGGGAACAGGCGGCGCGTCCCCCGGTTCCGCGACCGGATGCTGCGGCGCCGAAGCGTCCATTCGCCGCGCCGGCCTCGGCTTGACCGGGTTGAATTGCCATACGCACTGTACGGCCATACCGTGTCCTGCCGGGAGCCGCCATCGTGCCCCAGCCGCCGCCCAGCCCATCCGAACCGCCACCGCCCAACGCGACGCCGTGTGACCGTGAGATCCTTGACGTGGAGCCGATGCTGCGCAACTTCGGCGGTCCTGGCCCCACCGTCACGATGCTCTACGCCCTGTTCCTGGAAAACGCCGACGAGTTGTCGCGCGTTCTGAACGAGCGATTGGCGCTCGGCGACCTGGATGGTGTCCGGCTGGCCGCCCATTCGGCGGCCGGCGCCGCCCGCACCGCCGGGGCCGGGCGGGTCGCCGACCTCTTCGGCTCGGTGGAGGAGGCGGCCCTGCGCGGCGACGCGGCGGTGGTGCGGCGGGACGCGGCGGCCCTCGACCGCGCCCTGGCCGACGTGAAAATTTTGATCGCACGCATTTGAGTTTCTTTCGCGCTGATATATCATGCGGGTGTAACCCTTTGGGGTACCCATAGGACGAAGCGCGAGGGTGGCCGTGTCGTTCAATTCGTGCGCGGTGCTGGTCGTCGAGGACGAGGTGGTGACCCGCAGCGTCTCGGTGCGGCTGCTGAAGCAGTTGGGCGTCGGCACGGTGATCGAGGCCGCCGACGGGGCGGAGGCGCTGGCCCGCTGCAACCGGGTCGATTTCGACGCGATCTTCTGCGACGTGGACATGGCGCCGATGGGCGGTCTGGCCTTTCTGGAGGCCTTGGACGGGCGGGCGCCGGTCATCATGCTGACCAAGCACGACCGGTCCGACGTCGTCCTGTCGGCCCTGCGCTCCGGCGCCACCGGCTATCTGGTGAAGCCGCTGACCATGTTCGGCCTGCGCGAGAAGCTGGAAAAAGCGCTGTCCGCGAAAGGGTAGAACCTTGACCGCGACATTATACTTTTCGTAACCACGGCGGAATTATTCTGTACACGGTGCATTGCTGCACCCTTGTGCGGATTGCCGGGAGATTCCGCATGCCCATGAACGTTCTGGAAGTGGCGATCTACGCCATGGTGCTCACCGCGTCGCAGCCGCGCCCCTATGAATGCGTCGCGGTTCAGCCGGAGGGGGTCAACTGCACGAACGGCCTCGCCGTGGCGTCCGAGACGCCAAACGGGGTCATGGCCTTCAACACCGGCGTGCAGGTCATCAAGGACAAACAGGGCCGCGTGCGGCTGAGCAACGGGATCACCACCCATTTCGATTCCTCGGCCTGGGTGGCCTTCAAGAACCCCGGCGGACAGACCCTGGTCAGCGTGCGCAAGACCGGGCCGTTCCGCTTCAAGTTCTCCAACAGCTTCCAGTGCGAGATGATCGGGCCGAACCAGGACATGGCCCGCTGTTACAAGCCCTGAGGCCCGATTACCCCACCGAGTTAGCCAACCGAGTCCCGCCCGTGCGGCGCGTCGAGATCCAGCGCCGGCCCCTTCGGCACGACGCCGGTCGGGTTGATCATGGTGTGGCTGGCGTAGTAGTGCCGCTTGATGTGGTGGAAGTCGACGGTCTCCGCCACGCCGGGAACCTGATAGAGGTCGCGCAGATAGCCGGACAGGTTCGGATAGTCGGCGATGCGGCGCAGGTTGCACTTGAAGTGGCCGACATAGACGGCGTCGAAGCGCACCAGCGTGGTGAACAGGCGCCAATCGGCCTCGGTCTGCCGGTTCCCCAGCAGGTAGCGCTGTCCGCCCAGCCGCTCGTCCAGCTCGTCGAGCGCCGCGAAGAGGGCGTCGAACGCCTGCTCGTACTTCTCCTGGTTGGTCGCGAAGCCGGCCTTGTAGACGCCGTTGTTGACGCGGTCGTAAACGAAGGCGTTGAGCCGGTCGATCTCCTCCGCCAGTTCCGCCGGGTAGAAGTCCAGCGAGGCGTCGCCGAAGGCGTCGAATTCCCGGTTCAGCATGCGGACGATCTCCGCGGACTCGTTGCTGACGATGGTCCCCGTCTTCCTGTCCCACAGCACCGGGACGGTGACGCGCCCCGAATAGGTGGGATCGGCCTTGGTGTAGACCTCGTGCAAACGGGTGGAGCCGGTGATCGGATCGGGTTCGGGGAAGGTCCAGCCCTCCTCGCGCATCAGGGGATCGACCACGGTGACGCCGATGGCGTCCTCCAGCCCCTTCAGCTTGCGCAGGATCAGCGTGCGGTGCGCCCAGGGGCAGGCCAGCGACACGAACAGATGATAGCGCCCGGCCTCCGGCTGGAACGGGGTCGAGCCGTCCGCCCGCACCCAGTTGCGGAACTGGGTTTCCGGACGGACGAAGGCGCCGCCGCTGTTCTTGGTGTCGTACCACTGGTCATGCCAGCGGCCGTCGATCAACAGGCCCATGCCCTGAACTCCCCTTTATCCGGTGCCACCTCTCCCGCCCGGACGGCGGGAGAGGGACGCCCCGCCTTTAACCGTGCAGCTTCTTGGTGATCTCCGCGACATGCCGGCCCTGGTAACGGGCACCGTCCAGTTCGACCGCGCTCGGCTGGCGGGAGCCGTCGCCGCCGGCGATGGTGCTGGCGCCGTAGGGGCTGTTGCCCATCACCTCGTCCACGCCCATCTGGCCCTGGAAGCTGTAGGGCAGACCGACGATCACCATGCCGAGGTGCAGAAGCACGGTGTGGGTGGTGAGGATCGTGCTCTCCTGCCCGCCGTGCTGGGTGGCGGAGGAGGAGAAGGCGGCGCCCACCTTGCCGACCAGCGCGCCCTTCGCCCACAGGCCGCCCGTCTGGTCGAGGAAATTCTTCATCTGGCCCGGCATGTTGCCGTAGCGCGTCGGCACGCCCAGGATGATGGCGTCGTAGTTGGCCAGCTCGTTCGGGTCGGCGATGGGAATGTTCGGCTCTTCCTTGAAGTGCGCCTTCTGCCGCACCTCCTCGGGGACCAGCTCCGGCACGCGCTTCACCGCCACCTCGGTTCCCGGAACCGAGCGGGCGCCTTCGGCCATCGCCTGCGCCATGGTGGAGATGTGGCCGTAGCTGCTGTAGTAGAGCACCAGAACCTTCGCCATGTCTCGTCTCCCCTCTGTCGTTGCGGCCGCGCTGGAGGCTGCGGCGTTCCAAAGAGATAGCGCGTTGCCGCTCTCCAGCAAATCCAGGGTGCTGGAACTTCATTGTTCCCGGGTGTAGAACAATGGGATGGATCGCCTCGACGACATGACGGCCTTTATCAAGGTCGTGGACACCAAGAGCTTCACCACCGCGGCGGAGCGGCTGAACCTGTCCAAGTCCGTGGTTTCCCGTCGCATCGCGGAGCTGGAGAACCGGCTGGGGGCGCGGCTGCTGAACCGCACCACGCGAAAGCTCAGCCTGACCGAGGTCGGGCAGGCCTATTACGAGCGCTGCACCCGCATCATCGCCGATCTGGAGGAGGCGGAGCAGGCGGTCGCCGACCTGCACGCCGCCCCGCGCGGGCGGTTGAAGGTCAACGCGCCGGTGTCCTTCGGGCTGCTGCATCTGGCCAAGGCGGTCGCCGAGTTCCTGGAGCGCTACCCGTCCATCGAGATCGAGATGGACCTGAACGACCGCTACGTGGACCTGATCGACGAGGGTTACGATCTGGCGGTGCGCATCGGGCGGCTGCGCGACAGCTCGCTGATCGCCAAGCGCCTGGCCCCCAACCGCCAAGTGGTCTGCGCCAGCCCGGCCTATCTGGAGAAGCACGGGATACCTCAGACACCGGATGAGCTGTCCAACCACAACTGCCTGATCTACACCAACATCCCGACCGCCGAGCAGTGGCAGTTCCGTGTCGGCGACGCCATGCGGTCGGTCCGCGTGTCGGGGTCGCTGCGCACCAACAACGGCGACCTGCTGCGCGAGTCCGCCATCGCCGGCGTCGGCATCATCGTTCTGCCCACCTTCCTGTGCGGCGAGGCGCTGTCCAAGGGGCAGCTCCAGTGCCTGCTGCTGGACTATTACATGGCGGAATCGAACGTCTTCGCGGTCTACCCGCAGAACCGGCACCTGTCGCCGAAGGTCCGCGTCTTCGTCGATTTCCTGGCCGAGCGTTTCGGCCCGCGCCCCTATTGGGACTGCGCCCTGCTCAGCCTGCAGCCCTTCCGGGCGGAGGCGTGACGCACACCCCCGTCCCGAAAAGCCGTTTTCGTCAGGCCGCCGGCTTCTCCACTATAAAGAGAAGACCCGGCACGCCGACGCCCTTCTCCCGGCGGGGGGAGCTGGGCTCCATCAGAAGCACCGTCAGGCCCGCCGCCGCCGCCATTTCCCGCAGATAGGCTTCGCTGTGGGCGTAGCGCCGCGACGGGCCGAGCGTGTAGCCGGAGGTCGCCGCCTCGCCGTCCAGACGCTCCACCGTCGCGGCGAAGCGGCCTGCTGGGCGCAGGGCCTTGGCGGCTCCCGCAAACAGCGCGGTCAGGTCGCCGAGATAGACCAGCACGTCGGCGGCGACCAGCAGGTCCCAGGCGCCGGGCACCGCCTCCACCGCCGCGACCACGTCGCCGACCGACAACTCATCATAGAGAGCGCGGGCGCGGGCCTTCTCGACCATGCGCGGGGCCAGATCGACCCCGGCGAGATGCCTGGCCAGCGGACGGAACGCCACGCCCGCCAGCCCGGTGCCGCAACCGAGGTCCAACACCCGCAACCCAGGCGCCCCACGTTCGGACACCGGCCCCAGCCGCTCCACCGCCTCGCGCAGCAGGGCCGGCGCGGAGTAGCCGAGCTTGCCCACCAGATCCTGGTCGAAGCGGTCGGCGTAGCGATCGAACAGGGCGCGCACATAGGCGGCCGACAGGTCCTCCCCCGCACCGCCTTCCAGCGCGGCGATCAGCGCTGCGCAGCCGAGTCGGCCATCCGAGTCGAGTCCTTCGGCACGGCGCAGAGCGGTCAACGCCTTCACCGGTTCCTGCAACGCGATCCAGGCCCGCCCGATGGCGGCGTGCAGGTCGGCGTCCTCCGGGTCCCGGCGGGACAGTGGCTGGAGCAGCTCCACCGCGCCCAGCGCGTCGCCAGCCTCGACCAGCAGGGCCGCCAGTTCCAGCGCCGCCTCACGGTCGCCGGGGCGCAGGGCCACGGCCTCGCGGTACTCCTCCAGCGCGGCGTCCCGCCGGCCCGCCGCCGCCAGGGCGCGGGCGAGGCCGAGCCGGGCTGTGGCGGAATCCGGCCGTTCCGTCGTCAACACCTGTCCGGTGGTCACGGCCTCCTCGAACCGGCCCGCGGTCCGCAGCGCCTCGGCCAGGGCGATGCGCCAGGGCCACACGCCGGGGTCGAGCGCCACCGCCCGCCCGCAGGCGGCCAGCGCCCCGGCGGCCTCGCCCGCGTCCCGCGTGCTGTCGGCCAGGGCGCCCCAGGCCTCGCCCGACCCCGGATCGGCGGCACAGGCGAGCCGGAAGGCACGCGCCGCCCCCGCCGCATCGGCGGCGTAGAGTCGGTCATAGCCGGTCTGGAACAAAATGCCCGGAACGTCTCCGGGCTGGACGAGGGGGCCTGCCCCCTCCCGGTCGGCTTGAGCCGTCGAATCGCGATCCACGATCACTTCGCTATGGGAGATGCGCTGTCGCCGTCCCCGCTCCGGGAGACTCCGGAATGCGAAAGAAGACACGAACTCCTGCACCACCTTTCGCGCGCGCGCAAGAGGCATCCGAAGGAGGTCGTTCGGTGGCGAATCGAGCTTCAAACCGTCGCATTAGGCCGATTGGATGAATTTGTACGCCTTTCGCACAATCCACCCCTTTCGGTTTTTCAAAGCGCTTCGGAATCAGTGCCTTGATGGATAAGACCGAGGGCCTGAGTGGGTTTTTCCCGCCGCCTTGTGACATCGTTCGATTGAAAGGCGTGGTATTACCGGGCAGCAAATAGATTGACGCTGTATAAAATTTTTGGAAGTGTGGCTTCGGCGCCCGATGGTGGGCGCTGAACTTTCGGGTAGGAGGCGGTCACCGTAAGCGACTCGGTGACCGGTAATGGCGGCCCCGCGCGGGGGGCCAAAACGAAGCCGGATGAACCCGGCAACGAAGAGGGGACCGAGGATATGCAGGATCGAACTCAGCGCGTGCGACGCACGTATGGCGGCTGGATCGCTCTTGCACTGGGCTTAGCCGCTGCTCCGGTCCTCCTCGCCAAGCCCGCCGCCGCCCAGGACAGCAGCTGCGTCTCCCACGCCGTCGAGGCCGAGCGCAAGTTCAACATCCCCTCCGGCCTTCTCGTCGCCATCGCCCTGGTGGAAAGCGGTCAGGATGGCGCCCCGACCCCCTTCGCGATGAGCGTGGAAGGCCGTCCCGTCTACGCCCGCAACGCCAACGACGCCGCCCGGCATCTCCGCGACAAGCGCGGCCAGATCCGCCAGAACGTCTATGTCGGCTGCATGCAGATTTCGCTGGGCACTCACCGCGGCGAATTCCAGCCGGTGGAGCGGATCGTCGACCCCCGCGAGAACGTCTATTACGCCGGTCGTCTCCTCCTTCGCCTCCATGGCGAGCAGGGAAGTTGGAAGACCGCCGTCGCCCGCTACAACGGCGGTTCCACCCGTCAGGCCCAGAACTACATCTGCAAGATCTGGCAGCACCTGAACGAACTGGACCCGAAGAGCGCCAAGCTGCTGGAATCCGCCCGCTGCGGCGACTCCGAGCCCGCCAGCATCGCGCCGAGCACCCGTCGCACCTTCCGCAACGCCCAGCAGGTCGCCTCCCTCGACTGATTTGGCAGCCAACTGAATTGGCCGCCGCTCGCGGAGAGCGTTTGGAGGGGATGGCGCGGAACGCCCCGATGGGCTAAATCCCTGCCCCATGAACTACCGTCACATTTTCCACGCCGGCAACCCCGCCGATGTGATGAAGCACGCCGTTCTGGCGCTGATCATCGATCATTTGCGCGCCAAGCCGGCGCCCTTCTGCGTGCTCGACGCCCACGCCGGCATCGGGCGCTACGACCTGGACTCCGAACCGGCGCGCAAGACGCTGGAGTTCCAGGACGGAATCGGACGGCTGTTCGGCCAGCCGGCGCCGCACCCGGCGCTGCGGCCCTATCTGGACGCGGTGAACGCGCTGAACCTGGACGGGCGGCTGCGCTGGTACCCCGGATCGCCGCGGCTGGCCCGGGCGCTGCTGCGCGAGCACGACCGGCTCCTCCTCAACGAGCTTCACCCCGACGACTGGCAGACGGTGAAGGCGGAGTTCGCCGGGGACCGTCAGGTCTCGACCTTCAAGACCGACGCCTATCAGGCGCTGAAGGCCCATCTGCCGCCGCGGGAGAAGCGGGGCCTTGTCCTGATCGACCCGCCCTTCGAGCAGCCGGACGAGTTCGCCCGCATGGCCGAGGGGCTGAAGGCGGCGCACAAGCGCTGGTCCACCGGCATCTACGCCCTGTGGTACCCGATCAAGGAACGCCCGGCCGTCTGGCGCTTCCAGGAGGCGGTGGAGAACACCGGCATCCGCAAGATCCTGACCGTCGAGCTGACTTGGCATCCGGAGGACACCCACCTCCGGCTGAACGGGTCCGGGCTGCTGATCGTCAACCCGCCCTGGACGCTGGACGACACGCTGCGCGCCATGCTGCCGGCGCTGCACGCCGCCCTGCCCGCCACCGGTGGCGGCTGCACCGTCGACTGGCTGGTTCCCGAGGGGTAAAACCGCACATTTCAACGGAGAAGCGGCAACCGGTCACAGAGGTTGCCGTTGCAACGGCCCCGCCACTCGCCCTAGGCTGAACGGGATTACTCCGTTCCGGCAAGGCCACGATGTCCCGTTCCAACGATTTCGCCAGCAGCTTCATCAAGGCTCACGCCGATGCCGGGCTGGAGCGCGTCTCGATCGCCCACATCCTTCAGACCATCCAGAAGGACCCGGCCTTTCTGTTCAGCGAGGAGTTGCGCCGCGGCGGTGGCCAGTGCCCCATGCACGCCGCCCCCAACGCCGACGACGCGGACAAGGTGACGGTCAACACGCTGCTGGCCTATCTGTTCGAACGGTTGCGCGACCATGTTGCGTCCAAGCTGCCGCTGGACGAGCGCGGACAGGTGATGCTGCCGATCCCGCCGCGCTCCCCCCACGGCATCAACCCGGCCGACCGCGCGGCGATGGCGGCGGCCCCGCTCGATGTGATGGCCTCGGTCCTGCGCGATGCCACCTGCCATCTGCTCGATGGCCTCATCACCGGCTGGGCGGCCGACCTGCTGTCGGAGGAGGAGCACTACCGGGCGCAGGGAACGGGCGAGATCTCCGCCGCCGCCGCCGCGACCTTCATCCTGCGCACGACGCTGGAGGACTCGCCGCTCTACCAGCGCGCCGGCTACGACATGCTGTCGATCACCAAGACCGGCAGCCACACCGCCATCCACATTTGCTGGGCCATGGTGGAGGCCGCCCCCCTGCTGCTTCCGGACAAGGACGCGACGGCTTACGACGACCTCGTCCGGCGCAGCCTGAAGCAGGTGGTGCCGCTGTCGATGGCCAGCCTGGGCATGCTGGTCCATTACATGGAGGCGTCGGGGATTGAACCCCACGACGGCCTCGCCATCCATCTGCTGCCCAAGGACCAGACCGCCTTCGTCCTCGACGAGGCCGGGCTGATCTGCCTGAACCCGGAGCCGATCACGCGCTTCGCCAAGCCCGAGGAGCGGCACTACACCGGCTGCCCGGCCTTCTACACGCCTGGCTTCATCAAACTGTATCTCGACATCGTGGCCAGCATCGCCATGGACTACGGCGTCTACGACCGGCTTCGCGACCGCTGACCGTCCTCATTCACGAGATTGACGCCCCATCATGGCCCGCTCCAACGACTTCGCCCTGACCTATCTCGCCGCGCATGAGGAGGCCGGGATGACCCGGATCAACCTCGCGCCGATCCTGCACCGCATCACCGAGGACCCGAACTACCTCTTCGCCGAGGAGCTTCAGCGCCTCGCCGGCCACTGCCCGGCCCATGCGGACACCCGCAAGGAGGATTACGAGAAGGTCGCGATCAACACGCTGCTGGCCTTCCTCTACAACGACCTGCGCGACCACATCACCAACCGGATGCCGCTGGACGCCGACGGCCATCTGCTGCTGTGCAACCCGCCGGACTCGCCGCACGGGCTGGACATCGCCAACGCCGCCGGGCTGGAGGCCGCCCCGGCGGAGACGCTGATCGGCTTCCTGCGCGACAGCGTGTGCCACTTGCTGGACGCCATCATCAAGGACTGGGCGATCAAGGTGACGCTGGAGGAGGAGCGCTGCCGGGCGGAGGGCGCCATCACCCCGCTCGCCGCGGCCGGCTTCGTCCTCGCCAACACGCTGGAGGCGTCGGTGCTGCACGCGCCGTCCGGCTACGACATGCTGTCGATCACCAAGACCGGCAGCCACACGGCGCTCCACGTCTGCTGGAACCTGTGCGAGTCGGCGCCGATGCTGAAGCCCGGCCTGACCCCGGCCGAATACGACGACCTGTCGCGCCGCAGCCTGAAGCAGGTGCTGCCGCTCGCCATGGGCAGCCTGGGCATGCTGTGCCAGTTCATGGGGGCCGGCCACATCGAGGCCGACGACCATCAGGCCATCCACCCCCTGCCCCGCCACCAGACCGCCTTCGTCTATGACGCGGAGGCGCCGGGCGGCATGATCGTCCTGAACGCCGACCTGATCGAGCCGACCGCCCAGGCGGGCGAGCGCCATTACACCGGCTGCCCGGCCTTCTACGCCAACGGCCTGATCAATCTCTACATGGAGATCGTGCTGTCGCTCGCCGCGCGGTACGACATCTACGGGCGCGTCCTGCGGGCCGGATGACCAAAGCGCCGCACTGCCCAGCGGCGCGGCGGCCTTGACGCCACGCAAAGTGTGCCTATCTTGGCGGCCTTGTCGATTTGGAGACTGCTTGCGTGGCCACCACCCGGAAGATGTTGCGCCGTTACACGACCACCGCTCTGGCCGACGGGATCAAGCGGGCGCGCGGGCGCATGATCTCCCCGTTGCAACGGGCGCTCGGACATTTCGAAAGCGTGTTCATCGACCATGCCTGCTTCCGGCTGGTCTATTCGAACACCTACCGCATCTCCCCCAACATGTACCGGGCGAGCCAGCCCTCCCCCTCCCACATCCGGGAAGCGGCGCGGCGCGGCATCAAGACCATCCTGAACCTGCGCGGCAGCCGCGACTGCGCCTCCTACATCCTGGAGGCCGAAGCCTGTCGGACGGCCGGGCTGACGCTGGTGGACTTTCCGGTCAACTCCCGCGACATGCCGAAGAAGGAGACGCTGCTGAAAGCCCGCGACCTGTTCGCGACCATGCAGTACCCGGCGCTTCTCCATTGCAAGTCGGGGGCGGACCGCGCCGGTTTCATGTCGGCGCTCTACCTCTTCATTCACGAGGGTGTGCCGCTGGAGCGGGCGACCAAGCAGCTTCACTGGAAGTACGGCCACTTCAAGCAGGCGAAGACCGGCATCCTCGACTACTTCTTCGAGCTGTACGCCGCCTACAACGAGAAGCGCCCAACCGCCTTCTGGGACTGGGTGGAGCGCGTCTACGACCCGGTGGAGGCCAAGGCCAGCTTCCGCTCCCGCGAATGGGCCGACACGGTGGTCGACCGGGTTCTCGGGCGGGAGTGACGCGGACGGCGCGTCACTTCGCCCCGACGAAGTGGCAGTAGGGGAAGTTCAGGAAGTCGAAGCGGCGCACGCGGATCGGCTCATGCCGGTTCAGCCAGTCGAGCACCGCGTAATGGGCCATCTGGTCCAGCATCCAATAGACCTCCGCCCCCGCCAGGAAATGCCCGATGTAGGCGCCGAGCAGCGACAGGAAACGGTCGCCGCCCGGCGTGTTGTTGTAGACGTTGAAGCAGACGGTGATTTCCCGCGACGGTCCGCGGCGGCGCCCGTCGACGAGGAACCCGACGTCGTGGCCCGCCATCTCCACGCTCAAGGCCCGCAGGTCCTGGGCGACGCGCGCGTCGGTGTCGATCACCATCAGCGGGCGGTCCAGCCGGCGCAGCCACTGCAAGGCGCGGATGAAGCGGGCGGAGGCGTAATAGGTGACGCGCTTGACGTCGGCCCATCCCGACATCTCCGGCCGGTCCAGCGAGAAGCCGACCCTCAGCCGTCCGTCCGTCCGCCAGTGCGCCATGGCCTGCTCCGTCTCCGGCGACGGGGCCACCACATGGACAGCGACCGTGGCGCCCGGCATCCGCTCTGCCAAGGACTCCAGCAGCGCCGGGGCGAACCGGCGAAAATAGACGTCGTCGCAGCAGAAGAAGACCGCTGGTTCCGTGGCCGGTTCCCCGGCCGGTCCCGGCGCCGGCTCGATGCGCCACTCCAGGGGCGCCATGCTCTCCAGCACCGCGTCGACCGGCGGCAGGGCGCGGAAGAAGGCATCGTCGGCGCGCAGCATGGTCCACAGGCCCAGCTCATGCTCCCGCGCGACCTCCGCCGCGGTGAAGCGCCGGCGGAAGCGCCGGTTCAGCCAGGAGGCGAGGACGAGCCGGTCCCGGCGGTAGACGTGGAAGCCGATGACCGACGCCGCGACCGTGTCCTTGGGATGGCGCCGCAAGCGGGCCCAGGCGGCCCGCGCCCCGTCGCGCAGCACCGCCTCGGACGCCATGCCCACCTGCACCAGCGTCGCCACGGCGGCGACGTGCAGCCAGTCGGCCTCGTCGTCGGGACGGACGGCGACGGCCCGGCGCAGGGCGCCGATGGCCTCCTCCACCAGCGACCGGTCGACCGCGAAGGGCTTTCCGCTCCGCACATCCATCGCCCCGCTGCGCTCCAGCAGCAGGCGCCCCAGCAGCCGGTTGGCCCGATGATTCCGGTCATCGCGATCCAGGGCCGCGCGCGCCATCGTTTCCGCCGCCGCCGCGTCGCCGACCGCCTGCAGGGCCTCCGCCGCCGCCGCGCTGGCATCGGCGTCCGCCGAGGGGTGGCGCGCCGCCGTAGCCTGCCGCTCGGCCTCGTCCAGGCGTGGCCCCCATTGGTCGCGCAGCGTCTTCCGGTTGCCCGCCGCCCCGGCGTGGCCAGGCTCGACCGCCAGGGTCCGCTGGTAGCTCCGCGCCGCGCCCGCCGCCTTCTCCAGCTGCTTCAATCCATTGCCGAGATTGAACCAGGAGGCGGCGTGGGCCGGGTCGAGGGCCAGCGCCCGATGCAGACAGGCGATGGCCTCCGCGCCCTGCCCGGCCAGGCGCAGGGCGGCGGCAAGATTGCTGTAGCCGGCGACGCCGCCGGGCTCCAGCCGCAGGATGGTCTGGAAATGGCCGACGGCCTCGGCCGGACGCCCCGTTTGCACCAGAAGCATCGCCAGCATCTGCAGCGCACCGCGATTCGCCGGATCGCGGTCCAGAACAGCGCGATAGAGCGGCTCCGCCCCCGCATGATTGCCGGATTTGTGCAGGCGGATCGCGTCGTCGAGGGCTGGTTCCATGAGACCGGACCATAGACCGGATCGGCCTCAGCGCCAACCGGGTCCGCTGGACGCGCACCGGCACGATCCGGGGAAAACGCGTCGTGTGTTGAGGCGCTCTCCAGATGCTCTCCCATGAACCGATGGATGGATTATCAACCAATTATTGCGCGATATGATACAGTCTGGTTCAGAGATGCCCACAACCGGTTGCCTCTGGAATGGTCTGCGAAATGCCTCGGTACGTTCGGACCGGAAACGCCTCGATCAGCCGATTTCCCCAGGCGATGCGGCGCAAGGTTGTGTTTGAACGCCGGTCGATTCGATGATTCCCACCACCGAGACCCTGCGGCAGCCGATTCGGCGGCCGGCTTTGCGGATGCGGCCGCAACGGGTGCGGGGCTGGCTCATCCTTCTGGTCATGGCGGTTGCGGTCCCGCTGGTCCTTTTCTCGGTGTCCCTCCTCATCCGCAACGTCGATGCGCAGGCCCAGCAGACGGAGCAGCTCGTGCTCGACCGGACGCGCCTGCTGGCCGAGGATGTGGAACGCGAGGTGAACCGCCAGATCGCCGCCGCCGAGGTGCTGTCCACGTCGGAAAGCCTGACGACGGATGATCTGGCCGCCTTCTACCGGCAAGCCATCGGCGTGCGGGATCGGCTGGGCACCAACGTGGTCCTCCGCGACCCGCAAGGCCGGCAACGGGTCAACAGCCGCGCGCCCTGGGGGGCGGACCTGCCGGACAGCACGGTGCTCGAAGCCGACCAGCGGGTGATTGACACGGGGCGGCCACAGGTCACCGGCCTCTTCACCGGCGACGTGAGCCAGGCACCAATTCTTGCGGTGGTCGCCCCGGTGATCCGCGACGGCCAGATCCGCTACCTGCTGAGCTTGAACATTCCCCAGGAACGGCTTCAGGCCATCGTGTCGCCGGAGCGCATCCCGGCGGGTTGGCAGGCCGAGGTGATCGATCAGCAGGGCGTCGTCATCGCCCGGTCGCATCTGACCGAACAACTCGTCGGCAAACGGCTTCCCGCCTCGCTGTGGACACGAATGAGGCAGGTGCCGGACGGAATCCACCGCGCCGTCAATCTGGAGAATGTGGAGGCGATCCAGGCCTACAGCCGGTCGCGGACCTTCGGCTGGGTGGTCGCGACCAGCGTCCCCACGACCCTGGTGGCCTCCCCGGCGCGCCACGCCCTCCTGCTCTTCACTGGTGGCGGCATCGTTCTTCTGCTGATCGGCATCGGGGCGGCAATTCTGCTCGGACGGCGCCTTACGCGCTCCGTCTCCCAACTGGCCGGAGCGGCCGAGGCGTTGGGCGCCGGACACCCGGTTTCACCGCCCGACGGCGGGGTGGCCGAGATCGAGGCGGTCGGCCGCGCCATCCGCAACGCCGCGGACCTCATCCGGCGGCGCGAGGCGGCGCTGGCGGAAAGCGAGGCCCGCCACCGCGCCATCGTGCAGACCGCGGTGGACGCCATGCTGGTCATCGACGAGACCGGCACGATCCAGAGCTTCAACCCGGCGGCGGAGCGCATCTTCGGCTACGAGGCCGGCGAAGCGGTCGGCCGGAACATCCGCATCCTGATGCCGGAGCCCTACCACTCCGCCCATGACGGCTATCTGCAGGCCTACCAGCGCACGGGTGAGCGGAAGATCATCGGCATCGGGCGCGAGGTCGAAGGACGGCACAAGGACGGTTCGATCTTCCCGATCGAGCTGGCGGTCACCGAATGGACCGCCGGGAAGCGCCGCTATTTCACCGGGATCGTCCGCAACATCACCGAACGCCGCCGCACCGAGGACGCCCTGCGCGCCTCGAAGGCCGAGGCCGATCGCGCCAACGTCGCGAAGTCCAAGTTCCTTGCCGCCGCGAGCCACGACCTGCGGCAGCCGGTGCAGGCGATGATGCTGTTCCAGTCGGCGCTGGAGGAACGGCTGGACGGGCACCCCGCCACCCCGCTTCTCGACTCCATGGGGCAGGCGATGGACGGGCTGCGCATGCTGCTCGACAGCCTGCTCGACGTGTCCAAGCTGGATGCCGGGCTGATCGTTCCGCAATTGCAGGATCTGGCGATCGGCCCGATCATCGAACAGCTTGGCGCCGAATACCTTCCCCAGGCGGAGGCGAAGGGGCTGCGGATGCGCGTGGTTCCCTGTGCCCTGACGACCCGCAGCGACCCGGCGCTGCTGATGCGCATCCTGCGCAATCTGGTGGAAAACGCGCTGCGCTACACCGAACGGGGCGGTCTGCTGATCGGCTGCCGGCGCCAAGGAGACCGCCTGCGCATCGAGGTGATGGATTCCGGCATCGGCATCCCGCCCGACAAGCACGAGGACATCTTCGAGGAGTTCTTCCAGGTCGGCAACCAGGAGCGGGACCGCAGCAAGGGGCTGGGGCTGGGGCTGGCGGTGGTGCGCCGTCTCGCCCGCCTGCTCGGTCACAAGGTTCACCTGCGCTCCAGGCCGGGAGCCGGCTCCGCCTTCTGCGTCGACGTGCCGCTGATCGCCCGCCACGCCGCCCGCTCCGAACCGGTGGCAGCCCGGCCGGTGACCAGCGACGGGCGCGGCCTGATCCTGGTGATCGACGACGAACCGCTGATCCGCCTCGGCCTGCAGGCGATGCTGGAGGGCTGGGGCTATCGGGTGCTGACGGCGGGCTCCATCGAGGACGCGGTTCAGCACGTCGAGAGCGGGGAATGGCCGAGCGCGATCCTGGCCGATTACCGCCTGCGCGATGGGAAGACCGGGCTGGACGCCATCCGGGCGGTGTGCGACCGCTTGAGGACGCCGGTTCCGGCGACGATCATCACCGGCGACACCGCCCCGGAGCGTCTGGCGGAAGCCCGCGCGGGCGGCCACACCCTGCTGCACAAACCCATCGCTGCCCACGAGCTGCGCAACGCCGTGGTGGAGATGGTGCCCGCGGCGGACTAAGCCCGGTTCCGCTTTGCCAGATCAGGGCGCCAGCAGGGCGGCCTCGCCGTCCTCGCCGAACTGGAGCTTGCACAGGCGGGCGTAGGTGCCGTTCTGCGCGATCAGGGCGTCGTGGGTGCCCTGCTCCAGGATGCGCCCGCCCTCCATCACGACGATCCGGTCGGCGTTGCGCACGGTGGCCAAGCGGTGGGCGATGACCAGCGTCGTGCGCCCCTGGGTCAGCCGTTCCAGCGCCCCCTGCACCAGCCGCTCGGACTCGCTGTCCAGCGCGCTCGTCGCCTCGTCGAGCAGCAGGATCGGCGCGTCCTTCAGAAAGGCGCGGGCGAGCGCAAGGCGCTGCCGCTCGCCGCCCGACAGCTTCACGCCGCGGTCGCCGATCACCGTGTCGTAGCCCTCCGGCAGCCGGGCGACGAAGTCGTGCGCGGCGGCGGCCTTCGCGGCGGCCACGATGTCGTCGAAGGGGGCGTCCAGCCGCCCGAAGGCGATGTTGGCGCGCACCGTGTCGTTGAACAGCACCGTGTCCTGGCTGACCAGCGAGATGACGCCGCGCAGGCTCTTCAACGTCACCGCCCGCACGTCCTGCCCGTCGATCAGCACCTGCCCGCCGGTCGCGTCGTAGAGGCGCGGGATGAGGTTGAAGACGGTGGACTTGCCGGCACCGCTGCGCCCGACGAGCGCCACCGTGGCCCCCGCCGGAACGTCCAGGTCGATGCCCTTCAGCGTCTCCGTCCCCTCCTCGTAGGCGAAGCGGACGTCGCGCAAGGACACGGCGGCGCGCTCCACCGCCAGGGGCTTCGCGCCGGGCTGCTCGGTGATGGTCGGCTTCTCGTCCACCAGCTCGAAGATGCGCTGGGCGGCGGCCAGACCTTCCTGGAGCACGGCATTCAGCGTGCCGATGGCGCGCACCGGCTGCGCCGCCATCAGGAGCGCGCCGACGAAGCCGGAGAAGGCGCCGACCGAGCCCTCGCCCATCGCCATGCGGTAGCCGGCGAAGGCGATTACCCCGGCCACCGCGGCGCCGCCCAGAACCTCCATCATCGGATCGATGCGCGAGCGGGCGCGGGTCGCCTTCATGGTCAGGGCGAAGTTGTCCTCGAAGGCGCGGGCGGCGCGGGCGCGCTCGTATTCCTCCAGCGAGTAGGTCTTGACCATGCGGGCGCCGGCCAGGCTTTCCGTCAGCAGGGCGGTCATGTCGCCCATCTGCGCCTGGGTGTCGCGCGACACGCGGCGCAGCCGCTTGCCGATGTTCACGATGGGAATGGCGGCGATCGGGTAGATCAGGAAGACGATCAGCGACAGCACCCAGTCGAGATAGAACATCGACCCGACCAGCGCGATCACCGTCAGGATATCGCGCACCAGCCCGGTCAGCGTCCGCGACAGGGCGTTGCGGATCAGGTCGACGTCGCTGATGAAGCGGGAGGTCAGCGTGCCGGTGGGGGCCGCGTGAAGCTGCGCGGTGTCGGACCGCAGCAGATGGTCGAACATCGACAGGCGCACGTCGGTGATGATCCGCTGCACGATGTCGGTGGTCACCACCGTCTGGGAATACATGGACAGCGCCTTGACCGCCGTGACCACGATGATCAGGAGCGGGATGACCAGCAGCATGCCGCGGTCCTGCTCGGAGAACATCGAGTAGGCCTGGTCGATCAGCAGCGGATAGGCGCCGGTCGCCGCCGCCACCACGGCCATCAGCAGGAAGGACACCATCAGCTTGCCGGTGTAGGGGCGCACCCATTCCCGCAGCATGCGGCCGACCAGCCGTTCCGTCGCCGCGTCGAGGCGCAGCCGTTCTCCGCTCTTCTTGCTCACGTGCACGTCTTCCTGTAGCGCAATCGCGATGGCTTAGCCGATGGCGCCGGTGCTTGTCCACCGGGCCTTACTTCACCGGGGCTTACTTCACCGGGCCTTACTTCACCGGGCCTTACTTCACCGGGCCTTACTTCACCGGGCCTTACTTCACCGGGGCCCGTCCGGCGGGCCTTGTCCGGCGGGGCGGAACCGATCAAGCTTCCTTAACCGGACGGATGGCACGATACCGACCGGAACGCGCTCCACCCCGTGCAAAGGAGGCGCCATGGCGGCGGACGGCGAAAACGGACAGAGTCCCGGCAATCGCTACGGCCAACACCATCACCGGCCGCGCATCGGTCTGGCGCTGGGCGCCGGGGTGGCCCGCGGCTGGGCGCACATCGGCGTCCTGCGGGCGCTGGAACGCTACGGGATCGAAGCGGACATCGTCTGCGGCAGCTCGGTGGGCGCGCTGGTCGGCGGCCTCCACCTCGCCGGCAAGCTCGACGCACTGGAGGAGTGGACGCGCAGCCTGACCCGGATGAAGATCGTCGGCTATCTGGACCTGCGGCTGCGCCAGGGCGGCGGGCTGATCGGCGGGGACCGGCTGGTCGCCGAGATGCGCCATCATCTGGGCGACGTTCTGATTGAGGAACTGCCCAGCCCCTTCGCCGCCATCGCCACCGATCTGGTCACCGGGCACGAGGTGTGGATGCGCAACGGCCCGCTGGTGGACGCGCTGCGCGCCTCCTTCTCTCTGCCCGGCGTCTTCCCGCCGGTGCGCTTCGAAGGGCGCTGGATGGTCGACGGCGCCCTGGTCAACCCGGTGCCGGTGTCGGCCTGCCGGGCCTTGGGCGCCCAGATGGTGATCGCCGTCAATCTGGCCGCCGACATCATCGGCAAATCGCGGCGTCCCGGCGCCGCCGTGCCGACCGCGGCGGGGTTCGACCTCCTCAAGCTGATCGACGAGGAGCAGGAGCCGGATGGCGAGTCCAAATCCCGCGCCGGTTTCCGCGTGCCCATCGGCGCGCTGAGCCGCCGCATCTTCCGACGCGATTACGAGGGGCCGAGCCTGTTCGGCGTCATGGTCTCCTCGCTGGGCATCGTCACCGACCGCATCGCGCGGTCCCGTCTGGCCGGCGAGCCGCCGGACGTGCACATCACGCCGCGGCTGGGGCACATCGGCCTGTCGGAGTTCGACCGGGCGGAGGACTGCATCCGCGAGGGGGAGGCGGCGGTCGAGCGCGTCCTCCCCGACCTTCAGGACGCGTTGAGGGTGTTCGGTTACGCGCCCCCTGTATGAGCGGTGTCAGGCGGTCAAGTCG
Organism: Azospirillum sp. UENF 312511; assembly: GCF_058780635.1. Classification (NCBI taxonomy): domain Bacteria; kingdom Pseudomonadati; phylum Pseudomonadota; class Alphaproteobacteria; order Rhodospirillales; family Azospirillaceae; genus Azospirillum; species Azospirillum sp. UENF 312511. Next base: position 987,277 of record NZ_JBSNCG010000001.1, on the reverse strand, counting down.
ACCGCCGCGCCGCGCCGGTCCTTCTCGCCGGACAACTGGCGCTTCAGCTCCTCGGCGATCTGCTTCTCGACCGCGGCGCGCTTCTCCGCCGGCATGGAGGCGAGGGACTCCTCGTCCAGCTTCATGCGGGCGAGAATCTGGTCCCGGATGCGTTGGGCCGGTGATTTACGCGCCTCCTTGAGGAAGGCGTCGGCGGCGCTGACGCCGCTCGCCTCCTTCTCCGGTTCGGTCTTCTCGTTCTGCGCCGTGAACTTGGCGACGACGCGGGAGACCTCGGTTAAATAGCTGCCGATTTGCATGACGGTTTCTCGTGACCGATGGGTTGGAGATCCCGCAAGCAAGTTTTGTGCAACTTTAAATATGCTTGGCAATCAACCGCATAAGTGGGATGCCTGGGGCTCCGATGTGCCGGGCGGCAAAATTGACCGGCTCATGATCTGCCGGCTTCCGGTTCCGGCCCCTTCCGCTGAGACGACGCATGGACCCCATCACCACGGACCGCCTGATCCTGAGGCCCTTCCGGGAGGGGGATGCGCCCGACCTGTTCGCCTATCTGCGTCACCCCCGGGCAAGCTGCTTCCTCTCGCTCAAGCTGGACGACCTCGACGCGGCCGCCGCGGAGGTTGAAACGCGCAGCCGAAGCGACGAGCACATCGCCGTGTGCCTGCGCAGCACCGGCCGGGTGATCGGCGACGTGTTCCAGGTGCCCGAACCGCCGGACACCCACACCGTCGGCTGGAACTTCAACGCGGATTTTGCCGGGGCCGGATACGCCGCGGAGGCCGCGCGCGCCCTCTTCGACCATCTGTTCACGGTGAAGCAGGCCCGCCGCCTCTACGCCTATGTCGAGGAGACCAACGTCGCGTCGCAGCGCCTGTGCGAACGGCTTGGCATGAGGAAGGAAGGGCTGTTCGTGGAATTCATATCCTTCAAGACGGATGGCGACGGACATCCCGTCTTCGAGAACACGATGCAGTACGCCATCCTGCGCAAGGAATGGCGCGCCTGAAAAAACGAAAGCGCGCCGCGCCCGGTCGGCGCGACGCGCTTGTCGCAATCGGCAACGGATGTACCCGTTGCGTCCGGTCAGCGATCCAGAGCCGTGCCCAGCGCGGCGCCGCCCAGGCCACCGATGATGGCGCCACGCTTGCCGTCCACCGCGTAGCCGCCCGCGGCGCCAGCCGTGCCGCCAACCACCCCGCCGGTCGAACAGGCCGCGAGCGTCAACAGCGCAATGGCGGTCCCGATCAGGCGCAAACGAGACATGTCCAAACCCTCCTTGTGGTGCTTCTCGCCCCTATAAACAGGCGAGAGGGCGATTTGCTTCCACGACATCGCGATTCCGTCGGGAATCCACCCTTGGATAAGGACGAAAGAGGGATACCAGGCCCGTTCGGGCACCGTTTCAGAACAGAACGCGGGTTCCGACGCGCAGCATCGTGCTGTCGGACGGGTCTCCGCTGTAGGTCATGGTGCCCAGATCGGCGGTGACGCTGACCTTCGGCGACATGCGGAACCGCAGGCCCGTGGACCAAGCCTCCTGCGGCGCCTCGGCGCCGACCTGGCTGTGGGCCAGCCGCCCCATCACCGTCCAGCCCCGAACCGGCGTGCCCTGCTCCAGATAAAGGCCGGCGTTGAGCGTCCGCCGCGCTGCGCCGTCGTCGGGTGACTGCTCGCGATAGCCGGCACCGACCGTGACGCCGGGCAGCGTGACCTGCCCGCCGACTACCCAGGACCGGCGGGGCGTGCCGCGGTCCTTGGCGACAGCGGCCTTGCCCGCCCCCGCGGTGATGCGCAGCCGGGCCTTGCCCAGCCGGCCGTCGTGCCGCACCACGCCTTCCACCACATGGCGGGCGAGCGGATCGGCCGCGCCCAGTTCCGTGCGGACAGGGGTGTAGCCGAGGCCGATGTTGAAGCCGTGCAGGCGCGGCGAATAATAAGTCGCCCGCGCGTCCGGCCCGCCGAAGGCGCCGTCGTTCATGAAAACCGGGTCGGAGAACCATTGGTCGCGCACCGGCGTGGTCACCACCATCCGGCGCGACGCGCTTTCCGTCTGGCCGACCTCCAGGGCGCCCCAACCGCCGAGATCGATCGCCTTCTTGTCGAACCGGATCGGCGTGGCACCGCCGCCCGCCGCCGTGCGGTCCAGGTCCGGCAAGGCTCCCGCCGTCGCCGCGGCGGAGGACAGGACAAGGATCAGGGCTGCGAGGGGTGGTGTCGGAATACGCCGTGTACGAAACATGAAATGCCCCTCGCCCGTTGCATTAACCCGGAAGGATTGTAGCCCGCCGCAATGCTGCATTGCGGGAGACATTTCTGTATTATTTTAGGAACATTGGGAAATTTTGGCCGCTGCGTTGCACTCGCGCCCAAGAATTGCCAAAATCGGATGACCGCAAAGGCGGCATCACTCCCTTCCCGGCGCGAGGACTATGGAGACAGCGAGCACCATCATCCTGATCGGGTCGTCGCTGCTGATCGTCAGCATCCTGACCAGCTATCTGGCGCTGCGGATCGGCACACCGCTGCTGCTGATCTTCCTGGGCGTCGGGCTGTTCGCCGGGATCGACGGCATCGGAGGCATCAGCTTCAACGACGCGGACAGCGCCTTTTTGATCGGCTCCATCGCGCTCGCCGTGATCCTCTTCGAAAGCGGCCTCGACACCAAGCTGTCGAGCTACCGCGCCGCCGCCTGGCCGGCGCTCAGCCTCGCCACCTTCGGGGTCGCCATCACCTCCGCGGTCATCGGCGTCGCCGCGCATTTTCTGCTGGGCCTGCCCTGGATTGAATCCTTCCTGGTCGGCGCGGCGGTCAGTTCCACCGACGCGGCGGCGGTGTTCTTCCTGCTGCGGGTCGGCGGCATCACCATCCGCGACCGCGTGCGCTCGACGCTGGAGATCGAGTCCGGCAGCAACGACCCGACGGCCATCCTGCTGACCGCGATGCTGGTGGAGGCGGCGCTGCACGGCTGGGGAACGCCGCTGGAGCTGGCTGGCTTCCTGGTCAAGCAGATCGCCGGCGGGGCGGTCCTCGGCGTGCTGGGCGGGGCCGGGCTGGCCGCCTTCATCAACAAGGCCCGTCTCGACCCCGGCCTCAACCCGGTGGTCACCCTGGCTTTCGCCCTGTTCCTGTTCGCCGGCACGAACGAGCTGGGCGGCAGCGGCTTCCTCGCCGTCTATGCCGCGGGTCTGGTCGCCGGCAACGTGAAGCTGCGCGGGGCGCTGGGCCTGCGCCAATTCCATTCGGGCCTGACCTGGCTCAGCCAGATCGTCATGTTCGTCATGCTGGGCCTGTTCGCCACGCCGCACGACTTCGGGGCGATCGCCCTGCCCGCCCTGGCCCTGGCCGTCCTGCTGATCCTGCTGGCGCGGCCACTGGCGGTGTGGTTGTGCCTGCTGCCCTTCCGCTTCTCGGCCAACGAGAAGACCTTCATGGCCTGGGTCGGGCTGCGCGGCGCGGTGTCGATGCTGCTGGCGCTGGTGCCGATCCTGGGCGGATTGCCGGGCGGTCAGGTGATCTTCAACACGGCCTTCCTGGTGGTGATCGTGTCGCTGGCGGTGCAGGGCTGGACGATCGGCCCGATGGCGCGCTGGCTGAAGCTGATCGTCCCGCCGCGGCGCGGCCCGGTCGAACGGTTCGAGTTGGAACTGCCCGGCGGGGCCGACCAGGAGATGGTCGCCTACACCGTCCACCCCAAGAGCCCCGCCGCCCGCGGCCAGCGCACGCCGCGCTTCGCCCGCCCCTCCCTGGTCATCCGCGACGGGCGCGTGGTGCCGCTGCACAAGGCGCGGACGCTCCAGGCCGGGGACATGGTCTACCTGTTCACCCCGCCCAGCCAACTGCCGCTGATCGACAAGCTGTTCGCCGAGAGCCGGCCGCTGGATCAGGACGACCGTGCCTTCTACGGCGATCTGGCGCTGAACCCAGACGCAACCGTGGAGCAGATCGCCGAGATGTACGGCCTGCCCCTGTCGCTGGCCAACGCCCAGCGGTCGCTGCGCGACCTGCTGCGCAACGAGTTCGGCGGCGCCTGCGAACTGGGCGATCGGATGCGGATGGGCGGGGTGGAGTTGATCGTCCGCGACATGCAGGACGGGCAGATCACCTCGGTCGGCCTCGCGCTGGAGCCGTCGGCGTTGGACAAGCCCCGCGTGCCGCTGTTCCAGGGGCCGGAACGGCTTTGGCAGACGATCCTGTCCTGGTGGTCGAAACGCTCCTTCCGCCGTTGGCAGCGTCGGGAAACCCGCCGCGAGCGCCTGCCCGCCCGCGCCATCGAGGCGCCCGCCTTGGCCGGAAAGGAGCCGGAACGGCTGGAAGGGTGAAACCCGTCCGGCCTCTTCCGCCGGACGCTCAGGCCATCGCGGGCTGCTGGGCGCGGACCATCGCCGCGAAGGCATCCGGGGCGGCCGGGCGGCCGAACAAGTAGCCTTGCAGGAGATCGCAGCCGACGGAGACCAGGAAGTCCCGCTGCTCCTCCGTCTCGACCCCTTCGGCCACCGTGACGAGGCCGAGGCCGTGCGCCATGCCGACCGCGGCGCGGACCAGCGCCCCGTTCTTCAAGTTGTCCGGGATGTCTTCCATGAAGGCGCGGTCGATCTTCAGCTTCGACACCGGAAGCTGCTGCACATAACTGAGCGACGAATAGCCCGACCCGAAATCGTCGATGGCCACCTGGACGTCGATGGCCTCCAACTCCGTCAGGGTCTGCACGGCGGCCTTCAGATCGCGCACCGCCGCCTGCTCGGTGATCTCCAGCCCCAGCCGTCCGCGCAACTCCGGATGGCAGCCCAGCAGATCCTCAAGACGGGAGCTGAGGTTGCCGCGCAGGAACTGCGGACCGGAGATGTTGATGAAGATCTGGTTGGGCAGGGTGCCCGCCTTCTCCCACACGGCCATCTGCTCGACGACCGCGGTCAGCACCCAGTCGGTGATGGGGACGATCAGGCCGCTTTCCTCGGCGACCGGAATGAATTCCCCGGGGGAGACCGGACCCAGCGTGTGCTGGTTCCAGCGCAGCAGCGCCTCCGCCCCCACGATCCGGCCGGAGCGGGCCTCCACGATGGGTTGGTAGGCCATGTGCAGCTCGTTCCGCTCGATGGCATGGGCGAGATGCATGGTCAGGAACATGCGCCGGGTCGCCGCCGCGGCCATCTCCGGCGTGTAGAAGCAGACGGTGTTGCCGCCGTTGTGCTGGGCCGCCTGAAGCGCCAGCTTGGCCTTGGCGTTCAGCTCCTCCAGCGTGCGGATATCGGCGTCCTGCACCGCGGCGCCGATGGACAGGCGCAGCCGCACCCAATGGCGGTCGGCGTAGATGGAGGCGGTCAGCCGGTCATGCAGCAGATCGGCCATCGTCTCCGCCTGCTCCGCGCTCTCCACGCGGGACAGGGCGGCGAATTCGTCGGCGGCGATGCGGCAGACGTAGGTCTGCTGCGGCAGCACCTCGGTCACGCGGCTGACCATCGCCTTCAGAGCGGCGTCGCCGACATGGAAGCCGAACGCCTCGTTGATGTCGCTGAACTGATCGACGTCGAGCGCGTAGAGCGCAAACAGACCCCCTTCCTGACCGGGAAAGGGCGCGGCGAGCACGGCCTCGCACTCCTCCAGGAAGGCGGTGCGGGTCAGAACGCCGGTCAGCGGGTCGTGCCGGGCGAGATAGGTCGCCCGCTGCTCCGCCGCCAGCCGTTCGGAGATGTCGCGGATGATGCCGACGAACACGACCTCGCGCGCCAACTGGGCCTGCCCGACGCTGAGATGGATCGGGAACACCGCGCCGTCCTTGCGGCGCCCGAGCGCGTCGCGCCCGATGCCGATGATCTTGGCGCGTTCCGTTTCCAGATAGCTGCCGATGTACTTGTCGTGATCACGGGAAAAAGGCGACGGCATCAGGACGGAGACGTTCCGCCCGATCAACTCCTCCTCGTCATAGCCGAACAGGTCGCGGCAGGACCGGTTGACCGTGCGGATGATGCCATGGCGGTCCGCCACGACCACCCCGTCCACCGCCGCGTCGAGCAGCGTGGTCACGAAGGGATCGCGGCGCAGGACGAAATCGGCGATGCGGGCCGGATCGGTCACGTCCTGAAACAGCCCCAGGAAGCCTTGGCCCCCGTCCCCGGTGCGGTGGGGAAGGACGCAGCCGGTCAGCACGCCGCGCCCGCCGTCCGCCCGTTCGACCTCGCAATCCACCGGGGCGGCCTCTCCGGTCTGGCCGGCGCGGTCCAGCGCCTGCACGACCGCGCGCGCCAGCGGATGGTCGAACTCGGCCAGGGACCGCCCTGCCAAAGCTTCGGGCGACGTCCGCAAGGCGGTGGCGAAGGCGGAATTGGCGAACAGGCAGCACCGCCCGGCGTCGGCGTAGACCAACGCGAAGGAGGCCTGATGCATGAGGCTGTCAGCCAGCGACGCCAGAAACGCCGATGTGGTCGGCATTGCCGGGGTGGGCGGGCTGTCAGGCCCCTGATGCTCTGCCGGAGACACGTTGGACAAAACCGTACCCGCTCACCAAGGCGCCCCGGATGATCGAGACGAGGCCCGATACCCAGGGGTGCATAGAAACCGAGTTGTCATTATGACGGCTTGCGGAGCGTTTTCCAACAAATTGCGGCGAAATCACAACATCTGTTGCATCCACCACTCCCCGTACCACAACCCCAGGCAGGAGAACGCCGCCCCGTCTCACCCGGCGGAACGGCCCCGAGGACGGAAACCAACCCTCCAGGATATACGCCCTTCGATATACACCAGGGAGGATTGGGAGGCAATGCGCCTCCCTTCGCGCCGCCCCCTCAAGCCGCTGCGGCGAGTTCCCGCACCCGCTGGGACAGCTTCTGGAAGGCACGCTCCTCGATCTGGCGGATGCGTTCGCGGCTGACGCCGTAGATGGCGGCCAGATCCTCCAGCGTCTTCGGCGAGGGGCTGAGGCGGCGGGCGGTCAGGATGTCGCGCTCGCGGTCCTTCAACACCGCCATCGCGTCGCGCAGCATGGCGCTGCGGTGCATCGCCTCGTCACGCTCCAGCAGGCTGTCCTCGGCGTTCGGGCGCTCGTCGGGCAGGAAGTCCTGCATCTCCGCGGTCCCCTCCCCGGCGGAGAGCGGCGCGTTCAGCGAGGCAACCGGCTGAACGAAGCGGCGGTTCACCGCCACCACGTCGCTTTCCGGCACGTCGAGTTCCTGGGCGATCCGGGACACGCTTTCCGGCTTCAGGTCGCCGTTGCCGAACTCGCCCAGCTTGCGCTTCAGGCGGGACAGGCCGAAGAAGAGCTTCTTCTGGGCGCCGGTGGTGCCCAGCTTCACAAGGCTCCAGGAGCGCAGGATGTATTCCTGGATGGACGCCTTGATCCACCACATCGCGTAGGTGGACAGGCGGAAGCCGCGGTCCGGTTCGAATTTGCGGACGGCGGTCATCAGGCCGATGTTGCCCTCGCCGACCAGATCGGTCATCGGCAGGCCGTAGCCGCGGAAGCCGGTGGCGATCTTGACGACCAGACGCAGATGACTGGTCACCAGCTTGCGGGCCGCCTCCATGTCGCCATGCTGGCGCCATGCGGTGGCCAACACATACTCCTCCTCCGCGCCCAGAACGGGGAAGCGGTGGACCTGCTCGATGTAGCGGGACAGCGACTCGCCGGGAAAGGGCGTGGTCAGTGCCAATGCGGTGCTCATGTCACATCCTCTTGAAAGCGATATGACCCAATCCGCCGGCCCCCGTGCTGGGCAACCGGCGCCTTCTCCGTGAAGGCGCCCCCAGTTTACGCGCACGGAACGCCAAGTCAACGCCGTGCGGGCGCGAGTGTAGGGTGCCGTGCCCGGGACGCATGGCCGCCCCTGCATAAACGGGGCATAAACCACCCCGGCCTTATTCAGATCGGCCAATCCCGAACCCAATCACCAATTCACGTGAGGGCAAACTCCGATGGCCGACATCCTTGTCGTCGATGACGACCCGGTATCCCTCAGCATCGTCACCAAGATTCTGGAGAAGGAAGGCAACACCGTGACCGGCTGCACCGACGCGCGGGCGGCCATCGAGTCATTGACCTTCCATGAGTTCGACCTTCTGGTCACCGACCTCATCATGCCGGAGCATGACGGCTTCGAGGTCATCCAAGTGGCCAAGAACCTGCGCCCGGACCTGCGGATCATCGTCCTGTCCGGAATCGACGAGCGGGTGCCGCCGGAACTGACCATGCAGGCGCTGACCAAGCTGGGCGTCGCCCGAATGGTCCGCAAACCGATCAAGCCAACGATCCTCGCCTCCGAAGTGCTCGCGGTGCTGATCGCCGGCTGATGGGCTCTGGCCGGCCGGCGTATGGCTTCCTCACGATTGCGTCGGAGCCGGGCTTCCCTCACCCTGCCCTGGCCGACCCGCCCCTCGTCCCAGGGAAGCCCGCATGATCCGCGCCGCGCTCGCCACCGCCTTCTCCGCAAGCCTCCTTATGGGCGCGCTGGCCTTCGCCGGCCCCGCCGCCGCGGCACCGCCGGCCTTCGGGGCGCCGATCGACTGCCGGATCGGAGAGACCTGCTTCGTCCAGAATTACGTCGATGAGGACCCCGGCCCCGGCTGGCGCGACCATGCCTGCGGACGGCTGAGCTACGACGGCCATGACGGCACGGATTTCCGCCTGCCCGACTACACGGCCATGGACAAGGGCGTCGCCGTGCTGGCCGCGGCCGCAGGAACCGTCCTGCGGGTGCGCGACGGCATGGAGGACGTGAACGTCAACGTCATCGGTCGCGACACGGTGATGAAGGTCGGGGGCGGCAACGCCGTCATCATCGAGCATGGCGACGGCTGGCAGACCGCCTACCTGCACATGAAGCGCGGCAGCGTCGCGGTCACCCCAGGCCAGCGTGTAGAGGCCGGGCAACGGCTGGGAGACGTCGGGCTGTCGGGCCTGACCGAGTTCCCCCATCTGCATTTCGGCGTGCGCCACAACGGCGCGGTCGTCGACCCCTTCGTCGGCCAGCAACCCTTCACCGCCTGCGGCCAGGCCATGAAGCCGCTGTGGGACGCCGCCACGGCCAAGGCGCTGGCCTACCGCCCGACCGCCGGCCTCAGCGCCGGCTTCGCCACCAGCCGCGTTCCGGAAGCCGAACCGGCCCGCCACGGCGAGTTCGCCGGGGAGACGCTGAAACCGGACTCGCCCCTGCTGGTTCTGTGGTCCGACATCATGGGCGTCCGCGACGGCGACACCCAGCGAATCCGCATCCTCGACGGCGACGGCCGGGCCCTGTTCGACAACAGCAAGGCCATCACCGGGGACAAGGCGGCGTGGTTCGCCTATCAGGGGCTGAAGCGCCCGGCGTCGGGATGGCCCAAGGGCCCGTACCAGGGCATCGTGACGCTGACCCGCGACGGCAAGACGGTGGTCACGCTGGAACGCCGGCTGGAGGTTCGCTGAGCCGGCAGCCGGCCGTTATTGGGTTGAGCCGTTACTGGGCTGAGCCGTTACTGGGCCGATCCCGTCTTCATGCGGTCGGGAACGCCCTGGGTCAGCAGCGTGGTCAGCCAGCGGAAGTTCGGCGCGCTTTCGGCCTGGAGCGCGCTCTGCACCACCTGCATGGCCTCCTCGGCGTTGGGCGCCGGCATGTCGGGGGTGTGGCCTTCGGCGCTTTGGCCGTTGGACGCCGCATCCCCTCCGCTCTGCGCGAAGACGCTGACGGCGCCGACACCCAGCCGGTGGGCGATCGCCGAGCCTCCGGTGACCGGGCCCGCCGCGGAAGACGCCATCAGGCCCGACGCACCATCCTCGCCGCCGACGCCGTTCAGCTGCTCCAGCATCGCGGCGAACTGACCGGCGAGTTCCCCCGCCTGCCGGGGCGCACCCGTGCCTTTGCGCTCCAGCAGCTCTTCAGCCCGGATGCGCATCAACTGGGAAGCGTCGGCGTTGGCCGGTATCGACATGGCGCGTGGACCCTGCGGCGTTCGGCTACCGGATCAGGGCAAGCAAGGGATGGGCCATCGTCGAGAGGGGCGGAGAAGCGGGCGGTGCGGCCTCCCCGCCGCCCGCGCGCCCGGCAAAAATTTCCGCCCCACCCGGCAAGAATGACCGCTCGCCCGGCAAGAACGGCCCTGCGGCGTGCCCTTGTCCGCCCTCAGTCCCGGAAGTTCAGATACTGCAGGGGCTGCTCGATCTTCAGCCCGCGCACCAGGGCGATGGCGTCCTGGAGGTCGTCGCGCTTCTTGCCGGTGACGCGCAGCTCGTCGCCCTGGATGGAGACCTGGACCTTCATCTTGGCGTCCTTGATCGCCTTGACGATGGTCTTGCCGAGGTCCTGGGCAATCCCCTGCTTGACGGTGACGACCTGACGCAGCGCATCGCCCGCCGCCCGCTCCGGCGGCTTGGAATAGTCCAGGGCGCCGGCGTCCAGCTTCCGGCGGGTGACGTAGACCCGCAGCAGTTCCTGCATCTGTTCCAGTTTGGGGGCGTCGTCGGCCAGAAGGGTGATGTCGTTCTCGGTGCGCTCCACGGTGCAGCGCGAGCCCTTGAAGTCGAAGCGGGTCTCGATCTCGCGGCGCATGCCGTTCAGCGCGTTGTCGATTTCGTGGATGTCGGTCTTGGACACGATGTCGAAGGACGGCATGGGACTCTCTTTGCTCAGGCGGACGGAATCGCGGAACCGTAGACGAGGCCGCACCCCGCCTTCAAGGGGCCTGCACGGAAGCCATGACGAAAGCGGCCGGCAAGCGCCCTCAGCCCGTCGGGTCTCAGGTCGGCTGGCCCGGGTGCTGGAACTCGATCCCCGGATTGCCGCCCGGCCCGCCGTTGCCGGGCGCGTTCTCATAGGGCTTGTCCGGCATCTTCGGCTGCGGCTGCGCGTAGAATCGCGGCTCCCGGTCATCCCAGGATCGCTCGAAGGGCAGCCGCATCATCGGGTTCGTGCCGTTGCGCTGGGCCTCGCGCTGGGCCTCCTGCAACTGCTCCGCCATGCGGCGGTCCCAAGGCAGGCGGTAGAGGTTGGGCGCCTGCTCCCAGAGAAGGGTGAGGTAGATCGCTTCGTTCTCCACCAGCGTGGCGCTCAGCACCTTCGCCTCTCGCACGTTGGCCCCCATCCATTCCAGCGTGACCGGCTTCGGGCGGCCCAGCAGCGCCGCCGGTGCCGCGTAGGCCGCCGGCAGCAGCAGGGCGAACAGCAGCAGGATCACCACGCGCGCCATCCGGCTGCGCGTCCAGCGCAGGGCCGACAGGACGAGCAGCAGGGTGACGACGGCGACGAAGCCGAAGATGACGGTCAGGCTTTCCATGGCGCACTCTCGATCCGACGGGTCAATTCTTCGCCGAGCGCAGCGGCTTGAACACGGCGTTCAGGGACCCCGGCACAAGCTCACCTCGTTCGTTCAGGTTGAAGCGGAAGGCTGTGATCTCCTGCCCCTCGTGGTCCAGCCGGACGCGTGTGGCGGCGATGGTGGCGGCCCCCGATTCATGCTCCGCCTTGACGCGCGCGACCACCCGGACCCAGATGGGAAACACATTCTCCAGATTGCGGAACATATGCACGTTGACGGTGTACTCGCCTGGAGGAATGCCACGGGAGTAGGAGGTTTCGAAATTGATTTCCGTGGGATCGGCGTAGGCGCCCAGATCGTCGCGCAGCAGGTTGAAGATCAGTCCCGACTTGTTCGAATAGCCGACCGGCACATCGCCCGGCGCCTGCACCCAAAGATCGACGTCGCTGCGCAGCTTGTCGTCCCAGCGCGCCTCGATGATGACGTTTCCCGGCGGCTCCATCCCCGCCGCCGCGGACGAGGAGGACTCGTTCTGCTGGTTGGCTTCGGTCTTCTTGGCCTCGTTGATGAAGGGGACCGCCAGCACCGCGCAGGCCACGAAGCCGCACAGCAGCAGCGTCAGCAGGTCACGCGCGACGAGCACACCGGTTTGGTCCTCGCCCAGGAAGTCGTTCATGGTGTGGCCTCACCGCCCAGGGCGCCGTAGGGGGCCGTTTGCGGCGTGGTGAAGTCCGGCGTCCCCGTCCGCGGAGCCAGCCGCGAGCGGGCGTGGGCCTCGTCCATGATCAGGGCGCACAGCGACGCCGTGGCCCCGCGCAGAAGCTGCAGGTTGCAGGTGGTCCACAGGCACAGAGCGCCGCCGAGCATCGTGGCGTAGATCGCCACGCCCAGACCGCTCGCCAGCGTGGTCACCATGGCGCCGGCCGAGGCGGCGTTGCCCACCATGTCCGGCGTGATGTTCGCGGCGAACAGGCTGAAGCCCCAGGCGGTGCCGATCAGGCCGAGCATGCCCAGCGCGTTGGCGATGTGCTGAAGATGGGAGATCCGCGAGAACAGGCGGATTTCCAGGGCGCGCTCGCTTTCGACCTTCATCAGCCGCCCGCCGCCGAGCTTGGCCCGGTCCAGCTCACCCCCGATCTTCCACACCCGGTAGGCCGACATCACCAAGCCGACCACGAACACGATCCCGATGATCGCGGTCGCCACGGCGATGTGCCCGGTCAAGACCCGGTCCAGCCACCCCTGCACATAGAGGACGAAAACGAACGCCGAAATGGTCAGGTTGAAGGCAACGAATTTCGCCTTGAGGAGCCACTGTTCTTCCATGGTTTTGACCCTGTGACGGTTGCGTGTGTCTCCGGATCGTCATGTTCAGGCGGCGATGGCGCGTAACGGCGGCGCCTCGGGCAGCCGGGCGGCGGTGGCGGGATCAGGAGAGCGGGGGACGGATTGGCGGCGGCACGCGCCGGCAGCGCCAGCGCGGTTGTCCTGGGCGCTGGTGGCGGGACGGCTCCGTTTCGGCCATCGGTTCATCGGCGCACCTTCGCCGGAATTGCGCGATGACGGAGCCATTCAGGAGTCATCCGTCACGTCATGAACCCCGGCCCCGGCCAAGAGTTCCCGACACCCGGCGATGGCTGTGCCGGGTCGACGCGCGACTCCCTTGGGGGAAACCCCCACCATCGGAGAGAAAAAGCGAACGGTCAGGAACGTTCCGTCCCGTCGACCGGTGCCGGCGATCGGGCCGGTCTTCAGGTGTTTTGCGGCCCGCCCTGCCCGCTCACCGGAAGACGGGCGCGGCCACGGCCGTCCTTCGGGAAATGGCCCTTTACGCCACGCCCTTTTCCTTCAGGAAGGGCCCGTACTTCTTGTCGGTACCCTGGATGTGCTTGATCAGCCAGTTCTTCAGGAAGTTCATCACCTCCATGCTCAGCGTGGCTGTGGCACCGGCGTGGTATTTGCGCTGCACCTCCAGCACCTGATTGGCCAGCGCGTCGTGTTCCGCCTTGTGGGCGTCGCGGTCCGGGTAGCCGAGGCGGGCGAAATGCTCCTCCTCATGGGTGAAGTGCGACTTGGTGTAGGCGACGAGGCTGTCGAGGATGCCGCCCAGCGCCTCCTTGCTGCGCCCTGCCTGGACGGCGTCGAACAGCTCGTTGACCAGGGCGACCAGTTGCTTGTGCTCCTCGTCGAACTGCGCGATCCCGACGCTCAGCTTGTCGTTCCACACCATCAGCGGCATTGCGCCAATTTCCTTCCCAAACGGACCTCGTTTCCCCCCAACGGCGCGGGCAATGACCACGGCCGGCGCGAGGGTATCCCTTTCCGCACGGCGGTTCAACGCCCAGTGAGCCCCGTGACGAGCCGCGACGCTCCGATTTGCCCTCACAACCTCGCGTTCCGTGCGTCCTGCATGTCAAGAGGCGCGCCGCCTCGCCTGTCCACCCGGAGCACAGGACACGGAAGAATGCCCTACAAAAAGGTTCAGTTCGTCGCCCACCTCATCTTCACCGGCCCCGACGTCGTCATCGAGCGCGAGTTCGTGACGTCGTTGTTCGGCAAAAGCGTCAGGACGACGGCGAAGCAGCGCTACCTCGGCCTGGACAAGCCGGAGGACGACATCGCGGAGCGCGTGAAGCTGGTCGGCTGTGCGATCGACGCCGCCCGCGCCTCGACGCAGATCGACACGTCCGACGAGACCCTGAAGATATTCATGATGCCGGAGTTCTTCTTTCGGGGAAAAACCGGCGCCTACGAGATGGACGATGTGCAGACCCTCGTCGACAAGCTGCACGCTCTGGTCGCCGACGCCAAATGGAAGAACTGGCTGTTCGTCTTCGGCACCATCGTCGGCAAGTCGGAGCAGGTCATCGGGACGAGCTTGCTAGCGCAATTGATCGCCAAGCTTTTCCCACCGGACACGGAGGCTTACAATTACAGCCTGATCCAAAAGGGCGGCTTCGGCAACGACAAGGAACTGGGGCAGCGGACCGCCTTCGCCGTGCTCAAGGAAAAAAAGTCCGGAATCGACTTCATCCGGGCCGGAACCATGAAGGACGGCGGCATCGCCCTTGAGCGAGTCAAGCATTTGGCTCCGTCCAACACGACCCGAAGCGAAAGCCAGCACCGCAATTACGACGGCTCGTCGGTCTTCACCCTGGACGGGCTGATCTTCGGATTTGAAATTTGCCTGGATCATCTGGTCGGCAGGCTGCGCAAGTCCCGAAACCTCGCGCCCATCGATGTCCAGCTCATCCCCTCTTGCGGTGCGGAAGTCGACCCGCTGAACATTGCTGTGAAACCCGACGGCCTCGTCCTGCACTGCGACGGGCTGGGCTGGGGATGCGACGCGCAGGCGGTGACGCTGCCTCCGGTCGTGGCCGCCCCTGCTGAAATCCTGCCCGTGAACGCCGTCGGCGTCCGCGTAGCCGACATCTTCGCGCGGGACGCCGGGGACCTCCACGTCTTTCCGGCGCTTGCGCTGCCCTGATCCATCCGCGCCGTCGTCAGCCCGTCCTTACGAAAGGCCATATCATGCCGAGAACAGTTCTGAACATCGCCGCGGGCTACATTCCACTCTTCGCGAGCGATTTCGATCGGTGCGGCGTCACCCGCCTGATCAATTTCGATCCACTCGACCAATCCGAAGCCACCCTCGCGCTCCAGGCAGCTCTCAACTGCCTTGTCGGCGATGTTCAGAACGTCCAAGGTCCGCCGGAGGTCGAGTACTTCACTGCCCGACAAGACACCATTCAAGCGATTGGAGACGATCGGATCGATCTCACGATGTCCGTGTCGCCTTACGGATTTGCGGTGGTGGACGAGTGGAACGACGCCCTCATGAATGTAGGAAGTTACGTGATGCTCTTTGGCAACCCGGCCAATCCTTACATCAAGAAAAACCGCGCCTTCACCAACGCCATCTGCAACAAGTATCAGGAGCTTACCGAGGGGTTGGTGGATGGCTTGGAGGATTGGCTCGGGGAAATCGCGTCGCATGTTCTCTGGGGATACTCGTCCTACCTGACGGCCCTGAACGGCAACACGACACTCCAAATCTGCAGGATCTTCAAAAAGATCCAATAGGCCGATGCCGGGCTTCACGCCCGGCACCGGACTGGATTCACCCGATCGCCGACGCCCTGCCCTATGCCATCTCCTCGGCAAAGTGGCAGGCGACCAGCCGCTCGTCCACCGGACGCAGGGCGGGCACCTCCGCCGCGCAGCGTTCCGTGGCGTGGGGACAGCGCTTGTGGAACGGGCAGCCCGGCGGCGGGTTCAGCGGCGAGGGCAGCTCGCCCTTCGGGATCACCCGCTCCGCCCGCAGCGCCGGGTTCACCCGCGGCGTGGCGGCCATCAGGATGCGGGTGTAGGGGTGGCGCGGCCGGCTGTAGACCACGTCCTTCGGCCCATGCTCCACCGGTCGGCCGAGATACATCACCATCACCGCGTCGGCGATGTGCCGGACCACGCTGAGGTCGTGGGAGATGAACAGGTAGGCGAGGTTCAGCTCCTCCTGAAGATCCATCATCAGGTTCAGCACCTGCGCCTGGATCGACACGTCGAGCGCCGACACCGGCTCGTCCGCCACGACCACCCGCGGGTTCAGCATCAGCGCACGGGCGATGGCGATGCGCTGGCGCTGGCCGCCGGAGAACATGTGCGGGTAGCGGTCCACCTGATCAGGGCGCAGACCGACCTTCGCCATCATGGCGACGGCCCGCTCCCGGCGCTCCTGCTTGCCCATCGGGGTGTTGATGACCAGCGGCTCCGACAGGATCGAGCCCACGGTCTTGCGGGGATTCAGCGATCCATAGGGATTCTGGAACACCATCTGGACGGTGCGCCGCAGCTCCTTCATCTCCGCGGCGGTGCGCCCAACCACGTCGCGACCGTCGTAGAGAAGCTGGCCCGAGGACGGCGGCTCGATCATGGTGACGGAGCGCGCCAGCGTCGACTTGCCGCAGCCGGACTCGCCGACCACCGCCAGCGTCTTTCCGGCTTCGAGCTGGAAGGACACGCCGTCCAGCGCCTTCACGGTGGCCGCCGGCTTGAAGGCGCCGCGCTTCACCGCGTAGTGCTTGCGCAGGTGGATGGCTTCCAAAACCACCGGGCCGGTGGCCGGCATGACGTCGGTGAGGATGTCGGTCATCACAGAACCTCCCCGGCGCCGACCGGAGCGTCGGGACTCAAATTGTCGGATAGCGGATAGAAGCAGCGCGCCTTGCCGGCGTCCACGTCGAACAGGGCCGGCCGCTCGATGCGGCAGCGGTCGGTGGCGAAGCGGCAGCGCGGGTTGAACAGGCAGCCCTGCGGCCGGTCGCCGATGCCCGGCACCACGCCGGGGATCGTCGGCAGCCGGCGCTTGCCCAGCGCCCGCTCCGGCAGCGCGTCGAGCAGCGCGCCGGTGTAGGGGTGGCGCGGCGCCTTGAACAGGGCGTCCACCGGGCGCGTCTCGGCGACCTGCCCGGCGTACATGACGACCACCCGCTGCGCCGTCTCCGCCACCACGCCCATGTCGTGGGTGATCAGGATCAGCGCCATGCCCCGCTCCTTCTGGAGGCGGACCAGCAGGTCGAGGATCTGCTTCTGGATGGTCACGTCGAGCGCCGTCGTCGGCTCGTCCGCGACCAGCAGGCGCGGGTTGCAGGCGATGGCGATGGCGATCATCACGCGCTGGTTCATGCCGCCGGAGAGCTGGTGCGGGAAGGCCGACAGGCGGCTTTCCGGAGCCGGGATGCCAACCTGCTCCAGCAGTTCGATGGCGCGGTTGCGCAGCGCCTTGCCGGACAGCCCCTCATGCACCTTCAGCGTCTCCATGATCTGGAAACCGACGGTGAAGCAGGGGTTCAGGCTGGTCATCGGCTCCTGGAAGACCATGGCCACGTCCTTGCCGGTGATCTTCCGGCGCTGCGACGGGCTCATAGCCAGCAGGTCCTTGCCGCTGAAGTGCATGCGGTCGGCGACCACCGTGCCGTTGGAGCCGAGCAGGCCCATCACGGCGAGCGAGGTCACGGACTTGCCGGACCCGGACTCGCCGACGATGCCCACCACCTCGCCCTCGTCCACGGTGAGGTCGATCCCGTCCACGGCGCGGAAGGTGCCGGCGCGCGTGGTGAACTCGACGGACAGGTTCTTGATATCGAGAAGAGGCATGGCAGCCCAGGAATAGAAGGGTTCAGCGTTTCAGCTTGGGATCGAGCGCGTCGCGCAGCCCGTCGCCCAGCAGGTTGAAGGCCAGCACCGTCACCAGGATGGCCACGCCGGGCCAGGTGACGACCCAAGGGGCGCGCTGGAGGAACTGGAGGGACGAGGCCAGCATGGTGCCCCACTCCGGCGTCGGCGGCTGCGCGCCGAGGCCGAGGAAGCCCAGCGCCGCAGCGTCGAGGATCGCCGTGGAGAAGCCCAGCGTCGCCTGGACGATCAGCGGCGCCACGCAGTTCGGCAGGATCACCACCAGCATCAGCCGCAGCGGCCCGGCCCCCGCCACGCGGGAGGCGACGACGTAGTCCTTGTTGGTCTCCGCCATCACCGCGGCGCGGGTCAGGCGGGCGTAGTGCGGGATGACCACGATGGACACAGCCAGCATGGCATTGACCAGCCCCGGCCCGAGGATCGCCGCCACCACCACGGCCAGCAGCAGGCTGGGCAGCGACAGCAAGATGTCCATGAAGCGCATGACCAGCGCGTCGGTGACGCCGCCGAAGAAGCCGGCGACCATGCCCAGCGCCAGCCCGACCGCCAGCGACAGCGTGACGACGATCAGGCCGATCATCATCGACAACCGCGCCCCGAAGATCAGCCGCGACAGCATGTCGCGCCCGATGTCGTCGGTGCCGAGGAGGAAGGCCCAGCGCCCGCCCTCCTGCCAGACCGGCGGCACCAGGATGGCGTCGCGGTACTGGATGTTGGGATCGTGCGGCGCCACCAGCTCGGCGAACAGCGCCACCACGGCGATCAGCAGGATCACGGCGAGGCCGGCCATGGCCCCCTTGTTCTGCCGGAAATGGTACCAGAACTCGACCAGCGGGTGCGGCGGCTGGGAAACCGGCGGAGAAGCGGCCGGAAGAGTCTCCGGAACGCCCGTCGTCGTAGGAGTCGTCATGGCTCACCTCACCGCGAATGGCGAATGCGGGGGTTCAGGACGCCGTAGAGAACGTCCACCAGCAGGTTCACGGTCATCACCGTCGTTGCGATCAGCAGCACCCCGCCCTGGAGCGCCGGATAGTCGCGGCGGTTGATGCTCTCGATCAGCCACTTGCCCACGCCGGGCCAGGAGAAGATGGTTTCGGTCAGGATCGCGCCGCCCAGCAGCGTGCCCACCTGAAGACCGATCACGGTGACCACGGGGATCAGCGCATTGCGCAGGGCGTGCATGCCGATCACCCGCTTGCCCGCCAGCCCCTTGGCCTTCGCGGTGCGGATGTAATCCTCGCCCAGCACCTCCAGCATGGCGGAGCGCGTCATGCGCGCCACGACGGCCAGCGGAACGGTGCCGAGAACGATCATCGGCAGGATGAGGTGGTGCAGCGCCGACCAGAAGGCGCCGTATTCGCCGGCCATCAGCGTGTCGATCAGCATGAAGCCGGTCACCGGCTCCACGTAATAGAGCAGGTCGAGCCGCCCGGATACCGGGGTCCAGCCCAGCCCCACCGAGAAGAACAGGATCAGCAGCAGGCCCCACCAGAAAATCGGCATGGAATAGCCGGTCAGGCTGATGCCCATCACGCCGTGGTCGAAGATCGAGCCGCGCCGGACCGCCGCGATGATCCCCGCGGGCAGGCCGACCACCGTGGCGAACAGCATGGCCAGCGCCGCCAGTTCCAGTGTCGCCGGGAACAGCGTCACGAATTCACTGAACACCGAATTGCGCGTCACCAGCGACACGCCGAGATCGCCCTGAAGCACCCCGCCGATGTAGTCGAGGAACTGATGCCACAGCGGGCGGTCCAGCCCCAGCTCGTGCCGCAGTTCGAGAAGCCGTTCGGGCGGGATCCCGCGCTCACCGACGCGCACCTCGATGGGGTCGCCGGGCACAAGGCGGATCAGAAGGAAGGTCAGGAAGGTGACGCCGAGAAAGGTCGGAATCACCAGGCTCACCCGCGTCAGGATGAAGCGTAGCATCGGATCGTCACCGGGGGCTCGAAACGAAAGCAAGGGGGCCGCGGCCCCCTTTTTTACCTCTGCATCCGCAAAGGGAAGCCGGGGGTTTAATGCCCCGGCCACCGCTTTGTAAAGCCGCTTGCTACGCTGAGTTTATTGTTTCAAATCGACGCCGTAGAAGCGATGGATGCCGAACGGGTCCATCTTGTAATCGACCACATTCTTGCTCAGCGCCATGTGCACGACCGAGTGCGCGACGGTCAGCCACGGGGCCTCTTCCTTGAAGATGACCTGCGCCTGCTCGTACAGCTTGGTGCGGGCGGCGATATCGGTGGTGCGCTTGGCCTGGACGACGAGGTCGTCGAACTCCTTGTAGCACCACTTGGCGATGTTCGACCCGCCCGGACGCGCGGCCTCGCAGCCGAGCAGGACGTGCAGGAAGTTGTCGGGGTCGCCGTTGTCGCCGGTCCAGCCCAGCATGCCCATCTGGTGCTCGCCGGCCTGGAGGCGCTTGCGGTACTCGCCCCACTCGTACTGCACGACCTTGGCCTTGATGCCGACCTTGGCGAGGTCCGCCTGCATCATCTCGGCCATGCGCTTGGCGTTGGGATTGTACGGGCGCTGCACCGGCATGGCCCACAGGTCGGTCTCGAAGCCGTCCGGGAAGCCGGCCTCGGCCAGCAGCTTCTTCGCGCGCTCCGGATCGTAGGGGTAGTCCTCGATCTCCTTGTTGTACGACCACATGGTCGGCGGGATCGGGTTCTTCGCCGGGACGCCGGCGCCCTGGTACACCGCATCGACCACGGCCTTCTTGTCGATGGCCATGTTCAGCGCGCGGCGGACACGCACGTCGTCGAAGGGCTTCTTGGTGACGTTGAAGGCGAGATAGCCGACGTTCAGGCCTTCCTGCTCCATCAGGGTGATGGCGCTGTCCTTCTTCATCGCCTCCAGATCGGCCGGGTTCGGGTACGGCACGATGTGGCATTCGCCGGCCTTCAGCTTGGCGTAGCGGACGGCGGCGTCGGGCGTGATGGCGAAGACGAGGTTGTCGAGCTGCGCCTTGCCGCCCCAATACGGCTCGAACGCCTTGTAGCGGATGACCGCGTCCTTCTGGTAGGCGACGAACTGGAACGGGCCGGTGCCGATCGGCGCCTGATCGATCTTGTCGATCTGGTTCTTCTTCTGCAGGGTCTCGGCGTATTCGGCGGACTGGATGGGCGCGAAGGGCATCGCCAGATTGGCGATGAAGGGCGCCTCGACCTTGTTCAGCGTGAACTTGACCGTGTAGTCGTCGACCTTCTCGATCGACTTCAGCAGGTCCGGCATCGCCATGTCGTTGAAGTAGTCATAGGCGCCGCCGGACACCTTGTGGAAGGGGTGATCCTTCTTCCACTGACGGTTGAACGACCACAGAACGTCGTCCGCGTTGGCGTCGCGGGTCGGCTTGAAGTCGTTGTTGCTGTGCCACTTCACGCCCTTGCGCAGGTGGAACGTGTAGGTCAGCCCGTCCTCCGACACCTCCCACTTCTCGGCGAGGCCGGGGATCACCTTGGTGCCGCCGTACTCGAACTGCACGAGGTTGTTGTACACGGGCAGCGAGACGTCGAAGCTCGTTCCGGTCGTGTTGACCATCGGGTTGAAGTTTTCAGGGCTGCCCTCGGAGCAATAGACGAGGGTCTTGGCGGCCTGGGCCGGCGCAGCAAGCGCCAAGGTGGCGGCAACGCCGAGCCCGGCACCCAGCAGGATGCGCTTCATTCCTAACAACCTCCCGTGTTCGGTCGATTGGCCGCCCGTTCTTTTCGGCGGCCGGTGATGCGGGTTCATTTGGCGCGTGGCCGAATCGTCTGTCAACACGCAACCAAGCGGCATCACGCAAGCTCCACGGCCGGTGTCAGGCCAAGCGGAATTTCAATCGCGGCCCGATCTCCGTGAAGCCCTCGCGCTGGTAGAATCGCAGGGAATCCGGCCATTCCGCGGCAGACGGAGCGCCCACCTCGACCCGCGTCCAGCGATGGGCGCGGCCATGGTCGAGAACGGCCCGGATCAGCCGCCGCCCCACCCCGGCGGAGCGCGACTCCGGCGTCACGTACAATTCCCGGATCGTCCCGAACCGACCCAACGTGGAGATGCAGGCCCCCTCCGACAGGGTCGCGACGCCGAGCGGACGCCCCGCCCCGTCCTCGGCCAGGAAGACCGTGCAGGACGGGCCGTCGCCGCTCAGCAGGGATTCGGCGACGGCCAGCATGACGGCCCGCGGCGTGTCGTTCTGCCCGGCGGAGAGTTCGGAGAGCAGCGCCGCCACGAGGCCGGTGACCGTGCCCGCGTCGGCAAGCCCGGCCTTTCGCACATGAACGTCCCCCATCGCCGCCCCTCCCCGATCTTTTCTTGTGGTCAGCAAGCCTCCGCTTCGATGGTCAGGCTGTCCAGGAGAAAGCTGCCGTCCTCCAGGATGTCGAAGTGGCGGCGCACCTCGTCGGAGGCGAGGTCCTGGAGGGCCCGGATGGCCTGGGCGCGCAGCTCCGGGGTGGAGGTGCGGGCGGTCCAGACGGCGAACTCCATGCGCAGGCGGCGCGGCGTCAGGCCGGTCACCGCGAAGCCGGCGCGCGACAGCGCGGCCATCCATTCCGCGGCGCTGTAGTTGCGGACGTGCGAGGTGTCGCGCAGCAGTTCCACCGCCTGGAGATGGGTGTCCAGCAGCGGGTGCCCCGGCGATACGATGTCCACGAAGACCGCCCGCCCGCCGGGGGCGAGCACCCGCCGCGCCTCGCGCAGGCCGGCCTCGGCGTTCAGCCAGTGATGGGCGCTGAAGCGGCTCAGCACCACGTCGAAATGGCCGTCCGCGAAGGGCAGACGCTCGGCGGGGGCCTGGGTGGTGGTGATGTTGGTCAGGCCGCGCTCCGCCGCGTTGCGGGCCACCGCCTCCAGCATCGGGGCGGTGACGTCCACCGCCACCACCGCGGCGGCGTGGGGGGCGGCGCGGTAGGCGACATGGCCGCCGCCGCAGCCGAGATCCAGCACGCGGCCGGCGTTCTTCCCGCGCAACGCGTCCTCGATCTGGTCCAGGTCGGCGCCTGAGGCGTGGACGGCGCTGGTCACATAGGCGTCGGCGCGCTGGCCGTACTGTGCGGCGACGACGCCGTGGTGGCTGTTGGTCATGGCAGCGATTCCGTTCGTGTTTGTTGGGGCGTGTTCGTCGTGAGGACCCAGCATCGGGCTTCCGGCAAACTGGTACAAGGCAAGCGCTTATCCTGGTATAAGCGCTGCCACCATGAGTTCCGACGACGATGCCCGGCACCGGCTGGGCGCCTTCCTGCGCGCCCACCGGGAGCGGCTGACCCCGGTGGAGGCCGGCATCCCGCAGGCCGGCTCTGCCCGCCGCCGCACGCCCGGCCTGCGGCGGGAGGAGGCCGCCCAGCTCTGCGGCCTCAGCCCGACCTGGTACACCTGGCTGGAACAGGGGCGTGAGGTCTCCGTCTCGCCGCAGGCGCTGGCGCGCATCGCCGGGGCGCTGCGGCTGACCGCGGCGGAGCGCGCCTATCTGTTCGAGCTGTCGCGCAAGCGCGATCCCGACGCCGACGCGAAAGACGGACCGGACCCTCGCCCTGCCACGCTGCTGGCCGCGCTGGAGGTTGTGGCGGCGCCGGCCTACCTGCTCGACCGCGTCTGGACGGCGGTCGGCTGGAACGCCGCGGCGGCGCATCTCTTCTCCGGCTGGCTGGGCGGGGCGGAGCGGAACCTGCTGCGCTACGTCTTCCTCGATCCCACCGCGCGGGGCTTCATCGCCGACTGGGAGGACCGCGCCCGCCGGCTGCTCGCCGAGTTCCGCGCCGACACCGCCCGCCGCGCCGGGGATGCGGAGGTGACCGCCTTGGTCGACGGCCTGCGCGCCGCCTCCCCCCGCTTCGCCCGGCTGTGGGAGGACCAGGGCGTTCTGGAGCGGGAGGGCGGCACCCGCGGCTTCACCCATCCCCAGGACGGGACGCTGGTCTACGAACAAGTGACGTTGTGCCCCGCCGGACGATCCGACTACAAGCTGGTGATGCTGCTGGGGCCGCAGGCTCCGTAAGACGCCCACCGACCTTCCCCGGACGCCCCATGGACCGCCAGCCGCGCAACGCCGTCTTCATAGCCTACAGCCTTTATCTGCTCTCCTCGGCCTTCTTCGCCTCCAACGTGGTGATCGGGCGGGCCGCAGCGGCCATCGTGCCGCCGGTTGGGCTGGCCTTCTGGCGCTGGGTGCTGGCCTTCCTGATGATCCTGCCGCTGGCCCTGCCCGGCCTGATCCAGCACCGCCACGCCCTGCGCGCCTCGTGGAAGCGGTTCCTTCTGCTGGGCGCGCTGGCCCAGGGCGTGTGCGGCGCCGTCGTCTACATGGGGCTGGAGCGCACCAGCGCCACCAACGCCGCGCTGATCTACGCCACCAGCCCGGTCATCATCCTGATGATCGCCGCCCTGTGGCTGCGCGAGAAAGTGACGCCGCGGCAGGCCGCGGGAATCGCCGTCGCCATGGCCGGCGTGCTGGTGATCCTGACCCGCGGCGACGCGCAGGCGCTGCTGCATCTGTCCTTCAACGCCGGCGACCTGCTGATCCTGGTGGGGTCGGCGACCTGGGCGGTCTACACGGTGCTGCTGCGCCAGACCCGCAGTTCGCTGCCGGTGGTGACGGTGTTCGCAGCGAACGCGCTGGCCGGAGTCGTCGTGCTCGCCCCCTTCTACGCGTGGGAGACGCTGGCCCTGCGCCCCGTCCCGCTGAGCCTGGATGCCGCCGTCCGCATCGCCGGGGTGGCGTTGTTCGCCTCCGTCCTGGCCTTTCTGACCTACCAGAAGACGATCAACCTGATGGGGCCGGCGCGGGCCGGCACCTCGCTCTACGTCATGCCTCTGTGGGCGGCGGTGGCCGCCTGGGCGCTGCTGGGCGAACAGCTCCAGATGTTCCACCTGCTGGGCGTCCTGCTGGTCCTGCCGGGGGTGGCGCTGGCGACCCTGCCGCCGCGCGCCGCCCCCGCCAAGCCTGCCCCCGCCAAGCCGGTCAGCGGATCATCGGAAGCGTGAGCCCCTGCTCCTTGGCGCAGTCCTTGGCGATGTCATAGCCGGCGTCGGCGTGGCGCATCACGCCGGTGCCCGGATCGTTGGTCAGCACCCGCCCCAGCCGCCTGGCCGCGGCGTCCGTCCCGTCGGCGACGATGACCATGCCGGAATGCTGGCTGAAGCCCATGCCGACGCCGCCGCCATGGTGCAGCGACACCCAGGTCGCCCCCGAGGCGCAGTTCAGCAGCGCGTTCAGCAACGGCCAGTCGGACACCGCGTCGGAGCCGTCGATCATCCCCTCCGTCTCGCGGTTCGGGCTGGCGACGGAGCCGCTGTCCAGATGGTCGCGGCCGATGACGATGGGGGCCTGCAGCTCGCCCTTCGCCACCATCTCGTTGAAGGCGAGGCCGAGCCGCGCCCGGTCGCCCAGACCCACCCAGCAGATGCGCGCCGGCAGGCCCTGGAAGCGGATGCGCTCGCGCGCCATGTCCAGCCAGTTGTGCAGGTGCGGGTTGTCGGGAATCAGCTCCTTCACCTTGGCGTCGGTGCGGTAGATGTCCTCGGGGTCGCCGGACAGGGCGGCCCAGCGGAAGGGGCCGATGCCGCGGCAGAACAGCGGCCGGATGTAGGCCGGGACGAAGCCGGGGAAGGCGAAGGCGTCGGCCACCCCCTCGTCCTTGGCGACCTGCCGGATGTTGTTGCCGTAATCCAGCGTCGGCACGCCCATGGCGTGGAAGTCCAGCATGGCGCGGACATGGACCGCCATCGACGCCTTGGCCGCGGCGACCACCGCCGCCGGGTCGCTGCGGCGCTTTGTCTCGGCCTCCTCCATTGTCCAGCCGGCGGGCAGGTAGCCGTTCAGCGGGTCGTGGGCGCTGGTCTGGTCGGTCACCGCGTCGGGGCGGAAGCGCGGATCGGTCTTGGCACGGCGCACCAGTTCCGGGAACACCTCCGCTGCGTTGCCGAGCAGACCGACCGACACCGCCGTGCCGGCGGCCTGGGCCTCCCACAGGATCGCCATCGCCTCGTCGAGGCTGGTCGCCGAGCGGTCGAGATACTTGGTCTCCAGCCGCCGCTCGATGCTGCGGGCGGAGCATTCCACCGCCAGCATCGACGCCCCGGCCATGGTCGCGGCCAGCGGCTGCGCGCCGCCCATGCCGCCCAGCCCGCCGGTCAGGATCCAGCGGCCTTTCAAGTCACCGCCGTAATGCCGCCGCCCGACCTCCACGAAGGTCTCGTAGGTGCCCTGCACGATGCCCTGGCTACCGATGTAGATCCAGGACCCGGCGGTCATCTGGCCGTACATCATCAGGCCCTTGGCATCCAGCTCCCGGAAATGGTCCCAGGTCGCCCAGTGCGGCACGAGGTTGGAGTTGGCGATCAGCACGCGCGGCGCGTCGGCGTGGGTGCGGAAGACGCCGACCGGCTTGCCCGACTGGACCAGCAGCGTCTCGTCCTCGTTCAGGGTCTTCAGCGACGCGACGATGGCGTCGAAGCAGTCCCAGTTCCGCGCCGCCCGACCGATGCCGCCATAGACCACCAGCTCGTCCGGGTTCTCCGCGACGTCGGGGTCGAGGTTGTTCATCAGCATGCGCAGCGGCGCCTCGGTCAGCCAGGACTTGGCGGACAGGTCGGTGCCGTGCGGCGCCCGGATGACGCGGCGGTTGACCGGCGGCTTGGTGTCGGACATGTGACTCGTCCCTCTCGGATTTTGCTTGATGCGCTTGTTGTTTTCAGACGGCAACAGTGCCGCCACATCTGATTTCCCCTCTCCCCTCTGGGGAGAGGGTTAGGGTGAGGGGGGTGCGCTTGTGCCGGACGTACCGCCATGCACATCCTCCTCACCGGCCCTCCGGACCACCCTCTCCCCAGAGGGGAGAGGGTTATAGGCCGGCTCAGTTCCGTCCGTGTTGCCCCGATGATATCTTACGCTTGGAGCGATTTCACCAGCCGCCCGCTCCGCACCACCGCGGTGCAGGGGTTGGCGCCCAGCCAGTAGCACAGCTCCGCTGGGTCGCCGACGTCCCACACCGCCAGATCGGCGACCTTGCCGGTCTCAAGCGTGCCGTGGGTGGTGGCCATGCCCAGCGCCTGGGCGGCGTTGCGGGTGACTCCGGCCAGCGCCTCCTGCGGGGTCAGGCGGAACAAAGTGCAGGCCATGTTCAGCATCAGCAGGAGCGACACGGCAGGCGAGGTCCCGGGGTTGCAGTCGGTGGACACCGCCATCGGCACGCCGTGGCGCCGGAACAGCGCGATGGGCGGCAGCTTGGTCTCGCGCAGCATATAGAAGGCACCGGGCAGCAGCACCGCCACCGTCCCCGCCGCGGCCATCGCCCGCGCGCCCTCCTCGTTTGTGTGCTCCACATGGTCGGCGGACAGCGCGTCGTAGCGCGCGGCCAGCGCGGCCCCGCCGCCGTCCGAGAGCTGATCGGCGTGCAGCTTCACCGGCAGGCCGAGCCGCCGCGCGGTGTCGAACACGCGGGCTGTCTGCTCCGGCGAGAAGGCGATCCGCTCGCAGAAGGCATCGACCGCATCCAGCAGCCCCTCCGCGGCCAGGGTGGGCAGAATCTCGTTGCAGACCAGCGCGATGTAGTCGTCCGCCCGCCCGGCGAACTCCGGAGGCAGCGCGTGGGCAGCCAGCCCGGTCGTCCGCACCGTGACGGGAAAGCGTTCGCCCAACGCCCGCGCCGCCCGCAGCATCCGCCGCTCCGTGGCGAGGTCGAGACCGTAGCCGGACTTCACCTCCACCACCGTCACGCCCTCGGTCAGCAGCCGTTGCAGGCGCACGGCGGCGCTGGCGATCAGGCTCTCCTCGTCGGCAGCGCGGGTCGCGGCGACGGTCGAGGCGATGCCGCCCCCGGCGCGCGCGATCTCTTCGTAGGTCGCGCCCTCCAGCCGCATCTCGAACTCGCGGGCGCGGTTGCCGCCGAAGACCAGATGGGTGTGACAGTCGATCAGCCCCGGCGTGACCCAGCGCCCTCCTAGGTCATGCTCCTCGGCGGCGCGACCGGCGGGGCGGTCCTTGGCGGCGCCGATCCAGGCGATCCGCCCGTCCTTCACGGCGATCAACGCGTCCCGCAGGACGCCTCCCGGAGCCATGGTGGCCGCATGACCGTTGAACCACAGGCTGTCCCACTCCATCATCCCCTCCCCGGCTTCCCGCCGCTTTCCGTCCCACCTTACATCGCCATGCCCGACACCGACACCACCCCAGCCCCGCGTTCCATGCATCCGGTCCTGCTCTGCGCCGATGACTACGGCCTTGCACCCGGCGTCAACGAGGCCATCCGCGACCTCATCGCCGCCGGACGCCTGACGGCGACCTCGGCCATGACGCTGTGCCCCTATTGGGCGGAGGGAGCGGCGCCGTTGAAGGAACTGGCCGACAAGGCGGACGTCGGGCTGCATTTCACCCTGACCGACCAGCCGCCGCTGGGTTCCCTGCCCAAGCTGGCGCCGGACGGGAAGCTGCCGCCGCTGGGGCGATTGATGAAACTGGCCTACACCAGCGGCCTCGATCCCAAGGAGATCCGGGAGGAGTTGGCCCGCCAGCTCGACGCCTTCGCCGCGGCCTGGGGCGGCCCGCCCGCCTACATCGACGGCCACCAGCACGTCCACCAGCTTCCCACCGTTCGCGATGCGGTCGCCGACGCTCTGGCCGCCCTGCCGGGCGCCTATGTCCGCCTGTGCGGGGAGCCGGTGGGGGCCGTCCTGCGCCGCGGCGTGGCGGTTCCGAAGACGCTGCTGATCGGCGGGCTCGGCGGCGGGCTGGCGCGGCTGGCACGGGCGCGCGGCATTCCCGCCAACGACCGCTTCGCCGGGGTCTACGACTTCTCCGGACGCCAGCCTTTCCCCGATCTGATGGCGCGCTTCCTCGACCGTCCCGCCGGGCGGCTGCTGGTGATGGTCCATCCCGGCATCCCCGACGAAGCCCTGCGCCGCGCCGACCCGCTGGTGGAGCAACGCCGGGTGGAGCACGACTATCTGAGGAGCCCGGCCTTCGCCGCCCTGCTCGCCGAGCGGACCATCCGGCTCGCCCGCTTCGCCGGGTTCCCGGCGCCCTGACACAACCTCCCGCTTCTCCGCCCCCTCCGGCGGCATAGTCCCGCCGGTCATTCTTGACCGCTGCGATTGTTCGCTCCTACCATCATTACGACACGGTCGGATCGGGGGGGCTCTTCCTGGCGAAGAGACGAACAACAAAATCCCCTCGGCAAGAAGCGGCCCACAAAAAGGGATGCGGGACATGCAGAACAACAGGGTGTCGTCCGGTTCACCGGGCGGCCAGGGTTCCAGCGGCTGGGTCGACTTCTGGAACCGGCCCAACGCCATCTACGCGAACCAGCGCAATCTGGAGGCGCATTTCGCCTGCCTGCAGAACGATCTCGACGCCCATCTTCCGGAAGGGGGGACCGTCCTGGATTTCGGCTGCGGCGACGCACTGGCGGCGGAGGCCATGGCCAAGCGCTGCCGGAACGTCTGGCTCTACGACGCCGCCCCTGCGGTGCGGCAACGCCTGCGCGACCGGCTGTCCGGCCATCCGGGTATCCGGATTCTCGATGATGACGATCTCGCCACCCTGCCGACGGGCAGCGTCGATCTGGTGCTGGCCGTCTCCGTGCTGCAATACATCCCGCGCCAGGAGCTGGAAGGCGTCCTTCACCGCTGGCGCCATCTGATCGGAACGCGGGGGCGCATCCTGATCGCCGACGTGGTGGAGCCCGACACGCCGATGCTGCGCGACATCGCCAGCCAGCTCAGCATGGCGCGCCGGCACGGCTTCCTGATGGCGGCGCTGATGGGGCTGGGGCGCATGGCCCTGTCCGACTACCGCCGCATCCGGCGCGAGGCCGGCTTTTCCACCTACACGCCGGCGGAGTTGCAGGCCCGGCTGTCCGCCGCCGGGTTGCGGGGTGATCGTCTGGCGAAGAACATCGGCCCGACGCCGCACCGCCATTCCTTCGTCGCCCAGCCCCTTCAGGCGGCCGGTGATCCGGCCTTGAAGGTCCAGTAGCGGTTCGCGCCGAAGCTCCACAGCATCACCAGCGCCGTGGCGGTGAGCTGGGCCAGCAGGTAATGCAGGCCCAGCTTCTGCGCCAGGGCCCACATGATGGCGCTGTTCACGCACAGCCCCACCGCCGCGACGGCCACGAATTTCGTGGCGGTGGGCAGATGATCCTGCTCGCTGCGGAAAACATGGCCGTAGTTCAGCAAATAGCTGATGACGCCGCCGACGAGGAATCCCGCCGCCGAGGCCAGGACCGGCGGGGCCGCCGCCAGCTCCGACAGGGCGATCAACACGCCGTAATGGCCGACCGCCGCGGCGCAGCCGACCACCGCGAAGAGCAGGAACTGCACCAGCGGCGCGTGCGCCGCCCGGTCCCTGGCGAGTTCTTCCCCGGTCAATCCTCGTTCTCGACCCATTCCCTCTGCCGCAGTTTGTAGCGCTGGATCTTGCCCGTTTCCGTCCGCGGCAACTGCTCCAGGAACTCCACCGCGCG
This sequence comes from Azospirillum sp. UENF 312511, assembly GCF_058780635.1. NCBI lineage: Bacteria > Pseudomonadati > Pseudomonadota > Alphaproteobacteria > Rhodospirillales > Azospirillaceae > Azospirillum > Azospirillum sp. UENF 312511. The sequence goes on along the minus strand of NZ_JBSNCG010000001.1, from coordinate 957,422 downwards.
GGGGTACTTGTAGGGGGCGATCCGGTCCTTGACGTAGCATTGCAGCCGTTCCGCCAGATCGTCGCTGGGCCGCACGCCGTCGCGGGTGACGATGAAGGCCTTGGGGATGGAGCCGCGCAGCGGATCGGGCGCCGCGATCACCGCGCATTCCTCCACCGCTTCGTGGCCGAGCAGGACGTCCTCCACCTCCAGGCCGGAAATCTTGTAGCCGGCGGAGACGATCAGGTCGTCGGTCCGCGCGTGATACCAGAAATAGCCGTCCTCATCCATGCGGAAGGCGTCACCGGTCAGGTTCCAGCCGCCCTGCACGTAGTTCTCCTGGCGCGGGTCGTCCAGATAGATACAGCCAGTCGGCCCGCGCACGGCCAGCCGCCCGATCTGTCCGGGGGGCAGCGGGGTCAGGCTGTCGTCGACCACGCGGGCCTCGTATCCCGGAACCACCGTTCCGGTGGCGCCGGGCCGGACGGCGCCGGGCGGCGAATGGAGGACCGCGTTCAGCATCTCCGTGGTGCCGAAGCTGTCGAGGATCTCCATCCCCGTCACCGCCTGCCAGCCCTCCAGCGTGGTCGCGGGCAGCGGTTCCCCCGCCGAGACGCAGGCGCGCAGCGTGCGCAGCCCCTCGGCCAGGGGCGGGTCCTCCTCGATCCGCGCGGTCATGGCGCGGTAGACGGTCGGCACGGTGAACATCACCGTTGCCTTGTGCTTCGCGGTCACCTCCAACAGCCGTTCCGGCGTCGCCCGGTCCAGCAGCACGACCGACGCCCCCACCCGCAGCGGGAACAGCAGCATTCCCCCCTGCCCGTAGGCGAAGGCGAGCGACGGCGTGCCGCAAAACACGTCGTCGCCGCCAGTCTTCAGCAGCGATTGCGGCGACAGGTCGGCCACCGCCAGAAGGTCACGGTGGAAATGCGCGGTTGCCTTGGGCTTGCCCGTGGTGCCGGAGGTGAAGGCGATCAGCGCCACGTCGTCGGCGGCGGTGTCCACCGCGGCGAAGCCGGTTTCGGTCTCCTCCAGCCGCCCTTCCAGGTCGCCGCCGTTGAAGGTCACGACGGGCATCCCACCACCCATCGATTCCGCCGCTGCGTTCAGATCCTTGGCGAAGCGCGCGTCGCACAGCGCCAGCGAGACGGCGGCGCGCTCGATGATGCTTTCCAGTTCCGTCGCGCGCAGCAGCGGCATGGTCGGCACCACCACCGCGCCGGCCTTCAGCACCGCCAGCCAGCAGGCGGCGAGCATCGGCGTGTTGGTCCCGCGCACCAGCACCCGGTTGCCGGGAACGATGCCGAACCGCTCGGTCAGGAGACGCGCGATGCGGTCCACCGTGTCGCGGAAGCGGCCATAGCTCCACACGTCGCTGTTTCCGATGACACAGGGACGTTCGTCCCAGCCGCGCTCCCGCCAGACGTCCAGCAGGGCCGCGGCGGCGTTCAGACGCTCGGGATAGGTGAGTTCGGGCCGGTCGTAGGAAAAGTCGGGCATCTGCTCCGGCGGCGGCAGCCGGTCGCGCGTGAAACTGTCGATATGACCGGACCGAATCATCCCCTGACGCCTCCGCCACGCACCGTGTTCTTGAGCTTTCCCAACAGCCCCATCAGCTGGACCACGTCGCCGTGGGGCATCCCCTCCATCAGCTCGGCCAGCCAGCGGCGTTGCGCCGCCGCGATGGCCTGCGCCAGGGCGCTGCCTTCGGGGGTGATCCGGACGAACTGCATGCGCCGGTCGTTCGACGCCGCGGCGCGCGTGACCAGCCCGTCCGCGGACAGCCGTTCTACAATGCCGGTGACGTTGCCGTTGGTGACCATCATGCGCTTCGACAACTCGCCCATGGTCAACCCTTCCGGCTGGCGGTCGAGCAGGCACAGCAGGTCGAAACGCGGCTGGGTGGTGCTGAACTCGTCGCGCAAACGGCTGCGCAACCGGGCGCCGATCAGAACGGCGCACGCCGAAAGACGCAACCAGAGGCGCATCTCCGGGGAGGCGGCAAGGTCAGCCGCAGCCTCCACATCGACCGACACGTCCCCCTGCGCCTCGGCCGATGTCTCGGCCGCTGCGGTGGCGGGTCCCTTCACGGTCTGTCTCCACTCCCGGTGGGAGGCATCCGCCGCAGCGCCGCCTCCTCTTCGTTCGAAGGCTTACTGTAGTTGGACGTTCGGCCTTTGAGCCATGCAAGGAATGAATGCTTGGTGCACAAGCAATAATCATCTGCGCAGAGATCGGGCGCTTGTGCCCTTGAGAGCGGCACAGGCTATTCGGCGCTCAGATACAGGTCGATTTCGCCCTGCTCCATGACGTGGGCGGTGCCGTGAATGATGCCGTTGGCGACCTGGATGATTCGGTGGATCATCGCGACGGAGGTCTGGCAGTCCAGCCGCAGCTTGTCGGTCGCCCCGTCCTGGATGTCGACGGACACACGCTCCAGCGTGTGGCGGACCACCTGATGCGCCTGGGCGATGGTGTCCTCGAACGGCCGCTTGAACTTGGCGGGAACGTGGCCGTACGCCTCGATGGCCAGTTCCTTGTCCGAGAAGCCGCTGTCGCGGAAATGCTCCTGGTAGCTTTTGGGCTGCCAGATCAGGCATTCCTCCAGCATGTCCGGCATGTCCGGAATCATCTCGATCAGCATCACGATTTCGTTGAAGTGATTGAGATAATCGGTCGCCAGCAGGGTCTTGTCGGAAATGTTGGTGCCAACCACGCGCTGCCGCCAGGCATGGAAGTCCGCAAGTTCATCCGGCGGCACGCCATCGGTCACCACCGGATCGGAATCTGGCGGATCCGGGTCCGACGGGTCGAAGTCTGGTTCGGTCATACGCGACTCTGGCATGCGCGGCTCTGGCATACGCGGTTCGACAGGCACGGGTCTGGCGAGACGGTGCCGGGCGGCTTTGACGCCGTTCCGCCACCGGTGCGCGACGCCGGGGACAGTCAGTAATATCGCACTCATCCCTGCGCAAGCCCATGGGCGTGCTTTTTTTCGGTGCTGCGCAAAAAAACGCCGCCGGCGCGTCCCGGAGGGACAGGCGCTGCGGCGGCAGTGACTGGCGGTTCAGGGAGGACTTCCGGCCCCCTCCCCTAACCGTCTGAAAACGCTCAAACCCTTCTGTTTCCTTGCCTTTTGGGTAGAGGATTGGGTAAAACTTTGGGTAAAATGGAGCGTTCCGCATGCCAACTCAGATAGCAGATTACGTCTACGTCCGGAAGGAAACGGGTTACCTCTTCGTGGCAATCACCGTGCCACCTGAGTTGCGCGCATTCGTCACAGGCGGCCCGAAATCCAAGCTCTCCAAATCCCTCGGCGTTCCGCCCCCAATGACCGGTGAGGCCAAGCGCAAGGCAACTCAGGCCATTGCGGAGTTCCAGAACGAGATCGAAGCGGCGCGGAAGCGGTACGAGGCGCTTGAAGCCCGCAATCGCGCCGATGAGGCCAAGCGCGATGCACGGCGGAAACTTGAAGAACTCGGCTTCTTTGGCGCGGAGGGGTATATCGGTGCGGAAGATTGGGGTTTCCCCAACCCTCCCCCACCCCCGCTCAGTGACACATTCGACTTTGTTGCCTCTGGGTGGCTGAGCCAAGAGGTGAACGCGGAAATACTGAACGATGCCGTTGAACGTATCAAAGCGGCGCCCGATTCCACAGCTCAGCTATCCAAGGTCGAGGCGTACATCAGCGCTGAAGCTGCGAAACTTGACGCAGCGCGAAACGTGTTGGACAGCTTGAAGGTCACCACCACGCCGAAGGTTGAGGAAGCGCTTGACAGTACGCTTACGGTATCCAGGCTTCTGGAAAAGTTTCTGAAGGACCATCCCAAAACCATAGACACAGAACGCCAGTACCGCACGGCCAAGGACATCTACCTATCAAATCAAGATGACAAGCCGATTCAGAAGATCACGCGGGCCGATGCGCTGGCGTATCGCAGCTACCTACAAAGCCGCGCGGACTTGACCTTCGGGACTTGTGATCAACGGCTAAAGAAGTTAAGGGCACTATTCAATTACGCTGCGACGGAACTGCGGACGATCACCTACAACCCCTTCGAAGGAATTCAGATCGACCCGAAGGCGAAGACCGGGCATGGGAATGAGCTTGACCGCGCTTCAATCACACCCGAGCCGATCAACATCAACTTTACGGAAATCATTCCTACATTTAGCCGCGATGACTCGATGCACTGGCCCTATCTGGTCGCATTCTTCACTGGCGCAAGGATTGAAGAGGTCTGTGGCTTGCGTCTGGATGAGGTCGGAGTGAGATGGGATGTGAACTGCATCCACATTCGTCCGCGCCCGGAAGACAACCGGACGGTAAAAACTGAAGAGGCAAGATACACCCCTCTTCATCGCTTTCTGTGGAACGATTTGGGCTTTGGTGAATTTATCGATGCGCGGCGCAAGGCAAACGAGACGATGCTATTCGCGTTCAGCCAATGGAAGAAAAAATACTACTCAGGGAAGTTTAGTGCGAAGATGACAGAGCTTCGCTCAGCCATTGAGAAGAAGCGCAACATTGACTTGGCAGATCAACACTCCCTCCGCCATAACCTGACGACCATGCTGAGAAATGCTGGCGTACAGGAGGAATGGCGTTGCCTCTTGGTCGGGCATCGCTACGGCAGCAAAGCGAATGCCGGTTATGGCGTCAATGATGGCGCCCTTACGCACATCAACGATGCTCTTCACAAGATCGACCTATCGGAATTCGACTTCTCGAAGCTGAAATAACGAAATGAAGAACAGGGAGCCAATAGGCTCTCTGTCCTTCTTACTGCGTCAACGGACAGCCTACTTCGAGTCAACCGGCTTCACGGTCGCGGGGATCGCGGACCAAAAAGCCGCGGACGCGGCAGACGGTGAAGTTAGAAGGTCACGGCCTTGACAGCTTCTGACACGAACTCGGGCGAGTGGTGTCCGTAGACGCGCTGAATGATCTCCTTCGATGTGTTCGTGAACTTGGCGATGCGTTCGAAACTGACATCGGCCTGAACCATCCATGTTACAGCACTGTGCTTCAGAACATGTGATGAGACGTGAGGAATTCCGGCTTTCTTGGAAGCTCGTGTAAGTCCGCTTTTCACATCTCGTAGTGAGCTGCCATACCACGTAATGACAAGCTCTGAAGTTGACTGCCTCTTGGCTTCTTTAAGCGCTTCGATAAGGCGGGTATTTCCTGAGATGGGTGACGTGCCCCGACGCTTGTTCCCTACGTCATCTCCGAAATCTATGTATTCGTACCCCTGCCGATCTAAGAGCCCGTTTGAGAACTAGCGCAGAACACAACATACAGTAGTTGATCTGAGGCTATTTCCCTATATGCTGCGGATTTTCCGCATTTTCAAACAGGCTCTAAGTGCACCCTGTCCCAAGTGAGTTGCAGGATGGCAGAACGCCTTTTGGCCGTACTGAGCGCGATCAAGATGAAAAGGGCCAGATAAGGCGGCGATGCAGCTATCAGCCGATTCGCCTCGTCCTTGGTGATCCACTCATCGCGAACTTTTCCCGTTGACAGCTCAATGCGAAAGCCCGGTTTACGGCTCAATAGACCTTCAGCATAGGCCCAATTGAGCGCGGCCCGGACCATTCGAAGTTCTTTGTTAATCGTACCCTCACTTACCAACGGAGCGTCTGCGCGCCCTTTGAAGCGCCCCTGTAACTTCTCCTGGCTGCGCCTTCTGATATACTCGGTTACATTTGACTGTGTGAACGTCTCAGCTTTGAGCGCGCCGAGGAGGCGTCTCGGAGCTGCAAAAACATAGTCGAATGTTACGGGTACTGCGACTATGGGCTTTCGGTACTCAACATAGGTGTCAAAAACATCCTTCAGAATAGGCCCTTCAGGTAGCTTTGGCTTCAGATAATCGGCAACGTATTGCGCACGGAATAGTTCGGCCTTCTCCGCATCCCTGGTGCCGGTTGATACCGTCTTCGTGCGGCCATCATGCCGATAACGGATTTGATAGTACCCGTCAGGTCGCCGCGTCATGTTAAAGTTTGGAAACTTGAGCTTGGGATAAGTCATTGCCCTCTTTGCCCTCCCGCTCCCTTCAACCGCCATGCCTTATCAGCGATGGGTGGAGAGCATTCAAATGAGCGAATCGGAAGGCATTGCGTCCAGTTCAGCTTTGCGCTTCACCATCATCCTCATGTTTCTCCTCGCTATTTAACGTATCAATGACATCGCTGAGCAAAGAAAGCGTGCCGACTAGCAAGTCGCGGAGGTTCGTCTTGTTGCTCTGTGCCTCACGGAGCAACGTGTCAACATGACGGTTCATTTCGGCGACGGACATGACTGTGCATTCTCCTATGGAATGGGAGTGAAGTACTTTCGGTGAATTCAGTGGGTGGCATCGCGTCGGATGCCTGATCTGAAACGTAGGTCATGCGATCTACGCCGTCAACCGATTTTTGTAGCTCTGTTGACCTACGCGAATTGCATGGTCTAGCCTCAGCCCATGAAGCAAGATCGAGCCAAGCGGATCATGCGCCTTCTGGGCTGGGGTCAGTCAGAAACGGCGCGGCAGTTCAACCGGGTCGCGGGGACGCGACTTGGTCGGCAGAACATCAACACACAGATCAACGGCACACGCGGCATATCCGAATCGCTGGCCGTGTTCCTGCGCATGGCTGTGCGGGTAGCTGTGCTGTCCAGACGCAGGGATCGGGGATGCCGGTCATAGACGGCGGGTCGCCCCCTCCTCACAGACAAGAAAGCCCCGGATCACTCCGGGGCTTTGTGTTTCTGGCGCAGCGCGCCGCATGATCAATCAAACAGCGCAGCACTGACCATTTTGGAGAAGGTGCTTGTTGCAGCGGCAACTTGGTCCATGGTGCCGTTCACAGCGCCTTCCACAAACATCTTCCGGTAATCGACAATCGCCAAGGCCATGTGTCGATCAAAGTCAGCAATTTTCTTGTTGATCTTCATCGCCCTTTTCTGCTTATCCGTCAGAAAGCGATCCGATTCCTCTCTAAGACCGGAACTCACTTCCGTACACACTTCGGAGAGCACCGATACGAAAAGCTCGGCGGCTTCTTCGGCTCCTTCCCTCGTCGGATTGTCCTTGAAGATGTCGTAGGCGTCTTCATAGACGCGCTCATAGTCGATGTTCAGCACTCTGAATAGGTCTTCGCACGCATCGAGATATGCGTTTACGTTATCAGGAAGGTATCCCTTCGGATTCTGACCATGGACAGCCCTATACCGCATGTGCGGCGGCTCAAGATGTCTCATGCTCTTCGGATTGGAGTTGGAGGGGCGCAGCGGCTTTCTGCGCGGTTGGGGCTTCTAGTTTCTCTTTTTCATGAGTTTATTTCCTGTTGTGCGCGAAAGGCCGCGACTGCCTCTTCATTGGGGCAACCGAACTCTTCCGCATGTTGATCATAGTCAGGGTAGGTGCCGACAATCCGTTGAGACACGCTGTCGGCGGTGATCTCGGTGACGTGCATCACGCCACCGATACACATATTGTACTGCATCTGCTGGGCCGTGGCGTGCTGGGCCAGGGCGACCCGAACAAGCCGGGCGTCGCCCATGACCGGCGGCATGGACGACGACGCCGTGTTGAAGCCCGGCGCGAAGTGCATCCCACGCGGGAGCGTGCGGAAGGTGACGGCTTTCGCCCCGTCCAGAACTTCCCAGCGGTAGGCCACCAAGTCGCCCGCTTCGTCCGACCACCCCATCACCGTGGTTTCGACGGTCAGGGCCGGATCATCGTCCAGCTTGTGCGCCAGGATCATGGCATGGACGTTGTCCAGCGCCGACTTGGCGCTATCGACGTCGGTGTAGCCCTACGCGATGACGTCCACGGCGTTGCCAGCGCGAACAAGTCCGCGCGTGATAACCGCCATTCGCCCGAAGATTTGGGTTTTCCCGTCGCACAGGTAGGCGGGCCTTCCTGTGTAGTTTTCGTAAACCAACGTGTCGGACAAGCAGAGAATGCGATCCGGCATGAAGAAGATGTTTGCTACGCTCATTGCAGAGCCTCCATGATTAAGAATTCAAAAAAGGCGTTGGCTTCCGCATCGTCGGGGAAGTGCTCCGCCTTGCCCGCAAAGCCCTTGAACGCCTTCATCATCACATCGGTGGACGACACCGCATCGGCTTTGGCGCGCTCAAACGCCGTTGTGATTTCTTGGGAAATCGGCTTGCCCGACTTCAAGAGTTCGTCGTAATTCCGCTTGAGTTCAGCAAGGCGCTGGTTGGCCTTCTCCGCCGGGGTGGCCGTCTCGTCCACGAGGTTGCGGGCGAAATCAGCAGCCTTGAGATATTCCCGAGAGGCTTCCGCCGCTTCCAGCTTCGCCGCGATTTCGGAACGGAGGGCCTGAAGGTCTTTGTCCTTGGCGTCCAGTCCCATGGCGCGGAGTTGGCGTTCAACCTCAATCGCCTTCGCCATTTCCGCCGCTGCGCTGGCCCCCACAAGGGTGGCGTCCGCGAGGCGCTTGGTTTCCTCCGTCTCCGTCGCCAAGTCCTTGGCGCGCTTCAGCGCGTTGACCTTGGCGCGTTCGACTTCGATAGCGCGGAAGCCTTCGCGAAGGTCTTCCAAAGAAACGCCAGCGGCCTGAGCAAGTTCGGCAAGCGACTTGCCAAAAATGTTCGCCTTCTTGCCAAAATCGGTCAGGAAGTCGGTAACACGCTCGTTCGCCTTCACGTCGATGATCGTGCCTTCACCAAGCCTCAGAGCTTCGGTTGCCAGCTTCGCGCTGTTCAGTTCCAAAACGAGAGCGTTGTAACTCTCCGCGACGCTCCAAACCGCCTTCCCTTCGATGGTCATCGTGTTTGCTGACTTCTCGGCGCGCGCAATGGCATCGTCGCGGCTCTTGGTAATTGCCTTGAAAGCTGTGTCGTATTCCTCAACGCTGATGTCGGGCTTGAACTTGTTTAGCTGTTCGAGGCTCTTGGTGTACTCGGCGTTCGCCTTCGCAATCGGGTCGTTCGCTTCGATGATGTCTTTTGCGCCGCGCTTGGCTACGCTGACACGCTGTTCCCAAGCCCGGTTGTCCGCGTCGATGGTGGCTTGCCCGGCGTCTACAGCGGCGCGGACCATGTCCGTCTGAACGCCGTCCAGTTCCTTCACAAGTTCGGCGCGTTGGTTCTGGAGTCCCTTGCGCATCCACCCGATGGGGTTCCGGGCGATCTACGAATCCAGTGAGGCAATCTGCCCCTGAAGGTCGGTAACCCGCTCGGCTGGCTTGGGACCGGCAAGCATGTTGTTCGCGGCCTGAAGCGCTTTCTCCGGGAGCTACAAAAAGAACTTGTACAGGTCAGACAGATGCAACTTGCTATCCAAGTTAATGAGAAGCTAATCCCACTGATTGCTGATGGCGGTGTTGATCTGTTCCACGGTGCGAGGGATGACGGCGAAGTCCTTGTTCACTTGGTCCGTCATATTGCGCATCGCTTTCAACACAATGTCGGTGGTGATTAGGCCCTGACTGGCAAGCTCTTTCAGCTCTCCCGTCGTCACGCCCATGATACGGGCGATTTCGCGGGTAAGAGGAGGCATGTTCTCGGCAAGACTCCGGTACTCGTCCCCCTGAAGGCGCCCGCTGGCAAGAGCCTGTGACAGCTACGTCAGGGAGGAAGCCGCTTCCTGCGCCGTCTGACCGGACACCTTGCCCAGCTTGAGGAAGGTTTCGGTGAGACCGGAAACGTCGCTGTTCGCCAAGCCAATATCCTTACCGACACCCGCGAACCGGGCCATGGCCGAACCCACGTCACCCACGGCAACGCCAAGGCGGTTCGCGATGGCGACTGTATCGGCGTACAGAACCTTGGCCAATTCCATGCTGCCGCTCGAAGCGTTCAGCTTCCCAATCAAGAGGTTCATGGCGTCAACCGGCCTTGCCATGGCCGCGCCCGCTGCAAGGGCCGCTACGCTCAGCGCCGTGAAGCCCAAGGCAACCCCGCCGACGATTCCCACAGCCGCACCAGCGGCCACGCCAGCAGCGCGCAGACCCGTTGCCACCGTGCTCACGCTGTGGGCCGCGCTACCTGCTGCGGGGGAGAGGGTGCCAAGCGCTGAGATGACGCCGCCGAAGCCCCGGTTCAGGGTCGGAAGAAGGCCGTTGGTGCGCGCGATCTCATGGTTGAGGGTGTTCATGCTTCGGGCGAACTCGCCCTACGCCTTCGCACCTTCCATAGAACGGGCGCCGAACGTTTGAAGGGTGCTGTTGTAGGTGGACAGGGCCGCGCGGGCGCGGTTGGTCATGCCCGCGTTGCCGTCCATCTGCCGCCCGATGCGCTGAACCATCGATTCGGTACGGGTCAGAGCGGCTTGGTAGGCCCGTTCATTGGCAAGGGCCTGCCGCGCGATATCGACGGCGTTGCGCCCGGCGTTCGACCCGCCCGAGCCACCAGGGCGGGAATTGGAACCGCCCGGCCTGTTGGCCTGGGCTTGGATGTCAGACAGGCGCTTTGCGGGGCGTTCAAGTTTACGTTCCGTCTCCGCGACGAAGCGGTCTACCTGCTACTTCGCGCCGGTGAAGTCGATTCCGGCTGTAAGGACAAAGTCGGTCATGGGGCGAAAGTACTTTCGGTCTGGGATGCGGTCGGGAGAATGACGACGTTCTCACGAAGGAACGCGGTCGAAATATAGATGCGTCCGCCACGCCCGCGCCCCTGTCGGATGGCATGGCCGTCAAAAAGACCTTCGCGGTACGCCTCGCGGACTGTTTCAGGGTGAATGCCAAGTAGGCGGGCGAGTTCTTCGACGGTGACGAACTACTCGGGGGCGGCCTCAAGTGCCAGGATTTTCATTACGGTGCTCCTCTGAGGTGTTCATGAGCATTATTTTACCATGAATTACTGTAAAATGAAAGACGCTCAATCACCTCGTTAAAAAAAGAGTTTACATTCGCGTATGAATCTCTCTGCAAAATGAAACTTCAAGGCATGCCACGTTGAAGAACTCTCTAGGAAACCTTCCTAACGACCCTGATATTTGACAGATACGCGCTCCCTGAATCCGTTATTTGCCAGAACACCCCATAGCCACCTTGAACTATTTGAGACGAAAATACTCTCGCCAACCCGAGAACCGAAAGCTGCACCGCAATAGTATCCATAACCTGCTTAGGAATATCCAAAGAACTAGACAATCCGTAAGCCTCTTCAAGCGCTGATTCGAATTCGTTTCTTACGGTTAACTCGTGCACAGGACTAATTATTAAAGGGCCTATCTTTGAAAATATGCTGTCCCATGTTTCTTGGAAAGACTGCACACTTGTCATTCGCTCCCCCCTACTCCTGTAAGAGGTTTTACATTTGATCTCAAAAATGTCCTTTCCACTCGCAATATCTGAAGGCATCTCAAGTTTATCCGCTAATGCTTCAGCGAGTTTCTTCTTTAAGTTTTCGTTCTCAATCCGCAACGCATTGATTTGCGCAAGAATATCGGCGTTGGCCGCTTGACTTCCCCGAACCCACCCAGAAGCGGGAAACATTTTGATTGTCTTCTGCAAACTCAAGGCAACTAATCCAGGAAGCTCAGCCGCGTCCTTCCAAAATTTTACAATTCTACCAGAGCAAACTTTCTCTCGGAAGGTTAGTAACTTCTTTTGGGCCGCTTCGGAAGCCTCTACCTTGGAGAAGGGCAACTGATCCGGCGCGCCGTGCACCAGAGCAATTACCTTCGTTCCCTTCTCAATTGCGTACTCAAACTCTTTTTCAGTGTAACTAATGCCATCCTCAGTTACGCTTCCGTAACGCCCTCCAAGGATAAGTACATAGTAGTCACAATCATCTATGACTTTCTGTATGAAAACCAATTGCTCTTCATCAGCGGCAGGGAAAAGCTCCATCCCCGCTGGGATGCAATCCATTTCCATTAGCGCCTGCATAACTGCCTGTCGCTCATCTTTTAGGTCACTGTATGTTGAACTAACAAATACTTGATAACGCTTATCCATTTTGAATGACCTACATCCGGCAGTTTTGCAAAAGAGGGTGCTTCTTCAAATCCTAACCAAGGGCGCTGTGCTGCATTGTACTCGATATGTGATCGTGCGCTAGCACAACCGCGAGGGCGTGCATAGCATCTCCATCTGATTACGGGTGTCCCGGATCGACGGTGTCGGTGCTGCTGGTTCGGGCAGCGCGCGCGTCGGTGGAGTCGGCAGGGCGGCGGGTGCCGGGTCCTGCTCGTCGGCGTCCTGCGCGCTGTTCAGCGCCTCGTTGTAGGCGGCGCGGATCGTCTGCGGATGGCACAGACCATCGTTGACAGATGATCTGTCAACAGCCTCCCAGTTCTCCGCGAGCCACATGGCGTCGGTGCGGTATTGACGCTTTAGGTCGGGGAAATTGGCGCCACACCAAGCACCGAAGGCATTGTTGCTCGGGTTGGCTCTCCGACCGACCAGCAGGGCTTCGCCTACCGCGCGCCAGTCTTCGCGCATCATCTTGGATGCGGTCTTGATGCGGGTCCAGGCGGCGCGGCCTTTGGCGACGGGGGCAGGATGGGCGATTCTGTCTGGTCTAGCCTACTGATGCCAGGGTCGGCAGAAATTGCGAGTAAGGGGGTGTTGGGGGATCTTTGAGTAGGTCGTCTGACTTGTTACCATGGCGCCAACGGCTCAATAGCGGCTATCCATGTACCAGAGGGGGCATTCCATGCAGAGCATTTTGGAACGTTTACGATACTTTCACCCGATGAAGCCGGAGGTATGGCTTGATGAGTATGAAAAAGCTTATCGTAGAGTTGAGAAAGGCTGTGACAGGAGGAGAATTCCATGGAGTTTAAGCCTAATTGAATTCTGGAATATCGTTTTTAGGGCCGGAGGACGGTGCGAGCTATCTGGGCAGCCATTTGATTTCTACTACAAACCGCCAACAACAAATAGAAAGCCATTCAAGCCATCTCTCGACAGAATAAATTCTTCGTACGGATACAATGCTGGGAATGTGAGGCTCGTAACAATTATTTGCAATGTTTCATTGAGCGATTATGGAGAAGAGCCGTTTTATGCAATGGTTAAACATACAATGACCACCCCTGGTTTCAATGAATACGTAAAGAGGACGGAAGGATATCAGGATGGAGATAATTATGGCCATAATCAGTTTCCGGGTGGACTTTCCCCAGCTCAACGATACATGCGAGAGATAATGGATATGCCTGGAAATGAAGAAGAATAGTGAAGGTTCTCTATGATGCAAAATCCAAGCACACAGCTCGAATTCATACCGTAGTTTCTCCGCAGAAAGACGAGCTTGGAATAAAGTACTTTAGGGATTTGTGAGTTGAAGCTGCGCTGAATAGGGCCGTGGGCGTTGCCTCGCGAACACCGCAACGCTGCGCCGGGCGGGGAGCGTTACGCTTCCCCGCCGTCCAAGGCCCGGTAGACGCTGGCGCGGCTCACGCCTAGCGCCTCCACGATCTGCGGAACCGTCTTGCCGCTGGCGCGCATCGCGCGGATTTCGTCGCCCTTAGCGCGGGCGGTAGGCGCCCGCCCTTTGTACTTCCCCTCGCTCTTGGCCTTGGCGATGCCCTCGCGCTGGCGTTCCAGCATGATCGCGCGTTCGAACTCGGCCACCCCTCCCATGACCGTCATCATGAGCTTGCCGGTGGGCGTGGCAGTGTCGAGGTTCAGATTCAGGATGCGCAGTGCCGCGCCCTTCGCCTCGATACGCTCGACAATCTGCAACAGGTGGGCGACCGACCGTGCAAGCCTGTCCAGGCGCGTCACAACGAGCGTGTCCCCGTCGCGGAGGTAGTCCAGAGCGGCTTCAAGCTGGGTGCGCTTCGCCACGTCCACGGACGAGACTTGCTCGCTGAACAGCTTCCCCACGCCAGCGGCGGTAAGGTCGCGGTGCTGCGCGTCCAACCCGGCTTCCTGTTCGGCTGTGCTGGTACGCGCGTAACCGAGCAACATGGCGTCTCTCCGTCTCAGAGTCTCACTAGGGTCAAAGACGTTGTCTCATGACCGTCTCAAAACGTCAATACCATTCGTGTGAGACTGCCAAGCCCGCGCTTCGGCGAAGCGGTGAGACATCTCACACGGGCAAGGTCTATTGAGAGATTTTGGAACGTTTTTCAGTGTCGTCGTGGGCTTTGCGCCGCGCCTCGAAACCGTGGAAAACCCGCGGAAACACACGGCGGCATGCGACGCAGGGGCGCAATGCTCCCAAATAGCAGTAACGCTTTCCCTGCGTTTCGAGGGGTTTTCCGCAATGCTTTCAAAGCAAATGCTCTGGCGCGGGCTGTGCGGCAGCAACGCCCGCGCAATGCCGGTGGATGGGACCCAAGGGGGGTAGTATCCCCCTTCGCCGCTGAGCCGTACAGGTGGCGGGATGGGAGTGAAGAAACGCTTGCGCACACAAGACAAGAGCGTTGGACTGTGGTACAATAATTCTTGTCGGCGCCACCCAACCGCCGACGTTTTCTTGCGCGAACGAGAAAGAGAGCCCGCTCAACTGAGCGGGCTTTCGCATTCCTGGGTGGTTTCGCTGCGCTGGCGCTGCTATCGTGTCTCCGGAGCGGGGTTTTCGACCCTTTCGAGGCGCTGAAGAGCGGTCTATCCGCCTTGGACCGCTTTTTCGGTTGTCTTGACTGCGATGTTTTTCTCCTTTTGGTGGCAGAAAACACTACCTTTGGCATGCTGCGCGAGCAAGATATTCTCCTTTTAGTGGAAAATCGAGGACCTTGGACTGTCCTTTTTGAACCCGAAAATCGCGTAAGCTATTGAAATCATTGACGAAACTAGCCGAGGGACCTTCTGTGCGTACCGTTGCATATAGTAAAATACACATGTTGTGGGGGGTATAGTACCATACGGTATGTGTACTCCCCCTAAAACAACAAGAATTGGAAAAGTAAATAGGAAGGATCAATGCCTAACTGCTTAACTAAAAACTCTCTTTCTTCAATAAAATCAACGACTTCCGCCCGGTGAAGCCGTCTGGAGAAGGGTCGTTTTTCGCCCGTTTCGGCGGAAAGGCTCCCTCGCTCAGGGCCGAAAACTGCCGTTTTCGCCTATCTTGGGTTGCATTTCATGGCAACTCTACTCAACCGAACTTCACTCTCATCGCTCAGAAGAAGGGCGTTTGCACCGCTCCGCACGCCAAGTCGAGGCGAAATCACCACCCGTACAGCCGCTTCAGCGCCCCTTGACCGTCCAGCAACCGCCCATGACCGACTAAAGTACTTTACTCGGCACTGACAGAAAGCCTCTACGACATCACAACACCCACCTTCGTCAGGATTTCCGCAACCGCGTCGCGGAAAAGCGTTACGATACCCGCTGCTCTGCATCAGCGCATTCGCTGCGGGCAGAAACCTGCGTTCTTACCAGAACGCCACTTAATCTTCCCGATGGGACGATTAAAAGCTACGCCCTAGCTGATACTCTGCTCCGCCGCTGTTCATCAACGCGACCACCGTCCGGCAACCGAAACCCGGCTCCTGACCAAAAAGCTGCTTAATCGCTCCGCCGGGGCGATTAGCGAAACTTTCCCGAACCGCGGCCTGACCTTCGTCAACGCGACCGCTGTCCGCCGCATCGCGCAGCGTTCCAACACCCCCGCAGCTCGCGAATTCCAGACCTTCCTGAACAAGACGGTCGCGGGTTCCATCGAGAAGGACGGCGCGTACGTCCATCCGGCAGTCGCCCAGGAGGTGCCCGACATCCTCAAGATGGTCGAACAGGCAGATACTTCGCAGAGACATCAAGAATACTTCACAAATACATCGCCCCGCTATTGCCTTTACATCGCCGATGGTGTACAATACGCAAATAATGAAACGAGCATTAGCAGCAAGGAAACCTCCCATGGTCGATATCAGTGAGTACATTTCGATTGCCGAAGCAGCGAGGATCACGGGCGTGAAGGAATAGACCGTCCGTGATCGTCTCAAGCGCTTCGGCTTCCAAGCGTACGTCCGCATCGGGCGACGCATTTACCTGAACCGCGCCGAGTTCTTGCGCTCACCGTGCGCATGCGCGCTGTGAGGCAAAAGAAAAGGGGCGTACCGCGCCCCAGCGATACGCCCCCTGAAATATTCTCTTGATCAACTCGGCGCCTATTATACCACTCGTGAAGAAAATAGGCAAATGAAACACAACGAACTTGACGGGATGGCAACCATCCCTGGATACCCCGATTACATAATCACCCTGAATGGTGTTGTATTCAACCTCAGAACACGGCGCATGTTGCGTTCGTTCCCTTCGACCTACGGGTATCCCACCGTAAGACTGAGCCGTAACGGCTAGGGACGGAACCACTACGTCCACCGACTTCTCATGGACACTTTTGTCGGGCGCCCGACCGAACCGGGCGACTGGACGGTTGATCATCGCAACGGCGTCCGGAATGACAACCGGCTACGAAATCTTTAGTGGCTCACGCGAAGTGAGAACACCCGACAAGCCAACATGCGCAGGAAGGCACGCAAGAATGCTCAGCAAGAAACGTAAGCCGTCCACTGCGGCCAAACAGGCGCTAAGCAGGTTTTTCGTCAAGCCGAAGAAGGTCGAGCCGAAGGAATACCGGCACAGGACTGGCGTATTCGACAACGCCGATTTCGGTACACAAGACAATCTTGAATCAACAGAGGACTGAAAATGAACTCCTTTCAAACCTAGAGCCTGCTTGATCAGGCGAATAGTAACCTCTCCAACGCTCAGTTGGCGCTTGAAGACGCGCACAAGGCCCGTGACTCCGTGGCCGCTGAAGTGGCGTCCGGTAGCGTTGACGCCGTGTCCCGGCTAACCGCCGTCCAATAGATCGTTCGCGCTTGCGAAGACGATATCGCGGCCTTCCGCATCGTAGCCGACCACGCGCAGCGCCAGCACGAAGAGACCGTGGCGCGGGAGTACCGGGAGCGCCAGGAAGAGCTTTACCACGACGCCTTGGCCGTCTGTGACGATGTCTGCGGACTTGCCGGGGAAGTGGACGCCGCGTTTCTGGAGTTCAACGCCAAGTTGGCCGAACTGAACACCCGCGTCGGTGATGTATTCAAGCTCATGCGTGAACGCGACAAGGACCGGGAGAAGCCGCTTTTCCGAGAAATGTGGATGCTGGGACAACCTCTCGCGTGGGACCTTGAGAATCGCCTTCATGTATACCGAAGCGGCGGTGTTGTTTGTGAGTTCAGATGCGCCGAGGGATACTCGGAGAACTTCCGAAACAAGGTGAAGGCGGCTCGATAATGACCCACGATTTCAACATTTACCGTGACGAGAACGGCAATTCCCTTGTGGCGCGTGATCCGTTTCCCTGTGAGTACATTATTACTTCAAAGAGCGGCGATATCGAACGCGGCGTTGCATAGGCCGCTGGCTTCCGTGTTGTCGAGCTGAACGCCGAAGGCCGCGTCGTTGAACCGCTGGCCGACTACCTGAAGGACGAACCCGACGCCTTTTCGCCGAAGTGGAAGCCTCTGGCGGAGAAGATTCGGAGCGAGTTCCATCCCACTCCGCCGACCGATGCGAAGGGGTCCGCCCCCACGCCCGTCAACGGGGAATACGCCGAAGTCCGATTTGTCCGCGGGGTTGCGCCGGGCACCGTCACCGAGACCTTCGAGGACGGATCGACCTGTACATCCTCCGTAGGCAGGCGCGGACGAATCGAGACGCCGCCCGTCCAGGCCGCACCGCGCACGTTCAATCCGTTCACGGTCGATATGAACACGTACATGGAGCTTCGCCGGTAGGGTCTGACTCCTGATGTTCGCGTGAAGGGCGCGGAGCACTACTCCCCCAGTCGCTCCGTTGATCTCGACGCATGGAGTGAGTACCGCGCCCGCGGCGAGGTGCCGGAATGCTGACCTTGCCGTATGGCTTCAACAGCGACATTCCCGACATGGAAGGGGCACGCAACCCGACGCGCGCCCCGGTCCTCCCCGAAGCGGCGCCCGACGAACCCGTTGCGGCGCCAACCACGCCAGAACCGGTAGCAGCTCCGACGCGCAAGGTCGAACCCTTCGCGGCGCTGAACGCGCTGAAGCGGCGATCTACCCGGTAGGGTCCGCCAAGGAATTGGGAGGCGCGGCAATGACGCGCAAGGAAGCCCTAATCGTCATCGCGCTTGACGCGCTCTATCAGCTTCGCGACGAAGTTCCTGCCGACCTCCAGAAGAAGCTAGCCTCTGTACGGAGGCGACGTAAAAAGACCAGCAAGAAAGAAAAACGCAATGGTTGAGTTTTAGGACTATGATGGCGGCAAGTACGCTGTTGTTGGTGCCCCCGGCGCATCTGCCGTGGTCACGCTGATTATCGAGGACAATCCCGGCTATGATTGGCTCAAGTGCCCCACGACGCGCGGTGCGGTGCTTGTCTGGACCCCCGGCGTCCGTCAGTGGACGTTCAAGGGTCACTTCTGATGCGCGGCGCCGTTGTGGCGTGGCTGTTCGCCGCCGCTCAGACGCTTCAAGAGCGCTCCGGGTGTGCTGAGCTAGCGTTGTAGCGGCAACGGCGCAGACCGAATCCAGCGGACCGTGAGGCGGCGCGCTGAGGGTGTTTGAAGCCCGGTATCTGTCTGGTAACGACCCTACCCCAACCGACAACGCCCATCGCCCCGAAGCGATGGGCGTTTGCATTTGGCCGACCGTTGGGTAAAAATTGGGTAATCAGTTGGGTAA
Organism: Azospirillum sp. UENF 312511; assembly: GCF_058780635.1. Classification (NCBI taxonomy): domain Bacteria; kingdom Pseudomonadati; phylum Pseudomonadota; class Alphaproteobacteria; order Rhodospirillales; family Azospirillaceae; genus Azospirillum; species Azospirillum sp. UENF 312511. The sequence continues at coordinate 938,848 of NZ_JBSNCG010000001.1, read as the reverse complement.
AGGAGTGGGTAGAGACAAGAACCGACACAACGGCTAAGCCGTTGATTTTAGCCAATTTTGTCTCTACCCACGCAGTGACTGGCGGTTCAGGGAGGAATCACACCATTGGCAATCCCAACAACCGTCGCTTGCCGATTGTTCCGTCACCCTCGCATGTGCAGCGGACTGAACGGCGGTGAGCGCCCGGATGGACCCGGAGCCCAAGCGGACGAAGTATGACGTCGCCCGACCGGTTACCGGATTTAATCCGATCAAGCTATCCCGAATAACCCTTTCGTCGTCACTCCCGATACGGCGCGAACTGCGCCATATGAAATTAACTTTGTAAGGGATCGGACGGGAACATTCGGCACAGTCCGGAAAACGCGGCAGGCAAGCCAGCGCCCCTCGGCGGTCCGCACTGGCTGGAGGTACGGGGAAAAAGTCATGGATCAGAACACCCGCCACCTGATGGAACATCTGCCTTATCTGCGACGCTATGCGCGGGCCTTGACCGGTACGTCGACGCAGGGGGATGCCCTGGTGACGCGCACGTTGGAATGGTATCTGGACGGGCCGGGCGGGTCGGCGCCGGCGGTGGACCCGTCGCGCGGTTCGCTCTACCGCTACCTGAACCAGTTGCAGGACAGCTCCGGCGCCCGGGCCGGTGCGCCCGGCGCCCATCCGGTCGAGGCGGCGCTGCACAGCCTGGACGAGATGGATCGTCGGCTCTACCTGCTGGTCAACCTGGAGGATCTGCCGGTCGCCGACGCCGCCACCGTGCTGGGCATTGCCCCGGAAGACGCGGTGGAGCGTTTGAATTTCGCGCGCGAGCGGGTGCGCTCGAAGCTGACCGCGACGATCCTGATCGTCGAGGACGACGCCATCATCGCCTTCGATCTGGCGGAGACGGTGCGCGGTATGGGCCACACCGTCTGCGGCAACGCCGCCACCATGGACGAGGCGCTGTCGCTGGCTGGCCGCCATGCGCCGACGCTGGCGCTGATGGACATCCGTCTGGCCGAGGGTGACAACGGGATCGAGGTGGCGCGGGAACTGCGCCGTCAGCGCTTCCTGCCGGTGATCTTCGTCACCGCCTTCCCCAACGAGCTGGCCAAGCAGGGGCTGGAGCATCTGGGCCCGGTGATCCCCAAGCCCTTCACCCGCGAGCAGATCGAACAGGCGATCACCCGCGCCGTTTTCACCCCCCACCCCGAGGAAGCCTCGCTCGCCATGAAGCACTGAGGTTCCGCGGAGGGGTGGAGCAGGCCAGCCGGCCCTACTTGAAGACTGCCTTACTTGAACACGACGGTGCGGCCGCCGTTCAGCAGGACACGGTGCTCGACGTGGTAGCGGACCGCCCGAGCCAGCACGATGTTCTCGATGTCGCGCCCGATGGCTACCAGGTCGTCGGGCGTCATCGTGTGGTCGACGCGCTCCGCCTCCTGCTCGATGATCGGCCCCTCGTCGAGGTTCGAGGTGACGTAGTGGGCGGTGGCGCCGATCAGCTTCACGCCGCGAGCGTGCGCCTGATGGTACGGCTTGGCGCCCTTGAAGCTGGGCAGGAAGGAATGGTGGATGTTGATGACCCGCCCGGCCATCCGCTCGCACAGGGCCGGGGACAGCACCTGCATGTAGCGGGCGAGCACGACCAGATCGATCTTCTCCTGCTCCGCGATCTCCAGCAGCCGGGCCTCCTGCTGGGCCTTGCTGTCGTTGTTCACCGGCAGGTAATGGAAGGGAATGTTGTGCCACGCCGCGAGCTGGTAGAAGTCACGGTGGTTGGACACGATGGCCGGGATTTCGATCGGCAGATAGCCGGTGCGGTAGCGGTACAGCAGGTCGTTCAGGCAGTGCCCGAACTTCGACACCATGATCAGCACGCGCTGGCGCCGCCCGGCGTCGTGCAGCTTCCAGGTCATGCCGAAGCGCTCGGCCACCTGCTCGGCGAAGGCCGCCTGAAGCTCCGCCTGCGACGGCCCCGACGCCTCGGCGGAGAAATGGATGCGCAGGAAGAACAGATTGGTCCCGCGGTCGCCGAACTGCGCGCTGTCGATGATGTTGCACGACCGCTCGGCCAGGAAGCCCGACACGGCGTAGACGATGCCCACGGCATCGGGGCACGAGACGGTGAGGATGTATTCAGAAGCGGTGCCGGACATGCGCGCCTACCGTTGCGACCTGGAATCGAGGGCGGATTCCCTAGCACGATCGTCCGCGGGATGCATCGTGCAATGTGGGAATACCGGAACGCCCTTCCGGCAGCATTTGGTAAGGATTCCCATGCGATGATGAGCCGTTTCGGCATTGGGCCGACCGCAGGGGCGAGCTAGCGGAGGCGAACCATGGGCATGGGCGGCAAGATCATCGGCGAATACGCCAAGGGCAAGGTTGACAAGCTGCTGACGCCGGAAGCGGCGGAGAGCACGTCACGGCACCGGATTATGCACTTCCTGGAGAACATGGAAGCGGCGGTTCTGGAGGCGAACTGCGAGGTGATGGGGCGCGAGCTGCCCAACCTCGACCAGACCTCCTTCCTGCGCATGGCCGTGCGGGTGGCGGAGCTGCGGGCCGACTATCTGCGCGCCGGGCTGAAGGTGGCGGATCACCGGCACCCCAACGCCGCCGCCATCGAGGAGCTGGCCCGCGTCCGCCGCGCCTACGAGGAGATGCAGGCGGTCTTCGAAGCGGCGGAACGAGTAATCGAGCGGGGGTACGTGAAGCTGGGCTGAGGGGTCGCCTCCCCAGCGTCACGGCCCGGTCGATTCCAAAGCATCAGGCATCCATGCCGGGGTGGCGGTAGACCATCGGCCCCGGCCCGCCCTCCTCGCCATTCTTCTCCGGAAGCTGGGGCTGCGGCAGGGCGTAGAATTTGGGCTTGTCGGGGTCCAGCGTCTTCTCGAAGGGCAAGGTCATGGCCATGCCGGACCGGTTCCTCTCCGCCTCGCGCATCGCCTGCTGAAGCTGCTCGGCCAGCTTCTGGTCCCAGGCCAGCTTGTAGTAGCGCGGCTCGGCCCCGCCCTCCAGCTGGAGCCACAGGTAGATCCCCTGCCCCTCCTTGATCTGGGCGCCCAGAATGGTGGCCTGGGCGGTGGCGCTTTGCGCCCACTCCATGCGGACCGGCTTCGGCTTGCTCAGCAGGTCGGCCATGCCGGCGTAGGCGACGGGCATGAAGCCGATGGAGACGGCGACCGCCGACACCTTCACCCACAACCGTCGCGGCGCCCAGATGGCGATGGTGGCGAGCGTGGCGGCCAGCGCGACCGCGGCGACCTGGAAGTCGAGCAGTTGGGTCATGATTTCCTCCCGCTGCGCAGGGGCTTGTAGAGGCTGTGCACGCTGTCGCCGACCAGTTCGCCGGACTCCGTCAGCTTGAAGCGGAAGACGGTCAGTTCCTGCCCCTCCCGGTCCAGCTGGACGGTGGTGGCGAGGAGCTGGCGCGCGTTGTCGCCGTCCGGCCGCTTGGCGCTGACCACCACGGTGACCGGTACCGGGAAGACCATCGCCTTGTTCCGGTAGAGATGCAGGTTCACCGCGTATTCGCCGGGCGGGATGCCGCGGCTGTAGCTGGCCTCGTAGTTCAGCTTCGTCGGGTCGGCGTTGCGGCCGAGGTCGTCGCGCAGCAGGTTAAAGATCACGCCGGACTTGTTGGAATAGCCGACCGGCACGTCGCCCGGGGCCTCCACCCAAAGATCGACGTCGGCATCCAGCTCGTCGGGCCAGCGGGCCTCGACCATCACGTTGCCGGGCGCTGCGACGCCCGCCGTGTCGGCCTGCTTGGCCTCCGGCCGGATGTGGGGAAGCAGCAGGATGACCACCGCCACGAAGCCGCAGAGCGCCAGCGTGATGACGTCGCGGAAGACGGTGCCGGCGTCGTCCTCCTCGAACTGGTCAAGGGCCTGCATGGCGTTCCCCCACGGCGACGATCTCGGTGATCAGGTTCACCGTGGCGCCGGACAGCAGGCCGATGTTGATGTTCAGCCAGATGTTCAGGACGCCGCCGACCAGCGTGGTGTAGAGCGCGACGGCCATGCCCTCGATCAGCTTCGACACCATCGGGCCGATGGCGGCGACATCGCCGGCCTTCTCCGGGTCGACGCCCGACAGGGCCATGATGAAGCCGATGACCGTGCCAATCAGGCCGAGGATTACCAGGGTCGAGGAAATCTGACGCACCGTACCGATGCGCGCCGACAGCTTGAACTTCAGGGACGACGCGGCGATCGACCGCGCCCCGGAATCACGTCCGCGGACCTCCGCCAGATAGCGCGCGGCGCGCGACGGGACGGAGGGGTCGAATTCCTTGGCGCGGTTCAGTTCGCGGCTGGTGCGCAGGATGCGCTGCGCCGACAGCCCCAGCCCGGCCAGGAAGACCAGGAAGATCAGCAGGCAGAGATGCGTGCTGTCGGTGGCGATGATGGGGTCGATCAGCCCCTCCGCCCAGGCGGCGGCGAGAAGGGTGAAGCCCGCGGCGTTGACGACCGCGAAGCGCAGAAGCAGCAGGTAGCGTTGCGACACCAGCGACAGGCCGGCGGTCAGTTGGCCGCCACGGCGGCGGCGCACGGTGGGCACGAGGGAATGAACGGGGACGTTCTGGGCGTCTTCGGCCATGGCGTCCGAAACAGCGTCCGACATCGGGCAGCCCTCCATACAGGGAGCAGGGAGCGTTCGGAATGGCACTCCGCAACCGGCGTGCCAGCGGTTCGTCGTCGGTCTCGCCCAATCCCGCAGCCCGCCGCTCCAGTCCGTTCATGTGCTTGGCCGGATAGGATAAATCGCCCCTGTGACAAACAGGCTACCCCGGAAGTCTGAACGGCATCGCCGCAGCCTCCATTGCTTTGGATCAACCGGTTCCACGATTTCGGTCGGCCCCGTGATTAAATTCTGGTCAAAGCTCAGGACCCGATCCATTTGCTGCTTACGAAATAAGCAAAATTATGCTGCATCGCAGCATTGGAATGTTGCATCGCCATAGGCGTCGAGAACACGCGCGCGAATACAGAAAACCCCTTTCCCGCCATTGCGGAAAAGGGGCTTGCGGATGGATTCGTTCGTATTCGTGCGATCAGGCGTCGCGGTAATGTTCCAGTTCGCGCCGCAGGTCGGTAACTTCGCGCTGCAACGCAACCACCCGGCCGACGTCGGGAGCCGTGCGGCGCTCTTCCTTTTCGAGTTCGTCTTCGACCTCGCGCTGCTCCTGCCGGATGATGTTGAACAAGGCTTTCCTCAACATCGCCACCTCCCGAGCTTATTTCTAAAATTTTAGCGCTTTCGACCATCATCATCAAGGAATTCTTGGAAAGAGTCGAATCTTCATAGGGTGGCGACGCCCTCCATGACGGCTTGGCCGCGACAATTGGCGGAGCTAACCCGGCCGGCCTTGACAACCCTTTTGCGCGTCCCCATTGGTTAACGCTCACACCTTGGGCTCAACCTCAGGCCTGTTCGGGCCGGACGCCGCCTTTCCGATCGCGCTCAGGACTTTTGGTTTCGGCGGCCCCAACTCCTTGCGGAATCAGGGGCGAATGGAACGCAGACGTCTTCTCCAGCTGGCGCTGACCGTCCCCCTCGCCGGGGCCGGCGCCTTGCTGTTCCCGCACGCCGCGGGCGCCCAGACCAAGCCCCGCCCAGCGGCGCGGCAACGCATGGTGGTGCTCGACCCCGGCCATGGCGGTATCGACCCTGGAGCCATCGGCGCCCGCGGCACCCAGGAAAAAGAGATCACCCTGCACATCGCGCAGGAGGTGGGACGCCTGCTGTCGCGGCAGCACAAGCTGGGGGTGACGCTGACCCGCGATGGCGACCGCTTCCTGGCCCTGGGCGAGCGGGTGGACGCCGCGCGCGCGGCGCGGGCCGACCTGTTCGTGTCCATCCACGCCGACAGCGCGCCCAACCGCGAGGCCCGCGGCCTGTCCGCCTACACCCTGTCCGAGAAAAGCTCCGACTCCTTCGCCGCGGCGCTGGCCCGCAAGGAGAACGCGGTGGACCGGCTGGGCGGCGTCGACGTGAAAGACGCCAAGAAGGCCGTGAAGGAGATCCTGCTCGACCTGACGGCGCGCCACACCAAGCACGCGGCGCTGGTGGCCCGCCACGCGATCGTGAAGGGGGCGGGGAAGGACATGCTGCTGCTCGACAACCCGATGCGCTCGGCCAACTTCGCGGTGCTCAAGGCGCCGGACATCCCGTCCGTTCTGCTGGAGACCGGCTTCCTGTCGAATCCAAAGGACGAGGCGATCCTGCGCGACCCCAAGGCGCGGCAGAAGATCGCCCGCGTTCTCGCGCGCGAAATCGCCGGGCTGGTGACGCGCGCGCCCTTTGCCTAGCCCGGATTCCTTCGCGCTCGCAGCGAGTGAAACATTCGTGCATCACCCCGGGACAAAACCACGATGAAGCCTGACACCCCCAAGATTCCCCATTGCCAACGCACCTGCGGCATGACTTTTTCCGCCCGCCCGTTCTTTCGGCGGGCCGGGGATCGGAGGCAGAGCGTGTCGGGGTTTGGCCGCCTTTGGGCGCTGGTCGGGATGGCCGCTGTCGCGGGTCTTGCGTCTGGCTGCGCGCCCGTCGTGCTGGGCGCCGCCGGGGGCACCGCCGTCGTCGCGGCCAGCGAGCACCGTGGCCTATCCGGCTTCGCCTCTGACACCGAAATCAAGGCCCGCATCAACCATCTGTGGTTCCAGCATTCGCTGGAGATGCACAGCCGCATCGGCCTGACGGTCGACCAGGGCCGCGTGCTGCTGACCGGCCGCGCCACCGACGCCCAGATGCGCCTCGACGCCGTGCGCCTGTGCTGGCAGGTGGAGGGCGTCAAGGAAGTCATCAACGAGATCCAGGTGGACACCGACTCGGGCATCATGGACAGCGCCCGCGACACCTGGATCACCACGCAGCTGCGCACCAAGCTGACCTTCGATTCACAAATTCATAGCCAGAATTTCAGCATCGATACCGTCAACGGCGTCGTCTATCTCATGGGTCTGGCCACCCACCAGGGCGAGCTCGACCGCGTGATCGAGCACGCCCGCACGCTGCCGAACGTCCAGCGTGTCGTCAACTACGCCCGCGTCCTCTAGCGCACCAGGGTCTCCGCACCGCCATGGCCATCCTGCCCGCCCCCGCCCGCCGTCTTGCCGCCTCCGCCGCCATGAGCCTGTTCATGGCGCTGGCGGCGTTCACCGTGGCGGTGGGGGGAACCGGCACCCCGGCGGCGGCGCAGCAGCCGCTGCCCGACCAGGGTCCGGCCAACCGCCTGTTCGTCCAGGCGATGCAGATGATCCGGCAGGCGGACAACACCTATGACATCGCCGAGGAAAGCCGTTTCCTGAAGGAGGCAGACCGGCTGCTGAACGAAATCGTCGTCAAGTATCCGGACAGCGCGCTGGCCGTCCAGCTCGTCACCAACCAGTTCGTCGGCGATTTCGACTTCTTCGAGTTCCGCTCGCGCATCCGCTCGCTGGTCTGCAACGAGCCGATGACCTCGCTGTGCTTCCTGCACCGGGTGGCGGAGATGCTGCCCCCGGTGGAGACGCCGATCACCGCCGCCCGCTGGGACTGGCTGTCGCTGGCCGTCGCCTACAACACCATCGGCGACACCGCGCGGGCCAAGGAGATCATCGCCCCCTTCGTCAGCGCGGTGCGCCGTGGTGCCGCGTCCGACGGGGCCGGTCAGGATCTGTTCGTCGCCCGCGCGCTCGCCCTGATGGGACAGAACCAGCTCGCGCTCGACATCACCCGGCAGATCCCGGAATGCTCGACCCGCATCTACAACCTCGCCGACATCGCCAAGGCGGCGGCGTGGCGCGGCGACATGGCGCTGGCCGGGCAGCTCGCCGAGGAGGCCAAGGCCTACGCCACCGCCCGCAACTGCAGCTGGGAGCTGGGTCTGGTCGCCCAGACTCTGCTGCGCGCCGGCAAGGAAGGCGCGGCCCGCACCCTGTTCCTGAACACGGTGGAGACGCAGTTCTCCAAGTTCCGCGAGACCAAGACCGACTGCTGCCCGCCGGAGCTGGCCGTCGCCGCGTCGGAGCTGGGCGACACCAATCTGGCGCTGGGCCTTCTGCGCACCGTGCAGGACGAGAACCCCTGGACGATCCCGGCGGTGCTGGGCCGCATCGCCCGCCGCTCCGACGCGTCGGTGGCGCTGTCCTACGCCGAGCAGGTGCAGGACCTCGACATCCGCGGCGAGGCCCTGGCCGAACTGATCGAGGCGGCGCTGAAGCGCGGCGATCCGACCAGCGCCAACGAGCTGATGAAGCGGCTGACCCGTCTGGTGGACGAATCCGCCGGCCGCCGGCCCGGCCTGCTCGCCCAGAAGGCCAAGGCGGAAAAGGTGATGTACGGCGACGACCGCTGGCGCAAGAGCTTCCAGGGCTCGCTCAACGCCGCGGACCGGGCGAGCAACTTCGTCCGCCGCGACATCGGCGCGCCGCTGCTCGCCGCCCTGGTGCGGATCGAGACCGGCCTGCCGATGCTCGATTGAGGCAGGCTAACGGCCCCGTCAGGGCCGCGTAGCCAGCACCACCAGCCCGGCCACTGGCGCACCGCTCTCGTGGCGCAGGGTGTCCGGGGCGAGGCGCAGGATGGTCAGCCCCGCGGTGCTCAGCCCGTCCCGCACATGGTCTTCCGTATGGGCGTAGCGGCCGTGCGGGCTGACCCGCCAGGGCGCCCCACCCTCCTCCAGCCGCTCCACGGTGAAGGCCAGACGCCCACCGGGACGCAGCGCCGTGGCGGCCTGTGCCAGCACTCCGTCCAGCGCGCCGAAGTAGCACAGCACGTCGGCGGCCACGATCAGGTCGAAGGCCGCTGGGCGTTCCGACAGGAAGGCGCCGAGTTCCGCCTCCTCCAGCGCGTCGTACAGGCCGCGGGCGGCGGCCCGCTCCAGCATGCCGGGGGAGAGATCCACCCCGACCAGCCGCCGGGCCGGGTCGCGCAGGAAGGGACCGCACAGGCCGGTGCCGCAGCCGGCGTCCAGCACGTCCAGAGCCCCGTCTGCCACGATCCCGGCGTCGGTCACCGCCTCGGCGAGCAGGGCCGGGGCGCGGTAGCCCAGCTCGCCGAGCAGCTTGTCGTCGAATTCTCCGGCGAACAGGTCGAACACCTGCCGGACATAGGCGTCGGACGCCCGTTCTTCGGCATCCAGCCCGGCAACGGCGGCGCCGATGTGGCGGGCCACCGGATGGTCGGGATGGTCGCGCAGCCACAGCCGTGCGAAGCACGCCGCCTCCTCGTGCCGTCCCTCCTCGTGAAGCAGGTAGAGGGCGCCGGACAGGTTGTCGTGCGCCTCGTCCCAGCCGGGCCGCAAGGCCAGCGCCCGGCGGTAGGCCATGGCGGATTCGGTCAGCCGGTCGCCGTCGCGCAGCAAGTTGGCGAGGTTGTTGAACGCCTCGGCGTAGGCCGGTTCCTCGACCAGCGCCCGGCGGAAATGCCGTTCCGCCGGCGCCGCGTCGCCCGCCGCCTTCAGGGCCGAGGCCAGATTGTAATGGACCAGCGGATGGTCGAGGCCGCAGGCCAAGGCCTCGCGGTAAGCGGCAACCGCCTCCTCCGCGCGGTCCAGGGCGCGCAGGACGTTGCCCAGGTTGTTGTGCGCCTCCGCGAAACGCGGGTTCAGCGCCAGCGTGCGGCGATAGGCGGCCTCCGCCTCCGCGGCCAGCCCGTCCGAGGCCAGGGCGTTGGCCTCCGCATAGAGGCGCATGGCCTGAGCGGCCAGACCGCCGAGCCTCCCCGCGCCACGGGCGAGCAAGCCCGGACGCGGCGACGGGGGGCGGGGCGGGTCGCTCGGCTCGGACACGGATCGGCTCCTGAATGGGGCGTGGGCTGACAGCATCTTTCTAACAGCATCTTTACCGGGAACCGGTGAACATGGCACTCCCTTCCAGCAAAGGGCCGGCGGCAACAGACCGGCGGGAGGCCCCGCAACCCGGGGCCGGATCGGGCAGACGGAAAAGGCGAACCTCATGAACCAGCCCCCCGACCAGGCTTCGCCGGCGACACCCGACGACGTCGCCGCCCGGCTCGGCCGCGCCGTCGCCCACCATCGGGCGGGGCGGCTGGCCGATGCGGAGCGCGACTACCGCGCTGTCCTGGCCGCCGCCCCGCGCCACCCCGACGCGCTGCACCTGCTGGGCGTGCTGGCGCTCCAGGCCGGGCATCCCGGCCCCGCCGTCGAGCTGATCGAAGAGGCCATCCGGCAGGCCGGCGGCGTCGCCGATTACCACGACAATCTGGGAAGCGCGCTCGCCGCGCTGAACCGTCACGCCGAGGCGGTGGACGCGCACCGCATGGCCGCCGCCCTGAATCCCCTGTCCGCCCAGCCGCGCCACAATCTGGGCAACGCCTTCCAGGCGCAGGCGCTTCCGGGGTTGGCGGCGCTGGCCTTCACCGCGGCGGTGGAGCTTGAGCCCGGCTACGCCAAGGCCTGGTACAATCTCGGCAACGCGCTCCGCGCCCAGAACCGCCTCGCCGACGCCCTGCGCGCCTTTGCCCGCGCCACGGTGCTCACGCCCGCGATGGTCGAGGCCCACATCAACCTCAGCGACGCGCTGTCCACCGCCGGACGGCTGGACGAGGCGCTGGCCCAGGCCCGCGCCGCGTTGCATCTGCGGCCCGACGATCCCAAGGCCCATCACACGCTCGGCGCCATCCTGCAGCGCAAGGGCGCCTTCGAGAGCGCGGAGATCGCCTACCGTGAAGCGCTGAAGCGTGCGCCCAACCACCCGATGACGCTGAACAATCTGGGCAGCGTCCTCCTGAAGCTGGGACGCCCCGCCCAGGCCGAACAGTGCTTCCGCGAGGTGCTGAGCCGGAACCCGCACGCCGTCGAAGCCATCCACAACCTCGGCAACGCGCTTCGGGCGCAGGGGCAGTTCACCAAAGCGGAAGCCTGCTACGAGGAGGCGCTGGCCCACGACCCGGACCTCGCCAGTGCCAGCGACAACCTCGCCGTCATCGCCCTTCTGCACGGACGGCTGGAGCGCGGCTGGGAGGGCTACGAACGGCGTTTCGCCGCCGGCCGGGTCCGGCCCGACCGGCGCATCGACGCGCCGCGCTGGCGCGGCGAAGGGCTGCGCCGGCGCCGTCTGCTGATCTGGCGGGAACAGGGGATGGGCGACGAGATCCTGTTCGCCTCCTGCTATGGCGATGCGATCGCCTGGGGCGGCGGACCGGTGACCATCGAGACCGACCCGCGGATGGTCAGCCTGTTCGCCCGCTCCTTCCCGCGCGCGACGGTGCGGGCGGAGACGCTGGACGCCGAAGGGCGGGAGACGGTCGCTCCTCCGGATGTCGACCTCCAAGTGCCGGCGGGCAGCCTGCCCAGCCTGTTGCGAGGGACCCTGGACGCCTTCGACCAGTTCACCCCCTGGCTGAAGCCCGATCCAGCCCGCACCGCCCTGTGGCGGGAGCGGCTGGACGCGCTGGGGCCGGGCCTGAAGATCGGTGTTGCCTGGCGCAGCCATCTGGCAACGCCCGAGCACAAGGGCGCCTACACCACACTCGACCAGTGGGGGCCGTTGCTCGCGTTGCCGGGGGTGGTTTTCGTCAATCTGCAATATGGCGACTGCGCGGCGGAGATCGCCGCGGCGGAGGCACGGTTCGGCGTAACCATTCGCCGCTGGGACGATCTCGACCTGAAGGATGATGTCGAGGGGGCGGCGGCGCTGACCGGCAACCTGGATCTCGTCATCACACCGGCGACGGCGGCGGGCGAACTGGCCGGCGCCCTCGGCGTGCCGGTCTGGCGCTTCGGACACCGCGACTGGACGCAGCTCGGCACCGGGGTCCGTCCCTGGTTCCCGTCGATGCGCCTGTTCCAGCCGCGCCCCGGCGAAACCTTCGACGACGTGTTGGCGGGCATGGCGCGCCGCCTCGCCGCGATGCGGCCCGCTCCCGCCCCCGAGCGCGTGGCCGCTCCGCCTCCACCATCGGCGCCCCCCGCCGATCCGGAAGCCTTGCTGAATCACGCCATCCTCCTGCACCGGTCCGGGCGGCTGGGCGACGCCATGGCGGCCTACCGCGCGGTCCTCGATCTGGCGCCGACGCACGGCGACGCCCTTCATCTTCTCGGCCTGACCCAGCATCAGGCGGGCCACCACGCGGAGGCGGAGCACCACATCGCGGCGGCGCTGCGGACCGATCCGGACTTCCCCACGGCCTGGAACCATCTCGGCCTCGTCCGGCAGGCCCTGGACCGTCCGGATCAAGCCCTCGCCTGCTTCCGCCGCGCCATCGCCCTGCGCCCGGACTTCCCCGAGGCGATGACCCATATGGGGCTGAGCATGAACCGGCCGGACCAGCGGGCCGAGGCCAAGCGCTGGCACCGCCGGTCCATCCATCTCGCACCGGCCAACCCGGCCGCCCACACCAACCTGGGCTACGCCTGCGAGGTCGAAGGACAGTTCGACGCCGCCGCGCGGCATTACCGGCGCGCGCTGACCCTGCGGCCGGACTCCGCCGACACCCTGAACAACCTGGGCACTCTCGCCAAGTTGGCGGATCGGCCGGCCCTCTGCCGACGCTTCCTTGACCGTGCCCTGCGGGTGGCCCCAGGCTTGGCGCTCGCCGCCTGGAACGTCGGGCTGCTGGCCTTGGCCGACGGCGACCTCGCCACCGGCTGGGCCGGTTACGGCCGCCGCTTCTCCGCCCGCCAGCTTCAGCGGGCGCGCCGCATCGCGCTGCCGGTCTGGGCCGGCGACGCACTGCGGGGGCGCCGCCTGCTCGTCTGGCCGGAACAGGGCTTGGGCGACGAGATCCTGTTCGCCTCCGTCTTCGAAGACCTGAAGGACAGCGGCGGGCCCGTGGTTCTCGAATGCGACGCGCGTCTGGTGTCCCTGTACGCCCGCGCCTTCCCCTGGGCGACGGTGCGGGCGGAGTCCGTCACCGCCGACGGAAGCGAACGCCTCGCCCCGCCGGACTGCGACCTGCAGATCGCCGCCGGCTCCCTGCCCACCCTGTGGCGCGACCGGCTGGAGCGCTTCCCGGTTCGCCCATCCTTCCTGACGCCCGACCCCGAGCGGGCCGCCTTCTGGCGGAGACGGGTGGACGCGCTCGGCCCCGGCCTGAAGGTGGGCATCAGCTGGCGCAGCCAGATCGTCACGGCCCATCGCGAAGGCGCCTACACCCGCATCGCCGACTGGCTGCCGTTGCTGGAGGTACCGGGCGTCCGCGTCGTCAACCTGCAATATGGCGACTGCACCGCCGAATTGGCGTCCATCGAGCCCAACGGCGTGCGGCGGGTCCATCGCTGGGACGATCTGGACCTGAAGAACGACCTGGAGGGGGTGGCCGCCCTGATGGCGGCGCTCGACCTCGTCATTCTGCCGGCCACCGCCGCGGGGGAACTGGCGGGTGCCCTGGGGGTGCCGGTCTGGCGCCTGGGCGGCCGGGACTGGACATGGTTGGGCAGCGGCGCGCGGCCCTGGTTCCCCACCCAAAGGCTGATCGCCCCATACCCCGGCGAGACCTCCGCCGACGTGGTCCATCGGATCGCCCGGATGTTGACCCGGATGGCTGGGAACACCCTCCCCAACGAGGTATGACGACGCGAGGACGTCCAACCGTTCGATATAATCCCGCAACGAACGGAAAAAGGCAGGCATATGCGGCGAATTGTCCTACCCTCCATCGTAAGGGGCGGTCACTCCCCGTCTTTGGAGTACTAGGACAAAAGTTTGGGGTTGTTTGGCGGCACGGATGAGTGAACACTATGGTTTCCGGCCTGCCGGACTTGGCAGGAGCCGGTTCGATCTGACGGAGAGCAGCCCATGCACACTGATGCTCGCCTATCTTCCTTGCAGGAAAAGCACCTGCGTCTCGACCGCGCCATCCTCGACGAGGAGAAGCGTTCGTGGCCTGACGATAGTGCCATCAAGCGGATGAAGCTTGAGAAGTTGCACCTCAAGGAGGAAATTGATCGTTTGGCAAGAACCAGTCACAGGGTGAATTAACACCCTTCCGGATCGATCCGATTCGTAAAGTCGGGGGCGACAGACGGCTCGCTCCCGGCTTTCTTTATCCGCTTGGCTTGGTGGACGGTGCAGGCGCCGGTCCGGATGTGGGGCGAAGCGCAGCCAATCGGCGCGCGATCGCCGGCAAGGCGCCGGAGGCCGGCTCTCCCGGTGGCGCGGAAATCAGCGCCATGGTCGGAAACCAGGGCCGCACCCCGGTGCCGAGCGCCGTCCAGTCCCCCCGCGGCCCGAACCGCCACACCGGCACGCCCAGCGCCCCCGCCAACTCCCCCACCGAACTCGCCGGGGTGATGACGACGTCGAGCGCCGTCATCAGGGCCGCCACGCCGTCCAGATCGTTCTTCAGGTCCAGATCGTCCCAGCGGTGGATGGTCACGCCGAACCGGTGCTCCGCCGCGGCGATCTCGGCGATGCAGTCCCCATATTGGAGGGTGACGAAGACGACCCCCGGCAACGCGAAGACCGGCCCCCACGCGTCGAGCGGTGCGTAGGCCCCGCGACGCTCCGCCGTCATCAGCCCGCTGCGCCACGCGATTCCCACCCTCAGGCCGGGACCGAGCGCGTCCACCCTTTTCCGCCATTGGACGGCGCGCTCGGGGTCGGCGGTCAGGAAGGACGGACGCGATGGAAAACGGTCGAAGCGGGACCGCAGCCAGCGCGGCAACGATCCCATGGCGACGTGGCGGTCGATTCCGGCGCAGGGCGCGTCCGGGTCCGCCGGGGCCGGGCGCCACTGCGCGCGGGGAAAGGACCGCGCGAACAGCGACACCAGCCGCCGGTCACACTCCACCACCACGGCGGCGGCCCGCGCGATCAATTCGTCCAGGCAGCCGGCGAACAGGATCTCGTCACCCAGCCCCTGCTCGGCCCAGACCAGCAGGCGCAGGCCGGAAGGGTCCTCCCCCTCCCAGGCGGGGACAGGGACGGTACGGGCGGCACCGGACAGCTCACGGCTGCGGAAGCGGGCGTCATAGCCGAGCCAACCCGCTTCCAAACGGCCACGGGCCAAATCCAGAAGACCGAGATTGAACGCCGCCGCGGGATGCCCCGGTTCCACCGACAGGGCCCGGCGGCACCAGCGCTCCGCCGCCGCGGATTCGCTGCGGTCGCGCAGCAGGCGCCCCAGATTGGCCAGCCCATCCCCTTGCGCCGGCGCCAGGGCCAGCGCGCGGACCAGCGCGCGCCGCGCCTCGTCCAGCCGTCCCGCCCGGCGCAGCGCCACCCCCAGATTCAGCCAGCCACCCTCGCGGTCCGGAGCCAGACGCAGGGCGCGGCGATGGCATCCCTCGGCCGCCTCCAACGCGCCGAGGCGGGTCAGCACGGCGCCCCAATTGTCGTGCGCCTCCGCCAGCGCCGGATCGGCCAAGGTCGCCCGGCGGTGGGCCTGCGCGGCGGCGGGCAGATCGTGCGCCGCCTCCAACGCGTTGCCGAGGTTGGTCAGAGCCGCCGCGGCGGCGGGTTGCAGGGCGAGCGCCAGCCGGAACCGGCGCACCGCTTCAGGCGCCTTCCCAAGCGCCAGCAGCACGCTTCCCAGGCTCGATTGGGCGGCACCGTACGCGGGCAGCACGTCCAGGGCGCGGCGAATGCGCGCCGCCCCCGCGACGGAGTCGCCCGACTGGTGCGCCAGCAATCCCGACAGGTGGAGAGCGACCGGATGGTCCGCCCGCGCCTTGAGCACGCGCTCGTACAGAGGAGCCGCTTCGGCCAGCCGGCCATCCCGGTGATGGGCGGCGGCGGTCTCCAGCAGCGTGTCAGGGTCTTCCGCCCCACCCTGCGGGCGTCCGCCGGACGGTGGTTCCTCGTCGGCGGGCATGAGCTGGCGCAGCGCGGACGCCATCCGCTCCACGACGGCGGAAAGCCCTTCGCCGGAGCGCGGCTGGAAGAGCCGCATCGACGGGAACCAGGGGCGGACATCGGTGCCGAGCTGCGTCCAGTCGCGGTGCCCGAGCCGCCAGACCGGCACGCCCAGGGCGCCGGCCAGTTCCCCGGTGGAGACGGCGGGCGTGACGACGAGATCCAGATTGGCGGTCAGCGCCGCCGCCCCGTCGAAATCGTCCTTCAGGTTCAGGTCGTTCCAGCGGTGGATGGTCACGCCGAACCGCGCCTCCGCCGCCGCGATCTCCGCCGCGCAGTCGCCATATTGCAAATTGACGAACACCACCCCCGGCAGCGCGAACAGCGGCGCGAAGGCGTCCAGAGTGACGTAGGCGGCCCGGCGCTCCCCATCCATGATCTGGCTGCGCCACGCGATGCCGACCCGCAGCCCCGGCCCCAGAGCGGCCAGCCGCCCCCGCCAGCGCTCCAGCCGTCCGGGTTCGGGCACCAGCCATGGCTGGGCCGGGAACCGCTTCCAGTCGGACCGCAGCAGCCGCGGCAAGGATGCGGCGGCGACCTGCACGTCCACGTCGCGCGGCTCCACGGTCGGCGGGCGGACCGTCGCGCCGGGGAGGGAGCGCGCGAAGAGCGACACCAGACGACGGTCGCACTCGATCACCACATGACCGGCGCGGCGCAGCAGATCGGGATAGCAGGACGCGAAGAGAATTTCGTCGCCCACACCCTGCTCCCGCCAGACCAGCAGGCGGGCGGAGGCGATGTGCTCACCCCGCCAGGGTCTCGCGGCGAAGCGCCGCTTCTGGTCGCGGAACTGAGAGGTGTCGAATCGCCATTCATGCTCCGCCCACCCGGAGCGAAGCTCGCCCTGTTCCAGGAGAAGGAGCGACAGGTTGTAGTGGGCGGTCGCCAGCGCCGGATTGATTCGGACGGCTTGGCGATAGGCGGCGATGGCTTCGGCCGGGCGCTGTCGCCGCGCCCAGTGCATGGCGACATTCGCCTGAACCTCCGCCATTTCCGGCGCGCGGTCGACGGCCCGGCTGTGGCAGGAGAACGCCTCTTCGACGCGCCCGAGCCGGTCGAGCGCGCTGCCCCGATGGCTCCAGGCGGTCGCGGCGGCCGGTGCGATCACGGTGGCACGGCGCAGCAGCCGCTCCGCCTCCCCGGGCTGATCGGCCTTCAGGCGGAAAGCACCGAGATTGATCAGCGCGTCCACCTCCGACGGCGTCAGGGCAAGCGTCCGCCGGTGGCTCCGTTCCGCCCCCGTACGGTCCCCGCGCTCGGCGAGCAGGTGGCCCAGATGGCTGTGCGCCAGGGCGAGCGAGGAGCGGACCCGCAGGGCGCGCCGCGCGCAGGCCTCCGCCTCTTCCCCCTCGCCCCGTCCCCGCAGGAGAACGGTGCGGTTGAGCCAATGCTCCGCCCCGTCCGGACGGAGCAGGACAGCGTTGCGTTGCGCCTCCAGAGCCGCATCACGCCGGCCCATCGCCTGGCAGGCGTCGGCAAGGGCGGCGTGCACGGCGTCGTTGCCGGGGGCGGCCCTCACGGCGAGGGACAGAACCGTTGCCGCCTCCCCGGCGTCGCCTTGGCGAAGCCGCAGGATTCCCAGCAGGTGGAGGGCCACCGGATGGTCCGGCGCGGAGTCCAGGGCCGACCGGCAGAGGTCTTCCGCCTCCCTCAGCGCCCCGGCGCGGTAGCGCGCGACGGCCTCGGCGATCTGCGGCGCGACATCCACGGAGGCCACGGGCGCCACGGGTGGACAGCTCGGCCCGGCCTCGACCGGCCGCGCCAGATCGCACAGGGTTCGGGCGATGCGCGCCATGACGTCGTCCAGCGTCTCGCCGGGGCGGGGCTGCAACAGGCGCATCGTCGGATACCAGGGGCGGACCTCGGTGCCGAGTTGGGTCCAGTCGCGGGCGCCGATGCGCCAAGCCGGCACGCCCAGGGCCCCGGCCAATTCGCCGGTGGAGACGGCGGGTGCGATGACCAGATCGAGCGAGGCGGTCAAGGCGGCCGCGCCTTCGAAATCGTCCTTGAGGTTCAGGTCGGCCCAGCGGTGGATGGGCACGCCGAACCGCGCTTCCGCCGCGTCGATCTCCGCCGCGCAGTCGCCATACTGAAGATTGATGAGAACCACCCCGGGGACGGCGAACAGCGGCGCGAAGGCGTCCAGAGTGATGTAGGCGGCCCGTCGTTCGGTCGTCATCAACTGGCTGCGCCAGGCGATGCCGATCTTCAGGCCCGGCCCGAGGGCGGCCAGCCGCTCCCGCCAGGTCGCGAGGCGTGCCGGGTCGGGCACCAGCCAGGGACGGGCTGGAAAGCTCTCCAAATCCGGACGCAGAAGGCGCGGGAGGGCGCCCGCGGCGATCTGGGCGTCGCAATCCGCCGGGACCAGCGTTTCCGTCCCGTCGGCGGCGGTGGTTTCCGCCCGCACCGTCGCCCAGGGAAAGGAGCGGCTGAACAGGCTGACCAGCCGACGGTCGCATTCCAGGATGACCTGACCGATCCGGCCCGCCGTCACGCGATCCTCCAGAGTGGGATAGCAGGATGCGAACATCAGCTCGTCCCCCACCCCCTGCTCGCGCCACACCAGAAGGCGTGAAACGGCCGCTCCGTCATCGTGCCAGATCGGTGCCGCAATGGATCGCTCCCGATACTCCTTGGCCTTGAAACGGTCTTGATAGGCGTCCCAGCCTTCCCGCAGGTTGCCTGTGGCGAGGCTGACCAGGGCGAAGTTCAGCCGGGCCGCAGCCAGGACCGGGTCGATGCGCAGGGCGCGACGCAGGGTTCGCTCCGCCTCCACCACGCCCGCCGATTGCCATTGCAGCAGACCGAGGTTGGCGTAGGCCTCCGCATGCCCAGCATCGATGGACAGGGCGCGCCGGTGCGCGGCCTCCGCTTGCGCGTTCTGCCCCAGCACATTCAAGGCAAGGCCGAGGGTGGTCAGCGCGATGGCGCTCTGCGGCGCCAGACGCACCGCGTGCCGGTGCAGGCGCAGCGCACCCTGCCAGTCGTCCCAGTCCTTTAGGACGTTGCCGAGGTTGGTGTAGCTGTCGGGATAGTCCGGCTGGACGATCAGCGCCCGCCGGTACAGCGCCGCGGCGGTCACGGCCCGGCGGGCGACCCGATGGGAGTTGCCGAGATTGTTCAACGCCTTGCCGTAGTCCGGCTGGATCGTCAGGGCACGCTGGAAGACGCGCGCGGCCTCCCCCGGCCGGTCCACGCCGTCAAGGCCGGTGCCCAGGTTGTTGAAGGCCACCGCATCGGCGGGACGTAGCGTGATGCACCGCCGCAGCGCCCTCACCGCGGCGGCATGGTCGCCCAGGTCGAGCAACGCCACGCCCAGATTGTTCCACGCCCCCGCCACCAGCGGGTCCCGAAGAAGCGCGTCGCGATAGCGGGCAACCGCCTCCGCCAGCCGCCCGTCCCCCTGAAGCGCGCTGCCCAAATGAAAGAGCAGCCGCGCGTCCCGCTCGGTGTCGGCATCCACCGCCGGAGCCAGAACCGCCGCCGCCTCGGCAAAGGCGCCACGCTCGTTCAGGAGCGCCCCCAGGTCGCGCGCCACCTCGCGGTCGGTCGGGTCATCGGACAAGGCGCGGCGCAGGCACAACTCCGCGTCGGCATGGCCCAGGGCGCGCAGCACGAGCGCCAGGCTGCGCCACGCCTGCGCATGGTCCGGCTGCGTCTGGACGACCCGGTAGAAGGCCATCGCCGCCTCGTCGAGACGGCCATGGCGTCGATACAGAACCGCCAGATCGAAGCGGGTCGCCGTGCGTCCGGGATCGGCGCGCAGCGCCTCCTCATAAACCGCGATGGCGTCGCCGATCCGCTCTTGCGTCTGCAGAAGCAGACCGAGATTGCCGAGCGCCTCGGCATAGCCGTCCTGAAGCGCGATGGCGCGGCGGTAGGCGCGTGCCGCGCCCTCCGGATCGCTCCGGTCGGCGAGAACATTGCCCAGACTGTTGTAGGCAGGGGCGAAGGCAGGGTCGGCCGCGAGGACCATCCGGAAGCACGCCGCCGCCTGCTCGCCTTGACCGGCCTGATAGGCCGCGATGCCAAAGAGGTGCCGGGCATCGGTGTGGGCCGGATCGGCGGAGAGGATGCGGCGGTAAAGTTGCCGCGCCTCATCCAGATCACCCGCCCGGTGCCGGGCGATGGCGTCGCTCAAAAGCGCGGCCGCCACTTGGTCGTCCCACCCCTCAACGACCCTGTCGATCACGGCGCCGGATCGGTCGCCGGGCTTTCCGCCGCCCCATCGGAGGTGCCGGACGGACCCTCGGAACCGCCCTTGAACATCTTCCGGCAGATTTTCAGCGCACGGTAATAATTGCGGGCTTCGACCAGCCGCTCGATCTCGTCGAGGTCGTCGCTGCAATCCGGACGGGCATCGCGCGTCTCGGCCAGGATCGAGGCGAAGCGTTGCAGGTTGAGGACCGTGTCTTCCGGAAAAATGTAGATGAGCTGGATGACGAAATAGAGCTTCTTCTCGATGCAGTCGATCTGCTCTTCCTTCAACACCTCACGCCCGCGAAGGAAGTTGGCGGTGTTGTAAAGAAAGAACGAGCCGGGACGGTCACCAGCCCCGATGACCGCGCCGTTGATGATGACCTTTTCATTGGGGCGGAGAACGAACTTCAGAGGCATGAAACGGACCCGGTCCTTGTATCGGCAGCGCGCGGAAGCGGAAGTCCCCATCCGGATGGCGCCGCACCAAATGGAACGGGCGGCGGCTTGCGCCGCCGCCCGCCGGGCGTGATCCTACCCGAAGTCTCAGGCTTAGAACAGACGCAGGATCGACTGCTGCGACTGGTTGGCCAGCGAGAGGGCGATGGTGCCGAGCTGCTGACGGGTCTGCAGCATCAGCAGGTTGGCGCCTTCCTCGTTCTGGTCGGCCAGCGTCAGCTTGCTCGCGCCTTCCGTCAGCACGTCGCTGAACTCCTTGGTGAAGTTCTCACGGGTCGTGATGACGTTCAGGTTGGTCGACAGCGTCTGCGAAGACGACCGCAGGGTCTGCTTCGCGTAGTCGATGCTGGCGACCGCCTTGTCGATGTCGGCGCGGTCGGTCCAGTCGTTCTGCGCGTAGTCCAGACGCAGGCCCTGGCCGCTGGTGGTCAGGTTCTGGGCCTGCACCGTGATCGCGTTGGTGTTGCGCTCGTTGAGCTGCACCGTCAGATCGTTCGCGGTGTTGGCGTCGGTCACCTGCACCGAGACCAGGTTGGCCGCTGAGTTGGCCGCCGCCGCCTGCTTGATGCTCTTCTGGTCGACGTTGAAGCGCACCGTGCCGGTGTCGAATGCGAAGGCGTTCTCGCCTTCCGACAGCTTGCCCTCGCCGCGCTTGGACATGCCGTCGCGGGTCACCGTCGCGCCGCTCAGGTTGCTGACCTGGATCTGGATGTCGACCTTCTTCTCGATGGTCGAGATGCCGTTGCCGTTGTTGGCGGCCTGTTCCAGCAGCTTGCGGTCCACCGTGAAGGACACCACGGTGCCCGACGCGAAGCTCTCGGAGATGCGCTTGGTCAGGGCGTTCTCGGCGGAGGCCTTGACGGTCATCTCGCGGGCGGCGTTGGTCGTCGTCGCGCCCGACAGGGTGATCGTGCCTGTGCCGTTGACCGTGACGGTCTGGACGTCCTTGCCGCTGAGGCGGCCGTTGGCGCCCAGCGCGTTGTTGATCGACGCCGTAAGCTGCTTGGCGATGTTGACGCGGGCGGTCTGGCCCGTCGCCACGTCACCGGCGGTGGCGGTATAGGTGAAGGTCTGGTCTTCGACGGTGATGGTGAAGCTGTCGCCCGCCTCGATCGTGCCGCCCAGCGTCACCTGGGTGAGCTGCGCGGTGCCCGACTTGGCCGGCGTCGTCGTGTTGGCGGCGATGGTCTGGCTGTTGTCGAAGTAGGAGATCGTGCGCGACTCGTTGCCGTCCGTGACGATGAAGGACCGCTCGCGGCCCTTCGCGCCGCGGACCTCGATCTGCACGTCGGAGAAGCTGCCCGCCGTCGTCGTCATCGTGCCGGACAGCTTCAGGCCGACCAGGCCGTGGGCCATTTCGGCGCTGTTGATCTCGCCGGCCGCGCCCTCGATGGAGCCGTCGCCCTTGACGCGCACCGTGTAGGTGTCGGTCGACACCACGTTGGTGACGCTGGCGTTCTCGATGCCCTGGATGGTGTTGACGGCGCGACGCGAGTCGCTGGTGGAGTCCAGGCGCAGGCCGTTGCCCGCCAGCAGGTTCTTGCCACCGTAGGCCGAATCACCGGCCAGCTTGTCGATCTGGTCCTTCAGCCCGTTGAACTGCTTGGCCAGCGACTTGCGGGTGGCGACAGAGCCGGCGTCGGTGCCGAGCGCGGAATAGGCGGCGGTGGTCAGGCCGCGCGCCTGCTCGATCATATCGTCGATCGAGGTCAAGCCCTTGTCGGCGGCCTTGATGGTGCTGATGGCCTGACCCATCGTGTCCTTCAGCGCGGTCAGGTCGCCGGCGCGCTGGCTCAGGTTCTTCGCGGCGAAGAACGACGTCGGGCCGTCGAGCGCCGAGTTGATCTTATTGCCGGTGGCGAGAATGTTCTGCTTCTTCGCGATCGAGTCCTGAACGCCCTGCAGCTGCAGCAGGTTCGTGCGCATCGACGACGAGAGGGAGATGTCGCTGGTAGCCATGGAGTCACTCCTTTTGGAGGATGTCGATCCGCACGACGTTGCGCGCACGGAGAGGGACTAATTCCCTCGGGCTACCGCTAGGCAATAAATGGGCCAGATCGAATTTGCCGGTCGGCCGGGGAAAATCCTGCCTCCGGGCAAATCAGGGATCGGCAATTTTTACCGGGCACTCGGCAAAAATTGCCTTCCGCCCGGCACCCTTTGCCGGTTGTCCGCCCGGCTCGGCAGATTCTGCCGGGTTTGCAGGAAGCACCATCACCTCGCAGACGGCGAGCGGGCCGGCGGTCAGCGCAACACTCCCCCACGACCAGCCGACACCGAAGCCCGAGAGAAGGAGACGCAACGGCCCGCCGCGCAACGCCCCCTCCAGTTCGGAGGCGAGCGCCAGGGGAATGGAGGCGGAACTGGTGTTGCCGAACCCGGCGAGCCCGACCACCGTCTGGCCGGGCGTGGCCCCAAGCTTCTGCGCGAGATGGCGGATCATCTGGGCGTTGGCCTGATGCAGGACCAGCCGGTCCACCGTCCCCATCGTCCAGCCGGCGCGTTCCAGCACGGCGCGGATGTTGCCCGGCACCTCGCGCAGGGTGAAGGCGAAGACCTGGGTGCCGTCCATGAACAGGTGCGCGGGCTCGCCGGGCCGCCGCAGACCGCCGCCGGGAACGGCGAGGTAGGGGGCGCCGGCGCCGTCGCTGCCCAGCGCGAAGACCATGGGCGCCGCACCGTCCTCCGCCACCAGCGCCGTCGCCGTCGCGGCGTCGCCGAACAGAGGCGCCACGGCCCGGTCGTCGGGATCGATCACGCGCGACGTCGTGTCGCCCGCGATCAGAAGCGCGCGCCGCCCGCCCGCCGCCTTCAGCATCGCCGACGCGGTCCACAGGCCGTGGACGTAGCCCGAGCAGCCGAGCGTCAGGTCGAGCACGGCCGCGCCCTTGCCCAGCCCCAGCCGATGGTGGAGCCGATAGCCCGAGGCCGGCAGGATGTGGTCGTGGGTCTGGGTGACCATGACCAGCAGGTCGATGCTGTCCGCCGCCCAGCCCAGCCGGTCCAGCAGGCGCCGCGCCGCGGCCTCACCCAAGTCGGACGTGCATTGATGAGGGGGCACGAGATGGCGGGCTTCGATGCCCGTCGCCTTGGCGATCCGGCGGGCGGCGTCCTCGCCGAAGCGGGCGGCCAGATCCTCCACCGTTTCGCGCCGTTCCGGAACGCAGGCGACGATTCCCCTCAGGGCGACGCCTTCGATCACACTGGCCACCATGGGGCGTCTCCTTCCGTCAGCCGGTGATGCCGCCATCGACGACGATGGTCTGCCCGGTCACGAAACCCGCCCCGTCGCCCAGCAGGAAACGCACCACCGGAACCACGTCGGCCACATCGCCCAGCCGGCCCAGCGGGGTGCGCCGCACGATCTGGTCGCGCTGCCCGTCGGCCAGCGTGCCGGACATCTCGGTGGCGAGATAGCCGGGCGCAACCGAATTGACGGTGACCTGGAGCCGGCCGACCTCGCGCGCCAGGGCGCGGGTCAGCCCGTCCAGCCCCGCCTTCGACGCCGAATAGGCGGACAGCCCATTGTAGCCGCGCTGCCCGATGATCGAGGAGATGTTGACGATCCGCCCCGGCCCCCGCTTCACCAGCTTGGCGCGCAGGAAGGCGCGGGCGACCTGGATGGCGCCGGTCAGGTTGACCTGGATGACCTCCTCCACGTCGATCTCGGGGAAGGTCGCCAGCACGCCCTCGCGCGCGATGCCGGCGTTGTTGACCAGCCCCCACAGCGGCGACCCGCCGCCCCAGTCGAGGGCGGCGTCCATGAAGGCCCGCACCGCCTCCCCGTCGCCGATGCGGCAGGGTTGCCAGAACAGGTCGGGACCGGCCAGCCGTTCCAGCGCCTCGCCCGGCGCGCGGCTGCAGGTGGAAACGCGATAGCCCTCGGCCAGCAGCGCCTCGACGATGCCCAGCCCCAGCCCGCGGCTGCCGCCGGTGACGATGACGTGCCGCTTGCCGCTCATGCCATTCCCTTCCGCGTCTTCTTGCCCGCCGCGCCCAGGGCGATGCTCCCGGTCATGGTCACCAGACGGGGGCGCGCGGCCGGCGGCAGATCGGCCACGGCGGTGCGGATCGCGGCGCGCAACGCGGTTTCCTCCGTTCCAGGCGCCGGAACCACCAGAGCGGTCAGGATGTGGCCGGTCACCGGGTTGGCCGCGGCCTGGACCAGGGCGTCCCGCACCCCAGGCACGTCCAGCAACAGCTGCTCCACCACCTCCGGGGAGACCTTCACCCCGCCGACATTGACCCGCCCGTCAAGCCGCCCGGCGAACAGCGCGCGGTCGCCGCGCACATCCACGACGTCGCCGGTGGACAGCCAGCCACCGTCATGGCCGAGCATCGCGCGGGGGCTGTTCACCTCCAGCACACCGTCGCTCAGGCGCAGGCCCACCCCGTCGATGCCGTCATCCAGCCAAGCGGCGGGGAAGCCGGCCTTGCCGTCGCCCACCGCGAAGAGGGCGCCGGCCTCCGTCGAGGCGTAGATGTGCCGGAGCTTCGCGGTCGGGAACCGCTCGGCCAGCCGGTCGAGCAGCGGCTGGTCGGCCACCTCGCCACCCAGCGTGACGGCGACCAGCGGCGGCGCCTCGCCGTCGAGCGCCAGCAGGAAGGCGCGCCAGAAGCTGGGGGTCGCGCTGATGTGGGTGACCGCGTGCCGCACGGCGAGGCGCGCCAGGTCCACCGCCCCGACGCCGGGCGCCGACACCAGGGTCGCCCCCGCAGCGAGCGCCGTCAGGATCACCTGAAGCCCGGCGAAGGCCGCCGGCTCATAGGCCAACAGCCAGCGCGCGTCCGGATCGGCCGCGCCGCGCAGCCGCCCGCGCAGGCGCCGGAAATCGTGCCGGATCAGTTTCGGCATGCCGGTGGTGCCGGAGGTCTCCAACAGCACCGCGAAGCCCGGCTCGTGGGGCTTGGCCGCCGCCTCGGCGGAGGCGCGGCGCGACAGATGCAGTTCCATCCCGGACCGCTCGGCGGCGACCAGGGCGGCGACCAGGGCCGGAACACCGTCGGGCGGCAGAACCACCCTCCCCCCGCGGCCCGGAACGCCGCTTCGAAGGCGTCGGCCTGCACGGCGATCTCCGCCCAGCCGACGCTGCGCTCCGCCTCGATCAGGCGAACGCCGGGATGAACCCAGGGCGGCGGGGATGGCGGGCTCATGCGAACCCGGCGGGCAGGCCTGGTTGGCAGAGGGCAGGACGGTAAAGGGCCGCAAGCTCCCCGACCGTGTTGAACTGGACGAAGCCGGCGCGGAACGGGTCCTGGCCGGTGCGCTGCTCCAGAACCACCAGCAGCGTGGCAAGGTCGAGGGAGTCGATCGGCAATTCCCCGCCGAGGAAACGCGTGTCCGGGCCGAGGGCCGGCAGGGTTTCCCCCTTGTCGGCGGCGATGCGGGCAAGCTCTTCGGCGATCAGCGCGAACATGGAGTCGGTCATTGGGGGTCGCATGAGGAAAGGAAGTCGCGGAGGATGGCCGTGACAGGGGTCGCCGCCTCACTATGCGGCAAGTGCCCGGCCTTGTCGAAGAGATGAAGCGGCGCGCCGGGGGGCAGTCGGTCGGCGCCCGGCACCGGGATGATGCGGTCCTCCCGTCCCCACAGCAACTGGATCGGCATCGGGAAGGCCGTCCAATCCACCGGGCCGGTCGAGCGGTGCGCCTCCGCGAAGGAGCCGGCGATGATCCGCTCCAGGGCGGCGCGGCGCCGGGGGTCGGCGGCTTGGGCGTGCATCACCTCGCCGACGCGCCCGGCCAGCAGCCAGGGCCGGGCGAACAGGCGCGCGGCGCAGTCCCGCCCCTCCTCCACCGTCTCCAGCGCGGCGACCCGCCGCAGGAACTCCAGATCGAAATCGGGGCCGAGGCCGGCGCTGGCGACCAGCGACAGGCTCGCCACCCGATCCGGGGCCAGCCGCGCCAGCTCCAGCGCGACGCAACCGCCCATCGAATGGCCGACCGCGTGGACCCGCGGAATCTCCAGCGCGTCCAGCAGGCGCAGCAGCCACGGCGCGAAGGCGCCGACCCGCCCGTCACCGACCTCCAGGGTCGAGGCGCCGTGCCCCGGCAGATCGACCGCCAGAACCCGGCGGTCGGCGGCCAGCGCCGCGGCGTTGAACTGCCAAGTCAGCGAATCCCCAGCGAAGCCGTGCAGGAGCAGCGCCGGAACGCCACCCCGCCCCATCGACAGATAGGCGGCGGGATCACCGTCGATGTCGGCCCGCCCGCGCCGCGGAGTGCGCTCAATCCGTTCGGACACCTGAGAGTCAGGCGGCCACGGCGATGCCGGCCAGACCGAGCAGGTCGTCCACCGTCTTCGCCTTGACGAGCTTCTCGCCCTCCACGACATGGCCGAGCTTCTCGTCGACCAGGGCGATGAAGCTGATGACGGCCAGCGAGTCCCAGCTGTCGATCGATTCGAGGTCTTCCGCGCCCGTCAGGGTGCCGTCCTCCAGCTCCAGCATTTCGTCGAGCGCGAGCAGGAATTCCTTGCGGTCCATGGTGGTGTCTCCGTTTCAGTGGAGCGTGTTCTGACGCACGCTGCCGTTCAGGTCGGCCCATTCAGGGTTCTGGCGCAGCAGATTGCAACAATCCTGCCAGCCGAAGCCGGGATTTTCGGGGAGCAAGGCGCCCAGCAGGCTGCGCACCAGTTCCAGGTCGGCCGGCTCGTCCACACACCAGCGCTGGTCGAGGACAGAGCCATCCTCCGGCGCCAGGGGGATGCCGATGCGGAAACGCTCCGGACGGCGGTAGATATAGGCGGTGACGTGTTCGCGCTCCGCCGGATCGGCGGCGGTGGCGGCGGCCTCCACCAGAGCGGCGCGGGGGAAGACCTCCGCATCCAGCCCGCGCGGGAAACGGGTGACGTCCAGGCTGAGATAGTCGAGCGGCGGCACCGTCTCCAGAAAGGCAGTCACCAAGCGGTTCACCAGCGCCGGGTCGATCAGCGGACAGTCGGCGGTGACCCGCACCACCACGTCCGCCCCGGCCATGGCGGCGGCCCCGGCGAAGCGCCCGAGCACGTCCTGCTCGTCACCGCGGAACACCGGCACACCGAGCGATCCCGCCAGCTCCGCCACAGGGTCGTCGGTGCCGTTCACCGTGGTCGCCAGCACCAGCGCGTCGAGCGTCCGGCAACGCGCCAAACGCTCCAGATGATGCGCCAGCAGCGGCCGCCCCGCCGCTTCCATCAGCACCTTGCCGGGCAATCGGGTCGAGGTCATGCGGGCCTGCGAGATGCAGACCACGCGCGGCTTGGCCGTGGCGGCGCTCATTCGTCCTCCGGGGCCAGCATGTCCCAGCGCAGCGGCTCGCCGCGCTTCAGCGCGCGGGCGGCGCGGCGGCCGAGCACGGCGGGAAGATGTTTCGGCTCCATTCCGAAGCCGGGGCGGATGGAGCGGAGACTGGCGGCGCTCAGCGCCTCGCCCGCCGCCACGTCGGCGGTGACGTAGAGGGAGCGACGATAGTCGCGCCCGCCCGCCTCGCTCGGCTTCACACCGTAATGGACGCGGCCCAGAGCCGCCCAGGCGGTGCGCACGGAATTGGCCATCGCCTTGAACTCCGCCGGCTCCAGGGAAAAGGCGCTGTCCACCCCGCCGTCGGCGCGGGACAGGGTGAAGTGCTTCTCGATCACCACCGCCCCCAGCGCCGACGCGGCGACCGGCACCGCCACACCGTGGGTGTGGTCGGACAGGCCGACAGCGACGCCGAAGGCCTGCGCCAGATGCGGGATGGTGCGCAGGTTGCAGTCCTCCGGCGGCGTCGGGTAGCCGCTGACGCAATGGAGCAGGACGAGCGGCGCGTCGCCCACGGCCTCCACCGCCTCGCCGATCTCGCCCAGCGTGGCGAGGCCGGTGGACAGGATCAGCGGCTTGCCCGAGCGGGCGGCCCGGCGGATCAGCGGCAGGTCGTTCACCTCGAAGGAGGCGATCTTGAAGGCCGGGGCGTCCAGCCGCTCCAGCAGATCCACCGCCGTGTCGTCGAAGGGGGAACTGAAGATGGTCAGGCCGATGGCGCGCGCGCGCTCGAACAGCGGGCCGTGCCACTCCCAGGGGGTGTGGGCCTCGCGGTAGAGGTCGTGCAGGGTGCGGCCCTTCCACAACCCGCCCTCCAGCAGGAAGCCCGGCCCGTCATGGTCGATGGTCAAGGTGTCGGCGGTGTAGGTCTGCAGCTTCACCGCGTCGGCGCCGGCCTCCTTGGCGGCATCGACCAGGGCGAGCGCCCGGTTCAGGTCGCCCTGGTGGTTGCCCGACATCTCGGCGATCAGATACGGCGGGTGGCCGGGGCCGATGGGACGGCCGTTGATGATGACGTCGCGCGGCACGGAGGGCGGTCTCGCTGTGATGGTCGGGTGTCACTCTGCCACGGAAGCGGACGGCGGGTCTTCCCTTTGTGCGCCCGCCTTGGCCGCAGCCCGCAGAAGGTCCCGCGCCTCCTCGCCGTAGGCGAGCAGCCGTTCTGTGCAGCGGTGGCGGTCGCCGACGGTCCGGAAGCGGACGCGCGACAGCTCCGCCTGCCGTTCCCGCAGCACGGGGTCGGCGAACAGGGCGGCGGCACGCTCCACATAGGCGGCGGCGTCCGGCACGGGGATGCCCGCTCCGGCCACGCTCGCCACGTCGCCCCAGGCCAGCGTGACCACCGGAAGCCCTTCCGCAATGGCGTAGGCGGCGCTGCCGCCGCCGCCCTGGCGCGACGGGTTGAGGTAGGCGTGGCAGCGCCGGTAGAAGGCGCGGATGTCCTTGAGATGGCCCAGGCTGCGCATCCGCGCGCCGTTGCGCGCCGCCTTCAGCCGGGCCGGCAGTTGCTCAACCTCCCCTGCGAAGACGACCACCGCGCCGGGGCAGCGGTCGAGGATCGAGTTGGCGAGCGCAAGGAACTCCGCGGATACCTCGAGGTCCAGACGGGTGCCGACCACCGCGAAGACGAAGGCCGCATCGCCGAGATCGAGAGTGCCTCCGGCCCCCGTCGTGGGGGGCGGGGAGAAGCCCAGCGTGAAGGGCCGGAAGCGCCGCGCGAAGGGACCACGGTAGAGCGCCGGCATGGCGGCCGTGTGATTCCCCTCCTCATACCCCAGCACCAGATGGGCCAGCGAGATGGTCATGCCCGAGGTGGTGGGCAGGCAGACCACCGGCCGCGCGCCGGTCGCCGCGAACAGGTCACCCACCACGTTGGCCCCGCCGAAGGTCACCAGCAGATCGGGGTCGTAGCCGTCGATGGCCCCGACGATGGTGGACAGCTTGTCCTTGGAGAAGGCGCGGTCGGTGAAGGAGGCCGTCTTCACCTGCCGCCCGAACATCGTCAGGGCGAAGACGCCCTCGTAATCGGCGACCAGTTCCGCGACCATCGGCGGCACGAACAGGCTCTCGGCCCGCAACGGCATGGTGTTGCAGTTGATGATGGCGACATCGAGCCCGAAGTCGTCCTGGAGCCGGCTGGCGTAGTCGAAGCAGTCGCGCGAGGGCTGGTGCTGGTCGTTGGTGAACTGGTTGGTCAGCACGGCCACCCGGCGGATCGGCCCGTCGCGCGGCGTATGGCGCGGCGGAACGATGCCCCAGCGCCGCGCCACCGCCAGCACCAGCTCCTCATAGAAGCGGAACAGGTCGCAGGGTCCGAAGGCGGCCAGCTTCTCCGGCGCCGAGGCCGCCAGGAACAGCTGCCGCGCCATGCACCAGTAGGTGTAGTGCATCAATTGCGGCCCGACCCGCTCCCCGCCCAGCAGCAGGTAATGGAGAATCCGCTCGTAGTGGTAGAGGTCGCCGGACAGCTGGAACAGCACGGAGTGGAGCAGCACCGTCTCCGTGGTCGGCGGGTCGCGGCGCAAGTCCTCGGCGATGGACAGGCGGGCGTCCAAATCCAGTTCGCGGCGCATGCGCTCGCAATGGGCCGTCAGGGCGTTGAGGCGGTCGGCGTTGAACTGGCGCTCGGCCAGCAGCGCCTTCAACGTGGCGGCCTGTTCCCCGGCGATGTCGGACATGCGGATCCCCCAACCGGCGCCTGTGGTGCGCCCCGCCTCCTGATAGCCCCGGCGTGGTTAAGGTTTCAAGAATGCGCCGCGCGCTCGGCCAGAGCCGCCGCGACCTCGCCCACCGCCGTGGCCCAATCGCCGGGGCAGGGCTGGCGGAACAGGCGGGCGGTCGGGTACCAGGGGCTGTCGGCGCGGTCGAGCAGCCAGCGCCAGTCCGGCGCGTGGGACAGCAGCACCCACAGCGGAACGCCCAGCGCTCCGGCCAGATGGGCGGGCGCGGTGCAGGAGGACACCACCAGATCCAGCGACGCCATGATCGCCGCGGTGTCGGCGAAGTCGCGGATCTGCGGCGCCAGATCGGTAAAGGAGGGCGGCATCGCCCGCCGCGCCAGCTCGTCGTGTCCGGGGCCGAGTTGCAGGCCGAAGAAGCGGCAGCCCGGCACCGCCAGCAGCGGGGCCAGCGCCGCCAAGCCCGGCGACCGCTCGCGGTCCCCGGCGAACTGCGGGTTGCCGGCCCAGACCAGCCCGACCGTGAGACTGTCGCCGGCCAGCCGTCCCCGCCACGCCCCAATGCGCGCCGGATCGGCGCTCAGGTAGGGGACGGCGGCGGGAATGGTCTCCAGCCGGGTGGCGAAGGCCCGCGGCAGGCTGAGCAGCGGGCACTGCCAGTCGAAGGCGGGTAAAGCCTCGCCGCGCGCGAAGACCCGCTCCACCCCCGGCAGGCCGTGGAACAGGGGAACCAGATCGGCCCCGACCTCCAGCAGCACGCGGGCGCCGCGGGCGGCCACCAGGGGGGCGTAACGGACGAACTGGATGGCGTCGCCGCGGCCCTGCTCCTCGTGCAGCAGGATGGTTTGCCCGGCGATGCCCTCGCCGCTCCACAGCGGCTGCGGCAGGCCGCGCGGCCGGGTCGGGAAATCGGCGACGCCCCAGCGCGCCTCGTAGTCCTCCCAACCGCCGGTCAGGTCGCCGGCGAGCAGCCGGGCCAGGGAGCGGTTCCAGCGCGCCTCGGCGCTGGCCGGCTCAAGGCGGATGGCGCGATCGTGCAGGCGCAGCGAGGCGGCGATCTCCCTCTGGTCGCGCAACCGGTTCGCCAGACCGCTCAAAGCGTTGCGGTGATCCGGTTGAAGGGCAAGCGCGCGGCGGAGCGACCCCAGGGCGCCGGGTTCGGCAAGCGACAGCGCGTACCAGCCGTTCGCCGCGTCCGGACGCAGCCGCAGCAGACGGCGCAAAGCCCTCGCGGCCTCCCGCTCCCAGCCCGCCTTGTGCCGGGCGGCGGCGAGAAGCTCCAGCGCGCCGTCGTTCGCCGGGTCGAGCGCCAACGCGCCGCGCAGGGCCGCAACGGCGGCGCCCCACCGCCCCGCGTCGTAATGGGCGCGGCCAAGATTGAGCCGGGGCGTCGCGTCCTCCGGCAGCAGAGCCACGGCCTGCGCCAGCGCCGTCACCGCGTCCGGCTCCCTGGTCCGCTGGAGCGCCACGCCAAGATGGTGCCACGCCTCGCCATGGCCGGGACGCAGCCGGACGGCACGGCGCAGGGTCGACACCGCCTCACCGGTCCGCCCCGCGTAGCGCAGCAGGATGCCGGCCTGGGCCATCGGCTCGGCAAGGTCGGGCTGGATGAGGGTGGTGCGGCGATAGGCCGCCAGGGCGAGCCCGCTGTCCCCCGCCTGCCGCGCCGCCCCCGCCAGCGGGAAGGCGAGCGCCGCCGAATCGGGGCAAAGCCGCAGGGCGGCCCGGTATTCCGCGGCCGCCGCGGCGAGGTTGCCGCGGGCTTGATGCAGGGTCGCGAGGTTGGCGCGGTATTCGGGCTGGCCGGGGCGCAGCACCACCGCTTGGCCCAGCAGGTCGGCCGCCTGCTCCAGCCGCCCACTCTGGGCGCAGAGGAGACCGTAGAGGTGAAGAGCGTTCGGCTCGTCCGGAACGGCGTCGAGGATTCGCCCGTAGAGGGTTTCCGCCTCCTCCGTCCGCCCGGCGGTGTGGAGGTCGAGCGCGATGGCCAGCGCCTCGTCCAGCGTCGCCACGGCGCCCGCTCCGCTCAGGTCTCGCGGCCGCCGATCACGCTGGCGGCGACCGCCAGACTCTCCGGCGTGCCCATATCGATGAAGCGGGCCTTGGCGATGTGGCCGTGCAGCGTGCCCGGCGGCATCTTGTGCAGCACGTCGCGCGTCAGCGAGCTGGCCCCGGAGGCGGCGAGGCGGTCGAGGAAGGCCGCGGAGAAGAGGTAGACCCCGGCGTTGATGACGCCGCGCCCCGGCGCCTTGTCGAGGAATTGGCGGACCCGGCTGTCTGGCCCGACCTCCACCCGGCCGAAGCGGGCGGCGTCCTCGACCTCCACGCACAGAACCGACGCCTCGGCCCCCGACAGGCGGTGCGAGGCGACGAAGGCGCGCAGGTCGGCGTCCAGAAAGGTATCGCCGCTCATCACCAGGACGGTGCCGGCCTTGAGGTCCTTGCGGATGTAGGCGAGCGCCGCGGCGGAGCCCATCTGGCTCGGCTCGATCTGGCAGACGACGTCCAACGACCGGTTGGTGTCGCCCTGGGCCAGCCACGCCGTCACCCGGTCGGCCAGATGGCCCAGGCACAGCACCACCCGGCGCGCGCCGTAGGCGGCCAGATGGTCCAGCAGATGTCCGAGAAAGGCGCGGCCCGCGATGGGAGCCAGCACCTTGGGCGTGTCGCCCGAGACGCCCCGCATGCGCGAGCCGAGACCACCGGCAAGCAGCGTGACGTCGATGTCCGTCAAGGCTTCCTCAGGCCGCACCGTGCTTCCCCTCATGCTCCCGGCGCCGCGGCGCCGCCCCCACCCCCGCCGCATACCGCGTCGGCGGTGGATTGGTCAAACATTCGGTGGGGGTGACGGCGAACTTTCCCGGCCGACCGCCCAACGTAAGCCCCCAGCCGCTTGGCCTATTCCGCGAAGGTGGCCAGCGTGGTTTCGCGCGCGAAGATATGGGGGTGCCCCTCCCAATCGCTGCGCAGCGTCTCGAACACATGGACGTCGTGGAAACGGCCGTATTTCTGAACATGTTGACGCAGCACTCCGACCTCGCGCGCTTTCACAACCCTCTGGATGCGGATGACCGTGTCGTTGCCCTCCATGAAATAATTGAAGAGCTTGTTCATCCCCAAACCGTAGAAGCAATAATCCATGATGAAGCAGTGCAGGAAGCCGGCGAGCTTCCGCCGGTCCCTCTCATCCACGATATACGAGCCGGAGGAGCAGCGCAGATGCACCCGGTCGATGTCATAGTAGGAAAGATAGCCGACCGGGCGGCCCTCATGCTCGATGATGAAATGGCGGAAGTCCGCGCGGGCGTCCATCGCGGCCAGCCACGCGCGCTGCCGCTCGACGTCCGGGTCCTCCAGATCGGTGAACATGAAGCGGGTGATCGACGGCTCGGTTCGCCAGCGCAGCAGCATCGCGGCATCGTCGGTCGTCGGTCGGCGGAAGCGGAACATGGACCCTTACCCTTCGAACACGTGCGGCGTCAGGTCGCCAGATAGCCGCCATCCACCGGCAGCATCACCCCGTTGATCCAGCCGCTGGCCGGCGACAGCAGGAAGGCGATGGCCGAGGCCACGTCCTCCGGCTTGCCGAAGCCCATGGGATGGGCGGCGCGGATCGCCTCGAACTGCTCAGCCGTGGTGGTGCGGCGGAAGCGCTCCATCATCTCCGTCTCGACCATCGCCGGGGCGACGCAGTTGACGCGGATGCCGTCGCGCAGGAACTCCATGGCAAGCCCACGGGTGGCCGAGACCAGCCCGCCCTTGGCCGCCGAATAGACCACGTTGCCCGGCTGCCCGATCTCCGCGGCGACGGACGACACCAGCACCAGCGCCGCCGTTTCGGCGTGGCAGCCCTTCTGCCGCAGGCCGCGGGCCAGCGCCAGAGCGCTCAACAGGTTGGCGTGCAGGATGCCGTCGAAGAAGGCGCGGTCGACGCCGCGCACCGGCTTGCCGACCTGCACGCCAGCGCAATGGGCCAGACCGGCGATGGGACCGCCGGCGTCCGCCTGCGCCTTGACCCAGCCGGGAACGGCGTCGCTGTCCGACAGATCGAAGGCCGCCGTCCGGTGCCCCTCCCCCGGCAGAAGCGCCAGCGTCTCGGCCAACCGCCCGGCGTCGCGCCCGTTGAGCGTGACCCGTGCGCCGAGCCTCGCGGCCAGCAGAGCGGTCGCCCGCCCGATGCCGGCCGACGCGCCGGTGACCAGGACATGCCGTCCGGTGAGATCGACGAGCGGGCTCATGTCCCGGCTCATTCGGCGGCCATGCGGGCGAGCCACGCCCGGTGGAAGGCGGCGATGCGCTCCTCGCAGGAGCCGAGGACGGCCGGGGCCTGGACCTGCTTCAGCCCCTTGTGGGTGGCTTCGGCCACGCGCTGGTCCTCACCCAGGATGGTGCGGTTGAAGCCGGCGACGTTGGTCTCCACCGCCTTGCGCGCGGCCCCGCCCTTGGTCTGCGGCTTGGAGGTCTCACCCAGGAAAAGGCGGTAATGCAGCTCGCAGCGGTCCGGTCCGACCGGGTCGTAGGTCTGGACGCTCATCAGCGCTCCGTGGGAAACGCCGATGGCGAGGTTGGGGAAGATCAGATAGTGGTCGTAGCTTTCCAGCCGGTCGCTGCGCGGCAGCCCCATCTTCTGGCTCACCCCGTCCCACCAGCGCGCCGAGCCGTCGGACAGCTGGCTGACGCCCCGCGAATGCTCGCCCTCGTAGGAGCAGATCCACACCTTCTTCACGTAGCCCTTGAAGGTCTCCGGGTGGGTGGCGTCGACGTGGTAGACCTCCAGGGCGCTTTCCAGCGCCGCCTTCCAGTTGGCGTTCCAGGGCAGCACGCCTTCGTCGATGCGGTCGGTGAACAGGTCCGACAGATGGTCGAGGACGGCGCCATAGGCGCCCAATTGCTCGTCCAATCCGGGCCCGGCCGGCTCCAGCCGGACGAAGACGAAGCGGCCCCGCACCGCCACCTCGAAGCGCCGCAGGGCGAGGCGTTTCTTCGCGGCGTCGTCCAGCCCGAAATGCTCGCGGTTGCCGGGAATGCCGACCGGAACGCCGTCGCGGTTGAAGACCCAGCCGTGATAGGGGCAGACCGGTTTGCCGTTGCCGCAGGGCCGCAGGTGGATCAGCGAATAGCGGTGCGTGCAGACATTGTGATAGGCCCGCAAGTCACCGTCGAAATTCTGGACCAGAACCGAGATGCCGGCAATGTCCGCGGTGATGAAGTCGTTGTCGTTGCGCAGGTCGTCCGTAAATCCAACGAACATCCAGCAACGGCGGAAGACTCGCGCCGCCTCTTCGGCGTGATTGGCCTCGCCGGAGTAACGCTGGGGCGGAATCACCATGTCGGGCGGGAACGAAAGCTGGCTTTGCTGAACCCGGTCATCCATGGCTGATTCCATTTATCGGTTCGTTAATCATTCGACCCTAGCGTTCTTTCGGTTAATAGTCTCCGAATTCGCCCAAGTCCAGGACGGACGGAAGGGCGGCGGAGGGAGGGAGCATCCGGTGAAGGCCATCATCGAGGGCGTGCGCATCGCGGGATTCCGGGCCGCCGTGCCGCCGCACCGCCATTCCTTTCTGGAGGACCACTCCCTCTTCACGGCGGAGGAGGCGGAGAAGCTGTTCGCCACCACCGGTGTCTACGAGCGGCGCATCGCCCCGCCGCACATCTGCGCGTCGGACATGTGCGTCGCGGCGGCGGAAGGGCTGCTCGCCCAGCTCGGCTGGGACCCGGCCAGCGTCGACGTGCTGGTCTTCGTGTCGCAGGACCCCGACTACAACGTGCCCGCGACCTCCTGCGTCATGCAGAAGCGGCTGGGGCTGGCGACGGGGGCGGCCTGCTTCGACGTCAACCTGGGCTGCTCCGGCTTCGTCTACGGGCTGTGGATGGCCGGGCGGCTGCTCGGCGGATCGACGGGCCGGCGGGCCATCGTGCTGTGCGGCGACACCAGCTCGCGCCACCTCGTGCCGGGCGACCGCTCCACCCTGCCGCTGTTCGGCGACGCGGGCGGCGCCGTGGCGCTGGAGGTCAGCCAGGGGGCCGCGCCGATCCATGTCGTCGTCGGCACCGACGGCGGCGGGGCCAAGAACATTTGGGTCAAGGCCGGCGGGCGCCGCAACTCGCTGGTGCCCGGACGCGAGCCCTGGCCGGTGGAAAAGCAGGAGCGGATGTTCACCGACTCGCGCCTGTCGCTGAACGGAGCGGAGGTCTTCGCCTTCACGCTGCGCGCCGTGCCGCCGCTGATCCGCGAGACGCTGGAGTTCGCCGGCGTGGGGGTGGAGGACATCGACCTCTGCGTGATGCATCAGGCCAACGCCTTCATGCTGGAGCATCTGCGCAAGAAGACCAAGTTCCCGCCGGAAAAATTCCTCGTGGACATGCACGACTTCGGCAACACCAGCTCCGCCTCCATCCCGCTGGCGGTCAGCCACCGGCTGGGCGAGGCGCTGTCCACCGGCACGCGCAAGATGCTGCTGGCCGGCTTCGGCGTCGGCTGGTCCTGGGGCGCCATAGTGGCCGACGTCGGGCCGATCCCCGCCCCGGCGGTGCAGGAAATCCCCGACGACTTCCCCCTGCTGACCCCCTGAGCCGCCGGACCATGCGCAACCCGCTCGACCTCACGGGACGGCGCCTGCTGGTGACCGGAGCCTCCGCGGACAGCGACATCGGGCGGGAGATTTGCCGGACGCTGGCCGGGCTGGGCGCCGCGCTGACGCTGGTCGGCCGACGCGCCGACGCGCTGGAGGCCACCCGCGTCCTGCTGGACGGGCCGGAGCGGCACAGCGTCGCCCCCTTCGACCTGACCGACCTCGACGCCATTCCCGGCTGGATGAAGGGGCTGGCGGAGGCGGGCGGTCCCTTCGTCGGTCTGGTTCATTCCGCGTCGAAGCAAGGTTACTCCGTGCTGCGGCAGATCAACCGGGCGCAGTTCGACAGCTATTTCACGCTGAACGTCGGGGCGTCGCTGATGCTGGCGCGCGGCTTCCACCAGAAGGGCGTCGTCTCGCCGGGCGGCGGGTCGATCGTCTATGTCGGGTCGGTCGCCGGGCTGAAGGGCCAGAAGGGCCGCTCGCTCTACGCCGCGAGCAAGGCGGCGCTGGTCTCGGTGGCGCAGTCGCTGGCGCTGGAACTGGCCGACAAGCGCATCCGCGTCAATGTGGTGGCCCCAGCGGTGGTGCTGGGCGCCAAGGCGGAGAAGCAGTTCGCCATGCTGCCGGCGGAGCAGAACGCCGCGCTCGCCGCTGCCCACCCGCTGGGCTACGGCGCACCGCAGGATGTGGCCGACGCCGTGGCCTATCTGCTGGCCGACAGCGGACGCTGGGTGACGGGGACGGTGCTGCCCGTGGACGGCGGCTTCACCGCGGGGTGATCGCCTCCGCCAGCGCACGCGCGATGCGCAAGGCACCCTGGCCATCGACAATCCCCGCCAGCTTTCCCGCCATGGTCCGCCGCCGCGCCGGATCGGCCCACAGCTCCAGCGCCACGTCCACGATCCGCTCCGGAGCACCTTCGGTCTGTCCGGCCACCAGGGCGCACCAGCCCAGAGCCTCCGACTGGCGGGCGGCCTCCAACTGGTTGTCGGCGATGGTGACGAGGACGGTGGGCGTGCCGATGGCCGCCAGTTCCCCCGTCGTGGTGCCCGCCGCCGAGACGGCCAGCCCGGCCTGGGCCATCAGGTGACCCATGCGCGGCGTGTCGCGGTGCAGCCGCACGCTGTCTTTGAGACGCCCTGCCGCGGCCTCCACCGCGGCCACGTCGCGCACCGCACCGCCGACCGCAACATCCAGCCAGACGCCGGTCGGCAGGCGGGGAGCAAGGCGTTCGATCACCGGAGCCGTCAGCCCCAGCGGGTCGGAGCCGCCGAAGGTCACCAGCAGGCCGCGGCGTTCCTCCAACGGCGGCTTGGCCGCCGCCGCGGCCTCCCGCACCTCCCGCCGCAGCGGCGCATAGGCCGGGCCGAGCAACAGCCGGGCGTCCGGGTTGCCCTTG
Source organism: Azospirillum sp. UENF 312511 (assembly GCF_058780635.1). NCBI lineage: Bacteria > Pseudomonadati > Pseudomonadota > Alphaproteobacteria > Rhodospirillales > Azospirillaceae > Azospirillum > Azospirillum sp. UENF 312511. The sequence continues at coordinate 900,460 of NZ_JBSNCG010000001.1, read as the reverse complement.
CGGTAGGGCAGCGACGCGGCGTCCGGCGCGGCGTTGACGATCAGCCCGGCGTGGATCGGCTCCCCCGTCCCGGCGTCGTCGAAGGCCAGGATGGGCAGCCCCGTCTCGGCCAGCCCGGCCCGCCAGTCTTCGGAGAATCCATAACCGTCCAGCACGATGGCCGCGGCGTCGGCTTCCACCGCAATGGCGCGCGTCGCGGCGAGATCGGCGGCACTGCCGGGGGCCGCGTCGATCCGGTGAACGGCGATGCCGGCGGCGCGCAGACGCTCTTCCAAGGCCGATGGCAGGCTCGCCGCGGCGAACAGCGCATCGCCGCCCAGTTCCTGCACGGCCTCCGCCACGGCGAGGCAGCGCATGACGTGCCCGGCCCCGATGGAGGCTCCGGCGTCGGCGCGGAACAGCACCCTCACGGGCCGTCTCCCGGCCTTCAATGCAGGGTCGGCGCGTTTGGCCCGGTGGGGCGCAGCCGCGTGCGGGCCGAGGACAGGCAGAAGGCGTGCCAGTAGAGCGCGACGAGGGCGCCCGGCATGCTGTCCAGCTCATGCCCCGGCAAAGCGGTGATGTTCGCCGCGTGGGCCATGGCGGCGTTGGCGGCGTTGAGGCTGTGCTGCGCCGCCGGACCGATCAGCGCCAGCGTCTCCGCCAGCGCGCGGGCGTCGAGGCGCAGGGTCGCCGGGGCGACGGTCACTTGGGCGGTCCCGTCGCGCAGGCGCCCGATGGCGATGTAGGCCTCCAGAAGGTCCGGCCGGTCCTCCGGACGAATCACCGCGGCGACCACGCGGTTGCCGGTCAGCGGGCCGGTGCCGTCGAACTCGAACACCACGGCGCGCTCGGCCTGCCGGGCCTCGGCCAGGGCGGCGGCGCGCTCCCCGGCGGAGACTCCGGCCAGCCGCATCGCCTCCTCGAACATCTCCGGACGCCCGCCGCCCTCGGCGTGGACGACCAGCGGAGCGTCCATCGTCGCGGCGATGGCGAGACGGCGCGCCATGATGTTCACCGCCTCCTCGGCCGCGTCTTCTGGAAGCGTGTCCTGCAGAAGCTCCGCGCCCTTGCGCAGCATCACCTCGGCGAAGCTGATGTCCGGGGCGGTGTCTGGGGTCATGGCGCGGTCTCCGTCGAAAAGGGGTCGACTGTTGTACGCCAGCGTCGGGCAGGTTCTCAATAATCGCCGCCTTCAATGATAACCGCCATCAATGATAACCAATGGCGCCCGTCACCTTGCCGCGGAAAACCCAATAGCTGTACGCGGTGTAGATCAGGATCGTCGGAATCAGGAAGGCCATGCCGATCAGCAGGAAGACCTGGGTTTCCGGAGGGGCGGCCGCCTGCCACACGGTGATTCCCGGCGGGATCAGCACCGGCCACAGGCTGATCGCCAGCCCCAGGTAGGACAGGGCGAACAGCCCCATGGCGAAGGCGAAGGGCAGCACCTCCCGCCCCTCGTCCAGCGCCCGCCACAGGCCGAAGGCGAGGAAGCCGACCATCAGCGGCACCGGCGACAGCAACAGGATGTTGGGAACCGAGAACCAGCGCGCGGCAATGGAAGCGTCCAGGAAGGGCGTCCACAGGCTGACCGCCGCGACCAGAACCAGCACCACGATGAGGAGTCGCCGCGCCACGCGGAAGCACCAGTCCTGCAAAATCCCGATGGTCCGCCAGATCAGCCACGTGCTCCCCAGCAGCGCGTAGCCGGCGATCAGCGCCACGCCGCAGAACAGGCTGAAGGGGGTCAGCCAGTCCAGCATGGTCCCGGCGAAGTTGCGCCCCTCCACCTCGATCCCCTGGATGAAGGAGCCGAGGACCACCCCCTGCGCGAAGGTGGCGAGCAGCGAGCCGAGGAAGAAGGCCTTGTTCCACAAATGGCGGCTGCTCCGCGCCTTGAAGCGGAACTCGAAGGCGACGCCGCGGAAGATCAGGGCGATCAGCATCAGCAGCAGCGGCAGATACATCGCCGGCAGGACGATGGCGTAGGCGATGGGAAAGGCCGCGAACAGCCCCGCCCCGCCGAGGATCAGCCACGTCTCGTTGAAGTCCCAGACCGGCGCCACCGAGTTCATCATGACGTCCCGCGCCTCCTCGCTGGGGGCGAAGGGGTAGAGGATGCCGATACCGAGGTCGAAGCCGTCCATCAGCACATACATGAAGACGGCGAAACCAACGATGGCGACCCAGGCGAGGGTCAGCAGGCTGCCTTCCATGGGCGTCACTCCGCGGGTTCGATGGATTCGCCGGGCACCGACAGCGGCCGCTTCGGCTGGTGGCCCTGCGCCACCGCCGGGACCTCCAGATCCTCGTCGTTCAGCCGCGCCGGGCCGATGGTCAGCAAGCGGAACAGATAATAGGTCCCGGCCCCGTAGATGATCGCGTAGACCACCATGAACACGATCAGCGAGGTCAGCACCGCGCCACCGGTCAGCGCCGGGGTGACCGCGTCCGCCGTGCGGATCATCCCGTAGACGACCCAGGGCTGGCGCCCGATCTCGGTGGTGAACCAGCCGGCGAGTATGGCGATGAAGCCCAGCGGCATGCAGCCGACCAGAACCTTATGGAACCAGTGCGGGCTGTAGAGTTTCCCGCGCACCCGCTGCACCAGATGGATCAGCGCCACCGTCAGCATGACCATGCCGATCGCCACCATGATGCGGAAGGTCCAGAACAGGATTTCCGGGTTCGGCCGGTCCGCCACCGGGAAGTTCTTCAGGCCGGGAACCACCCCGTCCCACTCGTGGGTCAGGATCAGGCTCGACAGGGCGGGAATGGCGATTTCCGCGTGGTTGGTCTCCGCCTCGTTGTCGGGGATGGCGAACAGGATCAGCGGTGCCCGCGCCCCGCCCTCCCAATGGCCCTCCATCGCGGCGATCTTGGCCGGCTGGTGCTCCAGCGTGTTCAGCCCGTGCAGGTCGCCGAGGAAGATCTGCAAAGGCGCCAGGATGGTGATGAGCGCCAACGACATGCTGAGCCCAACCCGCGCGTGTTCCAGGAAGCGGTTGCGCAGCAGATAGAAGGCGCTGATGCCCGCCACCACGAATCCGGTGGTCAGGAACATCGCGGTCAGCATGTGGGCCAGCCGGTAGGGGAAGGAGGGGTTGAACACCACCGCCCACCAGTCGGTGACGAAGAACCGCCCGTCGCGCAGTTCCGCCCCCGCCGGGGTGTGCATCCAACTGTTCGCCGAGAGAATCCAGAAGGAGGACAGCACCGTCCCGGTGGCCACCAGAACCGCCGCCAGGAAATGGATGCCCCGCGGCACGCGGTCCCGCCCGAACAGGAGGATGCCGAGGAAGGCGGCCTCCAGGAAGAAGGCGGTCACCACCTCGTACTGGATCAGCGGCCCCAGAACGTTGCCGACGATGTCGGACCAGCGGCTCCAGTTCGTGCCGAACTGGTAGGTCATCACGATTCCCGACACCACGCCCATGCCGAAGGAAATGGCGAAGATCCGCGTCCAGAATTCCGACAGGCTGCGGTACAGCGCCTTGCCGGTGATCAGCCAACGCGCCTCCAGAACGGCGATCCAGCAGGCCAGCCCCACCGTAAAAGATGGGAAAAGAATGTGAAAAGAAATCACGAAAGCGAACTGGATTCGTGACAGAAGCAGCGGATCGAGGTCCATGGCCGCGGCCCTCCATTGACGCTCACAGGGCCGATTCCAGGCGGCCCAACCGACCCCCAACGCGGCCTGTCCCGGGGAGTTCCCATTTTCCGGCTGCGGATACTTTCTTTCCCCCCACCCCTTGAACCGCCGCCGCGACCTCTTATTTCTAAGCTCTTGCCGACATCCACACATTTACGGCCGGCCCTGGGCCACAGCCGATCTCAACCCCGCTCCGATGGCCCCGCCGGCCAGCCGGGCCGGGGTCCATCGGTCCATTGCAGGGTGTTTCCCGAGGATGCCGGAATCAGGAGAAGCTCTTTGACGGAACTGGCAGTTTCTGGCGAACCCCTCACCCTCTTTCTAAAAGAAACCCGCAAGTACGACTACCTCACCCCCGAGCAGGAACGCGACCTCGCCATCCGCTGGCGGGAGCGGCAGGACCGCCGCGCCCTCGACAAGCTGATCGGCAGCCACCTCCGGCTCGTTTTCAAAATGGCCCGCGGCTACCAGGGCTACGGGCTACCGCTGTCCGACCTGATCGCCGAGGGCAACGTCGGCGTCATGCAGGCGGCGCAGAAGTTCGACCCCGACAAGGGATTCCGCTTCGCCACCTACGCGTCCTGGTGGATCCGCGCGGCGATCCAGGAATATGTGCTGCACAACTGGTCGCTGGTGAAGATCGGCACCACGGCGGCCCAGAAGAAGCTGTTCTTCAGCCTGCGCCGGCTGAAGGCGCAGTTGCAGGACGCCGAGAACGGCACCTTCGGCGGCGATCTGTCTCCGGAAGCGGTGGAGAGCATCGCGACGACGCTGGACGTCTCCCAGGCCGACGTGATCGAGATGAACCGCCGGTTGGGCACCGACCGCTCGCTCAACGCCACCCTGGCCGAGGATGGCGACAGCGAATGGCTGGACCTTCTGGCCGACGAGGGCCCCGACCAAGAGGCGATCCTGGCCGGTGCGCAGGAGCGCAAGCGCCGGCAGCAGTTCCTCAAGCTGGGGCTGGGCGTTCTCGACGACCGCGAGCGGCAGATCCTGGTGGCCCGCCGCCTGCGCGACGAGCCGCTGACCCTGGAGGAGCTGAGCCAGCACTTCCACGTCTCGCGCGAGCGCGTGCGCCAGCTCGAGGTGCGCGCCTTCGAGAAGGTCCAGAAGGCGGTGATGGCCCAGGCCCGGCAGGTTCCGGGCACCACGGGCAAGGCGCTGCTGCCGGTGTGACCGGCGGCAGCCTCCCCACGGTGCGTTACGGCGTGACGAAGCGCGGCGGTTCCGGCAACACGGAGGACCGCCGCCGCACGCCGCGCAACGCGTGATCCACCGTCGCGATCTGCTCCTCCACCGAGATCAGAATCTGCGACGTGACCTCCAGCGTCCGATCCTCGTAGACCCAGCCGTCCGGATGGCGGTCGCTCCAGGCGGCGACCGTCCGGTCGCGCTCGTGCAGCAGGCTGATGATCTGCGGCCGGAACAGCCGAAGCATCGCAGTGATCCAGCGGTTCGCCGGCCAGGACGGGCGGGCGTGATCGACGGTGAAGCTGTCGAGCATGCGGATCACGTCCTCGGCCCCGTACCACGTCTCCCCCGTCACCCAGCGGTTCGTCGTGAACAGGCGCACCGGCTGCCCCGCCACGTCCATGGCGATCCCCACCAGATGGGACAGCGCGTCGTTGGGGTTGTCCGGCTCCTCGTAATCCCGCAAGGGCACCGGCTCCATGCCCGGCGGCATCCCGAGCGGGCGCAGGAAGGTGTGGAAGTGCCCGTGCTCACCGTCGGGCCGCTCGTCCTCGGGATGGCAATGGTAATAGTACTGGGCGTGATACTCGGCGTCGTAGACGTCGCCCGGCGGGTAGTGGCGCCATTCGTAGAGCGTGCCGTGCCCGCGCAGAAGCTCCCCCACCACCGTGTCGCCGGTCTTGGCGAGCACGCGCTGGCACTGCCGGACCTCCCGCGCGGCCTCCGACATCGCCTGCAACTCGTCGCGCGAAAGCTCCGAAAGCTCCATCATCGGATGCTCTGCCCCGTCAGCCCCTGCCCTTCCTGGATCCCTATTACGTATGAGGCTTTGTACGCATAGCAAGCGCTTTCCTTAACGGACGCCCGCCGAACGGCCACGGCCGGCATCCGCACGGAACACCGCCTCGCCCCGCCGCAGGGTCCAATCCACCAGCGCGCCTTCCACCTGACCCAGCGCCGTGTTGAAGGCGGCGATCACGTCGGTGAAATCCGACCCGCGCACCGGGACCACGGCGTCGAAGGTCTCGCCCGCCTCGATGGTCCGGTTGGGCATGGCGACCAGCTTGGCCGACAGCCGCACCCGCACCCGGTCCGGCGCCGCGGCGCTGGCGTCGCTGAATTCCGCCTGGAAGTCGCGCAGTTCGGTCTTCAGCAGGAAGTCGGAGCGCAAGCCCGCGGAATCCCGCCCGACCGAGACGATCCGCCGGCTGTCCTCGAAGGACTGGACGATCAGCCCCTGCACCATGTTCGGCGCCCGGTCGGCCCAGGACACCCCGGCAAAGTAGTCGAGCGCGGTGGCCGAGCGGGTGACCGCGATGCGCGGCGTGTCGATGCCGGCGCTGGCCGCCGGAGGCTCCACCAGCAATTGCCAGCTCACCGGCGGCAGCCCGGACTCCGCCACGGCCCCCGGCGTCAGCGTGTAGAGGCTGGGCGCGGTGGGGTTCAGCGCCGCGCAGCCGGTCATCAGGCCGACCGCCAGCAGCGCCGTCGCCGCCCCCTTCATCAAACGGCTCGTCACCAAGCGGTTCGTCATCGTCCACGCACCTCCACGCCCTGGCGGGTTCCGCCGAACAGGAAGTTCGACGGGTCGTTTTCGATCCGCGTCACGACGCGGGACAATTGCCCCGACAGGTCGCGCAACTGCGAGATCAACAAAGTCAGCTCATACAGCCCGCCGCCGGTGAAGTCGCGGATCGCCCCGCGGTTCTCCCCGATCATGGCGTTGAGCTGGTTGGCGGTCTTGTTGAGCGATCCGGCCAGCGTGTGCAGATCGCCGCTCACCGTCTTCATGCCGCCTTCCACCGCGGCCAGCGTGCGCTGCGCCTGGTCCATGGTCTCGCCGATCTGCGGCCCGACCGTCTCGAAGCCCTGGAGCGTCCGGTTGGCCTGGGCGAGCGTCGTGTCCAGCCCCTGGCTGGCGCGGGCCAGCTCACCGGTCAGGTCGCGGGTGTTCGCCAGGATCTCGGCGATGGCCGCTTGATTCTGCGGGGTCAGCAGGTCCGCCACCCGGTTGGTCAGGTCGAGCGCGCGGTTCAGAAGCTGCGGCGCGGCGTCGACGAAGACCGTCAGCGACGACGGGCGCGACGGGATCACCGGGATGCCGCCGTCATGCGCGGTGCGCAGAAGCTCGCTCATCTCCGTGCCGCCGGAAATCTGGACGTAGGCGCCGCCGGTGATGCCCTGGACCTCCAGCGAGGCGATGGAGTCGGTCTTGATCGGCGTGCCTTCCTGCACCTCGATCCGCACGCGCACGCGGCTGACGTCGTTGGGGTCCAGGCGGATGTCGGTCGCCGTGCCCACGGGGATGCCGCGGTAGCGCACCGGGCTGCCCTCCTGAAGGCCGGTCACCGAACCGGTGAAGTAGATGTAATAGGGCTGGCGCGTCTCCTCCAGCTGGATCTTGGCGACCCAGACCGTGAAGACGAAGAGGCCGGCGAGCAAGGCCAACACGAAGCTGCCCACAAGGATGTAGCTGGTGCGGGTTTCCATGGCGTCCGGTCAGCTTTCTGCATGGCGCGCGGCGCGGCCGCGCGGTCCGTGGAAATAGTCGTGAATCCAGGGGTGCGGGTCGCGGAGATGCTCCTCCAGCGTGCCCACGCGAATCCTCTTGTCCACCAGCACGGCGATGCGGTCGCAGATGGAGGTCAGGCTGTCCAGGTCGTGGGTGACCATGAAGACGGTCAGCCCCAGGCTGCGCTGGAGGTTGCGGATCAGCTGGTCGAAGGCGGCGGCGCCGATGGGGTCCAGCCCGGCGGTCGGCTCGTCGAGGAACAGGATGTCGGGGTCGAGCGCCAGCGCGCGGGCCAGACCGGCGCGCTTGATCATGCCGCCCGACAGCTCCGACGGGAACTTCGCCCCGGCGTTGGCCGGCAGGCCGGACATGGCGATCTTGACCCGTGCGATCTCCGCCGACAGCGCCGCCGACAGGTCGGTGTGCTCGCGCAGCGGGACCATGACGTTCTGCGCCACGGTCATCGAGCTGAACAGCGCGCCGTTCTGGAACAGCACGCCGGTGCGCGCCTGGAGCGCCACCCGCTCCGATTCCGGCAGGCCGGCGGTGTCGCGGCCCAGCAGCTCGATCCGGCCGTCCGCCGGGCGGATCAGGCCGAGGATCTCCTTGAGCAAGACCGACTTGCCGGTGCCGGAGCCGCCGACCACGCCCAGCACCTCGCCCCGCCGCACGTCGAGGTCGAGCCCGTCATGGACCACCTGCGGGCCGAAGCGCGTGACCAGCCCGCGCACGCGGATCACCGCGTCCTGCGCACCGGTCCGTTGGTCATCGTCGAAAGGCGCCACGGTCCCTCACAGCCTGAGGAAGGAGAACAGGACGGAGAAGACCGCGTCCAGGACGATCACCAGGAAGATGGACTCCACCACCGACTTGGTGGTCAGCGTGCCCACGCTCTCGGCGCTGCCCGAGACCTTCAGCCCCTCGTAGCAGCCAACCATGGCGATCACCAGCGCGAAGACCGGCGCCTTCACCAGTCCAACCAGGAAATGCGGCAGGGTGACGGCGCCATGAAGCTGGCGGATGAACTGCCCGAAGGTGATGTCCAGCGTCGCGTAGCTCATCACCGCACCGCCGAACAGCCCCATGATGTCGGCGTAGAAGGCCAGCAGCGGCAGGGTGATCATCAGGGCCAGCGCGCGCGGCACCACCAGAAGCTCCACCACGTCCAGGCCCAGCGTGCTGATGGCGTCCACCTCCTGGTTCACCTTCATGGTGCCGATCTGCGCGGTGAAGGCGGAGCCGGAGCGCCCCGCCACGATGATGGCGGTCATCAGGATGCCGATCTCGCGCAGGATCGACACGCCCAGCAGGTTGACCACGAACAGCTCCGCCCCAAAGCGGCGGAGCTGGTCCGCCCCCTGGAAGGCCAGCACCACGCCGATCAGGAAGGACAGCAGCCCGAGGATCGGCAGGGCGTTCAGCCCGGTCTGCTCGATGTGGAACATCACCGAGCGGAAGCGCAGCCGCCGCGGGTTGACGATGAGTCGCCCGAAGGTGATGGCGATGAGGCCGAGGAAGGACAGCAGGTCCCGCCCCTCGCGCAGCCCATCGACGGCGGTGCGCCCGGTGCGCTCCAGCATGTCGAGGATGGGGCGGTGCGTCTGCGCCCGCTCGACCGGCGGGGGGCCGACCTCGCGCACGGCGTCGAACAGGGCGGCGTGCTCCGGGCGGATGGCGGCCAGATCGACGCCGTGGCCCGCCGCCTTCAGCCGGTCGGACAGGGCGGACAGCAGATAGGCGCCGACCGTGTCCATGGCGTCCAGCCGCGACAGGTCGAGACTGACCGCCCCGCCGCCGTCCAGCGCGAAGCCGTCGAGCGTGCCCGAAAGCCCACCCGCGGCCTTCAAATCCCAATGGCCGAGAGCCGCCAGCCGCCATTCACCGTCGCCGGCGCGCGACGATTCCAACCACGCCCTTTCGCGCGCCATGCCCCGTCCTGCCCTTCCCTTCCGGTGCCGCCATGCGGCGATGCTCATGCTTATGGAGAGGAACTTGGCCGCAAGCCCCCCCGATGGTCAACCTCAAGCCGGGGAAAAACAGCCGCACAGCGGTGGTTTGCACGCGGAGGTCCGCCCCGATAGTATGGCGCCGCCGTTGCACAGGAACCTTTTCACCATGCCGAACCCCATCGACCTGAAGAACCACATCCGCGGCATCGCCGACTTCCCCAAGCCCGGCATCCTCTTCTACGACATCTCCCCGCTGCTGGCTCACGCCGAGGCGTGGAAGGAGGCGGTGGACCAGCTCGCCGAGGCGCTGCGCCCGCACAAGCCGGAGCTGCTGGTGGGCATCGAGTCGCGCGGCTTCCTGATCGCCGCCCCGCTGGCCCTGGCGCTCGGCACCGGCTTCATCATGGTGCGCAAGCACGGCAAGCTGCCCGGCGACAAGGTCGCCCATTCCTACGACCTGGAATACGGCACCGACACCATCGAGGTTCAGGCCGACGCCGTGAAACCCGGCCAGCGCGTGGTCGTCCTCGACGATCTGCTGGCGACCGGCGGCACCATGGCCGCGGCGATCAGCCTGCTGCGCCGCGTCGGCGCCGACGTCCGCGCCGCCGCCTTCCTGGTCGAGCTGACCTTCCTCAACGGCCGCGACAAGCTGGACGTGCCCAGCGTCTCGCTGATGAGCTACGATTCGTAAAAGCGCCTTCCGGAAAGGCGTCTGCCCATCGTTTGGGCACCCTCTCCCGCCCCGGAGAGGGTAGCGCCGAAGGCGCCGGGTGAGGGTCGCCCGAGGATCAGACACCAACCTGTTGCCGGTACCCTCACCCTTCCCGCGCGTTGCGCGGGCCCCTTCCCTCTTCCGGGACGGGAGAGGGAACATCGCGACGGCCATCCATCGGTCATGGCACAGCGCTTGCGAGAGTTGCCGGTCACAGTTGCTCGGCAGGGCGCCCCATGACCCATATGGCCCCGGTGATTCTCGAACAGCCGCCCCTCCTGGCCGTCCGGCCTCCTGAAACCGTTTCCATGCGGACGCGCGACGGTGTGCGGCTGGACGCCGACCTCTACCGTCCCGACGGGGTCGGCCCCTGGCCGGTCCTGCTGCTGCGTCTGGCCTGCGGGCGGCGCACGGCGATGACCAGCCATTACGCGCACCCGCGCTGGTACGCCGCGCGGGGCTATGTCGTCGTGGTGCAGGACGTGCGCGGACGCGGCACGTCGGAGGGCCGATTCCGTCCCTTCGAAGCGGAGCGCGAGGACGGCGCCGACGCGGTGGCCTGGGCGGCTTCCTTGCCCGGTTCCAACGGCACCGTCGGCATGTACGGCAGCGGCTACGCCGGGATGGCGCAGCTTCTGGCCCTGACCGAGCGGCCCGCCGCGCTGCGCGCGGTGGTTCCGGCTCTGGCCGGCTGGGATGTCTTCACCGACTGGGCGACGGAGGGTGGCGCCTTCCGTCTGGCCGACGCGATGGGCTGGGCGCTGCACTGCGCGGCGGAGTCCGCCCGCCGGCTGGAGGATGGCGCGGCCTACCGCGCGCTTCTGGAGGCGATCCGCAGCCTGCCGCTGGACGACGAGATTCCGTCCCGCCCGCGGGTGCTGCGGGACTACGCGCGCCATTGCCATTACGACGACTGGCTGACCACGCCCGGCCCAGGCGGAAGCTGGGACGAGCTGTCCCCCCGCCACGCTCTCTCCGGCGGTATCGGTGAGGTCTCCGTCCTTCAGATCGGCGGCTGGTACGACCCGCGCCTGACCGGCACGCTGGAGGCGCACGACGCCTTGTCCGCCGGCTGCGATGGCACCGTCCGCCTGCTGGTCGGTCCCTGGGATCGCCATGGGGTGGCGGTCCATGCCGGGCTCGACAGCCCGAAGCCGTCCGACGTGCCGTCCTTCGACGCCCTGCAACTCGGCTGGTTCGAGCGCTTCCTGAAAGGGGAGATGAACGGCGCGGAGCGCGGCGGCCCAATCCGCCTGTTCGACGTTCTGGAACGCCGCTGGCGCGACCTGCCGGCCTTGCCGCCCGCCGCATGGCCCCTGCATCTGTCGAGCGACGGACTCGCGGCGCGGCGCGGCGGCGCCCTGCGCGACGACGCCCCGGACGAAGCGTTCCTCGACGTGCTGGTCCACGACCCGCGCGATCCGGTGCCCACCGTGGGCGGTCATGCCGTGCCCGACGCCGGCCCGCGCGACCGCGCCGCCGCCGACGCCCGCCCCGACGTGGCGGTCTACGACACCGCTCCACTCTCGGCGCCGCTGACTTTGTCGGGATTGGCCGCCCTGGAAATCTGGGTGGAGGCGGACGCCCCGTCCTTCGACGTCAGCGCCGTCCTCTCCGCCGTGCTGCCCGACGGGCGCGTCCTGCCGCTCAGCCAGGGCCACGCGCGGGTCGAACCGGGCGGCGAGCAGCGTCCCATGCCGGTGGCCCTGCGCGCGCTCTGCGCGACTCTGCCCACCGGAAGCGCGCTGCGCCTCAGCCTCGCCGGGTCCTGCTTCCCGGCCTATCCCATCAATCCGGGGACGGGGGCGGAGCCGGGCGAAACCCGGCTGGTCGACGCGCAGCCCATCACCCTGCTCATCCACGGCGGTGGCGCCCGGCCGTCGCGCCTGCTGCTGCCAGCCCGAGGCTGACCGTCAGACCCCGTCAGGGGCGCCGGCCGTAGCCCTCGTCATGGTCACCGCCGAAGCCGTGCTCATCCTCGTCGGCCGGCTCGAAGTCACGGAGGGCGCGGGCGGCGCTGCGCAGGCACAGGTTCAGGCTGCGGTCGAGCAAGCGCATCATCAGGTCGCGGAACGGCGTCTTGTCGCCGAGCGACCAGGCGCGCTCGACCATCGCGGCGTACATCTCGCGATCCTCGTCCGTGATCACCACCGGCGGGAAGCCGGCGCGGTTCAGGATCAGGTTGCACAGCAAAAGCGCGGTCGCGGCGTTGCCCTGGAAGAAGGGGCGGACGCTCATCAGCCGGTGATGCGCCTCGAAGGCGGCCTCCGGCCCCGCTTCCGTCCGGCGCAGCCAGCCCGACAGCGCCGACATCGACACCCGCACCTTCGCCGGATCGGGAGAGGCCCCGGCGTCGTCCTTGAGCGCGCCGTCCCGGTAGCGCCCGGCGTTCGTGTCGATCCCCTGGTAGAGCACGCCATGGAAGGCCGCGATCGTGCGCTCCGTCACCACCCCGCCGCCCTGGAACGACAGGCGGGCCATCAGCTCCAGCGCGGCGCGGTGGTTGAGCGCGAGGCGCTGCGGCTCGGCCGGACGGCTGCGCAGCACCGCGCCGCGGTCCAGCACCATGCGGATGTCGTCGGGGGACAGCTCCACCCCCTCGACGAGGAGGCAGGCGGTGGTCAGGCCGCGCTCGAAGCGGTCGGCCAGATCGCGGACCACCGTCAACGGCATCGGCCGGGCGTCGTCCAGAACCCGCTTCTTTTCCAGAATATCGTCCAGCAGCGCCATCGTCCCGAACTCCGCAGATCCCGTGCATTTTCATAATGCCTGGACGGCGCGCGGGGAAGCACATCCTTTGCCGGCCCACAAGGTCAACAGGCTGCGGCGCAACCTCCGGCCTGCGGTTTTTTGCCGCTTGTGCCGCCGCGGTTGCCGGTTTTAACATCGCAATACAAGATTTCCGCGCCCCCTATACTCGCCTGACCCGGCCCTCTGAAAGGATTGATCCGATGCAACATGTTGCCTGGGATAAATCGATGAGCGTCGGCGTCGAAATTCTCGACGACGACCACCGAAAATTGCTCGACATGTTCAACCGGCTGCTGAAGGCCGGCATCGCGGAAAAGGACCGTGCCAGCCTGTCCGGGCTGCTGAGGGGCTTGCAGGAATACACGACGGTGCATTTCAAGCGGGAGGAGGCGCTGATGGAGCAGCAGGGCTATCCCGGCCTCGACGCCCACCGGGCCGCGCACCGCTATTTCATCGACGAGGTGCACAAGCTGACCCTGGACGATGACGACAGCAACGAGATGATGCTGCGCATCGACCTGATCCTGCTCCTGAAGGAATGGTTCATCGAGCACATCCAGTCGGTGGACAAGCAGTACAGCCCCTTCATGGCCGAAGACGCCGGCACCACCGCCCGCAGCACCACCGCCCATTGAGCGCACGCGCGAAAGCCCCCGCACCGGGTGGAGCGGGGGCGTCTCGTCAGTGCCTCGGAGGCCGCACCCGATCAGAAGGCCGTATCAGAAGGCCGCCGTATCAGAAGGCCATGGTGCCGCCCGGCTCGCGAAGGCGCAGGTTGTTCTGAACGTGACGGACCCCGGAGATGGCGTCGGCCAAGTCCTCGGCCCGCCGCTTCGCCATGCGGTCGTCCACCGTGCCGTCCAACGTGACCTCGCTGCCCGACACGGACACCGTGATGTCCGAGGCGTCGAGATAGGGGTCCTCGGTCAGCCGGTCGTTCAGATCGTCGCGGATACGCTCGTCCGACCGGGTGTAGCCCCGTGGGCCGCGGCCGCGGAACTGGGCGCGCCGCTCGTCCTCCTGACGGCGGCATTCGGCATCGTCGTTGCCGAACCAGGAGGCGACCTCGTCACCCGCCTGCTCCCAGAAATTGCGTTCCCGCGCCATGCCGACGGGCTCATCGCGATAGCGCTCATCCCGCATCCGCTCACCCCGCATCCGGTCATCCCACCCGCGGTCGTCGCGATGCCATCCGCGCTCGGCATGGCCCCAGTCGCTGCCCCAGCGGCGGCTGGGATCGCGTCCACCGGAACCGCCGCTTTCATAGTCACTCCGGGGATAACCGCCTGCGCCGTAGGCGCCACGCCCAAATTCGTTGCGGTCTTGGACGTCGCGGCGGTCGTCCTCGTCCACGTTGCGGGCCTCGTCCTTCCATCGGTTCTCGTATTGAGACATCGTGCCAGACTCCCGTTCGCCGTTGCCCGCCGCCCCTCCGGACGGCCCTTTTCTCAACAGGACGGCGCTGGGCTGCGTTCCCCTTTCGGCGCATCGCCGGAGTGCCCGCACAATCTGGCACGCGGATTGCTGCATTGCACACAGTCATCCACGCAGCCTTGGCCCCGGTCCTCCCTTCGGACCGGGGCTTCTTTTTTCCGGGAGGGGAGTTAAGCCGCGTTGACCCAGTGGCGGATCGGGCTGCGCGACAGGGCGGAGTTGCTGTAGGCAGCCCGATGCGTGATCTCCGCCCCCACCCAATCGGGAAGCGGAACGACCTGATCGGGATGGGACAGTTCGACCTCGGCGATCACCAGACCGGCGTTCTCGCCACCGAAGACATCGATTTCCCAACAGAGGCCATGATGGTGGGCAAGGTAGCGGGTCTTCTCGATCAGCCCGCGCCGGCAACTGTGGCGCAGCAGGCCCAGGGCGAGGTCGAGGGGTATCTGGTGTTCGACCTCCTCGCGGCACAGGCCGCGGCGGGGGCCTTTGACGGTCAGCGTGGCGTCCGGACCGGCCACCCGGACCCGCACCGTGCGGCCATCGTCGGAGGGCAGATAGCCCTGGACGATGGACAGGCCGTTTCGGCACAGGGGACGGATGTCCCTCCGGACCAGAAAGCGCCGTTCGATCTCAACCGCCATGATATCCGCCTTTCGGCATATCGGACGCCGCTGAGGATAATCGCCCGCAACGCCGCGGCGCAACCATGCCTCATACGCATGAAGTCCATTCCTGCGTTGCGGTATTACCATTTGGACACATCATCGAACAAGCGCCCACGACGCGGTTCCCGACGCTCCGTGGTGGGAGCGGCCACCCGTTCTGGGGTAGCATGCCGCCATGGCACAAGACTTCGCACCCTGGCTGATCCTGTTCGCCCTTTACGGCGCGCCCCTCCTTCATGTGATGCTGTCACGGCGCGGCGGCCCGTGGCGTCCCCCGCCCGGCACGCGCTGCCCCTTCGGCCCGCGGGCCGGCTGGGTGGTGATGGTGTTGATTCTGGGGCCGATCGGCTGGCTGATGTTCGTCATGCGCAACGGGCGCCGTTCCCGTCCCGGCCGCAGCCCCGGAGCGTGACGCCCAGGGGCCGGTGGCGGAACGGGAACGGCGCCCGCGCGTTGGATTGCCCGGACGGGTTGCCCGTCAGATGCGGCCCATCAGCAGCAGCACGATCAGGACCAGCAGCAGCACGCCGAGGATGCCGCTCGGGCCATAGCCCCAACCGCGGCTGTGCGGCCAGGCCGGAACCGCGCCGATTAGAACGAGAATCAAAATGATGAGCAGAATGGTGCCGATGCTCATGATGTCCTCCCAAATGTGGAGCTTTCGCTGAGAAGAACGCGAGCTTGGCCGGCTGGTTCCTGACCTCCTCCTGTTCTTTGGCGCCCGTCATCTCCATTCGGGGAAGCGACGCCCTACCCTTCCGGTCTTTCCTCAAATCACGTTTCCACCGGCCCTCCACCCGCTCAGAAGGGCGGTCCGGCGCGGCGACTCGGGCGTTCCCACACCTTCGCCAGCAGCGCCAGCTTGCTCCGGCCCGGCAGCCGCTCGTCCGACAGCGCCTCCAGGAAGTCGGCCAGACGCTTGGAGCGCATCACGCTGAAGGCGATCAGGCCGACCGTCGCCAGCAGGATGAATAGGAAGAACAGAACGCGCGCCGGCAGCGGGTCGTCGGCCATGGCGAGCAGGTTCATGCCGAGGAAGCCTGTGACCAGCGTGCCAATGGTGCTGACCACCGTGACCACGGTCAGGCGCAGCACCGTGTTGGCCTGCCGCCGCAGCCCGTCGCTGTCGAGGTAATCAGACATGTCCTGAACCTCGTCCCGCACCTCGGCGTAGAGGCGGTCGGTGCCGAGATGCCCGGCCCACAGGCGGAACAGGTCGCGCAGCGGCCCCTGGATCGACAGCTCATGGAACCAGTAACGGTGGGTGAAGCGCAGGAAGATCTCGAACACCTGCCGGATGTCGCGCTTGAACCGCTTCACCGACTCCACGGTGCCGATGTCGAGCTGGCTGACCGCCAGCACCAGCCGGTCGGACAGCATCACCAGCGCCGCCCGATGGAAATGCACGACCAGCCCCAACAGGAAATACTGGTGCCGGAACTGGCCGAGCAGCCCGGTTTCCGCGTCGGTGAAGAAGGCGTCGCCCTCCGGCCCCACCATCACCAGCGAATGGCCGCAGCACAGGATGCGGCTGCGCGTCCAGGCGCCGGGCGCCCGCGGGTCCCAGTAGCGGTCGTAGCAGTAGCGCTGCTCGAACCCCTCCAGGAAGGCGGGGGCGAAGGGCATCACCTCGCTGGGTCCTAAGCCAGGGGACGTTGCGAAACCCAGCCGTACCCAATCCGCCCGTTCCAGGCGTTCCGGCTCGTCCAGCGACAGATAGGCCATGGCCGGCATCCGCTGATATTCGAGCTGGCGGTAGCGGAGCAGCCCGGTCTCCTCCGAATGGTGGTGGACCAGAGGGCGCAGAAGGAACGACCAGTGGGCGGCGATGCGCGGCGCCCGGTGGCGGCACACGAAGGACAGGTAATCGGCCTTCCGCTCATAGTCGGAAACGGCGAGCACGGCTCCGTCGGTGCCGATCCATTCGACGCGGTGCGGGCATTGCGCGGCGCTGCCGTCCGGTTCCCAGGCGGGGGGATAGGTGCGGCCCAGCCGGAACAGCGTGTCCTGCACGCGGTCCAGCGGCAGGTCCTCGCCGAACAGCTCGACGACGAGGATCGCCACGTCGACATCGTGGAAGAAATGCAGATCGACATGGGCGATGGCGAAGCGCAACGGCGCCTGCCCCCGCCTCAGGGTGACCGTCAGCGCCGCCACGTCGCGCCGCCGGAAGACGCGGATCGGAGAACCGCCATAGCCGGGCCGGTGGTCGCGCGATTCCCCCTCGCCATAGAGGAAGCGCTGCACATAGGGCAGGAAGGACACGAACTCGCTGTAATGGCGCTCGCTGAATTCGCCGGGGTCCTGGGTGAACTCGTCCGCCACCTCCTGCCAGGGGCAGCCCGGCCCGCCCAGCCATTCCCAATGGTTCTGGATCTGCGCGCCCGCCTTCAGCGGCATCAACTGCACCGGCCACAGCAGGATTTCGCGAAACCGGCGCACGCGGATCGGGCTCTCGTCCATGGCGCCCCTCCCCCTTGTCCTTCTTTTCCCACATCCTAGCAGAGTCCGGACCGGCGAAAACGCCGCACCAAGATGGGATTGCCGGGCGTTCGCACCACCCAATCGAACCGGACCATTAACCAGGACGAAAGCCCGGCCCTGGTAGCGTCCCTCGTTCAGATCATGCGCCGGAGGAGGATTCATTTGCCGATGACGCGCCGGATCGGGCTGTTCCTGTTGGTGGCCGGGCTGGGAACGGCCACGTCCGCCCTGGCCGTGGAGGCCTCTGTCTCCAAGGCTGTCTCCGACACCGTCTGCGCCGGCGAGGGCGCCGGGCGGCGCTGCACCGTGTCCGCCGTCCAGCCCTTCCCCGACAACCGCGGCGGCCTCGGCGAGCTGAGCATCAGCGCGGTGCGCGACGCGGCCTGCACCTCCCTCTACATCGTGTTCGACGAGCCCATAGCGCTCGCCCGCCCGGTCACCCTGGCGGTGGACGGCGCCCCACCGCAGCGTTTCTACACGCCGCGCCAGCTTTCCGACCTCGCCGATGCGCTCGATGGAGCAGGCCAGCCCGACGCGACGCCGGAGGGGGTGGCACCCGAATTCACCCGCTTCCTAAGCCAGGTGGCCGAGGGCGCCGTCGCCGACGAGGACGCCGGTACGGAAATGCTGAGGCGCTTCGCCGCCATCAAGGAACCACAACGCATCGGCCTGACCTGCGGCCCGATGGAGCGCCTGATGCCGCTGATCCGCTCGGACTGCCCGCTGCGGCTGGAGTTCCAAAAGCAGGCCGGCGGCGCGACGCAGGTCTATCACTGGCCGCGGCTCGACCGGCGGACCGTGGAGTTCCGGCTGGGCGGCCTGCTGGAAGCGCTGGACCGGGCCATGCCCGGTTCCTGACGGCGCCGCCAAGGAACGCCGTCCGGGGTACCCATTCCAGCCGCTTGACCGCACCCACTCTTTGCCGTCCGACTCGCCCCATGAGGATGAATTCGGTGAAGGCGGTCCGGGCAAGCGGCTGTCCGACTTGAGAGCGCGCGCCGTCATCCCCATCCTGTCAAGGCAGGACCCACCCATCGAAGACGGAGGAGAGCGGAGCGTGTTCGGCTTTGCGCGCAAACTGTGGTCGGACCCGGAGCCCGTCGCGAGCCATGTGCCGCGGGGCGTGCGCGTCTACGCGGTGGGCGACATCCACGGACGCCTGGATCTGCTGGACCAGTTGCTGGCGCAGATCGACCGCGACGCCGCGAGCGGCGCCGACCTCGTCAAGTATCTGGTCTTCCTCGGCGACTATGTGGACCGCGGTCCGGACTCCGCGATGGTCATCGAACGGCTGTGCCGGGAGCCCCTGCCCGGCTTCGGCGCCATCCACCTGCGCGGCAACCACGAGGCCGCGATGATGGACTTCATCGAGAAGCCGGAGGCCGGGCCGGACTGGCTGGACTATGGCGGGCGGGCGACGTTGGCCAGCTACGGCGTTCCGGCCCCCGTCGAGGGCGCCCCGCCGGAGCATGTGGACGAAGCCCGCCAGCGCTTCGCCGCCGCCCTGCCGCCCCATCACCGGGCCTTCCTGGCCGGGCTGCGCTCCAGCGTCGCCATCGGCGACTATCTGTTCGTCCACGCCGGCATCCGCCCCGGCCTGCCGCTGCACCGCCAGCGGGATGAGGATCTGCTGTGGATCCGGCGGGAGTTCCTGACCTCCCACCTCGACCATGGCAAGCTCGTCGTGCACGGCCACACCATCGTCGAGCAGCCGGACATCCGATCCAATCGCATCGGCATCGACACCGGCGCCTACGCCTCCAACCGGCTGACCGCGCTGGTCCTGGAGGGCGGAGAGCGCCGATTCCTCTGCACAATCTGACTCCCTACGGAGCGGCCTGACGGCGCCAGTCCTTGAGGAAGTCGAGGAAGGCGCGCAGCGACGCCGGAGGCTGGCGGCGCGAGGGGTAATAGAGGAAGGGGCCGGGAAAGCTCTGGCTCCAGTCCTCCAGCACGGCGACGAGACGGCCGGCGGCGATGTGCTCGCGCACATACTCATCGAAGGTCATCAGGAACCCCAACCCGTCCAGCGCCGCCCGCAGCTGGATGCCGGTGTGCCCGGCGTGGAAGGGTCCTCCGGGCTGGATGCGCACGATGCGGCCGTCCTTCTCGAACTCCCAGGGCGGGTGGGCGCCGCTGGCGTAGACGGTCGAGACGCTCGGCTTGCCCAGCAGGTCCTCGGGCCGTTCCGGCACCCCAAAACGGTCGAGCACGGACGGCGCGGCGCACAGCACGAAGCGCTGCGGCGGGCCGAGCGGCACCGCGATCATGTCCTGCGCCAGATGTTCCTCGTAGCGCACGCCCGCGTCGTAGCCCTGCGCCACGATGTCGATCAGGGCGATGTCCACGGTGATTTCCAGTTCCACATCCGGAAAGCGGGTCAGGAAGGGCGTGACCATCGGGGCCAGCACGAGATCGACCGCCGGGGCCGGCGCGTTGATGCGCAGCCGCCCCGCCGGCCGCCCCTGGCGCTCCCGCAAGTCGGACAGGGCACCGGCCACCTCGCCCAGCGCCGGTTCCAGCCGGCGCAGAAGCTGCTCCCCGGCCTCGGTCGGGGCGACACTGCGGGTGGTGCGGTTCAGCAGGCGGACGCCGAGATGCTCTTCCAGCTCCCGCATCCGCTGGCTGAGGCTGGAGACGGACACGCGCTGCTCCAGCGCCGCGCGGCGGAAGCTGCGATGGCGGGCGACGGCGGCGAAGGCTTGCAGGTCGCGCAGGTCGGTGTCGTCCATTCCCGGGTTCCGATTGTTCGATGCCGTGAACAGCCCGTTCGGCATTGTCCAGCTTATCGGATCAATGGCGCCGGGTCATCATCCCCGGGTCATCATTCAGGGCAAGGCGGCGCTGGAACGGCGCCGCGACGGACGGAGAGGATCAGGAACATGGAACAGCGCACGCTCGGGGCCGCCTGCCCTGTCAGCTCGGTCATCGGTCTCGGCTGCATGGGCATGTCGGACTTCTACGGCCCCGCCGACCAGGAGGAGAGCATCGCCACGATCCACGCGGCGCTCGACGCCGGGATCACGCTGCTCGACACCGGCGATTTCTACGGCATGGGGCACAACGAACTGCTCATCCGCGACGCCCTGCGCGGGCGCGACCGCGACGGGCTGCTCATCAGCGTGAAGTTCGGTGCCCTGCGCGATCCACAGATGGGCTGGAACGGCTACGATTCCCGCCCGGCGGCGGTGAAGAACTTCCTGACCTACTCGCTGCGCCGGCTGGGGGTGGACCACATCGACATCTACCGCCCGGCGCGGCTCGACCCGAGCGTCCCCATCGAGGACACGGTGGGCGCCATGGCCGACATGGTGAAGGCCGGTTACATCCGCCACATCGGCCTGTCGGAGGTCGGCCCGGACACCATCCGCCGCGCCGCCGCGGTGCACCCGATCAGCGACCTGCAGATCGAATATTCCCTGATCTCCCGCGGCATCGAGGAGGCCATCCTGCCCACCTGCCGGGAGCTTGGCATCGGCGTCACCGCCTACGGCGTGCTGTCGCGCGGCCTGATCAGCGGTCACTGGAGCAAGGACCGCACGGGCCAGGACTTCCGCAGCCGCAGCCCGCGCTTCCAGGGCGAGAATCTGGACCGGAATCTGGCGCTGGTCGAGCGTCTGCGGGAGATCGCCCAGCGCATCGGCGGTTCGGTCGCCCAGGTCGCCATCGCCTGGGTGGCGGCTCAGGGCCGCGACATCGTCCCGCTGGTCGGCGCCCGCCGCCGCGACCGTCTGGCCGAGGCGTTGGGGGCCCTGGACCTCACCCTGTCGGCGAAGGATCTGGCGCAGCTGGCCGAAGCCCTGCCTCCCGGCGCCGCGGCGGGCGAGCGCTACCCGGCGGCGCAGCTCGCCCATATGGACAGCGAGACGTACAAGAAGCCGTAAGGTTTGCCCCCACCCCAGCCCTCCCCCGCTTTCGCGGGAGAGGGAGATTTATCTCCTCCCCTGCGAAGCGAGGGAGGGTTTAGGGAGGGGGCACCGTTGCCGGACCCTTACCCCTCGACCTGCACCACGCGCAGGTTGTTGGTGGTCCCCGCCTTCGCGAAGGGAATGCCGGCCACCACGACCATCTGGTCGTTGGGCTTGGCGAAGCCCTCCTCCTTGGCGAAGCCCAGCGCCCGCTCGACCATTTCCTCGTAGGTGTGGATGTCGGCGGACAGGACGCTGTGCGCGCCCCAGAGCAGGGACAGGCGGCGCGACACCGCGGCGTGCGGCGTGATCGCCAGGATCGGCACCGCCGGACGCCGGCGGGCGATGCGCGCGGCCGTGGTGCCGCTGGAGGTGTAGGCGACGATGGTCGATGCGTGGATCACCTCGGCCAGATCGGCGGCGGCGGCGGCCACCGCGTGGGGCGCGGTCTGCTCCTCGCCGGGGTCCGAGGCGTCGATGATCGAGCGGTAGAGCTTGTGCTGCTCGGTGCTGCGGATGATGCGGTCCATCATCTCCACGGCCTCCACCGGGAAGGCGCCGCTGGCCGATTCCGCCGACAGCATCACCGCGTCGGCACCGTCATAGATGGCGGTCGCCACGTCGGACGCCTCGGCCCGCGTCGGGGTCGGCGCGTTGACCATGGAATCGAGCATCTGCGTCGCCACGATCACCGGCTTCACGGCGAGGCGGCAGGCGCGCACCAGCTCCTTCTGGCGGCCCGGCACCTCCTCGTGCGGGATCTCGACGCCCAGGTCGCCGCGGGCGACCATGACCGAGTCCGACAGGCGGATGATGTCGTCGATGCGGTCAAGCGCCGCCGGCTTCTCGATCTTCGACATCAGCCCGGCGCGGTCGCCGATCAGCCCGCGGGCCTCCAGCAGGTCGGCGGGCTTCTGCACGAAGGACATCGCCACCCAGTCGACGCCCAGCTCCAGCCCGAAGGCGAGGTCGACGCGGTCCTTGGCGGTCAGGGGCGACAGCTCCAGCACCGTGTCGGGCAGATTGACGCCCTTGCGGTTGGAGATGGTCCCGCCGATCACCACCTTGGCGTCGATGTAGTCGTCGCCCAGCCCGGTCACGGCGACGCGCACGCGCCCGTCGTCGATCAGCAGATTGTGGCCCGGCATCACCGCCGCGAAGATTTCCGGATGGGGCAGCGGGATCGCGGTCCTGTCGCCGTCGGCGCCGGACAGGACGAAGCGGATCGATTCGCCGGCGGCGACGGTGATCTTGCCGTCACGGATGGTGCCGACGCGGATCTTCGGTCCCTGCAGATCCTGAAGAATGCCGATGGGGCGGCCCATCTCGGCCTCCAGGGCGCGGATGGCGGCGTGGACCTTGGCGTGATCCTCGTGCGTCCCATGGCTGAAATTCAGGCGGAAGGTATCGACGCCGGCCAGGAACAGCCGCTTCAGCATCTCGGGCGTGTTGCTGGCGGGACCGACCGTGGCAACGATCTTCGCGCGGCGGTGACGACGCATATAATTTCGGCCTCTTGGGGCCGCCTCCTTGATGGAGTGTCGAACGGCGGGCATGCCGGGTGGGAAGCGGGCGGTCATGGAACCGCCCGGCTGCCGTTCACATTGGTGGGTAACGGCCCGCTGACAACCACCGAGCCCGCAATAATGCCCGGCTGTGGCAGAGCCGCCGTCGCCGGGCCGGTTCCCGCGTCCGTTCGCACCCCAATCATCATCGAACCGTCAACGAACGGTCACGCAAGGCCGCCACTGTGGGCTCGGGCGCTGGGCCGCTTCGCCAACTCCGACGGCGGCGCCGCCGCTCAGCCGAACCAGGCGGCGACGTTGCCGGTCTGGCCGAGGATGGTGATGCGGTTGCCCCCGCCGACGTCGAGCGTGGTGTTGCCGCCCTCCACCCGCGCCGAGCGGATCACCGCGCCAAGCTCGATGCCGGCCTCGTAGAAGGCCAGCCGGTCCACCCCCACCTCGAAGTCCATCACCACCGACCCGCCGGAGCTGCGCCCGAAGGCGAAGACGTCCGCGCCCTCGCCGCCCCACAGCGTGTCCGCTCCGCCGTCGGCGAACAGCACGTCGTTGCCGGCCCCGCCGTGCAGCACGTCGTCACCCGCCCCGCCGAACAGCGTGTCGTCGCCCTCCTCGCCGAACAGCGTGTCGTTGCCGTCCCCGCCAACCCCGAGGTCGTTGCCGGCGCCGAGCCCGATCAGGTCGCGGCCCGCCCCGCCCAGCGCCGTGTCCTTGCCCGCCCCGCCGCTGAGCGTGTCGTCGCCCTCGTCCCCGGCCAGCAGGTCGTCGCCGTCCTCGCCGAACAGCAGGTCGTTGCCCGCCCCGCCGCTCAGCGTGTCGTTGCCCTCGTTGCCGGTCAGCGTGTCGTCGCCCTCCTCGCCGAACAGCAGGTCGTCGCCCGTCCCGCCGAACAGCCGGTCGTTGCCCGTGCCGCCGCCGATCAGGTCGTGACCCGACCCGCCGAACAGCCAGTCGTCGCCCTCGCCGCCGTGCACCACGTCGTCGCCGTCGTCGCCGTACAGCGTGTCGTTGCCGCCGCCGCTGGTGATCGTGTCGTTGCCGCCGCCGCCGTGCAGGAGGTCGTCGCCTTCGCCCAGATGCATGTACTGCTCGTGGTCGTCGCCGTAGACGATCTGCTCGCCGTCGCCGCCGACCAGCGTGGCGTTGCCGACCACCGCCGCGAACTCGACGTTGTCGAGCTGGATGGTCACCGGCCCGGCCAGGCCCGTGGTGTTGAGCACCACCGCGGTCGGCGCCGTGCTGGTCGGGCCGGTGCCGCCCAGCGTGGTGCCGGTCACCTTGGTCTGCACCGCCTGGCCGGCGGCCACGCCGGGCGCGGTGAAGTCGATGGCGCGGACCAGAAGCTGGGCCTGCGCCGGCAGTGTCGCCAGGAACCTGGTTCCGCCGTCGGTCAGGCCGATGCGCGAGGGAGAGCCTTCCTCCGTCCAATCCTCGATGGCGGTGATCAGGCCGTCCCCCGTGTCGGCGGCGCCGGCCCGCTCGGCGCGGCCCGAGGCGGTGACCGCAACGCCGGTCTGGACGCTGAGCATCAGGGTGGTGACCGTGGATGTCTGCGCGGTCTGGGCGTCGGCCACCTCCTCCTGAACGACCGGCACGTCGGCCAGATCGGGGTTGGGCGTGCTGCCGTCCTCCTGACGGTCGGCGGCCGGCGCTTCGATGCGCACCGTGGCGATGCGATTGCCCCCGGCGCCGGTGGTGATCGAACGGTGGACGATGGTGCCATCGACAATCTGTTCCGTCGGCCCGTCCACGGCCGCCGTCAGCTTCTGCGTCGTCGCGCCGAGCAGCGGGGATCTGTTGCCGGCGGCATCGGTCAGGCTGAGCGCCAGGGTGAGGGTGCCGTCGCCCAGGCCCGACAGGTTCAGTCCGTCGATTCGGTTCGTACCCGCGTTCAGCAGGCCGCTGCCGGTCGCTTGGCCGCCACCCGAGGAGGTGATCGTCCAGCTGTAGGCCGCCCCGGGCTCGCCGTCGGTGATGGTGAAGGCGGTGCTGGTCTGCTCCACCGCATCGATGCGGTCGTCCTCGAACTGCACCGTCGCCGTGGGTGGCGTGGTGTCGATGGTCACCGTCAGCGCCGTCGAGGCGGTCGAGGTGCCGTCGGCATTGCTGGCCTTGGCGCTCAGGGAATGGGCGCCGTCGCTCAGCGAGGCCGACGTCACCGTCCACTGGCCTGCACCGTCGGCCATCGCCGTGCCCAGCGCCGTCGCGCCCTGGTACAGCACCACCGTCGCACCCGCTGCCGCCGTGCCGGCGATCGCTGGCGTGGCGACGTTGGTCAGCGTGTCGGCGGTCGAGCCGCTGTTGGAGCCCACCGTCAGCGCGAGGCCCGTTGGGGCGGCGGGGGGCGGCGGCCCGTTGCGGAGCAGCACGATGGTTCCGTAGTTGACGCCGAGCAGGACGTCGAGGTCGCCATCGCCGTCGATGTCGACGAGGTCCGGCGTGGCCGACAAAACAGCGACGAGGCTCACGGAATACTGAGTGGGCCAATCGCGAACATGGCCGAGGCCAAAGGGGTTTGTGCCGACCAGAGTGAAGCTTGGCGCCGCTGCCGTTCCGACGTTCCGGTAAAGGACCATGTCGCCATTGTCGTTGCCGATCAGAACGTCAAGGTCCCCATCGCCGTCGAGGTCCACGAGGTCCGGCGAGGCGTAGGTGCCGACATTGCCGAGACCGAAGGAGTTGACGCCGACCAGGGTGAAGCTTGGCGCCTCCACCGTCCCGACGTTGCGGAAGACGACCGTGTTGCCGCTGCTGTTGCCGATCAGAACGTCGAGGTCGCCATCACCGTCGAGGTCGGCGAGGTCCGGTGCGGCGCAGCTGCCGACGTCGCCAAGACCGAAAGGATTGGTGCCGATCAGGGTAAAGCTCGGCGCCGTTGTCGTCCCGACGTTCCGATAGACTACGGTGTCGCCTCGGTGGTTGCCGATCAGAACGTCGAGGTCGCCGTCACCATCGATGTCGGCGAGGTCCGGCGCAGCAAAATTGGCGAAGCCCTGCACATCAAGGCTGCCAACATTGCCGAGACCAAAGGGGTTGGTGCCGACCAGGGTGAAGCTCGGAGCCGTCGCCGTCCCGACGTTCCGGTAGACCACCGTGTCGCCTCGGTCGTTGCCGATCAGAACGTCGAGGTCGCCGTCGCCGTCGAGATCCGCGAAGTCTGGAGAGACACGGATGCCGAAGCCGCTGATCCCGAAAGGATTGATCGCCTCCAGGGCGAAGGTCGGGTCGCTCATGTCCTTACTCTCCTTCGCGACCGGACGGCAGGGCGACGCCCCCCGACCCCGCGGTGGTTCTTCAAATCATGGAGGATGTGAGGGGGTGGGCCGGTGGCCCTGTGACGATGTCCACCGCGGCGAAGCCTTGGCCAGGGGCGGAACGGGCCGGCCCGAGCCGATCACGGCAGGGTCGACCGTGGCCGGACCACCGGTTTCGGCGGTCAGCGGCCACGGCGATCCGTCTTCGAGGTGCAGCGAGTGGAGCATTGCCAAACCGGCGCGGATGGTTTCGCCGGGTGCCATGTCGATCACCAGCCGTGCATAGAAATCTCCCATGTGGAGCAACGGGCGCTTGATCGCCTGGCGGCCATGTTGGCAAACGTGCAGCGCTCAAACAATTGGGGGGTTTTCCCCAGGAGTCCGCGGCGCCACAGGCCTCGTTCGGGCTTTGTCTAATCCGACCGGGGGGCGTCAGGCCCTTCCGGAATCGCCACCGCGGCGTTCAAGCGCGCCCCACGATGGCCGCGCCGACGAGGCGGTTTCCGGGGATTACGCCCGCTGCGGCAAACCAAAAACGTTCCTCAACGCCCGGATCACAACAGGCGCAGGAATTTCATCCACGAAGCCGGCTTCATGGTTCGAAACAAGCACGTCACCAGTGCGCTTATGCGGGGAGACTTCTCCTGACGCCTCGGCGGGCGAGCGTGAGCGCGGCGTCCGCGCACTGGCTGCGCAATTCGGGAACCGCGGTCATTTCCCAGAACGGCGCGCGGCTGACCGGGCCGAGCGCGAAGAGGCGGTCGGACACCGCCCCGTCCTCCCCGATCAACGCCCCCTCCTCCGTCACGTCGAGGCCGAGGCGCAAGGGATCGGGACGGGCCAGACCCTGCTGGAGCAAGGCGCGCATCAGCGGATGGCGGATGCGCCCGAAGTCGCATTCGGTGCCCGTCGCGTTGACGATGGCGCCAACCGTCCGCGTCCAGAACGCGTCCTCGGCGCCCCGCGCGCGGACCGTCGCTTCCACCCCCTCGGGGGTCGGGGCCAGCGACTGGAGGCGGCCGGCACGGACGGTCAGCTGTCCGCTCTCGCGCAGGGCCTCGATGCGCGCGGCCACCTCCGGCGCCATGCGGTGGCGGTGCACCTCCCAATAGGGCCGGGCGTGGCGCAGGAAGCGCTGCCGCTCCTCCAACGGCAGATGCTTCCAGATCAGCGGGTGGAAGGGCCGCAGGGAATCGAAGGCGGCCCGCCAGTCCAACCCCTCCTCCCGCGCGCGGCGGACGTCGGCCTTCAGGGCGATCAGCACGTCCAGCACCGTGCCGGGCATCGTCTGGGGATGGACGAAGCTCTTGAAGGGCCGCGTCTCCAGATGGGTGGTGGGCAGCAGCCCGCGGCGCGACAGCGCCAGAATCGGGCCGCGGTGGCCCTGGTTCTCCAGGGACAGCACCACGTCGACCATCGTCAGCCCGGTGCCTAGGATCAGCACCGGCGCGTCCGGATCGATGGCGGCGACGGCCTCGCGGTTCCAGGGATCGCCGATGAAGCGCTCCGACGCAAAGACCTCCGGCGCCGCGATGCGCGGCGGCGACGGCGGAAAATGCCCGACGCAGAGCACCGCCCGGTCCACCGCGAGGCTTTCCCCGCTGGTGAGCCGAAGACGAACGCCGCCGTCGGCCGAGCCGTCCACCGCCGCATCGACCACCTCCGCCCGCACCGTGTCGAGCGTCACATGGGCGGGAGCCTCCGCCTGCGCCTCGCGCAGCACGTCCTGGATGTACGCGCCGTAGAGCCGGCGCGACACGAAGGCGTGGCCGCTGGGCGGCACGTCGCCGCCGAGATCCTTCGCCCACAGCCAGCGCAGGAAGTGGCGCGGGTCGTCGGGATGGGCGCTCATGTTGTAGGCGCGCACGTTCAGCAGATGCGCCGCGCTGTCGGTGGAATAGGCCAGCCCGGTGCCCAGGGTCCCGGCGCGCTCGATCAGATGGATGCGCGTCGGCTCCTCCGCCTTGCGCAGAAGGTGGGCCGCCAGGATACTGCCGGTGAAGCCGGCGCCGACGATGGCGATGCTGTGCGCGGTGTCGTGGGACGGCATGCTCGTCGTTCCTCTCCCTGTGTCCAGCACCCCGCGGGGCGCCCCCGAATTGACATCATTAGAGCACCATGAATCCCTATTTAACAAGTTGGCTTTTGCCGTATCGCATGTGCTTTCATATGCTGCGCATCGGAAACAACTTGTAAAATTTGTTGATTCCCCTCGACCATCAGGACCCGGACCGCAGAATGACCATGGGCAAGCGTGCACCCTTCGTCGTCGGAATCACCGACCACATGATCCCTCCGCCGGACCTGGAGGCGGCGGTTCTGGACGGCTGTGCCGAGGTGGATTTCCTCGACACCCGCCGCGAGGAGGATCTGGACCCGGAGCGTCTGGCCCGGCTGGACGCGCTGCTGGTGTGGAGCACCCGCATCGGCCCGGCGACGGTGGCCAAGCTGCCGCGCTGCCGCATCGTCGTGCGGTTCGGGGTCGGCTACGACAAGGTCGACGTGGCGGCGCTGGAGGCCGCGGGCATTCCCTTCTGCAACAACCCGGACTACGGGACGGAGGAGGTGGCCGACCACGCCGTCTCCCTGCTGCTCTCCCTGCAGCGCCGCCTGTGGGAGCATGACGCCCGCGCCCGCGGCTACAGCACGACGTGGCAGGCCAACACACTGACCCCGCTGCGGCGGTCGAGTGCGGCGACGGTCGGCGTCGTCGGCGTGGGGCGGATCGGCACGGCGGTGGTGAACCGGCTGAAGCCCTTCGGCCACCGCATCCTCGGCTACGATCCGCAGCAGCCCGCCGGGCACGAGAAGGCGGTCGGCTATCGCCGCGTCCGCCGGCTGGACGAGTTGCTGGCCGAATCCGACATCGTGACCTTCCATTGCCCGCTGACGCCGGAGACCCGCGGCCTGATCGACGCGGACTTCCTGGCGAAGCTGAAGCCCGGCGCCCTGCTGGTCAACACGGCGCGCGGCGAGATGTTCGCCGGGCTGGACCCGCTGGAGGCGGCGCTGCGCAGCGGCCAAATCGCCGCGGTGGGGACGGACGTGCTGCCGACCGAACCGCCCGCCCCTCACCCGCTGCTGGACGCTTGGCGCCGGCGGGAACCCTGGCTGGAAGGCCGTCTCGTGGTCACGCCGCACAACGCCTTCCATTCCGAAGAGGCCGCGGTCGAGATGCGCCGCAACGCCGCCGAGACCGCCCGCCTGTTCCTGGAGGACGGGGTTCTGCGCAACCGCATCCTGCCCTGACCCCACCCGGTCAGGCCCCCAGGAAGGCCGGAACGTCGAGACCGAGCGCGCCCCCGATCCCGTGCAGGGCGCGCACGGTGTCGGGGTCGAGCGTGATGCCGTGCTCAGCGGCCAACACCCGGCTCCGCCGCTCCGGCCCGCCGGGCACCAGCACGCCGTCACCGCCCGGCACCGGCGGGGTGTCCTGGATGTGGTCCAGCACCGCATCGGTCAACGCCTGCCAGCCGCTGTTCTCCGCTCCGGACACCCGCGCCGGGTCGATCAGGAACGCCAGCGCGTTGTTCACCACCCGCCCCGGACGCAGGTTCTCCGGCAGGGCCGGCAGCCCGCCGGCCAAGGCCCCGGCGAGAATCTCGCAGGCGAGCGCCAGCCCGTAGCCCTTATGCCCGCCAAAGGGCAGGATGGCGCCGGTCGGGTCGCGGAACATCACGCCGGGGTCGCGCGTCGGCGCGCCCCGCTCATCGATCAGCAGGCCGTCGGCGACCTCCTTCCCGGAAGCCGCGGCGACACGGCACTTGTTGGCCGCCACCGCGCTGGTCGCGAAATCCAGCAGGAAGGGCGGATGGCCCGGCGTGGCGGGAACGGCGATGCAGATGGGGTTGGTGCCCAGCCGCGGCCGCCCGCCACCATGGGGTGCGGCCAGCGGACGGCTGACCACGTTGACGAAGAAGACCCCGATCAAGCCGGCCGCGATGCACTGCTCGCCGTAGGAGCCGACCCGCCCGATGTGGTGGGCGTTGCGCAGGGCGAGCACACAGGCCCCGCCGGCCTTGGCCCGCGCGATGGCGAGGTCCGTCGCCTCCCGCGCGATCACCTGCCCATAGCCGACATCCCCCTCCACCACCAGGAACGGCGCCTCGTCGCGGACGACGCGGGCGTGCCGGTTGGGTTGCAGGTGGCCCAGTTCCAGGCTCTTCGCGTAGACGGCGATCTGGCACACGCCGTGGCTGGCGTGGCCGGTCGCGTCGGAGTCCACGAGGTTGGCGGCGACGTTGGCCGCCTCCTCCGGGCTGCTGCCGGACCGTTGCAGAATGGCGTCCACAAGGGCCACCAGACGGTCCGCCGCGTAAGGACCATTCATCCTCAGAACACCGAATAGTCGATGGGCTGGTGACGGTCGAGCGTCCGGTGGACGGGCGGCAGCGGGTACTTCAGCCCGGTCGCGCAGTTGAACAGCACGGCGCGCTCGTCGCGGCCCACCCGCCCGTCGGCCAGCGCCTGCTTGTAGGCGGCATAGGTGGCGGCGCCCTCCGGGCAGAGCAGGAAGCCCTCCGCCCGCGCCGCCTCGTCCAGGGCCGCCTGGATGGCCTCGTCGGGCACGGCGACGGCGAAGCCGCCGCTCTCCCGCACGGCGCGCAGGATCAGGAAGTCGCCGACCGCTTGCGGCACCCGGATGCCGGACGCGATGGTGTGGGCGTCCTGCCAGCGCGGCGCGTGCTCTTCCCCGGCCTCGTAGGCGCGGACCATCGGGGCGCAGCCGGCGGCCTGCACGGCAACCATGCGCGGGCGCTTGGAGCCGATGAAGCCGATGGCCTCCAGTTCGGCGAAGGCCTTCCACATGCCGATCAGGCCGGTGCCGCCACCGGTCGGGTAGAAGATGACGTCCGGCACCTCCCAGCCGAGCTGCTCGGCCAGTTCCAGACCCATGGTCTTCTTGCCCTCGATGCGGTAGGGCTCCTTCAGGGTGGAGACATCGAACCAGCCGGCCTTGGCCTTGCCCTCCCCCACGATTTTGCCGCAGTCGTCGATCAGCCCGTTGACGCGGTAGACCGTGGCGCCCTGGAGTTCGATCTCGGAGACGTTGACCTCCGGCGTGTCCTCCGGACAGAAGATCGTCGTCTTGATGCCGGCCCGCGTCGCGTAGGCGGCCAGCGCTGCGCCGGCGTTGCCGTTGGTCGGCATGGCCATGTGCTTGATTCCGAAGGCCTTCGCCATGGACACCGCCATGACCAACCCGCGCGCCTTGAAGGAGCCGGTGGGCAGACGCCCCTCGTCCTTCAACAGCAGTTCCGCCGCCCCCAGCTTGGCGGCGAGCTTGGGCAGCGCGACCAGCGGGGTCACCGCCTCGCCCAGGCTGACGATGTCCTGCACCCGGCGCACCGGCAGCAGCTCGCGGTAGCGCCACAAATCCTGCGGGCGTTCGGCCAGTGCGTCCTTGGTCAGCGCGCCGCGCACCCCCTCAAGGTCGTAGCGGACCAGCAGCGGCTTGCCGGCCTTGGACAGGTTGTGGACGGTGTCGGCCTCGTACCGCTCGCCGGTGTAGGCGCATTCCAGATGCGTGACGAAGGTCGGGCGCTCGGTGGTCAGGTTGCTGTCGAAAGGCACGGATGGATTTCCTTGCTGAAGGCTCACGTCAATTCCCTCTCCCCTCCGGGGAGAGGGTTAGGGTGAGGGGGATGCGCGGTTTGGTGCGTTCGGCAAAAGCGCAACCCCCTCACCCGGCCCTTCGGGCCACCCTCTCCCCAGAGGGGAGAGGGCTTATCGGACCATGCCCCACTTGCGGACGGTGTGGGTCTCGATCCAGCGGAAGACGACGTTCTCGACGACGAGGCCGATCAGGATGACGGTGACGAGGCCGGCGAACACCTTGTCGATGTACAGCTCGTTGCGGTTCTGGAAGATGAACCAGCCCAGCCCGCCCTTGCCCGACGAGACGCCGAACACCAGTTCCGCCGCGATCAGCGTGCGCCAAGCGAAGGCCCAGCCGACCTTCAGCCCGGTCAGGATGGCCGGAAAGGCCGCCGGGATCAGCATGGTGACGACGTAGCGGATGCCGCTCAGCCCGTAATTACGCCCGGCCATGCGCAGCGTTTCCGACACCGAGGTGAAGCCGGCGTGGGTGTTCAGCGCCAGCGGCCACAGCACGGCGTGGACCAGAACGAAGGTCAGGCTGACCGCGCCCAGCCCGAACCACAGCATGGCGATGGGCAGCAGTGCGATGGCCGGCAGCGGGTTGAACATCGAGGTCAGGGTGGACAGCACGTCATTGCCGATGCGCGTGGACACCGCGAAGCTGGTCAGCAGCACGGCCAGCACCACGGCGATGACGTAGCCCTTCAGCAGAACCGAGAGCGACACCCAGGCCATCGACAGCAGGTTCTCCCGCCAGATCGCCTCCCACAGGGCCGCGACGGTGGCGGTGAAGGTGGGGAACATCAGCGGGTTGTTCTGCCACGTCGCGGCGACCTGCCAGAGCAGCGCCACCGTGGCCAGAACGGCGAAGCGGCGGAGCGCGGTGATGTTGCCGATCCGCTCCCACAGGGACAGCGGGCGGGCCACGTCGCCGATCGGCCCGGTGGTGGCGACCGTCCGTTCATACTCCGGGCGGACGGGCGGCACGCGGCGGCCCTGTGGGGCCAGGGACAGGCCGGTCATGACGGCAGCCCCTTCACCGTTTCCACCTCGTCGGCGAACAGCATGGTGTGGATGCGCTGGGCGGTGTCCTGGAACGCCGGGCTGCCCACCGCGAAATGGTCGTAGCCGTCGCAGTTCAGCTCCGCCTTCACCTGACCGGGATGCGGCGACAGCACCAGGATGCGCGAACCGACGACCAGCGCCTCCTCGATGGAGTGGGTGACGAACAGGACGGTGAAGCGCAGATCGTCCCAGAGCTGGAGCAGCTCCTCCTGCATCTTGCGGCGGGTCAGCGCGTCCAGCGCCGCGAAGGGTTCGTCCATCAGCAGGATGTCCGGCTCCATCGCCATGGCGCGGGCGATGGCGACGCGCTGCTTCATCCCGCCCGACAGCATGTGCGGGTGCACGTCGGCAAACTTGGACAGGTTCACCCGCGCGATGCAGTCCAGCGCCTTCTCCTCGGCCTCCCGGCGCGACGCCTTGCCGCTGGCGAGCAGCGGAAACATGACGTTCTGCTTCACCGTCTTCCAGGGGGGCAGCTGGTCGAACTCCTGGAACACCATCATGCGGTCCGGCCCCGGCCCGGTCACTGTGCGGCCGTTCAGGCGGATGGCGCCCTCCACCGGCTGGAGGAAGCCGCCCACCGCCTTCAGCAGCGAAGACTTGCCGCAGCCGGACGGCCCCAGCAGGACGTAGCGTTCCGCCTGGAACACCTGGAAATCGACCCGGTAGGTCGCAGTCACCAGATGGCGGCGCGTCTTGTACTGGAGCGTCACGCCGGACACGTCCAGCAGCGGGCGTTCGGACACGCTGGCGGTGCCCACGCTCTCGGTGTCCACGCTGGCGGGATAGGTGAAGGCGTTCATCGGATCAGCTCCCGGTTTCGCCGTGCAGGTCTTCGAAGAACAGGTCCTTCCAGGAGGCAGGCTTGTTCTTCATGGCGCCGACCTTGTGCATGAAGTCGGCGAAAGCCCCGACGCGGGCGGGGGCGACGGTGAACTGGTTGTCCGGGTCGTCGAGGATGCTGACGACGAAGGCCTTGTCGAGGTCGCCCCGGTTCTGCGCCAGATAGATGTCCGCCGCCGCGGAATGGTCGGCGTTGATGACGTCCATCGCCTCCTTCAGCGCGCCGAGGAAGGCCTGATAGGTCTTGGGATTCTTGGTCCGGAAGGCTTCCTTTGCCCAGATTAGGTTGAAGGTGTGCGGCCCGCCCAGCACGTCGTAGGAGCTGAAGACCTTGTGGATCTTCGGATCGCGCAGCTGCTGGTACTGGAACGGCGGACCGGAGATGTGGCCGGTGATCTCCGACGAGCCGGACAGCAGGGCGGCGGTGGCGTCGGGATGCGGCAGCGAGACGGTCAGCTTGTCGAGCGCGTCGAACTTGCCCTCCCCGAACTCCTTCTCCACGGCCATCTGGAGGACGCGGGCCTGGACGCCGACCTTCACCGCCGGCAGGGCAATCTTGTCCTTGTCGGTGAAGTCCTTGAGCGTCTTGACGGTCGGGTTGGTGGTGGTCAGGAACAGCGGCATGCTGTTCAGGGCGGCGATGGCCTTGACGTTGGCGTTGCCCTTGGTGCGGTCCCAGATGGTCAGCAGCGGACCGACGCCCGCCGACCCCAGATCGATGCTGTCCGACAGCAGCGCGTCGTTCATCGCGGCGCCGCCGGAGAGCTGCACCCACTCCACGGTGACGTCGAGACCCAGCTCTTTGCCGTGCTTCTCGATCAGCTTCTGGTGGCGCAGCACATGCAGCGGCAGATAGCCCAGCCCGTATTGTTCGGCGATCCGTATCCGGCCTTCCGCCGCCGCCGGACCGGCCAGCGCTGCGGCGGCAAGCCCCAGCCCGGCCAAGGCGCAGAGCGCGTGACGGATGACACGTCCAGGGTGGAACATACGAACCTCCGAAAATTTTACCTAATCTCTAGTAGGAAAATGACATCATGATTCCACGAATGATTCAACAGCGAAAATAGACAATATATACATATATATCATGTTATTTATGCACGAAAGAGAATCGCGAAACCCGCGCCAGCCCGCCGGTTCCGCGATCCTCCGGTCCGGCACGGAGGGCGTGAACCCCCATGCCGGACCCGGCAGGATGTCAGGCGGCGAGGCTCGGCTTGCGGCCAAGCACGCGGGTCACGCTGGGACGGCCATCGACGCCGACCACCACATCGCCGGCCACCGTCGTGCGGCGGACGACGCGGGGACGGTCGCCGTAGTCGTCGACGGCGCGGTGGATGGTGGCGCGGTTGTCCCAGATCGCCACGTCGCCCGGCGACCAGTGCCAGCGCACCGTGTTTTCCGGACGGGTGGCGTGGTCGGTGAAGATGCCGATCAGCCGGTTGGAATCGGAGGTGCCAAAGCCGACCAGCCGTTGCAGGAAATGCCCGACCAGCAGGGTGCGCTCGCCGGTGACCGAGTGCACGGAGACCAGCGGATGCTCCGTCTCGTAAACGGTGGAGGTGAAGACCTCGTTGAAGCGCTTCAGCCCGTCCTCACGGACGTTCCCGCGGTCGCCCACGTAATCGTACTGGTTGGTGTGGATCGCCCGCAGCTTGTCGGCCAACTCGCGCAACGGCTCCGGCAGTTCGGCGTAGGCCGCCGCCGTGTTGCCCCACAGCGTGTCGCCGCCGCGGTCCGGCAGTTCATGCGGGCGCAGGATGGTGATGCTGGGGTAATCGCCGAGGAAGGTGATGTCGGCGTGCCAGGAACTGGCGCGTTCCCCGCGGGAGCCGTCCACATCCAGGATGCCTTCGGTCCCGCCGAGCGACGGCACGGTCGGATGGCCGACCAGCTTGCCCCACAGCCGTCCGAAGGCTTCCTGCCGGACGTCGTCGATGTGGTGCTGATCGCGGACGAAGATCACCTTGTACTCATAGACGGCGTCCTGGATCGCCTTCAGCACCGCCGGGTGCAGATCGCCGGACAGGGTGACGCCGCGCAGTTCGGCGCCGATGTTGCCGTTGATGGGCTTGATGTCGAAACCGCTGGGAAGGCTCATCGGACAGACTCCTGTGGGAAGGAAGGGATGGAGAGGCGGGCAGGAGGGCGGAGAGCGGCCGGCGTCATGCGGCGTGGAACCAGGCGAGCAGCGCGACGGCGCCGAAGGCCAGCAGCACGAAGGCCACCGAAAGGGTGTGCAAAAGCCGGAGGTCGAGCGACGGATCGGTCTCGCCGGGATCGGACATCAGCAGCCACAGCGCCATGGCCTCGGGAAACGGCAGGCAGACCAACTCCTCCGGCGGTTCACGGTCGCTGCTCATGGATCAGCTCCCCGTTTCGCTGTGCAGGATCGGAAGGGTGTAGTCCTTCCATGAGGCCGGCTTGGTCTTGATCGAGCCGATGCGGTGCATGTAGTCGGCGATCACACCGGTGTTGTGGGGGATCTGGGAGTAGCTGATGTCCGGGTTGTTGAGCAGCGCCACGACTTCGTCCTGGGTCAGTTTGCTGCGCTCTTCCGCCAGATAGATGCGGGCGGCCTCGGTCTTGTCGCGCTTGATGAGCGCGAAGCCGTCACCCATCGCCTTCACCACGGCGGCGGTGAGCTTCGGGTTCTCGTCGTAGAATCTCTGCGTGGTGTAGCTCAGCACCAGCGTCGCCTCGCCGATGACGTCGCGCGAATTGAAGATGCGGTGGACGTTCGGGTGGGCGAGTTGGAGGGTGCCGTAGGTCGGCGTGGTGACGTGGCCGGTGATTTCCGTCTTGCCGGACACCAGGGCCGCGGTGGCGTCCGGCGGGCTGAGCGGCGTGGTCAGCGCTTCGAAATCGTAATGGTGCCCCGGCCCGAACTCCTTCTCCGCGGCGATCTGAAGAACGACCGAGTTGATCGAGACCTTCACCGCCGGCACGGCGATGCGGTCCTTGTCGGTCAGGTCGCGGATGCTGCGGACGTTGGGGTTGTTGCTGTTGATCCAGAAGGCGGAGGAGTCCAGGCCCGAAATGGCCTTCACGCCGATGCCGCCCCGCGTCCGGTCCCAGGCCGCCAGAAGCGGCGAGATGCCGGCCGAGACGATCTGGGCGTTGCCGCTCAGCAGAGCGTCGTTGGCGGCCACGCCGCCGTTCAGAACGAGCCAGTTGATCTTGACCGGCCCGATTCCCTCCGCCGCAGCGTATTTTTCGATCAGCCCGTGGTTCTTGGCGACCATCAGCGGCAGGTAGCTCAGCCCGTACTGGATGGCGATGGTCAGGTCCGTCGCCTCGGCCCGCGCGCCACCGGACGAGAGGAGGGCCACACCCGCCGCCAGGGTCATGCCGAGGAAAGCCCGTCTTGCGGTGGACCCAACCCGTTTCACACCCGCTGCCATCGAAGCCTCCCGAAATAGCATCGCCAAGGTTGATTTTCACCTCGATCACACCAATCCGAGAGCAGCCTGTCAAACAAAATCTACTTAACTAGTAGATTTTGAAAATCTAAAAATACTGAATTTTTATGTTAATAATGCCATGGGGGTTTGGAACGGCATCGCTCTTATGAGGGCGCTCGAGCCGCCTCAGCGTGGCGTCATGTCCTCATGCACGCCGCGCCGTGAGACCTGACGCAGCCTTGGCGATTTGCCCAATCGGCCATCGGTCAGCGCACGAGCAGCCTGTCCTTTTCCTGCAGTCCATCCAGCACCTCGACACCATCCTCCGTGGGCCGTCCCAGTATGACCCGCGTCTTGCGCGGCTGCTCCGTCCGTGGATCGAGAACCATCACGAACGGTCCCTGGCCATCCTTCGACAGAGCCTCCGGGGAAACCACGAGCGCGTTCGGCTTCTCGTACACCATGATCGTGACGACGGACGACATGCCGACGCGCATGCGCTGCGCCTGCTCGTCGGTCGGGGTGATGTCGACTTTGATCTCGAAGAGCGCCCCCTGCCCCGACGTGGGCGGCAACGCCTGGGCCGAGACATGGGCGATCCGGCCGTTGATGGCGGCGTTGCCGAAACTCTCGCCGGTGACCTCCACCGCCTGACCGACACGCAGACGGTTGATGTCCGCCTCGTCCACTTTGGCCGTCACCACCAGCCGCTCCACATCGGCAACGGTGAACAGCGACTGGCCCCGGGACAGCCGCGCGCCAATGTCCAGGGGCGGCTGGAGGGCTTGACTGGATGGAGTCTGGATCGGGCGCAGGATGATGCCGGACACAGGGGCTTCGATCGCCGTGCGGTCACGCTGCTCCTGATACTCCGCCACCCGGGCCTGCGCGTTCTTCAGCTCCAGTTCGGCGATCTCCCGATGGGACTGGCCACCCCTGTCCAGAACGGTCTTCAGCTCCTGTTCCGCCGCCTCAAGCTGGATCTTCAGGGTTGCCGTCTGTTGCACCTGGGTTTCCCATTCCATCCGCGGCACGATCCCCTGATCGAGCAGAAGCCGCGTTTCGGCCGCTTTGCGGCGGCTGTCGTCGAGCGCCAGCTTCGCCGCGGCCACGCCGCGCCGCGCGCGGGAGACCTCTGCACCGGCGGCCCAACCCTTCAACTCGTCCACCGCCCGGCTGGCCCGCAGGAGCCCAACCTGAGCCTCTCGCAGCCTCACATCCAGTTCCGCCGTGTCCATGACCAGCAGCACCGCCCCATGACCGACATGGCCACCGTATTCAAAGCGCTTTTCCTTGATCGAACCATCGAAGGGCACCACGACGTTGACGGTCGTCCCCGGCTCCACGACGCCGACCACGCTGATTCGCGAGACCAAGGGCTTGGCGGTCACCACGACGATGCGGGGTTGGCCGGAGTCGGCGGGACCGGCCACCGTTGACCAGACGCCCGAACCGACCACAGCCACCGCGGCAACGCCAGCCGATGCGGCCAAAAAGGCGGCGCGGCGCCAGGAAAGACGCATCCGGCGGTCCGGGACATCACTCGGGCCGCTAGTCATTGATGGAGATTTGCCAGGTATCAAGCGTCGTCCCCAATTGCTGGTCCAGAATGGTCAGCGCGTTCAGGTAGGCGATCACCGCGGACAGCAGGGCGTTCTCGGCATTTCTGAGGTCCGCTTCGAAGCTCAGCACCTGAAAGTTCGAGGATCGGCCCACCTTCAGCTTCTGATTCTCCACGTCGATCTTCCGGCGCGCCAGATCACGGGACCGGCGCGCCAGTTCGAGCTGCCGCCAGCGGGTCTGCGCGTTGCGGACGGCGTCCCGGACCTCCTTCTCGATCCGCTGGCGAAGCGCCTCCAACCGCAGTTCGGCCTCGCGCCATGCCACGTTGGCCCCCACCTCCGCCTGCTCCAGCGACAGGTCGCCCAGCGGCACGACGAGTTGCAGCCCGCCATAGACACCGCTGTCCCGCGCCCGGCCCAGCGGAGCGCGCGTCCGTCCCAGATTGGCCCCCCCGATGGCCGCGAGATCCCATTGGCGCTGGTTGCGCGCAACCGCCAGGGTGATTTTGCTCCGTTCGATGGCGAGAAGTTGGGCCAGATGCTCCGGCTGGTTGTCGAAGGCGATGACCAGGGCCTTTTCCACGTCGATCCGCATCGCGCGGGACTCCAGCGTGTCCATTGCGCTGATGTCCGTGCTGGCGCTGACCGCCAATACGCCCAGAAGCGCCAGCCGGGCGCCGTCCAGCTGGTTGGCGGCTTCCTCGACCGCGTATTCCTGGGCCGCCACGTCCGCCTCGTTCTGCACCAGCTCGACCTCGGCCATGCGCCCGGCCCGGATCAGGGAGCGGCTGACATCCAGCAGGTCGCGCGAGCGTTTGAATGACTCCCGCGCGATCCGCAGCTGTTCCCGCGCCCTCAGAAACTCCCGGTAGGTGAGGATGACCTCGCTCACGGTGCGCGACACGGTGAGTTTGAGCTGAAGGCGGTTGATCTGCTCGTCGATGCGGGCGATGCGCACCGACGCGGTGTTCACCTCGATGCCGCCATCCCGCAGGAGCGGCTGGATCACCGCCAGGTTGAGGGCCGATGAAAAGGTGGACGCCCCGCCGTCCCGGACATGGCTGGTGGGGGCGGCAAGAACGATCTGCGTCCCCAACGGCGTCGTCATGTCGATGATGGGGGTGATGTCGGCGCTGCGGGAACCGAGGCCGTTCGCCCGGCGGGCGATGGCCGTGCCCGACACCGTTAAACGCGGCGAGAACTTGTCCTCCGCCACCCTCAGATCGAACTTCTGTGATATCCGCTGCAAATAGGCGCTCTTGATCGTCCGGTTGTCCCGCAGGGCAAGAGCCACCGCGTCGGGAAGCGTCAGCGCGATGGTGGGACCGTCGGGAGTTGC
Organism: Azospirillum sp. UENF 312511; assembly: GCF_058780635.1. Lineage (NCBI taxonomy): Bacteria > Pseudomonadati > Pseudomonadota > Alphaproteobacteria > Rhodospirillales > Azospirillaceae > Azospirillum > Azospirillum sp. UENF 312511. The sequence goes on along the minus strand of NZ_JBSNCG010000001.1, from coordinate 860,617 downwards.
CGGCGGCGCCAGGGTCACTCCGCCATGCGGCTCCTGGGCTCGAGTCCGAACCGGAGACTGAGCCTCGGCCGACGGACCGGAGAGAAGCCAGACGCCGCTCGCCATGAGCATGACGGCGATCTTCCGGGCAAGCCGGCGGCAGGCGCTCTGCATCATGAAAGGAAGCCGACCTTCAACCCAGGAGAGATAAACATCCCAATTATACGATCCTCCGGTGGATTCTCCAGTCTATAACCGTGACCCAAAGGCGTGGAAAAGGGAAACCATGACGATGCTTCGACGCGCCCATCGCCTGATCCCGGCCTTGGCGGGCCTGCTGGCGTCCGCGTGCGCGGAACCGGACGCGCTGCGTCTCCCCCGTCTGCGCCGTCGATGCCATTCCACGCCCGGCCGCCCGTCGCCGTGTATCTGGAAACCGTGCCAGGCCCCGGCCTTGCGCCGGCCCAGGACGCTCCCTCCGGCCCACCCGAAGCCGCCGAGTGGGACGACCTGCTCGCCTCCCCCGCCGCCCTTCCCGCCTGGGCGCGCCGGGAGGTGGACACGACCGTCTTCGCCGGGGGTACGTCGGTCCGACGCGGCGATCTGTATGTCCGCTCCAATGGCGGGTGGACACGTCGGAGCGGAGACCGCTTCGAGCATTCCGACGGCGGCACGACCATCCGGCGCGGCGATACCTATGTCCATTCGGACGGGCGGTGGAGCCGCCGCGTCGGCGACACCGTCACGACCTCCGACGGGCGCGTCTGCACCATCCGGACAGCGATGATGCTGTGTCCATGATCATTCGGCGCGCAGGGCGTCTATGGGGTCGAGCCGGGCGGCCATCGCAGCCGGATGATAACCGGACAGCACGCCGACCACGGTGGCGACGCCCGTTCCCAGGGGGATCGCCAGCGGCGAGAACACGAAGGCCCAGCCGGACAGAATGGCGAATCCCCACGCCAATGCCATGCCCAGCGCGGCGCCGGCCAGTCCACCGGTCACCGACAGGGCAGCGGCCTCGACCAGGAACATGACGCGGACGTCTCCGGCCCGCGCGCCCACCGCCATGCGCAGGCCGATCTCCCGCCGGCGTTCCATGACCCCCATCAGCATGACGTTCATGACACCGATCCCGCCGACCAGCAGCGAGATGCCGCCAATCGCCGCGAACAGCCAGGTGAACAGATCGGCCTGCCGCTCCATTCCCTCGATCAACTGGCGCGCGCTGCGCACGTCGATGGTCACGCTCCGCATCCTGTCCCCGAAATAACGCGCTATGGCGTCGGCGGCCGTGCCCGGATCGGCGTCCGGAGCCACGCGGATCGCCACGGAGGTTATGGCGGGCGACGGCATGACCCGTCGGGCGGCGCCCTGCGGAACGAGGATGGTGTCGTCGACATCGACGGGAAACAGAGGGTTCAGGGTCACATCGGACAACACGCCGATCACAGTGAGGATCGCGCCCTCGACGCGCAGTCGGTCGCCGGGCATCAGCGGAACTCCCGGCGCCCCGAGAGCGCGGGACAGCCTCGAACCGACCACGGCGAAGGGCTCGGCGCCATCATAGCTGGAGAGGAAGCGGCCAGCCCGCATTGGCAGAGGCATCACCTGGTTCAGCGAAGCGGTGGACCCGATGACGTTGCCGAGGGCGGAGCGCCCGTTGGCCGACAACTGGGCGCTGGACAGGATGAGCGGTGCGGCGGCACGGACATCCGGCAGTGCGTCGGGCAGGCGCTCGATGTCCGCCGCGTCGTAATAGGCGGGGGTGCGCCCCCCTGCCCCGCTGCCCACCGGCTGTTGCGCCATCACCAGATCGACGCCCATGGCCTTGAACTGGTTGACGGCTTCCTTGCCGGCGTTGCCCCCGACGTTGATCAGGGCGACCACCGACGCCGTGCCGATCACGATTCCCAGCAAGGCCAGCATCGACCGCGTGCGCGTGGCCCGAAGATTCCCGAACGCCTCGCGGGCGATCAGCCGCAGAACCGCCGCGTTCCGGCTGGAATGCACGCGTGGGCGACTCAGCACGGGCCACTCACATCCTCCGCCAGCCGCCCGTCGCGGATGAGGATGCGGCGATGGCATCGGGCGGCGATCGATGGGTCATGGGTGACGATGATGACCGTGGCGCCGATGTCCCGATTGAGGGCGACCAGCGTGGCCATGATGTCCTGGGCCGATTGGCTGTCGAGATTGCCGGTCGGCTCATCCGCCAGCAGAATGGAGGGTTGACCGATCAGCGCCCGGGCGACCGCCACACGCTGGCGCTGGCCGCCGGACATCTCGTCCGGAAGATGGTGAAGGCGGTGGGCCAGACCGACCTGTTCCAATCGGGCCTCGGCACGCGCCAACGCCTCCCGCCGGGGAGTTCCCCGATACAGCAGCGGCATGGCGACGTTGTCGAGCGCAGACAGGCGGGGAAGCAGGTGAAACGCTTGGAAGATGAAGCCGATTTCCCGGTTGCGGATGTCGGCGAGGTCATCGCCGGAAGCCGGTCCAAGGTCGCGCCCACGGAACAGCAGCCGCCCGGCGCTTGGCCGGTCCAGAAGCCCCATGAGGGTCATCAGCGTGCTTTTTCCTGAACCTGAGACCCCCATGATGGCGCAAAGCTCTCCGGCACTGACCGAAAGGCTGACGGATTGCAGGACGGGCACCGGCCTCTTGCCGCTCAGGAATGTCTTTGAAACGCCTTCGAGCGCGATCAGCTGGTCCATGCCCGTCTCCGTGGCTCCTTAGTCCAGGTCCCGACGCCCTTCAGCCGAAGGCAACCCTGTCGCACAAGGAGCCATCCAGCAAGAGAAAACTCAATGAAAAGCCCAATGCATCGGTATCTAAGTATTTTTTGGACAGACAAGGCGAAGCCTGTCCTTTCTCCGCTCCATCCACAACTCCCTTGCCGTTGGGCAGACATACAGGGGTAATTAAAAGACATCTATCTACCTATGAGCGCTTTGTTGTTGACTCTCCTCAATCATGAGGCATAAATTCAGCATCCTTCAGCTGCATCATGATCATTTTGTGCACCCTTGAATGCACACTCACCAAGGTGCATGGCGGCATCGAATGACCAGACAGGCCGAGGCGATCACTAAACGTACTCTTACAATAAAAAATATGGAGTGCCCGGAATGCGTGCCTTTGACTCTCTTTCTCGAATCCGTAACGGCGTTTTTCTTGCCGGCGCCCTGATCGTTGGGACCGCGGGTGCCGCTCAGGCGGCGAGCGTGCAGTTCCAGATCGTCAACAGCTTCGGCTCCAGCATCACCCTCGATTCGGCGAGCTGCACCAGCGGCAGCATCTCGGCGCCATTCTCGATTTCCAATGGAGCGACCGCCACCTTCACCGGATCGACGTCCGGTGCGAGCACGCTGTGCACCGTTCGCTACCAGCAGGGGATCTATGGCTGCCAGTTCCAAGTCCAGGTGAGCAGCGTTGGCGGCTTCGCCTCGACCAATGCCTACAAGGGATCGGGTGGGAAGCCGTCTTGCGTCAAGCTGGCGGAAGGAAGCCTGGGTACCGGCTCCTATGCGGGCCAGTTCCGCATGCAGTAAAAGCAACCGCAGCGATGGGGCTCACGAGCCCCATCGTTTTAATCAAGACCATTCGATTGCGAATGATTATTTATAAAATAATGCGCCAAAGGATTGTTATTTGATTTTACCTCTCAATTCTGTTAAGTAATCTGTGACCCAACGGAAGGGGTTAGGAATCATGAGTGCCATCAGCGCTGCAGGTTCGCAAATGAGCAACCTCTTGCCTGCTCGTTCGACCCCGAGCACGGCGACGGATGTCTTTGTGAAAAAGGCCGACACCACCACCGCGAGCGGTTTCAGCCCGTCTTCCAAGGTCGAATTGTCGGATCGCGCCAAGGCGCTGATGGCGAAGGCAGAGCAGGAGCATGCCGTTGCGAGCCAACTTGCGGCGCATCTGGCGGGAAGAGGTCGCAATTCCGCGATCGTGAACCCTCTGCCCATGACGCAAGCGGCTGAAAACGGCGGCGTGCCGATGAAGCCGTCCGCGTATGGAAAGGCCTCGGACGGCATCGCCGCCGTCAAGGAATGGGCCAAGTCGGATGTTTTCCGGAATGCCGCCAACGCCGTTGCCGACGATCAGGTCCGGGCTCTGGTTCGCGACGGCAAGCTTTCCGAGTTGCCTGCGCTCGATGACGATCAGCTGAGCCAGTTGAGCGAAGCGGAGAGGAACATTTATGGCACGGTAAAGTCTCTCCAAGGACTCTATGGCAGCATGCCGAAGACGATGGATCAGGCCTTGGCTGACCGGAAGCAAGTGGTTCTCGAAGCGTATCCAGACGAAATCAACCGCATGAGAAGCGGCCTTGCCTCCGGCACTTTGAAAAAGGAGGACGGGTGGGAAGACATCATCGCCAGCCGCGAAGCTGAACTTACCGCCGCACGGCAGGGAACGATGAAGATCCACGCGGTGAATGACTCGAACCTCATTCAGTCGAAAGGCGAATTCACGGTTGCCCACGACGCCAATGGTTGGAGCGCCCGTGGTATGACGGTCAACGGCAACGCCTCCGCCTTGCAGGAAGCCTTCGGCACCAAAAACATGCAGGTCGGGTCCAGCCCCTACACCGGCGACTACGTGATTACCTGGTAAACTCGCGGGCCGATCGGATGGGCATTGGTGAGCAAGAACCTGTAGAGAAGAAAGCGGTGTCCGGATGCGACACCTCCTTGGCGCGTTCGACCACTACCATCGCTTTGGGGAGGCGACAGGGATCGTCAGGCGGTCGGTAATGAGGATTGGCCAGTTCGGGCTTGCGGCGCAGGCGCGCCTTGACGATGTCGTTGGGCGCTTTGCCCTCGAGCACGCGCTGCCGGCGGGCGTTGTAAGCGACGTTGTAGCCCTGCAGCAGGCGCTCCAGCGAGCGGTGGGTGCCGACGGTGATGACGAGCACATCGCGGCCGATGCGGCCGTTGAAGCGCTCCACCATGCCATTCGTCTTGGGCGTGTAGGGCTTGGTGCGGCGGTGTGCGATGCCGAGGTCGCGACAGGTCTTCTCGAAGGCGTCGGCGGTGAAGCAGCTGCCGTTATCAGTGAGCACGTGAGTGATCGTGAAGGGAAAAGCGGCTACGGCCTCCTTCAGAAACGCGCTCGCGCAGGCTTCGTTCTCTTCGTCTTTGACGGCCAGGTGGACCATGCGGGAGGCGCGATCGATGGCGACGTAGAGGTAACGTTTGCGCCGCTCGCCATCGGCGGTTTGCAGCTTGGGCAGGTGCTTGATGTCGACGTGGAGGAAGCCAAGGTCGTAGGTCTTGAACTTTTTGGTCGGCTTGGCCGGCATGGTGGACGGCCGCGGTGGCAAACGGTTCAGCCCTTCCGCCTTGAGGATGCGGTAGATCGAATCCCGGTTCAGGTGGGGCAGGAAGTGGCGCACCGTGAAGGTGAGGTCGTCGAGCGGGAAGCCGGTGCTCCGGCGCAGCTCGCAGACGATGGCACGCTCTTCCTCGGTCGCCCGCCAGCGCAGGCGCTGCGGCCGCGAGGAATGGTCCTGAACGTCGGCAGCACCGCGCGTGCGCCATTTGCGAATGGTCTCGGTGCTGACCCCATAGCGCTTGGCCAGCACGCCGGAGGACTCGGTGGACGCCGCGATGGCGGCACGCACGGCCGGCGTGGTTCGGGCGTTGGGATGGATCTGGTACATGGCGGCCCCTCCATGGAAGCCACGGAGCCTGCGATCGCCGCCTTGGTCATGACCCCCGGCCAGTGCTCCCCGTCAACCCTGGCCCTGGCGGGCCACCGCCCAAAGGGCGGCGGTGGGGTTGACCGGGATCAGCGGGGCCGGGGGTTTGGGGCTCGTCATGGCGGCGACGGACCGCTGTACGCCCTTGCTCCGTTTGACATGGCGCGCCTGGGCAAGCCCCGCGAACATCCAGCCATATTCTTGAATGCCCCAACATACCGGATCCCAACAACGTTCCGCCATCACACAACTTGGTGGTGTCACCGCCCAGGATCGGTGGCTATCTCATGGCCGATGCTGTGGAAACCAGCCATGCCACGCCATTCCTGTGCGACCTCATGTCGGTGGGTGGCCAAATGGTGCTGACGGAGCGCCCGGCGGCCCAGGACGAAATCGGCAAGACCATGGCAATGGCGACCGCCGGCGTGGTTGTGCAGATCCACAGCAATGGCCGCGCCATTCCCTTCACGGAGCGTCACCGCCACATCATCCAGCACGGAGACCTGCTGCTTGTCATCAGTTCGGCGCACGGTGACGAGAAGGCAGAAGGCCAATGACCGCACTTCGTTTTCGATGACGCTGCCCAGATCGGCTGCGCACGGACGCCGCGGTTGCCAGGAACGCGCCAAGCACGAAAGCATTGCTCAAAGCGGCGGTTATGATGTGCCGACGGGAAGTGAGGAACGCGCCCCACGGCCCGCTTGCCGTTTCCAAGCCTTCTCGTAGAGGCGGCGCATCGACCCCGCTCCCGCATCGGAGGAGGCAAATGACCAGTAGCCGATCTGGAAGGCGAGATAGCAGGGAAGATGGAAGGCCACCAGCCGCTTTGAAGCGCCCACTGCGTCGCACAGCCGGTCGGCTTCCGCCGTCGCAAGGCTGAATTCGACGATGGCCCCCGCAACGTCCCAGGCGATGTCCTGACAACCGATCAGGTCATGCGCGTCGGCATGATCGAGCGAGTCGGTCTTCAGCAACCGGCCGTCGGTGGTGCGCAGCCACTCCCAGATGTGAAGGCGGTTGTCGGTGATGACGCGCCGGCCCCCGGCGCTCAGCTCCCTCAGGATGTCCGGTGTCCAGCGATCCAAGGAGACGGTCGCGGCGGCGCCAAGCGCCTCGCCGATGTTCACACGCGCCATCGCCAGCAGGTCCGGAAGGCTGGCGCCCGTGTCACGCTCCGCCGGAAAGCGTTGGGCGCGGAACAGGAGATAATCGGCCAAGCGCTTTAAAGGCATGGTGGAGGGCGGTTGAGCGCCGTCCAACCAACGCTCCGCCAGGAAGCCATGACGGAGTGCGATGGGTTCCGTCGTGAAACCCGCCTGATGCAACACGCGGGCCCGGTCCAGCTTGGCATCGCTCAGGCGTCCGAGGCCGGCGAACTTCAAAAGCCAGGGGCCGGAGGCGGTGCGCAACAGGAACTTGCGGCGTTCCTGCTGCGCATGGACCGGCGGCCAGTCTGCCGCAACATCCGCCGCCAAATCCGCCGATACCGTCCGCCATGCACCGCCCGACAGATCGCGCAACGGTGCGACCGCAGGGCCGAGCGTGTCCTCGAACCAGCGCTCCAAGGGCGGCACCGGGCCATGCGCAGCGTGCGCCAGTTCATCGAAGCCGATCACCGGACGCACCGCCTCGGCCCAACGGCGGCGATGCCGGTCGGATGAGTGCGGACCCGGAGCGCCGCCATGGCTTGGAAGGAACACAATCCGCCGGGGCGGCACGCCCGCCTCCTCCAGCCAATCGGCGACGGCGCCGAACGAACTGCCGGACAGACCCGGCCCTTCATCGACGATCACATAGGACGCGCCCGCATCGGCCAGCAGGGCGGTCCGCAGGCGAGCCGACACGCGGACGGCGCGATGGAACGGATGACCGATCGGACGCAGAGTGACCGGAGGCGCCGCGTCCAGCGCGACCGCCGCCATCGCCGCCAGCCCGGTTCCGATGCTGCGCAGGCCAATCACGACGACCGGAGCGGGCAGATCCGGCGGAAGCCGGGCCGCAGCCTCCAGATGGGCTTCCGGATAGAGGCCATAGAAGGCATAGCCCTCGGACCGGCGTATCCGCACGGTTTCGGGCAGGGGTTGCACCGACAATGTCTCCAGCCCAGCCGTCAGCGTGCAAGCGTTCGGCTGCGGCTCGCCGCGCCAGGACCGGGCGACGGCGCGGGCCAACTCCATCACGACCGCCATCGCCGCGTCGCGGCATGGGGTGCAATCGTCCTCCTCCAGCGCGGCGAATTCCGCGTCTGCGAGGCCCTGCGCAAGCTCCGCCGCCTCGATGAACAGGGACACCAGCAGGCCATGACGGATAAGCCCGTCAGGCTTGGCGGCGGCCGCACGATGGGCGGCGGCGATCCGCGCCACGACGACGCGTGGGTTTTCGAGACGGTCGCGATTGCCGTAAACCAGCATGGTTCAGCCGCTCCGCGTGGCGAGATGTCTTGGTCTACCGTCTCCTATTCCATCGCCAGCAGGGGGGACGGCGCTGCCGGAGCGGTGCTGGCGTAGCGACGGACCATGGCAGCGCAGAACTCCGCGAACTCCTCGGCCACCTGGGGCGGGCTGGTGTGGTGTGGTTCGATTCCACGATGCTCGGGCGTGAAGCAGAAAGTTATGGTGACATCGAAATCGTCCAACGCTTCCATCTGACGGTCGAACCAAGCGAGCGCGTTCGGCCGGAAGCTGTCGGCCCAGGACAGGCCGGTGCGCAGGTGCCGGACGCCCAACCGCTTCATCCAGGACACCGCATCGTCCAGCCGGTGATCCTCGAAGTGAAACCATTGGCAAATCCCCATCTCAGCCGCATAGGGCGCATAGGCGTCGAGCGCCGGCTTGGGCGTGCCGTCCGCCCGCAGCAGCCCCATATGGAAATGACGGTAATAGGAGGAACCTTCCGCCTCCTTGTGACGCGTCGTCGCCTCCCAGGCGCTGGGCAGGTCGTAGAGGCTGTACCAGTGGATGCGCGGAACCCGGCCGATCAGCAGTTCCGCGGTGCGGGTGACGCCCCAGGCCTGCACTTCCTCCGCGCCGAAGGACGAGACGCCGACCTCCGTCACCCAGATGGGCTTGCCGGTGACGGCGCGGATTTCCTCGATCTTCTCCGGCCATTCCCGGATCTGCCAGAGATTCCAGTCGAGCGGAAAGCCATGCACCGCAACCACGTCCACATGGTCCAGCGCGCCGCGCTCGTCCAGGCGGCAGATGAAGGAGGGATCGATGGGCGAGATGCCGCCCAACACGCGCGTGAGCGCACTGTTCTCCGCCCGAATCGCCTGTCCGGCCAGGATCGTCATGCGAGCGAACAGATCCCATTCCGGATCGAGATTGGGATTCCAGTGGGACTTGTTGTTGGGCTCGTTCCAGATCTTGGCGGCTTCGATCATCCCTGGCTTCCCGTCCTGACGTGGTTTTCCAGTGCCTGTCCGGTGGATGGTGCGGCGGTGGATGGCCGGGCGGGATAGACGGCACCCGCCTCCGTCGGCCGTGCAGCGCGGCGGCAGACATAGACCTCCTGCTCCGGATGCTCGACGATCCGAAAGCCGGCGCTGCGCAGCATGGCCTCGGCGCAGGCCGCGTTCGGGACCCACCAGTTCGTCCAATCGCCGGAATACTGGTGTTCGATGAAATGCAGCTTCGGATAGCCCGGCGCGTTGAAATGGTCCTGCTGGCGGAAGTCGTAATCGATGCCCACCGGTTCGACCGTCTCGGAGCCGCGCTGCATGGATTGGAAGATCATCAGGTCACGGGCGGCATGCTCGTGGATCAGGTCGAGAGCCAGCAACGGGTGGCGCAGATGGTAAAGCACCCCCATGAACAAGACGACGTCGAACCGCTCCCCCAGCAACGCCAGGTCGTAAACCGACAGCTTGCGGAACTCGATGTCCTGGCGGGTCACTTCGGCGGCGAAGCGCGCCTGTGCGAGATAACGGTCGTCGAAGTCGATTCCCACCACCCGCTCGGCGCCGCGCCGCTTCATCTCGATGGAGTAGAAGCCGCCGTTGCAGCCGATGTCGAGCACCGTCAGGCCGCTCAGATCCTGCGGGACCGCATGGGCGAACCGCCGCCACTTCACGTTCGGGTAGTCGTGCAGGAAATGGTCGGGGGCGGTGCTGACGCCGTTGAGATCGATGTTGTGGAACCAGTCCCCCAGCGCGGCGACCCGGGCGCGGATCTGGTCGGTCGTCAGATTCGTCATTCCGCCGCCTCGTTGATGCTGTGGACCTTCAGGCCCCATTCCCCGGCGATCAGCACGCTGCGGGACGCCGGAGCGATTTCGAACCGGGCGTGGAAGTCCACGGAAAGCCCCAAGGCGTGGCACAGCGCCGCCTTGATGACGTCGGCGTGGCTGATCAGCGCGACGGTCCGGCCGGCGTACCGGCGGCGCAGCCGCTCGATGCAGCGCACCGTCCGGGCCTGAACCTCCGTCATCGTTTCGCCCCCGGGCGGGCGGGCGTGCGACCGCGCGCTGTTCCACACATTCCAAGCCGGGTCGCCGCGCAGGTCCTCGAAGCGCATGCCGGCCCAGGCGCCAAGATCGAGTTCGTTGAGATCCTCCTCCACCTCCACGGCCAAGGCCTGTGACGCGGCGATGGCGGCCGCCGTTTCCACGGCGCGCTCCAACGGGCTGGACAGCACGGCGGCGAACCGATGACGCGCCAATGTGACGGCCAGCGCGTCGGCCTCGCGCCGGCCGGCCTCGCTGAGCGTCACGCCGGGCATGCGTCCGCACAACACGGAGCCCAGCCGGTCGTGCGACGCGTGACGCAGCAGGACCAGGACTGTTTCCACGCCGCCGCTCACGCCCGGAAGCGCCGTCCGTCTGCCACCTCGCCGGCGATGAAGCGCAGCGTGCGCTCGCGCGCTTCATGGTCGGTGAACTGCTCGGGGGGCGATTTCATGAAGTAGCTCGACGGTCCGACCAGCGGCCCGGCCATCTTCCGGTCGAGCGCCAGCTTGGCGCAGCGCACCGCATCGATCACGATACCGGCGGAGTTCGGGCTGTCCCAGACCTCCAGCTTCAGTTCCACGCTGAGGGGCACCCCCCCGAAGGCGGTGCCCTCCAGCCGGATGTGCGCCCATTTCCGGTCGGCCAGCCAGGGCACATGATCGCTGGGACCGATATGGACGTCGTCCGCGTCGAGCGGCACGTCCAACTGGCTGGTGACGGCGCGGGTCTTCGAGATCTTCTTCGATTCCAGGCGTTCGCGTTCCAGCATGTTCTTGAAGTCGGTGTTGCCGCCGAAGTTCAGCTGATAGGTGTGGTCGAGCCGGACGCCGCGCTCGCGGAACAGGTTCGCCAGCGTGCGGTGGATGATCGTGGCGCCCATCTGGCTCTTGATGTCGTCGCCGATGACCGGCAGGCCGTGCTGCTCGAACCGCTTCGCCCACCCTGGGTCGGAAGCTATGAAAACCGGGATGCAGTTGACGAAGGCGCAGCCGGCCTCCAGCGCCTGCTCGGCATAGAACTCCGTGGCCCTCTGCGAACCGACCGGCAGATAAGACACTAGAATATCGGTGCCTGACCGGCGCAGCGCCCCGGCGATGGCAATCGGCGCCTCCCCCGACTCCTCGATGTCACCGGCCAGATAGCGACCGATGCCGTCCAGTGTCGGACCGCGCTCCACCCGTACCCCCGAAGCACGCGGGGTTGCGAAGCGGCAGGTGTTGTTGGGGGGGGCAAAGATGGCATCGGACAAATCCCGCCCGACCTTGGCGGCGCTTACGTCGAAGGCGGCGGACATTTCGATGTCGCCGACCCGATAGCCACCGAGATCGAGAAGTCATCAGCCCGGGCGGCGGCTCATTAACTTGAGCATCGGCATAATAGCTTACACCTTGCACGAAGGATGAAGCGCAATTTCCGACACCGGCAATCGCCACCCGCAGCTTTTTCCCAGTCACGGGATTCTCCTCATCCTGAAAATTTCCTTAATGGGCCAGAATGATATTTGTATCTTGGAAAAATAATTGCTGGAAGATCGTCCAATCTGACCACGCCTTTTGGGTAAGGTGTCGAAAATCAAACGGCGGTGTTAACATTGACGCAACCACGCTTCTTTTCACGAAGCGAACATGACGATTTCCCACGTATGTAAGTGAAAATTTGCGTTCCTTTAAAAATAAGAATCATGGGTATTCCTATCAATTTTATACACAAACGACGCAATCAGAAATAGCAGTCGCAAACATCACCGTCCATCCGTGGAGGGGCTCGTGGGAGAATCCGTTCTTGTCACTGGTGGCGCCGGTTTCATCGGCCGCCACGTCGCCGGGGCACTCCTCGCCCGCGGCGACCGGGTTCGGGTTCTCGACAATCTGATCGCGCAAGTCCATCCCACTCGGACGCGGCCCGACGAATTGGACCCGGACGTCGAATTGCTGATTGGGGACATACGCGACGAGGCCATGGTCGGCCGGGCGCTGGAGGGAGTGGATTCGGTGATCCACCTCGCCGCCGAGGTCGGTGTCGGCCAGAGCATGTACGCGGTGGACCGCTACACCTCGGTGAACGACCATGGGACAGCCGTGCTCTTCCAGCGGCTGATCGACCGACCGGTCCGCCGGGCGGTGGTCGCCTCCTCGATGAGCATCTACGGTGAGGGGCTGTACCGGACCGCCGATGGCACGCCGATGGAGGACGTGGTGCGCGGCGCGCGCAACCCGGACGGTTCCTGGGACCCGCTGGATTCCGACGGACGGCCGCTGATCCCCGTCCCCACGCCGGAGAGCAAGCGCCCGGCCCTGAGGTCCGTCTACGCCATCGGCAAATACGTGCAGGAGCGGCTGACCCTGACGCTCACCGCCCAGTACGGGATGGAAGGGGCGGCGTTGCGGCTTTGGAACGTCTACGGCCCTGGGCAGGCGCTGTCGAATCCCTACACCGGGGTGCTGGCGATCTTCGCCTCGCGCATCGCCAACGGTCAGCGGCCGATGATTTTCGAGGATGGCCGTCAGCGGCGCGACTTCGTGCATGTCGGCGACGTGGCACGCGCGTTCCTGCTGGCGCTCGACCAACCGGCCGCCAACGGCGAGGTCTTCAACATCGGGTCCGGCGAGGACCACACCGTGGAGGAGGTGGCGCGCCTCCAGGCCGCCTCGATGGGCCGGCCCGACCTGACGCCGGAAATCACCGGCCAAGCGCGCGCCGGCGACATCCGCCACAATATCCCTGACCTGAGCAAGGCTCGGACGGTCCTGAACTACGAACCGCGGCAGGATTTCACTGGAGGGCTGGCCGAACTCGCCGAATGGGTTGCCCGGCAGGAGGCGCAGGACCGCGTCGCCGAGGCCCGGGGCGAACTCGAAGCGCGGGGGCTGGTGGTATGAACCGCCGGCCCGGACCGGCCTCGGTGGAGGCGACGTGATGCGTGTGGCGTTGGTCAATCCGGCCTGGAGCTTCGCGCACAGCATCTATTTCGGCTGCCGCGAGCCGCATCTTCCCCTCGAACTGGGCTACGGCAAGGCGCTGCTGGAGCAGGCCGGACATGAGGTCCTGCTGCTCGATGGGCTGTTGACGGGATTGTCGAACAGCGAACTGGCGGATCGGGTGGCCGGCTTCGCGCCCGGCATGACCGTGGTGACGACCGCGCCGACCTACCTGTTCTGGCGTTGCGCCCCGCCGGAGCTGCGAATCCCGCGTGATTTCCTGCTGGCGCTGGACGGACGCGGCGGCCGGACCGTCGCGGTGGGTCCGCATGGATCGACCACCCCCGGTGCAGCCCTGGAGAAGCTGGGCGTGGACGTCGTCGTGCGGGGCGAATGCGAGGAGATCGTGAAACGGCTTGCCGACCGGCTGGACTCCGGTCTGCCGGGGTTGGACGGCGTTCCGGCGCTGGCCTTCCGCAGCGGCGGCGGAACCGTCCTCACCGGCGGCCCGCACACCGGCCGCTTCGTCGATCTGCCGGCGCTGTCCTGGCCCGCCGAATGGCTGAACCGCCACCCCCACCATCACCACCGCTACGGCACCGAACCGCTCGGTGCGGGGGCCGAGGTCGAGGCGTCGCGCGGTTGCCCCTACACCTGTTCCTTCTGCGCCAAGATCGACTTCCGCGACCAGTACCGCCGCCGCGACACCGCCGTCGTGCTGGAGGAGATCGACCGGCTGACCGCCGCCGGCGTGCGTTACGTCTATTTCATCGACGAGATCTTCCTGCCCCGCCGTGATCTGTTGGAAGCGCTGGTGGAGCGTCCGGTCGAGTTCGGCATCCAGACCCGCATCGACTTGTGGAAGCCCGATCTGCTGGATCTCCTGGGGGCCGCCGGCTGCGTGTCGATCGAGGCCGGGGTGGAAAGCCTGACCGAGGAGGGCCGCGCGGCGCTCGACAAGAACTGCCGCATGAGCACCGACGCATTGGCCGACCGCCTGATCCACGCCCGGCGCAGCGTGCCCTTCGTCCAGGCCAACCTGATCGCCATGGCCGGCGACGACGCCGGGCTCGTCGCGCGATGGCGGGAGAGGCTGCAGGGTGCCGGCGTCTGGGCCAACGATCCGGTGCCGCTCTACCCCTACCCCGCCTCGCCCGATTACCGCCGCCTGTGGGGCGAACCGGACGACCGGGCATGGGAAAGGGCGCACGAGCACTATCTGCGCCAGTTCGCGCGACTGAGCGACATTCAGGAGGATGAGCCCCTGCCCTTGCATGAGTTGGAGGCCGCATGCGGTTGCCGGTGATGCCCCCGGCAGCCCCCGCGCATCCAGTCCCCGCGCATCTGTTGATGACGGCGGACAGCGTGGGTGGCGTGTGGACCTATGCGCTCGACCTCGCGCAGGAACTGGCGGCAGACGGCCTGCGCGTTACGCTGGCGGTGCTTGGGCCGTCACCGCAGGATGACCAGACCGCGGCGGCGCGCGCCATCCCCGGCCTGGAACTGATCGACACCGGCCTCCCGCTGGACTGGATGGCGGAGGACCCGGCCGCGATCCGGCACGGCGCCGAAGCGCTGGGAACGCTCGCTCGGCGGTTGGAGGTGGATCTCGTCCACCTCAACAGTCCGGCCCTGGCGGCGGACGCCGGATTCACGGTTCCGGTCGTGGGGGTCTGCCATTCTTGTCTGGCGACGTGGTGGGCCACCCTGCGCGGCGGCGCCCTGCCGAGCGACTTTCTCTGGCGGATCGAGGTTCTGGCGCGGGGCTACCGGGCCTGCGATGCGCTGGCGGCGCCGAGCGCCGCCTTCGCACAAGCCACTGCCGCCGCCTACGGTTTGCCGCCACCGGTCGTGGTGCGCAACGGACGCCGTCCTCCTCCAGGCGGTGGGCCGGGCGGACGGGAGCGTTTCGTCTTCACCGCCGGACGCTTGTGGGACGATGGAAAGAACATCGCAACGCTGGACGCGGCAGCAGCGCTGCTGAAAGTGCCGGTGGTCGCCGCCGGCTCTCTGGAAGGTCCGGGCGGGAATCGCCGGACCTTGCGTCACGCCGCGGCGCTCGGGCGGTTGGACGCGGTGTCGGTCGCGGCGTGGCTGGCGCGGGCACCGGTCTTCGCTTCCGCCGCGCTCTACGAGCCGTTCGGCCTGACGGTGCTTGAAGCCGCGCAGGCTGGCTGTGCGCTGGTGCTGTCGGACATCGCGACCTTCCGCGAGCTGTGGGACGGCGCCGCACTCTTCGTGGAACCGAGGGACAGCGCAGCCCTTGCCGCCACGATCCGCCGCCTGCTGGACGATCCGGGGGAGGCCGGGCGCCTCGGCGAGGCGGCGCGGCTCAAGGCCGGGCAATACGGCATGGAATCGATGGCCTCCGGCATGCGCAGTCTCTACCGCAGCGTCCTGGCGCATCACACCTCCACCCCCTCCCGCAAGGAGGCCGTTGCGTGAAGATCGTCTATTTCACCCATTCGCTGGCGTCCTGCTGGAATCACGGCAACGCCCATTTCCTGCGCGGCGTCCTGAGGGAGCTGATCATCCTCGGCCATGAGGTCCGCGTCTTCGAGCCGGAAGGCGCGTGGAGCCTGCGGAACCTTCTGGCCGATCATGGCGAAGCGGGGCTGGCGCCCTACCGGACCGCCTATCCGGAGTTGACCTCGCTGACCTTCACGGCCGACGCCGACGCGGCAGCGCTGTGCGATGGGGCCGATCTGGTCATCGTCCATGAATGGAACGACCCGGCTCTGGTCGCGGCGGTGGGGCGGGCGCGGGTGCAGGGCGGTCGCTTTTTTCTGCTGTTCCACGACACGCACCATCGCGCGGTCAGCGATCCGGAGGCCATCTCCGCCTTCGATCTCTCCGGCTACGACGGCGTCCTGGCCTTCGGCGAAACTCTGGCGGCCGTGTACCGGCGCTGGGGCTGGGAGGATCGGGTCTTCGTCTGGCACGAAGCCGCCGACGTCCGGCTGTTCCACCCGCTGCCCGGGGAGGAACGGCGCAGCGGAGCGGTGTGGATCGGCAATTGGGGTGATGACGAGCGGACGAAGGAGCTGGGGAGCTTTCTGTTCGCTCCCGCCCGCGCCGCGGGTCTGCCTCTGGACGTCTATGGCGTGCGCTACCCCGCCGAAGCCCTGGCGACGCTGAAGCGGCACGGCATCGCCTACAAGGGCTGGCTGCCCAACGTCCGCGCGCCCGCGATCTTCGGCCGCCATCGGGTCACCGTCCATGTGCCGCGCCGTTTCTACGTCGAATCCCTGCCGGGCATCCCGACCATCCGTGTGTTCGAGGCGCTGGCCTGCGGCATCCCACTGCTCAGCGCGCCATGGAGCGATTGCGAAGGCCTGTTCCGACCGGGAACGGATTTCCTGGTCGCCCGCGACGGGGCCCATATGACCGGTCACCTGCGCGCCGTGGACGGCGACGCCGACCTCCGCGCGGCGTTGGTCCGCAACGGCCTGGAAACGATCCGCGCCCGCCACACCTGCGCCCACCGCGCCGGTGAGCTGCTCGCCATCGCCGCCGCTCTGGCTGGCACGCCCACCCCCTCTTCCATGCTGGAGCCTGTCCGATGAAGATGGCCTTCTACGGTTCGAGCCTGCTTTCCTCCTACTGGAACGGCGCCGCCACCTACTATCGCGGCATGCTGAGCGAACTCGCCAAGCGGGGCTGGGACGTCACCTTCTACGAACCGGACGCCTTCGACCGCCAGAAGCACCGTGACATCGAGCCACCCGACTGGGCCAGCGTCGTGGTGTACGAGGCCACCGCCGAGGCCTGCCGCAGCGTGATCGCCCGCGCCGCCGAGGCCGACGTGGTGGTGAAGGCGAACGGCGTCGGCGTCTTCGACGACGCGTTGCTCGACGGCGTGATGGATGCCGCCGGTCCCCACGCTCTGCGTGTCTATTGGGATGTCGACGCCCCCGCCACCCTGGCCGAACTACGGCAGGCGCCGGGCCATCCCCTGCGCCGTCGGCTGCCGCGGATCGACGCCGTGCTGACCTACGGCGGTGGCCCGCCGGTGGTCGCGGCCTACGAGGCGATGGGCGCCCGCCTGTGCCGCCCCATCTACAACGCGCTGGACCCGGCGACGCACCAGCCGGCACCTCCCCAACCGCAGTTCGCCGCCGATCTCAGCTTTCTCGGCAACCGGCTGCCCGACCGCGAGGAGCGTGTGGAGCGCTTCTTCCTGGAGCCCGCCGCGCGCAACCCGCAGGGGTGTTACATCATCGGCGGCAGCGGCTGGGAGACGAAGGGGTTGCCGGCCAATGTCACCCACATCGGCCATGTCGGCACCGCCGACCACAACGCCTTCAACAGCTCGGCGCTGGCGGTTCTGAACATCGCCCGCGACAGCATGGCCGAGGTCGGCTTCTCGCCCGCCACACGGGTGTTCGAGGCTGCCGGAGCGGCGGCCTGCCTGATCACCGACGCTTGGACGGGGGTCGAACTGTTCCTCACCCCGGACGAGGAAATCCTCGTCGCCCGCGACGGCCAGGACGTGACCGATCATCTGCGCGCCCTCACTCCGGCCCGCGCCCGCGCCATCGGCGATGCCGCGCGGCGGCGCGCCCTTGCGGAACACACCTACGCACGGCGCGGCGCGGAGGTCGACATGTTGCTGCGCGAAGCCCTGGCGGCGCTGCGGGAAAGGAGCGCGGTGTGAAGCTCGTCGTATTGGGGCTGAGCCTGTCCTCTTCCTGGGGCAACGGCCATGCCACGACCTTCCGTGCCCTTCTCAAGGCGTTCGCCGCACGCGGCCACGACATCCTGTTCCTGGAGCGCGACGTTCCCTGGTACGCGCAGAATCGCGATCTCGCCGATCCCGGCTATTGCCGGCTGGCCTTCTACGAGGACCTTGCCGACCTGCGGCAGTGGACCGGAATGGTCGAGGGGGCCGACGCGGTGCTCGTCGGTTCCTACGTGCCCGACGGCATCACCGTCGGCCGCTGGGCGCAGGAAACCGCGCAAGGGATCGTCGCCTTCTACGACATCGACACGCCCGTGACACTGGCGAAGCTGGAACGCGGCGACGAGGAGTATCTCTCCCCTGCCCTCATTCCCGGCTATGACGTGTATTTCTCCTTCACGGGCGGACCGACGCTGGAGCGGCTGGAGTCCCGCTACGGCTCTCCGGCGGCGCGCGCGCTTCATTGCTCCGTGGATGCCGACGCCTACGTGCCCCTGCCTATGCCCAAGCGCTGGGATCTGAGCTATCTCGGCACCTACAGCCCCGACCGGCAACCGACGCTGGAGCGCTTGCTGCTGGAGCCGGCCCGGCGTGCGCCGTCGCTGCGCTTCGTCGTCGCCGGTCCGCAATACCCCGACGGGATCGCCTGGCCCGGAAATGTCGAACGTCGGCATCATGTTCCTCCCGCCGAGCATCCTGCCTTCTATGCGGCCAGCCGTTTCACCTTGAACGTGACGCGCGAGGACATGATCCGCGCGGGCCACAGCCCCAGCGTCCGGCTGTTCGAGGCCGCCGCCTGCGCCATTCCGATCATCTCCGACTGTTGGGACGGCCTGGACGCGCTGCTGGAGCCGAACCGGGAGATCATCCTCGCCCACACGTCCGAGGACGTTCTGCACGCCCTTCACCAACTGGACGAGAACACCCGCCAAGCGATGGGCGCAAGGGCGCGGCGGCGAATCCTGAAACACCACACCGCCGCGCATCGCGCGGACACGTTGGAACGGGAACTGGAATGCGCGATGCGAAGGGCCAGCCAAAATACCAGTGTGGTACTGCCCTTTCAATGAGGCGGCGCAAACAGCCCATCACCGCTCCCGGTCCGTGGGCTTCTTCGGAGACTTCTTGGCCTCAATCTGGTCGAGCACCGCTTCGGGGGCGACATCCTGCTTGATGATGTCCAGATCGGAGTCAACGTCCGTCTTCACCCCCATGTGATCGGCGATGGACGACACAAGGGCTGTCAACTTGGTGATTTCGTGCTCCGCCAACAGGCTGATTTGCAGATCGAGATCGGCCCGCTTGCTGGCGACCTCGGACATCCGATTCTGGCTGATGAGCACGAAGGTGGACAGAAAGATGGCCTCCACGGACGCGATCATCGCCAGGACGACGAAAGAGGGATCCCAACGCGGAACGCCGGGCACCCACCCCAGGTTGGCGATGATCCAGAAACCAAAGAATGCCAAATGCAGATAAACGAACGTCATGCTGCCAGTGAAGCGGGTGATCGCGTCGGCAATCCGCTCCTCCGCGGTCGCCTCGACCTCCTCCCGTTCCCTGCGCTGGTGCAGCGCCTGGATGTTTCGCTCGAGCACGGCGCTCAAGCCGGAGGATGGTCGCGGGTAGGTTGGTGGGCTTGCGGACTTCTCCGCGCGATCTCCGCCATGCTGGGACGGTCGTGCGTTCATGGCGTCTGCCTTGCTTAAGTGAACCGTCGTCGCTTCGTTCCTCTTCCAAGATTGGGATTGCGGTCGACCTACAGGCTGCGCTCAATGGCGCTTTCGATGTCGCCCCCCGGTTGCTGGAGGTGGTGGAGGCTTTGGCCTGGGGCAGTTTCAGATCCCCCCGGGAAAAGGGATTGTGCGGCGGTGAGTTGCCGGTGACCGGCACCGCCGACCGACGGACCGCGGCAATGGCTTTCAGCCTGGTCAACCAACCGGCGAACCGGAACTTGCTCACCACAACATCGGGCGGAGGCTGCCCCTTTTTCTCACGAGCGATCGTTTCAACGTCCGAATTTACGCCCCCTTTCCAGCGTCAACAGCAGGCGGAGCACTTTTCGCCACCCCGGCGACACGATATTTTGCGCCGTCGGGCTGGCGAAAAGTGCCCCGCGTAGTTCCTTGGGAGTGCCTTTAGCAAGAACCCGCATGTCCAGCGTTGCCGCGCCCATAGCGGCCCGATGGGCCGACCATTCCTCGATGCAGCGCGCCAGACGTTCGCAGACGCCAAGCCGCCGACCGATCTCGGCCAGCAGCAGGATGCCGGCGTCGGAGGTGAGACGGCCGCCATCGAAGGCGGCGTGAACCGGCTTGCCGGCAACCGGTGACAAACCGGGCAGACCCCCGGTACTCTCGGTTATGGCGGGCGTCAACTCCGTTGATCCGTGGTGAGACTGTTTCAGCACCAGAATCATACACAAATTCAGATACTTAGCCTCGCACCCACCACCCGCATGGTCACGTTCATGCCTGAAACGTTTCGCGGGCTAAGCGATCGGCAAGTTTCGCTCTCGACGCGATGAGTTGGTCGATGTTCTTCAGGAAGACCTGCAGGATGGGCGAGGGATTGTCCGCTCGATAGCCCGCGGCGATCTCGATCACAGGCGCGTTGCCGGTGAGCGGCCGGCTGACCAGCGAACGCGGCAGCAAGGGGTCCACATAGGCCGGCAGCAGCGTGATCCCACCGGTGGACGCCACCAGCGAGATCCCGGTGGCGATGCCGTCCAGCGTGTGGACCGGCGATACGACCACGCCACGCTCCCGCAGATAACGGTCCACGATGCCGCGCAGCACATGTGGTGTGTCGGTGTAGCCGATGAAGGAGTCCGGATCGATGTTGCGCACGTCGATGGCGGAGCAGGCGGCCAGGGGATGGTCCCGCGGCAGGATGACCAGGATCGGCTCATGCGCGATGACCTTGTAGGAGACGTCCGGCTGCGGTTCGAGCCGGCAGAAGCCGAGATCGATCTCGCCCCGCTGGATGGCATCGCCGATGTCGGGCGAGAAGTCGCTGGAGACCCGGAAGTCAATGTCCTTCAGCTGACCGCGGAGCACGTTGGTGACGTGCGACAGCCATTCGACTTCCTGGCCGGTCAGGAAGCCCACCGCGAAGCTGGGCTTGGGCGGCCGGACGACCCGCCGTGCCGCGGCGACCGCGTCGGCCGCCGCCTGCAAGGTCAGCCGCGCATGATCCAGGAAGACACGTCCGGCCGGCGTCAGTTCGACGCCGCGGGAGCTTCGCACCAGGAGCTGGGCGCCGACCTCCTGCTCCAGGTCGCGCAGTTGGCGGCTCAGTGACGGTTGCGCTGTGTGCAGGCGCCGTTCGGCGGCGACCGTGAGGCTCCCCTCCTCAGCCACGGCGACGAAGTAGCGGAGGTGACGGAGTTCCATCCTGTGCAACGCCTGCCAATGTCATCCCGCCAGGGTCATGCCTGAAAGGTATGGGCGATACATAAACGAAGTCGTTCCCAGGAGGCAAGCGGCCGGATATCAACGGGGCGTAGACACGCAATCGCTGCCGCCCGGGCATGACGGGCCGGTGATGCTCCGCCCACAGCCGACGGCATTCCGTGTCCATCGTCCGCAACTGACGTCCGCGCAACCGATGTCCGGCCCCGGAACTCCACGATGTTCGAAGATCCTTTCGCCTCGCTGTCGTTCGCCGCCGGCCCGGCGATCCTGACCAACGCCTGCGCCATCCTGCAAACGGAGCCACCACCCGCTGCAATCTGGCGATCGTCCAATGGCGCGACGTCCGTGCTTCGGTCGCCGCCGGAGGCGACTGCATCGCTTTGCAACATGCCGACCCCGAGGTGGCGGTCGTATTCGCCGGTCGGCGGGGTCCGGCCGCCGCTCCGCAGGATGGCGCTGCTCAACAGCGCGGTGGCCCTGCTCGGCGCCACAGCGTCCTTCTTCCTCGAGAGTGCCTGCGGCTGGGCGCTGATCCGTCTGCACCGAGGCGGAGACGGTTCGGCAGCGGCGCTGCCCCTACGCACTCACACACATTCAGCAACGGGAGACGTGCAATGTCCACCATCTCGATCGTGACCGGCGGCAGCCGCGGCCTCGGCCGCAACACCGCCCTCAGCATTGCCCGGCGCGGCGGTGATGTAATCCTCACCTACCGCAGCAAGGCCGCCGAGGCCGACGCCGTCCTGGCGGGAATCCGGGCGCTCGGGCGGCGGGCGGCGGCGTTGCAGCTCGACACCGCCGACATCTCCGACTTCCTCAACTTTGCCGGGCGTGTCCGTTCCACCCTGGAAGGCTGGGGCCGCGACCGCTTCGACCATCTGGTCAACAACGCTGGCCACGGCGAGATGGCCGCCTTCGCCGAGACCAGCGAGGCGCAGTTCGACATGCTCTTCAACGTCCATGTGAAGGGCGTCTTCTTCCTGACCCAGGCCCTGCTGCCGCTGCTGGCCGATGGCGGCCGGATCGTGAATTTCTCCTCCGGCCTGACCAGAGTGTCCTATCCCGGCTTCTCGGCCTATTCGGCGGCCAAGGGCGCCGTCGAGATCCTGACGCTCTATCTGGCCAAGGAACTCGGCGCCCGCGGCATCACCGCCAACACGGTGGCGCCCGGAGCCATCGAGACCGACTTCCTCGGCGGGGCGGTGCGCGACACCCCGGCCTACAACGAGGCTTTCGCGACAATGACCGCGCTGGGCCGCGTCGGGGTGCCCGACGACATCGGCCCGGCGGTGGCGAGCCTGCTCGGTCCCGACAACCGCTGGGTCACCGCCCAGCGCATCGAGGTTTCCGGCGGCCAGAACATCTGACTCCCTCCCCCAAGCCAAGCAAGACAGAGACGGCGATCTGCTGACCGGCCAGAATCCGGCCTCGTCGACGGCGTTGGCGGCGGCGATCGCCGCCCTCCGCTGAACTGACACCTGCGACCCTACCTGCACGGTGACGACCGGGTTGACGGTGCCCGACACGGTGGTCGACGCGGTAACCGCCCCACGGACCGCCGGGCCGGTGCGGTAAGCGGGCGCGGCGTTGCGGGTGCCCATAGCGTGAGAAAGCAGCATTGCGGCAGCCGTCAGCGCGAGCGCGAGCCCCAACAGCCAGCCGGCATGTCGGGCGACACGGCATTCCGCCGGGCTCTTTGATCGTCCAGGGCTCGGCCCGTGCTCGGTCAGCGGCCCGTGCTCGGTCAGCGGCAGCGTCATCGGCTGGCTCCGGAAGGACTGGGTCCACGCTCCGCACCATGGACTCCCGCAGCCTATCCGAGGGATGCCCCGGGACATTAACGTGCATCAAGATCAGCGCTCGTTGATGGAGTTAACCCGCAAAAGGCGGCGCCCACAGGGACGCTTCGCCCGACCGCCGCGTCTTTAC
This sequence comes from Azospirillum sp. UENF 312511, assembly GCF_058780635.1. Taxonomy (NCBI): domain Bacteria; kingdom Pseudomonadati; phylum Pseudomonadota; class Alphaproteobacteria; order Rhodospirillales; family Azospirillaceae; genus Azospirillum; species Azospirillum sp. UENF 312511. Next base: position 837,535 of record NZ_JBSNCG010000001.1, on the reverse strand, counting down.
GATGCGCCGCCTTTACCTGGGTTAATGCATCGACGCCGCCTTCGCCCATGCTCGACGCTCGATATGCCGGGCGAGCGGGTGACTAGGCGGGGCGGCCCTCCTGTAGCGGAGATCCCGCGCTCCGCGCCCGTCGCCCTGTTTCTCGGATCCAAGATAGGAGATTGATATGGCGATGTCCTGGCGCAACGTATCCGTCGTCGTGCTGGGCACCCTGCTCGCGGCCGAGTGCTCGGGGTTGCCGTCTTCCACTCCACCAGGAAGAACCTCATTGAAGTCCTGGAGGTCGCTGAGGTCCCGCTACATACGGCAAAGCTGTTGGTCGGTCATGAGCGCGGGGACATGACGTATGGCCGTTACAGCAAGGGCGAGATGGTGAACCTGAGGGCAGCCCTTGAGAAGGTCCAGTATCCCAAGGAGGTCATGGAAGCCCTTTAAACGCCTTCTCTGCCTCTCCCCACCCCAGGTAACCCCCACCTCCTGGAAGGCGCCCCCGGTCTTCCGGGAGAGGGCGTTGAAGCCCCCCAGGGGGTCGGCAGATGGAACCCATGGTTTTCCAGTGGGGTCCCGCTGGATGAGGGGTCTGAACAACAACTGAACAACAACCCTTTACCGGTTTCCTTGAAGTCAAGTTTCCAGAGCCCCCAGGGGGTCCGATAGATACTCCCTGGGACTCCTACCGCCCCTTGGGGCAGTCCTGCCCTCAGGCTGCCTCTTCCTGCCCAGCGTCCTCCAGGATGCGGTAGACGGACGCACGACCGATGCCCAGGCGCTTGGCAATCTCAGAGGCCCCGATGCCTTGGGCGCGGAGGGTCTTCACCTCGTCTGCCTTCGCTTGCGCCGTAGGCTTCCGCCCCTTGTACTTCCCCTCAGCCTTGGCCTTGGCGATGCCTTCGCGCTGGCGCTCCAGCATGATTTCCCGTTCAAACTCTGCCACGCCACCCAGCATGGTCAGCATGAGCTTGCCGGTGGGGGTGGAGGTGTCCAGGCCCAGGTTGAGGATGCGAAGCGATGCACCTTTCGCCTTCAGGGCCTCCAGGATGGACATGAGATGGGCGACAGAGCGGGCCAAGCGGTCCAGCTTCGTCACTACCAACGTATCGCCTTCACGGACGAACTCCAGAGCAAGGACGAGCTGTTCCCGGTTCGCCACGTCCACAGACGATACCTGTTCCTGGAACAGCCTCTCGCACCCTGCGGCCTTAACAGGATGCGGAAAAACGAACATATTCCGGCCTTTTTCCTCCGCTGAGGCTGAGAATGCGGGTTTCAGCGGGCTATTTTGGTCGGAACGGAGCGTTTTTCCGCGCTCCGAGGCTCCCGGAACCGCCGTTCAGGCGGATTGCGGGCGTGATTATGCCGCAGCCAGCAGCTTGGGCAGACGGATCAGGTTGTAAGCGGTGGCGGTCAGGGTGAACATCCAACCGACGCGGGCCGTGCCGCGATGACGCGTTTTGCGCAAGCCGGCTCCCTTGATCCAGCCGAACAGTTCCTCAATCCGTTTGCGGATGCGCAAGGACACGGCATAGCCAGGGTGGCGTGTGGTCCGGCCGTCGATCGCCGAGCGGCGATTGCTCGTGTTCTGCGCGACGTGCGCCGCGGCGCCCAACTCGCGCATGTTCGCCACGAAATCCTTGGTGTCGTAAGCCTTGTCGGCGCCTACCGTGATGCGGTGGCGGCCGGGGATCGCCTCGACCATGGACACCGCCGCCTCGCGTTCGGCCAAGCCGGTGGCTGCCGTCAGCCGGACATTCACCACCAGGGCGTGACGGTTCTCCATCAACGCATGGCCCATGAAGGCCAGCTTCGCCGGCTGCCCCTTACCCTTGCGGTACAGCCGCGCCTCGGGATCACTGGTCGAGGCATGGGTCTCGTTGGACCGCTTGTCACCATGGAAGTCGCGGTCGCCGTTGCGCCCCGGCCCCGGCGGCTCGCCGCTGCCATCCTTGGGCCGGAAGCTCTTCACGCTGGCCCAGGCTTCGATCAGCGTGCCGTCCACTGAGAAATGCTCGTCTGACAGCAGCGCCTTGACCCGGGGTTGACCCAGCACGGTGGCCAGAAACTTGGCCGCCACATCGCCGGCCAGCAGGCGCTCACGGTTCTTGGTGAACACGGTAACGTCCCACACCGGGGCGTCCATCAACAAGCCGACGAACCAGCGGAACAGCAGGTTGTAGTCGAGCTGTTCCATCAGCTGGCGTTCCGAGCGCACCGAGTAGAAGGCCTGGAGCAGCAGCGCCCGCAGCAGCTTCTCCGGCGGGATCGAGGGGCGCCCGATCTTAGAATACAGCCCCTCGAAGGCGGGCGACATCACTTCCAGCGCCTCGTCCACGATCGCCCGGATCGCTCGCAGCGGGTGGTTGGCTGGAACCCGCGCCTCGCAGCTCACGTAGCTGAACAGACCCTCGCTGCGTTCGTCCGAACCCCGCATCGTCCCCTCGTCGGCCGCGTTCTCCTCAACCGAAAAGAATCACGACCAACCGCCCCTGCACAGCCCTTTTTCCGCATCCTGCTAAAGCGAGGCCCCTGGTGGGGTCCTCCTGCCCTGAGGAGCAGCCTCTCACCCTGTGTTGCATTTTAGCAACGACTGATCGGCTATAGGTGTTCTGCAACGGCTGTTGGCAAAGGCTGAGGGCATGAGCGAAGCCAAAAGTTCCGGCGTAAGTCATATAAGAGCCTCAGGCTGCCAATGGCTGTGCGATTGCCTTTCTGACACCTCGTTCAGAATACCCAGACAGCGCAGCCAACTCTGCCTGTGGGAGGTAGGGGTGGTCGTTAAGCAACCATTTCAGCTTGTCCTGCTTCTTGTGGATGGAAAGAGCCTTATCAACAATCTCTTGATAATTCAGACACCACAGTATGTCCACAATCTTCTCCTCATAGAAGACAGGGAAGGTAGCGGCTGTGTTGTATCCCTCCAGGTGCCCAATCCGGTTGCTTGGGACTACATTGTGTTCGTATCCCGCCTCTACAACATTGTCTGGAACCAATCTCCTACGCTGTAGGCCACCATACGGAACAAGTTCAAGGAACCCATGATGCTCCAGGAGAGCAGTGAGGGTGGCCTGGGGGATACCTGCTTTACCTGCAAACTCTGGCACACGAAGCCCAATCCTCTGGGAAGTGGGGGCCGCTTTTGGCTGCTCCTCGTCCTCCTTGCTGTAGTGTCTATCGTCAGACACGAAAAGAAGATCGCTTCGCTGCTTGGTAAGCTGTCTGTAAACGTCCCGGACTTGTTCAAGATTGTGACGCCATAGACGCTCTTGAATGAATGACAATTTTTTGCCTCCAGCAATGGCGTCAGCGATGGCGAGCCGAACAGGCCAGCCAAGCTCCCCAACAACTTCGTAAACTTCTTCCATGGCACCCTCCTTCTGTGTGTCCGGATTGAAGGAGGACAATGGGACCGGACGCACCCCATGGACCTTGGAGGAGCGTTCAGCACTCCTTCTCAAGTCGGGGGTTTGTGGGCGGTTATGGTGTTAATGGACTGATTTGACTGAGGAAATTCGCTCCTCCCGTTCGCCAGCGTGAAGCCGTTCCTGATGGCGCCCCCTGGATGCACTGAGAGGACGTGGGCGGACCAATCCAGAGCCGTCTCAATGACTGCGCTGAAAGGGTACCCATGATCAACGCTGTGGCCTGCGGGCGACTCGCGGATGCGTTCTGTGAGGATGCCGGCTACCCATGTAGCCTGGAGGACTCCATGCCTCTCCTGGAGCCCCTGAGGAGGAAGGAACAACCTCAACCATCATCACCCCTGAAGGGGGGGACGATGAACCCCGCATCCTGAACACCCAACTTGCGGAAGCCCTGGGGTATGTGGTTCCGGCTCAAGTCCTCCGCCTGATTGCCAGCCACGATGGAGCCTGGCAAGAACTGGGACTTCTTGTTACCGCCACGGGAAAAACCGGAAGGTGCCCGGCAACCGCTTACTGCCTCAACGAGGAACAGGCCCTCCTCGTCTCCTCCCCATCCCGCACTGAGCGGGCCAAGGAAGTCCGGGCCATGCTTATCCAGGTGTTCGTGGCCTATCGCCGTGGACAGCTCATCCAGGCTCCTCAGTTCCGCCTCCCGCAGACCTTCGCTGAAGCTCTCCACCTTGCAGCCGACAGCGAAGAGGCGCGGGTTGCCGCTGAGGCTGCCCGTGTGGGTGTCGCAGAACTTGAGTAACCTCAGGGGCTCCCTTCCCCAGCCTCCTGACGCCGCTTCTCCTCCAGGTACATGCAGGCCAGCACGGTCTCTGTGCTGATGATGGACTCTGGCTTCTCACGAGTGATGTAGGCGCGGCGGGAAATTCCCAGAAGCCCAGCAGCCTCCTCCTGGTTCAGCTTGAGGCGCTTGCGCCAAGCCTTCAAATCCTCAGGGGTCCAAGTGGGGATCGTGATGGATTGATCTTGCATGGTCCCTGCCCTGCTATGCTGAGGGCAAGGCTCCCACCAGCCGGAAAAGAACGTCAACAGCCTCACAGCCACCGCTTCTGCGACGGACCTATCAGACGCCCTTCCACGTGTGATACCGTGTGTCACCAGCGTGTGACACCAACGTGTATAACCGTGGCCGTTGGGCGCGACCAAAAAGTAAGCAAAATCAACGCATTGAGAGCTGCCAGGAAAGATGGCGGAGGGGATGGGATTCGAACCCACGATAGGGGTTTGAGCCCCTATAACGGTTTAGCAAACCGCCGCCTTCAGCCTCTCGGCCACCCCTCCTACCGGGTCGGCGCTCTGTGGCGCCGCTGGCGTGGGTGCGTTCTAACGATCCGGATGGGGCCTGTCAACGCTTACTCACCAAAAATGTGATCAAACCGAGAAAGGACAAAATCTGTATAAAATTTTATGTACTTTTTAGAAAATCAGAGGTAGCTTACCACCAGAACGCGATAGCAATCCTTGGTCAGGGGGACGCCATGAGCTTGTCACGCCGCTGCGCCGAAACGCTGATCGATCTGGTCGAGATCAAGCTGAGCTGTCTGGAGATCACCGACCGCGAGGATCTGCGCGAAAAGGAGCTGCTGTTGCGTTGCGTTCAGGAGCTGAAGGCCGAGGTGCGTGGCGAAAGCGGCGCCACGACCGCCTTCGCCACGCCCAAGCGCCGCGGGCGCCGGCCCAAGCATCTGCAGTTCCAGGACTTGCACCTCTGAACCGGCCTACCGGCCTCCGTTGGTCCGTCAGACCGGCACCGCCGGCCCCGGTTCGAGCGGCAGAACGGCCGCCGGAGCGGCATCCCGCGCAATGCGGCGCGGCAAGCGCAGGGTAAAGCCCGTGCCCTGCCCGGTCACCGACCGCACCGCCACCGTGCCGCACAGCACGCCCGTCACCGTGCTGTGCACGATGTGCAGCCCGAGCCCCGAGCCGCCCTCGCCACGCTTGGTCGTGAAGAAGGGGTCGAAGACCTTCGGCAGATGATCCTCGGAAATGCCGGACCCGTCGTCGGAAAAGTCGATAATGACGTGATCGTCACCATCGGACTGGATCGCGATCCGGATGGTTCCCTGCTGATTCTCACCATAAGCGTGGATCAGCGCGTTAATCACGAGGTTGGTCAGGACCTGGCTCAGCGCGCCGGGAAAGCTGTCCATCTCCAACCCGTCCGGACAATCCACCTCGACCGTCACATGCGTGCGTTTCAACCGCGGTCGCAAGGAAAAGAGCACCTCGTCAACGTAGGTCCGCAGATCGAAGGAGCGCCGCTCGCCGGAGGTCTGGTCCACCGCCACCTGTTTGAAGCTCTGCACCAGCGCCGCTGCCCGGTTCATGTTCGACACCAGCAGGCGGGCGGCCTCCGTCACCGCATCCAGATACTCGGCCAGGTTGGTTTTCTTCAGCGCACCCGAATCGAAACGGACGCGCAGGTCGCGGGCCTGTTCGGCGATGTGGCTGGCGGCGGTGAGGCCGATGCCGATGGGCGTGTTGATCTCGTGCGCCACCCCGGCGACCAATTGGCCCAGCGAGGCCATGGCCTCCGCCTGGATCAGGCTCTCCTGGGCGGCGCGCAGGTCGGCCAGAGCGCGCTCCGCCTCGTCGCGGGCGGCCATCATGGCGGCCTCCGCCGCCTTGCGGTCGTTGATGTCGTAAAGCCAAGTCAGCAGCGCCGGCTCCCCGTCCATCTCGATCTCACCCCAGCTCGACAGCACCCAGACGATCGTTCCGTCGGGCTTGCGGAAGCGCACCTCGGCGTCGCGGAAGGGGCCTTCCCGTTCGAAGCGGTCGATCAGGGCCTGACGGTCCGCCGGATCGGCGTACAGCCGTTCGGCGGGCATCGGCAGCAGGTCGTCGCGCGACCTGCCCAGGATGATCTCGGACTGTGTGTTGCAGAACACCAGCAGGCCGTCGCGGCGCGTGATGTTCACGGCGATGGGGCTGGCCTCCAGGATGCGCAGCAGCCGCTCCTTGCCGGCGCGGACCTCCTCCTCCTGACGGCGGCGCTCGGTGATGTCGGTCATGATGCCGACGTAGCGCACCGCCTGCCCGGAGGCGTCCCGGATCGCCCGCCCCTGCGCGGCGATCCACATCCAGCCGCCATCGGCGCGGCGCAGCCGGTAATCATAGGCGTATGCCGCGGTCTCGCCCCGCAGATGGGCATCAATGGTGGTCAGAACGCGCCGCCGGTCGTCGGGATGCAGGCGCACCTCCCAGAAATCGGCGGGCATCTCCGGCGGTTCGGCGTAACCCAGCATGCGCGGAAAGCTGTCGGACCACCAGCAGGTCCCCCGCGGGATGTCGGTGTCCCACACCGCCGCGCCGGTGGCGTCCAACGCCATTTCCAGACGGTCGGCCAGATCGCGGCGCACCGCGTCGGCCCTCTTCTGCTCCGTCAGATCGTAGAACCAGCTGATGTGGCAGCGCTGCCCTTCGAAGTCGATGACCGTCGAACTCAGCGAGCCCATGCAGGTTTCGCCGTCGCCGCGGCGCAGCAGCACCTCCTGGCCGTGGAAGAGGCCGTCGGCGTAGAGCCGATCGATGGCGGCCCGGCGATCCCGCGGGTCATGGTAGAGCGGCCACATGCCGTCGCGCTGGAGCTGCTCCCCGCTGACCTTGAAACAGGTCGCAGCGCTGGGGCTGTGGTAGAGGTTGTCACCATCGCGCGTGTTGATGAGGACGCCGATGGGAGCGGTGTCCAGAATGGCGCGCAGCCGGTCTTCCGTCGCGACGGAGGGGGAGGCCGAATCTTGCGCCGGAAGTCTTGCCCCCATGCGCCGCGCCGCCAGCAAACCGGCGAGAAATCCGGCCAGGAGACCGGCGAACAGCGCAAACAGCGCCACCGTCAGCGAATCTGCAATCATTGGGCCTCCCGCCGGCCCCACTTGAAACCGACGAGAGAACAAAATCAACGGTTATGACGCCGCACCATGCCATGGCATGGCGTCACAACCGTTTCCCGATCAGCCCTTCAGCTTGGCCATCAGGATTTCGTTGACCAGGGCCGGGTTGGCCTTGCCTTGGGTCGCCTTCATGACCTGACCGACGAAGAAGCCGAACAGCTTGTCCTTGCCCGACCGGAACTCCGCCACCTTGTCGGCGTTGGCGACCAACACAGCGTCGATGGACGATTCGATGGCGCCGGTGTCGGTGACCTGACGCAGGCCCTTCTTCTCGACGATGTCGGCGGGCTTCTCGCCGGTCTCGAACATCGCCTCGAACACTTCCTTGGCGATTCGGCCGGAGATGGTGTTGTCGGCGATCAGGTCGATCAGGCCACCGAGGTTCTCCGCCGAGACGGGGCTCTCCTCGATCTCCTTGCCGGCCTTGTTCAGATAGCCGAACAGCTCGCCGGTGACCCAATTGGCGGCCAGCTTCGGGTCGCGGCCCTTGGCGACCGCCTCGTAGAAGTCGGCGCGGGCCTTCTCCGACACCAGCACGTTGGCGTCATAGGGCGACAGCTTGTACTCGCTGATGAAGCGGGCCTTCTTGTCGTCCGGCAGTTCCGGCAGGGTCTTCTTGATGTCCTCGACCCATTCGGCGTCCAACTCCAGCGGCAGCAGGTCCGGATCGGGGAAGTAGCGGTAGTCGTGCGCCTCTTCCTTGGAGCGCATAGAACGGGTCACGAACTTGGTCGTGTCCCACAGACGCGTCTCCTGGTCGATCTTGCCGCCTTCCTCGATGATCTCGATCTGGCGGCGCGCCTCGTACTCGATCGCCTGCATGACGAAGCGGATCGAGTTGACGTTCTTGATCTCGCAGCGCGTGCCGAAGGGCGCGCCCGGCTTGCGCACCGACACGTTGACGTCGCAGCGCATGGAGCCTTCCTCCATGTTGCCGTCGCAGGTGCCGAGGTAGCGCAGGATGGAGCGCAGCTTGCGCACATAGGCGCCGGCCTCCTCCGCGGTGCGCATGTCCGGCTCCGACACGATCTCCATCAGCGCCACGCCCGACCGGTTCAGGTCGATGTAGGTCTTGGCGGGATGCTGGTCGTGCAGCGACTTGCCGGCGTCCTGCTCCAGATGCAGGCGCGTGACGCCGACCGTGCGGGAGGAGCCGTCCGGCAGATCCAGCACGATCTCGCCCTTGCCGACGATGGGCTGCAGATACTGGCTGATCTGATAGCCCTGCGGCAGGTCGGCGTAGAAGTAGTTCTTGCGGTCGAACACCGAGTGCAGGTTGATCTGCGCCTTCAGCCCCAGGCCGGTGCGCACCGCCTGCTCGATGCAATGCTCGTTGATGACGGGCAGCATGCCGGGAAAGGCGGCGTCGACGAAGCTGACCTGGCTGTTCGGCTCCGCGCCGAAGGCGGTGGCGGCGCCGGAGAACAGCTTGGCGTTCGAGATGACCTGGGCGTGGACCTCCAGCCCGATCACGATTTCCCAATCGCCCGTTTCGCCCTGAATGTACGACATCGGTCTCTTCTCTCGTCCGGCTCAGGCCATGAACGGCGGGGTGGCGGTGACGGCGGCGGCCTTCTCGATGACCTGACCGACGCGCAGGACGGTCTCCTCATCGAAGGGCCGGCCCAGGAGCTGGAGCCCCAGCGGCAGCCCGTCCGACCCGACGCCCGCCGGAACCGACATGCCCGGCAGGCCGGCCAGCGAGGCCGGGACCGTGAACACGTCGTTCAGGTACATCTGGATCGGGTCGTCCATCTTCTCGCCGATGGCGAAGGCGGTGCTCGGCGCGGTCGGCGTCAGGATGACATCGCACTGCTTGAACGCCTCGTCGAAGTCCCACTTGATGCGCGTGCGCACCTGACGGGCCTTGTTGTAGTAGGCGTCGTAATAGCCCGCCGACAGCACATAGGTGCCGATCAGGATGCGGCGGCGGACCTCCTTGCCGAAGCCGGCGCCGCGGGTGTTCTCGTACATGTCCTTCAGGCTGGCGCCCTCGACCCGCAGGCCGTAGCGCAGGCCGTCGTAGCGCGCGAGGTTCGACGACGCCTCGGCCGGAGCGACGATGTAGTAGGTGGCCAGCGCGTACTTGGTGTGCGGCAGGCTGATCTCCACCGGCTCGGCGCCGGCCTGCTTCAGCCATTCGATGCCCTGGTCCCAGATCGCGGCGATCTCGGCGGGTATGCCCTCCACCCGGTATTCCTTCGGAATGCCGACCTTCAGGCCGCGAATGTCGCCGGTCAGGGCGGCGCGGAAGTCCGGCACCGCCATGTCGACCGAGGTCGAATCCTTCGGATCGAAGCCGCACATCGAGCGCAGCATGATCGCCGCGTCCTCGACCGTGCGGGTCATCGGGCCGGCCTGATCCAGCGAGGAGGCGAAGGCGACCACGCCCCAACGCGAGCAGCGGCCGTAGGTCGGCTTGATGCCGACGATGCCGGTGAAGGCGGCGGGCTGGCGGATCGAGCCGCCGGTGTCCGTGCCGGTGGCGCCCAGCGCGGCGCGCGCGGCGACCGCCGCGGCCGAGCCACCCGACGAGCCGCCGGGAACGAGCTGGCGCGACCAGTTGCCGACCTCGCCCGGGCTCCACGGGCTGATCACGTTGCCGTGGTGGGAGGTGATGTTGGCCGAGCCCATGGCGAACTCGTCCAGGTTCACCTTGCCCAGCATGACGGCGCCGTCGCGCCACAGGTTGCTGGTGACGGTGGACTCATACTCCGGCTTGAAGCCGTCGAGGATGTGGCTGGCCGCGGTGGTCGGCACGCCCTTGGTGCAGAACAGGTCCTTCACCGCGATGGGCAGGCCCTCCATCGGACCGGCCTCGCCCTTGGCGCGACGAGCGTCGGAGGCCTTGGCCATCGCCAGCGCCTGCTCCGGCGTCTCGGTGATGAAGGCGTTCAGGGGGCGGATCGTCTCCACCGCCTTGACGTGGGCCTCGGTCAGCTCGACCGCGGTGAACTCCTTCTTGGCGAGGCCGTCGAGGGCCGCCGCCATGGTCAGATGCGTAAGACCGGTCATCACTCGACCACCTTCGGAACGACGTAGAAACCTTCGGCCGTCTCCGGGCCGTTGGAGAGGACGGCGTCGCGGTAACCGCCATCGGTCACCTCGTCCTTGCGGCGGCGCAGCGTTTGCGCGGCGACGCTGGTCATCGGCGGCACGTCCTGCGTGTCGACCTCGCCCAACTGTTCGACGAAGGTCAGGATTTGGCTCAGCTCACCCGCCAGGTGATCCAGTTCATCGTCCGGCACCTTGATGCGGGCCAGATGCGCGATCTTGGCCACGGTGGCCTTGTCGAGCGACATGCCTTCCACTCTCTTCCGAAACGTCTGGAAAAACGGCTTGGAAGCTATCACCCGAATTCTATTACCGCAATGATTCAGGGATATCCCTTCCACCGGCGCGCCCGTCCGCACCGGCGGCGGGATGGCTCCGGGAGACGGAGGCGCGGCAAAAGGTTTCCACAATCGACACCGCATGGTGCGGCGCCCGATTCCCTGTTAGATTGACCGACATACAAATCAAATTCGTGCCGAAGCCATTTCATCGCCCCCAACCCGGCAGGCCCCCAATGACGGCATCACTGACGCTGGCGAAACGCCTTTTCCTCGGCTTCGGCATCGGCGTGGCGGGTTTCGCCGCCGTCGCCCTGTTCAACAACCTCGCCATGACGCGGCTGAGCGACCTGCAGCAGGAGGGGATGCGGCGGGTCGCCGACGCCACGACGCTGACCGAACTCGCCGGCTATGACGGGCGCCTCTACAAGATCGTGGCCGACGCGCAGATCAACGGCTACGCCCCGCAACACGACGAGCAGTGGAAGGCCGTCCGCGGGAACGCCGAACTCTACATCCGCAAGACCGCCGAGGTGATGGACACGCCGGAGGAGCGCCGTTGGGCGGATGAGGCCGAGCGGCATTTCCGGGCCGCCGTGGGCATCTTCGAGACGGAGATGCTGCCCATCCTGCGCAGCGGCCCCGCCGACGCGCGGACCCGCGCCATGGACGACCGGATCGACCGCGAGCTGGCCGCCATGTCCGAGCTTTACGAGAAGATCAAGGACTCCACCGCCCGCGAGGCCAGGGAAGCGGACAAGGAGTATGACGACACCGCCGAACGCTACGGCATGATCGGGGTGTCGATCTCGCTGGCGATGACAGCGATCCTGTTGCTGACCGCGCTGCTCACCACCCGCTCGGTGGCCGGACCGGTGCGCGCCATGACCGAGGCCATGCGCCGGCTCGCCGATGGGGATCTCTCCATCGCCATTCCCGCGCAGAACCGGCGCGACGAGATCGGCGCGATGGCCGGCGCCATGCTGGTCTTCAAGGACAGCCTCCAGCGCAACCGCGCCATGGAGGAGGAAGCCCGGCAGGCCGACCAGCGGGCCGCGGCGGAGAAGCGGCGGCTGATGAACGAGCTGGCCGACTCCTTCCAGACCGGCGTCCAGGACATGGTCAGCGCCGTTGCCGCGGCGGCGGGCCAACTCCAGGGCAGCGCGCGCAGCATGACGGCCATCGCCGAACGGACGACGGCCCAGGCGTCGTCCGTCGCCACGGTGACCGAACAGGCGTCCGGCAACGTCCAGACCGTCGCCGCCGCCACCGAGGAGCTGAGCAGCTCGATCGCCGAGATCGGCCAGCAGGTGGACAGCGCCGCCCGCACCAGCCGGGCCGCACTCGAGGAGGCGCAGCGCACCAACGCCACGGTGGAAAGCCTGTCCGGCACGGCGGAGCGCATCGGCAGCGTGGTTCAGCTCATCCAGCAGATTGCCTCGCAGACCAACCTGCTGGCGCTGAACGCCACCATCGAGGCCGCCCGCGCCGGGGAGGCCGGCAAGGGCTTCGCCGTCGTCGCCAACGAGGTGAAGGGCCTCGCCAACCAGACCGCCCACGCCACCGAGGAGATCGCGGCCCAGATCCAGGCGATCCAGGAGGAAACCCAGGACGCCGTGTCGGCGATCCGCGACATCGCCGACACGGTGCGGCGGGTGAACGACATCGCCGGGGCCATCGCCCTGTCCGTGGAACGCCAGTCCGCGGCGACCGGGGCGATCTCGCGCAACGTCCAGCAGGCCGCCGAGGGCACCGCCGACGCCTCGCGCAGCATCCTGCAGGTGAACGACGCCTCTCGCGAGGCCGGGCAGGCGGCGGCGGATGTGCTGGGGGCCGCCAACAGCCTGGGCGACCACGCCCAGGCGATGCGCCGCTCTGTTGACGAGTTCGTTCAGCGCATCCGCAACGCCTGAGGCGCCCGGCTCCCTGCGCCGCCGGGCTTGCCGTCCGGGCTTGCGGCTTCTATGGTTCGCGGCATGATCCACACGCTTCCCGAACTGGCCGCCCGCCTGGGCCGTGGCCAGCGCCTGCTCGGCCTCGACGTCGGCACCAAGACCGTCGGCATGGCCGTGTCCGACCCGAACTTCGTCGTCGCCTCGCCGATCGGCACGCTGAAGCGCACGAAGTTCACCCAGGACGCCCGCGAGCTGTCGCGGACGCTGCGCGATTACGGGATCGGCGGGCTGGTGATCGGGCTGCCGCTGAACATGGACGGGTCGGAGGGGCCGCGCGCCGAGTCCACCCGCGCCTTCGCCAAGAACCTGATGGAGCGGTCCGACCTGCTGGGTTGGGACGCCGAGATCGCCTTCTGGGACGAGCGGCTGTCGACCTCCGCCGTCGAGCGTTTCATGATCGGCGAGGCCGACATGACCCGCAAGCGCCGCGACGAGGTGGTGGACAAGATGGCCGCCGCCTACATCCTGCAGGGCGCGCTGGACGCGCTTGCCCACATCCGCCGCATGGAGCGGGAGCAGCGGGAGCGCGACGAGTACGACAACGACATCGGCGGCGACGATAGCGGCGGCGACGGGGACGCCTGACGGCGCCATGCTGCCCATCGCCGGGGCGCTGGCCCCGATCTTCCTGCTGATCCTGTTCGGCCAGGGGCTGCGCCGCCGCGCCGTGATCCCCGAGTCCGCCTGGCCGTCGCTCGACCGGCTGACCTATCTTCTGTTCTTTCCCTGCCTGATCGTGGACGAGTTGACGCGCACCGACCTGCGCGCGCTGTCCATGGGTTCGATGGGCGCCACGATGGCGGCGGGGGTCTTCGCCGGCGCCGCCCTTGCGCTCGCCGTCCGGCGTCCGATCGGGTTGGACGGTCCGGCCTTCACCTCGGTCTTCCAGGGGGCGATCCGGCCCAACACCTATGTGGGTCTGGCGGGGGCCGGCGCGCTCTACGGGTCCGCCGGGCTGACGCTGACGGCGGTGGGCATTGCTGTGGTGGTGCCGCTGGTCAACCTGCTCTGCGTCACGGCGATGGTGCGCTATGGGCGGGTGGCGGACGGAGCAGCGCAGCGCAGCGGCGTCGGCGCGGTCGTCTCCGGCATTCTGCGCAACCCGATCATCATCGCCGTCGCCATCGGCGCCGCCCTGAATCTGAGCGGGATCGGCCGGATTCCGGTGATCGGCGACGTGGTGGGCATCCTGGCGCGGGCCGCCCTGCCCATGGGGCTGCTGTCGGTCGGCGCCGGGCTGGACCTCGCCGCGGCGCGCGGCGCCGGGTTCGGCGTGGCGCTGTCCAGCGTCCTGAAACTGCTGCTGGTGCCTGCCGCGACGGCGCTCGCTGGGCTGTGGCTGGGGGTGGACGGGCTGCCACTGACCATAGCAGTGCTGTTCAATGCCCTGCCCTGCTCGGCCAGTTCCTATGTCCTGGCCCGGCAGATGGGCGGCGACCACGCGCTCGTGGCCGGCATCATCACCGTCCAGACTCTCGCCTCCGCCGCCACGCTGCCGCTGGTCGTCGCCTTGGCGGGCTGACGGCCCGTCGTCATTCATAATTCGTTAGGCAATCCCCACGAAAACTACCCTGGATAGTTCTTCATGGGTACTTGCACAGCCATGACCATCGCTCCCGCAACGGCCCACAGCCAAACACAGTCATCGGTGGCCCTGGGGAAAGCTGCAGGAAACACTTCGGTTGCAGCAGTCTCCACGGCAGCGGAGGCACCCGCTTCCGGACCCGTGGACACGGTCACCCTGTCGGCCGAGGCACAATTCATGATGAGCAGCCCGACCAGGCTATCCGTGACCGCCGAATCGCTGGCTCAAGCCGCGGCCGCCGCGAAGACGGTGCCGGGACTGGACGCCGACGCGGAACGCTTCACACCCGAAGCGATGGCGGCCCATGCCGAATGGCGGGAGAAGCACACGGACTATACGGGCAAGGTGCGTGATCTCGTCAACCAGACCTTCGGTTTGGACGCGGAACGGAACGGCTGGGCGGCGGGCGGAGCCGCGCTGACCGCCATAAGGAACTTGGCGGAAAAGAATGGGCTGATCGAACCGGAGATGCCGCCGGCGGTGGCCAACATGCTGCAGACGACGGGTGAAAGCATGTGGAGCGGCAAAAGCGGCGGAAGCACCGGTATGTTCGACGTCACGTTCCTGCCGAATGGCGCGGAGAAAGGCGGAAACCTCCGCATCCTGTTCGACAGCGGCAGGAAACCCAGTGCCGACACGTCCCTGGTCGATTTGAAGAGGGGCGGCACGAACGCTCAAGCCGCCCTGTCCAACATCAGGGCCTCGGCGCTCGGTGCGTCGCTGGACAGCGTGGGCGGTTGGACTCCGGGCGATGCGGCCAACGCCTACGCCATCACGAACGGCAAGGACGGACACGGCGGCGTCGTTGGCATGGTCATCGTCAACGGTGTGGATGATGACGCCAAAGAACGCTCCGCAAACATACTGCGGACTCTTCAGGGCCTCATCCCGTAATCCAGAGCACGCGACAGCCCGTCAACGCCTCATCAGCGCGAACACGCCCCACCCCAGATGGTCACGCGTGTGGGTGGCGTAGCGCTCGGGCTCCGAGGTCAGCTTGTCCCGGACCTCCGGCGCAAGCTCGTCGTCGGGATTGGCTTCGAGCCACCGGCGCATGGTCAACCATTTGGCCGCCTCGTAGCGGTCCCAGCCGTCCTGATCGGCCAGCATCATTTCAACGACGTCGCAGCCAAGCTGGCGAAAGGACGCGAGCAGGCCCGGAAGCGTGAGGAAGTCGGAAACCGCCCGGGCAAGG
This sequence comes from Azospirillum sp. UENF 312511, assembly GCF_058780635.1. NCBI lineage: Bacteria > Pseudomonadati > Pseudomonadota > Alphaproteobacteria > Rhodospirillales > Azospirillaceae > Azospirillum > Azospirillum sp. UENF 312511. The sequence continues at coordinate 822,147 of NZ_JBSNCG010000001.1, read as the reverse complement.
CATCCCCTGGCGACGTCGTCCGTCGGCGGCAGGCGCCGCCAGTAGGGCTCCCCGATGAGGATGATCCCTCCGCGGCACAGGCTGCGCTCCAGCAGTTCCACCGTGCCGGCCACCCCGCCGCCGATCCAGGTGGCCCCGACGCAGGCCGCCACGCCGACTTTCTCGGCCGAGACATAGCCCGCGGCATCGCCATGGATGAACGCGACCCGGTCGGCAACGCCGAGTTCCACGGCACGAAGCGTCGCCTGCTCCGTGAACAGCCGGCTCATGTCGACACCGGTGCCGACGATGCCGTGATCGCGCGCCCAGGTGCAGAGCATTTCCCCCGACCCGCTGCCGAGGTCGAGCACGCGGGTCCCGGCCTCCAGACGCAGCGCCGCGCCGAGTGTGGCGAGCTTCTCAGGGGTGATCGGGTTGTGGATGCGATGGGCGCTTTCCGTGATGTTGAATATCCGCGGAATGTCCATTGCCGGCTTCCCCCTCAATCAATAAGAACAACTTCCCCCACAATCCGAATATTCTTGTCAAAAATATTCGAACGGAATCAATCTATCATGACTCCGTTCTCAATAGCCGGGTTTCCGTGCTGGCACAATAATGTGCGACGACTTGTCCAGCAGCTTACGGCGGCTCGGGAGCGCCCCGGGGGAAACGCTCCAGTCCGTCGTCGATGGTGTAATAGTCCGCCTTGTCGGCAACATGAATGTGCCGCAGCGTGGCGAGGCCGGTCGGTTGGTCCAGGCTCCCGGCGGCGACGTCAAGCAGGTCGGACTCGTCGCCGTTCCAGAACAGCGACGACCCGCAGCGCGAACAGAATCCGCGCTGGGCCTTCGCCGAGGAGCGGTACCAGGACAGGGTGCCGTCCGAATCGGACACCGCCACCGTCTCGCGCGGGATGGTGATGTAGGCGCCGAAATGGCCGTGGAAGCGCCGGCACTGGCCGCAATGGCAGTTCACCACCCCCATGGGCCGCTCGACCACTTCGTACCGAACGGCGCCGCACAGACACCCGCCCGCCAGAACTCCGCCGTCGCTCATCGGTTCGCTCCCGTCCATTTCCTCGATCGGAATAAGTCAGCCCTGCCAGAAGGGCTTGTCGGCCTCGGTCACCGCGTCGGCGCGGGACAGGCCGATATCCTGCAACAGATGATCGGGCAAAGCCTCCAGCGCGCGCCGCTGGCGCCGCCGCTCGTTCCAGGTCGCCACCGTGTCGAACAGGGCGACCACCGCACCTCCGATCCCATGATTGGCAATGCCCTGGCCGGGCCGCTCCCGCGCGTCGGTGCGGGTGTTCATGCCGTCATTCATGCTCTGGGCCATGACCGCGTCTCCTCTTGTGTCCGGTCGTCGTCGGTGCCTGTCGCCCGACGTTCCGAACTGTGTTCCGTGACTGGAGGATGGGCCACCCGGTCCTTGCGCACAAACGACGCTTTCTCATAGTTTGGATTAGGAAAACTAATCCGAATCCCGCCTCCCGGAGTCGCTCCATGGCCCGTCGCCTGCCGCCGCTGAACGCCCTGCGCGCCTTCGAATCCGCCGCCCGGCACCTGTCCTTCACCAAGGCGGCGGAGGAGCTTCACGTCACCCAGGCTGCCGTCAGCCACCAGATCAAGGGGCTGGAGGAATGGCTGGGCATGCCGCTGTTCCGCCGGATGAACCGCGCGCTGATCCTGACCGAGACCGGGCAATCCTACCTGCCGCCGGTGCGCGACGCGCTCGACACGCTGTCGCACGCGACGGAGCGGCTGTTCCGCATGGACGGGTCCGGCGCGCTGACCATTTCGACCATGCCCAGCTTCGCCGCGAAGTGGCTGGTCATGCGGCTGGGCCGCTTCCAGGCCCGCCATCCGGAGTTGGAGGTGCGGCTGCACACCACCCCGCAGCTCGTGGATTTCGCCCAACAGGACGTGGACATCGGCATCCGCTTCGGCGCCGGCAACTGGCCCGGCCTGCGGTGCGAGCGGCTGATGACCGAGGACATCTACCCGGTGTGCAGCCCATCGCTTCTCGACGGCCCCCGCCCGCTGTGCTGTCCGGAGGACCTGCGCCACCACACGCTGCTCCACGACGATTACTTCATCACCTGGGGCACCTGGGGCGAGGCCGCCGGGATCGCCGGGCTGGACCACGCCCGCGGCCCGCGCTTCGACGATTCGGCGCTGCTGCTCCAGGTCGCGGCGGAGGGCGGCGGCGTCGCGCTGGCCCGCGGCGTCCTGGTGGCGGACGATGTGGCCGCCGGGCGGCTGGTCCGGCTGTTCAACGTCCACCTGCCGGGCAACTACGCCTATTACGTGGCCGCCCCGCCCCATTACTTCTCGCGCCCAAAGGTGAAGGCGTTCCGCGACTGGCTGTTCGAGGAAGCCGCCACCGATCCTGCGGACGCTCACAGCCGGACCTTGTCCGCGGCGGAGTCCGCCACAACCTCTTCCCCAGACGCCTGAACAGACGCCTGACCGGGGAAAGGTTGCGCCATGACGCCCGCACGCCCACTCGCCCTCGCCGCCCTCCTGTCCGCTTCGCTGGCTTGGCCCGCCGCCGCCCACCATGGCTGGGGCGGCTATGAGGCGGGCCAGGAGATGACGCTGACCGGCACCGTGCAGCAGATCGCCTTCAACAACCCGCACGCCATGCTGAACCTCCAGGCCGACGGCAAGGTCTGGCACGTCGTGCTCGCCCCGCCCAGCCGCATGAGCACGCGCGGCCTGCCCGCCGATTCGATCAAGCCCGGCCAGACCGTGACGGTGGTCGGCTACCCCGCCAAGTCCGATCCGGCGGAGCTGCGGGCGGAACGCATCACCGCCGCCGACAAGACCATTGAGCTGCGCTGACGGCGGCCCCCGCGCCCGGTCGCACCATGGACCACGATCTCGGCCCCACCGGCCCTGGCTGGCTCGTCGCGCTGGAGACATCCGGGCTCGGCGAGTCGCTGCGCCAGTCGGTCTGGCTCTACCCGCTGGTCGAGATCACGCACATCCTCGGATTCGCCCTGCTGGTCGGGGCGATCCTGGCCTTCGACCTGCGGCTGATCGGGGTCCGGGCGCCGCTGCTGCCGGCGGATGCGCTGGCGCGGCTGCTCCTGCCGGTGGCGGTGACCGGCTTCACGCTGGCGGTGCCGACCGGTCTCCTCCTCTTCACCACGGAGGCGACGGCGCTGGCCGGCAATCCGGCCTTCCTGGCGAAGCTGGCGCTGATCGGGCTGGCCTTGCTGAACATCCTGGCCTTCCATGGGCTCGCCGGCCGTCGGATGGCGGAGTGGAGCCTTGCGGACCGGCCACCGCCGGGCGCCCGGTTCGCCGGCGCAGCCTCGCTCGCGCTGTGGGTCGGCGTCCTGGCCTGCGGGCGCCTCATCGCCTACCTTTAAAAAGGTCATAGGGCGCGCTTGCGGGCGTCCGGGACCGCTCCTATAGTCGCGGCCCATGACCGGATCGCCCCATTTCACGACGGTTTTCCCGCACCGCCACCTCCTTGGCATCGAGGGGCTGACGGCAGGCGAGATCACCACCATCCTCGACCTCGCCGACGGCTACGTCGAGCAGAACCGCCAGCCTTCGAAGAAGTCGTCGCTCCTCGACGGGCGGACGATCGTCAACCTGTTCTTCGAGAACTCGACCCGCACCCGCACCAGCTTCGAGCTGGCCGGCAAGCGGCTCGGCGCCGACGTCATCAACATGTCGTCGGACGGCAGCTCGGTGAAGAAGGGCGAGACGCTGATCGACACGGCGATGACGCTGAACGCCATGCACCTCGACGCGCTGGTTGTTCGCCACGCCGATTCGGGGGCGGTGAAGCTGCTGGCCGACAAGGTCAACTGCTCGGTCATCAACGCCGGCGACGGCCACCATGAACACCCGACGCAAGGGCTCCTGGACGCGCTGGCGATCCGCCGCCGCCTGGGCCGCCTCGACGGGCTGATCGTGGCGATCTGCGGCGACATCCTGCACAGCCGCGTCGCGCGCTCCAACATCCATCTGCTGAACGCCATGGGCGCCCGCGTCCGCGTCGTGGCGCCGCCGACGCTGATCCCCTCGCAGATCGACCGGCTGGGCGTCGAGATCCACCACTCCATGGCAACCGGCCTGAAGGACGCCGACGTGGTGATGATGCTGCGCCTCCAGACCGAGCGGATGAGCGGCCAGTACGTCCCCTCGACCCGCGAATACTTCTACTTCTATGGCCTCGACTACGAGAAGCTGGCGGTGGCGAAGCCGCACGCGGTGGTGATGCACCCCGGCCCGATGAACCGCGGCGTCGAGATCGATTCGGAGGTCGCCGACGACCTCAAGCGCTCCATGATCCTCGATCAGGTGGAGCTGGGCGTGGCCGTCCGCATGGCCGTGCTCGACCTTCTCACCCGAGACCCTAACAGTAACGAAGGCCGGGGCACCGATGTCTAACGCCAACGCCCGCGTCGCCTACCGCAACGCCCGCCTGCTCGACCCCGCCAGCGGCCTGGACCAGCGGGGCGACCTGCTGACCGAAGGCGCGAAGATCGCCGACTTCGGCCCGTCCCTGTTCGCCGACGGCGTGCCGGAGGGGATCGAGGTCGTGGACCTCCAGGGCCAGTGCCTCGCCCCCGGCCTCGTCGACATGCGCGTCCTGATCGGCGAGCCCGGCGAGGAGGAAAAGGACACCATCAAGAGCGCGTCGCGCGCCGCGGTGGCCGGCGGCATCACCGCCGTGGTCCTGCTGCCCAACACCGACCCGGTGACCGACGAGGTGGCGAGCCTGGAGTTCATCGCCCGGCGCGCCCGCGAGGTCCGTCTGGTCAAGGTCTTCGCCTACGCCGCCGCCACCCGCGGGACGGACGGCAACGAGATCACCGAGATGGGCCTGCTGTCCCGCGCCGGGGCCGTGGCCTTCACCGACGGCACCAAGGCGATCGCCAGCGCCAAGGCGATGCGCCGCGCGCTCAGCTACGCCCGTACCTTCGACAAGCTGATCGTCCAGCATCCGGAGGAGCCGAGCCTCGCCAGCGGCGGCATGATGAATTCGGGCGAGCGCGCCACCCGCCTCGGCCTCGTCGGCATCCCGCGGGAGGCCGAGATCATCATGATCGAGCGCGACCTGCGCCTGCTCGAACTCTCCGGCGGCCGGCTGCACTTCGCCCATGTCACGACGGGCGAGTCGGTGGACCTGATCCGCCGCGCCAAGGCGCGTGGGCTGAAGGTCACCTGCGACACCGCCCCGCATTACTTCGCCCTGACCGAGACGGACGTCGGCGACTACCGCACCTTCGCCAAGGTGTCCCCGCCGCTGCGCGGCGAGATGGACCGGCGGGCCATCGTGGAAGGTCTGGCCGACGGCACCATCGACGCCATCGCCTCCGACCACACGCCGCAGGACCAGGACCAGAAGCGCCTGCCCTTCGCCCAGGCCGCCTGCGGCGTGATCGGGCTGGAGACGCTGTTCCCGCTGACGCTGGAGCTGGTGCACAAGGGCGCCATGCCGCTGCTGAAGGCGCTGGCCTGCGTGACCGTGAAGCCGGCCGAACTCCTCGGCCTGCCGCTCGGCCGCATCGCCAAGGGGGCGCCAGCCGACCTGATCGCCTTCGACCTGGAGGTGCCGTGGAAGGTGGACGTGGCGGCCTTCAAGTCGAAGTCGAAGAACAGCCCCTTCGAGGACCGCCCCGTCCAGGGCCGTCCGCTGCGCACCGTGGTGGACGGGCGCACCGTCTGGCAGTTCGAGGGCTGACGCGGTGACCCTGCTTGTCTCGGCCCTGCTGGGCTATCTGCTGGGCTCGATCCCCTTCGGTCTGGTGCTGACGCGGCTGGCCGGCCTGGGCGACATCCGCCAGATCGGGTCCGGCAACATCGGCGCCACCAACGTGCTGCGCACCGGCAACAAGCCGCTCGCCGCCGCCACCCTGCTCCTGGACAGCGGCAAGGGCGCCATCGCCGCCCTGATCGCCCTCGCCTGGGCGGGGCCGGAGGCGGCGGTCTTCGCGGCGGGCGGCGCCATGCTGGGCCACAGCTTCCCGGTCTGGCTCGGCTTCCAGGGCGGCAAGGGCGTGGCGACCGCGCTCGGCGTGCTGCTGGCGGTGTCCTGGCCGGTCGGCGTCATCGCCTGCGCGACGTGGCTGGCGATGGCCTTCCTGTTCAAAATCTCGTCGCTGTCGGCCCTGACCGCCCTCGGCCTCAGCCCGATCTTCGGCTGGATCTTCGGCGGGCCGCTGGTGGCGGGGCTCTGCCTGTTCATCGCCGTGCTGGTCGCCATCCGCCATTCCGCGAACATCACGCGCCTGCTGAAGGGCGAGGAACCGAAGATCAGCTTCGGCAAGAAGAAGGCCTGATCGCCCCCCGGTCAGGTCTTCAGGAACACCCGTTCCATCGCCGTCAGCAGCTCCCCCGCCAGGACGGGCTTCCTCAGGATCACCAGCGGTCCGCCCTCCCCGTCCTGCAGGCCGGGGATTCCGTCCTCGGGCGGAGAGGCCGACAGGACGACGATGGGCAGGTCGGGCCAGTCGAGGCGCAGCCGGCGGATCATCGCCTCGCCGCCCAGCCGGGGCATCACCAGATCGGTGATCAGCGCATCGAAGGAGCCAACGGCCAGCGCGTTCAAACCGGCTTCCCCATCCGTCACGGTGGTGACCGTGCAATGGGCCATCTCCAGCATGCGGGCCATTGCCATGGCGGTGAGCGAGTCATCCTCAACGAGAAGAATCTTGAGCGGCCTCGCGAAACGCACCGGTAACCTCCACGGGTGGCGAACGGGCCGACACTCTCCACGAAGGCCGATGGCTTCGCCGCTGCAAAAAAGTGTGGCCGGGGGCGTTATTTAGGACGCCGGCTTCACCGTACCATGGTGTGGCGTCCGGCGGGATGGTTTCGAGAAGGCCGTGACCGCCCCCGCCCCTCGGCCCTTGCGGCGGCTCGACCAGCGGTATTGCGGGTCATCGGCGATCAGGTGCAGGTGATCGGAGATGCGGTTGCGCTCCAGCCAGCCGAGGGCGGCCTCCAGCTCCGACAGCGTCATCTCCGACCGCGCCTTGTTCATGCAGCGCTTCAGCACGGCGTTGTAGGTGTGGTAGCTGACCGGCCCCTCGGCGACGAGGTTGTTGTCCTGGTCCTCGATCACCTGGGCCGCCACGATCTGGCCGATGCGCTGGCGCAGATGATGCTCCACGGCGCTGGGCACCTGCACCCCGTCCTTGGACGGGCGCTCGGCCGAGGGGCGGTCGGCGGAATCGCGCCCCGGCGGCGGGTTGCCGAAATCGGGGCCGGGCGCCACCACGGCGAAGCGCAGGGCCGTCGCGTTGGATTCCAGCGGAATGATCTCCGGCTCCGCCTCCACCGTGCGCTCGAAGGGCAGTTCGTGCTGGCGCCGGGTCTTGACCATGGCCCGCGTGCCCTGCTGGGTTTCCACCATCTGGCGGAACCGCTCGAACATCATGTCGGAGGGGTGGTAGATCACCGCCCGCTGCTGCTCGTAGGCGCCGGCGTGCGGGTCGACGCGGGTGGCCCGCGCGATGGCCTGCTCCAGCCAGGGGCGGGAACGGATGTGGGTCAGGCAGGCGACGTGCGAGATGGCCGGCGCGTCCAGCCCCTCATAGGCCATGGCGACGGAGACCAGAACGGCGGGTTCGGGGCGCAGGCGGAAGGCGGCCACCACCTCCTGCGCGTCGCGCCGTTCGGAAATGGCGATCTGCGCCATCCGCGCCGCTTGAGCGCCGGGCATCCAGCCGCGCAGCGTGTCGAGGTAGTTGCGGGCGGTCTCCTGGTCCGGCGCGATCACCAGCAGCTTGCCCAGCCCCGCGCCCTCATGCTCCGCCCCATTTGGACCGGTCGCCGCCGCGCGCCGCTTCGCCCGGTGCTCGCGGCAGGAGCGGTAGGCTTCGCGCAGCATGGCCTGGGCGAAGCCGGTGCGCAGCGCGGTGAAGAGGGCGTCGCGGGTGTTCTCCCCGGCGCGGGACAGCGCATCGACGCTGCGCGTCGTCCGCTCCGCGTCCAGCCACGTCGCGGTGCCGTCCATCGCGCCGAAGGTCACCGGCAGGATGGCCTTCTCAGCCAGCGCCTGCCGTCGCGAATAGCCGACGATGGCCCAGCCCGGCGCCTTGAAGTCGATCTCACGCACCCGCCGCACCCCCTGGGGCGTGCGGTAGGGCAGCCAGAGGATGGGGCGCCCGTCCGCCCGTTCCAGCGTGCCGCTCATCAGCAGCCGGGCGGCGGCGCTTTCCAGAAGCGGCAGGATGGAGCGGCTCCAGGCGGTCTCGTCCTCCGCCGTGGTCGCCGTTCCGGTGTCGGCGACGGCGGGCAGGTGGTGCAGTTCGTCCACGGCCAGCAGATACCGGTGGCGGCGGAACTCCTGAAGGTGCAGGTCCGGCGCCGCAGCGACCGCCTGATAGGTGGTGACGTAGCCCTGGAGGCCGCGGCAGGGATCGCGCCCGTTCTCCGCCGCCCGCAGCGCGATCCCGTGCCCCAACGCCTCGCGCCAGCGCGGATCGGCGAAGGCCTCTTCCGCCTGCCGGCGCAGGCTGTCGCGCGGCACGATCCAGCAGATGCGGTCGATCAGCCCGGCGCGCATCAGCGCCGCCCCCATGATCACCGGCAGCAGCGACTTGCCTCCACCCGGCGTCACCGCGGCCAGCACGTCCCGCACGTCCGTCTGCCGCTGCGCGATGGCCGCGGCGATGCCGGCGACCATGGTCTGGTGGCTCCTCAACGCTGGCATGCCGGCCTGACGCCCCTCCCTGACGGTTTCCGCGGTACGGACCGGCAAGGCTAAGCTGCGGGGAGTCATCGGGTCACGGATTCAATCGTAGGTAGACATCCCCCAAAGGAGGGGGGCGCTCGCCAAAGGAGTCCCAAGGAAAGGCGCCGGATGCGCTTCGGTCTGGGCGCGGCTCGGGCTTCGTGGTACACGAATTGTTCTTTTGAAAAGTCCCCAACGAGAAGAGCAAGGAGGGCACCAGGAGATGAGCACCCGTCCGCAGGCGGTTTCCACCCAGCATGTCGAGAACGAGCGCACCCGCGTCACCGAATGGCGTCTGGTGCCGGGGGCGGAGACCGGCGCCCATGTGCACGGCTACGACTATGTGATCGTTCCGGTGACGACCGGCGCCTTCACCATCGTCGATCCGGACGGCAACGCCCGCCAATTCCCGCTGGAGCCGGGCCGCTCCTATTTCCGCAAGGCCGGCGTCAGCCACAACGTCATCAACGACGGCGCCAGCGACATCGTTTTCGTCGAGGTCGAATTCCTCCAGCCCGGCTGACCCCCCAAATCTGATCCCCCAGGCCCGATCCGACTGACCGATGCACCGCGGCTCCACCATGTTCGACTATGGCCAGGACGGCGACGAGCCGCTCCCCGACGCCGTCATCCGTTCCGGCGGACCGCGGTCCGTCCAGCATTTGCTGCTCTCGCTATCGCCCGAGAATCCGCTCTACCTCTACGCCGACGCGGCGGACGCCGGGGGCGGCGCCTATTACCGGGACTCCCGCGAGGTCTGGCAGTCGCTCGCCGACGGGGAAGGCCAGCGCTGGCGCTGGTTCGTCGGCAGCCAGGGCCGCGTCGTCGAGGCCGCGCCCGGCGACGTCCACGGCCTGCGCCGCGCCGCGCCGGTCGCCCTGACCATCACGTGGTACAGCCTGCCGGACCGCGAGAGCGTCGGGCGGGTGCGCAACGCCCTGCGTGCCATCGGCGCCACCTGCAGCCGCGGCCCGGCGGGCTGACGGCACCCCTGCCCCGCCGAAGCGGGCGTGAACGCATAGGCGCCATGTCATTTCGGAATCCCTCTTGATCAGGCCGTTATTGTGTGGGCGCGACTTCTGTCCTAGTGTTAGGAACCAGGAATCCGGGAGCATCCGACAGAGTGGCCGTCACCCAGGCACAGCCTTCGCGCGTTCTGACGCCCTGTGCCTCATCGCTCGCCCTGCGGTGACCGGTCATGATGGCCTCTTCCCACATGATCGTCGGCGGGGCGGCGTGGTTCTACGCCTCGGCACGCTTCGGCCTGCCCTTCGACGTGGTGGCGTTCGGGGCGGCGGTGATCGGGTCGCTGGCGCCGGACATCGACCATCCCAAATCGACGCTCGGCCAGTTGATGCGGCCGCTGTCGAACATGATCTCGGCCGTCTTCGGGCATCGCGGCGTCACCCATTCCACGCTGGCCATCGTGGGGTGCCTGTGGGTTCTGCACGAGTACGCGGACTACTCGCACCTGATCCTGCCTTTCCTGATCGGCTATCTGACCCATCTGGCGGGCGACCTGCTGACCCCGGCGGGACTGCCGCTGCTGTGGCCGATCAAACGGCGGCGCAACTTCGCGCTGCCCATCCTGAAGACCGGCGGATTCTCGGAGCAGCTGGCGGTCACGCTGCTGGCCGGCTGGATGATCTCCGGCCTGTTTTCCGCGTCCTGGCCGGGCCTGCCCCTCGACCGCCTGCCCTTCGAGAACTGGATGGCGATGGACCGCCCGTGGCGCTCCGCCGTCGTCGCGGCGCAAGGATTCCTTGGGGAGGAAGGGCGGGAACGCAGTGCGCCACCCATCCCCGCGCGCAAGCCCGCCGAGCCGGCGAAGACCCGCCCGTTGAAAGGCTGAGTCATGAGCGCCTGGATTGTGTTTTAAATGTAACGGTCAACGACTCATCTTGGCTTTCTGTTTCGCCAACCTTGTTGCATTTCGTCATAGAGACCGTGAAAATCTGTCTTTGTCACCGCTTAGCGATTCGTTAGGCTTTTTAGGCACATTCTAACGACCATATCCAATCGATCTTAGATTGAATTTCCACACGCTTCGATGCGGACGGATCCGACCATGGCAAAGCTCCGGATGTCGAAAGAGACGCAGGCGGACAACGGTGTGCCGCCCGATGCGGCGACGGCGATTCCGCTCCACCTCGCCCTGCCCGATCTGCCCGGTGGACAGGACAAGAGCCTGAAGCGTGTGTCCGACGTGCTGGCCCCGCTGGACCATGGTCAGAAGCTCCAGCTCTACAAGATGATCCGCGACGGGTATCTGGAGGACATGGCCGAACCGGTCGCCCAGATGCTGGTCACCATGCTGAACGGCCGCCGGTCGGAGCACGCGCGCCGCGTCTGGACCGGCCTGTTCGACGCGCTGATCCTGCGCGACGATTCCCTGCTGACCAGCGGGGTCCGGCTGGCCGGCGCCCTGCATCTGGCGGACGTCAGCGCCTGGTGGTTCGCCCTGGTCCCGCGCATGGAACCGCTGGTCGGCCGCGTCCAGGAGACGGTGGCCCGGCTCGCCAAGGACCAGCCGCTGAACGAAATCTTCGCCTCCGCCGAGGCGCAGACTTGGGCCGACGAGCTGCGCCAGCGCAGCCTCGCCGTTCTGGCCCGCCTGCGCGCCACGCCGGCGGAGGCGACCGCCTTCCTGGCCGAGGTGTCGGGCTTCCGCGCGCAGATGTTGAAACGCCACGGCGTGCGCCAGCGCGAAGGCGTCGCCCGTGCGGAGCTGGAGCGGATGGAAACCATCCTTCTGGCGGCCCCCGCCTGGGCGGACCAGCCCCTGCCGTCGATGCTGCACGGCGACCCGGTGCGTCTGGCGCGGGAGATGGTGCGCCGCGGCGACTGCACGCGCGAGGGGGCGGCCATGTTCGCGGTGGCCGGCCTGCACCGGCGCGACGACGCCGCCCTGGCGACCCGCCTGTTCGAAGCCTTCCCCGTCGCCGTGGCGAAGGACGCCATCATCGGCCGCCTTCTGGTCGCCGCGGAAGCGCTGAAGGCCACGCTGACCGGCAGCTTCCTCAGCAAGCCGGGCCTGCTGGTGGCGGACGCGGTGGACGACCGCGACCATCCCTCCGCCCAGCTCCAGCATTTCCTGGCTTGGTACGACGCCGTCCACGCGCTGGAGCTGGACACCACCGACCGCGAACGCAACATGGTCCATCAGGCGTTCCGCGAGCTGAGCAACGCCGTGCACGAGGACCTCGCCCCCGTCCTCGCCCGGCGGATCGAGGCGCTGACCATGCACAGCGTGCTCGACCCGCTGATGGAGCGCGTGCGCTTCGTCAACGAGTTCCAGGCACAGCTGGCGCGGCGCGGCATCGTGTCGTCGGGCAAGCCGTGGCGTGCCGAGGACGGCAACCACGTCGCCACGGTCTTCCGCCGCCTGTCCTCCACTGGCGCCGCGGAAGGGCTGCGGACGCTCGGCCAGCTTGCCGATCTGGCGGACATGCTGAGCTACCCCATCGAGATCACCGCGCTCGACATCGCGCTGGCCGGGGTGATCGAGGCGGCGTTGCGTCAGCAGAAGACGTTCGGCGCTGCCGAAACCCGCCTGATCGACCGCGTCATCGCCGTGTCCAGCGATGAGCGCAAGCGCTGTCGCTGGTGGGTCGCCCCGGAAGTCGTCACCCTGCTGGACGCCGCGGAGAAGTCCGGCATCGCCGGCACCGCAAAAAAGTAACGGCGAGCCGCAAGAACCCCAACTTTCCAGCCTGTGGCCGGGATGCGCATTCCGCCTTCCCGGCTCGTTCATTTCGACAGCGGAACGGCGGTGCCAACCTCCTGTTGTCCGGACATGTGAAGTCGGCGCAGCCCTTGATCGTGGCGGCGTCCGGCGCTCCCCCGCAGATCCGGAGTCTCCATGGCACAGCTCAACGCCAGCCTGCGCCCGGCCCCCGCCCCGCCGCCCGAACCGATTCCCGTCACGCTGAACGTCAACGGGGTGGAGCGGGCGCTTCATCTCGCGCCATGGACGACGCTGCTGGACGCGCTGCGCCTGCACCTCGACCTGACCGGCACCAAGAAAGGCTGCGACCACGGCCAGTGCGGGGCCTGCACCGTGCTTGTGGACGGGCGGCGCATCAACTCCTGCCTGACGCTGGCGGCGATGCAGGACGGCCGCAAGGTCACCACCATCGAGGGACTGACCACCGGCGACGCGCTCCACCCGCTCCAGGACGCCTTCATCGAGCATGACGCCTTCCAGTGCGGCTACTGCACGCCGGGCCAGATCTGTTCGGCCGCCGGGCTGATCGCCGAGGGCAAGGCCACCACCGACGACGAGATCCGCGAGCTGATGAGCGGCAACCTGTGCCGCTGCGGGGCCTATCCCAACATCGTCGCGGCGATCCGGCAGGCCATGACCATCACCGGCCCGAAGGCGGAGGGCGCGCCATGAGATCCTTCACCTACGCCCGCGCCGACAGCGCGGCGGACGCGATCGGGCGGGCCGGCGCCTCCGGGACGGCCTTCGTCGCCGGGGGGACCAATCTGCTGGACCTGATGAAGGCCGACGTGCTTCGTCCGGACGAGCTGGTCGATATCTCCCGTCTGCCGCTGGACCGGATCGAGGAGACGGCGGAGGGCGGCCTGCGGCTGGGCGCGCTGGCCCGCAACGCCGACACCGCCTACGACGAGCGTGTGCAGACCCGCTACCCCATGCTGTCCAAGGCGATTCTCGCGGGGGCTTCGGCGCAGCTCCGCAACATGGCGACCAACGGCGGCAACCTGCTGCAGCGGACCCGCTGCTACTACTTCTACGACACGGCCACCCCCTGCAACAAACGGGAGCCGGGGTCGGGCTGCGGCGCGATCGGCGGGGTCAACCGCATCCACGCCATCCTGGGCGCCAGCGATCAGTGCATCGCCGTCCACCCCTCCGACCTCTGCGTCGCTCTGGCGGCGCTCGACGCGGTGGTCCAGGTGACCGGGCCGGAGGGTGAGCGCAGCATCCCCTTCGCCGAGTTCCACCGCCTGCCCGGCGACCGTCCGGAGATCGACACCACCTTGCAGCCGGGCGACCTCGTCACGGCCATCGACCTGCCGGCCAGGGGCTTCGCCGAGCATTCCACCTATCTGAAAATCCGCGACCGCGCCTCCTACGCCTTCGCGCTGGTGTCGGTGGCTGCGGGGCTGGAGATGGATGGGGGCACCATCCGCGAGGCCCGTCTGGCGCTGGGCGGGGTTGCGCATAAGCCTTGGCGCGATCCGGAGGCGGAAGCGGCCCTCGTCGGGAAGCCCGCCACGCCCGACCAGTTCCGCGCCGCAGCGCGCGTGCTGCTGCGCGACGCCAAGGGGCACGAGCACAACAGCTTCAAGATTGAACTCGCCGAGCGCGCCATCGTCCGTGCCCTGACCGAAGCCGCCGAGCGCAAGGGAGCGCCCCGTCCATGATCGCCATTCCCAGCATTCCCGGCTTCCTGACGGAGCCCAACGGCCCCATCGGCAAGCCCGTCAACCGGGTGGACGGGCGCAAGAAGGTGACCGGCAACGCCCATTACGCCGCCGAGTTCACCTTGCCGGACCTCGCTCACGGCTACATCGTCTCCAGCGCCATCGCGCGCGGGCGGATCGCCTGCATCGACACGGCGGCGGCGCTGGCCCTGCCCGGCGTCATCCACATCTTCACCCACGAGAACCGGCCGAGCCTCGCCTGGTTCGACCGCAAATGGAAGGACGACGACGCGCCCAAGGGAGCGCCCTTCCGCCCGCTCTACGACGCGGAAATCCACCACGCGCTCCAGCCGGTGGCTCTGGTGATCGCCGAGAGCTTCGAGCTGGCCCGCTACGCCGCCCGCCTCGTCCACATCGAGTATGAGGCGGCGGCCCACCAGACCGACCTGCGCGCCAACCGCGCGAACAGCTTCACCCCCGGCAAGGACAAGGGCGGTTTCGAGCCCCCGCCGAAGCCCCGCGGCAACCCGGAGCAAGCCTTCCTGGACTCGCCCGTCCAAGTGGACGCGGAGTTCACCCAGGCGGCGGAATACCACAACCCGATGGAGATGCACGCCACCACCGTCCTGCACCACGACGACGGCACGCTGACCGTCCACGACAAGACCCAGGGCGCGCAGAACTGCCACACCTACGTCTGCAACGTCTTCGGCCTGTCCAAATCCGCCGTGCGGGTGATGTCGCCCTTCGTCGGCGGCGCCTTCGGCTCCGGCTTGCGGCCGCAGCATCAGCTCTTCATGGCCATGCTGGCGGCGACGCAGTTGAAACGCTCCGTCCGGGTGGAGCTGTCGCGCCCGCAGATGTTCAGCTTCGGCCACCGGCCCGAAACCATCCAGCGGGTGGCGCTGGGCGCCGACCGCGACGGCACGCTGCGGGCGCTGATCCATGAGGCGGTTCAGGAAAGCTCCCAAAACGAGAACTATGTGGAGGTCGTCGTCAACTGGTCGGGCCAGCAGTACGCCTGCGACAACGTCCGGCTGGACTATAAGCTGACGCGGCTGGACGTGCACACGCCGCTGGACCAGCGTGCGCCCGGTGCCGCGACCGGCGTCCCGGCGCTGGAGATCGCCATGGACGAGCTGGCCTGCAAGCTCGGCATGGACCCGGTGGAGCTTCGCCTGAAGAACTACGCGGAGACCGACCCCAACACCGGCAACCCCTTCTCCAGCAAGGAACTGCGCGCCTGCTTCCAGCACGGGGCGGAACGGTTCGGCTGGGCCAAGCGCAGCCCCGCGCCGCGCTCCATGCGCGACGGGCGGGAACTGATCGGCTGGGGGATGGCGGCGGGTGTGTGGGACGCCATGCAGGGGCAGGCCGCCGCCAAGGCGGTGCTGGGCGTCGACGGAAAGCTGGTGGTGTCCAGCGCCACCGCCGACATTGGCACCGGCACCTACACCGTCATGACGCAGATCGCCGCCGACGTGCTGGGCCTGCCGATCGAGGAGGTGACCTTCTGCCTGGGCGATTCCTCGCTTCCCACCGCCCCCATCGAGGGCGGGTCCTGGACCGTCTCCACCGTCGGGTCGGCGGTGAAGGCGGTGTGCGACCGGGTGCGCTCACAGCTGGTCACGTTGGCCGGCAAGCTTGAGGACAACCCGCTGAAGGGCGTGGCGGAGGCGGATGTGCTCTTTGCCGATGGCCATCTGATCGTCCGGGACGACCGGTCGCGGCGGCTGTCAATCACCGACGTGATGCGCGGCTCCGGCACCCTCAGCATCGAGGAGGAGGCGCGCGCCCTGCCCTATCTGCTGGCGCGGGCACGGCACACCTTCGCCACCCATTCCGCCGTCTTCGTGGAGGTGCGGGTGGATGAGGATCTCGGCACCATC
Source organism: Azospirillum sp. UENF 312511 (assembly GCF_058780635.1). NCBI lineage: Bacteria > Pseudomonadati > Pseudomonadota > Alphaproteobacteria > Rhodospirillales > Azospirillaceae > Azospirillum > Azospirillum sp. UENF 312511. The sequence continues at coordinate 806,176 of NZ_JBSNCG010000001.1, read as the reverse complement.
CGGGTGGCCCGCGTGGTCAGCGCCATCGCCGCCGGCCGCATCATCAACCCCAAAACGGCGCGCAGCCAGATTCAGGGCGCCGTGGTCTGGGGCATCGGCATGGGTCTGGAGGAGGAGGCCTTCACCGACCACCGGCTGGGCCGCGTGATGAACCACGACTACGCGGAGTACCATGTCCCGGTGAACGCCGACGTGCCGGAGATCGACGTGCTGTTCGTCGAGGAGCATGACGACATGGTCAACGCGCTGGGCGCCAAGGGGGTCGGCGAGATCGGCATCGTCGGCGTTCCCGCCGCCATCGCCAACGCCATCCATCACGCGACCGGCGTGCGCGTGCGCGAGTTCCCGATCACGCTGGACAAGGTGCTGGCAGGGCTGCGCTGACGTGGGCGGGGGTACGCGACCAGCCCCCACCCAACCCTCCCCCGCTGACGCAGGGGAGGGCTTTTCTCCTCCCCCTGCGAAAGCGGGGGGAGGTCGGGAGGGGGGCCCTACGCGACCACGTCCCCCTTACGCCGCCGCGACGGCCTCGACCGGCGCCATGCGGATCAGGTAGTCGAAGGCCGACAGGGCGGCCTTCGAGCCCTCGCCCATGGCGATGATGATCTGCTTGTAGGGCACCGTCGTCGCGTCGCCCGCTGCGAAGACGCCGGGGATGGAGGTCTGGCCGCGGGCGTCCACCTCGATCTCGCCGCGCGGGCTCAGCGCCACAGAGCCCTTCAGCCACTCGGTGTTGGGCACGAGGCCGATCTGCACGAAGATGCCTTCCAGATCGATCCGATGCACCTCGCCGGTGTTGCGGTTTTTGTAGCTGAGGCCGGTCACCTTGGTGCCGTCGCCATGCACCTCGGTCGTCAGGCCCGAGGTGATGACGCGCACGTTCGGCAGGCTGCGCAGCTTGCGCTGGAGCACCTCGTCGGCGCGGAGCTGGCTGTCGAACTCGATCAGCGTCACCTCGGCGACGATGCCGGCCAGATCGATGGCCGCTTCCACACCGGAGTTGCCGCCGCCGATGACCGACACGCGCTTGCCCTTGAACAGCGGGCCGTCGCAGTGCGGGCAATAGGCCACGCCCTTGTTGCGGTACTCGTCCTCGCCGGGGACGCCCATCTGGCGCCAGCGGGCGCCGGTGGACAGGATCACCGTCTTCGACTTCAGCGAGGCGCCGTTGGCGAGCTGGACCTCGATCAGGCCGCCCGGACCCGAAGCGGGGATCAGCTTCTCCGCCCGCTGCAGGTTCATCACGTCGACCTCATACTCCTTGACGTGCTGCTCCAGCGCGGTGGCCAGCTTCGGCCCCTCGGTGTGGGAGACGGAGATGAAGTTCTCGATGGCCATGGTGTCGAGCACCTGACCGCCGAAGCGCTCCGCCGCGACGCCGGTACGGATGCCCTTGCGCGCCGCGTAGATCGCCGCCGCGGCGCCGGCCGGGCCGCCGCCGATCACCAGCACGTCGAAGGCGTCCTTGGCCTTGATCTTCTCCGCGTCGCGCTGCGAGGCGCCGGTGTCGATCTTGGCGAGGATCTGCTCCAGCCCCATGCGGCCCTGGCCGAACGGCTCGCCATTCAGGAAGATGGACGGGACGGCCATGATCTTGCGCGATTCGACCTCCTGCTGGAACAGCGCGCCGTCGATGGCGACATGCTTGATCCGCGGGTTCAGAACGCTCATCAGGTTCAGGGCCTGCACCACGTCAGGGCAGTTCTGGCAGGACAGCGAGAAGTAGGTCTCGAAGCTGTACTCACCCTCCAGCGCCTTCACCTGCTCGATAACCTCCGCCGACTCCTTGGAGGGGTGGCCGCCGACCTGCAGCAGGGCGAGGATGAGGGAATTGAATTCGTGGCCCATCGGCAGGCCGGCGAAACGGACGCCGACATCGGTGCCGGTGCGCTTGATCGCGAAGGAGGGCTTGCGCGCGTCGTCGTCGGTGCGGACGAAGGTGATCTTGTCCGACAGGGACGCGATGTCCTGCAGCAGAGCCTGCATGTCCTGCGACTTGGCACCGTCGTCCAGGGAGGCGGCCAGTTCGATGGGCTGCGTGATCTTGTCGAAATAGGCCTTGAGCTGGCCTTTGACGTTGCTATCCAACACGGCGAGGGCTCCCGAAAGTGGTTTTTCGAAGCGAGCCCGGTGGCGCCAGGGCGGGTCCGGGCAGCAGAAGTTCGTTGAAGCGTTTCTTGTCGAACGGCAGATCTTGGTGAACGGCAGATCTTGGTGAACGGATGAAGGCCACTCGTGATCCGGGCCCGGAATCGATCCGGGCCCGAAGCCGTGGCGCCGCGGCCGGCGTGGCTGCGGCCGAACCATCCGGCCACGGTTGCGGCCGGCGGTTCCCAGAGGATCAAGCCGGAGAGGCTTAGATCTTGCCGACGAGGTCGAGCGACGGGGCGAGCGTCTTCTCACCCTCTTCCCACTTGGCCGGGCAGACCTCGCCCGGGTGCGAGGCGACGTACTGGGCGGCCTTCACCTTGCGGAGCAGCTCGCGGGCGTCGCGGCCGATGCCGCCGGCGGTGATCTCGACGATCTGAATCTTGCCGTCCGGGTCGACGACAAAGGTGCCGCGGTCGGCGAGGCCCTTCTCCTCGATCAGGATCTCGAAGTTGCGGCAGATCGTGGCGGTCGGGTCGCCGACCATGGTGTAGCCGATCTTGCCGATGGCCGGCGAGGTGTCGTGCCAAGCCTTGTGGCAGAAGTGGGTGTCGGTCGAAACGCTGTAGATCTCAACGCCGAGCTTCTGGAACTCGCTGTAGTTATCGGCCAGGTCTTCCAGCTCGGTCGGGCACACGAAGGTGAAGTCCGCCGGGTAGAAGAAGACGACCGACCACTTGCCCTTCAGGTCGGCGTCGCTGACGTCGATGAACTTGCCGCCCTTGAAAGCGGTCGCCTTGAACGGCTTAATCTCGGTGTTGATCAAGGACATGATTTCTCCATCAGTCTGAATGATTGGAGCAAGCGTCACTCCGGTGTCCTGCCAGCCTGGCGCCGTTTCCCAAATGGGCTACCGGTGCCGCGGCATCCCTGCCGGAAGTCTGCTCCCCCCTCGTTGGTCGCTTGACACCAGGGAAGTTAGGGGCAATGGGTCAGCGATGGAAGCGAAAAATACCAATCGCTTTGATCGATAAAACCGATTATTGTGCAGTGCATGAAGCCCCTCCCCACCTTGCGTCAGCTCCACTACCTCGTCGCCGTCGTCGATCGCTGCCATTTCGGCAAGGCGGCGGAGGCGTGCCTCGTCAGCCAGTCGACGCTCAGCGCCGGCATCCAGGAATTGGAGAATCTGCTGGGCGCCCCGCTGCTCGAGCGCACGCGGCGCACCGTCCTGCCGACCCCGTTGGGCCGCGAGATCGCCGACCGCGCCCGCACCGTCCTGAAGGGGGCGGAGGAGCTGGTGGACATGGCCCGCTCGGTGGAGGACCCGATGTCCGGACCGCTCCATCTCGGCGTGATCCCGACCATCGGCCCCTTCCTGATCCCTCGCGTGATGCCGGCGCTGCGCGACAGCTTCCCCAAGCTGAAGCTGTTCCTGCGCGAGGACCAGACCGCCCGGCTGCTCGACCGGCTGGAATCGGGGGAGTTGGACGCGGCCATCCTCGCCCTGCCCTACCCCTCCGGCGACGTGGAATCGATCGACATCGCCGAAGACCGCTTTTCCGTGGTCTGCACGCCCGAGCACCGGCTGAGCGACGTCACGACGCCCCGCCCGTCCGACGTCGCGCTGGACGATCTGCTGTTGCTGGAGGACGGGCACTGCCTGCGCGACCACGCGCTGGCCGCCTGCTCGATGGAGGGGGCGCGGCAAAGCGCCACGTTCCAGGGCACCAGCCTGCACACCCTGGTCCAGATGGTCGCCAACGGGCTGGGGGTGACGCTGCTGCCCCAGATGGCGCTCGAACTCGGGGATTCTGCGCGGTTTGGATGTGGTGGTCCGCCCGCTGGGCGGGGAGCGGCCGTTCCGCCGGATCGGGCTGGTCTGGCGCCGCACCTCCGGCCGCAAGGAGACCTTCCGGCAGCTCGCCGCCGCCCTGAAGACGGAGATGTCCCGCGACAGCGGGCCGCAGGCCCCCGCCAACGGCGACGCCAGCGTGCGGACCGCCGCCTGATCCAGGGCCAGAGAACGCCGGAATCAGAAGACGTAGGTCATCACGAGATACAGCAGCGCCTCGCCGTCACCCGCGTTGCGGTAGGCGTGGGGGGCGTCGGCGTCGAACTGGATCGTGTCGCCCTCCTCCAGCCGGTGGGTGCCGTCGCCGGTCTCGATCTCGACCACGCCGCGCCCGACCAGGATGTTCTCCACGGTGCCGATGGTGTGGGCGTCGGCCCGCTCATCGGTGCCGGGAGCGAGGCGCAGCTCGTAGAACTCCACCTGCCGCTCGCCGTGGAAGGGGAACAGCGCCCGCGAGCTGAAGCGTCCGTCGCGCGAGGCCAACGGCCGGCTGTCCGCCCGCCGGATCACCGTGGTCCCGCCGCTGCCTCCACTGCTGAGCAGGCTGGAAAAGGGCACGTCGAGCGCGCGGGCGATGGTCCATAGGAAGTCAATGCTGGACGGTCCCCGCCCGGCTTCGATCGCCGTCAGCTCGGCCCGGCTGTTGCCCGACAGCTTGGCGAGCGCGTCGACGGACAGCCCCTGGCGGAGCCGGAAGCTGCGGATGTTCTCGGCGATCACGCCGGTCAGCGGGTTGGCGTCGCCATCCGTGCTCCGGGGGTCCGTGCTCCGGGGGGTCGATGTCGTGCTCATGGTGTTTGGCCCTCCCGCTCCGTCACTGCGTGCTCATATCCTGGGATTCAGCGGGGCGCCGACTGGATCTGGTCGAACAGGGCACCCTCCGCGAAATGGGTCGCCTGGGCCTTGCGCCAGCCGCCGAAGACGTCGTCCACGGTCACCAGCGCCACCGGGGAGAAGCGCCCGGCATATTGCCGCGCCAGCTCGGGATGGCGGGGCCGGTAGAAATTCCGCGCGGCGATCTCCTGCCCCTCGCGGGTGTAGAGATACTGCACATAAGCTTCGGCCACCTTGCGGGTGCCCTTGCGGTCGACCACGCTGTCCACCACGGACACCGGCGGCTCGGTCAGGATGGACAGGGACGGCACGACGATCTCGAACTGGTCGGCCCCGAACTCCTGGAGCGACAGGAATGCCTCGTTCTCCCAGGCCAGCAGCACGTCGCCGACGCCCTTGCGGGTGAAGGTGAGGGCGGCCCCGCGGGCGCCGCTGTCCAGCACCGGGACGTGTTTGTAAAGGTCGGCGACGAATTGCCTGGCTTTCGCCTCGTCGTTGCCGTTGGTCTTCAGCGCATAGGCCCAGGCGGCAAGGTAGTTCCAGCGCGCCCCGCCCGAGGTCTTCGGGTTCGGCGTGACCACCTCAACGTCCGGCTTCACCAGATCGTCCCAGTCCTTGATCTGCTTCGGGTTGCCCTTGCGGACCAGGAAGACGATCGTCGAGGTGTAGGGGGAGCTGTTGTTCGGCAGGCGCGTCCGCCAATCCTTCGCGATCAGCCCGGCGTCGGCAATCGCATCCACGTCGTAGCCCAGAGCCAGCGTCACCACGTCGGCGTCCAGCCCATCAATGACCGAGCGCGCCTGCGCGCCCGATCCGCCGTGCGACTGGTGGATGACCACCGTCTCCCCCGACGCGTCCGCCCAGGTGCGGGCAAAGGCCGGATTGAACTCCTCATACAGCTCCCGCGTCGGGTCGTAAGAGACGTTCAAGATCGTACTGCGGCTCGCGGCGCTGGCGGTCGCCAGGGCGGCCAAGGTCACCAGCCCGACGGCGATGAGGCTCTGGCTGAAGCGCGACGGCATGAACGGTGTTCCCCAGGCTGACGGTCGATGGCGCGGTGCCGGGGATTATTGAACACGGACGATCCCTATCAGGCAAGTCGTCTTTTGCGGACTTGTGTGTAATTCACATATGCTCAATTCACATTTATCAAAATTTATATGTGAAAATAGGGGATCGAAAGGCGCTGCCAGCCGAACGGCGCAACCGGACCGGTCAGGCCTGCTTGGCGTCGATGATGCCGCGGCGGATGGCGCGGGTCTTGGTGAAATGGTCCTGCAACTGCTCCCCCTCGCCCCAGCGGATGGCGCGCTGGAGGGCGGTCAGGTCCTCGGTGAAGCGCTGGAGGATTTCCAGGACCGCTTCCCGGTTGTTCAGGAACACGTCGCGCCACATCACCGGATCGCTGGCGGCGATGCGGGTGAAGTCGCGGAAACCGCCGGCCGAGAACTTGATGACCTCGGACTTGGTGTCGTCCTCCAGGTCGGACGCCGTGCCGACGATGGTGTAGGCGATCAGGTGCGGCAGGTGCGAGGTGATGGCCAGCACGCGGTCATGATGGTTGGCGTCCATCAGTTCCACTGTGGAACCGATGCGGCGCCACATCGTCACCACCTTGTCCACCGCGCCCTCGTTGGCGCCGGGCGGCGGGGTGACGATGCACCAGCGGCCCTGGAACAGGGTGGCGAAGCCGGCCTCCGGCCCCGAATGCTCGGTGCCCGCCACCGGGTGGCCGGGGATCAGATGCACGCCGTCCGGAATGTGTGGTCCGACGTCGCGCAGCACCGCCTGCTTCACCGAGCCGACGTCCGTTACGATCATGCCGGGGCGCAGCAGCGGCCCGAGCTGCTCCCCCACCTCGGCGAAGGCGCCGACGGGAGTCGCCAGGACCACCACGTCGGCACCCTCCAGCGCTTCCGCCAAATCGGTGGTGGCGCGCTCGACGATGCCCAGTTCCATCGCCTTGGCGCAATGCTCCGGGCTGCGGTCCGCGCAGACGACCTGACGAGCCACCCCGTAATGCGTGAGCGCCCGCGCCAGGGACGAACCGATCAGACCCACGCCGACGATGGCGACGCGGTCGAACAGGGGGGCGGCCAAGGGGGCTGCGGTCTCGCTCATGATCTCAAGGCACCGGCTGCGGATGGGTTGCAGAACGCCCCGCTATAAAGCACCAAGGCGCCCTGTGACCAAGGGAAAGTTTGCCCGGCCGCCTCCTGAGGAAACGCGCGCAACGGCGCGTTCCCCTCTCCCGTCCCGGGAGAGGGTGGCCCGAAGGGCCGGGTGAGGGTCGCGCAAGGATCAAGGCGCTGATTCTTGTCTATACCCTCGCCCTCCCACCGCTTCGCGGCGGGCCCCTCCCTCTCCCGGGGCGGGAGAGGGAAAACCACTCCGGCCTTACGCCGCCAGGAAGTCCTTCAGCGCCTGCACCACCTCGCGCATTTCGGCCTCCGTGCCGATGGTGACGCGCAGGCAGCTCGGCAGGCCGTAGGCGGGCATCTGGCGGACCAGGATGCCGCGGCCCTTCAGGAACAGGCGCGCCGCCTCGGCGTCGTCCTTGCCAGCGGTCTGGCCGGCGAAATCGACCAGAACGAAGTTCGTCACGCTGGGATGGGTCTTCAGGCCAAGGCCATGGACCTGCTGGACGAACCACTCCCGCCATTCGATGTTGTGGCTGCGCGAGCGCTCCAGGAACGCGGTGTCCTCCAGCGCCGCCACCCCGGCGATCTGCGCCGCGGAGGAGACGTTGAAGGGGCCGCGCACGCGGTTCAGCACGTCGGCGATCCCCGCCGGGCAGTAGGCCCAGCCGAGCCGGACCGAGCCCAGCGCGAAGATCTTCGAGAAGGTGCGGGTCATCACCACGTTGGGGAAGCGGTCAACCAGCTCCTGCCCCGCCGAATAGTCGTTGTGGTTCATGTACTCGGCATAGGCCGCGTCGATGACCAGGATGGCGTTCTCCGGCAGGCCGGCGTGCAGGCGGGCCATCTCATCGGCGGTGATGTAGGTGCCGGTCGGGTTGTTCGGGTTGGCGACGAAGACCAGCCGGGTGCGCGGCGTGACGTGGGCCAGCAGCGAATCCACATCGGTGGTCAGGTTCGTCTCCGGCGCCTGGACCGGCGTGGCGCCGACCGACTTGGCGCCGATCGGGTACATCAGGAAGCCATGCTGCGAGTACAGCACCTCATCCCCCGGCCCGGCATAGGCCCGGATCAGCAGGGCGATCAGCTCGTCGGAGCCGGCGCCGCAGACCACGCGGTCGGCGTCCAGGCCGAAGCGCTCCGCGATGGCCTTGCGCAGCTTGGCGGAGCCGCCGTCCGGGTAGCGGTGCAGCTCGCCCGCGGCGGCCTTGTAGGCCTCCACGGCGCGCGGGCTCGGGCCGAGCGCGCCTTCGTTGGAGGCGAGGCGGATGTGCCCCGCATGCTCGCCACCGACGTAGGGGGCGATGTCGAGAATCCCCGGGCGGGGCGCCGGGCCGTTGTTCGGCTGGGTCATGTCAGGTCTCAGACCTTGCGGGCGTCGTGGGAGAAATGAAGCGGGACGGCGTAGCCGCCCACGATGTTGATCCGCACCGGGATCTCGCCCAGCCGGCCGGCGAAGGCAGCCAGGCGCGGGTCGGTGTGGTCGACGAAGTCGGCGACCTCGACCAGATGGATCGACGGGCCGGACGGGTCGCGGGCGTGCCAGGTGCAGAAATAGGTCGGGGCGAGGCCGCTCGTCTCCAGATGGTCCTTGAGCCGGCCACGGCTGAGGTCATGCCCCAGCTCGATCCCCAGGAGGGTGCGGTCGTCACCGGTCGGCTCGTGCGGGACCAGCGCGATGGCCAGCGCGTCGCGGTCCTCGCCGCGGGCGTTGCCGCGCCCGGCGAAGGGCAGCCGCGCCACCACCCGCGGCGTGCGCGCGTCGGACGACACCAGGAAGCGCCACCAGGGGTCCGCGTCGTCCTCCGCCGGGTAGGGAACGACGCCGACGGTGGCCGTGCCCTCCGACACCGCGCGGATCGCCGCGGCGGGAGAGTTGACGGCGGTCATCGGAACGACGCTGCCGAAATGGTCGCGGGCCACGTCCCAAAATCCACGACGGTCCTCCGGCGCGTAGACCGCGACGGCGAAGGGGCCCTGGAGCCGGGTGAAGGCGGTGATCATCTCCCGCCACATGCGGGTGACGGCCATCGCCGGGAAGGAGCCGGCGTGGCGCGCCATCAGGCGGCGCAGGATGACCGCCTCGCGCGCCGGGCGGAGGTAGATCGGGGTCTGGGGATTCCCGCTGACCTGACCTTCCGCGGCCTCGATCTGGCTTTTCACGACACCGACGCGCTCCACCACCGCGGCGCGGCGCATCAGCAGGTCGTGGATCGTATCGTCGATGTGATCGATCTCGCGGCGCAGATCGTCGAGCGGGGACTTGGGCGGAGGCATGGGGCGGGAAACCGTCAAATCCAGGGCGAATCCAAAGCCGGATAGTAGTAGTCCGCAAGCGACGCGAAATCAAAGAAAACGTTGACACTCCCAACCGACGATCCGTAGCTATACCGTCCCGTTTTCCGGAGGCCACCGACCCGTCATGTCCGCGCCGAACCCCGCCGCCGCCGTGCCTGCCGCCGTGCCTGCCGAGCCCGCGACGATGCCCGGCCACCGGGTCACGCTCGGGGTGGACCGGCCCATGCGGCTGGACAGCGGTGCGGAGCTGGGTCCCTTCGAGGTCGCCTACCAGACCTACGGCACGCTGAACGCGGACCGGTCGAACGCCATCCTGATCTGCCACGCCCTGACCGGCGACCATTACGTGCTCGACCAGCATCCGGTGACCGGCAAGCCCGGCTGGTGGGAGATGCTGGTCGGTCCGGGCAAGCCGGTCGACACCGACCGCTACTTCGTCATCTGCTCCAACGTCATCGGCGGCTGCATGGGCTCCACCGGCCCGAAGGAGACCGACCCGGCGACCGGCAAGCCCTACGGCCTCGGCTTCCCCGTCATCACCATCGGCGACATGGTCCGCGCGCAGAAGCTGCTGGTGGAGCATCTCGGGATCGACCAGTTGTTCTGCGTGATCGGCGGCTCCATGGGCGGCATGCAGGTTCTGCAATGGGCCGTCGCCTATCCGGAGTCGGTGTTCGCCGCGGTGCCGATCGCCACGGCGGCCCGCCACTCGGCGCAGAACATCGCCTTCCACGAGGTCGGCCGGCAGGCGATCATGGCGGACCCGGACTGGGCCGGCGGCAACTACCTTCTGGAGGGCACCCGCCCCCACCGCGGGCTGGCGGTGGCGCGCATGGCCGCGCACATCACCTACCTGTCGGAACCGGCGCTGCACCGCAAGTTCGGGCGCAACCTGCAAAACCGCCAGACCGTCACCTACGGCTTCGACGCCGATTTCCAGGTGGAGAGCTATCTGCGCCACCAGGGCATCACCTTCGTGGAGCGGTTCGACGCCAACTCCTACCTCTACATCACACGGGCGATGGACTATTTCGACCTCGCCGCGGATTACGGGGGCGGCACCCTGTCCAACGCCTTCCGCAAGGACGGCAAGGGCACGCCGGTGCGCTTCTGCCTCGCCAGCTTCTCCAGCGACTGGCTGTTCCCGACCTCCGAATCGCGGGCCATCGTGCACGCGCTGAACGCGGTGGCGGCCAACGTCAGCTTCGTGGAGATCCGCACCGACAAGGGCCACGACTCCTTCCTGCTCGACGAGCCGGAATTCCATCAGGTGATCCGCGGCTTCCTGGACGGCTGCGCCGAACACCGGGGTCTGACTCGGGCGTCCCGGCCATGAGCCCCCTCGACGACAAGCAAGCCTCCGCCCGCAACGCTTCCGGCAACGGCATCCGCACCGACCTGAAGCTGATCGCGGAGATGGTGGAGCCGGGCAGCCGCGTGCTCGACGTCGGCTGCGGCGACGGCGCCCTGCTCGCCTTCCTGTCCCGCCAGAAGGGGGTGGACGCGCGCGGGATCGAGCTGTCGATGGACGGCGTGCACCAGTGCGTGGCCCAGGGCCTGTCGGTCATCCAGGGCGACGCCGAGACCGACCTGAAGGACTACCCGCCGGGCGCCTTCGATTACGTGATCCTCAGCCAGACCCTCCAGGCGATGCGGGAGCCGCGGACGGTGCTGGAGACGATGACCCGCATCGGGCGGCGGGCCATCGTGTCGGTGCCCAACTTCGGCTACTGGCGCATCCGCGTGCAGCTCCTGCTGACCGGGCGCATGCCGGTGACGGAGAAGCTGGGCTACCAGTGGTGGGAAACGCCCAACATCCATTTCTGCACGATCAAGGACTTCGTCGTCCTGGCGGACGAGATGGGCATCCGCATCGAACGCTGCATGATCGTGGACCGTGCCGGCCGGGTCACCGGCCACGCCCATTCCGGGCTCGCCAACCTGCTGGGCGAGCAGGGCGTCTTCCTGCTGCGCCGGGATTGAGCGGCCCCCGCCAGACGGCGGCGATGCAACCCCTGCCCCGCTGGCGCTGTTGAACAGGCAAAGTCCGTTCAACAACCGTCAGCGGGAGCTTCGCACCATGCGCCTCGTCCCCTCCTCCGTCCTGGCCGCCTCGGCCGCCGCCCTGCTGCTGTCCGGCGCCGCATCGGCCCAGACACCGCAGACGTCACCGGACGCCGCGCGGCCCCCGCTGATGACGGCGCCGCGCCCGGATGACACGCCGGCCACCCCGCCCGCCGCCTCGCCGGAGGGACTCGGCGGCGACGCGCCCTCCGACGAGATGCAGCGCGCGGCCCCCTCCGTCGCCGCGATCCCCCATCTGCTGACCCCGGAGGAGGCGCGGACCCTGATCGGCAAGGAGGTGCGGACCCGCGACGGTCAGCCCGGCGGCTCCATCAAGGATTTCACGCTGGACGGCAGCGCCGCCGCGATCGAGCGGATCGTGCTGGCCCCCGCCGAGGGCAGCGGGGCGGACGGGAAGCTGCGGTCCCTGCCGGTCAGCATGCTGCGCACCGACATCGCGGGTGCGGCCGCCAGCAGCGACGGCTCCACGCCGCCGACTTTGGACCTGCCGGCGGCCGAACTCGCGCGGGCGCCGGAATTCACCTACGGCGAGGGCGTGAAGACGGTGAGCGGCCAGCCGCAGTGACGGCTCAAACGCCGCTGTCCACCGCACGCAGCAGATCGAGAACAAGCCGCTCGCCGTCCGGCCAGGGACCGTAGCCGGCGGCGGTGTTGATGTGGCCGAGATCGCCCGCATCGATGAAGTCGGCACCCCACCCCACCGCGAAGGCGCAGGAACGCTCGATCGCGGCGTAAGGGTCGTTGCGGCTGGCCAGCACCAGCGCGCGGAAGGGCAGCGGATCGGTGGGCACCGGGGCGAAGCCGTGGACCTCCGGCGGCGTGTGCTCCGCCGATTCGACGTCGGGCGGAGCGACCAGCAGGGCGGCGGCGACTTTGCTGACCGACGATCCGCTCCGCAGGGCCCAATGGGCGACCGTCATGCAGCCCAGGCTGTGGGCGACCAGCACCACCGGGGCGGCCGCGGCGGCCACGGCCTGTTCCAGCGACCACACCCAGTCCTCCAGGGCCGGCGCGTCCCAGTCGGCCTGCTCGACCCGCGTGAAGGACGGGTGGCGCTGCTGCAACCAGCTCTGCCAGTGGTCCGGGCCGGAATTGCCGAGTCCGGGGACGATGAGAACGCTCGCCTTCGTCATGGGGTCCGATCCGCTGCGGTGACCAGGAAGGTTACAAACCGCAACGGCCCCGGAGCAAGGCTTACGGTTCCTCCGACACCCGCCACGCGCCGGACCCCGCCGGGCGGCGGGCCGGAGCCGCCCCGCCGGGAAGCGGAACGATCAAACGGCGCTTGGCCGGCTGCTGGGTCTTGCGCGACACCCCGGCGAAGATCTGCTTGGACGCCTCGATCATCGTGACCCCGGCGAAGGCCTTGAACCAGCGTCCGCCGACCTCCTCCCAGGCCGGGGCGGTCTTCATCAGGAAGCGGGAGCGCAGCGGCGGCAGGAACAGGGCGTGGCCGGTGCGCTCCGGCACGAACATGGTGTCGCGCAGCACCTGCTTCAGTTGCGAGGCCGAATAGGGAAAGCCATGGCCGAAGGGCGTCCAGTCGGCCCGCGCCCACAGGCCGCGGCGGTTCGGCACCACCACCAGCACGCGCCCGCCGCCGGCCAGCACGCGCCAAATCTCCCTCATCATCGGGCGGAGCTGCTCCGTCCCCTCCAGCCCGTGGACGAGCAGCACGCGGTCCACCGACATGTCGGCGAGCGGCAGGTCCGCCTCGTCGCCCAGCGCGACCAGACCCGGCCCGCCCGGCGGCCAGAAGGTCACGCCCTGGGTCGCCGGCATGATGGAGAACACCCGCTCCGCCTCGTCGCGGAAGGGTTGCAGGTACGGCGTCGTGTAGCCGACCCCCAGCACGATCTGCCCGCGCAGGTCGGGCCAGATGGTGCGGATGCGCCGACGGATCATCCGCCGCGCCGCCTGACCAAGCCCGGACTCGTAGAATTCACGAAGATCAACGATATCGGTGTACATGGTCATCCCAGGCTATCACGTTTCGATCAAACGTCCATTCATGCGGGAGGGGCCCAAGGCCATGGACATCCACCTGATTCCGGCGTTCGCCGACAACTACATCTACCTCCTGCGCGACCCGGCCAGCGGCGCCGTGGGTGTCGTCGACCCCGGCGACGCGCAGCCTGTGCTGGCGGAACTGGAGCGGCGCAACTGGACGCTGACGCACATCTTCAACACCCACCATCACAACGACCACATCGGCGGCAACCACGCGCTGAAGGCGCGCTATGGCGCCGACGTGATCGGCCCGCGCGCCGACGTCGCCCGCATTCCCGATATGGAGACGTGCCTGGGCGAAGGCGAGACCATTTCGTTCGGATCGCTCACCGCACACGTGTTTTTTGTCCCCGGCCACACCTCCGGTCACATCGCCTTCTGGTTTCCGGAGGCCAAAGTGCTGTTCAGCGGCGACACGCTGTTCGCGCTCGGCTGCGGACGGCTGTTCGAGGGCACGCCCGCCCAGATGTGGGCCTCTCTGGTCAAGCTGCGCGGCCTGCCGGACGACACCCGCGTCTATTGCGGCCATGAATACACCCTGTCCAACGCCCGCTTCGCCGTGACGGTGGAGCCGGACAACGCCGCCCTGAAGGCCCGCGTGGCGGACATAGCCGCGCAACGCGAGCGCGGGGAGCCGACCATCCCCTCCACGCTGGGCGTCGAGAAGGCCACCAACCCCTTCCTGCGCGCCGATGTGCCGGAGGTCCAGTCCGCCCTCGGCATGGCCGGGGCCGACCCGGTGGCGGTCTTCGCCGAAATCCGCGGCCGCAAGGACCGCTTTTAAGACGGCGCGTCCTCGCGCTACGCTGACGCCCACAGACCGGGAGGAGAGATTTTGATGAAGCTGCGCTGGAGCCCGACCTCGCCCTACGTCCGCAAGGTCGCGATGGTCCTCATCGAATGCGGGCTGGACTCGGCGGTCGAGAAGCAGGTGACCAACGCCTGGGCACCGGACACCGACCTGCCGACGGACAACCCGCTGGGCAAGGTGCCGGCCCTGATCCTGGACGACGGCTCGGCGCTCTACGACAGTCCGGTGATCGCCGAGTATCTGGACTCGCTGCACGACGGCCCGCGCCTGTTCCCGGCCGCCGGCCCGGCGCGCTGGACGGCGCTGCGCCAGCAGGCGCTGGCCGACGGCATCTGCGACGCCGCCATCCTGCGCCGCCTGGAGCTTCAGCGTCCGGACGGCGAGCGCTCCAACTCCTGGTCGGACCGCCAGCGCCGCGCCGTTGCCCGCGCGCTCGACGTGCTGGAGGCGGAGGCGCCGGCCCTCGACGGCACGCTGACCATCGGCACGCTGTCCATCCTGGTGGCGCTCGGCTACCTCGACTTCCGCTTCGGGCACGAGGACTGGCGGATGGGCCGTCCGGAACTGGCGGCGTGGTTCGCCTCCGCCTCCGACCTCGACAGTTTCCGCCGCACCGCGCCGCCGCCGGCGTGAGGGCGGGGATGGGAAAGGACGACGCCATGGAGGCCCTGACGCCCGAGCGCATCATCGCGACGCTGGGCATGCAGCCCCATCCGGAAGGCGGCCACTATGTGGAGACCTACCGGGACGCCCCGCCGGGCGGCGGGCGTGGGGTCAAGACCGGCATCCACTACCTGCTTCAGGCGGGCGAGCGTTCCCATTGGCACCGGGTGGACGCGGTCGAGATGTGGCACTGGCACGCCGGCGGACCGCTGGAGCTGGCCATCTCCACCGATGGACGGTCGGTGGAGCGGGCGGTGCTGGGGATGGATCTTGCGGGCGGCCAGCGCCCGCAGGGGGTCGTTCCGGCGCACGCGTGGCAGGCGGCACGGCCGCTGGCGGGCTGGGTTCTGGTGGGCTGCACCGTGTCCCCCGCCTTCGAATTCGCCGGTTTCGAGATGGCGCCGGACGGGTGGGAACCCGGATGAGACATCCGGGCGGATGACCAGCCACACAGCGGCACAGAAAAAAGGCGCCCCGAAAACGGGGTGCCTTTCCAACATCGGCCTTCGGAAATCAGCCCTCAGGGCTGTTCCAGGTTGATCCGGCTCGGCAGCGGGTCGAGCTGGTCGCGGTACTTGGCATCGGGGCGCGCGGCGTAGGGCTTGGAAGTCGGCGACATCAGCGTCTCGAAACTGAGGGCGCAGATTCGCATGCCCGGGCGCAGCGCCAGCGGCAGCCGTCCGCAGTTGAAGAATTCCAGCGTGATGCGGCCGTTCCAGCCCGGATCGATGGTGTGCGCGGTGGCGTGCACCATTAGCCCGAGACGGGCGAGGCTGCTGCGGCCGTCCAGGCGGCCGGCGATGTCGTTGGGCAGGCCGATGCGCTGCACGGTGATGCCGAGCACCAGCTCCCCCGGATGCAGGAAGAACGGCTCGCCGACGGGAACCTCGACGCGGTCCATCAGCTTGTCGGGAACCTGGCTGGGATGACCCTCCGGCGGGGCGAGGTCGACGAAGGCCGCCTTGCCCGGCGGGAAGACCTGGAAGGCGCTCCCGAGCTGGAGGTCGACCGACATGGCGCCGATCTGGCTCTCGGCCGGCAACGGGTCGATCTCGATGCGTCCTTCGGCGAGGTATCGGCGAATATCGACGTCTGACAGCTTCATTCCTTCCGAACCTCCTGGCGAACCCGCAATCGGCGCGGCTCCGGTCGCGTCCCTGGCGCACTCTATAGCCGGATCGACGCCTCTCGACAACACAATCACCAGTCCCTTAGATGGCACCAGTCCCTTCGATGGGGCCGCTTTGCAAAAGGGGTGTGGGAATGGCGGTATCCTCGATCGACGCGTCGGCAACCGACAATGATGCCGAATTGCGCCACCTGTCCGTCATCCTGGGCGATGTCCCGCCCGTGGACGCCCGGCCCGATGCGGTTTCGCTATTTCGGACCCGCGTCGCCGAGCATGGCGAACGGGTCCGCGCTCTTCGAGACTCCGTATCGCCGCTGTTCGTCGTGAACGGCGATCTGACCGCTTACAGCGCCGACGGTGGACCGCTGCCGGAACTCATCCTGGTCGGCGACAATCCAGGGCGGCGAGAGTTCGAGCAGTCCGTCTATCTCTGTGTCCAGGGGCGCGCCGGGGCCATGGCGCACAGCTTCTTCGACGGCATCTTCGGCGCCGCGTCCTTCCGCAGCAAGGTGATGGTGCTGAACAAAAGCTCCTTCCACACGCCGCGCACGGTGGGGCTGACCGAGGCGATGCGCGGCGATCCGGCGCTCGCCGAGGCCATCCGGCGCGACCAGGAGGAGAACGCCCTCCTGATCGCCGACTCGGTGGCCCTGCTCGGCGTTCCGGTCGTCACCATCGGCATGGAGAGCGGCGGAACGACCTTCCAGAGTTTCCGCAAGACGCTGGAAACCCGCTATCGCGCGCTCGGCAACCCGCCGGCCATCTTCCAGGGGAAGCGCCTCGCCAGTCCCTTCCGCAAGGTGCCGCATTTCTCGCTGTCGAAGATCTTCTGCCGCAACGCCGATCCCACCTGGAACGCCGGGCTGGACGGCTTCCTGGCCCGCCACGCCGCGGTTCCGGGCCTGCGGACGGAGAACGGCAATGTCTCGTCCAAGCTGCTGCTCGGGCTGGGCGATGCCCCCCTGCTCGCCGATTATCTGGACCGGGTGATCCTCGGCAACGCTGGATAAACCGCCGCCTCCGTCAATGGCTCAGGGACTGCCGGGCCTTGCGGCAGGCGTCCTCGCAGGTCCGGCAGGCTTCGGCGCAGATGCGGCAATGCTGGTGCATGCCAGCGTGGCGCTCGCACTCCTCGGCGCACAGGCGGCAGGCGGTGGCGCAGGCGTCGAGCATGGCGCGGATCACCGCCTCGTTGGAGCCGCTGCGCCGGGTGGCGACGGAGCCGGTCGCCGTGCAGACGTCGGCGCAATCCATGTTCAGGCGGATGCACTGGACCAGCTCGGCCACCTGATCCTCGCCCAGGCAGGCGTCGGCGCAGGTGGTGCAGGTCTGGGCACAATCGTAGCAGGCCTCGATGCAGCGGATGAGCGCGTCGTTGGTGTTGCCGCGGACCTGGGGGTGCGTGCTGATCATCGCGCGGGCGTGCATGGGCAAACTCCGAGGGACAGAGGTGGGGGTATGGGCGTCGGCGCCCTCCTTCCGCCAACAGCGCCACGCCGCCATGGTTCGGAAAATCTCCGCCCTTTCCCTGGCCCCGCCCGCGCGCGCCGGTTTACAAGCGACCGGCACGGCTTGAAGGGAAACGCGGGTGTTCAACGAGACGGTCGGTCTGACGGCGCTGATCCTGGCCGTCGCCACGCTGTACGCCGCGGTCGGACAGGCAGGAGCCTCCGGCTACCTCGCCGTCATGGGCATCGTCGGGCTCGACCCGGCGACGATGAAGCCGACGGCGCTCGCCCTCAACCTCCTGGTGGCGGCCATCGGCACCGTGCGCTTCGCCCGCGCCGGGCTGTTCACGTGGCGGGCTTTCTACCCGTTCGGCGTGCTGGGGATGCCCTTCTCGTTCCTCGGCGGCACGATGCACCTGCCGCCCCGTCTCTACTACCCGCTGGTCGGAGCGATCCTCCTGCTGGCGGCGCTGGAACTGGCGCGTTCCACCTGGGCGACCCGCGGAACGCCCGAACGGGCGGACGCAACCACCCCGCCCTTCCTGCCGGCGCTCGCCGCCGGGGCCGCCGTGGGCTTCCTGTCCGGGATGACCGGCACCGGCGGCGGCATCTTCCTCGCGCCGCTGATCCTGCTCATGGGCTGGGTCGCGACGCGACGCGCCGCCGCCGTCTCGGCCGCCTACAACCTGCTGAACTCGGCGGCGGCGCTGGCCGGCACCTGGACGACCGCGACGACCCTGCCGGCGGCCCTGTCCTGGTGGCTGGCCGCCGCCGGGGTCGGCGGGGCGGTCGGCGCCTGGCTGGGCAGCCGCCATCTGCCGACCGCGGCGCTGCGCTATCTTTTGGCGGCGATCCTCGCTTTGTCCGGCCTCAAGATGCTCACGGCCTGACCCTCGACCCCTCCCACGCCCGCCGCTCCCAGACATGGGCGGGCAGACGACTCATCAGGCCGATGGGCAGCAAAAACAGAGCGACGTTGGTCCAGCACAAGGCGCGGCGTCCTTCCACCCGGCTTTGGGGTGCCTGCGCAGCCGCGCGCTCCATCCAGCCGCCGCTCGCCTCGCGATAGTCCGGCATAGCCTCCAGAACGCCGCCGGAGGTGTCGTGGGCCGGGCGGTTGTCGAACATGTCGCGGTCCATCCGGTGGGCCAGCATACGGTCGGCCAGCGCCGGTGCCACCACATGCGGCAGGGCGGCGGAGCGACCCGCGGCGCCGACGAACAACTCCGGCTTGGGGCTTTCGGCCAGACGCAGGATGGCCTCGGCGACCTCCTCCGGCGGGCGCAGTGGGTTCATCGCCTTGACGGCGCGGCCGGTGTAGTTCGCCCCATGCTGCCACAGCGGCGTGTCGATGGGACCGGGCAGCACGGTGCAGACCTGGATGCCGGGGTCCTCCACCAGCTCCTGCCGCAGCGTCTCGGAGAAGCCGCGCACCGCGAACTTGCTGGCGGCGTAGGCGGCAGCGTAGCGCTGCCCGACGAGGGAGGCCAGCGAGGCGACGTTGATGACGGTGCCCTCCCCCCGCTCCAGGAAGTGCGGCAGAACGGCCCGGCAGCCGTTGGCGGTGCCGAAGAAATTGGTGCGCATCACCTCCTCGAACACATCCTGCGGAGTCTCCTCGAAGCGCCCGAAGGCGATGACGCCCGCGTTGTTCACCCAGACGTCGATCCCGCCGAACACCTCGATGGCGCGCTCGGCCAGCCGGTTCATTTGCTCCTGGTCGCGCACGTCGGTGGGCACGACCATCGCCCGCCCCCCGGCCTCGATGCAGTCCTCCGCGACCTCGTGCAGGGCGGCGTGGCGCCGCGCCGCCAGGACCACCGCGGCGCCGTGGCGTGCGAATTCCAGGGCGGTCGCCCGGCCGATCCCGCTGGACGCCCCGGTGATGACCACCACCTTGTCGAAATGCCGACCGGCCATAAGCGTTGCTCCCGCATTGTTCGTTCGAATCCGTTTCCCTGGCTAACATCCCAGCCCGGCAAAGGTGCCCTGGGCCTCCGGACCGCCAAACTGTCCGGAACGCCAAATCTATGGGAACGGTGGAGACGGCGGCGGGAACCCGCTACAGTCGCGGCGTCCGGTGACGATGCAGAAGAAGAGGTTACGTCCGTGGCGGCCAAGGAACTCGACGTGAAGGGTCTGCACTGCCCGCTGCCCATCCTGCGGACGCGCGCCCTGCTGGACAAAATGGCCGAGGGGGAGGAGGTGATCGTCTATGCCACCGACCCGGCGTCGATCATCGACTTCAAGCATTTCTGCAACACGACCGACAACGTGCTGCTGGCGCACGAGACGCGCGGGGAGGTGTTCGTGTACCACATCCGCCGCGGCGCCGCTGCCGCCTGACGTTCCTCTCCATTCCTGAAGGAGTCCGCCCCATGCCGACCCTGCGCCCCGCGGTCCCGCCCCCGCTGCGTCCTGGTGCGGTGGTCCATGGCCCCGGCTCCATCGCCGTCGACGCGATGATCGACCGCTTCGTGATGGAGCTGAGGCGGCGCGGCTTCCGCGTCGGCGGCGTGATCCAGCGCAACACCGGCGCGCCCGGCGACTGCACCGACCTGATGGAGCTGGTGGACGTCGCCACCGGCCAGGCCTACGACATCTCCCAGCATCTCGGCCGCGAATCGCAGTCCTGCCGCGTCGATCCCCAGGGGGTGGCCGAGGCCAGCCAGGCGCTGCGCCGCGCCATCGCGGAGCGCGCCGACCTGCTGGTGGTCAACAAGTTCGCCGGGCTGGAGGCGCATGGCGAGGGGCTGGCGGACGAGCTGCTGGCCGGCATCGCCGAGGGCATTCCGGTGCTGACCAGCGTCGGCAGCCGCTTCCTCAACGAATGGCAGAGCTTCACCGGCGGCTTCACCTCCCTGATCTCGCCGCACGAGGACGCGCTGTGGCGCTGGTGGGGGGCGCACCGGCTTTACGACGACCTGCTGCACGGCGTGGAGGACGCCGATGTCCGCGCCATCACCATCGGCGCCAAATGGATCATGGTGGAGGCGGACGGCGCCGGGGGACCCGGCATCGGTCTGGCCGCCCGCCCGCAGTCGGCGCCGCCGCCCGATCCGGCGCGCTGGGCCGGCGTCGGCCTCGCCGGGCTGGCCGCCCACGCCGCGCGCTCCTGGGACCCGCAGGAGACCGCGGTCGGCATGGCCGCGCTGAACGCCCACTACAACCGTCCCGACCTGACCGGCTCCACGGCCAACGGGCTCGACCTGTTCACCGGGATGGAGGGGCGCGTGGTCGTCTTCGGGGCCTTCCCGCAGATTGCCCGGCGCCTGCCCAACGCCCATGTGGTCGAAATGAACCCCAGCGACGGGGAGTATCCGGAGGTCGCCGGGGAATGGCTGCTGCCGGGGGCGGAGGGGGCGGCGATCACTTCCTCCACCCTGACCAACCGCACCCTGCCCCGCCTGCTGTCGGTGGCGGAGGGAACCCGCGTCGCCCTGGTCGGGCCGGGGACGCCGCTGACCCCGCGGCTGTTCCGCTACGGCATCGCCGCGCTGGCCGGCTTCGTGGTGGAGGACCGCGACGCCGTGGCCGAGGCGATCCTGGCCGGGGGCTCGTCCCAGAGCTTCCACCGCCATGGCCGCTTCGTCACGCTGCACAACGAACAGAATTGAGAGGGATTGGAATGGACGAGAAGACCCGCACCGAGCTGGAAGCCGCCGCGTTCCGCGGTCTGGTCGCGCATCTCCAGAAGCGCACCGACGTGCAGAACATCGACCTGATGAATCTGGCCGGCTTCTGCCGCAACTGCCTGTCCAAATGGTACGCCGCCGCCGCCAAGGAGCGGAACGTGCCGCTGACCGACGAGGAGGCCCGCATCGCCGTCTACGGCATGCCCTATTCGGAATGGAAGGCGAAGCACCAGAAGGAAGCCACCCCGGAGCAGCAGAAGACCTTCGAGGACACCAAGCCTCTGCACGCCGAGATCAGCGGCCACATGCCGAAGAAGTAAGGGCCCTCTCCCCTCTCCCGTCCCCGGGAGAGGGATCGTCCGGCGCTCAGGCGAACAGGCCGGTGAAGGGCAGGAACTCCACCATGTCCCCGTCGCGGATCGTCGTGGCGTCTGCCGGCATGTCCACCAGCCCGTCGGCCTCGACCATCGAGGTCAGGACGCCGGAACTGTCGCTGGGAAACTTGTGGGCGACCGGGCGGCCATCCGGTCCGAGCGCCAGACGGGCGCGCAGGAACTCGCGGCGCCCCGGCTTCTTCTTGAACTCGAAACCGGCAACGACGAGGCAGCGCGGGGCCGGCGCGCTCTCCGCCCCCGACAGGCGCAGCACCAGCGGGCGGCCCACCAGCATGAAGGTCACCATGGCCGAGACCGGGTTGCCCGGCAGGCCGAGGAACGGCGTGGTGCCGATGCGCCCGAGCGCCAGCGGCTTGCCCGGCTTCAGAGCGAGCTTCCAAAGGTTGACGGAGCCCAGTTCCCCGACCACCCGCTTGACATGGTCCTCCTCCCCCACCGAGGCGCCGCCGGAGGTGACGACGAGGTCGGCGGTCGCCGCGGCGTCGGCCAGGGCGGCGCGGGTCACGTCCGGCTTGTCCGGCAGGATGCCGAGGTCGCGCACATCCGCCCCCAGCGCGTCGAGCTGGGCGGCCAGCGTGTAGCGGTTGGCGTCGTAGATCGCGCCCTCCGGCTTCTCCGTCCCCGGCTCGCGCAGTTCGTCGCCGGTGGAGAACAGGACGACGCGCAGGCGCTTGCGCACCGACAGGCTCGACCGCCCGACCGCGGCGGCCAGACCGACCTCCTGGGCGCGCAGCCGCAGGCCGGGAGTCAGCACGACCGACCCGGCCGTCATGTCCTCCCCGGCGTCTCGGATGTTGGCGCCGCGCTTCAGGCCGGCGGGCACCAGCACCGCACCACCTTCGGCTCGGCAGTCCTCCTGCATGGCGACGGTGTCCACACCCGCCGGGATCGGCGCGCCGGTGAAGATGCGCACCGCCTCACCCGGCCCGACCGTTCCGGGGAAGACGGACCCGGCGGGCACGCGCCCCACCACGGCCAGCCGCAGGACATCGCCATCCGCACCCGCGGAGTCCGCCTTGCCGTATCCCCAGCCGTCCATCGCCGAGACAGCGACCGGCGGCACGTTGACCGTCGCCGTCACCGGTTCCGCCAGGATGCGGCCGAGCGCGGCGCGCAGCGGCACCTCCTCCGGCTCCGTCACCGCGCCGTAGGCACGCTGCACGCGGTCCAGCGCCTCGTCCAGCGGCAAGGGGGCGGAGGGGGCGGGAGCGGCGAAGCAGTCCATGCGACAATCCTTCTCCATTGGGCCACCCTCAAGGGGGGCGGCACCACGTCGTATCACCCCGGATAGTCCGGTGGGCGGCCGTGTTCGGCCTTGATCATCGTCAAGACGCGGCGCGGCGCAAGCGTCCGTTCGTCTACGCTCCATTGCGGTTTAACATCACCACGGGGAATTCGCGGGATGATTGTTGGCCGCACGTATTAATTTTCGCAGCGCTGCGTTTTCCGTCTTGCGCATTTGGATCGATCCAAATAGGCTCTCCAAACATCCGGCGCCGGAGGCATCGCCACGGTCCGCCGGACGATGAGAGGCCGACAACGAGAATCCCGCACAAGGGACCGTTCACCGAACGCGCACAGCGGTTCGGATGCGGCCGGCCCGGATGCGGAGGGAAAGCCCGTGAACTACACCTTCGATTTCAAGGCGGTCACCGACTCCTGGGACTATCTGCTCCAGGGCGCTTGGTTGACCGTGCAATTGTCGATCGGCGCCATGGTTCTCGGCCTGATCGTCGCCATCCTCTGCGCGCTCGGCAAGACGTCCGGGCCGAAGCCGGTCCGCTGGATCATCAACGCCTACATCGAGGTCGTGCGCAACACGCCCTTCCTGGTGCAGATCTTCCTGATCTTCTTCGGCCTGCCGACCATGGGCATCCGCCTGTCGCCCGATCTCGCCGCGCTGATCGCCATGGTGGTCAATGTCGGCGCCTACGCGACGGAGATCATCCGGGCCGGTATCGAATCGATCCAAAAGGGCCAGATCGAAGCCGGGCTGGCGCTGGGGCTGAAGCCGTTGCAGGTCTTCCGCTACATCGTCATCAAGCCGGCGCTGCGCACCGTCTACCCCGCGCTGACCAGCCAGTTCATCCTGCTGATGCTCAGTTCCAGCGTGGTCTCGGCGATCTCGGCGGACGAACTGACCTCGGTCGCCAACAACATCCAGTCGCAGACCTTCCGCAGCTTCGAAATCTACATCGTGGTCACCGGCATCTATCTGGCGCTGGCGATGATGTTCTCCGCGCTGTTCGCCGGCATCTACAAGCTGGCCTTCGCCTACGACACCGACCGGCGCTGAGGGAGGGCCAAGCCATGATCCGCGCCTTCAGTTACAACGAATTCCTCTTCCTCCTCAGCGCCGTGCAATGGACGTTGGCACTCTCGGCCATCGCCTTCATCGGCGGGGCCACGGTCGGGCTGGTCATCGCGCTGGCCCGCACCTCGGACATCAAGGCGGTGCGGCTGGCCGCCACCGGCTACATCCAGCTCTTTCAGGGCACGCCGTTGCTGATGCAGCTCTTCCTGGTGTTCTTCGGCGCCACGGTGATGGGGCTCGACCTCAACCCTTGGACCGCCGCCGCTCTGGGCCTGACGCTGAACGCCAGCGCCTTCCTCGGCGAGATCTGGCGGGGCTGCATCCAGGCGGTGCCGCGCGGCCAGTGGGAGGCCGCCTCGGCGCTCGGCCTGCGCTATCCGGGGCTGATGCGCTACGTGATCCTGCCGCAGGCGGTGAAGGTCGCCGTGCCGCCGACCGTGGGCTTCCTGGTGCAACTCATCAAGAGCACGTCGCTGGCTGCCATCATCGGCTTCACCGAACTGACCCGCGCCGGGCAGATCGTCAACAACGCCACCTTCCAGCCCTTCCTGGTGTTCGGGATCGTGGCGGTGCTCTACTTCCTGATGTGCTGGCCGCTGTCGCTGCTCAGCGCCCGTCTGGAGCGGCGCTACGCCCTAGCCACCCGCTGATCCTGTTTTCATAAGAACCGTGAGGAAACCCCAATGACCCTGTCGATCACCCGCCGCCTCGCCGTCGCCGGCGCCATGATGGCGGCTGCCGTCGCCCTGGCCACTCCGGCGGCCGCCCAGACCGTCGACGAGATCAAGTCGAAGGGCAAGCTGACCATCGGCATGCTGGTGGACTTCCCGCCCTTCGGCATCACCACCGCCGACGGCAAGCCGGACGGCTACGACGCCGACGTCGCCAATCTGCTGGGCAAGCACATGGGCGTCCCGGTGGAGATCGTTCCGGTCACCGGCCCGAACCGCATCCCCTACCTGCTGACCAACAAGGTCGACCTGCTGGTCGCCTCGCTGGGCATCACCCCGGCCCGCGCCGAGCAGGTGCAGTTCTCCGAGCCCTACGCCGCCATCGAGATCGGTCTGGTCGCCCCGGCCAACACCAAGATCAAGGAGGCCGCGGAGCTGTCGGGCAAGCGCATCGGCGTCGCCCGCGCCAGCACCCAGGACAACGCCCTGACCGCTGTCGCCCCGAAGGACGCGCGCATCATGCGCTTCGACGACGACGCCAGCGCCGTGCAGGCCATGCTGTCCGGTCAGGTGGACGCGCTGGGCCTCAGCAACGTGGTCACCAAGGAGATCAAGAAGCTGGCCCCGCAGGCCAACTACGAGATGAAATTCGTGCTGAACCGTCAGGTCCAGGGCATCGCCATGCGCAAGGGCCAGGACGCCCTGCTGAAGTGGGTCAACGAGTTCATCGAGACCGCGAAGGCGAACGGTGAGCTGAACGAGGTCCACAAGAAGTGGCTCGGCACCGACCTGCCCCCGCTGACCAAGTCGTAACGTCCCACATCCCCTCTCCCCTCTGGGGAGAGGGTGCCCGCAAAGCGGGCGGGTGAGGGAGATGAGCTTTTGCCGGACGCTCCGACACGCACATCCCCCTCACCCTTCCCTCTCCCCAGAGGGGAGAGGGTTTACACAGAGCAGGAGGAGTCCCCCATGGCCTCGGCTTACGATAGCACGGACGTTCCCGCGCCGCGGCCGGTCAGCGGCGAGGTCGTCATCCGGATGGCCGGCGTCCAGAAATGGTACGACAGCTTCCATGTGCTGAAGGACATCGAGCTGGAGGTCCACAAGGGCGAGCGGATCGTCATCTGCGGCCCCTCGGGCTCCGGCAAGTCCACGCTGATCCGCTGCATCAACCAGCTTGAGAAGCATCAGAAGGGCACGATCACCGTCAACGGCGTCACGATCGACGCCCACCACCGCCACCTCGATCAGGTGCGGCGCGACGTCGGGATGGTGTTCCAGCAGTTCAACCTGTTCCCGCACCTGACCGTGGTCGAGAACTGCATGCTGGCGCCTATGCGGGTGCGCGGCACTTCCAAGCAGGAGGCGCGCGACATCGCCATGAAGTATCTGGCCCGCGTACGCATCCCGGAGCAGGCGGACAAGTATCCCGGCCAGCTCTCCGGCGGGCAGCAGCAGCGCGTCGCCATCGCGCGGTCGCTGTGCATGAACCCCAAGGTCATGCTGTTCGACGAGCCGACCTCCGCGCTCGACCCTGAGATGGTCAAGGAGGTTCTCGACACCATGATCGGGCTGGCCGAGGACGGCATGACCATGCTGTGCGTCACCCACGAGATGGGCTTCGCCAAGTCGGTCGCCGACCGCGTCATCTTCATGGACCGCGGCGAGATCGTCGAGCAGGCCACCCCCGCCGAGTTCTTCACGAACCCGAAGTCCGAGCGGACCCGCAACTTCCTCGGCCAGATCCTCACCCACTGAGCCCACCCCACGAAGGACGCTTTTGATGAAGCCGGAGATCCTCCTCGTCGAATCCATGATGCCGGACATCGAGGCGGCGCTGGACGCGGGCTACACCGTCCACCGCCTCGCCGGGGCGCCCGACCGCGACCGGCTGGTCGCCGAGGTGGGGCCGCGAGTCCGCGCCGTCGTCACCGGCGGCGGCACGGGCGTCAGCAACGCGGTCATGGACGCCTGCGCCAACCTGGGGATCGTCGCGATCAACGGCGTCGGCACCGACGCGGTAGACCTGAAGCACGCGGCCAGCCGCGGCGTCCGCGTCACCAACACGCCCGACGTGCTGACCGACGACGTGGCCGATCTCGCCATCGGGCTGATGATCGCCGGGTCGCGCCGCATGATGGTCGGCGACCGCTTCGTGCGCGCCGGGCGCTGGCCGGGCGGCGGCCTGCCGCTGGCCCGCAAGGTGACCGGCAAGCGGCTGGGCATCCTGGGGCTGGGCCGCATCGGGATGGCCATCGCCCAGCGCGCCGCCGGCTTCGGCATGGACATCGCCTACACCAACCGCAAGCCGCGCGCCGACGTGTCCTACCGCTTCGTCGCCTCACCGGTCGATCTGGCGCGGGAGAGCGACATCCTGATCGTCGCCGCCTCGGCCGGGCCGGACGCCCGCAACATGGTCAACCGCGCGGTGATCGAAGCGCTGGGGCCGGACGGGCTGCTGGTCAACGTCGCCCGCGGCGCCGTGGTGGACGAGCCGGAACTGGTCGCCGCCCTGGCCGAGGGGCGTCTCGGCGGGGCCGCGCTGGACGTCTTCGCCAACGAGCCGCACGCGCCGGAGGCCCTGTTCGGCCTGGACAATGTCGTGCTTCAGCCGCATCAGGCGAGCGCCACGGTGGAGACGCGCATGGCCATGGGCAATCTGGTGCTGGCGAACCTGTCCGCCTTCTTCGCCGGCCAGCCGCTGCCGACCGCCGTTGTCTGAATGGCGGCGTGAATGACCATCCTCGACGAGCGCGGCGGACCGGCCCGCATCACCCTGACGGAGGTGGCGCACCACGCCGGGGTGTCGCGGTCCACCGTCTCGCTCGTCCTGCGCGGCAGCCCGCTGGTCGCCGCCGAGACGCGGGAGCGCGTGCAGGCCGCCATCGAAGCCTTGGGCTATGTCTACAACCGCGGCGCCGCGACCCTGCGCGCCGCCCGCACCGACACGGTCGGGCTGCTCGTCTGCGAGATCAACAACTCCTTCTATGGCGAGCTGACCGCCGGGGTGGATGACGTCCTGGGTGAACAGGGGGTCGTCGCCTTCCTCGCCAACACCGCGGAGTTGGGGGAGCGGCAGGACCGCTACCTCCAGCGCATGCGCGAGCAGAATGTGGACGGGGTGATCATCTGCCCCGCCGCCGGCACGTCGCCAGCGCTGCTCGACCGGCTGCGCCAGTGGCAGCTTCCCGTCGTCCAGGCGCTGCGCTTCCTCTCCGCCCGCGAAGGCGATTACGCCGGGGTGGATTACGAGTTCGGCATGGAGATGGTGACCGAGCATCTGCTGCGGATCGGCCATCGCCGCATCGCCTTCGTCGGCGGCAACCTGTCCCACTCCGCCTTCGCCGGACGCCGCGTCGGCTTCACCGCGGCGCTGCGCCGCCACGGCCTGACCCCGGACCTCGTCGTGCGCTGCCCGGCCACCCGCCGCGGCGGGCTGGACGCGGTGGGGCCGCTGATGGACCTTGCCGACCCGCCCACCGCGATGCTTTGTTACAACGATCTGGTCGCGTTCGGCGTGATGCTGGGGCTGGAGGCCCGCGGTCTCAGGGCCGGGCGCGACGTCGCCGTGACGGGGTTCGACGATATGGCCGAAGCGGCGATGAGCCGTCCCGCCCTCACCACCGTCGCAACCTCCGCCCGCCAGATCGGGCAGGAGGCCGCCCGCCTGCTGCTGCGCCGCATCGCCGACCCGCAGGGCGCACCGGAGCGCGTGATCCTGCCCGCCCGGCTGGTCGTCCGCGAGTCCTGCGGCGCCATGAGAGTCCAACCCGACAAGCACCAATAACCGAAGAAAAGCGAAGGCCCGAAGACGATGCCCGATGAGATGAACAACGCCGCATTCAGCGATTCCGTCGACGCCCTGATCCAGGCGCGGAAAAGCCGCGACTGGCTGTCCGCCCTGCCCACCCGCCCGACCAGCGAGGCCGAAGCCTACGCCATTCAGGACGCCGTGGCCCGCCGCCTCGGTCCGGTCGTCGCCTGGAAGGTCGGCGCCCGCACGCCGGAGTCCGAGCCGTTCCGCGCGCCCATCCACGCCGACACGCTGTTCTTCGACACCACGGTGCTTCCCGCGGCGGACTATCAGGTCATCGGCATGGAGGCAGAGATCGCCTACAAATTCGCCAAGGACCTGCCGCCCCGCGCCGAGCCCTACAGCCGCGAGGAGGTCCTCGACGCCGTCGAGTTGGTCCATCCCGCCTTCGAGATCGTCGACACGCGCTTCGCCGGTTTCGGTTCGCAGGAGTGGTTCAGCCACATGGCCGACCAGTTCAACCACGGCGCCCTGGTCGTCGGCCCGGCCATCGCCGACTGGCGCTCGCTGGAGCCGCTGAAGGAGCGGGTCGCCCTGGTCGTCGATGGCGAGACGAAGGCCGACACGGTCGCTGGCAATTCCGCGGGCGAGCCGGTGCGGCTTCTGGTGTGGATGGCCAACACCGGCGCGGTCAGCCTGGGCGGCCTCAAGGCCGGCGACGTGGTGACCACCGGCTCGCACGTCGGCACCGTCATGGTCCCGGCGGGCAGCACGTCGGTCGCCGTGTACGGGACGATGGGCACCTACGAACTGACGGTGAAGTGATCGAGTTCCCCTTGGCCACACAAGGGTAGTCGCCTCTGGCCTTTATAGCCCTCTCCCCCTGGGGAGAGGGTGGCCCGGAGGGCCGGTGAGGGGGTTACGCATGGCGGTACGTCCGGCACACGCACAACCCCCTCACCCTGACCCTCTCCCCGGAGGGGAGAGGAACCTGCAATAGGATCGCCCCTCACCCGAACACCGACGCCCCGGCCTCGGCGCTGCCGACCGCCCGGCGGAACACGCCGAACAGCTCCCGCCCGAAGCCGACACCGGCATCGGCCGGCGCGTCCGCCAGCGGGCGGGCGGTCCATTCCGCGTCGTCGACCAGAACCTCAAGCGTGCCGCGCTCGGTGTCCAACCGCAGCATGTCGCCATCCCGCACCCGGCCCAGCGGACCGCCCGCCGCGGCCTCCGGCGTGACATGGATCGCCGCCGGCACCTTGCCCGACGCCCCCGACATCCGCCCGTCCGTGACCAGCGCCACGCGGTAGCCGAGATCCTGAAGCACGCCCAGCGGCGGCGTCAGCTTGTGCAGTTCCGGCATGCCGTTGGCCTTCGGGCCCTGGAAGCGCACCACCACCACCACGTCGCGGTGCAGTTCGCCGCGGCGGAACGCCGCCTGCACCGACTCCTGGTCGGTGAAGACACGGGCCGGCGCCTCGATCACGCGATGGTCCGGCTTCACGGCGGAGACCTTCACCACCGCGCGGCCCAGCAGCCCACTCAGCACGCGCAGCCCGCCCTCCGCCGCCATGGGCGACGCGACCGCCGCCAGCACGGCGGGGTCGGCGCTCTCCCGAACCGCCGCGCCGCGCACCAGTTCGCCCCCCTCCAGCCGCAGCGGACGGCAATAGGCGGCGATGGTGTCATTCTCCCAAACGGTGGCGGCGTCGCCGTGCAGAAGCCCAGCGTCGGCCAGTTCCCCGATCAGGAAGGCCATGCCGCCCGCCGCCTCGAAATGGTTCACGTCGGCGCTGCCGTTCGGGTAAACGCGGGCGAGCAGCGGCACCACCGCCGACAGCTCGGCGAAATCCTCCCAGGTCAAGGCGATCCCCGCCGCCGCCGCGATGGCCGGCAGATGCAGCGTGTGGTTGGTCGAGCCGCCCGTCGCCAGCAGCCCGACCACCGCGTTGACGATGGCGCGCTCGTCGACGATCTCGCCGATGGGCGTGCGCAGAGCGACCACCCGCCGCGCCGCCGCGTCGGTCAGCGCGTCGCGCAGCGCCGTGCCGGGGTTCGCGAAGCTCGCCCCCGGCAGATGCAGCCCCATCATCTCGACCAGCATCTGGTTCGAGTTGGCGGTGCCGTAGAAGGTGCAGGTGCCCGGCGCGTGGTAGGACGCCGCCTCGGCCTCCAGCAGGGCGTCCTTGTCCAGCTTGCCCTCCGCGTAGAGCTGGCGGATGCGCCCCTTCTCCTTGTTGGGCAGGCCGGAAGGCATCGGGCCGGCGGGCACGAAAACGGTGGGCAGATGGCCGAAAGACAGCGCGCCGATCAGCAGCCCCGGAACGATCTTGTCGCAGACGCCGAGGCACAGCACCCCGTCGAAGGTGCCGTGCGACAGGGCGACCGCCGTCCCCATGGCGATCACCTCGCGGGAGAACAGCGACAGTTCCATCCCCGGCTCGCCCTGGGTGACGCCGTCGCACATGGCCGGCACGCCGCCCGCCACCTGCGCCACGCCGCCCGCCGCGCGCACCGCTGCCTTGAGCCGCT
This sequence comes from Azospirillum sp. UENF 312511, assembly GCF_058780635.1. Classification (NCBI taxonomy): domain Bacteria; kingdom Pseudomonadati; phylum Pseudomonadota; class Alphaproteobacteria; order Rhodospirillales; family Azospirillaceae; genus Azospirillum; species Azospirillum sp. UENF 312511. Next base: position 775,513 of record NZ_JBSNCG010000001.1, on the reverse strand, counting down.
CCGGGTAATCGCCGTAAGGCTGATGGGCGGACAGCATGTCGTTGTAGGAGGTGACGATGCCGATGGCCGGGGTCGAGCCGCCGCGCAGCGCCGCCTTGTCCTCCGCCGCGGTGCAGCCGGCGAAGCCGTGCGCCCGGTTGGCGCAGCCCAGCGCCAGACGGCGCGGCCCCTGCGCCGCCGCGGCCCGCAGACGCTCCAGATAGGACGCGCGGGTGGCGCGGCTGCGCTCGCGGATGCGGCGGGTGACGGCGTCGAGGACGGGATGAAGACTCATCATGGCGCGGTCCTTCCAGACGGCGGATTGTTCAGGCGGCGGAAGCGATCCGGGAGGACACGCGGGCGGCGATCTCCGCCGGGCTGGCGTCGATGTCGCAGACGATGCCGAATTCTCCGGCCTCCAGCGGCTCCAGAGCGGCGAACTGGCTGTCGAGCAGGGTGGTCGGCATGAAATGGCCGGCGCGCAGGGCCATGCGGGCGTGGATGGTGTCCCGGCTGCCGTCGAGATGGACGAACAGGACGCGCGTCCCGCCAGCGCTCAGCCGCTCGCGGTAGCGCCGCTTAAGCGCGGAGCAGGACACGACGACCGGCGCCTTCGCCTCCTTCGCCAGGACGATGTGGGCGGCGATGGTGTCCAGCCAGCCCCAGCGGTCCTCGTCCTGGAGCGGGATGCCCGCGGACATCTTCGCGATGTTTTCCGGCGGGTGGAAGCCGTCGCCCTCCAGGAACTGCCAGCCGAGCCGCCGGGCCAGCTCCTCCCCCACCGAGGTCTTGCCGCAGCCCGCCACGCCCATGACCACGATCGCGTCCACGGCCCCGCTTATGTTAGCGGTAACATCAGGAGACGGAAGAGCGCTCATGCTGGTCGGTCCTCGAATCAAAATGGCTGGGGAGAGATGCGCATGTTACCGCTAACAAATGAGGCTTGTAAAGCCCAATCCGGCGCGGGATAATGGCCGCCGCACAATTGGAACGCTGATGGCCGCCACGCCCCGCAAACCCCGATCCTCGCGCAGCGGACGCGCTACCATGGCCGACGTCGCCGCCGCCGCCGGGGTCAGCGCCATGACCGTGTCCCGCGCCCTGCGCCGGCCCGACACGGTCAGCGAGGAGGTGCGCGCCCGCGTCGAGGAGGCGAGCCGCCGCCTGGGCTTCGTGCCCAGTCGCGTGGCCTCGGCGCTGGCCTCGGCGCGAACGATGACGGTGGCGGTGCTGATCCCCTCCCTGACCAACGCCGTCTTCATCGACCTGCTGGCCGGCGTGCAGGAAACGCTGAGCCCGCAAGGATACCAGCCGCTGGTCGGCATCACCGGCTACGGCGCGGAGGCGGAGGAGCGCGTCCTGCGCACGCAGCTCGCCCACGATCCGGACGGGGTGATCCTGAGCGGGCTCGACCACACGCCGGGCACCTGGGACCTGCTGCGCAGCCTCACGATCCCGGTCGTCCACACCATGGATCTGATCGCCGAAGGCGAGCACGACGATTGTCCGGTGCAGACGGTCGGCTTCTCGCAGTTCGACGCCGGCTACGCCGTCGGCGCGCATCTGGCAGCGCGGGGGCGGCGGCGGATCGGGTTGATCGCAGGGCAGCTCGACCCGCGGACGCGCCAGCGCTGCGACGGCTGGCGGCAAGCGGTGCGCGACGCCGGGCGGCACGACCCCGCCTTGGAACTGATGGTGCCGGACGCCACCTCCGTCGCGCTGGGCGCGGAGCTGCTGGAACGCACGCTGGCCACCCACCCGGACACCGACGCGCTGTTCCTGTGCAACGACGATCTGGCGCAGGGCGCGCTGTTCCAATGCGCGCGGCTCGGCATTCCGGTGCCAGAGCGGCTGGCCGTCGCCGGCTTCAACGATCTGGCCGGGGCGGCCTGGACCGTCCCGCCGCTGACCACCGTCGCCACCCCCCGCCGCGCCATCGGCGTGGAGGCGGCCCGCCTGCTGATCGCGGGCATGGCGGACCGGACGCCGAAAAGCCGGGAAAATCCGCGCCGCGTGGATCTGGGCTTTCGCCTGATGGTCCGCGAGACCACTTGAGAGACCGCAACCGACCCCCGCGCCGCGGGGTTGTCATTAAAGAGAATGTACGGGAGTTCGTTGTGATGGTGCAGGGCAACTCGACCAGGACCGGGGCGGAAACCACCGCCGTCGGCTCGGCCGACATCGCCGTCCTCGGCCTGGGTGTGATGGGGCGCAACCTCGCCGCCAATCTGGCCGACCACGGGGCCGTGGTGGCGGGCTACGACCTGGACGAGGGGCGCCGCGGCGCCTTCGCCGCCCAGGTGGGCAACGCCGTCCCCTGCGCGTCGGTGGAGGAACTGCTGGGCGCGCTCAAGGCGCCGCGCACGATCCTGATGATGGTGCCCGCCGGCGCCCCGGTGGACGAGCTGACGGCCGCCCTGCTGCCCCGCCTGTCGCCGGGCGACGTGCTGATCGATGGCGGCAACTCCCACTTCCGCGACACCAACTGCCGCGCGGCGCTCGCCGCCGTGGCGGGCGTGCGCTTCGTCGGGCTGGGCGTGTCGGGCGGCGAGGAGGGGGCACGGCGCGGTCCCGCCCTGATGGCCGGCGGCGACGCCGAGGCGCTGGCCCCCGTCGCCCCGCTGCTGGCCGCCATCGCCGCCCGTGCCCCGGACGGCGAGTCCTGCTTCGCCCGCGTCGGGCCGGAAGGGGCTGGCCATTTCGTGAAGATGATCCACAACGGCATCGAATACGCCGACATGCAGCTGATCGCCGAGGCGTATCATCTTCTGCGCGAGATCGGCGGCTGCTCCTACGAGCGTCTGGCGGACATCTTCGCGGAGTGGAACGGTGGCGAGCTGGCCTCCTACCTGATGGAGATCACCACCGACATCCTGCGCACCAAGGACGGCGAGACCGGTGCTCCGATCCTTGAGGTCATCCGCGACGCCGCCGGCCAGAAGGGCACCGGCCATTGGGCGGCGACCACGGCGCTGGAACTGGGCATGCCCGCCCCGACCATCGCCGAGGCCGTGCACGCCCGCTGCCTGTCCGCCCTGAAGGACGAGCGCGTGCGCGCCGCCGAGGCGCTGGCCATCCCGCACGCCCCCTCCACGGAGGATCTGGTCGCGTCCGTCGGCGACGCGCTGCTCAGCGGGCGGATCGCGGTCTATGCCCAGGGCTTCGCGGTGATCGCGGCGGGCAGCCGGCAATTCGGCTGGGACGTCGATCTGGCGGCGGTGGCGCGCATCTGGCGCGGCGGCTGCATCATCCGCGCCCGCCTGCTCGACCGCATCCTGACCGCGCTGAACCGCGCGCCGGAACTGCCGAACCTGATGCTGGACCCCGACATCGCCGGCCTGATGACCCGCGGCGACGCCGGCTTCCGCCGTGTGGTGGCCGCCGCGACGCTGGCCGCGGTGCCGGTGCCGGCGATGGCTTCGGCCCTGTCCTACTGGGACGGCTACCGCAGCGGCCGGCTGTGGGCCAACATGATCCAGGCCCAGCGCGACTATTTCGGCGCCCACGGCTATGAGCGCACCGACCGTCCGGGCATGGTGCACACGGAGTGGAAGGTGGGGTGACACCCCGCACGGGCCCCCACCCTAACCCTCCCCCGCTGAGCGGGGGAGGGAATTAAGCTCCCTCCCCTGCGATAGCGGGGGAGGGCTGGGGTGGGGGCCCGACTCGCCCACTCACCCCTTCGGAAACACCGGCGCCCGCTTCTCGAAGAAGGCGGTCACGCCCTCCCCGGCCTCGTCGTTGAACAGCGATTCCACGAAGGCGTCGCGCTCGCGGTCGAGTTGGTCGGCCAGCCCGCCATAGGCGACTTCCAGCAGCCCCTTGGCGCGGCCCAGCGCGGCGGTCGGGCCGGCGGCCAGCCGCTCCGCCCAGGCGGTCGCCTCGGCCAGCGCACCGCCCGGGGCGGTCAGCCGGTTGATCATGCCAAGCTGCGCCAGACGCGGCGCCCCGACGCGCCCGCCCTCGAACAGGATCTCCGCGGCGAGCTGCGGCGGCAGCGCGCGGGCCAGTGACGCCGTGCCGCCGCCGTCGGAGGTCAGCGCGACCTTGATGTAGGACAGGGTGAAGACCGCGTCCTCCGCCGCGACGATCAGGTCGCAGGCCAGCGCCAGCGGGAAGCCCGCCCCGCCCGCTGGCCCCTCGACCGCGGCGATCACCGGCTTGGGGCAGGCGCGCAGGCTGCGGATCATGGCGTGGAAGCTCTCCACCCCCGCCCGCACCGACTCGCGGTCGCCGCCGCGCGCCTCCTTCAGCCATTTCAGATTGCCGCCGGAGCAGAAGGCCCCCTCGGCGCCGGTCAGCACCACCGCTCCGACGCTCGCATCCGCCGCCGCCGCGTCGAAGGCGGCGCGGGCCGCCTCCATCAGCGCCGGGCCGATCGAGTTGCGGGTGGCCGGATCGTTGATGGTCAGGCGCAGGACACGGCCGTCCTGCGCGATGTCCAAGCCGGTCTTCTTATCGTTCGTATCGGTCATCGGGGCGTTCCCTCCGGATTTTCACTTCCCGGAGAATATTTGAACATTCCCTCGGCGGACGCCAGCAGCGCGCCGTCGTCCTTGCGCCGCACCTCGCCCCGGCAGCCGACGATCTTGCGCCCGCCGCCCAGCAGCGTGCCGCGCGCCACCACCGTGCCCTCCGCCACCGCGCCCAGGAAGCTGGAGGACAGCGACAGCGTGACCACCCGGCGGGAATGGCCGGGCACCGTGCAATGGGTCGCCGCGAATCCCATGACGGTGTCGAGCAGGGTCATCAGCGCGCCGCCGTGCAGGACACCACCCCGGTTGCGGTGCTGCGGAGTGATGGTCAGTTCCACCTCCGCCACGCCTTCCTCCCAGCGCACCAGCGTGTAGCCGAGCAGGGTCTGAAAGCCGGAGGCCGGTTCCCCCTTCATCAAGTCGTCCATAAAAGCGCTCTCCAACCCGTCTTCTTGGTTCTGAGGCGCCAGTGTCGCACAGAATCGTCGCACAGATGGGCGTGTCAGTGCCGCCGCGCCGCCTTCAAAAAGCGCTCGCGGTCGCTGGAGCCGACGCGCATGTCGAAGACGTCGCCCTCCCGCTCCATGGTCAGCGGCACGTCGACCCCAGCCGGGCCGAGATTCCACAGGGCGCGGTAGAAGTCGGCCAGCGAGCCCACCGGCTGCCCGGCCACCGCGCGCACCACGTCGCCGGCCCGCAGTTCCGCCCGCTGCGCCGGCCCGTCGCCGGCCAGACCGACCAGCACCACCCGCTCCCGCTCGTCCTGCGTGGCGTAGAGGCCGAGCCAGGGGCGCGGCGGGTCGCTGACCTTCCCGCGGGTCATCAGATCGTCGAGGATCGGCTTCAGCAGGTCGATCGGCACGTTCATGTTCAGCGGCAGGACACGCTCCTCCGGCGCCCGGTACTGGAGCTGGAGCGAGCCGATGCCCAGCAACTCGCCCCCCGCCCCCAGCATCGCCGTGCCGCCCCAGTTGGGATGGGCCGGCAGGGTGAACAGGGCGTCGTCGATCATGTACTCCCAGTAGCCGGCGAACTCCTGGCGGGCGACCACCCGCGCGGTGATGGACCGCTCGCGCCCCCCGGCCCCGGCCACCACCACCGGGTCGCCCAACTGCACATGGCGCGACGAGCCGAGCATCAGCGCCGGCACGCCCAGCGGCGACAGCGCCTGCACCAGCCCGAATCCGCTGGTGTGGTCGTAGGCGACGACATGGGCCTGCACCGCCCGCCCGTCGTTGGTGGTCAGCCAGACTTCCTCGGCCTCCGCGATCAGATAGCCGATGGTCAGGACCAGCCCGTCCTCGCGGATGACGGCGCCCTGCCCGGCGCGCTCCGTGCCCAGAACGCCGGCGGTGTAGGCGTCTTCAGGAACGCTGGCCCGCAGCCCGACCACGGCGGACAGCGCCCGGTCCAGATCATAGGCCAGATCATCCGGGTCGGGCTGGTATTGCGGCGGAATCCGCCAGTCGTCGGACGGGTTCATCGGCGGCTCCTTTGCGCAGGGGACGGTGTGATCCTCTCCCCTTTCGGCGTGATTCTCTATGACGTTATTTGGGCTCCGTGGCCTTATTTGGGAAGTCGAACGCGCCTGCTAAGCCCGGCGTTCCTACCCCCCTCCTCCGCGCGTGAAACCAGCGAGCCGCAGCGATGTTGTTCGGGATCGCTTCACCATGGCGACCAACCGAGGGAGGACATGATGGGCCTGTTCGATTTCTTCCGCCGCGATCACGGCGAAAAGGTCGGTGCCGCGGACAACCCGACCGCCGACGAACTGAAATCCCACCTGACGCAGGTCGGCCTGCCGACCAACGGGCTGGACATCCAGGTCGCCGACGACACGGTGACCGTGCGCGGCAGCGCCGCCTCGCAGGAGGAGAAGGAGAAGATCGCGGTGGCGCTCGGCAACGTGAAGGGCGTGTCGCGGGTGGACGACCAGACCGCCGTCATCGCCAAGGACCAGAGCGCCGGCGGCCCGGACCAGCCGACCGTGCCGCCGACCGAGCAGCCGGCCAGCCAGACGCAGTTCCACACGGTGGAGAAGGGCGACACCCTGTCCGCCATCGCCAAGAAGGTCTATGGCGACCCCAACCGCTACAACGCCATCTTCGAGGCGAACAAGCCGATGCTGAAGGACCCGAACAAGATCTATCCCGGTCAGGTTCTGCGCATCCCGCCGCAGTAAGGGCACGCCATTCCGCGGCGAGAGGCTCCCGCCGCGGAATCGGTCCGCAAAGGTGCAGATCGCGCCGGACTCTCCCGTCATTCCGACCGATCTCGAATTGCTCCGCCCAAGCCGCTCCGGCAGGCTCCCCGCCACGAACCGGCAGGGAGGAGCAGGCCATGAAGATCATCGGATACCCGGACGACCTCATTCCGCGGGTGGCATCGGCCAGCCTGGGGACGTACCGGACCCGGCAGGAATGCGCGGATCTGCTGGCTGGGATGGCCGACGCGGAGAAGGCGTTCGGCTCGATCACGTGGCACAAGGTGATGCTGCTCGCCCTCACCAAGCCGGAGCCGTTGGACGAGGACACCATCCACGTCTACGAGAGCGAGGTGGACAACGCCATCGCCCGCGTGTTCCGCAAGATGAAGATGCTCAACACGCTGGCCGCCGCAGCCTCCAAGGATCTCGGCGCCCTGGCGAAGGCGAATCCGAAGGACGCGGTGGCGAAGAAGGCCCTTGCCGCCACCAAGGCGGTGCCGGGCGTCACAGCCAAGCTGGTGAAGGTCCTTGAGGATGCCATCGACAAGGACCGCAAGGACATCAAGGCCCGCTTGGCGAAGGATGAGGCGGCCCATGAAAAGCAGCGCAAGGCGGCCGAAAAGGCGGCGCAGCAAAACAACGGCGGCCAGTTCGTGAACCCCTTCCAGGGCAAGAGCCTCGCGGACATCCTGAAGAGCAGCAAACTGACGCTGCTGCTGCATGCCTGCGCCGAGAAGGAACACAACGGCGAGAACATCGAATTTCTGTCGATCACGCGCAAGGGCGTCGACCAGCGGGGGGCGCTAAAGCTCTACAACCTGTTCATCGACCCGAACGGCGCGAAGAGCCTGAACATCACGGCCCAGCAACGCAACGATTTCTCCAACGGGATCGGCACGGGCACCTATGTGGCGGCCCTGAAGGACATTCGGGAGCATGTCGAGCTGGTCGTCAGCCGGGACACCCTGAAGCGCGCCCAGGAACTCGGCGAACCCGCCCTGCGCAAGCTCGGTTACAAGTGACCCTCAAACAGCATTGGGCCGCCAGCGGGTCAGGTGCGTCGCCAGCCGGTCGAAGCCGGCGTCCAGCACCACCGCCAGGGCGGCCACGATCACCGCGCCCTGGATGACGTAGGCGGGGTTGGAGCCGTTCAGCCCGACGATGATCGGCAGGCCCAGCGTCTTCGCCCCGACCGTGGAGGCGATGGCCGCCGTGCCGAGATTGACGACCGCCGCCGTCCGCACCCCGGCCAGGATCACCGGGGCGGCCAGCGGCAGCTCCACCCGCCACAGCAGCGCGCCCGGCCCCATGCCCATGCCGCGCGCCGCCTCGCGCACCGGTTCCGGCACCGATTCCAGGCCGGCCACGGTGTTCTCCACGATGGGCAGCAGCCCGTAGAGCGTCAGGGCGATCAGCGCCGGGGCCGGACCGAAGCCGAGGACGGGGACGGAGACGGCCAGCACCGCCACCGGCGGGAAGGTCTGGCCCATCGCCGCCACCGCGTCGAGGATGCCGCGGAACTCCCGGCCGAAGGGCCGGGTCACCGCGATGCCCGCCGCCCCGCCCAGCAGAACCGCGAGCAGGCTCGCCCCGCCGGCCAGGGCGAGATGGTCCAGCGTCAGGGCCAGGAAGCCGTCCGCCTCGTACAAGGGCCGGTCGAGCGCCGGGAAGGCCGCGGCGAACAGCGGCTTCAGCGCCGGCATCCCCAAAACCAGCGCCGCCAGGACAAGCAGCCCGAGCGCCAGCCGGTCGGTCAGCAGACTCCGCAGGCGGCTCACGGCCGGTCCGGCCCGCGCAGCAGGTCGGCGAGATGGAGCGTGCCCGCCAAGCGTCCCTGCCCGTCCGCCACGGGAAGCCGGTCGGTCCCGCGCGCCACCATCGCGGCCAGCGCCTGACGCAGCGACGCCCCCGCCGCCAGGGGATCGCCCGGCGCCGTTTCGCCGGGGCGCATCCGCTCCGCCACCGTCTCCACGGCCAGCCGCTTCAGCCCCCAATCCTCGCGCCCCACCAGATCGCGCACGCGGTCGTCGGCGGGATCGGTCAGGATGTCGAGCGGCGTGCCGGTCTGCACCAGCCGCCCGCGGTCCAGCACGGCGATCCGGCTGGCCAGCGCCAGCGCCTCGTCCATGTCGTGGGTGACGAAGACGATGGTGGTCCCGGTCGCCTTGTGGATCGCCGCCATCTCCACCTGCAAGGCGCCGCGGGTGATCGGGTCGAGCGCGCTGAACGGCTCGTCCATCAGCAGGATGTGCGGCTCCGCCGCCAGCGCGCGGGCGACGCCGACGCGCTGCTGCTGTCCGCCGGACAGCTCGTGCGGATAGGCGCCGCGGTAGCGCTCCGGGTCGAGATTCAGCAGGGCGAGCAGTTCCGTCACCCGGTCGCGCACCCGCGCCCTGGGCCAGCCGAGCAGGTCCGGCACGGCGGCGATGTTGCGCTCCACCGTCCAGTGCGGGAACAGCCCGATGCTCTGGATCACGTAACCCATGCGGCGGCGCAGCGTTTCCGGCTTCAGGCAGGCGATGTCCTCGCCCTCCACCCGGATCGTTCCGGAGTCCGGCGCGATCAGCCGGTTCATCATCCGCAGCACCGTGGATTTGCCGGAGCCGGACGGCCCGATCAGCACGCGGAACTCCCCGGCCGCCACGGTCAGGGACAGGTCGTCCACAGCGTTCCAGGCGCCGAACCGCTTGGTCACTCCTTCAAAGGCGATCACGCCGCCGTCCTCCCGAGTCTCGACAGCGCCAGCGCCGAGGCCAGCTTCAGCGCCGCGTCGGCGGCGACGGCCAGCAGGATCACCGGCACCGCCCCCAGCAGCACGAGGTCCAGCGCGTTGGCGAACAGCCCCTGGAACATGATCGCCCCCAGCCCGCCGGCGCCGATCAACGCCGCCACCGCGGCCAGTCCGACCGCCTGGACCAGGGTGATCCGCAGCCCGGCCAGGAACACCGGCAGGGCCAGCGGCGCCTCGACCCGCCAGAAGATCTGGCGCGGTGTCATGCCGATGCCGCGCGCCGACTCCCGCACCGGCTCCGGCACGCCGGCCAGCCCGGCGGCGGTGTTCCGCGCGATAGGCAGCAGCGAATAGAGCGTCAGGGCGATCACCGCCGGCACCGGCCCCACCCCGCCGATTCCCAGCCCCGGAAAGGCGGCGGCCAGCGCCGACAGCGGGGCCAGCAGCAGCCCGAACAGGGCGATGGACGGGATCGTCTGCACGACGTTCAGCACCGGGAAGACCAGCCGCCCCACGGCGGCGGAACGCTGCGCCGCGATGCCCAGCGGCACGCCGATCAGCAGGGTCGGCACCAGGGCCGCCGCGACCAGCGCGGCGTGGCGCAGCACGGCCCCGGCGAAGACGTCCCGCTGGTTGGCGTATTCCTTCATGATCGACAGCTGGTCGAGGTGCCCGGCGGCGAACTGCCCGCCGATCAGCGCCGCCGCCAGAGCGCCCACGGCGACCCGTCCGGCGACACCCAGCCCCAGCCGCCGCACCCCGTCGAGCACGGCGAGAAGCGCCGCCGCCTCCATCACCCAGAAGCCCGCCCCGAGGGAGGTCCGCGCCGCCGGACTGGCCGTCGCGGCGAGCAAGGCGGCGTGCTGCCCGGCCAGCCAGACCAGCCCCGCCGCCGTCAGCACGCCCGCTCCGACATAGAGGGCATTCACCGCCCGGCCCTGCCGCAGGAACGGCACGGCCAGCAGCAGGGCGACCGGCAGCAGTGCCGCCCCGCTCCACCCGGCGCCCGCCACCGCGCTCAGCGCGATGGCCTTTCCCGACAGCAGCCGGTTGGGCGCGAAGCCAAGGAACGGCAGAGCCAGAGCCGCCGCCACGGTCATGGCGGCAAGCAGCAGGGCGACACGGTTGTGGATCGGACGGACGCCGGTCATCCCGTCAGTTCAGAAATCCCTTGGATTTCAGGTAGGTCGTGGCGACCGTCCGCGGGTCCTGTCCCTCCACGGAAATCTTGGCGTTCAGCCCGCGCAGGGTTTCGGTGTCCAAGGACTTGAAGACCGGGTCCAGCAGGTCGCGGATCTTGGGATGGGCGTCCAGCACGCCGTCTCGGATGGTCGGGGCCGGGGCGTAGACCATCTGCGCGCTCTTGGTGTCCTTCATCACCACGAGGTCCAGCGCAGCGATGGCGCCGTCCGTGCCGTAGACCATGGCGGTGTTCACGCCGGACGTGCCCTCCGCCGCCGCGCGGATGGTCGCCGCCGTGTCGCCGCCGGCCAGCACGAGAACCTGTTCCGGTTTCAGTGTGAAGCCGTAGGATTTCTGGAAGGAGGGCAGCGCCGCCGGGCTTTCCACGAACTCCGCCGAGGCGGCGAGCTTCGCCGTGCCGCCGGCACCGACCCAGCGTGCGAAATCCTCCATGGTGGCGAGGTTGTTGGGCGCCGCCACGTCACGGCGCAACGCGATGGCCCAGGTGTTGTTCGCCGGCGCCGGGGTCAGCCAGACGATGTTGTTCTTGTCCCGGTCGAGCTGCTTCACCGTCTCGTAGCCGGCGGCGGCGTTCTTCCAGGCTGGATCGCTGTCGATGTTGAAGAAGAAGGCGCCGTTGCCGGTGTATTCCGGATAGACGTCGATCTCGCCAGCCAGCAGGGCGCCGCGCACGATCCGGGTGGGGCCGAGCTGGATCTTGTTCTCCACCGGAATCCCGTTGGCCTCCAGCACCTGCAGGATCATGGTGCCGAGCAGGCCGCTCTCGGCGTCCAGCTTCGATCCGACACGGACCTTGTCCGCCGCCGCGGCGCTTCCGGCCGTCAGCAGCGCTCCCAGCGCCAGGGCGGCCACCGCCCGAACCACACGCCGCATCCCCCGCATCCTCCCAACCATCGTCCAATCTGTCCGTCCGCCAGCATGGGGAAGCCGGGCCGCCGCGGCAACCCACCCTTTCCGCCTGTACGGCCCTCCATTTTGGAGAAGGGGGTCACGCCGTGACGTGGTCCTCCGCATCGCGCGCCGTCCGCACCCCGGGGCCCTCCACCCAGCCCCCCAACTCGCGCTCGACGAGGTCGGACAGGAAGATGACATGGTCGGGATGGTCGTTCAGGCAAGGAATGTAGGTGAAGCGCTCCCCGCCCGCCGCCATGAAGGCGTCCTTCACCTGGAACTGGATCTCTTCCAGCGTCTCCACGCAGTCGGCGGAGAAGCCCGGTGCGATCACCGCGATCTTGGTCTTGCCGGCGCGGGCCAGCTCCTCGACGGTCTTGTCGGTGTAGGGCTTCAGCCATTCCGCCTTTCCGAAGCGCGACTGGAAGCTGTACTGCACGCGTCCCGGCTCCCAGCCCAGCCGCTCGGCCAGCAGGCGCGCGGTCTTCACGCAGAAGCAGTGGTAGGGATCGCCGCGGTCGAGATAGACCTTCGGCAGGCCGTGGAAGCTCGCCAGCAGGACGTCCGGCGTGTGGTCCAGCGCCGCGATGTGCCGCACCACCGAGCGGGCCAGCGCCTCGATGTAGCCCGGCTCGTCATGATAGGCGGGGACGGTGCGCACCGCCGGCTGCCAGCGCATGGTCATCAGCTGGCGGAAGGCCTGATCGTTGGCCGTGGCCGTCGTGGTCGCCGAATATTGCGGGTAGAGCGGGAACAGCAGGATGCGGTCGCAGCCCTGGTCCTTCAGCCGCTGGATCGCCGGGCCGACCGCCGGCTGGCCGTAGCGCATGGCCCAGTCCACCACCACGCTGTCGCCGTGCCGCGCCGCCAGCGCCGCCGCGACGCCCTCCGCCTGGGCGCGGGTGACGGTCTTCAGCGGGCTTTCGTTGCGCTCCTCGTTCCAGATGCTTTTGTAGGCATGGCCGCTCTTGCCCGGACGCACGGTCAGGATGATGCCGTTCAGCACCGGCCACCACACCGCCTTCGGCACCTCGATCACGCGGGGGTCCGACAGGAACTCCTTCAGATAGCGGCGCATCGACCAGTAGTCGGTCGCCTCCGGCGTTCCGAGATTCATCAGAAGCACACCGACGCGGCGCGCGGGAACCGGCGGATGGTCGGCGGGCTTGGAAATGGGCTGCATAATGTCGGTCACCTCGATGTCGCGGCGGGCAGCATAATAGCGAGCCGAACCCATCGGAAGCAGCCCTTTGTCCCTATGCGGTCGATAGGGCCGGGCTATCCTCCGGCCGTTCGGACAGGCTCTTACGTGCGTTCGGCGAAAACGGATTTCAGATCGACCGCGCCGTCCGACCGCGCATCGAGGTCGAGCTGCCGCTCCACCTCGTCGAGATGCTCCATCATCAGCCGCAGCGCCGCGCCCGGCGGGCCGGACTCCAGCGCCTCGACGAAGCGCCGGTGCTCAGTGGCGGAGCAGGAATGGGAGGACCGCCGCTCGAACGCCGCGATGGCGAGGCTGGAGCGGTCGATCAGGTCCGCCAGGATGCCGGCCAGCGTGGCGTTCCCGGCGAAGTCGGCCAGCAGTTGGTGGAACTGACCCGACAGGCGGATCAGCGCCATGCGGTCGCCGGCCCGGTCGGCCTCCTCCTCCCGCGCCAGATGGGCGCGCAGCTTCGCCGACGTCTCGTCCGGCAGGGGGCGGGGGGTGCGCTCCAGCGCCTCGACCACGGCACGCTCGATCACCCGCCGGGCCTCGAACACCTCGCGCGCCTCCCGCGCGGTGGGCTTGGCGACGAAGGCGCCGCGGTTGGGGATCAGCGTCACCACGCGCCGTTGCGCCAGCAGCAGCAGCACCTTGCGCACCCGCTCGCGGCTGACGCCGAACACCTCGGCCAAGCTCTCCTCGGCCAGCTTGGTGCCGGGCGGCAGCCGGCGGTCGGCGATGGCCTCGCCGATGCTGCGGACGATGCGGGCCTCCGCCCCCTCCCCCCGCCCGCGGACGGCGCGGCGGGGGGCGCTCAGGACAGTTTTCATGATGGCACGGGCGCTGTTCAATGTGTTGCCGCAGATTGTGCACAAACCGGACCAGCGGGCAAACGCAGCTCCCGCGCCCTGCCCATGCATCGGGCACAGCCCACCCATGCACAATTTCGCGCCACAGCGCTGAAATCCTGACCAATCGCTGATTTTTGCCGCCGGAAAGCCGCGGAAATCCGCCATTCACACGCTGGCATGGAACTTGCAGACATATTCGACAGCCGCAGCGGGACCTGCGGATTGTGCACAAAATCGGAGAGGGCCATGACCGACAGAACGACCGCAGCCGGTTCGCCCGCCACCGGATCAACCGTCGAGCTGGTGAAGCTGCGCAAGTTCTACGGCTCCACCGTCGCGGTGGACGGCATCGACCTGCGCATCGCCGCCGGCGCCTATTGCTGCCTGCTCGGCCCCAGCGGCTGCGGCAAGACCTCCACGCTGCGCATGATCGCCGGGCATGAGGACATCTCCGACGGCGACCTGCTGATCGGCGACACGGTGGTCAACGGAGAGCCGCCGGCCCGCCGCGGCACCGCCATGATGTTCCAGAGCTACGCCCTGTTCCCGCACCTCGACTGCACCGACAACGTCGCCTTCAGCCTGAAGATGAAGGGTGTCGCGAAGGAGGAGCGCCGCCGCCGCGCGCGGGAGATGCTGGACCTCGTCCACATGTCCCAATACGCGGACCGGCTGCCCGCCCAGCTCTCCGGCGGGCAGCAGCAGCGCGTCGCGCTGGCCCGCGCACTGATCACCCGGCCGGGCGTGCTCCTGCTCGACGAGCCGCTGTCGGCGCTCGACCCCTTCCTGCGCATCCGCATGCGGGAGGAGCTGAAGCGTCTGCACACCGAGCTTGGCATCACTTTCGTCCATGTCACCCACAGCCAGACCGAGGCGATGGCGCTGGCCGACCTCGTGGTGGTGATGAACCAGGGCCGGATCGAGCAGGCCGGCCCGCCGCGCGAGGTCTTCAACCAGCCGCGCACCGCCTTCGTCGCCCGCTTCATCGGCGGCCACAACGTGGTGGAGGACGCCGCCGGCCGCCGGGCCGTGCGGGCCGACCGCATCCTGCTCGGCCAGCCGGCCAGTGCCGATCACGGCACCGACCACCAGCTCGAAGGCACCGTCCGCGCGCTGGAGTATCACGGCGCCTCGGTCCACCTGACGCTCGACGTGCCGGGTGCCGAGGACTTCGCCGTGGTGCTGGACGAATCCCGTTTCTACGACGCCCCGCTTGCCATCGGCGACCGCGTGACCGCGGGCTGGAAGGCGCGCGACGTCCACCCCCTGGTTGCCTGACTTTCCGATCCAACCCCCAAGAACCGACCGACCATACTGGAGGCACAGAGCATGACCGAGACGCGCACCGGCTCGCCCCTTTCCGCCGGGACCACCACGGGCGTCAGCCGCCGCACGCTGCTGAAGGGCACCGCCGCCGCCGCGGGCGTCGCCATCGGGTCGGGGGCGATCACCGGCTTCCCCACCATCTGGGCGCAGAACATCAAGAACGTCACGCTGCGCCAGTTCGGCACCGGCGTGTCGAACCTGAACGCCGTCGCCGACAAGGTGAAGGAGGACCTGGGCTTCACACTGCAGATGACCGCGCTCGACAGTGACGCGGTGGCCCAGCGCGCGGTGACCCAGCCGAAGTCCTACGACATCGCCGACATCGAATACTGGATCTGCAAGAAGGTCTTCCCGGCCGGCGTGATGCAGCCGATGGACGTCTCCAAGATCAAGAACTTCGACAAGATCGTCCCGATCTTCGTCAACGGCAAGCTGACGCCGGAGAGCGCCGTCGCCCAGGGCACCGCGCCGCACACCGTCGGCTTCGTCGAAGGCAAGGACAGCATCAAGTTCGCCAAATCGGCCACCCAGTGGATGACGCTGATCCCGACCATCTACAACGCCGACACGCTGGGCATCCGCCCCGATCTGGTCGGCCGCCCGATCAGCAGCTGGAAGGACTTGCTGGACCCGGCCTTCAAGGGCAAGGCGTCGATCCTGAACATCCCCTCCATCGGCATCATGGACGCCGCCATGGTCTGCGAGGCCATGGGCGAGGTGAAGTACGGCGACAAGGGCAACATGACCAAGGAGGAGATCGACAAGACCCTCAAGATCATGACCGACGCCAAGAAGGCCGGGCAGTTCCGCGCCTTCTGGAAGACCTTCGACGAGAGCGTCAACCTGATGTCCTCGGGCGAGGTCATCATCCAGTCGATGTGGTCGCCGGCCGTGGCCGCCGTGCGCGCCAAGGGCATCCAGTGCGTCTACCAGCCGCTGAAGGAAGGCTACCGCGCCTGGGGCGGCGGCCTCGGCATTGCCAAGCATCTGAGCGGGCTGGAGCTTGAGGCGGCCTACGAGTACATCAACTGGTACCTGTCGGGCTGGGTCGGCGCCTATCTGAACCGCCAGGGCTATTACTCCGCCGTGCTCGACACCGCGAAGGAGCACATGTCGCCGGACGAGTGGGCCTTCTGGATGGAGGGCCAGCCGGCCAAGACCGACATCCTCAACCCCGATGGCAAGGTGATGGAGAAGGCCGGCGCGGTGCGCGACGGCGGGTCGTTCCAGGACCGCATGGGACGTGTCGCCTGCTGGAACGCGGTGATGGACGAGGACCGCTACATGGTCCGCAAGTGGAACGAGTTCGTCGCGGCGTAAGGCGCAATTGCCCCCACCCTTCCCATGCTGCGCATGGGCCCCTTCCCTCCCCCGCTCCCGCAGGGGAGGGAGCATCAAATTCCCTCCCCCGCCCAGCGGGGGAGGGGCAGGGTGGGGGCAAGACTCTCCCACACCAACACTCCCCCACGGCACCGGACCCCTCCGCCATGACCGTCTCCGCCGCCCCATCCGAAGCGTCCAGCGCGTCCGCGGCACCGCGGGGCGGCGGGGTGCGCCGTTCCGTGCTGCGCCGGGTCGCCCCCTACCTCCAGGCTGGGCCGCTGGCGCTGACGCTGCTGGTCTTCCTGCTGATCCCCATCCTGACCATCGTCACGGTCAGCTTCTGGGACTACGACAGCATCCGCATCTACCCGGACTTCGTGCTGACCAATTACGAGGAGCTGCTGACCTCGCCGGTAACCTGGAAGACCTACCTGAACACCGTGAAGTTCGCGGCGCTGACCTGGGTCATCACGCTGCTGATCGGCTTCACGGTGGCCTATTTCCTGGCCTTCCACGTCCAGTCCACGACTTGGCAGATGGTGCTGTTCCTGGTCTGCACGATCCCCTTCTGGACCTCCAACATCATCCGCATGATCTCGTGGATTCCCTTCCTCGGGCGCAACGGGCTGCTGAATTCCGGGCTGATCTCCGCCGGGCTGATCGAACAGCCGCTGGAGTTCCTGCTGTTCTCGGATTTCGCGGTGGTGCTGGCCTTCGTGCACCTCTACGCGCTGTTCATGGTGGTGCCGATCTTCAATTCGATGATGCGCATCGACCGCGCCCTGGTCGAGGCGGCGCGCGACGGCGGCGCCAGCGCGGCGCAGGTGGTCTGGAACGTCATCCTGCCGCTGGCCAAGCCGGGCATCGCCATCGGCTCCATCTTCGTGGTCACGCTGGTGATGGGCGACTTCATCACCGTGCGCCTGATGAGCGGCGGGCAGAGCGCCTCCATCGGGCTGATGATCGCCAACGAGATTTCGCTGCTCCAGTACCCCGCCGCCGCCGCAAACGCGGTCGTGCTGCTGGCCGTCGTCCTCATCATGGTCGTGGCGATGCTGCGCATCGTCGACATCCGCAAGGAGCTGTAAGCGATGACCGGCAGTGTCATGCGGAACAAGGGGCGCGGCCTGTCCTTCTACCTGCTCGCCGCCTTCTTCGGGCTGTTCGTCCTGTTCCTCTACGGGCCGATCGCCACCATCACCATCCTGTCCTTCCAGGGACCGGAGGGCGGGTTGACCTTCCCGATGAACGGCGTCTCCATCCACTGGTTCAAGAACCTGTTCGAGCAGCAGGCGGTCGGCGATTTCGGCGGCTCCTTCCGCCGCTCCATCGCGCTGGGGCTGACGGTGATGGTGCTGACGGTGCTGTTCTCGCTGCTCGCCGGCTTCGCCTTCCGCCGCCGTTTCCTGGGCAGCGGGGCGCTGTTCTATCTGGCGGTGGCGAGCCTGATCGTGCCGTCGATCCTGGTCAGCCTGGGCATCGGCCTGCTGTTCAACATCCTGGGGATCGAGCCGACCTGGTACGGCTCGGCGCTCGGTGCGCACCTGACCTGGACGCTGCCCTTCGGCCTGCTGATCGTCTTCGCCATCTTCAACCGCTTCAACCCGGCTTACGAGGAGGCGGCGCGCGACCTCGGCGCCACGCCCTGGCAGACGGTGCGGCATGTGGTGCTGCCCATCCTGCTGCCCAGCCTGATCGGCGTCGGGCTGTTCGGCTTCACCCTGTCCTATGACGAGTTCGCGCGCACGCTGATGACCGCGGGGTCCTTCAACACCCTGCCGCTGGAGATCTACGGCATGACCACCAACGTCACGACGCCGGTGCTCTACGCGCTGGGCACGCTGACGACGCTGTTCTCCTTCACAGTCATCGGCCTGTTCCTCGCCGGGGTGATGATCCTGCGCCGCCGCCGGCTGCGGCGGACCGGCGCCGCTTGAGGAAACAAGGACCAACCATGCGCATCCTGGTCGTCAACCCGAACACCACCGCCTCGATGACCGAGAAGGCCGGGACCGCTGCCCGCGCCGTCGCGGCGCCGGGAACGGAGATCGTCGCCGCCAACCCGGCGATGGGCCCCGCCAGCATCGAGGGTTATTACGACGAGGCGCTCGCCGTTCCCGGCCTGCTGGAGGTGATCGCCGCCCACGGGCGCGCCGCACCGGGCATCGACGGCGTGGTGATCGCCTGCTTCGACGACGTCGGGCTGGACGCCGCGCGCTGCCTGTCCACCGTCCCGGTAATTGGCATCTGCGAGGCGGCGATGAAGACCGCCACCCTGCTCGGCGGGCGGTTCAGCGTGGTCACCACCATGCCGCGCTCCGTCCCGGCGCTGGAGCATCTGGCGGAGCGTTACGGCGTGGCCGGGCGCTGCCGGGTGCGCGCCGCCGACGTGCCGGTGCTGGCGCTGGAGGACCCGACGTCGGGCGCCGTGGAGCGGGTGCGCGACACCATCCGCCACGCCATCGCGGAGGACGGGGCGGAGAGCGTCGTTCTGGGCTGCGCCGGCATGGCCGATCTGGCGCGCGCCCTGACCGCGGAGATGGGCGTGCCGGTGGTGGACGGCGTGACGGCGGCGGTGAAGCTGGTGGAGGGGCTGGCCGTGCTGGGCTTGCGCACCGGCAAGACCGGCGGTTACGCTTTCCCCCTGCCCAAACCCTACGCCGGGGACATGGCACGCTTCGCCCCCGCCCCGCAGCCCTGACCCGGAGGGACGCCATGGAAGGCTACCGCGTGCGCGTGATGAGCCGGGCCGAGCTGGATCTGGCCGTGGATTGGGCGCGGGCGGAGGGCTGGAACCCCGGCCTGCACGACGCCGGGGCCTTCCACGCCGTGGACCCCGAAGGCTTTCTGATCGGGGAACTGGACGGCGAGCCGGCGGCCTGCCTCTCCGTCGTCCGCTATCCCGACAACTTCGGCTTCCTCGGCTTCTACATTGTGCGGCCCGAAATGCGCGGGCGCGGCCTCGGCTGGGACCTCTGGCAAGCCGGGCTGAGGCATCTGGAGGGCTGCACCGTCGGGCTGGACGGGGTGGTGGCGCAGCAGGACAATTACCGCAAGTCCGGCTTCGCGCTGGCCTACCGCAACATCCGCTACGGCGGCGCGCCGCCCGCCGGAACCTCCTCCGCCGCGGCGCTGGTGGACGCCCGGACGGTGCCCTTCGACCGGCTGCTGGCGTGGGACCGCGCGCTGTTCCCGGCGCCGCGCGCCGGCTTCCTGTCCAACTGGATCACGCTGCCCGGCGCCTCCGCGCTGGCCGCCGTGGTCGACGGGGCGTTGCGCGGCTTCGGGGTGATCCGTCCCTGCCACAGCGGCAGCAAGATCGGCCCGCTCTACGCCGCCGACCGCGGCACGGCGCGCGATCTGGCGCTGGCGCTCGCCGCCACGGCGGGGGACGGCCCGATTTTCCTCGACGTTCCAGAGGTCAACCGCGACGCCGTGCTGCTGGCGGAGGAGCTGGGCCTGACCCCGCAGTTCGAAACCGCCCGCATGTATCTGGGCCCCGCCCCAACCATCGACACGGCGCGCCTGTTTGGCGTGACGACCTTCGAACTGGGCTGAAGACGGGCAAGCGTTACCGTAACAGTCCGTTACCAAACAGGGGGCCGCCGGACACACGCCGGCAACAAGGCGCGCGCAGCATCGGGGCATCGGGATCACGATCCCGGCCTGACGAGAAGAGGGACACCCCCATGTCGCGCACCCTGATCGCCGCCATGACCACCGCCTTGACCGCCGCCACCCTGCTGGTCGGCCTGGGCACCCAGGACGCCTCCGCCGCCGGCTGGGGACCGGATCATCGCGAACCGCCGCGGATGGAGCGGGACCACCGCGGCCCCAATGCGCACCGCCCGGAAGCCCATCGCCCGCCTCCGCCGGTCCACCGCACGGCACGATACTGGAAACCCGGCGACCGCCTGCCCACCGCCTACGCGTCGCGGCGCTACGTCATCGCCACGCCCGCCGCTTATCACCTGCACCGGCCGCCGCGCGGCCATCACTGGGTCCGCGCCGGGTCGGACGCCGTTCTGGTGGCGTCCCGCTCGGGAGTCATGGTCCGGATCGTCCCCGGCCTGTTCCGCTGAGACCATCGCCTTCCCTCATGGACGTGACATGGCCGGGCGGTCTACTCTCCCCGGAGTTGCACCGCCCTCCCCCGCGATGCCCGCTCCTCACGATGGACGCTTCATGACGGACAGCCGCCGCACCCGGTCCTCGCTCACCGATGCCCTGACCCTGCACAACGATGGCCGTGGCGACGAGGCGGAGCGGGCGTACCGCCAGATCCTGAAGCGCGAGCCGCGGAACCCCGACGCTTGGCACCTGCTGGGCGTGCTGCAGTCCGAGCGGGGCGATCACGACGGCGGAATCGCCAGCATCCGCACCGCCCTGTCCATCCGGGAGGCGCTGGAGTACCACCTGAATCTCGGCTCCGTCCTGCTCGATGCGGGCCGCGTGGACGAGGCCCTGGACGCCCTGATGGCGGCGCTGCGCCTCGGCCCGGACCGGGCGGACATCCATTTCCGGCTGGGCAACCTGTTTCGCGTTCAGCGGCGGCCCAACGAGAGCGTCGCCGCCTACCGCCAGGCCATCGCGCTCCAGCCCGGCTTCGTGGAGGCGTTGAACAACCTCGGCTCCCTGTTCCTGGAGGTCGGGCAGACCGACGCCGCCATTGCCGCCTTCACCGACGCCATCCAGGCGGCGCCGGCCAACGCCGAGTCCCACGGCAACCTCGGTTACGCGCTGGACCTGCAGGACCGGCTGGGCGAGGCGGCGGCGGCCCACCGCGTCGCCCTGACCTTCCGGCCCGAATTCGCCCTGGGCTGGTCCAACCTCGGCAACGTCCTGAAAGGACAGGGGCATCTGGACCAGGCCATGGCCGCCTACCGCTCGGCGCTGACGCACCGCCCGGGTTTCCCGATGGCGCACAGCAACATCCTGATGGCCCAGCATTACCTGCCGGAGTGCGGAAACGCCGACTTCCTCGCCGCCGCCCGCGACTGGGCCGGACGAAACGACGGCGGGCTCCCGGTGGCCGCTCCGGTGGTGCGGGACGACGGTCCCCGCCCGCTGCGCATCGGCTACGTCTCCAGCGATTTCAACAGCCATCCGGTCGGCTATTTCCTGGAAAGCGTGTTGAGGGCGCACGACCGCAAGGCGGTCACCGCCTTCGGCTACGCCAACAACGGCCGGACCGACGACGTGACGGAGAGCCTTCGCGCCGCCGCCGACGGATGGCGTCCGATCGTCGGCATGGACGACGCAGCGGTGGCCGAGCTGATCCGCCGGGACGGCATCGACATCCTCGTCGATCTCTCCGGCCATACGGGAAACAACCGTCTGCCCCTGTTCGCCCGGCGGCCCGCGCCCGTCCAGGCGAGCTGGCTCGGTTACTTCGGGACGACCGGCCTGCCGGCCATGGACTGGATCATCGCCGACCGCCATGTCCTGCCGCCGGGCGAGGAGCGCTTCTTCACCGAGAAGGTCTGGCGCCTGCCCGACAGCTATCTGTGCTTCACCCCGCCGGCGGAGGAAGTGCCGGTCGGGCCGCTTCCCATGCTCGGCGGCGGGCCGGTCACGCTCGGCGCCTTCCACAACCGGGCCAAGATCACCCGGCCGACCGTCGCGCTGTGGGCGCAGGTCCTGACCGCGCTGCCGCAGGCCCGCCTGCTCCTGAAATCGCGGGAGTTCGGCGATTACGGCGTGCGGCAGGCGTTGCGCGACCAGTTCGCCGCGCACGGCATCGCGCCGAACCGCCTGCGCATGGAAGGGAGGACGCCGCGGGCGGACTATCTCAACAGCCACAACCGCATCGACCTCGCGCTGTCTCCCACCCCTTTCGGCGGCGGCACGACGACGGCCGAGAGCCTGTGGATGGGCGTGCCGGTGGTGACCCTGCGCGGCGACCGCTGGGCAGGGCGGATCGGGGTCAGCTTCCTGGAAACGCTGGGCCTCGCCGACCGGTTGGTGGCGGACAGCCCGGAGGATTACATCGCCAAGACCGCCACGCTGGTCGGCGACCTTGGGGCGCTGGCCGCCCTGCGCGCCGGGCTGCGGGAGCGCGTGCGCCAATCATCTTTGTGCGACGCGCCGGCCTTCGCCCGGTCGCTGGAGGAAGCCTATTGGTCGATGTGGCGCGAACCGTAAGGGGGCCGCGGGCGAGCCAAAGGAAGTCCTTCCGATACGCCCTGGCACAACGGCGCCGAACATGCGTTGAAAGGACCGACGACGCAGCGGAAGCGAGGCCGAGACGCCGATGATGAAGGATCCCAAACAGATCGCGCGGGTTGCCCTGCAATCGGCGCGCGTCAATGTCGAGGTCTACGAGGCCTGCGGCCTGATCGACACGCCGTCGGCCCACGGCCTGCGCTACAAGATCGCCGTGCAGGCCAGCGACGTGAACGGCGACGAGTGCCGCTTTCCCTCCTGCGCCTGCCCCTGGCCGGACTGTTCCCGCCAAGCGGAGGCGGGAGCGGAAGGCGATCAGCCCAGCGGACCGACCGTCTCCACGTAACGCTCCATGGCGGCGACGCCCTCTTCGGTCAGTTCGATGAAGACGCGGCGGCCATCCTTGTCGTCGGCGATGCGCCGGACCAGCCCGCGGTCGTGCAGGTCGGTGATGCGGCGCAACGCCGTGGTCTGCGCCACGCCCGACGCGATGCACAGCGACGACACGGAGATCCGCCGCCCCTGGAGATGATTGATCATCAGGTCGAGCAGCATGTCCCAGCAGGGGTCCTCGAACAGGCCCTTGGGAAAGAACTTCTCACGCGCGGCGCGCTTGCGCCGGATCGCCGTCAGGATTCCCAGGCTGTCCGACGCACCGCCCTCGGCCACCGCCTCGCAAGCGGACTGAGGCGCAGTGGCGATGGCCGCCGGGGAGGCCACGGGCACCGCCGCCATACCCCCGGTTGCCATGCGATTGGCCGCGACGAAAGGCATCACGCGGGCCGCCTCGGCCACGCCGCGCAAGGCGCGCACCGTCTCGACGAGCGCCAGACCGTGGAGATAGGCCTGCTCCAGCGCGTCGCCGTGGCCGTCCTTCAACGCCGGCGAACCATTTGGGGCCGGTGACGCGATCCCCTGCCCGCCGTTGAGGACACGGGCCAGCGCGCGTTCGACCTGGGCTTCGTCCTCCGGATCGGTCACCACGTCGGCGGCCTCCAGGCGCAGGGCGCGCACCACGTCGTCCGCCTCCGGATTGCGGGCGAAGAGGATGCAGGCGAGGCCGCGGTGGGTGCGGTGCAGCCGCTCCATCAGCGCCAGACCGTCGAACCAGGGCGACCCGCCATCCACGAACACGACACCGACGCTGCGGTCCACGTCGAGCAGGCCCAGCGCCGAGATCACGTCGCGCGTGTCCTGCACCCGGTGGCCGAGCCGCAGGGCGCAATCGCGAATGCCGGCGATGGCCGCGCTGTCGTTGCCGATGATCAGAATGGAAGGCGCCGCCGCTGCGTACGCCACCGCCGTTTGGCTGGCCGCCGTTTGACCGGCCGCCATGTGACCAGTCAGCGTGAGACGCTCCGCCGAACGCGGAGCCAGGGACCGTTGCATGCCGCTCTCACCCGCATCAGATCGCGCGCCGGTTGACCGGCGGCTGTGTCAGGCCCGGCGCGGCAACCCGTTGCGGCGGAACGCTCCGCCACCCCCAGGTACCCGCTTGGAACCGTCAATCATTCGTTGGGTGATGTATAGCATTACCTCGTTCGAACGCGTATCAACGGCCGTTGATACTTTTCGATCGGAGTAACATGCGGTTTATTATTGCATATTAATCATTATCGTCAAGATTTGTCAGATTCCAATGCATAGCCGATCCCACGGACGGTAATGATCGGCGAGGGTGCGCCGTCGTCCAGCCGCATCTTGCGGCGCAGCCGGGTGATCAGCGTGTCCACCGTGTGCTCGCTGATGGAACGCGGGTCGCGGTTGCTGATGACGTCCAGCAGATACTCGCGGCTGACCGGGTTGGGCCGCATCGCCGCCAGCGCCGCCAGGATGTTGAATTCCCCCGTCGTCAAAGCGAGGTAGGAACCATCGGGACGGAACAGCGCCCGGCGCACCAGATCGAGACGCCATCCCCGGAAGGTCAGCGGCGCGTCGGGCGCCGCCGCTCCCTCCGCCGATGCGGGAGGAGCAGCGGACGCTCCGGAGCGGCGCAGCAGGTTGCGGATGCGGATCAGCAATTCCAGCAAATCGACCGGCTTGGTCACATAGTCGCCGCCGTGGGACAGGCCGGCGATGCGGTCGGTCGGGCTGTCGCGGCCGGTCACGAAGATCAGGGGAACGGTTTCCCCCAGCCGCAACCGCTCGGCCAGGGCCAGCCCGTCGCAATCCGGCAGATTGATGTCCAGCAACACCAGATCGGGCCGGTCCTGCGCAATGCGCGCGGTCAGTTCCGCACCGTTCGCGGCCCGCAGCACCCGCAGCCCCTGATGCTCCAGATAGGTCGCGATCAGATCCTGCGTTTCCGGGGAGTCCTCGACCACCAGCACGGTCCGCCCGACCAGTTCCGATCCGACGCTCATGATGCCCTGCCCGCCGCCGTTCCCGCCGCAACAACCTCCGTTGCAAAAACCCCTATCGCCATCATGTCAGACCCGCCTCCCCCTTTTCGATGGCGCGCAGGGCGGCGTGAAGCCGGTCCCGCAGCGCCGCCGCGTCCCCTTGCATGGAAGCGGTCCCCCCGCCCCCGCTTTCGACGGCCTGCGCCGTCCGCTCCAGTGCCCGCGCCGCGGCGCTCACCTCCGGAAAGCCATAGGTGCCGCCGCTGCCCTTCATGCGGTGGGCCGCATCGACCACGCGCCGGGCCGGCGAATCCGCGTCGTCGAGGACCGCCAGAACCTCCCGGCAGGCCTGGGCGAAGCGGTCCATCAGCCGGGCCCGATCGGCGCTGGACAGCCCGCCGGCGACCGGCCCCACCGTGAGCGGCGCACTCTGGACCGCCGAGGACGGAGCGGGCGCGCAGGAGCCGGACGGCGCGTGCCGGGCGAGCGCGTCCTGAAGCGCGTCGGGGTCCACCGGCTTCGCCACCACCTCGTCCACGCCGGCCTCCAGATAGTCCGCCCGATCCTCCGGAGAGCTGTTGGCGGTCACCGCGATCACCGGCACCAGCGCGCGCTCCGCATCCGGCAACGCGCGGATGCGCCGTGTCACCTCCACGCCATCGATGCCCGGCAGCCGCATGTCGAGCAGGACGACGTCCACGGTCCTGGTCGCCAGAACCGCCAGGGCCGCCTCGCCGCTCTCCACATAGACGGCGCGATGGCCGCCCGGCGCCAGATACTCGCGCAGGATGGCCTGGTTCTCCGGCGCGTCCTCCACCACCAGGATGTCCAGGCTTCCCGGCATGGGCATGGGAGCGGCGCGGTCCGGTGACGGATCGGCGACTGGAAGCGGGCGGGTCGGCAGCGAGACCGTGAAAAGGGAGCCGCCACCCGGCCGCCCCTCCAGACAGACGGTGCCGCCCATCAGCCGGACGAGCCCGTCGACGATGGCGAGGCCCAGCCCGGCGCCCTCCCGTCGGTTGCCCTCCAGCCGGCTCCCCTCCAAACGATGGAAGGGCTCGAAAATGATGGCCTGCGCCGCCCGCGGCACGCCGGGGCCGCTGTCCGCCACGGTCAGGCACAGGACGACCGTCCCGCTGGCCGCATCCGGCGGCGCCGGCCTGGCGGTCAGCGTCACCTCCACCCCGCCGCGTTCGGTGAATTTCACGGCGTTGCTCAGCAGGTTCAGAACGATCTGGCGCAGGCGCAATGGATCGATCCAAAAGCGTGCCGCCCCCAGCCCGCTGACCGTCAGGGACAGGGCGAGCCCCTTCTCCTCGGCGCCCGCCCGCATCAGCGCCACGGCGTCCTCGACCAGCGCCACCACGTCGGTGGGCTGAGGATGAAGCTCCATCCGGCCCGCCTCCAGCCGCGACAGATCGAGGATGGTGTCGAGCATCGAGACGAGATGCCGTCCCGCCCCGTCCGCGACGCGCAGCCGCTCGTCCATCTGGACGGTCGGTCCCTCGCGGCGGATCACCCGCACCATGCCGAGAATGGCGTTCAGCGGGGTCCGGACCTCGTGGCTGAGGTTGGCGAGGAAGCGTTCCAGCGTCGCCGACTTGTCCGACAGGGCGCGGGTGCGCTCGGCGATCTGGCGCTCCAGCCCCTCGTTGAGGGCGACCAGTTCCTGCGACAGCCGGCGCTCGTTGAGGAAGGCCGTCTCCACCCGCCGCCCCAGCACCAGCGCGTGGCTGAACAGGAACAGCAGCGCGCCGTAGGGGACGAGGTCGATGCTCTCGAAGAGATGCGCGTACATCAGCGCGTCGTGCACCACCGACCCCAGGAAGGCCAGCGCCCCCGCCCCCAGCAGGAGCGCGCCGGAATGGCGGCGCAGGGCGGCCACGGCGAGGCGCCACGCGAAATACAGGGCCGACAGCACGAGCAGCAGGCTCGCCACGTCGCGCAACCGGGTGAATTGCGCCGGCTCGGTCACCAGCACCAGGAACATGCCGGGCACGGCGACCGCCATCATGGCGCGCCCCACCCCACGGTGCAGGCATCCGGGAAACAGCTCGCGCAGCAAGTGGAAGTAGATCGGGTAGAACAGGTAGATCGGCAGATATTCCAGCCGGTAGGCCCACACCTCCGACACGCCGGGGAAGAAGACGCGCAGCAGTTCGCTGGTGCAGATCA
The DNA here is from genome assembly GCF_058780635.1 of Azospirillum sp. UENF 312511. Lineage (NCBI taxonomy): Bacteria > Pseudomonadati > Pseudomonadota > Alphaproteobacteria > Rhodospirillales > Azospirillaceae > Azospirillum > Azospirillum sp. UENF 312511. The sequence goes on along the minus strand of NZ_JBSNCG010000001.1, from coordinate 748,642 downwards.
GCCGCATGGCGCAGGCGGCCAGCAGCATGACCAGGAACAGCGGGGCCGCCGACAGGCGCCGGCGCAGGAAGGCGCCGATGAACAGCGCCATCAGGGACAAGGACATCAACGCCCCGGCGTTGGTCATCAATTGCCGCTGCCACAGCCGCGACAGCCCGCCGTTGGCGTCGAGATAAATCGTGCGCCCGATTCCGCCCTCGAAATGGAAGTGGTTGGAGACCTCCACCGCCAGTTCGATCACCCGCTCGCCGCCATGCAGCGTGACGAAACGGGAAACGGAGGACGACTGCTCCTGCGCCGCGGCCAGGGCCGGAACCCCCGCGGCGGCGACCGAGCGGCCGTCCACCCACACCCGCATGGCCGAGTTGACCGGCGGAACCTTCAGCGTCAGCGGCGGCATGCCCGGCGGCAACAGGATCTTCAGGCGGAAGGTGGCGGCGCCAAACCCGTCCATCTTCCGACCGTCCGGGCGCTCGGCGCCGTTCCAGATCGCCGGCAGGGCGAAGGGGGTCCAGAGCGCCCCATCCGGCTCCGGCAAGGGATTCAGGGTTTCCTCGCCGGCCAGACGGTCCCAGGACACCAGCCATTCGCCGTCCAGCGACACCGGCCCGTCGAGGTCGGCGTACCAGCCGCGCAGGTCGAGCACGCCGCGCTCCGCCTGCGGCAGGGCGGTGGCCAGGGCCGGAACGCTGCCCGGAGCGGTGCAAAGAAAAGCGAGGAGCAAAACCGCGCCCAGCCGTCGGGCGGCACAAGCAAAAATGGCGGTTACGGACGGCATGACGGCAGGCGGCAGTGGCACCGGGGCACAGTTCCTTCGACAGGCGCATGGTACAGGCCGCGGCCCGACCCGCAGGTCGAATGGCGCCCAGCCAATCCCATCATGAGAGGTATCGCAAAACGGCCGTTGCTGAAATACCGATGCACCCAGGCATTTAAAGCCGAAACCCCATGAAACCGAAACCGGCCACGCTGCGAAGTATAATCGGCCATCGGCGCAACAACGACTCAGAAATTCGCAACAAGCTTCATCAATCGTAAATCCTATAGAAAATGTGGCTTTAACCTCTCAATCAAGGATATAGCCCATACTTGGCGCAGACCACCGAACGTGGCGATTTCAACAGAGATCGCTAATAGGCAGAGCGCCCGGAACCGCCCGATCACAGGCGAATTTCCGGACGCTTCCAACCCTTGCAGCCGATGGCACCCGATGGGCCGTGGCGCTGAACGCGGTCAGGCCATCGCCTTCATCTGCTTGTCCATGCGGGCGAGCACGGCCATCACCTCCTTGCAGCGGCTCTTCACGTCCTCGTCGGTCTCCGGGATGCCATCCTGGGAGGAGATGTTGCGCCAATCCTTCAGGAAAGCCTTGAGTTCCGGCATCTTCGGCAGCTGGGTGCCGACGCCGCGGATGTCCTCCTTCCACAGGTCCTGGTAATCGCTCACCGTCTTCGCCGTCTTCAGCTTCTTCGCCAGCGACAGCATGTACTTCTCCAGGATCTCCCGACCCTTGGCGCGCACCTTGTCAGCCTTCTCGATGGCGTCCTTCATGCCCTCGTAGTCATCGACGATCTTGTCGCCGAGCGAGGACTGGTTGAAGGCGACGAAGAGCTGATCGGCGGTCTTGGCCACCTTCTCCGCGTGGGCGGCGGAGTCCTTCGGGATCAGCTTGTTCGACTTGAACCTCTTCGCCGTCGCCTCGGCCAGATCGCGGAGCTTCTGGAGCTGGGTGCGCAGCGGCTCGACCGAACGCTTGTACTCCGCCCGCGCCTCGTCCAGCAGCGAGTCGAGGTCGTCCAGCGTGGCGTTGCTGGGGGCGTTCACCGACACGCTCAGCGTCTTCCAATTGATGGCGCCGTGCGCCTTGTCCACCGCCTTCATCGCATCGCCGACGCCGGTCTTGCCGGCGATCTTGGCGATGGCGCCCTTCTTCTTGTCCCAGTCCTTCTGGGTCAGGATGTCCGGGATGTCGATGCGCTTCAGGGGACCACCCATGTCTCAGCTCCTCCGCTTAACCAAACATTCACCCTATCGGTCTGCATGGTAGGAGGCGGGCGCGCCCCTCGGAATCGGCGATTGCTCCTCTCCCACCACTACCGGAACCGAATGGGTCCAAAACGGCGGCTTCGCTCTCCGCCTCGTTTCAGCGGCCGCCCACCAGCTGCACCACGCCCTTGCAGACGGTGGCGAACTCCTTGATGAGGTCGGTGATCTGACGGGCGGTGTAGTCGGGCGGCACGCGCATCGGCGGCCCGTCGCCGCCCTGCCCGGCCCAGGGGGCGAGCTTCCGGCGGTAGAAGTCCGGATCGGCGCGCAGCCCGTCCAGCGCCTTCGCCGCGGCGAGCTGGGTGGCGAGATCGCGGGCCAGCGCCGGGAACAGCTCGTTGTAGGTGTCCGGCGTCGGCTTGGCGCGCACCTTGGCGACCCCGGCGGCGGCGCGGGCCAGCGCGCCGTTGATGTTCGCCTCCCACCGCTTCTGCGCGCGCTCCGACGAGGCGGCGTCCTTCTCGGCTTGGCCGGCTTGCGCCTTGAAGCGGTCGGCGTCCGCGCCGATGTCCGCCTCCAACTCGGCGAGGTCCTTGGCGAGCGCCTTCATCGCCCGCTCGCAGGCCGCCGCCGCGGCCTTGTCGCCACGGCTTGCCGCATCTTCGTCCAGGGCCTTGTCGAGCGCGGCCAGATAGGCCTTGCGCGCCTTCACGGCGTCCTTCCCCGCGGCGGCAAGATCCTTCGCGGCCTCGTCACCGACCGTGCCGGCGCGGTGGACGGCGTCGCCGGCCTTCAGCGCCTTGACCAGCGCGGCATCGCCGTTCAACGCGGCGGCGACCGCCTTGGCGTCCTTCGGCCGATGCTTCGCCGTTGCGGCCTCGAAGCGCTTGCGGGCCGCGGCCCAGCGCTGCTCGTAAGGGACATGCGCCATCGCCGCCCGCCCGCTCCGACGCTACGCGACGGTCGGCTGGAGGCGGTCCTCCAGGGAGCGGATGGCGGCCCAATCGCGCTCGAAGACGGCGCGGTCCGGATGCGCAAGATAGATTTTCGCCAGCACCTGCGTCAGATCGAGCGTCGGCACCACCTCGTCCCCGACCCGCGGCACGAGGCCGTAGCCGCGCACACTCGCCATCCCATCCAGAATGGAGAAATCCGGCAGCGCCTCCACCCGGCCCGACACCAGCACCGGCAGATAGAGGACCATCGCGTCGGCCTGGAACCGGTAATGGCCGTCGAGCAGCGGCCCGACCGTCGCCGCCCCGTCGAAGGCGTCGACCAGCAGATCCACCTGATCGTGCCCGGTGCCCGCCGCGATGCCGGTGGTGGAGCCGGCCGGCCCCATGGCGCGCGCCGCGATCTCCACCAGCGCCGGTCCGCGCGCGGTCATCCGCACCTCGGCATGGCCGGCGCCGTCGGTGATCTCCAGCGCGTCGAGGACCCGGCGGATGTAGGCCATCAGCGCCTGCGCCACCGGCTCCTCCGGCGGCAGAAGCCGGTAGTAGTCGTAGACGAAGGGCGACCCGTTCAACGCCCGCTTGGCCGACAGCAGCACGTCGCAGACATAGTGGCGCCCGCCGCGGCTGACCGTGTTGACGACGTATTCGAGACCGTCCAGGTAGGTCTGCACCAGCACCCGCTCGTTGGCCGACCCGCAGAAGTCGCGGCTGCCCAGGATGGCGTCCACGGCGGCGCGCAGCTGCGCGGGGGTGTCGCAGAAATAGACATGGTCGGTGGAGGCGCTGGCCATCGGCTTCGCCACCACCGGCCAGCCCGCCTGCGCCGCCCACTCCACCGCCTCCGCGGCGCCGGTCGCCATGGTCTGGCGGGCGGTCAGCAGGCCGGCGGCGGCCAGCCGCTCGATCATCATGAACTTGTTGCGGCGCGCGGCGGTCAGCTTCGGGCTGTTGCCCGGCGTGCCCAGGACGGCGCCCAGCGCGTCGGTCAGCTCCACCGCGGACTCGTTGCCCGGCAGGATGAAGGCCGGGGCCAGCGGGCGCAACCGCTCGGCCAGAGCGTCGAGATCGCCGTCATGGAAGATGTGCGCCGCGAAGTCGTCGGGCTGGTAACTGCGCAGCAACGACGGGGCGAGGTCCGGGCGGCTCTGCACCGCGATCACCTCGTAGCCCCGCGCGCGCAGGCGTGGCGCCAGAAGGATGCCGGTGGAATAGGGATCGACGACGACCGCCGTCTTGCGGGAAGCGCTCACGGCGTGACCTCCAGCGCGGCATCCTGCGGCACGACGCCCTGAAACGGAGCCGGCACCGCCTCCACCGGGCGTGCGTAGGTGACCAGCGGCACGGGGCCGTCCAGTTCCACCGAACGCCCGATCCAGCCGGCCTCGATCACCGCCCTCTGCTCCTCCAACTCCGGCACGGCGAAGACGCGCTCGCTGCCCGGCACCCAGGCGGGCGGCGCCGCGCCCAGGTCGCGGTGCAGCAGATAGCGCAGCCGGCCGCTGGCGTGCATGACCAGCACCCGCCGCACCAGGAAGCCGCCGGCCAGCAGATTCGACAGGCTGCGCGGGTTGGACAGGGCGACGCGCGAGAACAGATGCGGGCGCCCGGCCCCCAGCGCGTGGAGGGTGCGCAGAGTCACCAGCAGCCGTTGCAGCCCGTTGCCGCGGAAGTCCGGATGGACCATGCAACTCGCCATGTGGGCGGTGGCGGTGACGGCGGGGCGCGTGCCCGGCAGATCGTCCACGAAGGCCGGCATGCCCGGCTGCGGCAGGCCCAGGATGGCGCAGCCGATCAGCCGCCCCTCGGCCTCCAGCCCCAGCGTCACGCCGCGCTCGCCCAGATGCAGTCCGGCGAACTCCGGCGTCTCCGGGAAATAGGCGTCGATGTCCGGCAGCTGCCCGAAGATGTAGCCGCGGAACGCCTCCAGCGCCGGCAGGTCGGCGGGGCCGAGGAAACGGATGCGGTAGGGAACGCAGACCGGCTCGCCGCGCCGGACGCGCAGCATGCCCGTGTGGACCGTCTGTTCGGGGGATAAGAGGACCGTCATGTCAGGCGTCCTGCACGATTTCGGCGATGTTGAGCAGGCGCATCGGCGGGTAGAGGTCCAGTTGCTTGGCCGCCCCGATGCGCAGCAGCAGGGAGAAGCGGTTCAGCGTCTCCACCGGAATGCCGTCGGCGGGCTTGGCCCCGGTCAGGATCTCCACCGCCTTCAGCCCGGCGAAGCGCCCGACGTTGACCGCCGGGCTGACCAGCCCCATCAGCAGGTTGGCCCGGCGGATCGGCAGCTCGGTGGAGCAGAAGGTGGCCAGCCGGTGGGCCAGCGCCTGCTCCGCCACGACCGCGTTGTTGTTGGAGGCAACCAGCGTGTCGGGCCCGATGTAGACCAGCTCCGCCCCGGCGCGCGCCGCGTCGGCGATCAGGTCGGGGATGGCGGCGGCGACCGGCGCGCCGGAGGCGTCGCGCGGCAGCGCGGCGTCGTGGATCTCCACTCCCTGGCGGGCGGCCTCCTCCTTCAGATCGCGCACGGCGACGACCATGTTGTCCTCCGCCGGGTTATAGACCGCGGCGATCTTCTTCCAGCGCCGGTAGGACAGCATCGTCTTCATCTGCACCGCGGCTGGCGCGATGTGCCGCGTGCCGGTGACCGCGCGCCCCGGACGGTCGAGCGCGCGCACGACGCGCGACGCCACCGGGTCGGTAACCGAGGTGAAGACCACCGGCACATCGGTCAGGAAGCGCGACGGGTCCGGATCGTCGTAGCGTCCGACCGCTCCCAGCGTCAGCGGCGTGAAGACCGTCACCACCAGATCGGGCTTGGACGCCCGGATCTCCGGCAGCAGCGCCGGCATGGCGGAAGCCTGCGGCACCTCGCGCACCTCCACCGTGGCGGACAGGCCGCTCGACGCGATGAAGTCGCGCAGGCCCAGCACGTCGCCGACATCCTTGCGCGGGGTCAGCACGACGATGTGCGCCGGCTTGGCGGCGGTGAAGGTCCTGGCCGCCGGACCGAAGGATGGCTGCGCGAAGGATGGTGCGGCCCCGGCCAGCAGAGTTCCGGCGCTCAGGGCTCCCGTCAGGACGGTGCGGCGGGACAGGCTCATGCGGGGGTCCTCTGCGGGAAGTCGGCGGGCGGGCGCGGGCGGAACAGGGCGCTCAGCAGAAGCTGCACGGCGACGCAGGCCGCCAGCACCGCGCCGATGCCCTTCAGCGCCCCGGCGTAGCCGTAATGGGCCAGGAACAACCCGGCCAGGAAGGGGGCGACGACGGAGCCCAGCCGCTCGATCAGGCGGAACATGCCGATCACCGTGGTCTCGCCCAGCGCCGCCCGCTCCTTGACGCAGACGTCGGCGAGCATGGCGAGCTGCGGCGCACCGAGCATGGCGTGCGCCACCCCCAGCAGGGCGACCCCGGCCAGCGCCGTGCCGAGCGACCCCGGCATCGACAGCACCCAGGCCGCCCCGGCGGCGACCAGCCCGCCCGCCACCAGGAAGCCGATGCGCTGGCCCGAGCGGTCCGACAGCTTCGCGGCCATCGGCGACACCACGATCATCAGCAGCCAGTAAAGCAGCAGCACGCGCCCGATCCAGGATTGGCTGACCCCCTGGTCGTCCAGCGCCAGCGGCAGCAGGAAGAACAGAAGGGCCGTCAGCCCCAGCTTGGCCGGGACCGCGCTGAAGACGGCCAGCCCGACGAAGCGCGGGTTGCGCAGGCACAGCACGGCGTCGGCCAGACGCAGGCCGCGGCTGGATTTCGCCTGTGCCGCGCGCACCCGCGGCAGCACCTGCCACGCCATGAAGGCGGCCAGCAGCGCCAGCCCGGCGGAGATCAGGAAGGTCGTGCGGAAGCCCACCTGCCCGGCGATCACGCCGCCGATGGCCGGGCCGCAGACACCGGCGCTGAGGATGCCGCCGGCGTACATGGCGATGGCCTGGGCGCGCTGCTTGGGGTCGGTGGCGTCGATGACGAAGCCCTGAGCGGCGATGAAGACGCTGGCGTAGCCGACGGCGGTCAGGCAGCGCGCGACGATGAGCTGGATGAGGTCGGTGGCGAGGCCGGAGCCGACCAGACCGACGAAGGAGAGCAGCGCTCCGCCGAGGAACACGGCCCGCCGCCCGCGCCGTTCCGACACGCTGCCGGCGATCGGCTGGCTGACCGCCCAGAGCAGCATGAACAGCGCGATGGGAGCGCCGATGACCATCTCCATCGACAGGCCGGGCACCGGTTCGAACAGTTGCTTGATGTAGACGGACAGGAAGGTGCGGGTCAGCTCCTCCGCCAGGGAGAAGATGAAGATGGCGAAGCGCAGTTCCACTACCCGCTGCATCATGCCGATCTTGGTCATGGCCTGCTCGGAGGCGGTCATGTCGGCCTTGTGCTGCACGCTGTCCAGCGCCCAGTCGACGGCGCGCGACAGCTCGCCCACCTCGTCGCGGTTGCGCAGGGCGACGCGCACGCCGAGATGCCCGTCGGCGGCCTGCTTCATCACCGCCGTCACCCGGCGCAGCGGCGCCGCGACGGAGGAGCCGACAACCAGCAGCAGAATCTCGATGTTGAGCAGGATGGCGACGATCAGCACGGAGCCGAGGTCGAACACCACCTCGTTCATGGCTGAGCGGACATAGCCGGAGTCGACGCCGACATGCAGCCGCGCCTCCTCGTTGCCTTCCAGCGGCAGGACGGTGTCGAGGAATTGCGGAGACTCGCCCTCCGGCGGGGCGTCGGCCACGGTCAGGCGGTTGCCGGACCGCGCTTCCTCGGTCCCGGAGAAGGCGTGGAGGCGCCCGCCGATCTCCAGCGCCAGATACTTGACGTCCGGGTTGGCGGCCAGCGCGTCGGACAGCAGCTCGTCCACCCCCACCAGCTTGTCCAGCTCGAAGCCGAGCGCCACCGCGCGGTCGATCTGCGCCACCACGTAGGACCCGACGACCTCGGCCTTGCGGGCCAGCTCCGGCTCGATCAGCGGGCGGAACAGCGTGTTGACGTGGTTGGTCTGGACGGCGAGGCTGACCAGCATCAGGACGGACACGACGCCCGTCAGCATCCAGTTCAGGCGGCGGATGAAGGACAGCTTCATGGCGTGACTCCCGCCGGACGCGCGGCTTCCGCCGCCGGACCGGCGGGCTGGGGATGCCCCTCCTCCGCGCCGTGCTGCTGCTGTTCCAGGATGCGGTCGGCGAAATCCTTCAGGCCGGGGGCGAAGGCCACCAGCTCCGGGGTCAGGTTGGGCGGCTCGCCCATGCCCAGTTGGTTGATGCTGGCGGTCATCTCGCGCAGCCGGCGCTGGATCGGGCGCAGCAGCAGCCAGACCGCGACCATGGTGACGAGAAGCCCGGTCACCAGATTGATGCCGCCGGACAGCAGCAGGTCCGGAATGGTGCCGCGGATGCCCGCCTGCACCTCGCCCAGCGAATAGGTCAGGGCGACACCGCCGGCCACGCCGCCGAAGGCGTTGCGGATGCCAAGCAGAAGCGCTTGGCTGTCGCCATCGGCGACGGCCGCCACCCGGTCGGACTTGCCGTCGCGGGCGAAGGCCGCCTTCCAGCCGGCGGGGATCGCGCCCACCGGCCCGCCGCGGCCCGCCGCGGCCAGCACCTCGCCGGTGTCGGTGAACAGGACCAAGCCGGTGATGCGGTCGTCCCGCGCCATTGCGCGCTGGATCAGCGCGTCGAGATTGCGCAGGGCGGTGATGGACACGCCGAGGCTGACCGCGCCTTCGACCTCCCCCGCCAGCCCGCGCAGGGCGACGGTGAAGCGGGACGCCACGGTGTCCTCCACCATGCGCTCCATCTTCAGATAGGAGAGCGCCGCGGTGGAGAGCAGCGCGAAGCAGAGCGCCACCTGCAGCAGCAAAATGATCTTGGTCGTCAGGGTGAGGCGCATGGGTCCGGTGCCGGCAAGGGGTGCGGCCACCTTACGCGCATCGCCCGCACCGCCGTTTCCGAGACGGGTCCAGTCTGGAGAGGACCCCGGCGACATGGCTCCGCTCCGGCCCGACCCCTCCCGACGCGCACCTTTGCCCACCGCACCGCAACCGGAAAGGGCAATCCGTTGAATTTGACTTATCAAATCAAGAATAGTCGACGGCGCGCTTCTGCGGTTTTATGCCGTTCCGCCTAATCCATCGAATTTTTGCGGAATTTTGAGACATTTATCGATCGCTCTATTTTGGACCATGATTGCATCCATGATGGTTTGCTTTGCGTGGTAATCCTTAAGCACAGCATTCCATGCACCCAACGGGGGAAGGGCTTCGATGCGGATCGAGTTGGAGCGACCCTTGGCGTGGCCGGTGCGTCCGGTCCAGACCAGCGCCGGCCTTCATGTTTCGGCGACGTCCATCCTGATCGCCTGCGCGGATCGCGCGCTGGGCATCGGCATGCACGACGCCTTCGAACGCAACGGCCACCGCATCCACGTCACCCACGACCCCATCGCGGCGCTCGACACGCTGGAGGCGGACGGCAGCATCGGCATCGTGGCGGTGGAGTTGGCCCTGCCCCATTTCGACGGGCTGGCCCTGGTCGAGCGGATGCGCAAAAGCGTGCAGCGGCATCTCCAGGTCATCGTCGTGGCACCCGACGCCACGGCGGCGGACGTCGTCCGCGCCATGCATCTGCGCGCGGCGGATTTCGTCAGCGACCCGCAGGACGGCAGCCAGCTCCACGGCGCCCTCGCCCGCGCGTTGGCCGCCCATCAGGCGGCGGCCCCGCTGCCCGCCCCGCCCGCCCCGCCCCCGCCCGCCCCGCCCCCGCACGCCGGCAACGGCGAGTTGCAGGGCGCGCTGGAGAACGCCTACCGCCACGGCCTCGCCCTCATCGAAGCGGTGAAGGCCCTGCGGCAAAACCAGCCGGAGGCTGCCGCTCCGGCTCCGGTCACCGCACAGGCCGTCCCGTCGCCGATCCCCGCCGCGGCGGGGGAGAACCGTCGGCTGGCGGTGTTGAGGACGCTCCAGCAATCCCGCGTCGCCCGCGACAAGTATTTTCCGAAGGGGCTGTTCGAGGACCCCTGCTGGGACATGCTGCTGGACCTGATGGCCAACCATCTGCGCGGGCGGCGGATTTCCGTGTCGTCGCTGTGCATGGCCTCGGGCGTTGCCCAGACCACGGCGCTGCGGCGGATCACCGAACTGCACGACCGCGGGCTGGTGCGCCGGATCGCCGACGAGAAGGACGGCCGCCGCGTCTTCATCGAACTGACCGAGCAGGGGATCGCCGCCCTGTCCGGCTATGTCGAGCACATCCAGGAACTGACCTGACCGGGCCGGACCGGCGCGAATTGGCCCGGTCCGGCGGGTTTCCCGCCCAGACTGCTTCAACCGGGACCCGTCCCGGATCGACAGCGCACCCCGAACGCGGCCAACATCGCGGTAAGGAACGCCCTGCGCGCAGGACGGCGGAGACCCGATGGCCGACCAGAAACTGAAGGATGTGATCGTCGTCGCGACCCCCACCGAGGGGATCGGCCCGACATCCTCCCTGCCCACGCGCCCGGCGACGCCCAGCGAGGAGCCGGACCGCCAGCGCATGGCCGAGCGGCTGCGCGCCCAGGGCTGGAGCTACCGCCGCATCGCGGAGGAGCTGCAAGTCTCCTACATCCTGGTGTCGCGCTGGCTGGGGGGTGACGGCGCCACCCCCGGCGGTCCGCGCCCGCCGCCCGCTGCCGCCGCGCCCTCCCCGCTGCCACCGGCACCCGGCGGGACGCGGACGGCCAAGACGACCAAAGCCGAGAAGGCGGCCGCCAGCGCGGCGGCTGCCAGCGCCGACGAGGACGTTCTGGCGCTCCAGTTCCGCGCCTTCGAGCAGTATGTGCGCGAGGTCATCGATGCGATGGAGACGCGGCACGAGTTGCTTCTCCAGCGCCAGGAGGAGTTGATCCAGGCGCTCGACACGGAACGCGCCGCCGCCCGCGTGCGGGAGGAGGAACTGCTCGCCACCCTCGACCAGGAGCGCCAGCGCTGGAGCGAGGCCGAGGATCGCTTCCGCGAGGAGCTTGAACGCTTCAAGGCGGAGATGCGCCGCGGCCAGGGCGCGGCGAGCGCGGTCGCCGTTGCCGCCACGGCCCTCGGCGGTGGCGAGGAGAATGAGGAAGAATCCTCGGATTTCTCCGCCTTCAGCTTCGACGACGATGAGGACGAAGCCAAGGACGACGATGCGGGCGGCGGTGACGCCAACGCCTTCAACTTCGATGATGACGAGGACGAGGACGGCGGCAATCCCTTCAGCTTCGATACCGACGACGCCGAGGAGAAGACCGAAGACGAAGCGACCGAACTCGGCCGACAGCGCCGACGACGGCGACGACCCCTTCAGCTTCGACGATGACGAAACGGAGGAAACGCCCGAGGACGCCTCCGCCAAGACGGATGCGGAACCGGACGAGGACCCGTTCTCCTTCGATACCGACGATAATCCGGACGAGCCCAAAGCCGAAGCCGAGCCGGCCGGAACCGCAAAGGCCGACGCCGAGGACGATCCTTTCTCCTTCGACGACGAGCCAGAGCCGGAGCCCGAACCGGAGGCTCCGCCGAAGAAGAAGGGGCTCTTCGGCTTCTGGCGCAAATGACCGCCCTGCCGAGTCCCTGAGAAGAGCGCCGGCGCACACGTTTGCGTGTTGATAGCGCCCCAATGGCGGTTGTATGAATAGGCGCATGACTCAACCGCGCCGCACCCTGTCCGCCGCCGAGCGGTTCGACTGGCTCCGACTCATTCGAACCGAGAATGTCGGGCCGATCACCTTCCACCGCCTGCTGGAGCGGTTCGGCAGCGCCGGCGCCGCGCTGGAAGCGCTGCCCGACCTCGCCAAACGCGGCGGGCGGACCAAACCGCTGCGCATCGCGCCGAAGGCGGACATAGACCGCGAACTGGCCGCCAACGACCGCATCGGCGCCCGCCTGATCTGCTCCTGCGAGCCCGACTATCCGGAACCAATGGCGGCGCTGGACGACGCGCCCCCGGCGGTGTCGGTCCTCGGCCATCCGCATCTGCTGCAACGGCGCGCGGTGGCCCTGGTCGGAGCGCGCAACGCCTCGATGAACGGCAAGAAATTCGCCGAGCGGCTGGCGCGGGAGCTGGGCGAGGCCGGGCTGCTGGTCGTCTCCGGGCTGGCGCGCGGGATCGACACGGCGGCCCACGCCGGGGCGCTCGGCAGCGGAACCGCGGCGGTGGTGGCGGGCGGCGCCGACGTCGTCTATCCGCCGGAGAACGAGAAACTCTACCGCGACATAGTGCAGCAGGGTGTGATCGTGGCGGAAAGCCCGGTCGGCACCACGCCGCAGGCCCGCCATTTCCCGCGCCGCAACCGGCTGATCTCCGGTCTGTCGCTGGGGGTGCTGGTGGTGGAGGCGGCGCTGCGCTCCGGCTCCCTCATCACCGCGCGCATGGCGCTGGAACAGGGGCGGGAGGTGATGGCGGTGCCCGGCTCCCCGCTCGACCCGCGTTGCCAGGGCACCAACAATCTTCTGCGTCAGGGGGCGGCCTTGGTGGAGGGGGTGGACGACGTGCTGCGGGCGCTGGACAACCTGTCGCCGCCGACCCTGCGGGAGCGCCAGGGCGACCTGTTCGCCCAATCCCGCCCCGCCGTTCCGTCCGAGGCGGACCTTGAATCGGCGCGCGCCGTCATCCTGGAAAACCTCGGCCATACGCCGGTTGCCATTGACGAACTCGTCCGCGGGTGCCAATTGTCCGCTCCGGTGGTGTTGACCGTGGTGCTGGAACTTGAGCTTGCGGGCCGTGTCCAGCGCCAGCCTGGGAATCAGGTGAACCTGATCTGATCCCGATCCGCACCGCCGGTGTATGGGATAGGCACTTTCAGGGGCGCGGACTCTTGCCGGGCAGCAACGTCGTCATCGTCGAATCGCCGGCCAAGGCGAAAACCATCAACAAATACCTTGGCTCGGACTACACCGTGGTCGCCAGCTTCGGCCATGTGCGCGACCTTCCGGCGCGCGACGGATCGGTGCGTCCGGACGAGGACTTCGCCATGGACTGGGAGCTGGGCGACCGCTCCAAGCGCCACATCGACGAGATCGCCAAGGCGGTCAAAGGGGCCGAGCGCGTCTATCTCGCAACCGACCCGGATCGCGAAGGGGAAGCCATCGCTTGGCATTTGTCGGAGCTGCTGCGCGAAAAGCGGCTGATCGACGACTCCAAGGTCCAGCGCATCACCTTCAACGAAATCACCAAGAGCGCCGTCCAGGCCGCGCTGGAGGCTCCGCGCGACGTCTCGCGGGAGCTGGTGGACGCCTATCTGGCCCGCCGCGCCCTCGATTATCTGGTCGGCTTCACCCTGTCGCCGGTGCTGTGGCGCAAGCTGCCGGGCTCCCGCTCGGCGGGCCGCGTGCAGTCGGTGGCGCTGCGCCTGATCTGCGAGCGCGAGTCGGAGATCGAGGTCTTCAAGCCTCAGGAATACTGGACCATCGAGGTGGGCTTCGCCACGCCGGGCGGCGCCTCCTTCACGGCCCAGCTCACCCAACTCGACGGCAAGCGGCTCGACAAGTTCGCCCTGCCCGCCCGCGAGGCGGCGGAAGCCGCGGTGGCGCGCATCAGCCCGCAGGCCTTCTCGGTCGCGACGGTGGAGCGCAAGCAGAGCCGCCGCAACCCTTCCCCGCCCTTCACCACCTCGACCCTGCAGCAGGAAGCCTCGCGCAAGCTGGGCTTCGGCGCCACCCGCACCATGCGGACCGCGCAGCGGCTGTACGAGGGCGTGGACATCGGCGGCGAGACGGTCGGCCTGATCACCTACATGCGAACCGACGGCGTCAGCCTGTCGCAGGAGGCCATCGAGGGCGCCCGCAACCTGATCGGCTCCCATTGGGGCGAGCGCTACGTCCCGGCCCAGCCGCGCGTCTACAAGACCGCCGCCAAGAACGCCCAGGAAGCGCACGAGGCCATCCGCCCGACCGACCTGTTCCGCCGCCCGGAGGAGGTCGCGACCTACCTGGAAGGCGACGAGCTGCGTCTGTACGAGCTGATCTGGAAGCGCACGCTGGCCAGCCAGATGGAAAGCGCGGTGCTGGATCAGGTGGCGGTGGACATCGCCTCGCCGTCCAAGGACGTCGTGCTGCGCGCCACCGGCTCGGTCGTCGTGTTCGACGGCTTCCTCAAGGTCTATCAGGAGGACCGCGACGACGGCGCCGCCGATGACGACCAGGAGCACCGCCTGCCCGCCATGGAGCAGGGCGACGCCCTCGCCCGCGGCGACATCAGCCCGGAGCAGCATTTCACCCAGCCGCCGCCCCGCTACACCGAGGCGAGCCTGGTCAAGAAGCTGGAGGAGCTGGGGATCGGCCGTCCGTCCACCTATGCCTCCATCCTCCAGGTGCTCCAGGACCGCAACTACGTGCGGCTGGACAAGCGGCGCTTCATTCCGGAAGACCGGGGCCGTCTGGTCACCGCCTTCCTGAAGAACTTCTTCAACCGGTACGTGGAGTACAACTTCACCGCCGACCTGGAGAACAAGCTCGACGAGATCTCCGACGGCCGGATCGACTGGAAGACCGTGCTGCGCGACTTCTGGCGCGCCTTCCACGTCGCGGTGGACGGGACCAAGGACCTGACCATCACCCAGGTGCTGACCACGCTGGACGAGGAGTTGGGGCCGCACTTCTTCCCGACCAACGCCAACAGCGACACGCCGGGCCACGACCCCCGCGTCTGCCCGGTGTGCAGCCAGGGCCGGCTCGGCCTGAAGCTCGGCAAGATGGGCGCCTTCATCGGCTGCTCGCGCTACCCGGAATGCCGCTACACCCGCCCGCTCGCCGTCGCCAACGACGAGAACGGCGAGGCGCAGGAAGGCCCGCGCGAGTTGGGCAACGACCCCGAAACCGGCCTGCCGGTGACCGTGCGGCGCGGTCCCTACGGCGCCTACATCCAGCTCGGCCCGCCCCCGGTGGCCGCCGCCCCGGCTGAGGCGGTGGTCGAGGAAGCGCCCGCCGACGGCAAGAAGACCAAGGGCAAGAAGAAGGTCAAGGTCGAGGCGCCGAAGCCCAAGCGCGTCTCCCTGCCCAAGGGCATGGCCGCCGCCGATGTGGACCTCGACACGGCGCTGAAGCTGCTGGCCCTGCCGCGCAGCATCGGCAACCACCCGGAGACGGGCGAGGACATCAGCGCCGGCATCGGCCGCTTCGGCCCCTACCTGAAGCACGGCAGCGTCTACAAGTCGCTGACGCCCGACGACGACGTGCTGACCATCGGCATCAACCGCGCCGTCGACCTGCTGGCCGGCGCCGCCAAGAAGGCGTCGGCCCCGGCCAAGACGCTGGGCGACCATCCGAAGACCGGCAAGCCGGTCACCACCGGGTCCGGCCGCTTCGGTCCCTACGTCAAGCACGGCTCCGTCTACGCCTCCATCCCCAAGGGCACGGAAGCGGACAGCGTGACGCTGGAGCAGGCGCTGGAGCTTCTGGAGGCCAAGGCCGCCAAGGACGCCGCCAAGAAGGGCAAGGCTCCGAAGGACGCCGAGCCGGCGGCGGCCGACGGTGCCGAGGTGCCCGCCAAGGCCGAGAAGGCGACCAAGGCCAAGGCGACCGCCACCAAGAAGGAGCCGGCCAAGAAGGATGCGGCGAAGAAGGCCGCTCCGAAAAAGGCGGCCGCCAAGAAGGAAGACGCAGGGGACGAGGAAAAGCCTGCGGCCCGCAAGCGGGCGTGACGCCTTACTTCATAAACATCGACAACGCCATCTTAACCCTCTCCCCTCGGGGGAGAGGGTGGCCCACAGGGCCGGTGAGGGGGTTGCGCGTGTCACTGCGTCCGGCACAAGCGCAACCCCCTCACCCTAACCCTCTCCCCGGAGGGGAGAGGGGATAACTGCCGCTCTTGACTCCCTACCGCACCCAACGCATGACGCCGCTCTCGAACGGCGTCCAGGCGCCCATGGTCACTCCGGCGGCGCGCAGGGCCTTGCCGGTCCATTCGTTGCAGGTCTCGACCGGGCTGTAATGGCCGACCGCCTCGTAAAACAGGTCGGTCGCGCCATAGCCACTGCCCGGCAGGGGCATCACCCTCCCCGCTCCATCCCGGCGGAAGCTGCCGCGCACGAAGGCGGCCAGGGCACCGTACTGGCCCTCGTCCAGCACCACCATCCCGCAGTCCGGGCTCCCCGCCGGGCGATGCAGAGTGTAGACATGCATCACCGACGGCCCTCGGCCGAACAGGGCGGACAGCGCCGTGGCGAGCATCAGGTCCGACCATTGGCGGGTTTCCAGATAAAAGGCGCGGTCGCCCCAGCCGAAGGAGCGATGGCTCGTCCAGGGGCCGACACCGGGAAAATCGCCGCCCGGCAGGTCGATGGTCCAGTCCACGGTGTCCGTGACGGCGGGAAGCACCAGATCGGTGTGAATTCCGTTGGTGCAGACAAAGACCTCCACGCCCTCCGGCACCGCCGGCCGCCCCTCCACCGCGTGGCGTGAGAGAAGCATAGCCGCCAGCAGGTAGGCTCCGGCCGCAAGCGCCGGAACGGCCAAAACCAGCAGCACCCCGTTCCGCACGATCCTCATGGATGCGCCCCCGCCACGCCCGGCACGGTTCTGGCGCGTCTTTGTGGCGGAGCCATGGCGCGGCGGTTGGATTCGCCACGCCCAGGGCTTACTTAAGCGGTCCACTCTCCACGGCACGGATTCCCTTGACCGACACCTCCCGCCGCTCCGGCAGCTTTCCCGATAAGGACACCGTCCTCTCCTTCATCCGCGACAGCGCGACTCCGGTCGGCAAGCGCGAGATCGCGCGCGCTTTCAAGCTGTCGGGCAGCGACGACCGCGAGAGGCTGAAGGCGCTGCTGAAGGAGTTGGAGGCCGACGGCGCCGTGGAACGCGGGCGCAACAAGCGCGTCGCCCCGCCGCAGTCGCTGCCGGAGGTCGCCGTGCTGGAGGTGACCGGCACCGATGCGGACGGCGAGGTCACCGCACGCCCGGTCACCTGGACCGGCGAGGGCAACCCGCCGCGCATCTTCCTGATGCCGGAGAGGAAGGGCCACCCCACGCTGGGGACCGGCGACCGGGTGCTGGCGAAGCTCAGCCGCATCAACGACCGGCTGTACGAGGCCCGCACCATCCGCCGGCTCGACGGCACAGTGGGGCGCGTCCTCGGCGTCTATTACCCCGCGGCGGACGGCGGGCGCATCGTCCCCACCGACAAGCGCAACAAGACCGAACTGCTGGTCCTGCCGGCCAACCGCAACGACGCCGAGCCGGGCGAGTTGGTGCTGGCCGACCTGCTGCCGGCCTCCCGGATGGGCCTGCCGCAGGCCCGCGTCGCCGAGCGGCTGGGCCATACGGCGGAGCCGCGCGCCGTCAGCCTGATCGCCGTCCACACCCATGGGCTGCCCACCGACTTCCCGCCCGCCGCCCTGCGCGAGGCGTCGCACGCCGCCGTGCCCTCCCTGACCGGACGGACCGACCTGCGCGACCTGCCGCTGGTGACCATCGACGGCGCCGACGCCCGCGATTTCGACGACGCGGTGTGGGCGGAGCCGGACCCCGACCCGGCGAACGAAGGCGGCTGGCACCTGTTGGTCGCCATCGCCGACGTGGCCTTCTACGTCCGCCCCAATTCGGCGCTGGACCGGGCGGCATACGAGCGCGGCAACTCCGTCTATTTCCCCGACCGCGTCGTGCCGATGCTGCCGGAGGCGCTGTCCAACGACCTCTGCTCGCTCCGCCCCCATGAGGACCGCGCCTGCGTCGCGGCGCATCTGTGGATCGACCGCCACGGCGCGCTGCTGCGGCACCGCTTCGTGCGCGGACTGATGCGCTCCGCCGCGCGCCTGACCTACGAGCAGGTGCAGGCGGCCCGCGACGGCGCCCCGGACGAGGCGACGGCGCCGCTGCTGGAGACGGTCATCGCCCCGCTCTACGGCGCCTACGCCCGCCTGTGGGCGGCCCGGCAGCGCCGCGGCACGCTGGAGCTGGACCTGCCGGAACGGCGCGTGCGGCTGGACGAGCGCGGGCGGGTGGCGGAGATCGCGCCGCGCGAGCGCCTCGACAGCCACCGGCTGATCGAAGAATTCATGATCTGCGCCAACGTCGCGGCGGCCGACAGCCTGGAGCGGGCGGGCATGCCCGGCCTGTTCCGCGTGCACGACCAGCCG
Source organism: Azospirillum sp. UENF 312511 (assembly GCF_058780635.1). Taxonomy (NCBI): domain Bacteria; kingdom Pseudomonadati; phylum Pseudomonadota; class Alphaproteobacteria; order Rhodospirillales; family Azospirillaceae; genus Azospirillum; species Azospirillum sp. UENF 312511. The sequence goes on along the minus strand of NZ_JBSNCG010000001.1, from coordinate 730,619 downwards.
TCGCTCGACAAGCAGGAGACGCTGCGCGAATTCCTGACCGGCATCGGCTACACGCTGCCGCGGGTGCCCCGGCTGACCCCGGCCCATTTCACCGCGATCCTCGACCGCGCCGCCGGAACGGCGGAGTCGCAGCTGGTCAGCGAGGTCATCCTGCGCAGCCAGTCGCAGGCGGAATACAGCCCGGAGAACATCGGCCATTTCGGCCTGTCGCTCGACCGCTACGCCCACTTCACCTCGCCGATCCGCCGCTACGCCGACCTGATCGTCCACCGGGCGCTGATCCGCGCGCACGGGCTGGGGCCGGGCGGGCTGGACGACGCGGCCATGGCCGGACTGACCGACATCGGCGAGCACATTTCGATGACCGAACGCCGCGCCGCCACGGCCGAGCGCGACGCCATCGACCGTTTCACCGCCGCCTTCCTGGCCGACCGCGTGGGTGCCCTGTTCACCGGACGGATCTCCGGGGTCACCCGCTTCGGCCTGTTCATCCGGCTGGACGAGAACGGGGCCGACGGGCTGATCCCCGCCAGCACCCTGCCCGACGACCAGTACGAGCATGATGAACGCGCCCACGCCCTGGTCGGCCAGCGCACCGGCCGCAGCTACCGGCTGGGCGCCGCGGTGACGGTGGTGCTGATGGAGGCCGACCCGCTGACCGGCAGCACCCTGTTCGCCCTGCCCCGCGCCGAAGGCGATTTGACCGGAGGTTTGGTTGGCAGGACCGATCATCCGTTGCAATCCGGCCACCCCGATCGCCCCGCGGGAAACGCCCGTTTCGCGGGCCGCGCAACCCAGAAGCAACGGAAGCGTGGCCGCTGAGTCACAGTGGTGGACATTCCACAACAAAGAGTTCTTGCCCCCGACTTTTGTCCCGCCAGCCCTCATTTCTGAAGTGCTATTCCTTATCCGTTCGAACCCGGCGGGCAACCGTCCGGGTCCGCCTGTGGGAAAGGAGGCCGCGTACGGCGCGCCATGGGCATACGGAAACGAGGATTTTCGCCGCGCGGGCGGCTGTCGGTCCCGCTCGCAGCCGCCATGCTCGCTGTCGGCCTCGGATGCCTCGGCGGGGCGCTGCCCCGTCCGGCCACAGCCGCGACCGAAGCCGCCTTCGTCAGCGAGCAGGTCTTCGCCGTTGCGTACGGCAAGATCGCCGAAGTGTATCTCCAACAGGTTGATTTCGGCCGCCTCGGGCTGGACGGGCTGAAGGGTCTCGCGACCATCGACCCGACCGCCCGCGCCGAGCGCCAGGGCAACACCGTACGCCTGTACGTTTCCGGAAGCCTGATCGGCGAGTACGCCGCCCCGTCGCTGTCCGACGCCGCCGGCTGGGCCGCTCTGACCACCAAGGCGGTGGAACGCGCCCGCCTTTACTCCCCAACCCTCTATCAGGCGGTGCCGGAGCGGGTCTATCAGGTGGTCCTCGATTCCGTGATGTCGGACCTGGACGGCTATTCCCGCTACACCGGCACCCAGCGCGCCACCAGCGAACGCGCCCAGCGCGAGGGCTACGGCGGGATCGGCCTGTCGCTGGAGACGGCGAACGGGCGCACCCTGATCCGCAACGTGCTGCCGCGCAGCCCGGCCGACCGCGCCGGCATCCGCAGCGGCGACCAGCTTCTGGCCATCGACGGCGACCTGACCGCGCGCCTGAACGAGTCGGACATGCGCGACCGGCTGCGCGGCCCGACCGGGACCATGGTCCTGCTGACCGTGGCGCGCGACAACAACCCGCCCCGCCGCGCCCCTCTCCGGCGGGAGCGCGTGGTTCCCAACACGGTGAACGCCAGCGTGTCCGAGCAGGTCGGCGTGCTGAAGGTGGACCGCTTCAACGCCGCCACCGCCTCCAACCTGCGCGACGCCGTGCTGTCGACGCGGCAGAGCATGGGCAAGGGCCTGCGCGGCTTCGTGCTCGACCTGCGCGGCAACCCCGGCGGCCTGCTCGATCAGGCGGTCGCGGTGGCCGACCTGTTCATCGCCCAAGGCAAGATCATCACGACCGAGGGCCGCCACCCCGACAGCCGCCAGCGCTTCGAGGCCGGCCCCGACGACATCGCCGAAGGCCTGCCGCTGGTCGTTCTGGTCGACGGGCGGTCCGCCTCCTCCGCCGAGGTGGTGGCGGCGGCGCTCCAGGACTCGGGGCGCGCGGTGGTGGTCGGCGCCTCCTCCTACGGCAAGGGCAGCGTCCAGACGGTGACCCGCCTGCCCAACGACGGCGAGCTGTTCCTGACCTGGAGCCGCATCTACACGCCCGCCGGCTACACCCTGCACCGCCAGGGCGTGCAGCCGACGGTCTGCACCAGCCGCACCGGCCAGGACGATCCCGTCTCCCTGCTGTCCGACCTGCGCGACGGCCGGGCGCGCCCGATGACCCAATTCGCCGGCTGGCGCGCCCGCGCCGCCGACGACGAGGAGGCTCTGGCCCGCCTGCGCGAGGCCTGCCCGTGGAAGGAGCACGAACCGGAGCTGGACGTGAAGGTGGCGCTGCGCCTTCTCGCCGAACCGGCGCTCTACCAGCGCGCGGTCGCCCTGTCCTCCACCAACACGGTGGCCGAGCGCTGAGTCGTTTTCCGCCCCGGATTGCGGGCGAAAAAAGGACTCCGACCGGCCCTTCCGGCCACTTTACAAAGGCTTGACATCGCGGCTGTAGCGGGTATCTTCCCCCGCTACGACGCCGCCCCGCCGGGCTGGCGGGTCACGGATTTTTAGTCGGGATTGAGATCATGGCGAAGCAGAACACCGTCCTCATCAAGCTGGTGAGCACGGCCGACACCGGCTTCTTCTACGTGAAGAAGAAGAACCCGAAGAAGACCACCGAGAAGCTGTCGTTCCGTAAGTACGACCCGGTGGCTCGCAAGCACGTCGAGTTCAAGGAAGCCAAGATCAAGTAAGGTTTCCCCGGGACCAGCGGAATCAGAAAGGCCGCCTTTCGGCGGCCTTTTGCTTGTCCGGAGGGTCCCAGGTCCGGTCAGGAGCCGGCCCGGCGCCCGTCAGGGAGCCAGCAGGGCGTCGGCGCGAGGGTCGGCGATGGTGCGGTTGCGCCCGGCGCGCTTGGCCTCGTAGAGCGCTTCGTCGGCCCGGCGGATCAGCCCTTCGGCGGTGTCGCCCAGCCGGCCGCCGACCGTGACGCCGATGGACACGGTGACCGGGATCTCACCCACGTCGGCGGTCACCTTGAACAGGGTGTCGGCGATGCGGGTGCGCAGACGCTCCGCCACCGTCAGCGCCGCTTCGGCGTCGGTGTCCGGCAGGATCACCACGAACTCCTCGCCGCCGAGCCGCGCCACCAGATCGAAGGTGCGCAGGTTGCGGCTGGCGCGGCTGGACACCTCCTTCAGCACCTCGTCGCCCACGGTGTGGCCGTAGCTGTCGTTGACGACCTTGAAATGGTCGATGTCGAACAGCAGGATTGCCACCGGCTTGTGGTTGTCGATCGCCCGCTCCAGCAGCCGCGGCAGGTGGGCGTTGATGTAGCGGCGGTTGAAGACGCCCGTCAGGCTGTCGGTCAGCGCCATGGACAGGCTCTGCTCGTAGTTCGCGCGCAGCCGCTCCTGGTAGCGCTTGCGCCGGATCTGGGTGCGGGCGCGGGCCAGCAGCTCGTTCCGGTCGATCGGCTTGATGACGTAATCGTTGGCGCCCAGCTCCAGCCCCTTGGCGACGCGGTTGAGGTCGCCCTCATCCACCACCAGCAGGATCGGCACCTGCCGCGTGCGTTCGTGCGAGCGCAGCTGGGAACACAAACGCAGCCCATCCTCGTTCATCAGGGTCAGGCTGATCACCACGAGATCCAGATCGTCGCCCAGCGCGCGCTCCAGAGCCGTGGCGCAGGTGTCGGCGGACATGATGTGGCCATGGTCGCGCTGCAGCGTCTCGGCGATCTTGGCCAGATCGAGCAGCGAATCCTCCAGCACCAGGATGCGGGCCCCCTCGAAGGACTCGCTGTGCAGCGTGCCGGTCGGCTCCAGAACCCCGAACTGGCCGGAGGTGGTCTCGCGCAGCCGCCATTCGTCCATCATCATCTTCAGGCGGACGAGCGAGCGCACCCGCGCGAACAGGGCGATGTCGTTGACGGGCTTGGTCAGGAAGTCGTCGGCCCCGGCCTCCAGCCCACGCACGCGGTCGGCGCCGTCGGACAGGGCGGTGACCATCACCACCGGAATGTGCATGGTCGCAGGGTCGGAGCGGATCTTCTCGCACACCTCGAACCCGTCCATGCCCGGCATCATGACGTCGAGGAGAACGATGTCCGGAGCCTCACGCCGGATCACCTCCAGCGCCTCGGGACCATTGCTGGCGGTGATGACGTTGAAATACTCGCGCGTCAGCTTCGCCGCGAGCAGCTTCACGTTCGGAAGGACATCATCGACGACGAGGACGCGAGCGGACATGGAACGTGCGACCGATCCCGTAAAAGGTTAACGAAGGAACTTCTGAACGGCTTGCAGGAACTTCGTCACCGAGATCGGCTTGGCGATGTAGTCCTCGCAGCCGCCCTCCCGGATCTTCTCCTCGTCCCCCTTCATCGCGAAGGCGGTCACCGCGATGATCGGAATGCCCGCCAGTTCCGGATCGTCCTTGATCCAGCGCGTGACCTCCAGGCCCGACACCTCGGGCAGTTGGATGTCCATCAGGATCAGGTCCGGCCGGTGCTCCCGCGCGATGGCCAGGGCATCCATCCCGTTGCGGGTCTGAAGCGTCGCGTAGCCGTGCGCCTCCAACAGATCGTGGAAGAGCTTCATGTTCAGCTCGTTGTCCTCGACGATCAGGACACGCTTCACGGTTCGGTCGTCCATCGGCGCCTTCTTGGGGCTGTTCGGTTCCGCGAGCATTGTGCCACCCGCGCTTCTGCTTGCAGCGACCACACCCGGAAAGACCGGTATATCCCGTTCACTGTCCCGCCGCGACGGTTAAATTGTCGTTAGCGATGTCCTTCGCGGCCCGCAGCCGACCGATAAGTCCTGCGGATTCCACGGCTTCCATCATGCGATGACCCGCTCCGGCGGGAAATGCAGGTCAATCCGCGTCCCCTGCCCCGGCCCGCCGGACAGGGTCAGCCGCCCGCCGTGGGCCTCGACCAGGGACCGCACGATGGGCAGCCCCAACCCGGTCCCGGTGCCGCCGCGAATGCGCTCCCCCGGCACCTGCCGGAAGGGCTCCAGGACGATGGGACGGTGCTCCTCCGGAATGCCGACCCCGGTGTCGATCACGGCGATGCGCAGCCCGGTCCCGGTCCGCTCCTCCGTGCGCGCCACGTCGATGGTGACGCGCCCTCCGGCCGGGGTGAACTTGACGGCGTTGGACAGCAGGTTGAGCAGGATCTGGCGCAGCGACCGCCGGTCCGCGCGCAGGCGCGGCAGCGGACGGGGAAACAGCGCGTCGAAGGTCAGCCCGGCGGACGCCAGCGTCAATTCCTGAAGGGCGTAGACCTCGCCCACCATGACCGCGACGTCCACGTCCTCGTCGTTCAGGTCAAGGTGGCCGGCTTCGATCTTCGACAGGTCCAGAACGTCGTTGATGAGTTCGAGAAGATGCGTGCCGGAAGCGCGGATGTTGCCGATGCAGTCGCGCTGCCGGTCGGTCAGCGGACCGGTCCCCGGATGCAGCAGAAAGTCCGAATAGCCGATGATGACGTTGAGCGGGGTGCGCAGCTCGTGGCTCATCCCGGTCAGGAAGTCGGACTTGACCCGGTTCAGCTCCGCCTGCCGCGTGGCGTGGGCGGTCCGGCGCTCCCGCTCCAGGGCGCGTTCGGCGGAGTCCAGCATCAGGCCGAACGCGTCGGCGGCCATGGCGGTCAGCATCCGGACGGACGGCGGCACCCCCTGGGGCTGGCGGCGGTGGCCGGAAATCACCCCCCACGGCTTGCCGCCCTGGAAAATCGGTACGGTCAGGGCCGCCCCGGCTCCCATGCGCCTCAGGAAGTCCCGGCGGGCCGGAGCCGGGCTGCGCAGATGGGCGTGGGCGAGATCGGGCGGCGGAAGCGCCCTGTCGGCGCGCAGGAGGGGAACCGGCGCCGCCGCATGGTCGAGGACCACGCGCAGGCGCGGGCTGCCGTCCGGACCGCGGTCGAAGGCGCTTGCCGGCAGGGCCTCGCCGGGCCGGAGTTCGGGAAGGGCGTGCGCCCAATCCGGCGCCTCGTCCCCTGCCACCACCTCCCCGTTGCCGAAATCGTCGAAACGGCAGACGATGACGCGGTCCATCCCGGTGAGACGGCGGACGGTTTTGGCGGTGTGCGCCGCCATGGCCTCCAGGCCTGCGACCCCGCGCAGGGCCGCGACGCCCGGCATGAAGCCGGACGGCGGGGTGGTGGCGGGCCAATGCTCCGCCCCGGCGGGCAGCCTTTCCACCTCGATGATCACCCGGCCGTCATGCTCGTGCAGAAAGGCCGGCAGCGGCCGGCTTCCCGGCGGCGTCACGGACGCGTGCAAACCCAGCGCCCGCAGGTCCGGCGGCAGGGCGCGCAGCCCCGTCAACAAACCCGCAAGCTCGGGAAGTTCGAGAACCCCGACGTCACGACCCAGCAGCCGGTCCGGCACCAGGCCGAGGAATTCCGCGGTGTTCGCGCTGCAGGCCAGGATCGTCTTTCCATCGCTGTGCAACGCCACCAGGGCGCCGTGCGGCTGTATCCCATCGGCCGCGCCTTCGGCGGCCCAACCGGTTGATTGGCCAGCCCGGAATGGCGAAGAAGGAGGATTCGGACTATCCGAAAACGTGTTCAGGACGGGCACCTCTGCGACGGAAAGGTGCCGATGCTGCGGCTGGAACGACCGCCCGGTCAAGCGCGGTCTGGGGGGTGCGACAGGCTGCCCGATCCCGCTGTCCGGCGGCAACCTCCGGGCCGGAGTCGAACGGTGTCAGGCGGTGGTCCGCGGGTTCGCCGCGCGATGACCGGACGGGCGTTCGGCCTTGCGTCCCGCGGGGCGCGGACGACGTCCGGCCTTGTTGCTGTACATCCGGGAATCGGCGAGGCGGATCACCTCCTCCTCCCGGTCGTCGGCCCCATAGGATTGCACCCCGAAGGAGAAGCGGACCGGCAGGTCGGCGTTGTTCCAACGCACGCAGTGTCGGCCCGCCGCCGCGGCGATCTGCCGGGCACGGACGTCGCCGCAGACCGCGTCGGTTTTGGTCAGCAGAAGCGCGAACTCGTCCCCGCCCAGCCGGGCCACCACATCCTCCTCACGGACCGATCCGACCAGCATCCGCGCGACCTGCCGGAGATAGGCATCGCCGGCCATGTGCCCATGGGTGTCGTTGATCCGCTTGAAGCCGTCCAGATCGATGATGACCAGCACCCCGCCGCCCGTTCCATTTCCCTTGGCGCCGTTTCCTTTGGTCCCCTGCCGCCGCGCGGCGGCGATCTCGCGCCGGAAATGGCTGAAGAAGCCGCGGCGGTTCAGCAGGCCGGTCAACTCGTCCGTCATGGACAGGCTTTCCAGATAGGCGATCCGGTCACGCTGTTCGGCGATGGTCGCGCGGGCCTCGGCAAGCTGGCGCTCCAGGGCCGCCGCCTCGACGGTCACGGCGACCACCGGATGGGCGATGCGCGAGCTTCGCAAGGGGGGCATCCGCAACAGCCGGTCGTGGGTCCCGCGGTCGAAAGGCAGTCCGTCGTGATGGTCGGCGGAAATAGCGTCCGGGTCCTGGGTGTTCACGACGGCGCTCATGGGCTTTCTCCACATGATCGGCACTGGCTGCGCCGAATTCAAAGCAATCGCCGTGCCATATGAGGAAATCCAGAAGACTAGGCCTTTCGTCCCGGCAACTTCTGCCGGGCAAGGCCGCCCCCAGGCAGAATTTGCCTGGAGAACAGCCGGTTACGGAAAATTTTATCTATTTTTGATTTATTTTCTCTTTTGAACGGCTTTCGAACAAAAGGCCTGTCGGGCTCCCGACAGGCGCGCACGCGGCGGTGTCACACCACGCGGTCCGGCGCCTCCGCCCCGGCGAAGACGGCGTCCAGATTGTCGAGCGCCCGGAAGCCCATGGCGTTGCGGGTTTCCACCGTGGCGCTCCCCAGATGCGGCAGCAGGAAGGCGTTCTCCAGCCCCCGGTAGCCGGCGTGCAGGTTCGGCTCGTTCTCGAACACGTCCAGCCCCGCGGCGGCCAGCCGTCCGGAGGCCAGGGCGGCGATCAGGGCCTCGTCGTCGACGACGGAGCCGCGGGCGGTGTTGACCACGATGGCGCCCGGCGGCAGACGCTCGATCCGCTCCGCGTTCAGCCAGTGGGTGGTTTCCGGAGTCGCCGGGAAATGCAGGGACAGCACGTCGCAGACCGCCAGCATCGCCTCGGGATCGGCGTGATAGACGGCCCCCGCCTCCTGCTCGGCGGGCAGGCGCCGCCGGTTGGAGTAGTGGATGGTCATGCCGAAGGCCCGCGCCCGCTGCGCCACCGCCTGCCCGATTCGGCCCATGCCGATGATGCCCAGCCGCTTTCCGCCCAGATGGGTGCCGAGAAGCTGGGTCGGCGTCCAGCCGCTCCACGCCCCGGCGCGGATCATCCGCTCACCCTCCGAGGCGCGCCGCGCCGCGCCGAGCATCAGCAGCAGGGCGATGTCGGCGGTCGCGTCGGTCAGCACGTCCGGGGTGTTGGTGACGATCAGGCCGCGGGCCTTGGCCGCGTTCAGGTCGATGTGGTCGGTGCCGACGGAGAAGGTGGCGACGATCCTCACCTCCTCGGGCAGCGCCGCGATGGCGGTGGCGTCCAGCCGGTCCCCGGCGGTGCAGAGGATGCCCTCGGCACCGGTCTCCGCCGCCAGGACGGCGATGTCGGCGCCGGACAGCGCGCGGTCCTGCGGGTTCAGCCGGGCGTCGAAATCGCGCGCCGCGCGGGCCTCCACAGCCTCGGGCAGGCGCCGGGTCACCAGGAGGACGGGGCGTGATGCGGGGGTGTCGCTGCGCATGTTTCTGTCCTCAGCCTTCCGTTTATTCGGGGGGTCGGGCCTTCCGCTCCGACGCCGAAACACCCATAATCCATCCGACGCTGCCAATCACCTGTGGATGTCGCTTTGCAGAACCGCCGCTCCGCCGCCCGCCTCGCCCTTTGCGCGACCTTCGGCGCGTTCCTGGTGTCCCTGACCACCCTTCCCGCAGCCGGCCCGGTCCAGGCGGCACCCGCCAACGCGGCGGGCGCGGCGGTGGGGGCGGCCGCCGGCGCCGCGGCGAACATCCTGCCCCACCGCGCCGTCTACAAGATGTCGCTGCTGTCCGCCCGCAACAGCTCCAAGGTCAGCGACGTGCGGGGTCGCATGCTCTTCGAATGGGCCGACGCCTGCGACGGCTGGACGACGGAGCAGCGCTTTCAGCTCCGCTTCGTCTACGCCGAGGGCGACGAGATGGCGATGACCACCAACTACACGACGTGGGAGGCCAAGGACGGGCAGCGCTACCGCTTCAACGTCCGCAAGCTGATCAACGGCGAGGAGGATGAGGAGGTGCGCGGCGACGCCCGGCTGGCCAAGGACGGCACCGGCACCGCCGCCTTCTCCAAGCCGGAGCCCCAGGACATGGAACTGCCCCCCAATACCATGTTCCCGACCGCCCACACCCTGGCGGTGCTCGACCACGCCGGGGCCGGCGAGACCTTCTTCAACCGGGTCGTCTTCGACGGCGCCGATTCCGAAGGGGCGACCGAGGTTTCCACGGTCATCGGCGCGGCGGCGCCGATCAAGGAGGACGGCGCCGACCCGCTGCTGAAGGGCAAGAAGGCGTGGCCGGTGCGCATGGCCTTCTTCCCGCTGAAGAGCGATTCCGCCCAGCCCGAGTACGAGATGAGCCTGCGCCTGCTGCAGAACGGCGTGGCCGAATCCATGCAGATCGACTACGGCGATTTCACCGTGAACGCCATCCTGGAGAAGGTGGAGGCTCTGCCGAAGTCGGGTTGCTGACCGCCGGGCGCAAAGGTCACAGCCTTTGGCGCAAATCGTTACAATTCAATTTGCCATATTATGACGAAACTGGCCTAAGCTGTGCATGGTGCATCCACGCCTCCATGGAGTCATGGTGTGCACCGACAGCAGGATGAGGGTTTCCCTATGGCCAAGAAGCAGGTTTTGGTGGGACAGGTGTTCCAGACCGTTGGCGCGACCAACGGGCGGTCCTGGCGCGTGCGGGAGACCGTGACCCTGTTCGGCATCCCGCATGCCCGCGTGGTCAGCACGGAGGACGAGGGCGACGCCAAGACGCTGAGCTGCTTCGTCCTGGTCGACTCCAACTATTACCGCATGATCGGATCGGCCCCCGCCGGCAACGTCGCGGCCTGAAGCCTTCCGGTTTCGCCTTTCCGTTCCCAACAAGAAAGCCCCCCGGCCTCGCGGACGGGGGGCTTTCTTGTTGGCCGCCCTGCCCTCCCCGCCGAAGCGGGAAGGGAAAGGAAAACTCAAGCCGTCAGGTGGCGGCCTTCGGCGCCTCGGCGGCGACCTTCGGCTTCGGCAGGTCCAGCTTCAGGTGCAGTTCGCGCAGGCGCGCCTGATCCACCGGGGCCGGGGCCTGCATCAGCAGGTCTTCCGCGCGCTGGTTCAGCGGGAAGGCGATGACCTCGCGGATGTTCGGCTCGTCGGCCAGCAGCATCACGATGCGGTCGATGCCCGGGGCCGAACCGCCGTGCGGCGGGGCGCCCAGCTTGAAGGCGCTGAGCATGCCGCCGAAGCGGGCTTCCAGCTCCTCCGGCGGGTAGCCGGCGATCTCGAACGCCTTGTACATCAGCTCCGGCAGATGGTTCCGGATGGCGCCCGACGACAGCTCCACGCCGTTGCAGACGATGTCGTACTGGTACGCCTTGATGTCCAGCGGGTTCATCGTGTTCAGCGCCTCCAGGCCGCCCTGCGGCATGGAGAAGGGGTTGTGGCTGAAGATGACCTTGTTGGTCTCCTCGTCCAGCTCGTACATCGGGAAGTCGACGATCCAGCAGAAGCGGAAGGCGTTCTTCTCGATCAGGTCCAGCTCCTCGCCGATCTTCGTGCGGGCGAAGCCGGCCAGCTTGGCCGCCGGGCCGGGCTGGTCGCAGACGAAGAAGACCGCATCGCCGTCCTCCACGCCCGCCGCCGTGCGCAGTTCCGCCTGGGCGGCCTCCGGCACGAACTTGGCGATCGGGCCCTTGCCGCCCGCCGCCTCGAAGATGATGTAGCCAAGGCCCGGAGCGCCGAGGCCGCGCGCCCAGTCGTTCAGCTTGTCGAAGAAGCTGCGCGGCTTGTCGGACACCTTCGGGGCGCGGATGGCGCGGACCACGCCGCCCTTCTCCAGCGTCTGCTTGAAGGCGCGGAACTCCACGTCGTCGCGCTTGAAGACGGCGGTGACGTCGGTGATTTCCAGCGGGTTGCGCAGGTCCGGCTTGTCGTTGCCGTACTTCAGCATCGACTCTGCGAAGGAGATGCGGCGGAAGGGCGGCTTGTCGATGGCCGGCGGCGTCTCGCGGCGGAAGCCGCCGAACTCGTCGAAGATGCCGTGCAGCACCGGCTCGATGGCGGCGAACACGTCCTCCTGGGTGACGAAGGACATCTCGAAGTCGAGCTGGTAGAACTCGCCCGGGCTGCGGTCGGCGCGGGCGTCCTCATCGCGGAAGCAGGGGGCGATCTGGAAGTAGCGGTCGAACCCGGCGACCATCAGCAGCTGCTTGAACTGCTGCGGCGCCTGGGGCAGCGCGTAGAACTTGCCCGGATGGTTGCGGCTGGGCACCAAATAGTCGCGGGCCCCCTCCGGCGAGGAGGCGGTCAGGATCGGCGTCTGGAACTCGGTGAAGCCCTGGTCGATCATGCGCCGGCGCGCCGACGCGATGACGCGCGAGCGCAGCAGGATGTTCTCGTGGATGCGCTCGCGGCGCAGGTCGAGGAAGCGGTAGCGCAGGCGCACGTCCTCGCCGGCGTCGGTGTCCTGGTTGACCTGCAGCGGGATCTGCTCCGCCTCGCCCTGCACCGACAGCTCGGCGATCTGCACCTCGATGCGGCCGGTCGGCAGGCGGTCGTTGATGGTCTCCGCCGTGCGCTTGACCACCTTGCCGGTCACGGTGATGACCGATTCCAGCTTCAGCCGCTCCGCCGCCTGGAAGGCCGGGTTGGAGGTGTCGACCACGCACTGCGTCAGGCCGTAATGGTCGCGCAGGTCGATGAACAGGAGCTGTCCATGGTCGCGCTTGCGGTTGATCCAGCCCGACAGGCGGACAATCTGACCGGCGTTCTCTTCGCGAAGCTGGCCGCAGGTGTGCGTGCGGTAGGGGTGCATGGGTCGAAACACCTTGGAAAAGGTCGGAATCCTGCGCGGAAAGGCGGCCCGACACACCACACCGACAGCGCGGGAATGTCAAGTCGCCATCCGCGTCCGCTGCACGCTGGGAGAGTTGCCGAAGGGCGAGCTTTCGCGCGGTCGCGCGCTCGTGTATGAAGCCCGCATGACACTCATCACGACCACCGAAGACCTTGACGCCTTCTGCCGCTCGCTGGCCGGGGTGGACTACATCACCGTCGACACCGAATTCCTGCGCGAGAAGACCTATTGGCCGCAGCTCTGCCTCGTGCAGGTCGGCGGGCCGAACGGCGCGGTCGCCATCGACCCGCTGGCCGAAGGCATCGACCTTGCGCCGCTGTTCCGCGTGATGGTGGACCCGGCCATCCTGAAGGTGTTCCACGCCGCCCGGCAGGACGTGGAGATCTTCTGGCACCTGTCCGGCCAGATCCCCCACCCGCTGTTCGACACGCAGGTCGCCGCCATGGTCTGCGGCTTCGGCGAGAGCGTGGGGTACGAGACGCTGGTCACCAAGCTGGCCGGGGCGCGCATCGACAAGTCCAGCCGCTTCACCGACTGGTCGCACCGCCCGCTGACCGAGCGGCAGCTGACCTACGCCCTGTCCGACGTGATCCACCTGCGCCCGGCCTATGAGAAGCTGAAGCGCCGCCTCGTCCGCTCCGGCCGCGCCCACTGGCTGGAGGAGGAGATGGCCGTCCTGACCGACCCGGCCACCTATCAGACGGACCCGGACAGCTCCTGGCTGCGGCTGAAGGTGCGGACCAACAAGCCGCGCTTCATGGCCGTGCTGAAGGAGCTGGCGGCGTGGCGGGAGCGCGAGGCGCAGCGCCGCGACCTGCCCCGCTCCCGCGTGCTGCGGGACGAGGCGCTGCTGGAGATCGCCGCCCACGCCCCGACCAGCGTGGACGACCTCGCCCGCACCCGCGGCATGGGCCGCGGCTTCGCGGAAGGGCGCCAGGGCGCCGAGGTGCTGGCCTGCGTCCAGAAGGGACTGGACCTGCCGGACTCCGAACTGCCGCGCGTCGAGCCGCGCGAGGAGCCGCCGCCCGGACTGCAACCGATCGTTGAGTTGCTGCGCGTGCTTCTGAAGATGAAGTGCGAAGAGAACAACGTGGCGTCCAAGCTGATCGCCTCCGCCGCCGATCTGGAGGCCATCGCCGCGGACGATGCGGCCGAGGTACCCGCGATGCAGGGCTGGCGCCGGGAGTTGTTCGGCGAAGACGCGCTGGCGCTGAAGCATGGCCGCATCGGGCTGGCGGTGCTCGACCGTCGCGTCCGCATCGTTCCAGCCGGCAATGGAGAGGGGTCGTAAGCGGCCCCATCCAGAATCATTCCAGAATGGCGCAAGAGTCGGCTTGGCCCGTTACAGGTTCAGTCAGCGTCGCGACGTTTAGCCAAAATTATGAAACAATTCATCGCAATTAACAGCGCTTTAAGGCATTGTTAAAAAAGGTCAGGGCTAATAAGTCACGGGCTCCGTATCCATGCCGTGTATCGGCCCGGTGTGGCTCGCGGATGGAATTCTCGCCTATAAGGTGCGCACACGCCCTATGCGCACACCCGGGGGATTTCGCGTATGAGCAGGTTCGGCGGCAAACCACCCATGGGACGCGACCGCGTCCGCCTCTCCACGACGGAGAAGCAGGCTGCCGTCGCCGCCGCGAAGGACCAGAAGCCCGAATTTGACAACGACAAACTGCTGAATCTGCTCCGCTCCGCGAAGTCCGAACTGCAGGGCATGCGGCTGATTCACATGCACCTGTCGCTGCTGCGGGACAAGGACCCGTCCAGCCAGATGATCGTCCGCACGATCATCCAGGAACTGGCGAGCAAGGCCTCCTACCTCCAGTCCTTCAACATCTCCAACGGCGACGTCATCATCCTCTACAAGGGGCTGAAGCTGACCGGCGTCACCGACGTCTGCCAGAAGGTGGAGCAGATCTTCCTGGCGAAGACGACCCTGACCGGGGCGAACCCCTACAAGGAATTCTCGCTCTACTCGATCATGGAACTGGCGTTGAACTTCATCAACGTCATCCGCTTCATCGAGGAATTGCAGGCCAACGAGACCGGCGATCATTCCAACGAGACGAAGCCGCCGATCACGCTGGAGGAGATGGCGAAGCTCGAACGCTCCATGCAGATGTTCGACCTGTCGCCCTTCCTGTTCAACCAAGCCATCGCCAACATCGGCCGCAACGCCGAAGAGGACATGGCCTATTTCGAACTCTACATCTCAATCAAGCTGCTTCAGGAACGGCTCTGCCCGGACTACGACATCACGGCCAACAAGTGGCTGTTCAACTATTTCACGGCCAACCTCGACCAGTCGGTGCTGCGGGCGCTGAACCACGGGCTCAGCTTCATGCGGGGCCGGCGCATCGGCATCAACATCAATCTGTCCACGGTCATTTCCACCGGCTTCGTGAAGTTCGACGAACGGCTTCCCCTCGATTTCCGCGGGCAGGTGGTGCTGGAAATCTCCAAGGGCGACCTGATCGAGAATCTGTCGCTGTTCAACGAGGTTGTGGAATTCGCCCAGGACCGCCGCTACCAGATCGCGGTGGACGGGCTGAACCCCTTCTGGGTGACGAACTTCGATCTGGAGTACCTGAACGCCGATTACGCGAAGATTTTCTGGTCCAACGACATGCTGGAGATGGACCCGACCTTCGAGAAGTACTTCATGGAGCGCATCCAGGAGCAGGACCGCTGCAAGTTCATCCTGGCGCGCTGCGACAGCGTGTCGAGCCTCGTCTACGCCCACAAGGTCGGCATCACGATGGTGCAGGGCCGCGCCGTGGACAACATCCTGCGCAAGGGCGTGAGCGTCCGCGAAGCCATCGCCCACGCCAAGGTGGCGTGAGGGTTCTTCCAGTTTGATCCCCTCTCCCGCCCCGGGAGAGGGGTAAAAAACCTCTACTCCGCCGCTTGCGGCCTAGCCGGCGGCACAATCTCGCCCTTGCGGTTCAGCGCCTTCGCCAGCGCGTCAAGGCGTCGCTGCACCGTCTCGCCGGCCGGTACGCTGAAGTCGTCCGGCAGGGACAGCACCAGCCGCTCCCCCGACACCTTCAGCGCCGTGCGCTGCAGCAGCGCGGTGGCCCCGCCGGTCAGCGTGTGGGCCAGCCGCAGCGCCAGCCCCAGAACCAGCGCCTTGCGCGCCTGGGCGTCGCTGAGGAGCGACCGTGGACCCGCGGTCACCGCGTTGGGCGTGCCCGGACCGTCGATGGAGCCGGCGTAGCGGGCGTAGACGGCCAGCGCCAGGAAGGCCCGCTCGTCATGGTCGATGCCGGGGAAGGGGTAGCGCAGGATGCGCAGACAGGCGTGCTCCGCCCGGTAATCGGGATGCTCGGCCCAGCCCACGTCGCTCAACAGGCAGGCGGCTTGCCGCAGCCGCAGGGCCGCGTCGTCCTCCCCGGCGAAGAGGTTGCCGGTCCAGGACACCAGAAGGGCCGGATCGCCGATGCGGACAAAGCGCTGCGCCCAATCCTCCACCGCGGCGATCAGCGGGTCCTGCCGCTGCGCCTCGGGATCGAGCAGCGCGTACAGGTGCCCTTCCCGCAACCCGAAGGCCGAGAACACCACGCTGGACGGCTGGACCATCCGCAGCAGCCGCTCGAACACCAGCGCCGCGTAGGGCAGCGTGTCGATGCGGCGGCGGGAGCCGGACATCTTCTCCAGCGAGGACCGGCTCTGCTTGGCGATCAACGCCGCGAAGTCCCGCGCCTCGGCGAAGGGCACCGTGTAGTGATGGATGATGTGCAGCGGGTGCTTCACATGCTCCATGTGCAGCTTGGCCAGGGCCCGCCAGCCGCCGCCCACCGGGTAGAAGGGCTTGCCGCGCATCTGGGCCAGCCAGTCCAGCTTCTCCAGATGCTGGTCGATGGCGCGAACCAGCCCGTTCGGCTTGGCGGGGTTCAGCTCCATCAGGCGCAACGGCCCCAGCGGCATCGTCAGATGCTCGCCGATCACGCCGCGTTCCAGCCGCACCAGCTCCAGGCTGCCGCCGCCGAGGTCGCCGACCAGCCCATCGGCGGCGGGGGTACCGGACAGCACGCCCATGGCGGACAGCCGCGCCTCCTCCTCGCCGCTGATGACGCTGACGTCGAGGCCGGTGCGGTCCTTCACCCGCTGGATGAAGGCCGGACCGTCCGTGGCGTCGCGCACCGCCGCCGTGGCGATGACGTCCAGCCGCCCGACGCGCATGCCCCCGACCAGCAGGGCGAAGCGTTCCAGGGCCTCCAGGCCCTGGATCACGCCGTCCGGGTTCAGGCAGCCGGTCTTCTCCACCCCGCGGCCGAGCCCGCACAGGACCTTTTCGTTGAAGACCGGCAGGGGCGACCGCTTCAGAGCGTCATAGACGACGAGCCGGATCGAGTTGGACCCGATGTCGATGACCGCGATCCGCTCGCCCCTGTCGGCGACCTTCTCGATGGCCTTGGTAGAGACCGTGTGTTCCTGCGCCGGCGTCATAAGCAACCGATGTCCTCAATCAGATGACCGTACGCAGCTTCAACCGCGGCGGCGTCTTTTTGCTGCTGAGCGCGCTGCCGCGGCCCGACAGGCTGGGGTTCGTCATGAAATAGTTATGGGCGCTGAACGCGTCCGGACCAGCCTCCACCCGATGATAAACGCCATCCGGGCCGAGTTTCCAGGTGTTCGCCTCGTCCTTCAGGTTGGCGACCATGATCTGGTCCAAAACCTGCTCGTGCACCGTCGGGTTCTCGATGGGCACCAGCGTCTCGATGCGGCGGTCCAGGTTGCGCGTCATCCAGTCGGCGGAGGAGATGAAGACCTTGGCCTGCGGGCTGGGCAGCGCTTGGCCGTTGGCGAAGCAGATCACGCGCCCGTGCTCCAGGAAGCGCCCGACGATGCTGCGCACCCGGATGTTCTCCGAGAGTCCCTTGACGCCGGGGCGCAGGCAGCAGATGCCGCGGATCACCATGTCGATCTGCACGCCCTTCTGCGACGCCTTGTAGAGCCGGTCGATGATCTCCGAATCGACCAGGGAGTTCAGCTTCACCCAGATGTGGGCGGGCTTGCCGGCGGCGGCGTTGGCGACCTCCGCGTCGATCAGCTGGCCCAGTTTCTGGCGCAGCGTGATCGGGGCGATGGCGATCTTCTCCAACAGCTTCGGCGTGGCGTAGCCGGTCATGTAGTTGAACATCACCGCCGCGTCGTGGCAGAGCGCCGGGTCGCAGGTGAAGAAGGACAGGTCGGTGTAGACCTTCGCCGTGATCGGGTGGTAGTTGCCCGTCCCGAAATGGACGTAGCTGCGCAGCGCCTTGTTCTCGCGCCGCACCACCAGCGACACCTTGGCGTGCGTCTTCAGATCGACGAAGCCGTAGACGACCTGGGCGCCGGCGCGCTCCAGGTCGCGCGCCCAGCGGATGTTGGCCTCCTCGTCGAAGCGGGCCTTCAGCTCGACCAAGGCGGTCACCGACTTGCCGGCCTCCGCCGCCTCGATCAGCGCGGCGACGATCGGACTGTCCTTGCTGGTGCGGTAGAGCGTCTGCTTGATGGCGACCACCTGCGGGTCGCGCGCCGCCTGCCGGATGAACTGCACCACCACGTCGAAGCTCTCGTAGGGGTGGTGGACGACGATGTCCTTGTCGCGGATGGCCGCGAAGCAGTCGCCGCCGAAGTCGCGGATGCGCTCCGGGAAGCGGGCGTTGAAGGGGCGGAAGACCAGATCGGGCCGCTCGTCGACGATCAGCTGGCGGGTGTCCGACAAGCCGATCAGCCCGTCCAGGACGAACACGTCGTCGTTCGACACGCGCAGCTCGTGGCGCAGGAACTCGCGCAGGTCGGCGGCCATGCCGGCGTCGGTGGCCAGCCGGATGACGCTGCCGCGGCGGCGGCGCTTCAGCGCGCTCTCGAAGGTGCGGACCAGATCCTCCGCCTCCTCCTCGATCTCCATCTCGCTGTCGCGCAGGACGCGGAAGACGCCGTGCGCCTTGACCTGGAACGGCGGGAAGAGGCGGTCGATGAACAGCATCACCAGCTTTTCCAGCTGGATGAAGCGGATTTCCGATCCCGGCAGGCGGATGAAGCGGTCGAGCTGCGCCGGCAGCGGGACCAGCGCGTCGAGATGCCGCCCCTTCACCGGCTCATGCAGTTGCAGCGCCAGCGAGAAGCCCAGGTTGGGCAGGAAGGGGAACGGGTGCGCCGGGTCCACGGCGATGGGGGTCAGTATCGGGAAGATGTCGTCGAGGAACTTGGCCTCCAGCCAGTCCTTCTCCCCCTCGGTCAGGTCCTCGGCGTCGACCACCATGATGCCGGCCTCGCGCAGATCCTGCTTCAGGCTGCGCCACATGGTCTGCTGCGCGTTCATCAGCTCGACGATGCGCTGGTTCACCGCGGTGAGCTGCTGGGCCGGGGTCAGGTTCTCGGCGCTGGGGGTCTTCACCCCCGCGGCCACCTGCCCTTTCAGGCCGGCGACGCGGACCATGTAGAATTCGTCGAGGTTGCTGGACGAAATCGACAGGAACCTCAGCCGCTCGAGCAGCGGGTGGTTCGGGTTGGACGCCTCATCCAGGACGCGCTGGTTGAAGGCCAGCCACGACAGTTCGCGGTTGATGAAGCGCTCCGGCGCGTCCGCTTCGATGCAGGTCGCTTCCAAGTCCTGAAGTTCGGTCACAGCAGCCTCGGGCTTTTGCGTGATGGGTGGTGCCGCTACAGTCCGGTCGGGCCGGACCGCCCGCCGCGGTCGGCGGGCCAAGCAACCTACCCCAACTACGTTACGGTTTTGAGTCAGACAGCATAATACTGCCGTCACGATAATACCGCTGCGAAAACAGTCGCACCCCCGGCGCATCCCGCCGGACCGCGATCCGGACAGGAAGGGACCGCCTCGATGAAGACCCTGTATCTCATGCGCCATGGCAAGTCCGCGTGGGACGATCCCTCCCTGGACGACCACGACCGCCCGCTGGCGCCGCGGGGCAGGAAGGCGGCCCGGCTGGTCGGGCACGAGCTGAAGGACCGGGGCGCGCGCATTGGGCTGGTGCTGTGCTCGACCGCCCGGCGCGCGGCGGACACCGCCGACCGTCTGCTGGAGGTGATGGACGCGCCGGACATCCCGGTGGAGCGCGAGCGCGGCCTCTACCTGTGCGGCGCCGGGGTGCTTCTGGAACGGCTGCGCGACGCGCCCGACTCCGCGTCATCGCTGATGCTGGTCGCCCACAACCCGGACCTCCACGACCTCGCCCGCGAGCTGACCGGCAGCGGCGACGAGCGGCACCGCGCGGCGCTGGCGGAGAAGTTTCCGACCGGTGCCTGCGCCGTCATTCTGTTCGAAGCGGCCCGCTGGGCCGACCTGGACAGCGGGGCGGGACGGCTGGCCGATTTCATCCTGCCGCGGAAACTCTCTTAACGCCCTTTTGCCAAATGGGGTATTTCAACCCTTAACAGAGCAGGCCCGGAACCGAGCAGGAGTCGCCCCCCGTGTCTTCCGCGCCCCAGAATGCCGCACCCACCGCGGTCTCCGCCGTGCGCGAGGTGGAGATGAAGCTCCATCTCGATCCGCGCGATCTGTCCCGCGTTGCCGACCTGCCCGCGCTGAAGGAGAAGGCGGAGGGCGCGCCGGCCGTCCGCGACCTGCGCACCGTCTATTATGACACGCCGGACCGGCGGCTGTTCCTGGGGGGCGTGGCCCTGCGGGTGCGGCAGGACGGCGACCGCTTCGTCCAGACGCTGAAGACCATCAACGCCGCCACCCCCGGCGATTCGGCCGCGGTGGCCATCCGCAAGAAATGGGACTGGACCATCCCCACGGCCGCCCCCGACATGACGCCCCTCGACGCCGAGGGCGTGGCCGCCCTGGTGCCGGAGAACGCGCGGGCGGCGCTGGTTCCGCAGTTCACGACGGAGTTCCGGCGCACCACCCTGCTCGTCCGCCCGGACGCCCGGACCTCCATCGAGGTGGCGGTGGACGACGGCCAGATCACCGCCGGCAACGCCTGCGCCCGGATCAGCGAGGTCGAGCTTGAGCTGAAGTCGGGCCGCATCGGCCGCCTGTTCGACATCGCGCTGACGCTCCAGCGCCGGGTGCCGGTGCGCATCGGGACGGAGAGCAAGGCGGAGATCGGCGACCGTCTCGTCACCGGGCGCCTGCCCGCTCCCGTCCTGCCGGAGCCGCTGGGCCTCACCCCGGTCACCACGGTGGCCGAGGCCTACCGCCACATCCTGCGGCACGGTCTGCGCCTGCTGCTCGCCAACGAAGCCTGCGCCCTGGCCGGCGGCGACGTCGAGGGGCTGCATCAGATGCGCGTCGCGCTGCGCCGCCTGCGCACCGCGATCCGCCTGTTTCGCCCCCTCGCCGGGGCGCCGGACGCCTGCCGAGCCGGGAACGACATCCGCTGGTTCTCCCGTCAACTTGGCCCGGCGCGCGATTGGGACGTGCTGCTGTCCCATGGGATCATGCCCTTCGCCGCGACGGAGAAAGCCCCCGCTGACGGAATCGCCGCGCTGACCGCTGCGGTTCGGGAAGCCCGTCGTGCACCCGCGCTGGCGGCGGTGGAAGCGATCCAGTCGCCGCGCTGCACTGGGCTGATCCTGGCCCTCGGCGCCTGGCTGGAGGACGGGGCGTGGCAGTCCGGCGCCGCGCCGGAGGTCCGCGCCCAGCTCGACCGCCCGATGGCCGAGCTGTCCGGCCCCTGGCTGGCCGCCCAGCACGCCAAGGCCCTGAGGGCCGGAGCATTGAAGGCGGGGCGCGACCTGGACGGTGCCGACGCCGCGGCGCGCGACCGGCTGCGCCGCCGCCTGCGCAAACTGCGCCACACGGCGGAGTTTTTCCGTGGCCTCTACGCCGAAACCGCAACGGTGCCCTTCATCGCCGCGCTGGACGCCCTGTTGGGCGCGCTGGACGCCGAGCACGACGCCGCGGTGGCCGGCGATCGTCTGCGCGGCCTGTCGGCGGAGCGGCCGGAGCAGCGGCCCGCTGCCGAAGGGACCACCCGCTGGCTCGCCAAGCAGGCCGACAAGCGCCGCAAGGCACTGCCGGGGTTGTGGAAGGCGTTCCGCGACAAGCCGGTGTTCTGGTGACGGTCTTGCCCCCACCCTAGCCCTCCCCCGCTTCGCACACGTGCGTGGGCAGCCCCGACGTTGGATAGCTACCAACTACACGGATATCGACACGCCCGCGACCGCGTTGCGCAGCCACAGGTGCGCGGGATCGCCGCCGCGCCGTTCATGCCAAACCTGAACGAAGGGAAATGACGGTATCGGAAACGGCGGCTCGAAGACGACGACGACCGGGTCATGCTCACAGAGCGCAAGGGCTTTCCGGGCCACGGTCAGAACGAGGTCTGTCCCTTGGATCAGCCGTGGCGCATTTCCCCAATGCGGCAGCGTGACAGCGATGCGGCGCGTGTGGCCGACGGCGCGCAAGGCCGCGTCGATCTCGGTGTTTGCTTCGTCCTTCAGCGCGACGAGCATGTGTGGCCGGGCAAGGTAGGCTCCAATATCCAGACGGTCATGGCTCGCCATCCTCTCCCGATCCGCAAGGCATGCAAAGTGCTCGACGAAAAGCTGCTCCGCTTCGATCCGCTCGGGAAGATCGGGAAACACGCCGACCGCCAGATCGCAGTCCCCGTCCAACACCTGCCGAAGCATCGTTTCTCGGCTCGATTGGGTTATCACCACGTCGATTCCCGGCGCTTCGAGGCGCAGCCTCTTCAGCAAACCGGGAAGGACGACTGCGGAGCCGTAATCCGACATCGCAAGGCGAAACGTCCGTTTTTCCTTGGCTGGGTCGAAGCCTCCCGGCCCTAGAACCTCCCGCACCTGCCGCAGGGCTTCGGTCAACACCGGAGCTATTTCAAGCGCCCTTGCGCTCAGCACGAACTGCCCGTCGCGGCGTATCAACAGGGGGTCATCGAACAGATGCCGCAGACGCCCGAGCGCGTGGCTGACCGCCGGCTGGCTCATGTTCAGCCGGGATGCCGTGCGCGACACATGCCGCTCGGCCAGCAGTGCATCGAGGACCACCAGCAGGTTGAGGTCGATGCCACGAAGGGTATTCATGTCGTGCATGAGCAAGATATTACATAAGAATTTCCATCCATGAAGTGAATGCGTCATCTGGTGACGCATGGAGGCTCAACCATGCAAACCAATGCGCTGTTTCTCATCCTGGCCGCGGTCATCACTGGTGCGGTTGTACCGTTTCAGGCCGGAGCCAACGCCGTCCTGGGACGGACGCTCGGTCATCCCCTGTGGGGGACGGTCGTATCCCTGTGCGTCAGCTTCGCCTGCATCCTGCCCGTTCTGGCGTTGGCGAAGGTGGAAGCGCCGACCCTCTCGACTCTGGCGCAAGCCCCCCGCTGGGTATGGATCGGCGGTGTTGTCGGCGTCGCCTACATTACCGGCGCGCTCATGCTTGCGCCGAAACTTGGCGCCGCCGGCTTCATCATGGCGGCCATCGCCGGGCAAATGCTGGCGTCGATCATCATCGACCACTGGGGTCTTGTCGGCCTGCCTCGAAAGCCCGTCGCCCTGTCGCGTCTTGCCGGTCTTGGCCTGATTTTTCTCGGGCTGATCGTGATGCAGTTGCCGGGACTCGGTGTGAAGCCGCCCGCCGGTTCATGACGGCACGACGCTCTCGCCAACATTTCAAGAAAGATCACCCATGAAACTGCTTCATATCGACTCCAGCATTCTCGGTGAGCAATCCGTAAGCCGCATGCTGTCCAGAGCCACCGTCCAACGATTGAAGGAACACAATCCCGCGATCGACATCATCCATCGTGATCTGGTCGCTGTTCCCGTTCCACATCTGACCGGCGATCATCTGGCGGCGTCCCCGGCCGTGATGGACGAGATCGCGTTTGGTGAAAATCTTTTGGACGAGTTCATCAATGCCGATGTCATCGTCATCGGCGTCGCGCTCTACAACCTGACCATTTCCAGCCAGCTCAAGGCGTGGATCGACCGGATCGTCATAGCGGGGAAGACGTTCCGCTACACAGAGAACGGCTCGGAAGGATTGGCGCAGGACAAGCGGGTGATCCTTGCCGTGGCGCGGGGCGGTCAGTATCGACAGGTCATGTCCCTGGCGTCGTCCGAACACGCCGAAGCCTACCTTCGGTCGATGTTCGCGTTCATCGGCGTGACGAGGCTCGATGTGATCGTCGCGGAAGGTCTCGCCATCAGCGATGCGCACAGGGAAAGCGGCATGCAGGCCGCGTTCGAGGCCCTATCGGCCCTCGATCCGTGTTGCGATTTCTAACGGGCGCTTTGCCGGGGCCTGTCCGACGGCCCTGGGATGGCAGTCGGACAGAACCCATCGGAATCCTCGACCTGTCGCCTACAGCGTCCCCGCGTAGGCACCCCCGTCCAGCAGGACGTTCTGCCCGGTCATGAAGCCGGCGTGAGCCGAGCAGAGGAAGGCGCAGGCCGCACCGAACTCCGCCGGGTCGCCGAACCGGCCCGACGGGTTGTCGGCACGGCGAAGGTCCATCTCCTCGTCCAGGCTGCGGTTGTTGGCCTTGGCCCCGCCCTCCATGGTGGTGCGCAGGCGGTCGGTCTCGAAGGGGCCCGGCAACAGGTTGTTGATCGTCACGTTGTGACGCACGGTCTGGCGCGACAGCCCGGCGACGAAGCCGGTCAGCCCCGCCCGCGCCCCGTTGGACAGGCCGAGGATCGGAATCGGCGCCTTCACCGCCGCCGAGGTGACGTTGACGATCCGCCCGAAGCGGCGGCCGATCATGCCGTCCACCGTCGCCTTGATGAGGAAGATCGGGGCCAGCATGTTGGCCTCGACGGCGCGGACCCAGTCATCGCGTTCCCAGTTGCGGAAATCGCCCGGCGGCGGGCCGCCCGCGTTGTTGACAAGGATGTCCGGCTCCGGACAGGCGGCCAGCGCGGCGGCGCGCCCCTCCTCCGTAGCGATATCGCCGACGGCGGTGGTCACGGTGGCGCCGGTCTCCTTGCGGATCTCCTCGGCGGCAGCCTCCAGCAGGTCGCGGCCGCGGGCGGTGATGGTGACCGCCACCCCCTCGCGCGCCAGCGCCAGGGCGCAGGCCTTACCCAGTCCCTTGCTGGCTGCGCACACGATGGCGCGGCGTCCGGCGATTCCCAGATCCATCCTCGTCTCCTCCCTTCCCGGCCTCCAGACCGGCCAGCACCTCGCGGGCCAGCGGCACGGTCAGAGGACGGTGCGCGGCCAGCGAGGCGCGGTCAAGCGCCGCGACCACCCGCCCCGCCGCCTCCAGCGACCGTTCCATCCGGGTCAGCAGGTAGGTGATGAGGTCCATGCCCGGCCGCAACTGCCGGTCGGCGAACAGCTTGACCAGCACGGCGGCGAGCAGGGCGTCGTCCGGCGCCTCCACCCCCACCGCGGGAGCCGCCTTAATGCGGGAGCGCAGGTCGGCCAGCTTCATCCGCCAGCGCGACGGCGGGCGGCGCGACAGCAGGAGCAGATGCCCGCCCGAGTCGCGGGCGAGGTTGTAGAGATGGAACAGCGCCTCCTCCCGCGCCGGGGCGCCGGCCACCCGGTCCGCGTCCTCCACCACCACGGCGTTGGCGCGGGCCAGCAGGGCGTGCGGGTCGATCTGGTCGAGCGCCTCGCCCAGGGCGATGGGAGCGTGGCTGCGCGCCCGCCAGACATGGCCCAGATGCGTCTTGCCGCAACCGTCCGGCCCGTACAGCGTCAGGGCCGGCGCCGGCCAGGACGGCCAGCGGTCGAGCCACGCCACCGCCTCGCCGTTGCTGGGCGCCACGAGGAAATCCTCGCAGCCCATGGCGGCGCGGTGTCCGAGGTCGAGCGGTATCTGGGCCGCCAGTGTCATGAAGAGGGGGTACCACGGTAGTAGGGGCTCTCAAGATAGCGCCCCAACGCGAAGCGTGTCAGCACTCCGATCACCGCCGCCACCGGAACCGCCAGCAGGACGCCGACGAAGCCGAACAGCGACCCGCCGGCCAGCAGGGCGAAGATCACCCAGACCGCATGCAGCCCGACCTTGTCGCCCACCAGCTTCGGAGTCAGGACGTTGCCCTCCACCGCCTGCCCGAACAGAAAGATCGCAATGACGATGGCGACTCGCCATGGGTCGTCGAACTGCAGCAGGGCCAGCCCGGTGCTCGACACGAATCCAAAGAGCGAGCCGACATAGGGGATGAAGGACAAAAGCCCCGCCATCAGCCCGATCACCAGCCCGAAGTCCAGCCCCGCCAGCGACAGCGCCACCGCGTAGAACACGCCCAGTACGAGGCAGACCAGCGCCTGCCCGCGGACGAATCCAGCCAGCGTCTCGTCGACCTCGCGCGCCTGCTCCCGAATCGTCGCGGCGTGGTGCAGGGGCAGCCAGCCGTTCACCTTGGCGACCAGGATGTCCCAGTCGCGCATCAGGTAGAAGGCGACGATGGGCGTGATGAACATCACCGACAACACGTCGAACAGCGCCAGCCCGCTGGACAGGATGTGCTTCAGCACCTTGCCGACCCAGCCGACGACGTCCCCGGCGTAGTTGCCGGCAGCACCACGCAGCCGCTCGACATCCTCCGGCGACAGGCGGTGGATCAGCCGGTCGAGCATCGGCAGCAGCCGGTCTCGCGCGGCGTTGGCGTAGTTGGGAAGCACCTCGATCAGGTGGGACACCTGCGACTGCACCAGCGGCAGCAGCAGCAGGACCATCAGCACCAGAACCAGGACGAAGGACAGCAGCACCAGAGTCGTCGCCAGCCAGCGCGGCAGGCGCCAGCGCTCCACCCGGTCGACCACCGGATCGAGCAGATAGGCGACCGCCAACCCCACCACGAAGGGCAGCAGCATGCCCGACAGAAGCCACAGAACCAGGACGAACAGGCCAAGGCCGATCAGCCAGAAGCGGATCTGCTTGCCCGCCGTCACGGCACCCCTCCGTGCCGGCTGAACAGAAGGCCGCCGCGGTAGACGTAGGCCAGCCCCGACAGCACCGTGGTTCCGGCGCAGACCCAGATCAGCAGGGGCACCAGCTCCCGCCCGAACAGGTGGAAGTCGGGCAGCCCCAGCCCCGCCGGGGCCAGCACCGCCGCCGCCAGCGCAAGCTGCACCGCCGTGTTGATCTTGCTGACATAGAGCGGCTGCATCGCCAGCGACTCCTTCAGCGTGTAGAGCAGCATCACCCCGCCGACGATCATCAGGTCGCGGAACACGACCAGGATGACCAGCCACAGCGGCAGCACGCCGATGTGGCCCAGCGAGACGTAGACGCTGACCAGCAGCGCCTTGTCGGCGATCGGGTCGAGATAGGCGCCGAGCACCGTGCGGGCGCGGAACATGCGGGCCACGGCGCCGTCCACGGCGTCGGACACCCCCGCCCCGACGAACAGCCAGAAGGCGACCCCCAGCTCCCCGGCCAGGATGAAGTAGACGGCGACCGGCACCACCAGGATGCGGCCGAAGGTGATGATGTTCGGGATGCTCACCGTTGTGCCTTCTGCCGTTGTCCCTTGCGCCGACGCCCCGTCAAGGGCCGGTTCCGGCCCGTCTGTAACGCCGTCACGCCCTCGACCGTCACGCCCTCAGCTGTCACTGGCGCGCCGTGCCAGCCGGCAGCGTGCCCAGAATGCGCGGCGGCGCCCCCGGTGCCGACTGCGGTGCGCCGACCGGAGCCGGCGCCACGCCGGGATAGGCCGACGGCGCGGCGGTGGCCGGCGAGAAGGCGGACGGAGTCACCGGGACGGATGCCGGAGACGCCGCGGCGGGCTGCGCCAGGGACGACGCCCCGGCGCCCTTCGCCAACACCTGGAGCTGCCATTCCGGCGTGGGCGCGACCGGCGGAAGCGGCTGGCCCGGAACAGGAGCCGGCATCGGTGCTGCGACCGCCCCGGTGCGGGCGAGGCCGAGGTCGCGGCGGGCCAGCGCCTGGCGCAGCCGCTCCACGTCGCCGCGGTGGGTCAGCGCGACCAGCGCCTCGTAACGGCTGATCGACAGCACGTCGGTGCGGGTGACGGCGTTGACCATGCCCAGCCGCTTGCGCGTCTCCACCCAGTCGTTGAGGCTGGCCAGCGGCACTCGCACCAGCGTCGACTGCTCCGGCCCGCTCGCCACGGTGTTGTCGCGGCGGTAGGATTCGTCGATGGCGGCCGACACGAAGGTCGTCGCGCGGGTCAGGAAGTCGCCGGCCCGGTCGGCCATGTCGGCCTTTACGTTGACCGTCTGCTGGTCTCGCGCGCCGTCGGGGGTGTAGTGGGTCACCTCGACCGCGAGCGGACGGCCGAGATCCAGACCGCCCGCCGGCAGGTCGGTCTTGGCGACGACCACGCCGCCGGCGTTGTAGCGCTGGGCAATGCGGGCCAGCGCCTCGGGATCGCCGGACAGCGCCTCGTTCACGCCGATGGCGGAGATGTCGGCCAACTCGCCGTCCGGAACGACGAGGGGCACCAGCGAGGCGCCGGCCGAACGGCCCTCCCAGGCCTCGCGCCAGTCGGTGCGGTCCTCCCACAGGACGGGGCGCCCGTCCACGACGGTGACCGGCAGGATCACGTAGGGCCGGGCCGGCGGCTCGACATACTGCTGGCCACCGCCGGCCAGCGTCTCGCGCACCGGGTTGGGGCGGAAGCGCACGGTGATGCTGCCCACATAGCGCGTGGCCGACACCTTCTCGTCGTCGATCTCGAAGCCCTGGACCAGCCGGGCGAGTTCGATGTCCGACACCCGCGGCACGCTGCTGGCGGTGGGGACGAGGCGCTTGTACAGCTCCGCCCAGGCCTTCACCTGCGCGTCGCGGATCGCCTGATCGCGGGCGGCGTTGGCGTTGGCGGCGCTGACGTCCACCTTCACGCCCAACACGGTGAAGGGGTCCGCCGCCGGAACCGCTGCGGGCGCCGTTCCGGGACTTGCCCCCGGAACGGCCATGGGCGCCGCCACCGCGGGTGGAGCGGCGCCGGTCACCTGCGCGTCCACGGGGCCGGCCGGAACGGCCAGGGCCACGGTGATGGCGGCGAAGCCCGCAAACAGCGGCGCATGGCGGCGGTGGAGCATTGCAAAGCCTTCCGATTCGAGTATGTTCGGCCCGTTCCCTTATGACCCGGCCCAAAATGACCCGGTTCAGGTGGCCCAGGTATATAGCTCAGCCCAAGCGAGGATACCATCAGCACCCAGTCTAATAACACGTCCGACGCCTACAAGCAGGCCGGCGTGGACATTGATGCGGGCAACGCGCTCGTTGACGCGATCAAGCCGCTCGCCCGTTCCACCGCGCGCCCGGGCTCCGACGCCGGGCTGGGCGGGTTCGGCGCCCTGTTCGACCTGCGCGCGGCCGGGTATCACGACCCGCTGCTGGTCGCCACCACGGACGGCGTCGGCACCAAGCTGAAGGTCGCCATCCTGGCGAACCGTCACGACACGGTGGGCATCGACCTCGTGGCGATGTGCGTGAACGACCTCGTCGTTCAGGGCGCGGAGCCGCTGCTGTTCCTCGACTATTACGCCACGGGCAAGCTGGACGTCGCCGCGGGCCGCGCCATCGTCGCCGGCATCGCGGAGGGCTGCCGTCAGGCCGGCTGCGCGCTGGTCGGCGGCGAGACGGCGGAGATGCCGGGCATGTACGCCGAAGGCGACTACGACCTCGCCGGCTTCTCGGTCGGTGCCGTCGAGCGCAAGGACGCGCTGACCGGCGCCACCGTGCAGGACGGCGACGTCGTGCTCGGCCTCGCCTCCTCCGGCGTGCACTCCAACGGCTATTCGCTGGTCCGCAAGCTGGTCGAAAAGTCCGGCCTCGGCTACGACTCGCCCTGCCCCTGGGACGCCGGGAAGACGCTGGGCGAGGCGCTGCTGACCCCGACCCGCATCTATGTGAAGAGCACGCTGGCCGCGGTGCGCGCCGGCACGGTGCGGGCGATGGCCCACATCACCGGTGGCGGCCTGATCGAGAACATCCCGCGCGTCCTGCCGGACGGGCTGGGCGTCACCCTCGACGCGTCCACGTGGCCGCTGCCGCCGGTCTTCAACTGGCTGATGAAGACGGGCGGGCTGACCCCGCTGGACATGGCGCGCACCTTCAACACCGGCCTCGGCATGGTCGTCGTGGTCCCGGCGGACAAGGCGCAGCAGGCGACCGAGATCCTGGCCCAGGGCGGCGAGACGGTCTTCACCGTCGGCACCGTGCATGCGGTCAAGGACGGTGACGCCCGCGTCACCGTCACCGGCATGGACACGGCATGGTCGGCCTGACGCCCACCGCTCTGAAGGTTGGAGTCCTGATTTCCGGGCGCGGCAGCAATCTGCAGGCGTTGATCGACGCCTGCGCCGCCCCGGACTTTCCGGCGGAGATCGCTCTGGTGCTCTCCAACAAGGCCGACGCCTACGGGTTGGAGCGCGCCACCGCCGCCGGGGTCCCGGTCGCCGTGGTCAGCCATCGCGACTTCCCCGGCGACAAGCGCGCCTTCGAAGAGGCCATGGACGCGCGCCTGCGCGAGGCGGGGGTCGAGCTGGTCTGTCTGGCCGGCTTCATGCGGCTGCTGTCGCCCTGGTTCGTCGAGCGCTGGCACGACCGGATGATCAACATCCACCCGTCGCTGCTGCCGTCCTTCAAGGGGCTGGACACCCACCAGCGGGCGCTGGACGCCGGGGTGCGCTTCCACGGCTGCACCGTCCATTACGTGCGCACGGAGATGGACGAAGGGCCAATCATCGCCCAGGCCGCGGTTCCGGTCCCGCCCGGCGACGACGCCGACCGGCTGTCCGCCCGCGTGCTGGAGGCCGAGCACCGGCTCTACCCCCAGGCGCTGCGCCTGATCGCCGAGGGCCGCGCCCGTGTCGAGAATGGCCGTGTGACCCTGTCAGGCCCGGCGGCGGACCTGCCGACGCTCATCAACCCGCCGGCCTGAGCGCCCCAAAGGCGCCCATCGGCCAAGCGGGACCCTTGCCGCAACCGTCCGCGCTCCCCACATTCTCCGCCGGAACCATAACAGGGGAGGCAGAGGGCGATGGCGGTTACGGAACACGGCCACAATCCGGTCAGCGAGGATGTCGTCCGCCGCCACGAGGCGGGCTGGCACGCCTTCACCCGCTTTTTGACGCTGGCGACCGCGGGCGTGATCGCCGTGCTGGTCTTCATGGCGATCTTCCTGGCCTGACGGCCCATTCAGGCGGCCAGCCGGAAGCCTGCCAACCAAAACGCCGTGGCGGGGCGCTTACGCCCCGTCCGGCAGACGGCCGAGCAGCAGGTCGCGCATTTCGCCGACCAGCGCGTCAACCTGCTGCTCCCACGCCTCGGTGCCGCCCTGGATGGCGTGCATGACGTGGGTGGCGAGGTGGATCAGCGCGGCGCGCACGCAATCCTCCGCCGGGAAATCCAACCCCACCGTGTCCTGAAGGAACTGGCCGAGCTGGTCGGCGGCGTTCCAGGGATGGACGACCACCGTGTCGAAGCCGCTGGTCCCCAGAAAGACCGCGTTCAGGGCGGTGGCCTGCGCGTTGATCGCATCGATGGCCGCGTCCTGCTCGACGTTGCCGCGCAGCACCTCCTGGAAGGCCGCCAGGCACTGGTCGACGTAGCCGCGCACCAGCAGTTCCACCACGCCCGGATCGCTCAGGTCGTTCCTGCCCTTCACGAGGGGCGGCAGCGGTTCCAGCAGGGCCGCGACGATCGGCTTGACGTCCGGATTTTCCATGGCGGGGGTACTCCTAGCGGTAGAATCCCCGAATACTCGACTTCGCCACGCCTGTCCACGACGCCGTGACCCGGCGCGGGCGACAAGTTGCGGGCGGAAGCCCCTGAATCGAAAAGGGCCGCCCCGGTCGGGACGGCCCTTCGCGCAAGACTGCGAAGCGGACGGGCCGCGATCAGCCAACCAGCTCGATGCCGGCGAAGAAGAAGGCGATCTCCTGGGCGGCGGTCTCCGGAGCGTCCGAGCCGTGCACCGAGTTGGCTTCGATCGACTCGGCGAACTCCTTGCGGATGGTGCCCTCGGCGGCGTTGGCCGGGTTGGTGGCGCCCATGATCTCGCGGTTACGGGCGATGGCGTTCTCGCCTTCCAGAACCTGAAGCACGACCGGGCCGGAGATCATGAAGGAGACGAGGTCGTTGAAGAACGGACGCTCGCGATGCACGCCGTAGAACTGCTCGGCCTGGGCCTTGGACAGCTGGACGCGCTTCTGCGCGACGATGCGCAGGCCACCGTCCTCGAACTTGGCGTTGATCTTGCCGGTCAGGTTGCGGCGGGTGGCATCGGGCTTGATGATCGAGAGGGTGCGTTCGACGGCCATGGCGGTGGGCTCCTGCTGGAAATGCGTTATGGGCGCCGCTGGTTTGGCCGGGGCGCCGATTGCGCGGGGTTATATAGGCGCTTTTCGGCCACGGCAACCGCTTCGTGAGGCCGCTTCGCCCGCCTTCGCGCGGCTGCCATGAAGGGTTGCCCCGCGGGTCCCGCTTCAAATCGCGGTTTCCCCGTGGTAAACCGGCGCCGATATGCTGCACATCAACGACCTGACGTTCCGCTACGGCGGACGTGTGCTGTTCGACCGCGCCACCGCGGTCGTGTCGAAGGGCCACCGCGTGGCGCTGGTCGGCCGCAACGGCACCGGAAAATCCACTCTCCTCAAGCTCATCGCCGGCCAGCTCCAGACGGACGCCGGAGCCATCGGCGTGCCGACCGGCACCAAGATCGGCATGGTGGCGCAGGAGGCCCCGAGCGGCGCCACCACCCTGATCGACGCCGTCCTGGCCGCCGACACGGAGCGCACCGCCCTGCTGGCCGAGGCCGAAACGGCCACCGACCCCATGCGCATCGGCGAGATCCACGCCCGGCTGGCCGACATCGAGGCCCATTCGGCGCCGTCGCGCGCCGCCCAGGTGCTGTCCGGCCTGGGCTTCGACGCCGACGCGCAGGCGCGGCCCTGCTCCGACTTCTCGGGCGGCTGGCGGATGCGCGTGGCGCTGGCCGGCGTGCTGTTCGCCCGGCCCGACCTGCTGCTGCTCGACGAGCCGACCAACCACCTCGATCTGGAGGCGACCATCTGGCTTGAGGGGTACCTCAAGAACTACCCCCACACGATCCTGCTGGTCAGCCACGACCGCGACCTCTTGAACTCGGTCCCCACGACGACCATCCATGTGGACCAGGGCAAGCTGGTGACCTACGCCGGCAACTACGACCAGTTCCTCAAGCAGCGCCGCGCCAACATGGAGCGGCTGCAGGCCATGGCGACCAAGCAGGAGGCCAAGCGCAAGCACATGATGGCCTTCGTCGAACGCTTCCGCTACAAGGCGACCAAGGCCCGGCAGGCGCAGAGCCGCCTGAAGGCCCTGGAGAAGCTGGAGACCATCACGCTGATGGAGGACGACGCCGAGGTCGTCTTCAACTTCCCCCAGCCGGACGAGATGGCCCCGCCGCTGATTGCGCTGGACGGGGTGACCATCGGCTACGGCGACCGCGCCATCCTGCGCCGCGTCAACCTGCGCATCGATATGGACGACCGCATCGCCCTGCTCGGCGCCAACGGCAACGGCAAGTCCACGCTGGTGAAGCTGCTGGCCGGACGGCTGGAGGCGATGGCCGGCGAGGTGAAGCGCCCGACCAAGCTGCGCGTCGGCTATTTCGCCCAGCACCAGCAAGACGAGCTGGACCTGTCGCTGACCCCCATCCAGCAGACCCAGCGCATCATGCCGCTGGCGCCGGAGGAGAAGGTGCGCGCCCATCTCGGCCGCTTCGGCTTCCAGCAGAGCAAGGCGGAAACCCGCATCTCCGACCTGTCCGGCGGCGAGAAGGCCCGGCTGCTGCTGGCGCTGATGAGCCGCGAGACGCCGCACATCCTGATGCTGGACGAGCCGACCAACCACCTCGACGTGGACAGCCGCGAGGCGCTGATCGAGGCGATCAACGGGTTCGAGGGCGCCGTCATCCTCATCAGCCACGACCCGCACCTGATCGAGCTGACCGCCGACCGCCTGCTGCTGGTGGCCGACGGCACGGTTCAGCCCTACGACGGCGACCTCGACGACTACCGGCGCTTCCTGCTCGACCGCGCGCGAGCCGAGCGAGCCGCCGCCAAGGGCGGCGAGACGGTGGACCCCGGGTCCAGCCGCAAGGACCAGCGCCGCGCCGCGGCGGAAGCCCGCGCCACCCTGGCCCCGCTGAAGAAGAAGGCCACCGACGCGGAGTCGCAGGTCAACAAGCTGACCGAGGAGAAGCGCAAGATCGAGGCGAAGCTGGCCGATCCCGCCCTCTACAGCGGTCCCAGCGACAAGCTGCAGAAGCTCCAGATCGACCTCGGCGTCGTGGACAAGAAGCTGTCCGCCGCCGAAGAGGCGTGGCTGGAGCATCTCGAAGCCTATGAGTTGGCGGCGGCGGAGGCCGGCGTATGAGCGTGCCGCGCAACGTGGCCCTCACCGGAGCGGCCTCGCTCCCCGCGACCGTCGCCCGACGTGGGCGGCAGGACCATGGGGAGGAGCGGACCTCCGACGTCCTGGCCGCCTTCCGCGCCAACCTGCCGGACGGGCGGGTGTCGCTGGGCGACCTGATCCAGGCGCTGGGCGACCGCTCGCTGGGCACCATTCTGCTGGCTTTGTCGCTGCCCACCATCGCGCCGGTGCCGCTGGGCGTGTCCTGCCTGTTCGACCTGCCGATCCTGCTCTTCTCCGCCCAGATGGCCTTCGGCAAGCGCGGCGCCGCCCTGCCCGGCTGGATTCTGCGCCGCTCGGTCAGCCGCTCGCTCGCCGCCCGGATGATCGACAAGGCGATGCCGCGCCTGACCGCCATCGAGCGGATGCTGAAGCCGCGCCACAGCCGCTTCGCCAGCATCGACGGGGAACGCTGGTTCGGCGTGCTGGTGCTGCTCCTGTCGCTGACCTGCGTGGTCCCGCTGCCGCTGACCGGCTGGCTGCCCGGCTTCGCCCTGGTACTGCTGTCCCTGGGGCTGATCGAACGCGACGGGGCCGCCGTCGCGGTCAGCCTCGCCCTCACCGTGGCCGCCCTGGTCTTCTTCGCGCTGGTCGCCAGCAGCCTGTCCTACGCCGGCCAGACCCTGCTGGCCGCCACGTCATATCCCGCGTTTATGGCATAGCTCCCGCCGCTTCGGCCGGTTGCGGGGGAACCCCGGATGCGACATAAGTGCGCTCTGGGATTGTTAGGTTCGGGACCCCCTGAGGCTCCAGCTTGTTTAGCCCCGGGGTAAAACGCTCAACAGCCAACGGCGAAAGGCCGATCATGACACCAACGGAAATCACCGTCGCGGAGAAGCAGAAAAGCGGCAAGACGCCGCCGGCCGCGTGGCTTTTCTTCCAGCGTTGGTTGGCAAATCCCCTTTCCATGGGTTCCGTTACCCCATCCTCGGGCGCGCTCTGCCGGCTGATCGGAGAGCAGGTGCTGTGCGGGCCGGATCAGGTCGTCGTGGAGTTCGGCGGCGGCACCGGCGCCATCACCAAGGCCCTGCTCCAGCGCGGCATTCCGGGCAACCGCATCTTCACCTTCGAGATCGACGACCATCTGTCGCGCTTCCTGCGCGGCCATTATCCGGACGTCAACGTCGTCCATGACGACTGCCGCAAGGCCGCCGACATCCTCGGTCCGGAGCTGGTCGGCAAGGTCGGCACGGTGGTGATCGGCATCCCCATGCTGAACCTGCCGATGCGCGCCCAGAAGGAGGTCGTCGAGGCCTGCTTCCGCATCCTGCCCGAGGGCGGGCGCTTCGTTCTCTACACCTACGGCCTCGTGTCGCCGCTGAACCAGCGCGCGCTGGGCGTCAAGGGCAAGCGGCTGGGCTTCACCCCGCTGAACGTCCCGCCCGCCTCCGTCTGGGGCTATTGGAAAGCCAAGCCCTAATCCTCCCACCTCATTCCTTGCGCGGCGCCTGCCGCAGCAGGACATCGGTCAAGGCCACCGGCAGAGCCGCCAGCAGCCACACGGTGGCGGCCATTGGCCAAGGGAAGGCGATGCGCGCCTTGTTGCGGGCAAGCCCGCTCTTGATGACCTGGGCGGCGCGGTCCGTCTCCATCAGGAAGGGCATGGGGAAGCGGTTCACCGCGGTCATCCGGCTTTTCACGAAGCCCGGACAGATCACCGTCACGCCGATCCCCTGCCCCGCCAGATCGCCGCGCAGCGACTCGCCGTAGACCCGCACCGCCGCCTTGCTGGCGCAATAGGCGGGCGCGCCGGGCATGCCGCGGAAGCCGGCCAGCGAGGCCATCAGGGCGATCTGCCCGCGCCGCCGCGCCTGCATGCCGGGCAGCAGCGGATGAACGCTGTTCAGCACGCCGTCCACATTCACCTGGAAGATGCGCCGCGCCTGCTCGGCGCTCTCCACGCCGCCCCCGGTGCCGGCGGAGATTCCGGCGTTGGCGATGACCAGATCGACCGGCGTGCGAGCGTCCAGCGCGCTCAGCCACTCCGCCATCGCCGCGCGGTCGGCCGCGTCGACGAGCGCCGTTTCCACCGCCGCCCCGGCGGCGCGGCAGCGCTCCGCCACTGCCTCCAGCCTTGCGGAGTCGCGCCCGCTCAGGGCCAGCGCAACTCCGGGGGCGGCGTAGGCGCGGGCCAGTTCCTCCCCGATGCCGCTGGACGCCCCGGTGATGACGATCGAGCGCGGATCGCGCATGCCCCTTTCCCCCTTGTCCCTGACGCTTGTTGCCTTGGCCGCCCGACGCTATAACGTGAGCATCCCGATCCCACAAATACTCGTCGAGGCCGCTTTGCCCGCCCAACGCTCCGCCGTTTCCAGCATGACCGGTTTCGCACGCGTGGATGGGCATGCCGACGGCTACAGTTGGACCTTCGAGGTGAAGAGCGTCAACGGGCGCAACCTCGACATCCGCTGCCGCCAGCCCGCCGGCTTCGACACGCTGGAAGCCGCCGCCCGCGCCGAAATCCCCAAGCGGCTGGCACGCGGCAGCGTCAACCTGAACCTGACCGTCACCCGCAGCCAGTCGGTGTCGCAGCTCCGCATCAACCGCGAGCTTCTGGCTCAGGTGCTGGAGCTGGCGCGCGAGATCGAGGGCGCCGGGGCCGCCGCGCCGCGGCTCGACTCGCTGCTGTCCGTCCGCGGCATCATCGAACCGGTGGAGGAGGACGAGGGCGACGCGCGGGACCGCGTGGAGGCCGCGCTGAAGGCCGACCTCGGCCGGCTGATCGGCGATCTGGTCACCGCTCGCCTGTCGGAAGGCGCGCGTCTGGTCACCGTCCTGAACGGCCATCTCGACGAGATCGAGCGGCTGATCACCGCCGCCGCCGCCTGCGCCAGCACCCAGCCGGAGGCTTTGCGCGAACGGCTGCGCAGCCAGGTCGCCGCTCTGCTCGACGCCGCCCCGGCCCTGCCGGAGGAGCGGCTCGCCCAGGAGGCCGCCATCCTGATCGCCAAGGCCGACGTGCGCGAGGAGATGGACCGGCTGCGCGCCCACATCCAGGCCGCCCGCGACATGCTGGCGGAGGGGGGCGCCATCGGCCGCCGCTTCGATTTCCTGTGCCAGGAATTCAACCGCGAAGCCAACACCCTGTGCTCCAAGTCCGCGGACGTGGAGCTGACCCGCATCGGCCTGTCGCTGAAAGCCTCCATCGAGCAGCTCCGCGAGCAGGTCCAGAACATCGAGTGACACCCGCCCCATGCCCGAAATCATATGCCTGAGACCATGAACACGAAGATCGCCCGGCGCGGCCTGATGCTCGTGCTGTCCTCCCCCTCCGGGGCGGGCAAGACCACCATTTCGCGCCGCCTGCTGGACCGCGACCCCGGCATCACCCTGTCGGTGTCCGTCACCACCCGGCCGATGCGCCCCGGCGAGCAGCCGGGCGTCCATTACTACTTCGTCGACATGCCGGAGTTCGACCGCATGGCCGGCCAGGGCGAGCTGCTGGAGCACGCCCGCGTGTTCGGCAACTGCTACGGCACGCCGCGCCACGCCGTGGAGACGGCGCTGAGCGCCGGGCGCGACGTGCTGTTTGACATCGACTGGCAGGGCATGCAGCAGTTGGCGGCCAACGCCCGCGCCGATCTGGTCAGCGTCTTCGTCCTGCCGCCCTCGGGCACCGAGCTGGAGCGCCGCCTGCACTCCCGCGGCCAGGACTCGGCGGAGGTGATCGCCCAGCGCATGGCCAAGGCGTCGGACGAGATCAGCCACTGGGGCGAGTATGATTACGTGATCGTCAACAACGACGTGGACGAGAGCGTGCAGGCGGTCCAGGCCATCCTGCGCGCCGAGCGGCTGCGCCGGACGCGGCAGGTCGGGATGCCGGCGTTTGTGGAGAGCGTGCAGGCCGCGCTGTAAGGCGGCGGCGCACTGCCCCCACCCTTCCCACGGCTTCGCCGCGGGCCCCTTCCCTCCCCCGCTTCGCAAGGGAGGGAGTTCAGTTCCCTCCCCTGCGAAGCGGGGGAGGGTCAGGGAGGGGGAAAGAACCTATCGCGCCCTGAACGCCCGCGCCAGCGCCGCGAACCCCGCCACATCGACCTCCTCCGCCCGCGCGGTCGGCTCGATGCCGGCGGCGGCCAGCAGCGCCTCCGCGTTCCCCAGGCTCTTCAGGCTCTGGCGCAGCATCTTGCGGCGCTGGCCGAAGGCGGCGGCGGTCACCTGCTCCAGCGCCTTCCACTCGGCCGGCTCCGGGTTGGCGCGCGGGGTCAGGTGGACGATGGTGGACTCCACCTTGGGCGGCGGGGTGAAGGCCTTGGCCGGCAGGTTGAACAGCACCCTGGCGTCCGACCGCCACTGCGTGATGACCGACAGGCGGCCGTAGGCCTTGCTGCCCGGCTTGGCGACCAGACGGTCGGCGACCTCCTTCTGGAACATCAGCGTCAGGCTGACGAACTCCTCGATCCGCCCCAGCCAGCCGATCAGCAGCGGCGTCGCCACGTTGTAGGGCAGGTTCGCCACGATGGCCCGCGGGGCCGGGGCGATCTGGATGGGGTCGACCTCCAGCGCGTCGCCCTCGACGATGGACAGCCGCCCGTCCGCCGCCTGGATCACGTCCTGCAACGCTTCGATGAAACGGTGGTCGCGCTCGATGGCGATGACCTGCTTCGCCTTGGTCGCCAGAAGGGCACGGGTCAGCCCGCCCGGACCGGGACCGATCTCCACGACCGTCACGCCGGTCATGTCGCCTGCCGAGCGCGCGATGCGGCCCGTCAGGTTGAGGTCGAGCAGAAAGTTCTGCCCCAGCGCCTTGCGGGCATCCAGCCCAAAGCGGGCGATCACCTCGCGCAGCGGCGGCAGGGCCTGCGGGTCGAAAGCGGTGGGCATGGGGCCAGACATGGGGGCGGGATCGGGCGTGGCGTCGGTCATGGGCGCACTTATAGGACGGCGCAGGCCCGCCGTCATCTGCCGCGCGTCACCGTCACCCTTCGCTTTTGAGCGCAATGTTCTCCGGCGTGGCGTCGAGACGGCCCGTGCAGGTGATGCGTCGCCCGTCATCGAAGGCCTGGGACGGCTTCGGCCCGATGGTCACCTGCAGGACCACCGTGTCGGCCAGTTGGTCGCCGAGATCCTGGGGCCGGTCGCCGCCCTGGGAGTCGTGGCTGAACACGCTCTCCAGATACCACGCCGCCCCGCCCGCTCCCTGCGGCCCGCCGCGGACCAGCGCGCCGGCCAGCCGGGTGTAGACGTCCTTGCACACCTCCTCGGTCCGGTTGCGCGGCAGATCGACGAAGTTGGCGTAGGCGACGATCCGCCGGTCCTGGAAGCGGTAGAAGACGCCGCTGCGCGACACCTCCGTCCGCAGATCGCGGGACAGCCCGTCCACCGTGTCGTGCAGGTCGCCGCGCAGCCGGGTCATGCCCCAGTCGAGCAGGGTCACCGGCTCCCGCGCCAGCCAGTCCAGCGCGTCGCGGGCCTGGGCCGGACCAGAGGCCAAGGACAGAAACATGAAGGACGGCAACAGGACGAGCGCGGCGAAACCCCTCATGGCGTCGGGCCTCCAGACCATCGTTGCGGCGCAACCGTATCGGCGATGCTAAGCCAGGAGCACGGCCATAGCCAGCCGGATTCCGGGCCGCATGCCGGACCCAAGCCGGGGTACCCCCGTCAGTCCTCCAGCAGAAAGTCGCGCACCGCGGCGATCTGGTCCGCCGTCATCAGCGCCGGGGCGTGGCCGGTGTGGGCGAACTCCACCAGACGGGCCTTGGGGCCGCGGCGGGTCATCTCCTCCGCCGTCTCCGCCGGAAGGATGTCGGAGGTGGCGCCGCGCAGCACCAGAACCGGGCAGCGGATGCCGTCCCAGACGGCCCACAGGTCCACGTCCTCCATCGGCTGCGCCTTGAAGGCCTCGGCGATGGCCGGGTCATAGGCAAGGCCGTAGCAGCCGTCCGGACGCAGCCGCGCGCTGTGCTCGGCCATGTGGCGCCACGCCTCGTCGGAAAGCTGCCCGAAGCCCATCAGGACGAAGCGCAGGTAGGACTCGACCGCCGCCAGATCCTCGAACACCGGGTCCTTGCCGACGTAATCGGCGATGCGCTGCAAGCCCGCCTTCGGGATGAAGGGACCGATGTCGTTGATCACCAGACGGCGGATCGGGCTGTCCGGCTGGGCGGCCAGCAGCATGCCGATCAGCCCGCCCATGGAGGTGCCGACCCAATCCACCGACTCCACCCCCAGCCGGGCGATCAGCGCCGCCATGTCGGCGCAGTATTGCGGGTAGCCGTAGAGCGTCGGGTTGGCC
Organism: Azospirillum sp. UENF 312511; assembly: GCF_058780635.1. Classification (NCBI taxonomy): domain Bacteria; kingdom Pseudomonadati; phylum Pseudomonadota; class Alphaproteobacteria; order Rhodospirillales; family Azospirillaceae; genus Azospirillum; species Azospirillum sp. UENF 312511. Next base: position 690,825 of record NZ_JBSNCG010000001.1, on the reverse strand, counting down.
AGCCGGCCGCTCTTGCCGCGCCCCACCACATCCGGGCAGGCAACGCGGTAGCGGTCGGCCAGATCGAGGGCCAGCGCGTCGAAGTCGCGGCTGTTGCGGGTCAGGCCATGCACACAGACGGCGGTGCGGGCCGCGTCCTCGCGCCCCCACTGGGTGTAGGCGACGCGGTGGAACCCCGCCGCGCTGAGGCCGAGAAAGCTGCGTTCGGACATCGGCACGGGTGGCCCCTCCCCTTGTTGGTTCGTCCTCAGCCCTTGCCGGGCTTCGCCAGTTCCGCCGCCTGCCGGACGACCATGGGCGACGGGTCCGCCGCCGCGGCGTCGAAAGGATGCCGCGGCGCGTCGTACAAGCGGCGGATGGCGCGCACGTAGTTCCGCGTCTCCTCGTAGGGCGGAACGCCCCGGTAGCGGTCCACGGCCCGCTCCCCCGCGTTGTAGCCGGCAAGGGCCAGCGTAACGTCCCCCTGGAAATAGGCCAAGAGCCAGCGCAGATAGCGCACCCCGCCGCGGATGTTCTGGGCGGGGTCGAAGACGTCGGACACGCCGAACCGCTCCGCCGTATCGGGGATGAGCTGCATCAGCCCCGCCGCCTCCTTCGGCGACACCGCTTCGGAGCGGAAGGCGCTCTCCACCCGGATCACCGCCATCACCAGCGCCGGGTCCAGCCCGTATTGCGGCGCGGTCTTGTGGACCAGCGCGATGATTTCCGGCGGCGGGGGCGACGCCTCGCGCAGCGGAGCCGCGCCGGGGCGGCACCAGGGGCGGACATGGCCCATGCGGCCCGGCACATAGGCGACCAGCCGCCGCGCCTCCTTGTGGCCGCGCGACGCCGCGGCGCGCAGCCACGCCGTGCCGACCCGCTGGTCGCGCTTCACCCCGACGCCGAACAGGAAGCGCCGCGCCATGCGGTAGGACGCCTCCGGATCGCCCTTCTCCGCGGCCTCGCAGTCGGCCATGCGCGACTCGCGCGAGGAGACGGAGCCGGACTTGCCCGCGGCGAGGGCGGCCGGGGCCGCCAAGGCGACGAAAAGGGCGAAGGTCAGGGGGAGGAAACGCACGGGTTGGCCTTGGAACGGTCTGCAAAACCGCATTGATATGAGGCTCCCCGCAGGACACGGCAAGCGCAGGGCAGGGTTACCCTCTTTTCGACACAGCGCGCAGGCGGTCGCGCAACGACCGCGCCCAGCCTCGGACCACCGCCAGCGCCGGGCGAATCGCCGCGCGCACCCGCCCCACCACCCGCTTGGCGGCCTGCCAGGGTGGCAGGGCGGTCAGCCAGGCCAGCCAGCGCACCACCCGGACGTAGCACCAGGCGAAGGCCGGGATGGTCAGCAGCTTGTCCTTGCCGATGTGGAACAGCCGCTCCACCAGCGTGACCTTGACCAGTTCCACGGCCCCCAGCAGCAGCGCGCCCTGGACCGCATGCCCGGTCCCCATCAGGTACAGGCCGACTGGCTTCAGCGGCTCCAGAATCACCAGCGGAATCACGAACAACGCCAGCGTCGGATAGGGGCCGAGCCGGCGGATGCGCGCGGCCAGCCGTTCGGCGAAGCGCTGCCGCCCGATCCAGGCGGCCAGCGGGCGCAACGCCTCCAGCGCCACCGCGTCGATCAGGAAATAGACCAGCGCCGCGACGGTCAGCAAAGGGCGCAGCACGAAGCGGCGCAGCAACCCCGCCAGCCTCCGCCCCAAGCTCCGATCCAAAGTCCGAGAGGAGGAATTTCCGTTCGAGGTAGCCATTAGGTCTTTCGTCAGGCGTACAGGGGCGTTTCGCCGGCTTGGGTTCGCTGCGGATTTCCACTATCTAACGTTTCTGCCATTGCGCGTCCGTCCCCTCGTCCACTCTCGGTGCGCCCCATCGTGCTCGGCCATTACGATCCTTACCTCGTTGCGCTGTCCGTTGTCGTGGCCTCTTTCGGCGGCTATGTGGCTCTGGACCTCGCCTCCCACGCGCGGGATGCCGGGCGGGGACGGAACGGCTGGCTGGGCGCCGCGGCGCTCGCGCTCGGGGCGGGGATCTGGTCGATGCATTTCATCGGCATGATGGCGATGCGCATGCCCGTGCCGGTGTCCTACGACATCCTGCTGACCGCGTTATCCTTTCTCCTGGCGGTCGGGGTGTCGGGGACCGGCCTCTTCGCCGTGGCGCACGGCGGGGGCGGCCGGACGACCCTGGCGGCGGCGGGTCTGCTGACCGGTTTCGGAATCGTCTCCATGCATTACGTCGGCATGGCCGGCATGCGGCTGCCGGTGCCGCTGGTCTACGACACGCTTCTGGTCGTTGCGTCGGTGGTCATCGCCGTCGCCGCCTCCACCGCCGCGCTCTGGCTCGCCTTCCGCACGGCCAGCCCCCTGCAGCGCCTGTCCGGCGCGCTGGTGCTCGGCGCCGCGGTGGTCAGCATGCATTACGTCGGCATGGCCGCCGCCAGCGCGGCCGAGAGCGCCATGGGCCACGCCATCGGTGTGGGGGCCGCCTCGGCCGGCGACGATCTCGGCCTCGTGCTGTCCACGCCGTCCCTGGCGGTGGGGACGGGCATCGGGACGCTGCTGATCCTCTCGCTGGGGCTGCTCTCCGTCCTGATCGACCGGCACCGCTCGGCGGAGCGCGCGGCGGGGCAGGAGGCGCGCTACCGCGCCGTCGTCGACTCCGCCGTGGACCCCATCGTGGTGATCGACGAGACCGGCACCATCCAGTCCTTCAACCGGGCAGCCGAAACGACCTTCGGCTACGGCGCGGAGGAGGCCGTCGGCGCCAACGTCCGCATCCTGATGGCGGAGCCGCACCACTCCGCTCATGACGGCTACATGGCGCATTTCCGCGAGACCGGCGAGCGGCGGATCATCGGCGTCGGGCGCGAGGTCGAGGGCCGGCGGAAGGACGGCTCCCTCTTCCCGCTGGAGCTGTCGGTGGCCGAATGGCACGACGGGCGGCAGCGCCTGTTCACCGGCATCATGCGCGACATCACCGCCCGCAAGGCGGCGGAGGACGCCCTGCACCGCGCCAAGGCGGAGGCGGAGCGCGCCCGCGAGGAGGCGCTGGCCGCCCGCGACAACGCCGAACGCGCGGACATGGCCAAGACCAAGTTCCTCGCCGCGGCCAGCCACGATTTGCGCCAGCCCGTGCAGTCGCTGTTCTTCTTCGCCCACGCCCTGTCCGACCGGCTCGACGGCCATCCCGCCTCGCCCCTGCTGGCGAGCATGAGCGAGTCGCTGAACGGCCTGCGCACGCTGCTGGACAGTCTACTGGACGTGTCGCGGCTCGATGCCGGGGTGGTCACCCCCGCGGTGACGGAGTTCGCGCTGGGTCCCCTGCTGCAACGTCTGGCCGACGAGTACCGGGGCCGCGCGGCGGAGGTGGGGATCGCCTTGCGCTACGTCCCCACCGAAGGCTGGACGCGCAGCGATCCGGCGTTGGTCGAGCGCATCCTGCGCAATCTCGTGGAGAACGCCATCCGCTACACGGAGAGCGGGCGGATCCTGATCGGCTGCCGCCGCACCGGCAACAGCCTGCGGGTCGAGGTGCTCGACACCGGCATCGGCATCCCCGAAGACAAGCATGACGAGGTGTTCGTGGAGTTCGCCCAGCTCGCCAACCCCGAGCGCGACCGGCGCAAGGGGCTGGGGCTGGGGCTCGCCATCGTGCGGCGGCTGGCCGGGCTGCTCGGCCATGAGGTGACGCTGCGCTCCCGGCCGGGACGGGGCAGCGCCTTCGGCCTGACCGTGCCGTCGGTCGCGCCGCGCCAGGTGATGAAGACCTGCCGACCGGCCCCCCAGTCCGGCGCTCAGTCCCCCGCCAACGGCGGCAAGGGTTTGGTCGTGGTGGTGGACGACGACGCCATCATCCTGCTCTCCATGCGGACCATGCTGGAGGAGTGGGGGTACGAGGTGGTGGCTGCCGTCTCCGCTGACGAGGCGGTGGGCACGCTGACCAGCCTCGGCCAGCGCCCCGACATGATCGTCGCCGACTACCGCCTGCGCGAAGGACGGACGGGGCTTCAGGCCATCCGCGACATCTACGGCGTCTGCGGGGTGCGCGTGCCCGCGCTGGTGCTGACCGGCGACACCGACCCCGCGCGCATCGCCGAGGTCCAACAGAGCGGCCACCGCCTGCTGCACAAGCCAGTGGCCCCCGAGGTGCTGCGCAGCGCCTTGACCTCCGCGGCTTAGGGGCGTTTTCCCCGGCCGCTCCCGGTCGAGTCCCAAGTGTGGTTGAAAGCGCGCTCCGCCCCGCTTATGGTCTTGGAAAAAAGCGCGTTTGCGCCGAAACCACGACCAGAATCCGGTTCCAGGAGCGCCCCCCATGAAAGCCATGCTGCTCGGCTTCGCCGCCGCCATCGTCATCGCCGTCGGCGCGTCGGTCGCGCTGACCTCCATCGACCACAGCTCGGCCAGCCGCTTCTCCAGCAGCTCGGTCCGCCTCTGACGCCTACGCCGGCGAAGGTCAGGCGCGGCGGCGGGCGGCCATGGCCTCCGCCGTCGTCAGGGCGGCGATCAGGCTTGATGCGCCGGCCTTGCCCGTGCCGGCGATGTCCAGCGCCGTCCCATGGTCGGGCGAGGTGCGGACGAAGGGCAGCCCCAGCGTGATGTTGACCCCCGTGTCGAAGTCGATGGTCTTCAGCGGGATCAGCGCCTGATCGTGGTACATGCACAGCGCCGCATCGTAGCCGCGCCGCGCCGCCGCGTGGAACAGCGTGTCGGCGGGCTTCGGCCCCACCGCGTCGATGCCCTCCGCCCGCAGGTCGGCGACCGCCGGGGCGATGATGTCGATCTCCTCCCGTCCCATGGCGCCGCCCTCCCCCGCGTGGGGGTTCAGCGCGGCGACGGCCAGCCGGGGCCGGACGATGCCGAAATCGCGGACCAGCCCCGCCGCGGTGACCCGCCCGGCATGGAGGATCGCCTCGCGCGTCACCAGCGGCACGGCGTCGCGGACGGAGACATGGATGGTCACCGGCACGACGCGCAGATCCTGCGCGGCCAGCATCATCACCGGCTCTTCGGTGAGCCCGGCCAGATGGGCCAGATACTCGGTGTGCCCGGGATGGCGGAAGCCGGCGGCGTAGAGCGCCGACTTCTGGATCGGGTTGGTGACGACCGCCGACGCCTCGCCACGGCGAACCAACTCGACCGCCCGGTCGATGCTGGCGATCACCGCCGCCCCGTTGGCCGGGTCGGGCCGGCCCGGCGTGACCGGCGCCGCCAGTGGCTGGGGCAGCACCGGCAAAGCCGCGCCGAACAGCGCAGCCCCCTCGGCCATGCTGCCCACCGCCTTCACCGGAACCGGCAGGCCGAGCCGGGCGGCGAGCGCCTCCAGGCGGGCGGGATCGTCCAGAAGGACAAAGGGCGGCACCGCGCCGTCCGCGCGGGCCGCCCCGGCCTTCGCCCGAGCTTCCGCCCAGGCCTTCAGTGCGATCTCCCCGCCGATCCCCGCCGGCTCGCCCATGGTCAGGGCGAGCGGCGGACGGACGCCGGACTCGGTCATCAGTTGCGGATCTCCACGAAGGCGGTGCGGCGCAGGTCGCGCAGGTAGCGGCGGGCCAGCAGGTCGGCGCGCTCGTTGATCAGGTCGCGCTCGATCTCCTCGCGCGGCGGCATCTTGATGTCCTTCGGGTCGATCGGCGGCGGGGCCGGGGCGGCCACCGGCTGCGGCTCGGCTTCCGGCGGCGGCTCGATCATCGGCACGTCGCGCTTGCAGACGATCAGGATCACGGCGCCGCCCGGGCTCATCAGCACCGGGCTGGGCTGGCCGAGCGGAATGCCGACGGCGAGCTGCTGGAGGCCCGGCGCGAGGTCCTTGACCCGCAGCGTGCCCATGTCGCCCGATTCCGGAATACCCATGGCGCGGGCCTTCTCGTCGAAGTCGGCGCAGCTCTTGATCGACTTGCGCAGCTTCTCCGCCTGGGCCTGGACCGCCTTCAGCTCCTCCTTCGAAGGGGCCGGGATGACGATCTGCTTCATGTTGACCTTGGCCTTGGCCAGATCGGGCTTCGGCTGGGCGCGCGGGCGCGGCGGCGGGGCCGGCGGCGGAGCGGTGGAGGCGGTGCTGCCGAAGGGCCGCTGGTCGCGCACCAGCAGGACGTGATAGCCGGTCGCCGTGCGGACCGGCGAGGAGAGCTGGCCGGCGCGCATGGTGGACAGGGTCTTGTCCAGCTCCGCGTTCAGCTCGCCCGTGCGGACCCAGCCCATGTCGCCGCCCGAGGCGGCGCCGGCGGACTGCGAGAACTGGCGGGCCAAGGCGGCGAAGTTGCCGCCGCGGCGCACCTCCTCGACCAGCCGGTCGGCGTTGCGCCGCACCTCCTCATCCTGGTCGGGGCTGTCGACGGCCAGGAAGATCTCGGCCACCAGATACTCCGGCTTGCCGATGTTGGCCTTGATGCGCTGCATCACGGCGTCGATCTCCTCGTCGCCGATCACCACCTCCTGGCGGATGCGGCGCTGCATCACGCGCTGCCAGGACAGCAGCGCCCGCACCTGCTCGCGCAGGGTGGAGAGCGGGACGTTCTGGGTCTTCAGCAGGGCTTCGAGCTGCGGGCGGCCCATGCGGTTCTGTTCGGCGATGCGCCCGATGGCCTCGTCGATCTCCTTCGACGGGATCGAGACGCCGAGACGCTTGGCCTCCTGAAGCTGGAGCCGCTCGTCGACCAGCTGGCGGAGCACCTGCGGGGTCAGGCGCTGGCGCGTCTCCGCGCTGTCCTGGGCACCGGCGTTCAGCAGGGCGAGGCGGATGCGCGCGTGCACGTCGGACAGCGAGATGACCTCGTCGTTGACGACGGCGGCGATGCGTTCCGCGGGGCCTTGCGTGCCCGCAGCAGGGCTGTTTGGAGCGTTGGGAGCCCGCGTCTGGGCCGCGGCGGGCGCGCCGGCGGCAAGAAGGGCGCAGGCGGTCGCCACGGCGAAGGCAGACCGGACGGCTCGCAAACTCTGCATGGTGCTCCAGACTCCAGAGGTGGTTGCCGTTTAATACGGCCCCCCCGGGCGCGTGTAAACGGAATCGTGGACCGCATCCTGGAACGGAATTGTGTCCAAAGACCGGGCGGTCGATGTCGGCCCTGCTCCGGATCCGGCGTCAGCCGTCTTCCAGATGCAGCAGCGCCGCGGTGCCCAGCAGCACGCTGACGCAGGCCGGACTCCAGGCCGCCATGGCCAGCGGGATGGTTTCGGAGATGCCGAAGGTGCGGATCACGTCGGTCATCACGAACAGCACGAAGCCGGTCAGCACGCCGCCCGACACCATCGTCATCGTGCCGCCGCGCCGCGGCAGCCGCAGCGAGAAGGCCGCGGCGAACAGCACCATCGCCACATAGAGCAGCGGCTGCGACAGCAGCGACTGGTAGTGCAGACGGTGCCGGACCGCCGGGAAGCCGGTGGCCTCCAGCGTGCGGATGAACTGCGGCAGCTCCCAGAAGGAGATCGTCTCCGGCGCGGCGAAGCTCTCCTCGATGGTGGTCCGGTTCAGCTCCGTCGGGATGACGTAGGCCGGGACCGTCTCCGATTCCTTCTTGCCGAGGTTGATCGTCGCGTCCTGCAACTCCCACTTCCGGTCGCGCAGCACGGCGCGCGGCGCGTCCACCCGGCCGATGTAGGTCATGTCGGTGTCGAAGCGCAGGACGATGACCTGCGACATCTCGAAGGACAGCGGATTCACCCCGTCGGCGTGGATGAAATACTGCTCCCCCGCCTCCTGCTGGCGCAGCCAGAGGCCGCTGCGCGAGACGTCGAAGCTGCTCGACTTCAGTTTGAGGTACCGGTCCTGAAGCTGGTTGTACTTGGCGATGAAGACGGCGCCGACCGGGTTGATCATCGTCACCTTCACCGCGCCGATCATCAGTGCTGCGATCAGCACCGGGGTCAGGAACTGCCACGCCGAGACGCCGACCGCGCGGGCCACCACCAGTTCCGCGCTGCGCGTCAGCCGCCAGAAGGTGAACATGCCGCTGAACAGGATCACGAAGGGGAAGATCTGCTGACCGATCTCCGGCAGCTTCAGCAGGGCCATGCGCAGGACCAGCCAGAAGGTGATGTCCGGCTTGGTTCCGGCGCGGCGCAGCAGTTCCACGACGTCGAGCAGCAAAATGATCGACAGCAGGATGCCGAGCAGCAGCAGGAACCAGGTGACGAACTGGCGCCCGATGTAGCGCGACAGCGTGGCGGATGAATACATGGGCTCCGGCCTCCCCGGCCGATCGACGGGCGGTACGCGGCGCGCCGGGGGTTTCCACCACGGCGTGCCGGGGCTATGTACTGCGGACGGGCGCGGGAAACAACCGGTCCGCGCCTTGACAGGGCGCACGGGAAGGTCTTTATCCCAGGGTGGTTGCGGATCGATCCCACCCGCCCCGGCGCCCGCGCGCCGGCCGTCCCAGCCGAGAGGAGCCCGAGAGGAGCCGATGAAGTTCGCCTTTGCGAAGCCCGCGCTGCCCAAGTCCGGCACCGTCGCCGTCACCGTCGCCACCGATCGCGCGCTCGGCGCCGCGGGGCGGGATCTCGACCAGAAGACGGGCGGCACGCTGTCCCGCGCCATGAAGGCCAGCCGCTTCACCGGCAAGAAGGAGGAGACGCTGGCCATCCTCGCCCCCGCCGGGGTCGAGTTCGACCGCATCCTCCTGGTCGGCATCGGCAAGGGCGAGGATCTGTCCGAGGCCACCCTCCAGGCCGTCGGCGGCGCCATCGTCGCCGCCCTGGACAAGTCCGGCGAGACGGAGGTCTCCGTCCTGCTCGACCTGCCGGACGGCGGCACCGTGTCCCCCGACGCCGCGGCGGCGGAACTCGCCTTCGGCGCGCAGCTCCGCTCCTACCGCTTCGACAAGTACCGGACGACCGAGAAGAAGGAGGCCAAGCCCTCCCTCAAGAAGATCATCGTCCTGACCGCGGAGCCGGACACCGCCAAGCGCGCCTATGCCCGTCTGGAGCCGCTGGCCGAGTCCGTCGCCTACACCCGCGACCTCGTGTCGGAGCCGGCCAACGTCCTGAACCCGGAAAGCCTCGCCGACCGCTGCCGGGACCTGGCCGACGTCGGCCTGCAGGTCGAGGTGCTGGATCTCAAGAAGCTGAGGAAGCTCGGCATGGGCGCGCTAATCGGCGTCGCCCAGGGCAGCGCCTTCGAGCCACGCGTCGTCGTGATGCGCTGGGACGGCGCCCCCGACGCCGAGGACCGCCGCCCGCTCGCCTTCATCGGCAAGGGCGTGACCTTCGACACCGGCGGCATCTCCATCAAGCCCGCCGCCGGGATGGAGGACATGAAGTGGGACATGGGCGGCGCCGCGGTGGTCATCGGCACCATGCGCGCGCTCGCCGCCCGTAAGGCGAAGGTGAACGCCGTCGGCATCGTCGGTCTGGTCGAGAACATGCCATCCGGCACCGCGCAGCGGCCCGGCGACGTGGTGACCTCGCTGTCCGGCCAGACCATCGAGGTGATCAACACCGACGCGGAAGGCCGCCTCGTCCTGGCCGACTGCCTGACCTACGCGCAGGAGACCTTCAAGCCGCGCCTGTTGCTCGACCTCGCCACCCTGACCGGCGCCGTCATCATCGCGCTGGGCCATGAGCACGCCGGCCTGTTCGCCAACGACGACTGGCTGGCCGAGAACCTGCTGGCCGCCGGCCGGTCGGTGGGCGAACCGCTGTGGCGCCTGCCGATGGGCGACGCCTACGACAAGGACATCAACTCCGACATCGCCGACATGAAGAACGTCGGGTCAGGCCGCGGCGCCGGCAGCATCGTCGGCGCGCAGTTCCTCAAGCGCTTCGTCGAGGATCTGCCCTGGGCGCACATCGACATCGCCGGCGTCGCTTGGTCGAAGAAGGACACGGCCACCGTCCCGAAGGGCGGCACCGCCTTCGGCGTCCGTCTGCTCGACCGCTTCGTCGCGAGCTATCACGAGGGCAAGTAAGCTCCAGCCCTCTCCCCTCCGGGGAGAGGGCCATCTCGACGAGGGGCCATGACCGAGGTCCGTTTCTATCACCTCCAGCGGCGCACGCTCGAACAGGCGTTGCCGAAGATCCTGGAAAAGGTTCTGGAGCGCGGCTGGCGCGCCGTCGTCCTGGCCGGCTCGCCAGAGCGGGTGGACGCGCTCAATCAGCATTTGTGGACCTACGACCCCTCCTCCTTCCTGCCGCATGGCGCGGCGCGTGACGGCTTCGCCGCGGAACAGCCGGTCTGGCTGACCGCCGAGGAGGAGAACCCCAACGGGGCCACCGTCCTGGTTCTGGTGGACGGGGTGACCAGCGACGCGATGGGGTCCTTCGACCTCGTCTGCGACCTGTTCGACGGCAACGATGGGGAGGCGGTGCTGGCCGCGCGCGACCGTTGGAAAGTCTGCAAGGCCGCCGGGCATTCCCTTACCTACTGGCAACAAAACGACCGCGGCGGCTGGGAAAAGCGCGCCTAAAACCGACTAATTTTATATGCATTGAAGCATTCTCCGAGTGATACCGCTAACGCGGCACAATAATGCATTCATTTGTCTCAACCGTTCTTGACGGGCCTCCTGTGCACAAGGTTAATCTAAAACCCGTAAAATCCCGCGGGGCGGCGCACAGGTGGAGGGCAGTATGCAATGGTGCGTCCGACGGGCCGGGACGGCTCCGCCATGACCCGCAGCGCTCTCGACCCGACCTTGGCGCGGGAGGTCAAGGACGCCGCCATCCTGATCGTCGATGACAACGCTTCGAACGTCGAGTTGGTCCGCGACATCCTGATCCACGAGGGCTACACCGCCGTGCGGGGGGAAACCGACCCGCGCCGGGTTCCCGCCCTCTGCGAGGCACAGCGCTTCGACCTTCTGCTGATCGACATCCGCATGCCGCACATGAGCGGCTTCGATCTGATGGAGCGCGTCAACGCCCTGTACGGCGACGATGTCGTGCCCATCCTGGTGCTGACCGCCCACACCGACCAGGAGACGCGGCGGCGCTCGCTGGAGCTGGGGGCCAACGACTTCCTCACCAAGCCCTTCATCGCCTGGGAGCTGCTGCACCGCGTGCGCAGCGTGCTGGAGATCCGCAAGCTCTACCAGCGTGCGGCCGAGCAGAACCGCGGGCTGGAACGCCGCGTGTCGGAGCGCACGGCGGAGCTCAGCGCCGCCCTGGAGGCCGCCCGGCAGGCCGACCGGGCCAAGCTCGACTTCCTCTCGGTGACCAGCCACGAGCTGCGGACCCCGCTGAACGCCATCATCGGCTTCGCCGAGGTGCTGTCCAGCGAGGCGCACGGGCCGCTCGGCCATCGCGACTATCTGGACTATGTCCGGCTGATCGAGGAGAGCGGTAAGGCGCTGCTCGGCATGGTCAACAACATCCTGGACTTCACCCGCGGCTCGGGCGGCATCGACCTCGCGGAGTCGACCATCGACCTGCCCACCCTGCTGATCCACTGCATCGACCTTCTCGGCCCCAAGGCGCAGGCCAAATCACAGACCATCACGCTTCAGCCGGGGCCGCCCGTCACCTTGCGCGCCGACCAGCGCCGCCTGGGGGAAATGGTCGTCCATCTGCTCGACAACGCGGTGAAGTTCGGCCACCGCAACGGGCGCGTCGCGGTGCGGATCGCGCTCCAGGGCGGGATGGTCGCCATCACGGTCGCCGATGACGGCCCCGGCGTCCCGCCGGAGATCGTCGATCACCTCTTCCGCCCGTTCATCCAGGGCGAACGCTCCCTCGTGCGTCAGCATGAAGGGATCGGGCTGGGCCTGCCTATCGTCCGCCGCTTCGCCCAACTGCACGGCGGCAACGTGGAGCTGGACAGCGCGCCGGGACGCGGCACGACCGTGACCATCCTGCTGCCCGCCGCCCGCCTGACCGCCCCACCCATTGCGGGCCTGAAGGAATCGCGGGCGCAGTAAAGACGTCAGGGCCACCCCTTACGGGATGCGCCCCCGGCTTCGGCCCGCCTACTCGGCGAGGCCGGGCTCCGGCAAGGCTCCCGGTTTGGCTTCGGCGGGGCTGGACGGCGCGGTTTCCGGCAGCCCCAGGAACAGGGCGGCCAGCGCGATCAGCGCCATCGCCCCGGCGGTGAGGAAGGCGGCGGAATAGCCGAAGCGGTCCACGATCACGCCGGTGACGAAGCCGCTGGTCGCAGCCCCCACCCCCTGCATCGTGGCGACCGCCCCGAAGGCGAGGTTGTAGCGCCCGGTTCCGCGCATCAGGTCGGCGATCACCAGCGGAGTCAGGGCGGTGAAGATCCCGGCGCCCACCCCGTCCAGAAGCTGGACGCCGATCAGCCAGGCGCTGTTGTCCGACAGGGTGTAGAGGACGGCCCGCAACGGCAGGATGGCGAAGCCGACCAGCAGGATCGGCTTGCGGCCCAGACAGTCCGCCGTCCGTCCCACCAGGATGGCGATGGGAAGCATGACGAGTTGGGCGGCGATGATGCAGGACGACATCATGACCGTCGCCCATTCCGGGTGCGCCGCGGCCAGCTTCTGCCCGACCAGCGGCAGCAGGGGGGCGTTGGCGAAATGGAACAGCAAGGCGCAACTGCCGAAGATCAGCAGCGGCCGGCACTGGACCAGGATGCCCATGCCGGAGACCTTCTCCCCGTCGCCCGCACCGCCTTCCGACCCGCCGCCTGCCGACGCCTCGACCCCGCGGGCGCGGCGCTGGTCGATGGCGGAGGCCGGGATCGACAGGACGGCGAGCGACGACAGGACGGCGAACACCGGCACCAGTAGGAACACCGCCTGCTGGGAGAACAGCCAGCCGACCAGCCCGGCGAGCGCCGCCACGGCGACGTTGCCCGCATGGTCGAAGGCGGCGTTGCGCCCCATCCGCCGGGCGAGCAGGCGTTGCGGGACGAGACCGAGGGTCAGGGCCGCCACTGCCGGGCCGAACACGTCCCCGACCACCGCAATCAACGTGTTCGCGATCAGGACCGGCCAGAAGTTGGGGAACAGGTAGATGCACAGCGCCCCCGCACCCAGCACGACCAGCGCCAGGACGATGGCCTCGCGCTTGCGGTGGGTGGCGTCGATGGCCGCCCCGATCGGCGTCTGCACGGCAAGCCCGAGCCAGCCGGCCAAGCTCGTCACCAGACCGACTTCCGACTGGCTCCAATGCTGCTGGGTCACCAGAAAGACGTTGAGGTAGGGACCGAGCGCCCCCCGCACATCCGCCAGCAGGAAATTCACGGCATCCAGCGAGGCCGGCCGGAAGCCCCGGCCGGATTCGCCCGAAGGCGCCGGCTCCCCTCCATGTCCGTCAGCAGGCAACGCGCTCTCCCTTCCAAGGTTCTGGCAGAAAGACCGCGGCCAGACGCAAAGGTTAGGAACAGCGGGCACCGCAAAACGGCACCACGGGGTGGCTCGCTCAAGGTGATCGTGGCGGGGCGATCAGATCACGTCAAAGCTTCGGCAAATGAAAAGTTGCCAGAACCGCTTACAATCGCAACCGAAAACAGCGCATTACGCAATCTTCGAAGCTGCCGGCGTTATCTCGTTTCCATACGCATGAGATCGCCCAGCTTGTCGAGCAGGTAGTCCAAATCTTCCGCCGCCAGATCCTCGTACTGGGTCAGGATGCGCTCGATCACCCGGCGGCGGTGGCGTTCGATGTCGTGCGCCTCGCCGTCGTAAGGGGTTTCCTTCAGCACGTCCAGGGCGATCCGGCAGGCCGGCAGCAACGCCGACGGCTGCTTCGCCTTGTCGTAGATGGACTTCAGACCCAGCCGTCCGGCGTCGTGGATCAGCAGGCGGGCGTTGGTCAGCGGCACGTTGGCAAGATGGGACAGCGCCGTCTCGAAAAAGGCGCTGTCGCCCATGCACAGCGCCCGCACCAGCAGCGACGGCGTCAGGCGGCCGCTGCGCGACAGCTGCGCGACCAGCCGCTCCAGCGCGCCCTCATCGCTTTCTCCGGAGAAGAGGGCGACGGTGGCGCGTTCGCGGCTTTGCAGGATCAGGTCGGCGGCGACCTTGGCCGGAAGGTCGTGGTTGGTCACCAGATGCTGCTGGAGCTTTTCCGAGACCACGGCGACCAGCCGTTCGGCGATGGTGATCGGCAGGCGGGCGCGCTGGACCAGCGGTTCCTGCACGGTTTCGCTGTCGGCGAAGCGCTCGATGACCCGGCCGAGCGTCTGCTCGCCGAGATCAGCGCTCTCATTGGCGACCAGGACCGCCACGGCCCCCTCCGACGCGGTGTCGATCAGCGCGTCGGCGACGCTGGCCGACAGGGCCGGACGCTGTGCGATGGCGGTGTGCTTGGCGTCCGTTCCAGTCCGCACCAGCTCGACGAGGTCGGCGTCGTTCAGCACCGTGGAGACGCTGAGCACCGGGATCGCCACGGCCTCCACGTCGCGCGCCAGCATCAGCGCGACGTCGCGCGGCAACGCCGGGTTGGCCTTCAGATTCTCGGCCAGCGACTGGCGCACGCGCACCACGGCGTCGCGCGCCATGAAGCGGATGATGTCTTCGGCGAGCCGGCGCTCGCTGTCTGACAAGGTGGTTGCGGAAAACTGCTTGGCGATCTTGACCGCCAGTTCGGAACGGCTGTTCGGCGACGGATCCGACAACAGCCGGGACACGTCATCCTTGGTGAGTTGGTCGCTCATGGGTCCCGGACCCTTTCCTGCCCTGCTTCGCTCCCTGCGCCTCGGATTCGTGCATCAGCGAGAACGAATGTATTCAGGTCATGATCGGACCAAAGCATTGAGCCTTTGTTAACGACGATTGCCTGCCCTGGGCTGGGCTGGGCCGCGCTTCACCAGCCGCCCCATCACCAGCCGCCGTGCCGGTGATGATGACGAGGGCCGCCATGGTGACCGCCGCGATGCCCCCCGTAATAGCCACCGTAATAGGGGCGGCCATACACGACAGGCGGCGGCGCGTAATAGCGATACTGCGGGCGCTCGTAATAGCCGTAGCCATAGGACCGGTGTCCGTAGCCGTAGACGGGACCGGGAGTCCCGGCGGCGACGTAGCAGCCGGACAGCAGAAGGGCGGCAAAGGTCAGAAGGGACAGCGAGCGGAGCGTCGACATGGGCGTTCCTGTCAGGGATCGCGGCCCGGCGAGTGGGCCGTACTGGCAGGATGAACGCCTGATTTGGGGAAATTATTCCGAAGGATGTCCAAGAGTGAAAAGACACCCCCCAATTAAAGGAAGCATCATATCGAGCCGATTTTTCGTTGGCGAACGCCCGGTTGAACTCCGCCCTCAAAGGTAAATTCCACCCCAGCCGCTTCCAACGCCTGACGCAACGCGGCAAGGGTTGCACGGCGTGGCGACGACGCCTCCTTCTCGAATCCGCGAATGGTGATCGCACTTACCTGGGCGGCTTTTGCGAGTTCCTCTTGGGTCCAATCGAGTAGGCCGCGAGCGGCTCGGCATTGGGCTGGTGTGATCATGGCCGCATTTTGCCAAGGCTTCGAAAAACCGTATATTCATCCTTTTTCGCTTGCCCGCTGTAAGCTTCGTAATATGATGTAAACATCGTTTTTCAATACTTTTTCCGGAGGTTTGCGGTGCCCAAACTCTCCCGTCGCCGCCTTCTGGCTGGCGCAACGTCTGCGCCAATGACGATTCCAACAATCGACAATGCAATCCGAAACCAAATCAACCAGGACTCGGACGACCCCATGCTGGCGCTCTGGCAGGAGTGGTGCACTGCCCTCAAAGACGCTCGGGCGAAGGAGACGGAACGGCGGCGGATCGAGCGGGAGATGGTCGCCCGGTTCGGTTATCCGCGGGTGCTGGTCGCGCGCGGGGCCAGCGGGCGGAGAGACGTCTACGCCACGACCGAGCGGGACGTGACGCGGGCACTCGTCGGAGCGGCGGATGCGAAGGAGCGGTACGGCCGGCTGGTGGCGGATCTCGACCAACAACAGGAGCGCTGGGACATGGAGGCTCAGCGGCTCGGGCTGGATGTCATGGAACGGGAGGAGGACGCGGCATGGAAACGGGTGGATGCCCTGACCGCACGGGCCGAACATGTGCCGGCGCGTTCCCTGCGTGGGATCGTGGTGAAGCTCACCGTCGCGGTGGCGCTCCGCGAAACCTACGGCGCGGAAGAGACGGAGTTTCCCTGGCCCATCCTCGGCGCGGCGCTGAAGGATTTGCAGACCATGACGGGGGCCTAGGGAAAGAGGAAAGCCTCGCCCCACCCTCCCCCGCGACGGAGGGAGAGGGTGGTGATGTGGCGATCAGCGCCGTCCCCGGCGGCCCTGCTTCTTCGGAGCGCCCTCGGGAATGCCGCGGCCCTGGCGGGCGGAGCTGATGCCGATGCTGCCCGGCTGCTCCAGCCCGAGGTCCATCGCCTCCAAACGGCGGAGTTCGTCGCGCAGGCGGGCGGCCTCCTCGAACTCCAGGTCCGCGGCGGCGGCCTTCATGCGCTTCTCCATGTCGGCCATCACGGACTTCAGATTGTGGCCGACCAGTTCCGACGTGTTCAGGCCGGTCTTCACGGTGACGTGGTCGCCGCGCTCGTACACGCTCTCCAGAATGTCGCCGATCGCCTTCTTCACGGATTCCGGCGTGATGCCGTGCTCCAGATTGTACGCCCGCTGCTTCTCGCGGCGGCGCGCCGTCTCGTCGATGGCGTACTGCATGCTGCCGGTGATCTTGTCGGCGTAGAGGATCGCGCGCCCCTCGACGTTCCGCGCGGCGCGGCCGATGGTCTGGATCAGCGAGGTCTTGGAGCGCAGATAACCTTCCTTGTCGGCGTCCAGGATGGCGACCAGCGAGCATTCGGGAATATCCAGCCCCTCGCGCAGCAGGTTGATGCCGACCAGCACGTCGTAGGCGCCGAGCCGCAGGTCGCGGATGATCTCGATGCGCTCCAGCGTCTCCACGTCGGAGTGGATGTAGCGCACGCGCAGCCCCGCCTCGTGCATGTATTCGGTCAGCGCCTCGGCCATCTTCTTGGTCAGCGTGGTGACCAGCACGCGGTTGCCCTTCGCCACCACCTCCTTGCACTCGTGGATCAGGTCGTCCACCTGCGTCTCGGTGGGCCGGATGATCACCTCCGGGTCGATCAGGCCGGTCGGGCGGACCACCTGTTCGGCGAAGACGCCGCCGGTGCGCTCCATCTCCCAGGGGCCGGGGGTGGCCGAGACGAAGACCGTCTGCGGGCGCATGCCCTCCCACTCCTCGAACTTCAGCGGGCGGTTGTCCATGGCGCTGGGCAGGCGGAAGCCGTATTCGGACAAGGTTTCCTTGCGCATCCGGTCGCCACGGTACATGCCGCCGATCTGCGGCACCATGACGTGGCTTTCGTCCACGATCAGCAGCGCGTCGCCCGGCAGATACTCGAACAGCGTCGGCGGCGGCTCGCCCGCCGCGCGGCCGGTCAGGTAGCGGGAATAGTTCTCAATGCCGGCGCAGGCGCCGGTGGCCGCCATCATCTCAATGTCGAAGGTCGTGCGCTGCTCCAGCCGCTGCGCCTCCAGCAGCTTGCCCTGGGCGTTGAACTCCTCCAGCCGGAGCTTCAGCTCGCGCTTGATCTGCTCGATGGCCTGATTGAGCGTCGGCTTGGGCGTCACATAGTGGCTGTTGGGATAGATGCGCACGGCCTCCAGCGAGGCGATCTTCTCGCCGGTTAGCGGATCGATCTCGTGGATGCCCTCGATCTCGTCGCCGAACAGCGAGATGCGCCACGCGCGGTCCTCCATGTGGGCGGGGAACAGCTCCACCGTGTCGCCGCGCACTCGGAACAGGCCGCGCCCGAAGGCTGCGTCGTTGCGCTTGTACTGAAGCTCGGTCAGCTTGCGCAGCAGGTCGGGCTGGGCGACGACTTGGCCCTTGCGCAGATCGACGGTCATCTCCGAATAGGTCTCGACCGAACCGATACCGTAAATGCAGGACACCGACGCCACGATGATGACGTCGTCCCGTTCCAGCAGCGCCCGCGTCGCCGAGTGGCGCATCCGGTCGATCTGCTCGTTGATCGAGGATTCCTTCTCGATGAAGGTGTCGGTGCGCGGAACGTAGGCTTCCGGCTGATAGTAGTCGTAGTAGGAGACGAAGTATTCCACCGCGTTGTTCGGGAAGAAGGACTTCATCTCGCCATAGAGCTGCGCCGCCAGCGTCTTGTTCGGGGCGAGCACCAGGGTGGGGCGCTGGACGTGCTGGATGACGTGCGCCATGGTGAAGGTCTTGCCGGACCCGGTGACGCCGAGCAGCACCTGATCCTTCTCGCCGGCGCGCAGCCCCTCGGTCAGCTCCCCGATGGCGCGCGGCTGGTCGCCAGAGGGTTTGAACTCCGACACCAGTTCGAACTTCTTGCCGGCCTCCAGCTTGGGCAGGGACTTCTGCGGGAGGGCGGTCAGGACGGGATGGGACATGCGGATGCGCTCGCGCCAGGGGTACGGAACGGGAACCGAGTATATGGCCCACCCCACCCCCGCTGTCGAGCGTGGGCTTGTCCGGAGTGTCTGCTCGCGCTTCCCCCCTCCCTGGCCCTCCCCCGCTCTCGGCGGACCTATGGTCCGCCTGCCGCGTCAGCGCAAACCTTTGGTTTGCGCGAGAGCTATGCAGGGGAGGGAAAAAGGGCGTGCCCCTTACCCGCGCACCAGCGCGTCGTAGTCCTTCACCAGCGTTTCGCAGACGCGGCCCGGCGTGAAGCGGTGGTCGCCGATCTGGCCGACCGGGGTCACCTCCGCGGCGGTGCCGGTCAAGAAGACTTCCTGGGTGTTCGCCAGTTCGTCGGGCTGGATGTGGCGCTCGATGACCTCGATGCCGCGGGCCTTGGCGAGGTCGATCACCGTGCGGCGGGTGATGCCGTCCAGGAAGCAGTCGGGCTTCGGCGTGTGGATCTTGCCGTCCATCACCAGGAACAGGTTCGCCCCGGTCGCCTCGGCCAGATAACCGCGGTAGTCGAGCATCAGCGCGTCCTGGTAGCCCTCGGCCTCCGCCTCGTGCTTGGAGAGCGTGCAGATCATGTAGAGACCCGCCGCCTTCGACGCCGTCGGCGCCATGTCCGGGGCCGGGCGGCGCCAGCGCGACCAAGTCAGCTTGATGCCGGCCATCTTCGCCTCGGGGCTGAAATAGCTCGGCCACTGCCAGACGGCGATGGCGACGTGGATGCGGCTGGATTGCGCCGCAACGCCCATCATCTCGCTGCCGCGCCACGCCACCGGGCGGACATAGGCGTCGGTGAAGCCCATCGCCTTCACCGTCTCGTTGGTCGCCGCGTCGATCTCCGCCACCGAATAGGGAAGCTCGAAGCCCAGGATGCGGGCGGAGGCGGCCAGACGCTCGCTGTGCTCGGTCAGCTTGAACACCGTGCCGTTGTAGACGCGCTCGCCTTCGAACACGCAGCTCGCGTAATGCAGGCCGTGCGACAGGACGTGCAGATTCGCGTCGCGCCACGGCACCAGCGCGCCGTCGTACCAGATCACGCCGTCGCGGTCGTCGAAGGGAAGGATGGACATGGCGGCTCCCACCTTGGTCTTTGGCCCGTTGCTCGGGACTTGGAATGGAAATGTCGAAAGCCGCGCTTGTCTCGCGGGCTTTGTTCGTTTATGTCTGGCTTATTGACCCATTTGTAACGAATCGCACCGATCACGTCAACATGGCTGACATAAAAGCGGGCGTGAACCAGCTTTTCCTGCGCGAAGAGGAACTTCGCACGGGCATGGAGCTGCTGTTCTACGCCTATCGGGAATTCACCGCGGAGCCGGACGAGATCCTGGCGCAGATCGGCTTCGGCCGGGCGCACCACCGCGTCATCTATTTCGTCGGGCGCTACCCGAAGATCACCGTATCGGAGCTTCTGGCGATCCTGAAGATCACCAAGCAGAGCCTGTCGCGCGTGCTGGGGGAGCTGGTCCGGCAGGAATTCATCCAGCAGCAGACGGGCGTGCGGGACCGGCGGCAGCGTCTGCTGGAACTGACGGAAAAGGGCGTGGAGCTGGAACGCCAGCTTTCCGAAACGCAGCGGCAGCGGATCGCCCGCGCCTACCGCATGGCCGGGGCGGAGGCCGTGGAGGGCTTCCGCAAGGTGATGCTGGGCATGATGGACGAGGAGGACCGGGTGAAGTTCGCACCCCCGGTGCCGGCCCGGCTCGCCGCCGTGAAGCGGTAGGAACCGGACCGGAAACCCGTCGGGTCAAACCCCGGCCAACTCACTCTCCGGTCAACTCAATCCTTGGCCGGGGTCTGGGCCGGCTCGGCGGCGGCGGCGGCGGCGGCCGGAGCCGCATCCGCCGGCGGTGTGCCGGCGGCGCCCTCCGCCCCGTCCTTGCCCGCGGCGTTCGTGGCGCCGCGGCGGCGGAAGGACGTGCGCTTGTACACCACGCTGTCCGAGGACCCCGGCGGGCACTGAACGATTTTACCCCCCTTCGCAAGAAACTCGCGGGTCATGGAGTCGAGATCATTCCGATCCGCGCTGCGGTTATCGGATGCCATGCATGCCTCCTGTGATCGTCATCGTGCCCCATAGCACCATCCGGGCGGTCCCGGCGGTCCATGGAGCATGCGTTTCTTTTGTGAAGCGGCTGTTACAGGATTGGGGGCAACCGGTTTCTGAACGGGCGGCCCCTGAACGGGCGGCTCCGAAAAAATCGGAGCGGAAAATCACGCCTCCTTCAGGTTGGCCGCGGCGCTTTTGCCCTTCTTGGGGTCGCGCTGGAGTTCGTAGGACAGCTTCTGGCCTTCATGAATGTTGATGCCCGACCGCTCAACGGCGGAGATGTGGACGAACACGTCGGCCGTCCCGTCATCCGGCTGGATGAAGCCGTAGCCCTTGGTGGTGTTGAACCATTTCACGGTTCCAGTAGCCATCTGGTAGTTCCTTGAACGAGGTTTCCCATGGCGCTCGTGCCACGGGTTCACATCAAATCACCGAGGGGAAGGACCAGACGCAGCGATCTGCAAGCGGACCGTAGACCCAAAGAAATTCGACTCTTTTCATGTGGGGATCGAAAGGCCGGGATGCAACCCGAACCCTTCGGGCAAAGCCCCGCCCACTTGTTTCGACTCACGACTCTTGCCTCGTTCGTCGGTGTCGTCCCTGCCCTTCGGCGGAGTTGTCCCCGGCTTGTTGCTTAGCCCATGATTTTGGCAACCCGATTCTTTTGACTTAGCTTTCCTGAAGGAGCCGGCGGCATGCAGCGTGCCCATCTCGTGGCCGCGTTCCTGACCTTTGCCGCTCTGTGCGTCGGCGTGTCCGCCCTGTCGGTGTCGCGCGACCGCCACGTCACGCTGGAACAGGCCCGCCGCGAGTTCGCCGCGACCGCCCATCTGCTCGACGAACACGCCAGCCGCGCCATCGAAGCCGGGGACGCCCAGCTGCGCATGCTGCTCGACGCGCTGGAACGGTGGGACCGCCGCGACCCCGCCGAAGGGCGGCGCATCCAGGCGGCGATGCACGCCCGCGCCGAACGCCTGCCGCAGGTCGGCGGCGTCTGGGCGCTCGATGCGCGGGGCCGACTGCTTCTCGACAGCGCGGAACACCCGCCGCCGCCCCGCGACCTGTCGGAGCGGGACTATGCCCAGGCCCATCTGGGCGTCAACCAGGGACCGCCGCTGGGCCTCCATGTCGGGTCCCACCTGCCCGGCCCCGAAATCCCTGGCCCCGGCATCAGCCAGGGGCGTTTCACCATCAGCCGCGCCCTGCGCGACGAGGAGGGAATCCTCCAGGCGATCGCGGTGGCGGGCATCCGGAACACCTATTTCTCGCAGATGTATGGGGAGGCCGGCTGGGGCGAGGGTGCCCGGCTGGCCCTGTTCACCAGCGCCAAGGAGAAGCTGGCGGAATGGCCGCCGAACAGCGCCGTCGAGCCCCCCACCACCGCTTGGCCCCAGCCCTGGGACCCGCCGGACGGCCCGGCGATCATCGAGGGCACGCAGATCACCGCCGCGCGGATGCTGACCGGCTTCCCGATCGTCGTGGTGGCGAGCCGCCCCCTGGCCGAGGTGCTGGCCCCCTGGCGGGAGCGCGCCCTGTGGACCACGGCGGTCAGCGGCGGCATCCTGACCGGCGCGTCCCTGCTGTTCGCCTTTGCCCTGGCCGGCGCCCGGCGGGAGGAGACGGTCCGGGCGGAGCTTCTGCGCGCCAACCAGAGCCTGGACGAGCGCGTCCGCCAGCGCACGGCGGACCTGGAGAAGGCCCTGCGCAGCGCGGAGATGGCCAGCCTCGCCAAGATGAAGGTGCTGGCGACGGTCAGCCACGACCTGCGCCAGCCCCTGCAAGGTCTGGCCGCCTTCCACGAACTGCTGTTGAAGGAGGCGCCGAACCCGACGCTCCAGCAGTTGGGCGCCATGGCCTCGGCGTCGCTCCAGGCCGGGCAGCGGCTGCTCGACGATCTGCTGACCCTGTCGCGGCTGGAGGCCGGGGTGGTGCCGGTGGAGGTCGCCGCCTTCCCCCTCGCCCCCTTGCTCGACCAGCTCGCCGCCGAACTGCGGGCAGAGGCCGAGGGCAAGGGCCTGCGGCTGACCGTAATGCCCACCAACGCCTGGGTGCGCAGCGATCCGGCGCGGCTTCAGCCGATCCTGCGCAACCTGCTGTCCAACGCCGTCAAATACACGGCGCGCGGCGGGGTGGTCGTCGGGGTGCGGCCGCACGGCGACCGCCTGCGGGTGGAAATCTGGGACAGCGGCCAGGGCATCGCCAAGGCGGAGCTGGGCACGATCTGGGAGGAATTCTACCAGATCGGCAACTCCGCCCGCGACGGGTCGCGCGGCGCCGGCCTCGGCCTCTCCATCGTCGAGCGCACCGCCCGCCTGCTCGGCCATCCGCTGGAGGTCCGGTCGCGGGTCGGCCGCGGCTCGGTCTTCGCCGTCACCCTGCCCCGCGTCGCGGCCCCCGCCGTCCCGCCGGCCGTGGAGGTTTCCCGGCCGGAGTTGACGCCCCCCGCGGCGCCCCCCATCCCTCCGGAGCGCACCGCCGAACCCTCTCCCGGGCGCCTGTCCGGACGGCGGGTGCTGGTGGTCGAGGACGATCCGTTGCAGCGCAGCTCCCTGACCCTGCTGCTGGAGCAGGCCGGGGCCGGTGTGATGGCGGCCGACAGCTTCGATTCCGCCCTCGCCGCCGCCCAGGCGACCCTCCAGGCGCCCTCGGCGATCCTCAGCGATTACCGGTTGCCCGGCGGCACCGACGGGCTGAGCGGCATCCAGACGCTTCGCGGCGTGTTGGGACGGGACGTTCCGGCCATCCTGCTCACCGGGGAACTCTCCGCCGACCTCGTGCGCGCCGCCAAGGACGCGGGCTGCCTCGTGCTGACCAAGCCCGCCCCGCCCAACCGCATCCTGACCACCCTGGCGGAGCTGACCGCGGGCGCCGACGCGGCCGCCTGAAGCGGGGCCTGAAGCGGGGCCTGACGTGCGGCCCGATGCCCTGTCCCGCCGCTGCCGCTTCCCTTGGTGCACGGCGCCCGCTTGCGCTACAGTCGCGCCATGACCGAAGAAGACCAGCCCCATATTCTGGTCGTCGATGACGACACCCGCCTGCGCGAGCTGCTGCGCAAGTATCTCGCCGGCAACGGCTTCCTGGTGGCCACCGCGAAGGACGCGGCGGAGGCGCGAGCCAAGCTGGCCGGGCTCGCCTTCGACCTGCTGGTTCTCGACATCATGATGCCGGGCGAGACCGGGCTGGAGCTGACCGAATCGCTGCGGCGGGAGCGCGACCTGCCCATCCTGCTGCTGACCGCGCGGGGCGAGCCGGACGACCGCATCGCCGGGCTGGAGGCCGGGGCCGACGACTACCTCGCCAAGCCGTTCAACCCGCGCGAGCTGCTGCTGCGCATCAATTCGATCCTGCGCCGTCAGGCCAGCCGCCCGGCGGACCCGGTGCCGCCGCAGCCGGTCAAGCTCGGCCCGATGATCTACCTGCCCGACCGCGACGAGCTGCGGGCGGGCGAGGAGGTGGTCCGGCTGACCACTGCGGAGGCCGGGCTGCTGCGCGTGCTCGCCGCCTCCCCCGGCACCATCTTCTCGCGCGAGGAGCTGACGGAGCGCAGCAAGGTCGCCGGCAACGCCCGCACCATCGACGTGCAGGTGACCCGGCTGCGCCGCAAGATCGAACCCGACCCGCGGGAGCCGCGCTACCTCCACACGGTGCGCGGCGAGGGCTATGTGTTGAGGCCGGACCCGTAACGGGACCGCCGGAAAGCCAGGACCAGGACCATGACCACCGACACCGCCGCCGCACCGATGCCGATGCCGCGCCGCGAGCAGACGGGGCTGCTGAAGCGGTTCCTGCCCCGGACGCTGTTCGGCCGTTCGCTGCTGATCATCGTGACGCCGGTCATCCTGGCCCAGGCGGTGGCCACCTGGATCTTCTACGACCGGCACTGGGACACCATGACGAACCGGCTGGCCTTCGCGGTGGCCGGCGACATCGCCATGGTCATCGGCATGCTGGAGCACGACCCGACCCCGGAAGGGCGCAACTGGACGCTGGCCGCCACCGCGCGCAGCACCGACCTGATCGTGACTCTGGAGCCCGGCAGCACCCTGCCCGACCACCCGCCGAAGCTGCGCGGCATGCTGGAGAACACGCTCAGCAAGGCGCTGCACGAGCGGGTGCGGCGGCCCTTCGCCATCAACACCCGGATCACCCGCGAATGGTACGAGATCCGCGTGCAGATGCCCGACGGCGTGCTGTCGGTTATGTCGCCGGAACGCCGCCTGTTCAGCCCGACCAGCTACATCTTCATCCTGTGGATGGTCGGCTCGGCCCTGGTGCTGTTCACCGTCGCCATCATCTTCATGCGCAACCAGATCCGCCCCATCAAGCGGCTGGCCGCCGCCGCGGACGCGCTGGGCAAGGGCCGCGACGTGCGCAACTTCAAGCCGGAGGGCGCGACCGAGGTGCGGCAGGCCGCCGTCGCCTTCCTGCGCATGCGCGAGCGCATCCACCGCCAGATCACCCAACGCACGGAAATGCTGGCCGGCGTCAGCCACGACCTGCGCACGCCGCTGACCCGCATGAAGCTGGCGCTGGACATGCTGGGCGACGGGCCGGAGGTCGAGGAGCTTCTGACCGACGTCACCGAGATGGAGATGATGATCGAGGGCTACTTGGCCTTCGCCCGCGGCGAAGGGACGGAGACCGTTCAGCCGACCGACCTGACCCGCATCCTCAACGAGGTGGTCTCCGGCGTCCGCCGCGAGGGGGCGGAGGTGGCGTTGGCAGCACCGGACGGGCTGACCCTGCCGCTGCGCCCCAACGCGACGCGGCGCTGCCTCGCCAACCTGCTGTCCAACGCCCGGCGCCACGGCGACCGCATCTGGGTGCGGGCGGAGCGGGAGCACGGCTTCATCGACATCCTGGTGGACGACGACGGGCCGGGCATCCCGCAGGCGTCCCGCGACGATGTGTTCAAACCCTTTTTCCGGCTGGACAGCTCCCGCAACCAGGCGACCGGCGGCGCCGGGCTGGGGCTGACCATCGCCCGCGACGTCGTCCGCAGCCACGGCGGCGACATCACGCTCAGCGACAGCCCCTACGGCGGCCTGCGCGTGCTGATCCGCCTGCCGGTGTAAGCCTTACAGGAGGCCCCCACCCTGGAGACCCTGCCATGCCCGTCAGCCCCGACGAGTACCGCCTCATGGACGTTCAACAGGGCGGGTGCTGCTTCTATTGCGGAGAGCCGGTGGGGGCCAAGGCGACCTTCGACCATCTGATTCCGCTGGCCTACGGCGGACTCGACGCGGCGCCGAACGTCGTGCTGGCGCACCGCCGCTGCAACCAGCGCAAGGCCGACCGCCTGCCGACGCCGGAGGAGATCGACCGCTTCGTCACCCAACGCCGCCGCAGCCAACTGGGCGTCTGGCCGCCGCTTCTGGCGCTGCGCGACGCCGAGCCGGGCGACGAGTGGATGACGGTCGCCCGCGCCATCGCCGGGCTGTGAGCGCTGGGCCTCCTGAGCCCTCTTGACGGCGGCCCCGCCTTCTGGCCCGATCACCGGAACGATAAACAAGGTTAATTCGGGAGCGTTCGATGGCGGATCGGTACGACGTCGTGATCGTCGGCGGTGGTGTGATGGGCTGCGCGGTCGCCTATTTCCTGGCGAACGACCCCGGCTTCGGCGGCACCGTGGCGGTGGTGGAGCGGGACCCGACCTACCAGCGCGCCTCCTCCGCCCTGTCGGCCAGCTCGATCCGCCAGCAGTTCTCGACGCCGGCGAACATCGCGCTGTCGCAGTTCGGCCTGTCCTTCATCCGCAACGCGACGGAACATCTGTCCGTGGACGGCGATCCGGTGGATCTGGGCCTGCGCGAACCGGGCTATCTCTATCTGGCGACCGGGGCCGGAGCGGACATCCTGCGCCGGAACAACGCCATCCAGCTGTCCTGCGGCGCCGACGTGGCGCTGCTGTCGCCGGAGGACCTGACCGCCCGCTTCCCCTGGCTGTCGGTGGAGGGGATCGCGCTCGGCTCGCTCGGCCTGTCCGGGGAGGGCTGGTTCGACGGCTACAGCCTGATGCAGGCCTTCCGCCGCAAGGCCAAGGCGCTGGGCGTCGCCATGATCGCCGGGGAGGTCGCGGGCATCGACACCGCCGAGGGCAAGGTCACCGCGGTGCGTCTGGCCGACGGGCGGCGGCTGTCCTGCGGGGTGGCGGTCAACGCCGCCGGGCCGCAGGCCCGCCGCGTCGCCACCATGGCCGGGGTGGACCTGCCGGTGGCGGCGCGCAAGCGCTGCGTCTTCGTGTTCGACTGCCGGGAAGAGCTTCCCGGCTGTCCGCTGGTCATCGATCCGTCCGGCGTGTGGTTCCGGCCCGAGGGCAAGCAGTTCATCTGCGGCGCCCCGCCGCCCGCCGACCGCGACCCGGACACCGACGACCTGACGGTCGAGCACGACCTGTTCGAGGAGATGATGTGGCCGGCGCTGGCCGAACGCGTCCCCGCCTTCGAGGCGATCAAGGTCACCAACGCCTGGGCCGGCTTCTACGAATACAACGAGATCGACCAGAACGCCGTCATCGGGCCGCATCCGGAACTTTGTAACTTCCTGTTCTGCAACGGCTTCAGCGGTCATGGCCTGCAACAGGCGCCGGGCGCCGGGCGCGGGCTGGCGGAGTTGATAGCGACCGGCGCCTACCGCAGCCTGAACCTGTCGGCCTTCGCCTACGACCGTCTGGTGGAGAACCGCCCCCTGCTGGAGACGAATGTGATCTGAGGGAACGGGCGCGAGCCTGACCGGTTGATGGGGTGACCATTCCGAACGGAGCATGAGGCCCCGCGATGAAGCAGCCCCACACCGAAGAAACCGTCAAGCACACCGACGACCAGCAGAACACCGGCAACCACAAGAAGCCGGATGCCCCTGACGCCAAGGGCGCCGACCGTTTCGGCGGCACCCGCAAGGGCGCGGAGAATGTGGAGCCGAGCAAGGACTGAGGCTGGGGACTGATCCCGGCCCGAAAGGCTTGCAGCGATGGAGCGGACGTGCCACATCCCCTGGCGCGTCCATCTCCATTCCGCAGGTCGGGAGCCTCTCCCATGGCTCACGCCATGTTCAAACGCTACAAGGTCCTGTTCACCCGCCCCTTGCCCGGCTTGCGTCCGGGCCGGCCCGAGCGCGACGCCATGGTGGAGCGGCTCAAGCGCTTCGCCAGCCAGAACGGCATGGCCGGCGATCTTCACGCGATCGCGCCCAACGCCGGCTTCGGCATCCTGGAAATCCAGTGCACGGACAAGCTGGCCCGCCGCCTGAGCGACCTGTCCGAGGTCGAATCCGTCCTGGAGGCGTAAGTCCTGTCCGATGCCTTGCGATGGCGGCCGCTGTTTTCGGCGGGCGCCTACGATGCGTTGGCTTCGTTGTCCTTCTTCGCTTTCTCCTGCTTCGCCTTATCGTGATGCCACTTG
Organism: Azospirillum sp. UENF 312511; assembly: GCF_058780635.1. NCBI lineage: Bacteria > Pseudomonadati > Pseudomonadota > Alphaproteobacteria > Rhodospirillales > Azospirillaceae > Azospirillum > Azospirillum sp. UENF 312511. The sequence goes on along the minus strand of NZ_JBSNCG010000001.1, from coordinate 663,097 downwards.
ATGGCGAAGAACATGCCCGTTCCCAACACGATAATTTTGAATGGGAAGAAGACCAAAGGGAACCAGTCGTACATTTTGAACATCTCCAGGCTATGACACCGTCTATCGTCAAGGAAACCTGACGACAGTCAGGTCGAGCGTGAGATTTTGTCTGCGGGCGGAGCCGCAGACGGGTGGGTTGGTGGGGCGGCAACGAAACGGGCTTCCTCAGCCTTGTAGACGTACTGGCTGGCCACCAGCCACCCCTTCAACGGCCGCAAGGGCGGCACACAGGTCAGCAACAGGAACGGCAGGGTCGTGACGAGGTGCACCCAGTAAGGGGCCTCGAACTTTACCTCGATCCAGAGCGCCAGGATGACCGTGGGAATGGAGGCGAAGCAGATGACGAAGAAGGCGGGGCCGTCGGCCGGATCGGCGTAGGAGTGGTCCAGACCGCAGACCTCGCAGTGGGAGCGCAGCGCCAGGAAGCCGTTGAACAGATGACCCTGGCCGCAGCGTGGGCAGCGACCACGCGCGCCGGTGCTGAACGGGGGAAGAGGCGGCCACTCCTGTTCGGATGACATCGCGTGTTCCTTCGAGGGCAATGGCAAGCAATGCCTGCATGCAATGCGTGATCGTATGCACCATCAAGGCTGACAATGTCAATTTGAATGCATCCAATACGCCGCCGGAATTCATACAAAATGGGAGATGCGGCCGGGGACAAGGCTAACGGCTGTGCGCCGGTTCAGGCCTGCCTGCGCCTTCCCAGCCGCCAGACATGTTTCAGGGTCCCTCTCCCCTCCGGGCGGTGGAATTTGGGAAGCGCAAGCGCCTCTACCTCCCGTTCAGTTGACGGGGCATCGGCTTGCGGCGGCGGCACAACGGGCCATCTTCAGTGTTTTAAAGCACAGATGCCGTCAGGAGCGTGCCTTCATGAATCCCCGGTTGCTCGCCGAGGTGCTGGAACCCGTGCTGAACGCCGCGGAGAAGGACGACGCGGCGATGCTCGACGCCGTAAATCTGTCGGCGGAGGCGCTGGCCGCGCTCGGTGCGGTCATCCTCGATCGCGACGGGCGCCCGGCCGACGGTGTGTCCGACGAACGCGCGGTCGTCGCCGCGCTCAACACTCACGCCCACACGCTGATGCAGTGCGGGCGGCTCGACGACGTGGTCGAGGCGCTGCAACTGGCCGAACGGGTCGGCCGGCTGGGCCGCCTGCCCCACCATCCGCGCATGTCCGACGGCTAGCCACCTACGGTTAGGCGGGAGGAACACCGCACCGCCCCGGTTGTTGTGCGAGCCGTGCCGCCCAACAGGGGAGACGTGTCTTGTCGACAGCGCCCAAATCGAATGTCTTTTCCAGCCCCATCGAGGGCGAGGCCCTGTCCCTGCTTCAGGACAAACTGCTTCCCGGCTTCCTGACCGGACGGCGCTGGTACGCCGCCAAGGACGCCGGCACGCCCACCGTGCGCATCGTCGATGCGCTGCCGCTTCCGCTGGCCTCCGGTTCCGCCCAGCTCTGCCTGCTGCGGGTGGAGGCACCGGGGCGGGAGGCACAGCTCTACCAGCTTCCCCTGGTGCTCAACCGCGACGGCCAAGGCGACGACGGCGAGGCCGACACCGCCGATCCCTTCACCATCGCCGGTCCGGAGGCGCTCCCCTGGCCGGGCAGCCTGCGCGACGGCTACGGGGACGAGGAGGTCGTTCGCGCCCTGCTTAACGGAATCCGCAAGGGCGGCGAGAACGGCGGCCTGCGCTATGGCCGCAGCCGCGCCTTCGACGCCGTAAAGGGCGCGCTGGACGGCGGCGCCCCGCTGCGCTGGACGGGGGTGGAGCAGTCCAACACTTCCGTCCGCGTCGGCGACGCCGCGATCCTGAAGGGGCTGCGCAAGCTGGAATCCGGCACCCATCCGGAGTTGGAGGTCGGGCGCTTCCTGACCGAGGTCGCCAACTTCCGCAACACCCCCGCGCTGCTCGGCTGGGTGGAGCGCACGGGCGACGGCGAGGCCGCCACCCTGTGCATCCTGCAGGAGCTGGTTCCCGACGCCCGCGACGCCTGGAGCCACGTCACCGCCTGCTTGGCGGAGCGCGTCGAACGCTTCGACGACACGGCGGACGACGTCGCCCTGATGACCTTCATGCGCCGGCTGGGCCGTCGCACGGCGGAGATGCATCGGGCGCTCGCCACCCCCGGCGGCGGCGACGCCTTCACGCCCGAACCGGTGACTCCGGCCATGCTGACGGGCTGGGCGGACGGGGTGCGCACCCTCGCCCGCCGCGTTCTGGGCCAGCTGCGGGAGGCCGCCCCGCGGCTGGACGCCGACCTCGCCCCCTACGCCGCGTCGCTGGCCGACAGCGAGGCGACGGTGATGCGGCAGATCGAGACGCTGACGCCGCCGCGCGGGACCTTCCACGCCATGCGCCTGCACGGCGACTATCACCTGGGGCAGGTGCTGGCTGGCAAGGACGACCTGTTCATCGTCGATTTCGAGGGCGAGCCGATGCGCCCTCTGGCCGAGCGGCGGGCCAAGCACTGCATCCTGCGCGACGTGGCGGGGATGCTGCGTTCCATCACCTACGCCGCCGCCGGGGCGCGGGCCGCCCTGCCCGACGACCTGGACGAGACGGCGCGCGGCGCCCGCACCGCCTGGCTGAACTGGTGGGAGGGGGAGGCGGCTTCCGCCTTCGTCGCCGGCTACCGCGAGGCCATCGGTGATTGCCCGGGCTGGCCCGCCGACGCGGCCACCGCCACGCAGCTTTTGAAACTCTTCCTGCTGGAGAAGGCGCTCTACGAGATCGGCTACGAGCTGGCGAACCGGCCCGACTGGCTGGCCATTCCGCTGGCCGGGGCCATCGGCATCCTGGGCGCCGACGCCGGGCCGGAGGTGGCCGACCGCGCGTCCGGCCCGGTCGGGCTGGCCGCCCCCGGCGCCACCCGCCTCGGCGAGGCGCGGGCCCACGCCATGCCCTTCGGCGCGCAGGTGCAGCCCGACGGCTCCGTCCGCTTCACGCTGTGGGCGCCGGGGACCGAGCAGGTCTCGCTGTGGCTGGAGGACACCCACGCCCTGCTGCCCATGGTGCGGCGGGCCGACGGCTGGTTCGAATGGACCACCGCCCAGGCCCAAGCGGGCACCCGCTACCAGTTCGAGCTTCCGGACGGGCTGCGCGTGCCCGACCCGGCCTCCCGCCACCAGCCGGAGGACGTGCACGGGCCGAGCGAGGTGATCGACCCCACCGTCTTCCGCTGGTCCGACGCCGCCTGGACCGGCCGCCCCTGGCACGAGACGGTGCTGTACGAGCTTCACGTCGGCACCTTCACCGAGGAGGGCACCTTCCGCGCCGCCATCGACAAGCTCGACCACCTCGTTGAGCTTGGCGTCACCGCCATCGAGCTTCTGCCGGTGGCCGATTTCCCCGGCGCCCGCAACTGGGGCTATGACGGGGTGCTGCCCTACGCCCCGGACGCCGCCTATGGCCGCCCGGAGGATCTGAAGGCGCTGGTCGACGCCGCCCACGCCAAGGGGCTGATGGTCTTCCTCGACGTCGTCTACAATCATTTCGGGCCGGACGGGAACTACCTCCACGCCTACGCCAAGGCCTTCTTCACCGACCGGCACAAGACGCCCTGGGGCGACGCCATCAACGTGGACGGGCCGCGCAACGCCACGGTGCGCGACTACTTCATCCACAACGCGCTCTACTGGATCGAGGAGTTCCACATGGACGGGCTGCGCTTCGACGCGGTCCACGCCATCCTCGACGACAGCGACAAGCTGTTCCTCCAGGAGCTGGCGGAGCGCGTGCAGGACGCCGTGCGCTGCCGCCGCCACGTCCATCTCGTGCTGGAGAACGACGAGAACGAAGCCCACCTGCTGGAGCGCCATCCGGAGGGCGACCCGCGCTGGCACACCGCGCAGTGGAACGACGACCTGCACCACTGCCTGCACGTCTGGGCGTCCGGCGAGGACGCCGGCTATTACGCCGACTACGCCGGCGACGCGGTGAAGCTGGCCCGCGCCATGGCCGAGGGCTTCGCCTTCCAGGGGCACGCCTCCTCCTACCGCGGCGGCGAGGCGCGCGGCGAGCCGTCGGCGCACCTGCCGCCGACCGCCTTCGTCACCTTCATCCAGAACCACGACCAGATCGGCAACCGCGCCTTCGGGGACCGCATCACCCGCTTCTCGCGGCCCGAAGCGGTGCGGGCGGCGAGTTCGCTCTATCTGCTGGGGCCGGGCATCCCGATGCTGTTCATGGGCGAAGAGTGGGCGTCCGACCGTCCCTTCCCCTTCTTCTGCGACTTCGCCGACGAGCTGGCCGAGGCGGTGCGCAACGGCCGGCGGGAGGAGTTCGCCAAGTTCCCCGAATTCCAGGACCCGGCGGTGCGCGACCGCATCCCCGACCCGACCGCGCCCGAGACCTTCCAGTCGGCCAAGCTCGACTGGGACGACCGCGAGACGGGCGAGCACGGGGAATGGCTGGACTGGTACCGCCGCATCCTGGCGGTGCGCCGCAAGGAGATCGCGCCGCGGCTGGAGAACGCGCCCGGCGGTGCGTCGGCCTACGAGGTGATCGACGGGCGAGGCATCCGCGTCTCCTGGCGGCTGGGCGACGGCAGCCGCCTGCATCTGCTCGCCAACCTGTCCGACGCCCCCGTGACGGGCATAGGCGAGGCCGTGGGCCGCGTCCTGTGGACCGAGGGTAAGGGCCTTGATGGCGGAACCATGGCGCCGCTGTCCGTCCTGTGGACCATCGAGGAGACGACGGCGCTCGACCGGCTCGGCGAGCGGATGGGGATCGAGACGCACTACACCGGCGCGTCGGGCGAGACCGTCCAGGCGTCGGAGGGCACCATCCGCGCCCTGCTCGCCGCCATGGAGGTGGACGCCGACGATCCGGAAGAGGCGCTGGCGGCATTGGAGCGGCGCGAGTTGGCCCGTCCCCTGCCCCCGGTGGCGGTGCTGCGCATCGACCGCCCGCCCTTCTCCGTCACCGTCACCCTGCCGGAAGGCAGCGGGACGCTGCGCTGGACCCTGACGCTGGAGGGCGGGGGCGACCGCAGCGGCGAGGCCGATTTCGGCGACTTGCCGCTGGTCCGCAAGGCGGGCGCCGAGGGCCAGCATTTCGAGGTGCGCCGCCTCGACCTCGGCGCGGCTCCGGCGCCCGGCTATCACCGGCTGCGGCTGGACGTGGACGGCCTGCGGGCGGAGCATCCCGGCCTGGAGACGACGGTCATCGCCGCCCCCGCCACCTGCCATCTGCCCGCCCCGCTCCAGATGGGCGAGCGGATCTGGGGCCTGTCGGTCCAGCTCTACGCCCTGCGCTGCGCCGGGGATTGGGGGATCGGCGACTTCGGCGACCTCGTCAACGTCGCGGAGATGGCGGCGGCGCGCGGCGCGGGCATCGTCGGGCTGAACCCGCTGCACGCCCTGTTCCTCGACCAGCCCGATCAGGCCAGCCCCTATTCCCCGACCAGCCGCCTGTTCCTCAACCCGCTCTACATCGACGTGCTGGCGGTGCCGGAACTGATGGGCTGCGCCGAGACCCGCGACCGGATCGCGGACGAGAGCTTCCTCGGCGCGGTGCAGGCGGCGGGGACCGCCCCGCTGGTCGATTACGCCGCCGTGGCGGCGCTGAAGCTGCCGGTCCTGGAACGGCTGTTCGCCCATTTCCAGAGCGAGGGCAGCGAGGAGCGGCGGCGGGCGCTCGCCGCCTTCCGGGCCGAGCTGGGCGAGGGGCTGGAGCGCTTCTGCACCTTCCAGGCCCTGCGCGAGCGTTTCGCCAAGGACGGCACGCCCGACTGGCGCCGCTGGCCGGAGCAGTATCGGGACGCCACCTCCCCCGCTGTCCGCCGCTTCGCCGAGGAGCGGCGGGAGCGCATCGACTTCTTCGTCTGGCTGCAATGGCTGGCCGACAGCCAGTTGCGGGCGGCGGCGGAGCGGGCGCGGGAGCGCGGCATGGCCGTCGGCTTCTTCCGCGACCTCGCGGTCGGGGCGGACAGCGGCGGGGCGGAGACCTGGGCCGACCCGCATGTGGTGGTGGCGCAGGCCCATGTCGGCGCCCCGCCCGACCTGTTCAACCCGGCCGGGCAGGACTGGGGCCTGCCGCCCTTCCACCCCCACGCATTGCGCGAGGGCGGCTACGCCCGCTTCATCGAGCTTCTGCGCGCCAACATGCGCCACGCCGGGGCGCTGCGCATCGACCACGCCATGGCGCTCCAGCACGTCTACTGGATACCGGAGGGGCACCCGCCCTCCGAAGGGGCCTACGTCGCCTACCCGATGGACGACCTCCTCGGAATCCTGGCCCTGGAGAGCCAGCGCAACCGTTGCCTCGTGGTCGGCGAGGATCTGGGCACCGTGCCCGAGGGATTCCGCGAACGCATGGCGGAGGCGGGTGTCCTGAGTTACCGGGTGATGTTCTTCGAATGGACCGAGGACGGCGGGTTCCGCGGCCCCGACGACTACCCCTACACGGCGCTCGCCACGGTGGGCAGCCACGACCTCGCCACGCTGCGCGGCTGGTGGGAGGGGCACGACATCACGCTGAAGGAGGAGCGCGGCCTGTACCCGGCAGAGGGCGAGGCGGAGCGCCAGCGCGACCGCCGCATGGCCGAGCGCGCCCGCCTGCTGGAGGCTCTGGCCGACGCCTTCCTGCCGCTGCCCGCCAGCTTCGGCCCCGACAGCCCCTACAGCGAGGCGCTGGGCCACGCGGTGCACGCCTTCCTGGCCCGCACCGGCTCGGCCATCGCCATGGTCCAGATGGACGACCTGACCGCCGAGCTGGAGCAGGTGAACCTGCCCGGCACGGTGGACCAGTATCCCAACTGGCGCCGCAAGCTGCGCCTCGCACTGGAGGACATGGCCGACTGCCCGCAGGCCGGCGCCATCGCCGCCATCATGGCCGCCGCCCGGCCGGCCGCGGTGGCGGATGGGAGGCGCGACGATAACCCCCTCTCCCCTCCGGGGAGAGGGTTGGGGTGAGGGGGTCCCGCAACTCCCGAACGTCCGGCACACGCACAACCCCCTCACCCTCCCCTCTCCCCAGGGGGGAGAGGGAACACCCATCAGGAGACCAACCCATGGCGGCGGACGCCGATAAGCCGATCCCCCTGGCCACCTACCGCGTGCAGTTGCGCGCCGAGTTCGGCTTCGACCGCACCGCCGGAATCGCCGACTACATGGCGCGGCTGGGGGTCAGCCATCTCTACGCCTCGCCCTACATGAAGGCGCGGCCGGGCAGCACCCACGGCTACGACATCGTCGACCACAACGCCCTGAACCCGGAGCTGGGCAGCGAGGAATCCTTCCACGCCATGGTCGAGGCGCTGAAGCGCAACGGGCTGGGCCAGATCCTCGACTTCGTGCCGAACCACATGGGCGTCGGCGGGGCCGACAACGGCTGGTGGCTGGACGTGCTGGAATGGGGGCCAGACAGCCCCTACGCCGGCTACTTCGACATCGAGTGGGAACCCGACCGCCGCTACCTGCACGGCAAGGTGCTGGTGCCGCTGCTCGGCGACCAGTTCGGCGCGGTTCTGGAATCCGGCGGGCTGGAGCTGCGCTTCGACAAGGAGGCCGGCGGCTTCGCCGTCTGGGCCTACGGCACCCACAAGCTGCCCATCCGGCCCGCCGACTACGGCACGATCCTGGGCGACGACCAGCCGGACCTGGAGCGCATCGGCGACGCCTTCCGCCATCTCGATCAGGTGCGCCCGCACCAGATCCGCCGCGCCAACGCCCTGAAGGCGGAGCTGGCCGCTCTGGTCTCCGAGAAGCCCGATGTCGCCGAGGCCGTGGAGCGCCGGCTGAAGCGCTTCCGTGGCGCGGAGGGCGAGCCGGAGAGCTGGCGCCGGCTGACCGAGCTGATCGCCGCCCAGAACTGGCGCGCCGCCTATTTCAAGGTGGCGGCGGACGACATCAACTACCGCCGCTTCTTCAACATCAACGAACTCGCCGGCCTGCGCATGGAGGAGCGGGAGCTGTTCGACGTCGCCCACCGGCTGGCCTTCAAGCTGGTCGACGACGGCACGCTGGACGGGCTGCGCATCGATCACATCGATGGCCTCTACGACCCCAAGGGTTATTGCGAGCGGCTGGCCCAGGCAACCGAGCGGCCCTTTTATCTGGTGGTCGAGAAGATCCTGGCCCGCCACGAGCGGCTGCGCGAGGACTGGCCGATCGACGGCACCACCGGCTACGAGTTCGCCAACCTGATGGGCGGGCTGTTCGTCGACCCGCAGGGCGAGGAGGCCTTCACCCGCCTCTACGCCGACTTCACCGGGCGGCGCGAGAGCTTCGACGAGGTGGTGCGGACCAGCAAGATCCGCATCATGGAAAGCGAGATGGCCAGCGAGCTTCACGTGCTTGCCCGGCAGGCCTCGCGCATCGCCCGCGCCAACCCGCACACCGCCGACTTCACCGCCAACATCCTGCATCAGGCGCTGAAGGAAACCATCGCCCGCTTCCCGGTCTACCGCACCTATGTGGACTGGCGCGGCGTCAGCGAACTGGACCGGCGGAGCATCGACTGGGCGATCACCCAGGCGCGCAAAGCCGACCCGAACACCGACGGCTCCGCCTATGATTTCCTGCACAGGCTGCTGACCACCGATCTGGTGGCCCAGCCGCGCAGCGGCTACAGCCGCCAGCAGGTGCTGCGCTTCGCCATGCGCTTCCAGCAGTACAGCGGTCCGGTGATGGCCAAGGGGCTGGAGGACACCGCCTTCTACCGCTACAACCGGCTGGCCGCGCTGAACGAGGTGGGCGGGCATCCCGAGCATTTCGGGGTCGGCACCACCAACTTCCACCACGCCAACTCCGAACGGGCGGAGCGCTGGCCGCACGCCATGCTGGGCAGCACCACCCACGACACCAAGCGCGGCGAGGACACCCGCGCCCGCCTCTACGCCCTGTCGGAAATGCCGGAGGAGTGGGAGCGGCAGATCCAGACCTGGAGCCGCCTGCTGCGCGCCCGCCGCGGCGACGTGGAGGGCACCGCCCCGCCCGACCGCAACGACGAGTATCTGTTCTATCAGCTCCTCGTCGGCGCCTGGCCGGCGGAGCTGACCGGCGCGGACCCCGCCAGCCTCGACCCGCAGGCGATGACGGAGTTCGCGGAACGCCTCGCCGGCGCCATGACCAAGTCGATGCGCGAGGCCAAGGTCCACAGCACCTGGGCCGCTCCCGACGAGGCCTATGAAAGCGCCATGACCAGCTTCGTCCACGACGCGCTGGACGTGTCGCGCAGCACCGCCTTCTTCGACGCCTTCCTGCCCTTCCAGGCGCGGCTTGCCCGCATCGGCATGGTCAACGGGCTGACCCAGACCCTGCTGAAGCTGACCAGCCCCGGCGTGCCGGACATCTATCAGGGCTGCGAACTGTGGAACTTCAGCCTCGTCGATCCCGACAACCGGCGCCCGGTGGACTACGACGCCCGCCGCCGCCTGCTCGACGAGGTTGAGGGGGCGGAGATCGGCAGCCTGCTGAGCCGCTGGCAGGACGGCGCGGTGAAGCTCTCCCTGACCCGGCGCGCCCTGGCTCTGCGGGCGGCCATGCCCGACCTGTTCGCCAAGGGCGAGTACCTGCCGCTGGAGGCAACGGGCGAACGGGCGGAGCATGTGGTGGCCTTCGCCCGGCGCCTCGGCGACGACACCGTTGTGGTCGCCGCCCCGCGTCTGGTGGGCGCGCTGGGCGAGACCCCGGACTGGGGCGACACCTCCGTCCCGCTGCCGCGCGGACAGCGCTGGCGCAACGCGCTGACCGACGGGACGCTGGAGGCCGCGGACGCGGTGACCGCCGCCGACCTCTTCCGGGACTTCCCCGTCGCCCTGCTGGTGCGGGAGGGGTGACTTCCATGGACCGCAACCTGCCGCCGCGCCGCGCGCTCGTTCCCATCGACCAGCGGCTGATCGGGAGCGACCCTGGCAAGCCCGCCGTCTTCGGGACCGTGCTGTCCGGCGATCCTCAGGAAAGTTTCCTGAACCTCTACGACGGCGGCGGGGGGCGGTTCGCCTGCGGGGTCTGGCAATGCACGCCGGGCACCATCGCCATGACCGACTGGCCCTATGAGGAGTTCTGCGTGCTGCTGGCCGGGCGGGTGGTCATCACCCCCCGGGACGGCGCGCCGCAGGAGCATGGGGAGGGCGACGCCTTCGTCATTCCCAGGGGCTTCACCGGTGTCTGGGAGGTGCGGGAGACGATCCGCAAATACTACGCGATCGAGAAGCCGCTCGGTCCCCGCGCCGCCGTGAAGCGGATGCTGCGCGCCCCGCTGTCGCTGGCCCGGCGGCTGTTGCGGCGGGGCGAGCCGGCCCTGGCCCGCGGCGGCTTTTAAAAGAACCCCCTTGACAGGGTTGCCTCACAAAATACCCGATTTCTTCGCTCGGGATTGATCGAATCCCTTCGCCACGCGTTATTCCAAAGGACAAGCGCCCGATCCGAGAAACGAGAGGCGCCTCATCGGACCATTCCTGCACCACGGGACGCGACCACAGACGGACGGGAGACAAGTCATGAGCGATCATCGCCAGTGGGTCGAGCTGGACCCCAGCAACGGCTCCGAAAACATCAAGCCGCAGGACGGTCCATCCGCCGCGGCCCCCGCGCAGAACTCCGCTCAGCCGGCGGAATCCCCCGCGGCGGGCGGTCCGGAAGAGACTCCGGACCGCTGACCAACGGTCATTGTCTAAGGATACTGTTTAAAGCATGCGAAAACGGCAGGGCGGAGCCTCAGGGCCTCAGCCCTGCCGCCGCATGGGCTGTTGCGCGGGTTGGGGTGCGGTCTGCGGCGCCGGCTGCGGTGCGGCGTTCGCACGCTCGGGCCGCCCGAACAGTTCCAGCGCCGGGGGGATGGAGGACGGGCGCAGCCCCGCCAGGATTTCCCCGACGGCCCCGACCGCATCGACCAGCGCGTCGGGCATCACCGGCTTGCGCAGCAGGCCGACCGCGAAATCGCGCGCCTCCTCGCCGCGGTGGTCGAAACCGGTGATCAGCAGGGAGGGGATGTTGTGCTCCTCCCACAGCTTGCGGGCCAGCGTCAGCCCGTTCTCGCCTCCGGCCAGATAGACGTCCACCAGGGCAAGATCCGGCTGTTCCCGGACCCCCAGCCGCGTCGCCTTGGCGGCGTCGCGCAGAGGGCCAACGACCGTGTATCCGGCATTCTCCATCACGGCCTTGATGGCGGGCCCGATCAACGGGTCGTCTTCGACGACGAGCAACTTCACGGCATCTGTTCCTTGTTGGCGGACGGCGCGGGCCGACGTGGCCCGCAGCGCCCATGTTTGTCGATGCGGTGCATCAATCAAGGGGCTGATTGCGCGCAATGGAGCGAGCCGAGGGAGCACCGAACGGGCAGTGCCATCCGGAGAAGCGAACCCGCCGCCCTCTTTGCGTGTTTGAGACAGTCCAAGCGTGATGCAACCTCCGTGGGAGTCCTGCATGAAGTTCATCGAATTCACCGACCACGCCGGGGCGCCGGTCCTGATCAACGCCGCGGGCGTTCTGTACCTGCGCGGCACCGAGGGGGAGCGGACCGAGATCACCTTCGCCGGGCGCTCCGAACCGCTGGTGGTCGCCGCCCCGCTGGACGAGGTGGCCCGGACGCTGGAAGACGCCACGCCGATACCGCCCGACCCCACCCTGGCGCTCGTCTCGTAAACGGTTGGTCGTCAGGGCCCGGCCTCACACGTCGTAGATCGGGCCGGGCGTGGACTTGTTGGCGCCGCCGCGCTTCTGCTCCTCCTTTTCGGTCAGTTCGGCCTCGCCGCCCTGGTCGGGCTTGACGGTGCCATCCCTGGCTTCGTCGATCCGGTCGTCCTTGCGCTGGGGCTGGGTGGCGGGTGTCCGGTCGTCGCTCATGACGGTCCTCATGATGATTGTCGGTTCACCGTATTCAACATTTCGGGGGCTGCGACGTTGCGCCCGTCGCCTGCCCCTTCCGGAGGGCTGATCCGCGCACGGCGCGGGTTGCCTGAAACCGTTTGCTCCATCACTTTTCGGGGCTGGAGACAAACCGGAAGGACCGCCATGATCGACCTTCACTATTGGCCGACCCCTAACGGGCACAAGATCACGCTGTTCCTGGAAGAGGCCGGGCTGGATTACACGATTCATCCCGTGGACATCTCCGCCGGGGACCAGTTCAAGCCGGACTTCCTGGCGATGTCGCCGAACAACCGCATGCCGGCCATCGTCGACCGCGCTCCGGCCGATGGCGGGGAGCCGGTGTCCGTCTTCGAATCGGGCGCGATCCTGATTTATCTGGCGGAGAAGACCGGCAAGTTCCTGCCCGCCGACCTGCGGGGCCGCAAGACGGTTCTGGAGTGGCTGTTCTGGCAGGTGGGTGGCCTCGGCCCGATGGCCGGGCAGAACCACCATTTCGTGCAGTACGCGCCCGAACAGATCCCCTACGCCATCGACCGCTATGTGAAGGAAACCAACCGGCTCTACGGCGTCCTGAACAAGCGTCTGGCCGGCCGCGCCTTCATCGCCGGGGACGAGCTGACCATCGCCGACATGGCCTGCTACCCCTGGGTCGTCCCGCACGAGCGGCAGCGCCAGAACCTCGCCGACTTCCCCGAGCTGAAGCGCTGGTTCGAAGCGATCCAGGCCCGCCCGGCGACCGCCCGCGCCTATGAGAAGGGTGCGGAACTGGCCAAGCGCCCGTCGGTCACCGACGAGGGCAAGAAGATCCTGTTCGGCCAGACCGCCGCCAACGTCCAGAAGTGATTTGGAATCCCTCTCCCGTCCCGGGAGAGGGTGGCCCGAAGGGCCGGGTGAGGGTCGTGCGAGGATCAAGACACTGATCCTTGCTGGCACCCTCATCCTCCCGAGGTGGGAGAGGGCAGCAAAGCCCTTACTGCGCGGTCCAGCCGCCATCCATCAGCAGGCTGGCGCCGGTCATCTGCGCCGCCGAGTCGGAGCACAGGAAAACCGCCAGCCCGCCCAGCTCGTCCGGCGTCACGAAGGCGCCGGAGGGCTGCTTGGCGCCGAGCAGCTCCGCCTTCGCCTGCGGCTCCGGGATGTTCTTGGTCGAGGCGATCGCGTCGATCTGCTTCTGCACCAGCGGGGTCAGCACCCAGCCCGGACAGATGGCGTTGCAGGTGACGCCGGTGCCCGCCGTCTCCAGCGCCACCGTCTTGGTCAGCCCGACCACGCCGTGCTTGGCCGCAACGTAGGCCGATTTGTTGACCGACGCGACATGGCCATGCACCGAGGCGATGTTCAGGATGCGCCCCCAGCCGCGCCGCTTCATGCCCGGCAGGGCGTGGTGGGTGCCGTGGAAGACGGCGGACAGGTTGAGCGCGATCACCGCGTCCCAGCGCTCCGCCGGGAAGTCCTCCACCGGGGCGACGTGCTGGATGCCGGCGTTGTTCACCAGCACGTCGACGGAACCGAAGGTCTCCTCCGCGTGGCCGATCAGCGCGGCGATCTCCGCCGGCTTGGACAGGTCGGCGCCGTGATAGCCGACGCGCACGCCGAACTCCGCCGCCAGACCGGCGCGCAGTTCCTCGATGGCGGCGGCGTCGCCGAAGCCGTTCAGCACCACGTCCGCCCCGGCCCCGGCCAGCGCCCGCGCGATGCCCAAGCCGATCCCGCTGGTCGAGCCGGTGACCACCGCGACCTTCTGAGTCAAGGTCATGGCTTATCCTCTGTTGTCGTGTTGGTTTGGGTGCCCTCCCCCCGTCCGGGGAGAGGGCGGAACGGCGGTCAGCCTTCCAGTTCCGGGCGCTCGCGGAACTCGTCGAGCGCCATGGGATTGGCCAGCGCCTCGGTGTTCTTGATCGGGCGGCCGTGCACCGCGTCGCGCACCGCCAGTTCGGTGATCTTGCCCGAGCGCGTGCGCGGGATGTCCTTGACCGCCACGATGCGCGCCGGGACGTGCCGTGGCGAGCAGTTCTCCTTGATGCGCTTGCGGATCGTGTCCTCCAGCGCCTTGTCGAGCGTCAGCCCCTCGCGCAGCACCACGAACAGGATGACGCGCACGTCGCCGTCCCACTCCTGGCCGATGCACACCGCCTCCAGGATCTCCGGAAGCTGCTCCACCTGCCGGTAGATCTCCGCCGTGCCGATGCGCACGCCGCCGGGGTTGAGCACCGCGTCCGAGCGCCCGTAGATCACCCAGCCGCCATGCACCGTGCGCTCGATGAAATCTCCGTGCGTCCACACGTTGGGGAAACGCTCGAAATAAGCCGCGCGGTACTTGGCCCCGTCCGGGTCGGCCCAGAAGCCCACCGGCATGCAGGGGAAGGGCCGCGTGCAGACCAGCTCGCCCTTCTCGCCGCTGACCGCGTGGCCGGAGTCGTCGAAGGCCGCCACCGCCATGCCGAGCCCCGCCGTCTGCAGCTCGCCCGCCCACACCGGGGCCGTCGGGTTGCCCAGCACGAAGCAGGACACGATGTCCGTGCCGCCGCTGATCGAGGCCAGATGGATGTCCGTCTTGATGGCCCGGTAGACGTACGCGAAGTTCTCCGGCATCAGCGGCGAGCCGGTCGAGGCCAGCGCCCGCAGCGTGTCGAGCCGGTGCGTGCGGATCGGCTCCAGCCCCGACTTCTCGGCCTGCTGGATGAATTTGGCCGAGGTGCCGAACAGGGTCATGCCCTCGGCGTCGGCGTAATCGAACAGGATGTTGCCGTCCGGTGCGAAGGGCGAGCCGTCGTAAAGCAGCAGCGTCGCCCCGGCCGCAAGCCCGGAGACCAGCCAGTTCCACATCATCCAGCCGCAGGTGGTGTAGTAGAACACCCGGTCGCCCGGCTTCACGTCGCTGTGCAGCCGGTGCTCCTTGACGTGCTGGAGCAGCGTGCCGCCGGTGCCGTGGACGATGCACTTGGGCTTGCCGGTGGTTCCCGACGAATAGAGAATGAACAGCGGATGGTTGAAGGCCACCCGCTCGAAGCTCGGTTCCGCCGCCGCGAAGGGGGCGATGAAGTCGCCCCAGGTGACGCCGCCGCGGATGGCCGAGACGTCCGGCGTCTCGTTGACGTAGGGGATGATGACCGCGGCCTTGACGGTGGGCAGCTCGGTCAGCACCTGGGCGATCTTGGCCCGGATGTCGTGGCTCTTGCCGTTGTACCAGTAGGCGTCGGGGGCGAAGAGGACGGTCGGCTCGATCTGGCCGAAGCGGTCGGTGATGCCCTGGGCGCCGAAGTCGGGCGAGCAGGAGGACCAGATGGCCCCCAGGCTGGCCGTGGCGAGCATGGCGGCCAGCGTCTCGGGCATGTTGGGCACGACGGCGGCGACGCGGTCGCCCTTGCCCACGCCGGCGGCCTTGAGCGCCTGCTGGAGGCGGGACACCTCGGCCTTCAGCTCGGTGCCCGACCAGCGGCGCTTGACCTTGTCCTCGGCCCAGAAGACGACGGCCTCGCCTTCCGGCGCGTTGGCGAGCATGTTCTCGGCGTAGTTCAGGCTGGCCTCGGGAAACCAGCGGGCACCGGGCATCTTGTCGCCATCGGCCAGGGCCACGCCGCCGAGATCGCCCTTGAGTCCGGCCCACTCCCACAGGAAGCGCCAGAAATCCTCCTTGCCGGCGACCGACCAGTCGTAGAGCGCATCGTAATCGTCCAGCCGCAGCCCGAAGCGGGCGCTCGCGGCCTGCCGGAAAGCCGTCAGGTTGGAGGCGGCCACGCGCGCCTCCGACGGGGTCCACAACGGCTGATCAGAAAGCGATTGACCAGGGGACGGTTGATCCATCTTGCGGTTCCTGATGTTGGCTTTTTATGCCGTTCGGTTCTTGACGTTCAGCGACGGCCGAAGCGAGCCTGGAGTTCGCCCACGATGCCACGGCGGAAGACCAGCACGCAGACCACGAAGATGGCGCCGATCACCACCGGAACCGGCATGCTGGTGGCCGCCAGATAGCTTTCCAGCGTGACGACGATGGCCGCCCCCACCACCGGGCCGAGCAGCGTGCCCATGCCGCCGAGAAGGGTCATCAGCACCACCTCGCCCGACATCTGCCACGTCACGTCGGTCAGCGAGGCGAGCTGGAAGACCAGCGCCTTGGTGCCGCCGGCCAACCCGGCGAGGCTCGCCGACAGCACGAAGGCCAGCAGCTTGTAGCGCTCCGTCCGGTAGCCGAGCGACACGGCGCGCGGCTCGTTCTCGCGGATCGCCTTCAGAACCTGACCGAAGGGCGAATGCACCGCGCGCCAGACCACCGCGAAGCCGACCAGGAACACCGCCAGCACGAAGTAATACATGGACAGCGAGTTGTTCAGGTCGATCACCCCGAACAGATGCCCGCGCGGCACCGCCTGGATGCCGTCCTCGCCGCCGGTGAACTTGAGCTGCAGGGCCATGAAGAAGACCATCTGCGACAGCGCCAGCGTGATCATGGCGAAATAGATGCCCTGCCGGCGGATCGCCAGCGCGCCGAAGGCGAGGCCCAGCAGGGCGGAGAAGCCCATGCCGAGCAGGATGCTGACCTCCGGCCCCAGCCCCCAGACCTTGGCGGAATGGGCGGTGATGTAGGCCGCCCCGCCGAAGAAGGCGGCGTGGCCGAAGCTCAGCAGGCCGGCGAAACCGATCAGCAGGTTGAAGGCGCAGGCGAACAGCGCGAAGCACAGCACCTTCATCACGAAGACGGGATACAGCACGTAGGGTGCGGCCAGCGCGATCAGCAGCCCGATGCCGAGGATGATGGCGTTTCGGGTGCTGTCCTGCCCCGGACGGCGCAGCGCGATGGTCGTCGTCTGAGAGTCGGTCGTCTTGATTTGGGCGGCCATGGCTCAGCGCTCCCGTCCGAAGAGGCCCGCGGGCTTGATGAGAAGGACGATCGCCATCACGACGAACACCACGATGTTGGAGGCTTCGGGGTAGAAGACCTTGGTCAGGCCCTCCAGCAGACCCAGCCCCAGGCCGGTGACGATGGCGCCGAGGATGGAGCCCATGCCGCCGATCACCACCACCGCGAAGACGACGATGATCAGGTTGGAGCCCATCAGGGGCGACACCTGATAAATGGGTGCCGCGAGCACGCCGGCCAGCCCGGCCAGCGCGACGCCGAAGCCGTAGGTGGCGGTGATCATCACCGGCACGTTGATGCCGAAGGCCTGGACCAGCACCGGGTTCTCGGTGGCCGCCCGCAGATAGGCGCCGAGCCGCGTCCGCTCGATGGCGAACCACGTCCCGAAGCAGACGATCAGCGAGGCGACGACGACCCAGCCGCGGTAGTTGGGCAGGAACATGAAGCCCAGGTTCTGCCCGCCCTTGAGCGCGTCCGGGATCGGATAGGGCTGGCCCGACACGCCGTAGAAATGGCGGAAGGCGCCCTCCATGATCAGGGCGAGGCCGAAGGTCAGCAGCAGGCCGTAGAGATGGTCGAGCTTGTAGAGCCGCGACAGCATGGTTTTTTCCAGCACCACGCCCAGCAGCGCGACGATCAGCGGCGACAGGCCCAACGCCCACCAGTAGCCGAGGCCGAGCTTCGTCAGCAGCAGCCACGCCACGAAGGCGCCGATCATATAGAGCGCGCCGTGGGCGAAGTTGATGACGTTCAGCATGCCGAAGATGACCGCCAGCCCAAGGCTGAGCAGCGCGTAGAAGGACCCGTTGATGAGGCCGAGCAGAAGCTGGCCGAACAGGACCTGGGGCGGCACCCCCAGCAAGTCGAACATGACCGTCCCTCCCTGTGTATCGGACTTTTGATTTTTTGATTGATGTCAGAAGGAGGCCCCCACCCAACCCTCCCCCTGCGAAGCGGGGGGAGGCCGGGAGGGGTGCCCGTCTAAAAACTCAGACCCTTACTTCACCAGCGCGCAGCCGCTCTTGGCCGGGTCGAGGAACGCCTGCTCGGCCGGGATCGTCTTCACGATCTTGTAGTAGTCCCAGGGGGCCTTGGACTCGTCCGGGGTCTTCACCTGGGCCAGATACATGTCGTGGAACATGCGGCCGTTGGCGGCGATCTTGCCGTTCTTGGTGAACATGTCGGCGACCGGGGTCTCGCGCATCTTGGCGGCGACCTTGTCCGGATCGTCGGAGCCGACCGCCTCGACCGCCTTCAGGTAGTGGCGGACGGCGGAGTAGACGCCAGCCTGGACCATGGTCGGCTTGCGGCCGGCCTTGGCCTCGAACTTCTTCGTCCACTCGCGGGTCTGCTCGTCCATGTCCCAGTAGAAACCGGTGGTCAGCAGCAGGCCCTGGGAGGCCTGGAGGCCCAGCGCGTGGACATCGCTGATGAACAGCAGCAGGCCGGCGAGGCTCTGGCCCGACTGGGTGATGCCGAACTCCGACGCCTGCTTGACGGCGTTGGTGGCGTCGCCGCCCGCGTTGGCGAGGCCGATCACGTCGGCCTTGGAGGCCTGGGCCTGGAGCAGGTAGGACGAGAAGTCGGCGTTGCCCAGCGGATGGCGGACGTTGCCCGCGACCTTGCCGTCGAGCTGCTTGACCATCTTCGAGGTCTCATCCTCCAGCGAGTGGCCGAAGGCGTAGTCCGCGGTGATGAAGTACCAGTTCTTCTTGCCCTGCTCGACCAGCGCGCGGGCGGTGCCGGCGGCCATGGCGTAGTTGTCGTAGGTCCACTGGAAGCCGTAGGGGCTGCAGGACTTGCCGCTGAGGTCGGTCGAGCCCGGACCGGACATCAGGAAGATGCGCTTCTTGTCCTTGGTGATGCCCTGGACGGCCAACGCGGCGGCGGAGTTCGGCACGTCGGCGATGACGTCCACGTTGCCGGCGTCGATCCACTCGCGCGCCGTGTTGGCGGCGATGTCGGCCTTGTTCTGGTGATCGGCGACGACGATCTCGATCGGCGCGCCGGCGATCTTGCCGCCGAACTCCTCGGCCGCCAGACGGGCGGCGATGGCCGAACCCTCGCCGGCGAGGTCAGCGTAGATGCCGGACCGGTCGTTCATCACGCCGATCTTGATCACGTTGTTGGAGACCTGGGCGTGCGCGGCCCCGGCGGTCAGCGCCAGCAATGCGGTCCCGCACAGCAACGTCTTGAGCATTTCGAACTCCCTTCGATTGGCTTTGTTTTGCGTGTTTTCGGCAGAGGGGGTGACTTGGTCAGACACCCAGATAGGTGTGCAGCTTGTCCATGTTCTGGGCGAGCTGGTCGTTGGGGATCATGTCGACGACATGGCCTTCCTCCATCACGTAATGGCGGTCGGCGATGGTCGCGGCGAAGCGGAAATTCTGCTCCACCAGCACGATGGTGAAGCCGCGCTGCTTCAGCTTGCGCACCGCCACCCCGATCTGCTCGATGATGACGGGGGCAAGCCCCTCGGTCGGCTCGTCGAGCAGGATCAGGTCGGCGCCGGTGCGCAGGATGCGCGCGATGGCCAGCATCTGCTGCTCGCCGCCCGACAGGCGCGTGCCCTGGGTGGTGCCGCGGCCCTGCAGGTTCGGGAACAGCTCGTAGATCTGCGGCACGGTCATGCCGCCCGACTTCACCACCGGCGGCAGCATCAGGTTCTCGTCCACGCTGAGCGAGGCGAAGATGCCGCGCTCCTCCGGCACGTAGCCGATGCCGAGGCGGGGAATCTTGTGCTGCGCCATGCCGATCAGCTCCTTGCCCTGGAAGCGGATCGAGCCGTTGCGCTTGCCGACGATGCCCATGATCGAGCGCATGGTCGTCGTCTTGCCGGCGCCGTTGCGGCCGAGCAGGGTCACCACTTCGCCCTGGCGCACGTCGATGTTGACGCCGTGCAGCACGTGGCTCTCGCCGTAGAAGGCCTGGAGGTCGCGGATCTCCAGCATCGCGGTCTTCACGGTCGCGCCGTCAGGCATGGCCCACCTCACCCGTCCCCATGTAGGCTTCCATGACCTGCGGGTTGCGCGATACGACGTCGTATGCGCCCTCCGCCAGGATTTCGCCGCGGCGAAGCACGGTGATGGTGTCCGACAGGTGGGCGACGACCGACAGGTTGTGCTCCACCATCAGGATGGTGCGGTCGGCGGAGACGCGCTTGATCAGGGCGGCGGTGCCTTCGATGTCCTCGTGGCCCATGCCGGCCAGCGGCTCGTCGAGCAGCATCACCTCCGGGTCGAGCGCCAGCGTGGTGGCGATCTCCAGCGCGCGCTTGCGGCCGTAGGGCAGCTCGGCGGCGGTGTGGCCGGCCCAGGGGGTCAGGTTTACCGCCTCGATCAGTTCCTCGGCGCGGTCGTGCAGGTCGTGCAGGCTGGCCTCCGGCTTCCAGAAATGGAAGCTGGTGCCGCGCGGGCGCTGCAGCGCGACGCGGACATTCTCCAGCACGCTGAGGTGCGGGAAGACCGCGGAAATCTGGAACGACCGCACCATGCCGAGCAGCGCCACGTCGGCGGGCTTCATGGCGGTGATGTCGCGTCCCTTGTAGAGGATCTGGCCGCGCGTCGGCGTCAGGAACTTGGTCAGCAGATTGAAGACCGTGCTCTTGCCGGCGCCGTTCGGGCCGATCAGCGCGTGGATGGTGCCGCGGCGGACCTGGAGATTCACCTCCTTCACCGCGATGAAGCCCTTGAACTCCTTCGAGAGTCCACGCGCTTCCAGAATGATGTCGTCGGCCATGGGTGCCGTTTTTCCCTCCCTGTTCGTCCGCGTCGTCTGCCGGTCCGCGTTTTTGGTTAGGCTGATATAAGCACAGAACATGCCAACTGCGGAAGATTCGAACAAGCCCTTGAAATCGTTTATTTCCCCCTATGAGACTGTGGGTGCCCCATACCGTCCGGAGTGTCAGCTTTCCAGACAGACTGTACCGATCTTCCGACACACCAACGGCGGCAAGGGCGGAGCGCTCCGGGTTCGGCGGCACGGTTTCCGGGCGCCAAATGGCCGCTTGCAAATCGGGGGTCCGCCTGCAATTCTGCGCCTCCGACGGTGCCCCGGCCGCCGTGAAGGCGCGGGGATAATAGGGAATGCGGTGCGGACCCGGATGGGGTCCAAGGCCGCGGCTGCCCCCGCAACTGTGTGCGGCGAGTCGGCCTCCGGACATGCCACGGGCCGACAGGCCGGGAAGGCGGGAGGCGCGACGACGACCCGCAAGCCAGGAAACCTGCCGCCGGACCGACACTCATCTAATCCGCCGGGTGTGGCGGAGACAAGGAAGCCAGATCATGACCACCGGCCCGCTGACCGCCGGAAAGACCCCGGCCACCGTCATCACTGGCTTTCTCGGCGCCGGGAAGACGACGCTGATCCGCAGCCTGCTGGAGCAGGCCGGCGGGCGTCGTCTGGCGCTGATCATCAACGAGTTCGGCGATGTCGGCATCGACGGCGAGATCCTGCGCGCCTGCGGCGATCCGACCTGCACCGAGGACGACGTGATCGAGCTGGCGAACGGCTGCCTGTGCTGCACCGTCGCCGACGATTTCGTCCCGGCCATCGAGAAGCTGCTGTCCCGCCCGCAGCCGCCGGAACACATCATCATCGAGACCAGCGGCCTCGCCCTGCCGAAGCCGCTCGTCCAGGCCTTCCACTGGCCGGCGATCAAGACCCGGGTGACGGTGGACGGGGTGGTCGCGGTGGTCGACGCCGCCGCCGCCGCGGAGGGCCGCTTCGCCCCCGATCCGGCGGCTTTGGCCGCCCAGGCCGCCGAGGCCGGGCAGCTCGACCACGAGACCCCGGTGGAGGAGGTGTTCGAGGACCAGCTCCTCTGCGCCGATCTGATCGTGGTGAACAAGACCGATCTGGTGGATGCCGCCGATCTGGCCAAGGTCGAGGACCTGATCCGCGCCGCCATGGCCGAGGGCGGCATGGCTGAGGGCGGGGCTGGGCGCGAGGCCAAGATCCTGCGCGCCAGCAACGGCAAGGTCGATCCGGTGGTTCTGCTGGGCGTCGGCGCCGGGGCCGAGGACGACCTCGCCAACCGCCCCAGCCACCATGACGAGGAGGAGGGCCACGACCACGACGACTTCACCAGCTTCGTCGTGGAACTCGGCCCGCAGCCCGACCCGGCGGCGCTGACGAAGACGCTGGAGCGGGTCGCCGCCGCCCATGGCGTGCTGCGCCTGAAAGGTTTCATCGACGTGCCGGGCAAGCCGATGCGCCTTCTGGTGCAGGGCGTGGGAACGCGCATCCAGACCCATTTCGACCGCTTCTGGAAGCCCGACGAGCCGCGCCGCAGCCGTCTGGTGGTGATCGGCGAGACGGGCCTGGACCGTGACGCCGTGACCGCGGCGCTGGGGTGATTTTTAGCCTTCACAACCCTCTCCCCTCTGGGGAGAGGGTGGCCCGCAGGGCCGGTGAGGGGGTTGCGCTTACGCCGGGCGTTCCGCCACGCGCAACCCCCTCACCCTAACCCTCTCCCCAGAGGGGAGAGGGGATTTTCGTAAAGCACTTTCGCCATGCACCTACTCGCCGCCCGCCAGGAAGACCTCGACGCCGGCCCCCAGGCCGTGGACCTGGGGCAGAGCCCGGCGGACCTCGTCGTCCTGTCCTTCTCCGACAGCGACCTGACAGCGCTTGCCGCCTGCTGGAAGCGCCACCGTGACGAGTTGCCCACCCTGCGGCTGGCGAATCTCGCGCGGCTGGGGCACCCGCTGTCAGTGGACCTTTACGTCGAGTCCGTGATCCGCAAGGCGAAGCTGGTCGTTCTGCGGCTGCTCGGCGGGGCGGGCTACTGGCGCTACGGGCTGGACCATGTCGCCGCCGCCTGCCGGGAGTCCGGGGTGGCGCTGGCCGTGCTGCCCGGCTGCGCCCAGCCGAACCCCGCCCTGGAGGGCTACGGCACCGTTCCGGCCGAGGCGGCGCAACGGCTGTGGCGTGGATTCACCGAAGGCGGGCCGGACAACATGGCCAACCTGCTGGCCTACGCCGCCACGCTGGCCGGGCAGGACCGCCCTTGGCGCGAACCGGCGCCGGTGCCGCGCTTTGGCGTCTATGAGGGCTGGTCCGGCCACGTCACCGGCCCCTGCGCGCCGGTCGTATTCTACCGCTCCCACCTGCTGGCCAGCGACCTGGAGCCGGTGCACGCGCTGTGCGACGCGCTGGCCGCGCGCGGCCTCGCCCCGCTGCCGCTGTTCGTGGCGAGCCTGAAGGAACCGGACTGCGCCGCCTGGATGCGCGCCACCCTGACCGCCCGCAACGCCGCCGTCGTGATGAACCTGACCGGCTTCTCGGCGGCGCGCGAGGACGGGTCGCCACTGGAAGCCAACGGCACGCCGGTGCTTCAGGCCGTGCTGTCCACCACGCCCGAGGAGGGCTGGCGCGGCTCCGCCCGCGGCATGGGGCCATCCGACCTCGCCATGAACGTTGTGCTGCCGGAGATGGACGGGCGCATCCTGACCCGTGCCATCGCCTTCAAGGCCGAAGGGGCGCTGGACCCCGACCTGGAGTTCGCTCCGACGCTGATCCGCCCGGTGCCCGACCGGGTGGCCTTCGCCGCCGATCTGGCCGCCGCCTGGGTGCGGCTGGGCGCCACGCCGCGGGCCGAGCGCAAGCTGGCGCTGGTGCTGTCCGACTATCCGGGGCCGGGCGGCGGCATCGGCCATGCGGTCGGCCTCGACACCCCGGCGAGCGTCGTCGGCATCCTGGAGCGGCTGCGCGCCGAGGGCTACGCGCTGGACGGGCTTCCCGCCGGCCCCGCCGCCCTGATGGAGGCGCTGACCGGCGGCGCCACCGCCCTGCTGAGCCTGGACGACTACCGCCGCCTCGCCCCCGCCGAGGCCCGCGCCCGCATCACAGAATGCTGGGGCGACGAGCAGGCCGACCCGCTGGCTGACGGCACCATCTTCCGCTTCACCGTGCTGACCTGCGGCAACGCCACTATCGCGGTGCAGCCGAGCCGCGGCCACGGTCCGCTGACCACCACCCAGCACCACGACCCGGAGACGCCGCCCAGCCACGGCTACTTCGCCTTCCACCTCTGGCTCCGCCATGTCCTGGGCATCCACGCGCTGGTGCAGGTGGGCGCGCACGGGACGCTGGAATGGCTGCCGGGCAAGGCCGTCGCCCTGTCCGCCGACTGCTGGCCGGAGATCGTCGCCGGTCCCCTGCCCTGCCTCTACCCCTTCATCGTCAACAACCCCGGAGAGGGGGTGCAGGCGCGCCGCCGGTTGGGCGCGGTCCTGATCGGCCACCTGACCCCGCCGCCGGTCGAGGCCGGGCTGCACGGCGACCTCGCTGCACTTGAAACGGCCATCGACGAATATTCGATGGCGACCGGGCTGGACCCGCGGCGGCTGGGCACGCTGCGCCAGACCATCCTCGATCTGGCCTGGACATCCGGCGTCGCCGCCGACTGCAACCTGCGGCCCGACGACGATCCCGACGCCATCCTCAGCCGCCTCGACGCCCATCTCTGCGACATCAAGGAAATGCAAATCCGCGACGGTCTGCACGTCTTCGGCACCACGCCGGAGCCGGAGCGCCGCGCCCGCCTGCTCGCCGCCGTCGCGCGCTTCGCCACGGCCGAGGACGTCGCCCCGGCGCTGGACGCCTGCGGCGAGGCGGAGATGGCCGCCCTGCTGGCCGGGCTGGACGGGCGCTTCGTGAAGCCCGGCCCCGGCGGCTCCCCCGCGCGGGGGCGGGCGGATACGCTGCCCACCGGGCGGAACCTCTACGCGCTCGACCCACGCGGCGTGCCGACGCCGACCGCCTGGACGCTGGGCTGGCAGGCGGCGGACGCGCTGATCACCCGCTACCTGCAGGACCACGGCGACTGGCCGAAGCGGCTGGTGGTCGATTGCTGGGGCACACCGGCCATGCGCACCGGCGGCGACGAACTGGCCCAGGCCATGGCCCTGCTCGGCGTGCGCCCACTGTGGGAGAACGGCTCCGGCCGGGTCACCGGCTTCGAGGTGATGCCGGCCTCCGTCCTCGGCCGCCCGCGGGTGGACGTGACGCTGCGCATCTCCGGCCTGTTCCGCGACGTGTTCCCGCAGCAGATCGCCCTGTTCGATCAGGCCGTCCGCGCCGTGATGGCGGAGGACGAGCCCGACGACGTGAACCCCGTCGCCGCCGCGTTGCGCACCGACCGCGCCGAGCTGGAAGCCGGCGGCACCCCGGCGGCGGAGGCCGAGCGCTGGGCCAGCGCGCGGGTCTTCGGCGCCGCACCCGGCGCCTACGGCACGGCGCTGCCCGGCATGATCGCGCGCGGAGACTGGAGCGTGCGGGCCGACTTCGGCGCCGCCTATCTGGAGGGAAGCTGCCACGCCTACGGCAAGGGGCTGGAGGGCGTTCCGCTGCCCAGCCTGTTCCGCCGCCGCATCGGCGGGGCCGACGCGCTCATCCACCACCAGGATCAGCGGGAGCACGACGTCCTCTCCACCGACGGCTTCATGCAGTATGAGGGCGGCTTCTCCGCCGCCGCCGCCCTGGTCGACAACGACCCGGCGCTCTACCATCTCGACAGCTCGGAGCCGGAGAGCGTGACCGTCCGCACACTGGGGGAGGAGATCGCCCGCGTGCTGCGCGGCCGGGCGGCCAACCCGCGCTGGATCGACGGCATGATGCGCCATGGCTACCGCGGCGCCGGGGAGCTGGCGGCGAGCGTCGACACTCTGTTCGCCTTCGCCGCGACCACCACGGCGGTGCGGCCCCATCATTTCGACCAGTTGTACGACGCCTATGTGGACAACCAGCGGGTGTGGGACTTCCTGGCGCAGTCCAATCCGGCCGCCGCCCGGCATATCCTGGACCGGTTGACCGAAGCCCTGGAGCGCGGTCTCTGGCACCCACGCCGCAATTCGACGGGCGACGATCTGCGCCGCCGCAAGGAGATGTCCGCATGAGCGCGATCACCCAACTCCGCAACCCGCCGCGCCGGCGCGGCATGTGCCCCGGCGTTCTGGCCCCCATGGAGGTCGGCGACGGGCTGCTGGTCCGCGTGCGCGTCCCCGCCGGGGTGCTTCCCGCCGCCTCGGCGAAACGGATCGCGGAGCTGGGGCGGCGTTACGGCAACGGTCTGGTCGACCTCAGCCACCGCGGCAACCTGCAACTGCGCGGCGTCGCCGCTACGGACATGGCCGCGCTGATCGAGGAACTTCGCGCGCTCGGCTATGTCTCGGAGGGCGCGGAGAGCGAGGCGGTGCGCAACGTGCTGACCTCCCCGACTGCCGGCCTGGACGGGACGGCGGTGCTGGACGTGCGCCCCTACGCCCTGGCGCTCGACGCCCGGCTGGCGGCCGACCGGGACCTCCACCGGCTGCCGCCGAAGTTCGGCTGGCTGGTCGATGGCGGCGGGCAGGCCACCCTGTTCGACAGCAGCACCGACGTGCGCTTCGACGCGGTGGCAGAGGCGGTGGACGGGCCGCTGTTCCGCGTCGGGCTGGGGGGAACTTTTGAGGGAGCGGTGGTGCTGGGGCACTGCCGTCCAGATGATCTGATCGAGCTTGCGGCGGCGTTGGCGCGGGCCTTCCTGGAGCTTCGCCAGACCCTGGCCGAGCCGCCGCGGCGCATGGCCGGGCTGGTCAAGACGCTGGGGGTGGAGGTGTTGAGGGAACGGGTGGCGGGGATGCTGACCGGCCCCCTCCCCCCCGCGCTGGCGCGCGGGTCCCTCCCTCCCCCGCCGGTGGCGGTGGAGGGCGAGGCGGCGGCAGTTCCCTCTCCCTCGCAGAGGGGGAGGGTTAGGGAGGGGGCAACATCGCCCACCCGGCTCTTCCTCGGCCCCCAACCCTTCTGGCTGGGCGTCGCCTTCCCCTTCGGCCGCCTCGACGTCGACCGGCTGGAGGCACTGGCCGCCCACACCCACGAAATCCGCATCACGCCCTGGCGCGCGCTGCTGCTGGCCGCCCCCCAGGACGGCGCCGAGGAGACAGCCACCGCCCTCGGCGGTATCCTCGACCACCACGACATTCGCCTGAAGCTCACCGCCTGCAGCGGGGTCACCGGCTGCGACGTCGGCACCACCGACACCCACGCGGACGGCCTCGCCATCGCGGAGCGCGCGGCGGGCTTGCTGGAGGCGGTGCGGATGGTGCATGTCTCCGGCTGCGCTAAGGGCTGCGCCCATCCCGGCGCGGCGGATGTCACGCTCACCGCACGGGAAGGCGTCTACGACGTCGCGCTGAACGCCGCCCCCGGCGGCACGCCCTGGCGGTCCGGCCTGACACCGTCCGAGGCCGTCACCGCCGTGGCCGATCTGTCTGTTGAGGAGTTGTTCCGTGTCCGCTGAGCCGCTTTACGACTACATCCGCGATGGAGCGGCCATCTACCGCCAGTCCTTCGCCACCATCCGGGCGGAGGCCGACCTGTCGGCGATCCCCGACGACCTGAAAGCGGTGGCGGTGCGCGTCATCCACGCCTGCGGCATGGTGGACGCGGCCAACGACCTGATGTTCTCCCCCGATGTGGGAACGGCGGCGCGAACGGCTCTGCGTAATGGCGCGGCGATCCTCTGCGACAGCGAGATGGTCGCCCACGGCATCACGCGGGCGCGTCTGCCGGCCGACAACGCCGTCGTCTGCACGCTGCGCGACCCGGCGGTGCCGGAGCTTGCCAAACAGGTCGAAAACACCCGCTCTGCCGCCGCGCTGGAGCTGTGGGTGCCCCGGCTGGCCGGATCCGTCGTCGCCATCGGCAACGCGCCGACCGCCCTGTTCAAGCTGCTGGAGATGATCCGCGACGGCGCGCCGAAGCCGGCGGCGGTGCTGGGCTTCCCGGTGGGCTTCGTGGGTGCGGCGGAAAGCAAGGATGCGCTGGCCGAGGCGCCCTTTGGCCTGCCCTTCCTGGCGATCAAGGGCCGCCGCGGCGGCAGCGCCATGGCGGCGGCGGCGGTCAACGCCCTGGCGAGCGACGTGGAATAATGAGCAACGCATCCAAGACCACCGGCACCCTCTACGGCGTCAGCGTCGGCCCCGGCGATCCAGACCTGATGACCGTGCGCGCCATGCGCACCATCGGCGCCTGCCCGGTGGTCGCCTATTTCTGCAAGCGTGGCACCTCCGGGCAGGCCCGGCGCATCGCCGACGGCTGCATCACGGCGGAGCACATCGAGCTGCCGATGGTCTATCCGGTGACGGTCGAGCTGCCGCCCAGCCACCCCGACTACGGCCGCCAGATCGAGGCCTTCTTCGACGAGTCCGCCGAACGGCTGGCCGAGCACCTCGCCGCCGGGCGTTCCATCGCCGCGCTGAACGAGGGCGACGCCTTCTTCTACGGCAGCTTCATGCATCTGTTCCTGCGGCTGGCCTCGCGCTTCCCGACGGAGGTGGTGCCGGGCGTGACGTCGATGATGTGCAGCGCCTCGCTGCTGCCGCGCCCGCTGACGCTGCGCGACGACGTGCTGTCGGTCATCCCCGGCACGCTGGGGGAGGAGGCGCTGCTGCGCGCGCTGCGCAACGCCGACGCCGCGGTGATCATGAAGCTGGGCCAGAACCTGCCGAAGGTCCGCCGCGCCGTGGAGGCCGCCGGGTTGGCCGACCGCGCCTGGTACATCGAGCGGGCGAGCATGGCGGACCAGCGCGTCATGCCCTTCCGCGAGGCGCCGGAAACCGCCCCCTACTTCTCGCAGATCGTCATCCCCGGCGAGGGGCTGCGGCGATGACCGCCGATCCTCAAACCGGATGGTTGAAGGTCGTCGGGCTCGGCCCCGGCACCGAGGACTGGCTGACCCCGGAGGCCCGGCGCGATCTGGCGGAGGCGACCGACCTCATCGGCTATTTCCCCTATGTGGACCGCGTGCCGCCGGGGCCGCAGGTGCGCCACGCCTCCGACAACCGGGTGGAGCTGGACCGCGCCCGCCACGCCCTTGAACTGGCGGCGGAGGGCCGCCGGGTGGCGGTGGTGTCGGGCGGCGACCCCGGAATCTTCGCCATGGCCGCCGCAGTGTTCGAGGCGCTGGACGATCCGGCGGCGCCCGCGGCGTGGCACCGCGTGCCGCTGTCCGTCGATCCCGGCATCTCCGCGATGCAGGCGGCAGCGGCGCGGGCCGGCGCGCCACTCGGCCACGATTTCTGCGCCATCTCGCTGTCCGACAACCTGAAGCCTTGGGAGGTGGTGCTGAAGCGCCTGCGTCTGGCGGCGGAGGCGGATTTCGTGATCGCGCTCTACAACCCGATCAGCCGCGCCCGCCCCTGGCAACTCGGCGCCGCCTTCGACGCGCTGCGCGATCTCCGCTCGGCGGAGACGCCGGTGATCCTCGCCCAGGCGGTCGGACGCCCCGACGAGGCGTTGACCGTTACGACGCTGGGTGCGGTGGACGCGGCGCAGGCCGACATGCGGACCTGCGTCATCATCGGCGCCTCGCACACCCGGCTGGTGCCCCGCGAGGGTGCGCAGCCGTGGGTCTACACGCCGCGCAGCTATGGGGTGTGGGGGTGAGGACGGTGTCGAAACGGGCCCCCACCCTAACCCTCCCCCGCTCCGCAGGGGAGGGAATCTCCTCCCCCTGCGAAGCGGGGGGAGGTCGGGAGGGGGGCCCGACTCTACAGCCCTTCCAACCACCTGAGTGCCGCCTCAGCATCGTGCACCTCAGCCACGCCATTACCCTTTGGTCGCTCGACCATCACCACGGGAATGCCCCGGCGCCGCGCCGCCTCCAGCTTCGCTTCCGTGGCGCTCCCGCCGCTGTTCTTGCTGACGATGACATCCACCCGATGCTTCTCCAGCAAGGCGGTCTCCCCCGCCAGCGTGAAGGGGCCGCGGTCGAGGATCAGGCGGTGGTCCGGCAGCGTCGGTGCCGGCTCCGGCGGGTCGACGGCGCGGATCAGGTAGCGCTTGTCCGGCACCGCCTCGAACACCGCGACCTCCTGCCGGCCGATGGTCAGGAAGACGTTCCCGCCCAGCGGGCGCAGCGCCTCGGCGGCGGCGGCCATGTCCGGCACGCCGATCCAGCGGTCGCCCTCGCCCGGAACCCACGGCTTGCGGGTCAGCACCAGCAGCGGCACCCCCACCCGCGCGCAGGCCGCCGCAGCGTTGGCGGAGATCTGGTCGGCGAAGGGATGCGTGGCGTCCACCACCGCCGCGATGCCGTTCTCGACGAGATGCGCGGCCAAGCCGTCCACGCCCCCGAAACCGCCGATGCGGGTCGGCAGGGGCGGCAGCACCGGCTGTTTGGTGCGCCCGGCCAGCGACACCGCCGCGTCGATGCGCGGGTGGCCGCTGAGCAGGCGGGCCAACGCCGTGGCTTCGGTGGTGCCGCCCAGAATCAGCGCCTTCATGCTTGTCCTCCTTGGGGTGCGCCATGATTAGCACAGGACCGGGGCGCTGGCTGAGCGTCGTCGGCATCGGCGAGGACGGGTGGGACGGTCTGTCACCCGCCGCCCGCGCTCTTGTCGAAAGCGCCGAGCTTCTGGCCGGCGGTGCCCGCCATCTGGCGCTGGTGCCGGAAACGGGCGGACAGGAGCGGCTGCCCTGGCCCTCCCCCCTGTCGGACGCCTACCCCGCCCTGCTTGAGCGGCGCGGCCAACGGGTCTGCGTTCTGGCGAGCGGCGATCCATCCTGGTACGGCATTGGCGCCACCCTGTCGAAACTCGTTCCGGCTGAGGAACTGTCGATCGTTCCGGCTCCGTCCTCCTTCAGTCTTGCCGCCGCCCGCCTGGGGTGGCCGCTGCAGGATTGCGGCACCCTGACGGTGCACGGACGCCCGCTGGAGCTGATCATTCCGCATCTGCAACCGGGTGCGCGGCTGCTGGTCCTGTGCTGGGACGGAACGACCCCGGCCAAGCTGGCGGCGCTGCTGACGGCGCGCGGCTTCGGACCGTCGCGCCTGACCGCCCTGGAATCCATGGGCGGACCGCGCGAGCGCTGCATCGTTGCGACGGCGGAAGAGTGGTCGGCGGAGCGGGTGGCCGACCTGAACACGCTGGCCGTGGAATGCCTCGCCGCGCCCGGCGCCCGCGCCCTGCCCCGCGCGCCGGGCCTGCCCGACGACTGGTTCGAGCATGACGGCCAGATCACCAAGCGGGAAATCCGCGCCGTCACCCTGTCCTGGCTGGCCCCACGCCGCGGCGAACTGCTCTGGGACGTCGGCGCCGGCTCCGGTTCCATCGGCGTCGAATGGATGCTGAGCGACCCGACGAACCGCGCCATCGCCGTGGAGCACAAGGCCGACCGCGCCGCCCGCATCCCGGCCAACGCCGCCGCCTTCGGCGTGCCGGGGCTGGAGCTGGTGCGCGGCAAGGCGCCGGAGGCGCTGAGCGGGCTGCCGACGCCGGACGCCGTGTTCATCGGCGGCGGGCTGACCAACGACGGGGTGCTGGACGCCTGCTGGTCGGCGCTGAGGCCCGGCGGGAGGATCGTCGCCAACGCCGTGACGCTGGAGAGCGAGGCGATGCTGATCGCCACCCACAAGCGGCTGGGCGGGCAGTTGTCGCAGATCGCCGTCAGCCGCGCCGCGCCCATCGGTGGCTTCACCGGCTGGCGCCCGCTGATGCCGGTCACGCTGTGGCTGGCGGAGAAGCCGCTGTGACGGCGGATCGTTTCATCGCGGCGGGCATCGGCTGCCGGGTGGGGTGCCCCGGTGACGAGATTGCCGGGCTGGTCCGCGCCGCCTTCGACGAAGCCACACTGGACGAGGCCGTTCGCCGCTCCGTTCAACTGGCGGCACCGATGCGCAAGCGCAACGAAGCCGGCATGGCGGAGGCGGCGCGCCTGCTCGCCCTGCCGCTCCGGTTCGTTGACGATTCAGCGTTGATAGCGGTTCAGGACCGGACACAGACCCGCTCCGCCCGCGTCGAGGCCGCTGTGGGCGTCGCCTCGGTCGCCGAGGCCGCAGCTCTGGCCGCCGCCGGGCCGGGCTCCACCCTTCTGCTGCCGCGCCGTTCCACCCCGCGCGCCACCTGCGCGCTGGCGATTTCTGGGGAAGTTTCCGCATGACCGTGCATTTCATCGGCGCCGGACCGGGCGCGCCCGACCTGCTGACCCTGCGCGGGCGCGACCTGATCGCGTCCTGCCCGGTCTGCCTCTACGCCGGGTCGCTGGTGCCCAGGGAGATCATCGCACACGCCCCGCCGGGCGCCCGGATCATCGACACCGCCCCGCTGACGCTCGACCAGATCGTCGCCGAGTTCAAAGCAGCGGATGAGGCCGGGCAGGACGTGGCGCGGCTGCATTCCGGCGACCTGTCGGTCTACAGCGCGCTTGGCGAGCAGACGCGGGCGCTGCGGGAGCTGGGCATCCCCTACGACATCACGCCGGGCGTGCCGGCCTTCGCCGCGGCCTCGGCCGCGCTGGGGCGGGAGCTGACCCTGCCGGAGGTCAGCCAGACGCTGATTTTGACACGCACGGAAGGCCGGGCCTCGGCCATGCCGGCGAACGAGACGCTGGAGGTGCTGGGGCGGTCGGGCGCGACGCTGGCCATCCACCTGTCGATCCACGTCATCGACCGGGTGGTGGAGCGGCTGACCCCGCTCTACGGCGCGGACTGCCCGGCGGCGGTGGTCTACCGGGCGAGCTGGCCGGAGGAACGGGTCCTGCGCGGCACGCTGGCCGACATCGCCGCCCAAGTGGCGGACTCGCCGATGGAGCGCGCCGCCCTGATCCTGGTCGGCCCGGCGCTGGGGGTGGAGGATTTCCGGTGCAGCGCGCTCTACGACGGGTCGCACGTGCGCCGCTACCGGGGGCTGGGGGAGTGAGGAGGCTCTTTTCTCCCTCTCCCCTCCGCTTACGCGCAAACGAAGTTTGCGCTGACGCGGCAGGCGGACCTTCGGTCCGCCGAAAGCGGGGAGAGGGGCGGGGTGAGGGGGTCCGGCGATTGCCGAACGTTCCGGTCCCCCCTGAACCCCCTCACCCTAACCCTCTCCCCGGAGGGGAGAGGGAATTAAGGGGCGCCCCACCCGGACGTTCCGACGATGGTGCCCTGGCGGTCGGTGACAAGCACCTCGACCGCCACGGGGGCGCCGTCGAGCGTGTCCAGCGCCGTGCGCTGGGCCAACGCCGCCACGCGGTCGGCCAGCGGCAGGCCGGCCTCCCTGGCGATGGACAGGACCTGCGCGGCGGTGTTGGCGGCGCGGGCCTCGGCCACGGTGTCGGGGGCAGCCCCCAACTCGGCCATGCGGTCGGCCAGCCAGTCGAGGTCGACGCTGCCGCGCTTGGAGTGCAGGTCGAGCAGGCCGCGCGCCAGCTTGCCGAACTTGGCGAAGCCGCCGCACAGGGTCAGGCGCGGGATCGGGTGGCGGCGCAGGTACTTCAGCGTGCCGCCCGCGAAATCCCCCATGTCGAGCAGCGCGTGCTCCGGCAGGCCGTAGCGCGCGACCACCGCCTTTTCCGAGGTGTCGCCGGTGCAGGCCGCGACGTGGTCCAGCCCGGCCGCCCGTGCCACATCGACGCCGCGCTGGATGGAGGCGATCCAGGCAGCACAGGAATAGGGCACGACGATCCCCGTCGTCCCCAGGATCGACAGGCCGCCGAGGATGCCCAGCCGCGGATTCATGGTGCGGCGGGCCAGCGCTTCCCCATTCTCGACCGAGACCTCGACGACGACGTCGGGAGCCTCCCCGGCCAGCGCCGCGGCCTCCGCGACCGCTTGACGGATCATGGCGCGGGGCACCGGGTTGATGGCCGGTTCGCCGACCGGGACCGGCAGGCCGGGGCGGGTCACCATGCCCACTCCCTCCCCCGCGCGGAAGACGACGCCCTGGTCCGGTTCGGCGCGGCTGACACGGGCGCGGATCAGCGCGCCGTGGGTGACGTCCGGGTCGTCGCCGGCGTCCTTCACCACCCCCGCCGCCGCCCAGCCGTCGCCGCGCGCCGTCCAGGCGAGCGCGAAGGCTGGCGTCTGGCCGCCGGGCAGGGTTACCGTCACCGGATCGGGGAAGTCGCCGGAGAACAGCGCCCCGCAGGCCGCCCGCGCGGCGGCGGTGGCGCAGGCGCCCGTCGTCCAGCCCCGTCGCAGCGCCTTGCCGTCGCCACTTCCGTCTCCGTTCCCCTCTCCGCCGTCCACACCGTTTTCCGTCGCTGAGTGCTCGTCCATGACCGCAGAGCCGTCGCCCGACTCCCTTTCTCTTCCTCTGGAACTGGCCGACTTCCGGCCCGGCAGCGTGTGGCTGGCGGGGGCCGGTCCCGGCGATCCCGGCCTGCTGACCCTGCTGGCCCTGCAAGGTCTAAGGCAAGCCGACGTGATCGTCCATGACGCGCTGGTCGGTGAACGGATCATGGCGCTGGCGGCGCCCTCGGCAAGGCTGGAGTTCGCCGGCAAGCGCGGTGGCAAGCCCTCCGCCCACCAGGACGACATCACCAACCGCCTGATCGAGCTGGCGCGCGAGGGGCACCGCGTGCTGCGGCTGAAGGGCGGCGACCCCTTCGTCTTCGGGCGCGGCGGCGAGGAGGCCCAGGCACTGGCCGAGCGGGGCATCCCCTTCCGCATCATCCCCGGCATCACGGCGGGCATCGCCGGTCCGGCCTACGCCGGCATCCCGGCCACCCACCGCACGGCCAATCAGGCGGTGATCCTGGCGACCGGCCATTCCTGCGCGGGTGGGCCGGACTGGAAGGCGCTGGCCGCGACGGGCGCGCCGCTGATCCTCTACATGGCCTGGAAGGGCCTGCCCGGCATCGCCGCCGCGCTGATGGACGGCGGGCGGTCGGCCGACACGCCGGTCGGCGTGGTGACCGACGCGACGACCGAGCGGCAGCGCGTGCTGGTGACCTCGCTCGGCGCCTGCGTCGCCGATCTGGAGGCCAGCGGGATGGAGCCCCCGGCCATCATCGTGATCGGCGAGGTGGTGCGGCTGCGCCCCGTGCTCGACTGGCTGCCCAAGGAGCTTCCCCATGGCTGAGGCCCCCATGTCTGAGGCTGCACCGCGCGGGCTGATCGTCGGGGCGCCGGCGTCGGGCACCGGCAAGACCACCGTCACGCTGGGGCTGCTGGTCGCCCTGAAGGCGCGCGGCCTGCGCGTCGGCGCGGTGAAGGCGGGGCCGGACTACATCGACCCGGCCTTCCATCAGGCGGCGACCGGGCGGCCCAGCGTCAACCTCGACAATTGGGCGATGGGGCCGGACCTGCTGGACTCGCTGGCCCGCCGCGCCGGGGAGGGCACCGATCTGCTGGTCTGCGAGGCGCTGATGGGCCTGTTCGACGGGGTGGCGGGCGTCGGGGCGACCGGCACCGGGGCCACGTCGGAACTGGCCGCGCGCACCGGCTGGCCGGTGATCCTGGTGGTCAACGCCAAGGGCCAGTCGCAGTCCGCCGCCGCCCTGGTCAAGGGCTTCGCCACCTACCGCGACGATGTGCGGATCGGCGGGGTGATCCTGAACAACATCGCCAGCCCGCGCCACCTCGCCTTGGCCGGCGGCGCCATCGAGGCGCTGGGCATCCCCGTCCTCGGTTCGCTTCCCCGCACCCCCGACGTGATCCTGCCCGAACGCCATCTCGGCCTGATCCAGGCGGAGGAGACGGCGGACCTTCAGGAGCGTCTGGCGGCGCTGGGCCGCTTCATCGCGCAGCATGTCGATCTCGACCGGGTGGCGGCCCTCGCCGCCCCTTCCCGCGCGCCGGAGGGGAGCTTCGCGCCCGCTCTGCCGCCGCTGGGCCAGCGCATCGCCATCGCGCGCGACGCCGCCTTCACCTTCGTCTACCCGCATCTGCTGGAGGGCTGGCGCGCCGCGGGCGCCGAGGTGACGCATTTCTCTCCGCTGGCCGACGAGGCACCACCCGACGACGCAGACGCCGTCTATCTGCCCGGCGGCTATCCCGAACTGCACGCCGGACGACTCGCCGCCGCCGGACGCTTCCGCGACGGCATGCACCGCGCCGCCACCCTCGGGCGCCCGGTCTACGGCGAGTGCGGCGGCTACATGACGCTGGGCGAGTCGCTGGAAGACGCGGCGGGCACCACCCACCCGATGCTTGGACTGCTCGGGGTGCGGACCTCCTTCGCCAAGCGCAAGCTGCATCTGGGATACCGCCGCGCCGTCCTGCTCGGCGACACGCCGCTGGGCCGGGCGGGCACCGCGCTGCGCGGGCACGAGTTCCACTACGCCTCGATCCTCGACCGCGGCGCCGACGAGCCGCTGGTCACCGCCACGGCGGCGGACGGGTCGGACCTCGGCCCACTCGGTGGGCGGCGCGGCAGCGTCTTCGCCTCGTTCTTCCACGTCATAGCGGCAGACCGATGAGCGACCACGCCTTCGCACCGGAGGAGCGCGACGCGCTCTACAAGGCGATCTTCTCGCGCCGCGACGTGCGCGGGCAGTTCGCCCCCGACCCGGTGCCCGACGCGGTGCTGACCCGCGTGCTGACCGCCGCGCACCACGCGCCGTCGGTCGGCTTCATGCAGCCCTGGAACTTCATCGTCGTCCAGGACCCGGCGGTGAAGGCCCGCGTGCACGCCGATTTCTCCCAGGCCAACGAGGAGGCCGCCGCCCTCTTCACCGGGGAGCGCAAGGCGCTCTACAGCCGCCTGAAGCTGGAAGGCATCCGCGAGGCGCCGGTCAACCTGTGCATCACCTGCGACCGGGAGCGCTCCGGCCCGGTGGTGCTGGGGCGGACGCACATTCCGACCATGGACCTCTACTCCTGCGTCTGCGCGGTGCAGAATCTCTGGCTGGCCGCGCGGGCGGAAGGGCTGGGCGTCGGCTGGGTCAGCATTCTGCACGAGGACAAGCTGCGCGCGGCGCTGGGCATCCCGGAGCGGATCGTCCCCGTCGCCTACCTCTGCCTCGGCTACGTCTCCCATTTCCACGAGACGCCGGAACTGGAGAAAGCCGGCTGGCGCAGCCGGCTCCCCCTAGAGGACCTCGTCTTCCGCGACCGCTGGGGCGAGACGACCTGACGGGCGGCCGTCAGGCCCCGAAACCGCCGTCGATGGTCTGGAACGAGCCGGTGATCATCGCGCCGTGCGGGCCGGCGACGAAGGCGGTCAGTTCGGCGACCTCGCTGGCGTGGGCGTGGCGCTTGATCGCCATGAAGCCGTGCATGGCCGCGGCCATCGGGCCGTCGGCCGGATTCATGTCGCTGTCGGTCGGCCCCGGCTGGATGGCGTTGACGGTGATCCCGCGGTCGCCGAAGTCGCGCGCCAGACCACGCACCATTCCCTGGACCGCCGCCTTGGTGAGCGCGTAGGCCGCCCCGCCCGCGAAGGGCATCCGGTCGCCGTTGACCGACCCGATGACGATGATGCGCCCCGCCCCGGTCATGTGGCGCGCCGCCTCGACCGCGGCGTGGTAGGGCCCGCGCACGTTGATGTCGATCATGCGGTCAACCTCGTCGGGGTCGAAGGTCAGCGGATCGCCGATCATGGCAACCCCGGCGTTGACGACCAGCACGTCCAGCGCGCCCCGCCCGGCCACCGTGGCAATCACCGCGTCGCGGTCCGCGCTGTCGGTGCGGATCGCCTCGGACCCGGTCTCGGCGGCCAGCGCCGCGGCGGCCTCCGCCGAGCCGGCGTAGGTGAAGGCGACCTGCCCGCCGCCCGCCGCGAAACGCTGGACGATGGCCTTGCCGATGCCCCGGCTGCCGCCCAGTACCAGGATGTTCTTGCCCGCGAAGTCGCTCATGATCGGTTCCTTGAATTAATGTAGTGACCGCTATATAAAATCTCTCCAGGGCATCGCGCAAGGATTTTTTATAGTGACCGCTACAAAAAGATCGGAGCCGCGTGGACGGCGGCGTTCCTTCGACGTGGACGAGGCGGTGGAGACGGCGATGCGGCTGTTCCACGCCCGCGGTTACGACGCGGTCGGCGTGGCCGAGCTGGGCGCCGAACTGGGCATCAAGCCGCCGAGCTTCTACGCCGCCTTCGGCAGCAAGGCCGGGCTGTTCGAACGGGCGCTGCGACGCTACGCGGCGGGCGAGGCGAACATCTTCGCGCGGGCTCTGGCGGAGGGCGGCGACGTGGCGACGGTGATCGGACGGACGCTGGCGCTCGCCGCGGCGCTCTATCCTGGCCAGAATGGGACGGCGGGCTGCCTCGTGCTCGACGGCGCGCGCAACAGCGCCGACCCCGAGGCTCAGGCCCTGGCCGACGCGGCCAAACGGGAAGGCCGCGCCGCGGTTCGCGACTTCATCGCCGCCGAAGCGCCGGACCGCGCCGACGCGCTGGCCGACTTGGTGGTGGTCGCGATGATGGGGATGTCGGCCGCCGCCCGCGACGGCGCGGACCGGGACAGGCTGGAGCGGGTGGCCGCCATGATGGACCGCGCCTTCCGCCGCGAGTTGGCGGGCGCCTGACCAGTCCCCCCTGCGGAGGATGGTACAGGATTTCCGTCACGTCTTGGTCCTTACGGCTGACCGGCGGGCGATGCAGGATCAGCGGCAGCCGGGAACTTCCCGCATCCCCATTGAGGACCAACCGCCATGTCCCCGCGTCTCGACTACCACGCCACCACCCCCGCCGGCATGAAGGCCCTCGCCGGCGCGCATGGCTACATCGGCCAGTGCGGGCTTCCGGTCACGCTGATCGACCTCGTGTATTTGCGCGTTTCGCAAATCAACGGCTGCGCCTATTGCGTCGACCTGCACAGCCGCGATCTTCTGAAGAACGGCGTCACCATCGACAAGCTGGTGCTGGTGCCGGTCTGGCACGAGGCCGAAGCGCTGTTCACCGACCGCGAGCGCGCCGCGCTGCGCTGGGCGGAGACGGTGACGCGGGTGGCCGAGACCGCCGTCCCGGACGCGGAGTTCCAGGCGGTGTCGGCTCAGTTCTCCGAGAAGGAGGTGGCCGACCTGACGATCGCCATCGGCCTGATGAACCTCTACAACCGCCTCGCCATCAGCTTCCGCACGGTTCCCTCTGCGGCGCGCTGAGCGCGGTCCGCTGCGTCATCCATGCCGGGACACCAGTTCGGCCAACCGGCGGCAGTCGTCGGACAGGCGCCGTTCCAGGATGTTGGTGATGCCCAGCAGCAGGCCGCGGGGACGAGCGGCTTCCGAGCCATCGGCGTACCAGGGCGACAGCGGCACCGGAGCGAGGCCGTCCGCCTGCGCCGCCGCGGCGATGGCGATGTCGCGGCTGCCCGGTGGCAGGACCAGCCGGACCGACAGGCTTCCCGACGCCTCCACGGCCATCGGCGACCCCACCCCCGCGGTGTCGCGCATGGCGGCCAGAAGCGCCTGCTGGCGGACGGCGTAGAGCCGCTTCATCCGGCGCAGGTGCCGGAAATAATGCCCGCCCGCCATGAAGTCGGCGACCGCCCGCTGCATCGCCGCCGTCGGGGCCGGGCACAGGCAGGCGGCGACCTCGCCGAACAGGCCGGCCAGCCCCGGCGGCACCATCAGGAAGCCGAGCCGCAGCGCCGGGGTGATCGTCTTGCTGAAGGTGCCGGCGTGCAGCACCCGCCCATCCCGGTCGAGGGAGGCCAGCGCCGGAGCGGCCCGGCCCTTCAGTTGCAGTTCGCTGAGATAGTCGTCCTCGACGATCCACGACCCGGCCCGCGACGCCCAGTCCAGCAAGGCGAGGCGGCGTTGCAACGTCATGGTCACACCGAGCGGCGCCTGCTGGCCCGGCGTCACCACGGCCAAGCCCGCCGCCGGCGCCCGTGCGAGTCCCGCATCCACGTCGATCCCGGCGGCGTCCGCCGGCACGGGCACCACGGTCATGCCGGCGAGGTGAAGGGCGCGGCGGGTCAGGGGAAAGCCGGGCTCCTCCATCCAGGCGGTGGCGCCATCCAGCCGCAAGGCCCGAATCACCAGGCCGAGCGCGCCGGAATAGCCGGCCGTGACGAAAATCTGCTCCGGCGTGCAGCGGATGCCGCGGGCGATGGCCAGCACGGCGGCGATCTCGCGCCGCAGATCGGGATGGCCGCGAGGATCGGGATAGCCGACGGGGGCCGCCGCCGCGGCCCGCGCCGCCCGCCCGACGATCCGGGACCACAGGGTAAAGGGGAAGGCGTCTTGCGCCGGCACGCCCATCTGGAAGGGCAGCGGCGCCCGCTCGACACTGGAGAACAGCTCCAGGACCGACGGGGCCTTGACCGGCCCGTCGGGGGACGGCCCCGCCATGGCCCCCTCGGCGACCCGCGTCCCCGCGGCGCCCAGGCCGACCGCGAGCTGTTCGTCGATCAACCGCTCATAGGCGTCGCGCACCGTGCCGCGGGACACCCCGAGCTGCACGGCCAGATCCCGCCAGGACGGCAACCGCGCCCCTCCGGCCAGCCGGCCATCGCGGATGGCGTCGCGCAAGGCGGCGTGGATTTGTGCGGACAGCGGAACCTTCGCGGTCCGACTGAGGGCGATGTCCAGAGTTTCCGGAGGCGGCAGGGCGGGCATGGGCCGCAGGATACCGCAACCCTGACCGTCCGCAATCCACCGCAAGCCTTCCCGATTTCCCGCCGGACGACTCTCGGCGTCCGGCGCATCGCGGACGAAAAAAAGGCCGGAGCAATCGCTCCGGCCTTGAGTCTAGGGAGGAAACGCCCCGAGAATGGGCTGGCGGAGAATAGGGGCACCCCTTTCGAACTGGTATTACCAATCTGGAATGGGTGCGGTGCAGCACCCGCATAGGCCGACAATTCCCTGTAAATACTATGGCCTTTTGGCATTTCCATTCCACCGCGGCGTCCGGGTACCGTCCCGTCGCGGAACGGGGGCGATTTGTCATCCTCGGTACAGCTTCACCACCGACGCGCGAACGCGCATAATCCGGCGCGGAACTGGGGGTGCGGCCCGCAGCGGCAACGGCCGTGCGGGCGCTGGATGGGGAACGACGGCATGGGATTCGGCAGGGGCGTCTGGCTGCGCCCGGTGGTCGCGCTGGTTTTCGGGATTCTGACCAGCGGGATTTTGGCCGGCGGACCCGCGTGGGCGGACCCCACCCGCTTCACCATCCTCTACGCCCACAGCACGACCGAGCTGGAGGACGTGCAGGGACGCGGCGGCATCGCCCGGCTCGCCACGCTGGTCCGCCAGGAACGGGCGGCGGGCGGCCCCGTGCTGGTCCTGCACGGCGGGCAGGCGCTCGCCCCCTCCGTCCTGTCCTTCTACGACCAGGGGGCGCACGTCATCGACCTGCTGAACGGGGTCGGCATCGACGCCATGGCGGCGCTGAACCGGGAATTCCATCACGGCGACGACGTGCTGATGACCCGCGCCTTCGAGGCGAGCTTCCCCATGGTCGTCTCCAACGCGGTGGACCGCCAGACGGGCAAGCCGCTGGACGGGCTGGAGGACCGGGCGATGCTCAACGCCGGGCCAGTGCGCGTCGGGGTGCTGGCCGCGACGCCGGCGCGGACCGGGGAGATCACCCGGTCGCCGCGCACCGACTTCCTGCCGCCGGGTCCGGTGCTGGCCCAGAAGGCGAAGGACCTGCGCAACGCCGGCGCCGATCTGGTGGTGGCGCTGACCGGCGATTCCGGCGGCACCCACCGCGAGGTGATCGCCTCCGGCGCCGCCGACATCGTGCTCTACCAGGACCGCGGGCGGGTGGTCGCCGTGGATTACGACGGCAAGACCCTGAACGCGACGGTCGAGCCGCAGGCCGCCTGGGTGCTGGCCCTGGACATCACCGCCGAGACGGTGACCAAGGGCGACGCCACGCGCACCGTGTGGAGCAGCGGCGTGCGCGCCATCGACACCGCCACCGTTCTTCCCGACCCCGCCCTCGACGCCCAGGCCAAGGCCTACCGCGCGCGGCTGGACAGCATGCTGGGCATGCAGGTGGGCCGGCTGGATGCCGCCATCGACACGCGGCGCGAGGCGGTGCGCGCCAGCGAGAACGCCTTCGCCAACACCGTCGCCGATTCGCTGCGCGAGGCGATGGAAGCAGACGTGGCGCTGATCAACGGCGGCTCCTTCCGCGGCGACCGCGCCTACGCGGCGGGCACGGTGTGGACGCGCCGGGACATCCAGACCGAATTCCCCTTCCACGACACCGCCGTGCTGATCGAGGTCACCGGGCAGCAGCTCCGCGACGCGCTGGAGTTCGGCTTCTCCGGGATCGGGCAGTTGCAGGGCCGCTTCCCGCACCTGTCCAACGCCCGCGTCACCGTCGACGCATCGCGCCCGCCCGGCCAGCGGGTGGTGGCGCTGACGGTGGGCGGCAAGCCGGTGGAGCCGATGGCCCGTTTCCGGCTCGCCACCGGCAGCTACCTCGCCAACGGCGGGGACGGCTATGCGATGCTGTCCACCGCCCCGCGGCTGGTGGACGACCGGGACGCCGATTTCGTCTCGACCATCCTGGCCAGCCGGATCGCCCGCACGGGCAGCTTCGCGCCGCGGCTCGACGGCCGCCTGACGGTCCAGCGGTAGCCGCGGAATGGACGCCACGCCGCCTTCCACCGACCACACCGATGCCGCCGCGCCCCTGCGCCGACGCCGTGGGGCGCGCGTCGGCATCGTGCTGCGCATCTCCATCGGCCTGACCATCATGACGATGCTGGTCCTGCTGGTCGGCGTGGTGTCGCTGTCCTCCTTCCAGCTGTTCCGGGGGGAGGTGTCGGTGCTGTCCACCACCACCCTGCCGAAGGTCATCACCAGCGCGGAGCTGCGCGGCTCGCTCCAGAAGCTGGTCGCCCGCCTGCCCGTCCTGGCGGGAGCGGCCACCACCCCGCAGCGCCGGGCCATCTACGACGAACTCATCAGCGAACTGGAGTTCCTGAGGAAGCTGGTGGAACGCATGCGCGACCTCCACCAGCAAGGGGAGCCGGGCGGCGATGGCGAAAGCGACGAGCTGCGGCTTCTGGAACAGGCCCAGTCCACCCTGCTGATCCTGGCGGCGACGGTGGCCGACCTGAACGCCGAGGTCGGGCGGCAGATCGAGGCCGGCGCCCGTCAGGCGGAGGCGATCCGCGCGCTGGCCCAGCTCGCCGACGCGCTGGAACGTCTGCCGGGGGCGGAGCCCGGAACCGGTCCGGCCGTGTCGGCACCCGGCGGGGGCGGGATGCTGGGCGCCTGGGCGGTGCGGGCGGGGGCGCTGATGGCGCGGGCCGCCGGGGCGATGCAGACCGACCATCTGAACCGGCTGCGGGTCGAGCGCCGCAACGCGGAGAACACGCTGGCCGAGCTGGGCCGGCTGGCGGCCGCCACGCCAGAGCCGGAGGGCTCCGCCATGGAGCGCATCCGGGCCGATCTCGCCACGATCCTGGTGGCGCCGGGGGCGCTGTTCGACAGCTCCGCCGAACGGCTGCAGGCGCGCAACCGCGCCCAGGCGCTGTCCGGCCAGTCGCGCGTCCTGGTGGAGACGGTGGACCGCTTCACCCTGGCCCTGTTCGACGCCATCCACGACCAGTCCACCGACCGCACCGGCGATCTGGCGGCGATGATCCAGGAGCGCTCGCGCCTGGTGATGGTGCTGGGCGGCGCCTCCATCCTGCTGGCGATCCTGGTCCATCTCTTCTTCCGGCGCTTCCTGACCTCGCGGCTGGTCGCGCTGAACGGCGCGGTGCTGGCCCGCCTGTCCGGCAGCGACGCGACGGTGCCGGTGGAAGGCAACGACGAGATCACCGACATCGCCGCCTCAATCCGCTACTTCATCGACGAGATCGACCGGCGCCAGATGGATCTGGCCGACAACGAGCGGCGCTTCCGCGATCTCGTCGAAGGCTCCATCCAGGGCATCATCATCCACCGCGATTTCCGCCCGCTCTACGCCAACGACGCCTTCCTGCAGATGCTGGGCGGCAGCCTGGACCGGACGCTGCGGGTGCGCTCGGTGCTCGACTTCATCGCCGAGGACAACCGGCCGCTGGTCGAGGACAACTACCGGCACATCGTCGCCACCGGCCTGCCCAGCGAACGGCGGCGGCTGCGCGCCCGCCGGCTCGACGGGTCGGAGCGCTGGATCGAGCTGACCAGCCGCCGCATCGACTGGAAGGGCGAGACCGCCGTCCAGTCCATCGTCGTCGACGTGACGCGCGAGGTCGAGGCGGAGGCGGCGCTGCGCCGGTCGCGCGACGCGGCGGAACAGGCGCTGCGCGAGCTGAAGGAAACCCAGGCCAGCCTGATCCAGGCGGAGAAGATGGCGTCGCTCGGCCAGCTCGTCGCCGGGGTGGCGCACGAGGTCAACACGCCGATCGGCATCACCATCACGGGCGCCTCGCAGCTCGCCCTGCAGTTCGAGGAGCTGACCCGCCAGCTCGCCGCCGGGGCCATCAAGAAGTCGGAGTTCCAGCGCTTCCTGGCCGACGGCGGGGAGATGGCCCGGCTGATCCTGTCCAACAGCACGCGCGCCGCCGATCTGGTGCAGAGCTTCAAGATGGTCGCGGTGGACCAGTCGAGCGACGAGCGCCGCCGGTTCGAGCTGAGGACCTACATCGGCGAACTGCTGCGCAGCCTGCGCCCGGTTTACAAGGATGTGGCCGGTCTGGACATCGGCGTGGACAGCCCCGACGAGCTGGAACTGGACGGCTATCCCGGCGCGCTGTCGCAGATCCTGACCAACCTCGTCCTCAACGCGCTGACCCACGCCTTCACGCCGCACCATCCGGGCCGGCTGACCATCGCCGCCCGCCTGCTGCCGCAGGATCAAGTGGAACTGACGGTGGCCGACGACGGGCTTGGCATCCCGTCGGACATCCTGCCGAAGATCTTTGACCCCTTCTTCACCACCCGCCGCGGCAGCGGGGGCAGCGGGCTGGGGCTGCACATCGTCTACAACCTCGTCACCGGCACGCTGCGCGGCACCATCACGGTGCAGAGCATCCCCGGCGAAGGCACCCGCTTCACCCTGCGCTTCCCGCGCGTTACCCCGACCGCGGGGACAACGGTGGGAAAGGCGGAGTTGGTGTGAGCCGGCATCGTTCTAGAGAGCGGGGTCAGCGCACCTCGCCCTCGAACCAGTGACGGCCCTTGCGGTCCTCGACCTCGATCACCCAGACGTCGGGGTCGTAGCGGGTCTGGCGGGCGATGTAGGCATCGGCGGTGGCCTCGTCCACCGGTTCGGCCCCGGTGCCGCGCGACCAGCGCAGCCGTT
The DNA here is from genome assembly GCF_058780635.1 of Azospirillum sp. UENF 312511. Taxonomy (NCBI): domain Bacteria; kingdom Pseudomonadati; phylum Pseudomonadota; class Alphaproteobacteria; order Rhodospirillales; family Azospirillaceae; genus Azospirillum; species Azospirillum sp. UENF 312511. Next base: position 618,482 of record NZ_JBSNCG010000001.1, on the reverse strand, counting down.
CCTCGTCGCGCACCTGGACCAGCACGCTGAAGGTCCGGTCCAGCCGGTTCAGTTTCAGGATGACCGTGCCGCGGCTGGGGTCCCCCTTGCGCAGAACCATCATCGTGACGCCCTCGGCATCGGCGGCGCGGATGTGCGCCATCACCCAGAGGTGCGTCGGCAGACGGTCGTCCATGGAAATCCTCGTTCCGGGAAGGTCCGGGGGCTCGCCTTCGGCATGGCCCCGGTGTAGACAACGGGCATGGCGACACTCCTGGACGTTCTCGACGCCGCCGTCAACCACCACATGGCCGGGCGCCTCGCCGAGGCGGCGCAGGATTACCGCGTCGTGCTGGATGTGGAGCCGGCGCAGCCCGACGCCCTGCATCTGCTCGGCGTGGCGGAGGCCCAGCGCGGCGCCCACGCCGCGGCGGCGGCGCTGATCACCCGATCGCTGCGGCTCCGCCCCGACGCGGCGGCGCCCTGGGCGAATCTCGGCGGCGCCCTGCGCGTGCTGGGCGACGCGGAGCGGGCCGACGCCGCGCTGACCCGCGCCCTGGCCCTCGACCCGGCCTTGGCCGATGCCCTGACCAACCTGGGTTCGGTGCGCCACACCCTGGCCGACCATCCCGCCGCGCTGGCGTGGCTGGAGCGCGCGGAGCGGCTGCGGCCCGGCCATCCGGACACCGCGCTCAACCGTGGCGTCGTGCTGCGCGACGCGCGCCACTTCGCGGAGTCCGACGCCTGCCTGGACGCCCTGCTGGCCGCACGACCCGACCACGCCGACGCGCACTTGGCGCGCGCCGTCAGCCGGTTGGTGCGGGGCGACCTGCGCGCCGGATGGGACGAGTTCGAGTGGCGCCCGCGCCGCCTGCCCGCACCGCCCTGGACCGGCGAGCCGCTGGAGGGCCGGCGCATCCTGCTGCACGCCGAGCAGGGGTTCGGCGACACCATCCAGTTCGCCCGCTATGCCCCGCTGGTGGCGCGCGCCGGCGGTCGGGTGATCCTGGACGTGCACCCGCTGCAGTTTCGTCTGCTGCGCTCGCTGGGACCGGAGATTCAGGTGCTGGTGCGCGGGCCTGCCCCGGCGCCGCACGATCTCCACTGCCCGCTGATGAGCCTGCCGCGCGCCTTCGGCACCGATCTGGCGAGCATTCCCGCCCCTCCCGCCTACCTTTTCGCCGAGGCAGACGAGGTGGCGCGCTGGGGCCGCCGGATCGCCGAAGTCGATACGGCAACGGGGTTTGGACCGCGCGTCGGCCTCGTCTGGGCGGGCAACCCCAATCACCGCAACGACCGCAACCGCTCCATCCCCGTCGAGCGGCTGGCCCCGCTGCTCGACACGCCGGGCCGCCGTCTGTTCAGCCTGCAGACCGGCGACACCAAAGCGGTCCGGCCCGCCGCCCTGCCCGACCTGACCGCGGGCATCCGCGACTTCGCCGACAGCGCGGCCATCCTGGCGAATCTCGACCTCGTCATCGCGGTCGACACGGCGACCATCCATCTGGCGGGCGCGCTCGGCGTCCCGGCGTGGCTGCTGCTGCCCTACGCGCCAGACTGGCGCTGGCTGCTCGACCGTGCGGACAGCCCCTGGTACCCGTCGCTGCGCCTGTTCCGCCAGCCTCGCCCCGGCGACTGGGACAGCGTCCTGCGCGTCGTCGCCACGGAACTGGAACGGTTCGCCGCCGCTCAGTTGGCGCCGCAGAAGCAGTCGTAGGGATCATTCCCGCTCCAGGCCGGGCGGGAGCTTGCAACGGGCAGCGCCGGCATCTCCGCCGCCAGCAGGGTGGCGTTGAAGGTGGCCACGTCGAAGGGCCGCGGGTCCGGCGGATCGAAGCGGAGCGGCGCGTTGCTCAGCGCGTGCCCCAGCAGGGCCGCCCCCAGCAACGGTATCAGAAGTTGCTCCACACGGTCCAAGCAGCCCTCCTCCGGCGGCGCCACCGCCGGCCTGCATCCCGTTTCCCCTCCCCCGTTCTACCGCAGCCCCCGACCGGCCACGCCCCATCTTTTGGTCATATGGATTGGCTGGACGGATTGGACGGGAGCTTTCTTCCCTCTTCCCGTCCGGGACGCTAGGCCAATTTTTCCCAGCGCGCGGCAAAAAGGGGTCCAGCGCGCTCCCTCATCGGCCTTTTTCATACGAAACAACACGTTAACGACGGTCACGCAGTTGGCATCGTCCTTGCTTACCCGAATGGCAACGAATTCTGCCCTTTCCGTTTGGAGATCCCTGGCCATGAGCATCTTCGGTTCGATGACCACCGCCGTCCTCGGCCTGAGCGCGCAGTCGAAGGCCCTCGGTCACATCTCTGACAACATCGCCAACGCCTCGACGGTCGGCTACAAGCGGGTCAACACGGCCTTCGAGACGCTGGTGCTCCAGTCCAACGAGCGGTTGCACGCGCCGGGCGGCGTGACGGCGGCGCCGGTCTTCATGAACAACATCCAGGGCAACCTGACCCAGGTGCAGAGCCCGACCAATGCCGCCATCCAGGGCCAGGGCTTCTTCAGCGTGTCCAAGCTCAGCCGCGGCCTGACCGGCCCCGGCCAGCAGGGCGAGACGGTGCAGACCCAGACCGGCACGCTGAACGCCGACAACGTCTACTACACCCGCGTCGGCGACTTCGAGCTGGACAAGAACCGCTATCTGGTGAACAGCGCCGGCTTCGCGCTGAACGGATGGATCGTCGACGACGTGACCGGCCAGTTGAAGAAGGACGTGGTGCAGCCGCTCCAGGTCAACACCCTGACCGACAAGCCACAGTCGACCAACAGCATCACGCTGGGCGCCAACCTGCCGGCCACCCCGACGCCGGGCGTGCCGATCCCGTCCTCCAGCATCCAGGTCTACGACACCCAGGGCAACGCCCGGACCATCCAGTTCAACTGGCGCCAGGACGCCGCCAACGCATGGCGCCTGGGCATCGACGCGCCGGGAAGCTCGATGCAGCCGGTCGCCGGCTCCTTCGCCGGCGGCGCCGCCACCATGGCGACGGGCAGCCAAATATCCGGCGTGACCCCAGTGGCCCAGGTCAGTCAGGTGCGGGTCGACGGAACGACTTCCGTGCCGGCTTCGTCGGTCACCATCGGTGGCCGCACGAACTATTATCCTGATGGCACGTCACAGGACAATATCCGAATTGGCGACACCTACACCCTGAACATCAATGGCAGCACATCTGCCACGGTCACGGTGACCGCGGCGAACATCGGGACCCTTTCAAATTATGGAGAGGTCGCAGCCGCCTTGATGGACCAGATCAATGCGATGTCTCCTGCCCTTTATCAAGCCAAGCTGGATACCAACGACAGTCGTAGAATCATCGTCGAAACGACGGGAGCCACACCCGCGCCGGTGCAGGTCTCCGGAACTTTCAACAACACCACGCCACAAACCAGCACAATCAGCGGCCCCTCGACCAATGGAACTGGCTCGCTCAGTGGCGACCAGCGCAGCACTTTCACTTTTTCCACCGCGGCCATTGACGTGGGCGACGAGTTCCGCATCACCGTCGCGGGCAAGGAGTTCAAGACACGTGTCACCTCGGCCAACATTGGCACGTTGGCGGACATCAATGGCGTGGTTGCCAATCTGGCCAACCAGATCAATACCGCCGTGCCACCGCTGGGCATCAACGCCCTGATCGGCACTGCCACGGTTCCGGCCGGCACCACCAACCAACTCGTGCTAGACGGTACGGCCACAACCCAGACCTTCACGGCCAACTATGGCGTTACCAACGCTGATAGCCGCAAGAACAGCATCACCGCCTCCACCCCGGTGGTCTACAGCGCGTTGACAGCAGCCCCCGTTCAGATTGCCAACGCTACTCAACCTGAGATTACCCAGGTCGACTTCCCGACGGCAGCGACCTTGAAGGTGCCGGACCAGTATGTCGTCAATGTGCTGGGCCAGGAGTTCAAGACCACCATTTCCTACGCGAACATCAACGCGCTGAAGGATATGGATGGCGTCGTGAATGATCTGGTGACGAAGATCAACGCCGCCGGATTGGCGGTATCCGCTTCGCGCAACGCCGCGGGCGATCTGGTGCTGAGCGGTACGACGAACGGCACGGCGCTGAACGCCAGCGCCAACAGTCTGGACATCACCGGCACCGACAACGTGCGGGTGGGCGACAGCTACACCGTGCGGGTGGACGGCGTTCCTTACACGGTGTCGGTTACCGGCGACAACATCCTGACCATGGGGACCTATGGCGGCGTCGCCAACGCGCTGGCCGCCCAGATCAACTCGGCCCGGCCGCAGGCGCCGATCATCGCGTCCGTCGAAAACTCGCAACTGCAGCTCACCGCCCGCAACCCCGGCACGCCCTTCAAGATCGACCAGGAATTCTCCAACGGCACGGCCTCCAACAATCAGGTGAATGGCCCGACGACCAGCGCGCCGACGGACTCGCGCGGCCAGCGCCAGGAATTCTCCTATCCACAGACGCAGATCGACATCGGCGACGTCTATTCGGTGTCGGTCGACGGCACGCCGATCTCGGTGACGGTGGACAAGTCGAACTATGGCAATTTCCAGGATATCAACGGCGTCCTGCAGGAGCTGGCCAACCGCGTCAACGCCGCCAACCTGAACGTCGTCGCCACAGCGACCGGCGGCCGGCTGACCCTCACCCACAATACCTCGAGCACCGGCAAGTTCGAGGCGAAGGCCAGCATCCAGAACGCCACCGGCAGCCCCGGCACGCTGACCGCCTCCACCAGCACGTCCAACGTGGCGGGTGTGCGCCAGTCGGAATCGGTGACGCTGACCGGCACACCGGGCGACAAGGGCGCCGAGTACACGGTGACCATCAGCGATACCCCCATCACTTACAAGACAACGGGTGAGGAAACCTCGATGGAAACCATCGCGGCCAACCTTGCCAATCTGGTGAACAAGAACACCTCCCTACCAGTGACGGCCAGTGCCGAGGGCAGCGTGCTGAAGCTTGTCGCCAAAACTGCGACCGGCGACCCGGACAACAAGTTCAGGCTGGACGTCAGCGCCCAGGCCGGCACCACACCCGCGCACGTCCTGCTGAATTTCGGCACCGATCCCGGCAACGTCGGCACCATCGCCAGCGTCAGCACGGCGAAGGTCGGCACCGGCACGGCGGTGACCTCGGCCAACCAGGGGGTTGGGGCGGACGCCAACGTGACCTTCACGGTGGACTACGGCTTCGGCCCGCAGCAGATCACGCTGAACCTCGGCCAGATCGGCAAGTCGGGCGGCGTCACCCAGTTCGCCGGCAACGAGATCAACGTGCGCGAGCTGGTGCAGGACGGCGCCTCGCGCGGCCAGTACAAGGAGGTGGTCTACGGCGACAACGGCGACGTGATCGTGAACTACGACAACGGCCGCAGCCGCGTCATCGGGCGCATCCCGGTGGTCACCTTCAACAACCCCAACGCCCTGCAGCGCGAGGCGGGCGGCGTCTACATCGAGACGGACGACGGCGGCCGGCCGAACTTCAACGATCCTGACACCAACGGGGCCGGCGCGGTGGTCGCGAACAGCGTGGAGTCCTCCAACGTGGACATCGCGGACGAGTTCACCAAGCTGATCGTCACCCAGCGCACCTACTCCGCCAACACCAAGATCGTCACGACCTCCGACGAGATGCTCCAGGAAGTCCTCGGCCTGAAGCGCTAAGCGCGGTCCTGACCACGCGGGCGGGCGCCCGATCCGCGCCCAGCCCGGCCTATCCCGCAGACGAAAGGTCCAACGACCATGTCCCTCTTCGGCGCCCTCGGCAGCGCGACGGCCAGCCTCCGTGCGGTCCAGGCCCAGGTGAAGCTGGTCTCGGACAACGTCGCCCGCGCCGACGATCCCACCCGCACCCGGCACACCGTGTCGAACGTGCTGGATTCCAACGGGTTCGTCCTCACCTCCCAATACCGTCGCGAGGTCGATTCCGCCCTGCTCAGCCAAGTGCAGGACCTGACCGCGCGCGAGGGCTCCTCGGCCACCAAATCCTCCTACATGCAGCAGCTGGGCGACCTGCTGCGCACGACCAGCGGCAAGCCGCAGTTGAACCAGTACGCCGAAGCCTTCCAGACCGCCTGGAAGGCGGTGGAGACTTCCCCGGAAAGCGAGGTCGCGCAGTACCAGCTGATCCAGGCCGCCGACACCTTCGCCCGCGAGATCAATCGCGTGTCCCAGGGCGTCGAGGACATGGACCGGGAGATCCAGGGCGACCTCAGCCAGTCGGTCGGCGAGGTGAACCGGCTGCTGAAGGAAATCGAGAGCATCAACAACAACATCGTGTCGCTGCAGGGCTACGGCTCGGCCGGCAACGAGGTGGCCGACAAGCGCGACGGGCTGATCCGCGAGCTGAGCACCTATGTCGGCGTGCGCACGATGGCCCGCCCGGACGGCCGCATCGCCGTCTTCACCCCCACGGGGCTGGCGCTGGTCGACAGCCAGGCGGCAAATCTTTCCTACGAGGGCGGCAATATCAACCTGACGGTGGGCAATCAAGTCACCAACGTCAACCAGCACCTGAAGGAGGGAAAGGTCGCCGCGCTGATGAACCTGCGCGCCGACGGCTCCACCACCAACCCGCCGCAGGCGGCCAGCGCCGACCCGACCACCGAGGTGATCCGCAAGCTGCGCTCGCAGCTCGACGCCTACGCGCAGATGTTCACCGGTTCGACCAAGCCGGGCGAGCCCACCAGCTTCCGCGACGCCTACGACCAGGCGAAGACGGTGCCGGGCGAGGAAGGCACGCAGTTCTTCATGGGCAACGACCGCTTCACCATCCACGTGAACGAGAACCTGCTGAACAACACCAAGAAACTGAAAAGCGCGGCCGTCAAGGACGTGGTGACGGCGCTCAGCGCCACCGGCCGCAGCTTCCAGTCCGACGGGCTGAAGCTGGAGGGCGCGTCCTTCAGCTCCATCACCAGCAACATCACCGGCGGCTGGATGTCCGCGGCCAAGACGGCGATGGACAAGTCCTCGCTGGACAAGGACTCCCGCCAGATCCTGGAGGAGCGCTACCACGCGACGACCGGCGTCAACATCGACGAGGAAATCGCGAATCTGCAGCAGCTCCAGACCTCCTACGCCGCGTCGGCACGGGTCATGCAAGTGGCCAATACGATGTTTGACGCGCTGGAGGCGATCGTCCGATGAGCTCCGTCACTCAAGTCAGCAGCTACGCCAAGTATCTTGGCCTGGTTCGCAACCTGACCAACGGCCAGAACAAGGTGGACACGCTCTCGGAGCAGTTGACCACCGGCAAGAAGTCCACCGACCTGAACGCCTACGGGGCCGAGACGCAGAAGCTGCTCGCTCTGCGCGCCGAGCTGACCCAGCGCGAGTCCTACGTCCAGAACATCAACACCGCGTCGCCGCGCGTGAAGGCGGCCGACACGGTGCTGAACAGCCTGGAGAAGATCGCCACGGACTGGCAGAGCAGCAACCTGATGCCGTTCCAGCCGGGGCCGGCCACCGTCACCTCACCCTTCAACAGCAACCCCGACGCGCTGAAGCTGACGGTCAACGGCGACAAATCCACCTTCACCCAGAACGCCCGCTACACCGTGACCTCCACCCCCTCGAAGGACGGGGTCAACGGATCGTTCGACGTGACGGTGACCGACGGGCTGGGCGGCAAGACCACCCGCACCATCAATCTGAAAACCGTGCCCCCCAGCGACGGCGGCGGCTACAACTTCAAGATCGACGGCGGGCCCGGCGGGGGCGCGGTGCTGAACCTCAGCTTCGACCAGCTCACCGCGGCGTCGAGCAGCACCTTCAACGTGAGCTGGCCCCAGGCCAACGACATGCGCGACCGGGTCGAGGGCGCGCTGCGCGACATCCAGCAGCTTCTGAACGAGCAGTTCGGCGACCGCTACCTGTTCGCCGGATCGCGCTACGGCACCGAGCCGGTCGGCGACCTGCTGGCCCAGCCGCAGTCCACCCGTATCACGCTGAACGGGTCGATGGTCAACACCGACGACTACTTCGAGGTGTCGATCGACGGCAAGCCCTTCGGCTACCAAGTTCAGCCGGGCGATCCGAAGACCGTCACCTTCGTCGCCAGCACGCTGAACAGCCTGATCCAGTCGGCCAACCCGAAGCTGCCGATCATCGCCTCCGCCGCCAACGGCGTCATCTCGCTGATCAGCGAGGACCAGAGCCAGAAGTTCGACGTGACGGCGCGCGTCCAGAACTCGATGAGCATCGACAACTCGATGACGGCGCCGACCACCACCCAGGCGGCCACCCTGCCGGCGCCCGCCGGCACCGGGCTGAAGCAGATCGACAGCTTCGCGCTGACCGGCGACGGCGTGGACATCGGCGACACCTACGAGATCAACGTCGTTGTCGGCGACCCGGACGACCCCTTCAACCGGAAATACTATTCGGAACATCCGGACGAGCCGGAGGACCTGCCGCCCTACCAGCAATACACGATCCGCTACACGGTCACCGAGAAGGACTACAACAACGGCGTCACCGACGTGTCGAAGGTGGCCGACATGCTGCGCGCCGAATTCTCCAAGACCAGCCCGGTGCCGCCGGTGACCATCGACCCCGCCGGCAACGGATCGACCATCCAGTTGACCAGCAACAGCACGATGGACCCGAACCATCCGTCGCGCGTGCAGCAGTTCTCCACCTCGGTGCGGGCGGTCAACGGCCAGATCGACAACACCATCTCGGTCGCGACCCTGCCGTCGCAGGCCGACGCCCTGACCGACCTGCCCTACGTGGACCCGCCGGACCTGCCCTTCTACGATTCGGAATACATGTCGAACCGGAAGAACAGCAAGGCGTGGGACAAGGCGGCGGTCACCATCGACGACGGCCAGACGCTGACCTACGGCGTCACCAGCGACGACCGCGCCTTCCAGAAGCTGGTCGCCGCCTTCCGCATGGCCCACGTCGCCGCGTCCAATCCCGGCAAGTACGAGGAGTACATCACCAAGTCGCGGGAGCTGATGGCCCAGGCCAAGGACGAGGTGCGCTCGGTCCACTCCAAGGTGGCCTCCGACCTCGCGACGCTGGAGGAGAAGAAGACCGCCCACACCACCGCCTCGGCCACGGTGGTCGAGCGCATCGCCGGCATCGAAGGCATTGACGAGACCGAGGTGGCGGCCCGCCTGCGCACCTCCATGAACGCCCTGGAGGCCGCCTATACGGTTGCCGGCCAGCGCCAGAAGCTGTCGCTGCTGAATTACATCGCCTGAAGCGGCGATGGCTCCCTCCCCTTCGACGAGGGGAGGGAACGGCCGCCAAACAAAAAACCGGCGCCCCGAAGGGCGCCGGTTTTTCTTTTGAAGCGCGTGGCTCTCAGATCGAGATCCGCAGCGACTGGCGCGGCGGCTGGCCGTCCGGGGCGGAAACCGGCGGAGCCATCGGCGCGCGCGCCGCCATCTGCGGAGCCGGCGCAGCCTGACCCTGCACGGGCGCGTCGGGACGGGCGGTCAGACCGCTGGCCACCGACCGGTTGATGCTGATGAGCGTGTCCAGCTTCGACACGTCGAGATCGACCAGGCGGGCCATCGTCTCGCGGTCGACCAGCAGCGACAGGGCGGCGATGTTGGTCCGCACCTCCGGCGGGTGGCCGCAATCGTCCTCGGTCATCGCGGCCTGGAAGATCGTCCAAAGGCGCTGGTTCAATTGCAGGGCACCGCGGAGCGTCTCTTCGTTCACGGGGCTGCGCCCGGCATCGATCAGGCGTCGCGACGCCTCCGCCAAAGCCCAGGCCTCGACATCGCGGGGATTGTCGGAGGTCGGCTTGTTCGCGTATGTCGGTGTCGGCTTCATTCCAAACCCTCGGGACAGGCCGCCGGACAGAGCAATGCTGAATCAGGTCCGGACCAAAAGGATTGTCAGCGATCCTTCAATCCTTGTCAACTTTAGGGACCTGTCTCCGGTGATTTGCAAGGATTTGTCACGACTTCGCACCGTTCCGGCGCTGCCGGCCCAAGCAGTTCACCGGCCGCTTGTTCGACCGCGTCCACGGAAATTCCGTCCATCAGGCCGGTGGCCTGCGGATCGGCCTTCTGGCGGGCCAGAAGCTCGGACCGCGGAACCCGGCTGATCACGGTGCGCGCCGCCACGCCCCACGGGCCGTAGGTTTCCGGGAAGCCCGGCCCGAACAGCCCGACGGTCGGCGTGCCGGCGGCGGCGGCGATGTGCATCAGCCCGGAATCGTTGCCGATGTAGAGCGCCGCCCGGCGCACGGAGGCCGCCGCGGCCATCGGATCGGTGCGCCCGGTCAGGTCGATGGCCCGCTCGCCCAGCGCCTCCAGGACCGGCCGGGCGCGCTCGCGCTCCGGACCGGCGGCCAGGACGGCGACACGCCGGCCCGACAGCCGGCCGCCGGGACCGGTCAGCCGCGTTGCAAGGTCGGCGAAGCGGTCCGCCGGCCATTCCTTGCCGGTCCAGTTCGCGGTTGGGCCGATCGCCAGGAACGGCTCCGCGCCGCCGGGCAGCAGCCGGTCGGCCTCGGCCTCGGCCGCCGGGTCGATCCACAGGCGGGGCGACGGCGGCGGGGACAGGCCGAGCACCCGCCCGATCTCCTCCACCTTGTGGAGATGCGGGGCGCGGGTGTGGAAGAACCGGCGTTTCGCCAGGACGAGCCGGCCGACCGCGGAGTTGCGCAGGTCCACCACCAGATCCCAGCGCGTGCCGACGCAGGCCCGCCACAGGTCGACCCAATGCCGCGCCCAGGCCCGCTTCGGCATGGGGATCAGCCGCTCCAGCCCCGGAACGGAACGGAACAGCGGCGCCGGCAGGGGACCGCAGGCGATGGTCAGCGCGGCGTCCGGATGCCGTTCGCTCAGATGGGCCAGCAGGCCGGTGGAGAGGACCGCGTCGCCCAGCCGGTTGGAGGTGATGAACAGGATGCGCAAGACCCGGCCCGCCCCCTCAGCCTGCCGCCGCTTCGCCACCGGGCGGCACGCGCCGCCGCAGGTTGCGCGACAGGATCCAGGCCGCCGGGGCCAGGGCCGCCACCGGCAGAACATACATCAGCGGCACCAGCACGGTCACCTTGGCGGCAAGGCTGGACAGGCCGAGGACGGCCGACTGGATGGCCATCACCACCAGCACCGCGGTGGTCACGCGCACCGACTGGCCGCGCCGGTTGAATTCGCCCGACAGCAGGCAGGCCAGCGCCACCATGGTGTAGGCCAGCGCCAGCAGGGGCGAGGACAGCCGGTGGTGCAGCTCCGCCAGCAGGTCCCGCATCATCTTCGGGTCCTCCGCCATCTGGGGCGACGGGTGCAGCAGCTCGTCGGTGGAGCGTTCGCGGGCGTCGGGATAACGCTCGGCGCTGGCGCTGCTCAGCACCTTCAGGTCCACCGCGTAGCGTTCGAAGAAGAGCTGGGACAGCCGGTTGGTCTTGCGGTCCAGCTCCTGCCGGTTGCCGTTGTAGACGACGAAGCGCGCGCCCTCCGACCCGGTCAGCATCACCGCCCGCTCACCCATGATCGTCACCGGCTTCTCCGGAACGCGCCCGTCATGGATGATCACGTTGTGCAGGTTGGCCTCGCTGTCGCGCTCGCGCACGAAGACGCTGAAGCGGTCGCCCACCTCGTTGAACACGCCCTCGCGCAGGAACAGCTGAGAATAGTCGCTGCGCACGGCGTATTCCATGCGCACCAGCTCCTGGTGGGCGGCGGGCGTCAGCCACAGGTTCAGCACATAGACGACCACCGTCACGCCGAAGGCCAGCACCATCGCCGGCGCCGCCAGGGCGAAGGGGCCGACGCCGGCGGCGCGCATCACCACCAGTTCGCTGTCGGTCGCCAGCCGGTTGTAGGTGAACAGCACCGCCCCGACCAGCGCCAGCGGCAGCACGATGCCGAGGAAAGTCGGCACCGTCAGGACGAGCAGCCACAGGAACACCCGCATCGGCGCCCCGGCTTCCACCACCATCTCGATCAGCCGCAAGGACTGGCTCAGCCAGATCGTCAGGGTCAGGCCGGCCGTGGAATAGAGAAGGGCGATCAGAAGATTGCGGAAGAGATAGCGTTGCAGTCGGTTCATGTGCATGCGTCACGGGGGAGCCCGGCGAGAAGCTGACGGGCTCGGGCGTCCGGGTCAAGCCCTGATCTGGAAACCGACCCGGCGCACCGAACTTTTGCGCCCCGGCGCACCATCCCCCGCGTCAGGCCCCCGCGTCAGGCGGTGCGCACCGCCGACAGGAACACCTCCACCTTGCTGCGTAGCCCATCCGCTTGGTCGGACAGCGATCCCGCGGCCTCCAGCACGTTGCGGGCGGCGCTGCCGGTCTCGCTGGCCGCCCGGTTCACGTCGGCGATGTTGGAGGTCACGTCCTGCGTGCCGGCCGCGGCCTGCTGGATGTTGCGGGCGATCTCCCGCGTCGCCGCCTGCTGCTGCTCCACCGCCGCGGCGATGGTCGAGGCGACCTCGCTGATTCGCCCGATGGTGCCCATCACGTCGCCGATGGAGGCGACCGCCCCCTCGGTCTCGCTGCGGACGGAGACGATCTTCGCAGCGATCTCGTCGGTGGCACGGGTGGTCTGGTCGGCCAGCGCCTTCACCTCCGCGGCCACGACGGCGAAGCCCTTGCCCATCTCGCCGGCCCGGGCCGCCTCGATGGTGGCGTTCAGCGCCAGCAGCCGGGTCTGCGAGGCCACCTGGGTGATCAGGTCGATCACCGCGACGATCTCCGCCGAGGCGGTGGCGAGGCTGCGCATCGCCTGATCGGCGCGCTCGGCCTTGTGAACCGCCTCGTCGGCGATTGCGGTGCTGCTGGCGACCTGCCGCCCGATCTCCTGCACCGAGGCGGCCAGTTCCTCCGTCGCGGTGGCGACGGTCTGGACGTTGGCGCTGGCCTGCTCCGACGCGCCGGCCACGGTCACCGACTGGCGGGTGGTCTGCTCCGCCGTGGCGGCGAGCTGGCTGGCCGTCGCCTTCATCTGCACCGCGGCGGCGGAGACCGAGCCGAGCACGGCCGCCGCCTCGCGGTCGAAGCGGCCGGTCAGCTCCTCGATGGCGCGGGCGCGGCGGGCGCGGACGTCCTGCTCCGCGTGCTCGCGCTCCGCGGCCTGCCGCGCGGCGATCATGTTGTCCTTGAAGACCAGCACGGCCTTGGCCATCTGCCCGATCTCGTCGCCCCGCCCGGTGGCCGGCACGGGAGTCGCGGAGTCGCCGTCGGCCAGCCGCCGCATCGCCTCGGTCATGGCGCCCAGCGGCCGCACGATGGAGCGCGAGGTCAGCAGGATCGCCGCCGCCGCGATCAGCAGACCCAGGGTCAGCAGAACCGCCTGGATCATCACCAGACGGTCGGCGCCCTGGATCATCCCCTCCGTGTCGGCCTGCAGCAGGGCGCGCTGGCGCGGGATCAGGCCGCTGGCGTCGTTGGAACGGGCGTCGCCGACCAGCAGGCTCATCACCTGGTTGGCGCGCGGGATCGCGTCGTCGTTCAGGGAGTTCAGCGCCCCCATCTGGTCGCCGATGGTGCCCAGAGACTCCGCCATGTCCTGATCGCGGCGCAGATGGTCGAGCAGCGGCTTCACCGCGTCCCAGGTGGCCTGGACCTGCGGATCGGACCAGCGGGCCGACAGGCCGTCCATCTCCTGGCGCAGGGCGTCGATGCGGTCCCAGGCGACGTTGCGTTCCTGCTTCAGGTCCTCGCGGTTGGTCAGCAGATAGCCCTGCATGGCCGCGTTGGTGGCGGTGACGGACGCGACGATGCCCTGCCCGGCCAGCGCCGTCGGCATGCGGACATCGGCCACCAGACGGCTCAGCGTCTTCCCGTTGTCGGTCAGCAGCAGGCCGGTGCCGACCGTCACCACCAGCACCGCGATCACCGCCGCGAAGCCGATGGACAGCCGCTGGCCAATCCGCAGATTGCCGAGTGCCTTCATTCGTTCCTCCCGTGCAGCACCCTTGTCGGACGCTTGTTTTCTCGACCGGACGTTGCTGTGTCGGTCGTTGCCCTTATCTGGGAACGAATGATGGGCCAACAAACATTAAAGGAGTGTTTCCAGCGCTGAAGCCGCCTGTTGCGAACGGCCGGTCAGATATCCTCGGCGCCCAGGTAGGATTCGATCACCTTAGGATTCTCTACAACTTCAGCGGGCAACCCGTCGGCGATCTTCTCCCCGTGGTCCAGCACGACCACTTGGTCGGACAGGGCCATCACGGCGCGCATCACATGCTCGATCATCAGGATCGTCATGCCCTCGCGCCGGTTCAGGTCGCGCAGCACCTCGACCATGCGGTCGACCTCGGTCGGGCGCAGGCCGGCCAGCACCTCGTCCAGCAGCAGCAGGATCGGGCGGGTGGCGAGCGCGCGGGCGACCTCCAGCCGCTTGCGGTCCGGCAGGGTCAGGCTGCGCGCCGGGCGGTTGGCCTGATCGGCCAGCCCCAGCCGGTCCAGCACCCGCCGGGCGTGGTCGCGCGCCGCCGTCACGGACCGTTCGCGGGCCAGCGCGCCGACGATCACGTTCTCCTCGACCGACAGCTGCCCGAAGGGCTTGACGATCTGGAAGGTCCGGCCAATGCCCGCCGTGCAGATGCGGTTGGGCTTCAGCCCGGTGATCGGCGCGCCCTTCAGATGCACCCTCCCCTCGTCGGGCGGAAAGACCCCGGCGATCAGGTTGAAGGTGGTCGTCTTGCCGGCGCCGTTCGGGCCGATCAGCGCGACGATCCGGCCCTCCGGCACGGAAAAGCTGACGTTGGAGACGGCCTTCAGCCCGCGGAACCGCTTGGACAGGCCCTCGACCTCCAGAAGCCCGGCCATCACGCATCCTCCCCGGGGCGGCGGACGAGGCCAAGCCGGTCGGCCAGCCATGGCCACACCCCGTCCGGGCGGTAGACGACGATCACCACCAGCGCCACCCCGTAGAACAGCTGCTTCAGGCCCGGCAGGTCGAAGCCGGTCGCCTCGATCAGGAAGGTCAGCAGCTCGCCCAGCGGGGTCAGGATGAAGGCCCCGAGGATCGGTCCGATCAGCGTGCCGATGCCGCCGACGATGGCCGGCAGGATGATCTCGATGGAGCGGCCCATGGAGAAGACCTGCTCGGGGAACAGGTTGTTGAAGTAGAAGGCCTGGAACACCCCGCCCAGCGCCGTCAGGGCGGAGGACACGGCCACCGCCGCGATGCGGGCGCGGAACAGGTCGACGCCGACCGCCTCCGCCGCCTCGGGCTCCTCGCGCACGGCCAGCCACTGGTAGCCGAGGCGGCTGTGCAGCAGAACCCGCGACAGGGCCAGCGCGGCCAGCACCAGCGCCAGGATCACGTAGTAGAACAGCTCCGGCGAGCCGCGCAGGTTCAGCACGTCGTTGCCGGCGTCGCCGGCCACCGGGATGAAGAAGCCGCCCGAGCCACCGAACCATTGCAGGTGGTCGAAGCCGATGCGCGCGACCTCGGCGAAGGCGATGGTCAGCAGCGCGAAATGCACGCCGCGCACACCGAAGCGGAAGCCCAGGAAACCGATGAAGCAACCGGCAGCGGTCGCCGCCAGCATGGCCACCCACATGCCTGCCCAGGGACCGATCCCGAAATGCACGAACAGCGCCGCGCTGACGTAGGCCCCCAGCCCGACATAGAGCGCGTGGCCCAGCGACAGCAGGCCGGAGAAGCCCATCATCACGTTCCACGCCTGCCCGACATAGGCGAACCACAGCACCGTGGTCAGCACCGACAGGACGTAGCGGTCGGCGATCATCGGCGCGGCCAGCAGCAGCGCGCCGCACAGCGCCAGAAGGACGATCCCGCGCCCCGTCACGACCGTTTCCCCAGCAGGCCCTGCGGGCGCAGCAGCAACACCACGATCAGCACACCATAGCTGAAGAGGGATTTGAGCGAGGGGTCCAGCAGGAAACCGGCCATCGCCTCCGAAAAGCCGATCAGCATGCCGCCGAGCAAAGCGCCCGGAAGGCTGCCCAGCCCGCCGACGATGACGATGATGAAGCTCAGCAGCGTGTACTCCGGCGCCAACTGCGGCCGGGAGTCGACCAGCAGCGTCATCAGCGCCCCGGCGATCCCCACCACCGCGGCGCCGATGCCGAAGGTCAGCGCGTAAAGCCCGTCGATGTTCAGCCCGACGACGCGGGCGCCCAGCGGGTTGTCGGCGCAGGCGCGGATGGCCTTGCCGGTGCGGCTGAAGCGGAAGAAGGCGAACAGCGCCACCGTCACCACGATCGCCCCGGCCCCGGCGCGCAGCCGCACCGCGTCGAGCAGCAGCGGCCCGATCTCCACCGTGTCGAAGCTGTAGGGCACCATGACGTTGCGCGAATCCGGCCCGAACAGCATCAGCATGGCGTTCAGGATGATCGTCGCGATGCCCAGCAGCAGGATGAACTGCATGTGCTCGGGCCGCTCCACGAAGCGGTTGACCAGCCCGCGCTGGAGCAGCCAGCCGAAGGCGAACAGCACCGCCGCCACGATGGGCGCCGCCAGGATCGGGTCGAGCCCGAGCAGGCTGGCCAGCAGCACGGCGCCGTACATGCCGGCGACCATCATCTCGCCATGCGCGAAATTGACCACGCGCACGACGCCGAAGATGACCGACAGGCCGAGCGCCGCCAGCCCATAGACCAGTCCGGTCAGCAGGCCCGACGCGGCGATGTTCAGGTAATAGTCAAACGGCATGCATCATTCGCCCTTGGGAGAGCCCCGGATGGCCAAGCCTGAGCGGCGTAGCAGTCCTTCGTAGTCGTGACAAGTTTCCTGTGCGGATCGGGCGGCGCTCAGCGGCGCTTTGCCTCCTCCAGTCGCACGCTCAGGGCGTCGCGCAGGCACGCCTCCGCGGCGGCGGCGACCGCCGGGTCCTCCTCCATGCCGCGGCGGACCCAGCAACGGGCGGTGATGCGGTCGTCGAAGCGGCGCTCCTCCTGGAGCAGCGCGTAGGCCGCGGCGTCGCGGCGCTCCGCCGGCAGGGCGGCGAGGTGGCGCTGGTGCAGTCCGCGCGCCCGCCCGTCCAGCGCGGCAAGGTCCGGCACCGTGCAGATCATCCGGCGCAGCGGCGCGCCGGCCGTGGCGCAGCGCGGATCGGGCAGGATTGGAAGCGGCGGCGCAACCTTTGGCGGCGGTGCCGGAATCGGTGGCGAGGAAGTCGCCGCGGCGACCGCGACGGCGGGTTGTGGCGACGGGAGGACGGCCGACCCGGAGACGACTCGGACAGGGGTTCCGACCGGCACGATCTCGAACAGGACGGCGATGTCGGCGGGCAGCATGCGGAAGCAGCCGCCGCTGGCCCGGCGGCCCACCGAATCCGGCTCGTTGGTGCCGTGGATGGCGATGGCCGTCCAGCCGAGGTCGAGCGCGAACTTGCCCAGCGGGTTGGATGGCCCCGGCGGCACCGCCACCGGCAACGCCGGATTCTCCCGGCGCTGGTTGGCGGTGGGGTGCCAAATCGGGTTGCGCCGCTTGCGCAGAACCCGGCTGTCGCCCAGCGGAATCGCCACGCCGGGCCGTCCGATGGCGACCGGGAAGGAGCGCGGCGGGCGCCCCTCCTCCAGCAGATGAAGCCGGCGCTCCGTCAGGCTGATGACGATTCGCCGCGGCGGAGCCACCCCGGCGGTGGTTTCGGAGGTGGTGCCGGCATCCTGCGCGCGCGGGACGCCAGGCGAAACGAGCGCGAGGGCAATCGCCAGGGTTGCCGTCGGGACAAGATGCCACAAGAATGTCGCGGTGCGCTGCATGGGAAAAGTTCAGCGCATCCGCCCTAAAAGCGCGTAAACATGCCGTCAGGGACCAAGCAGCAGGAACGCCGACCATGGACACCATCGAACAGACGCTGGCCGTTGCGACCGAACACCACCGCGCCGGCCGCACCACGGAGGCGGAACGCCTGTACCGGGAGGTGCTGGCGGCGTCGCCCGGCCATCCGGACGCGCTGCACCTGCTCGGCGTTGTCGCTCTGCAAGGCGGTCGTCCGGCGGAGGCGGTGGACCTGATCGGACAGGCGGTGGCCGGCGACCCGACCTCGCCCCTGCTGCAGGCCAATCTCGGCCACGCCCTGCACGCCACCGGCCAGGCCCGCGACGCGGCGTTGTGCTTCGCCCGCGCCCTGACCCTGCTGACCAACGAGGGCGAAGGCTGGGGCAACGTCAGCGCGCTGACCGGGCTGATCCGCCGCTACGACGACGAGACCCGCCGCGCCGCGGCCGCCGAGGTCGACGCGGCGTACGCCATGGGCGACGTGATGCGCCGCCATTCGCTGCTGTTCCTGCTCGACGGTGACATCGCCCACTACGCGGCGCTGACGGACGCCGTCCTGGAAGACCCGATGCGCTTCACCGTGCCGTCGATCCACTACGCGTTCTGGGGCATGGCGATGCAGCTGTTCCAGGGCGCGGCGCGGCGTGGCGACGGCGGCGCGTTCCAATCCGGGAACTTCACCGACTACTACCGCCTGATGGTGGACGAGACGGCGCTGCGTTTCCACCTGCGCCGCCGCATGAAGCGCGCCACGCCGCGCGGAGAGGTCAAGCGGATCGCCCTGATCACCAACCAGATGCTCGGCGCCGGGCACCAGCCCACCGCGGACGCCTTCGACTTCGCCCGCCGCCTGCAGGACGAGTTCGGGCGCGAGGTGGTCATCATCAACCCCAACGCCATGGCGATCACCGGCGAAAACGGCTTCGTCCCCGAATACACCTACAACATCACCGAGGAATACGAGGGGGAGCAGGTCATCGCCGCCTTCGGCGCGCGGGTCCGCATGATGTCCTTCCCGCAGAAGCGCTTCGACGAGGAGAAGGTGAACGCCATCGTCGATTACGTGGACGGCTTCGACCCCGACGTCATCGTCGCCTTCGGCGGGTCCAACGTGGTGGCCGACCTGTTCTCCGGCGCGCGCCCGGTGATCTGCCTGCCGACCTCCTCCGGCTTGCCGCTGTCGATGGCCCGGCTCGTGCTGGGCTATGGCGAGGCCGACACCACCCAGGGCTGGCCGGCGGACATGGCGGAACGTTTCCGCCCCTTCTCCTTCGGTTGGACCCTGCCGCCCGCCGGACCGGAGCGCAGCCGCGCCGATTTCGGCCTTCCCGACGCCGGTCCGGATGGCGGGCCGCTGTTCATCGTGGTCGGCAACCGCCTGGACCAGGAGGCCGGGCCGGAGTTCCTGGCGCTGGCCGATTCGCTGCTCGACCGCCTGTCGGAGGCCCGCATCGCCGTCGCCGGCGGCGTGGAATCGCTGCCGCAGCGGATCGCCGCCCTGCGCAACGCCGACCGTGTCCACACGCTGGGTGACGTGGATGACGTGCGGGCGCTGCACCGCCTCGCCACCGCCTATCTGAACCCGCGCCGGCAGGGCGGCGGCGGCAGCGCGGCCTTCGCGCTGGCCGACGGGGTACCGGTGGTGACCGTCGCGGCGGGCGACGTGGCGGCCGTGGCCGGTCCGGTCTTCACGGTGTCCGACGACGACGCCTATCTGGAGCGCGCCGCCGCTCTGGCGAGCGATCCGGCCTTCCGCGACCGGCAGTCGGCCGAGGCCCGCGCCCGCTTCGCCGAGGCCGGCGACCGCCGCGCGTCGGTGGAGCGCCTGCTCGCCTACGCGCTGGAAGCCCAGACGGCGTAAGGGAACGGCATGAAAACGAAGGGGACGCGGCCGCTCCGACCGCGTCCCCCCTTTCACTCCCCGTCGATCAGGAGCGCTTGCCCCAGCCCGGCATCGGGAACACCGGGTCCATCTCCGCCGAGTCCTTGGGCAGGACCACGGTCGGGCGCAGGTTGCGGTTCTGCAGGCAGGCGGAGACGAGTTGGGTGTTCTGCCCCTTCTCGTCGAAGGTGATGGCCGGGCCGACCATCATCTTGTCCTTCAGGTTGGTCTGGCGCAGCGCCTCCAGCAAGGTGGCCGGTTCCGCGGTCCCGGCGCGCTTGAAGGCGTCGGCGGCGACCAGGATCGCCTCCAGCGTGAAGGCGACGTTGAAGGCGTAGCCCTCGAAGCGGTCGTTCGGATACTGCTTCTTGAAGGCCGCCTCGACGCGCTTGGTCAGCTCCGCCTTGGGGTCGTACCAGGGCAGGTTGGTGATGGCGTAGTCGGCGTACTTGCCCAGCACCTTGTAGAACTGCTCGTCATACAGGCCGGGCGAGCCGGGAGAGACGATGCCCTTGGGCTCCCAGCGCTGCTTGACCATCTCACGCACCAGCATGATGGCGTCGTTGGCGCGGGTGGTGACGATGGCGAGTTCGGCGCCGGTCGCCTTGGCCTTGGCCACCTCGACCGCGAGGTCCTGGGCCTTGGGGTCGTAGGAGATGCTGTCGACGATGCCGAAGGGCATGTCCAGCTTCGGGAACAGGGCGTCCATCGCCTGCTTGTTCGCCATGCCGAAGGTGTCGTTGGCGTGCAGGAACACCGCCGTCTTCGGGGTGACGCCGCTGACCGCGAACAGGTCCTTCATCAGCGCCAGCCCGTTGGTGACGAGCATGGTGGAGGTCGGAAAGTTGCGGAAGACGGTCTTGTAGCCCTGCTCGGTCAGGCGGTCGGCGGCGGCGATGTTCATCACCAGGGGCACGCCGCGCTGTTCGCAGACCTGCGCTGCGGCAGCCGTCTGGCCGCTGTCGAAGGCGCCGACGATGACGTTGGCGCCGTCGTTGATCAGCTTCTCGGCGCGCGAGCGGGCGACGTCCACGTTCGATTCGGTGTCGGCGGACAGGATCTCGACCTTGTAGCCGAGTTCGCCGAGGATGGCCGGCGCGATCTCGGCGCCGCGCTGGCAGGCTTGGCCCGCCTGGGCGAGCAGGCCGGAGCGGGGCAGCAGCACGCCCACCTTCAGCGCGGTGCCCTGCGCAAAGGCCGGCGCCCGGCCGAAGGCGGCGAGCGCGCCGGCCGAGAGGGCGACCGAGGCCGCGGCGGTGCCGAACTGACGGCGGGTGAGTCCTCCCATGGACCCATTCTTGCTGATGCGATGATCGTTCATTATCGGGTGTTTCCCTGAGGCGTGGTCCCGGAGCGGATGATTTCCCCGCAATTGCCTTTGTGTCAAAGTGGAATCCACCGGAAGGCGACACACGGACGAAACGGACCCCACCGAATGGCGACCATCGAGGAGGCGCTCGGCATCGCGCTCGACCATCTGAAGGCCGGGCGGCAGGCCGAGGCGATGGACCTGTACGGGCGAATCCTGGACGCCGATCCCGACAACCCGGAGGCACTGCACCGGCTGGGCCTGCTCGCCGCGCTGGACGGCGACCGGGAGCGCGGCATGGCGATGATCGCGCGTTCGGTGGAGCGGGACGGCGGAGACGCCGACGCGCACTTCAACCTCGGCGCCCTGCTCCACGTCGCCTGGCGGACGGAGGAGGCGATCGCCGCCTACCGCCGTGCGCTGGCGCTGCGCCCCGACTTTCCCGACGCCGAATATCACCTGAGCGAGGCCCTGCAGGCCATCGGCCGCATCGGGGAGGCGCTGGACGTGCTGGACGCGCTGCTGGCCCGCCACCCGCACTTCGTGCCCGGCTGGCGGCAGAAGGGCGACATCGAGGCCGACCTCGGCCGCCCCGGCGCCGCCGTGTCCTTCTACGAGATGGCCCTCGCCATCGACCCGCGGGACGAGGGGTCGCGCGACCGGCTGGCGGCGCAGGCCACGGCCTACCGCGCCCGCCGGGCGATCCTCGACGGGGCCGGGCCGGACGGGCGGCTGGACCTGCGCGACGTCACCATCCTGGTCCCCTTCCGCGCCGACAGCGAGGACCGCAAGCGCAACCTGCGCTGGATCGTCTCCTTCCTCCTCAAGCACGCCGACACCGCCGTCCTGATCGGCGAGGACAAGGCGGGGCCGAGCGAGGTCGCCGACGCGCTGGGGCCGGAGTTGGCCGCCCGCTGCCGGCACCTGCATCTGACCGGCAACGACACGCCCTTCACGCACAAGGCCCACCTGCTCAACCGCATGGTCGAGGCGGCGGAGACCCCCATCGTCGCCCTGCACGACACCGACGTCGTGGTCGACCCCGTGCAATACGCGCTGGCCCGCGACGCGGTGCGCCGCGGGGCGGCCATGGCCTTTCCCTACAACGGGCTGTTCTTCTGGATTCTGGGACGGGAGGTCCACCGCTTCGGCCACACCCTGTCGGCGGCGCCGCTGAACGCGGTCTGCCCGCGCTTCCCGCTGATGCACCGCGATTCTCCGGGCGGCGGCGCCTTCTTCGACCGGGCGGTGCTGCTGGCGGCGGGCGGCTACAACGAGCGCTTCGTCTCCTGGGGCTATGAGGACGACGAGATCGTCGAGCGGCTGCGACGTCTGGGCCTGCGGGTCGAGCGGGTGCCCGGGCCGCTCTACCATCTGGAGCACGCGCGGCCGGAGAACTCCACCGACCGGAACCCCTTCATCGACGCCAACAAGGCGGAGCTGGAGCGCATCCAGGCCATGGACGCCGACGCGCTGCGCGCCGAGATCGCCGCCGGGCGCCTGCGCCGCCCGCTGTTCTCCAGCGCCGGGTAGGAAGGGGGGCCGGTCAGCCGGCCTTGTGCAAGGCGAACTGGTCCGCTGCAAACTGGGCGAACGCCTCCATCGCCATGCCCACGACTTCCTCTAATTTAAGACTTTCTAATTCATTGAAATTGTACGGCCTCGCAAAGGGAAAAGGGGAGCAACCCTGCCCTGCCCGCTGTTTCGGTGTGGCTCCCTTCACCATGCCAGCGACCGATCATGCCTCTGCGCTCCGCGCCCCCTCTCGCCGACAAGGACCCCTTCGACATCGACGAGGCGTTCCGGCGCCTGCGCCAAGCCGTGGCCGGACGCCCGAAGGCCGCCATGTTCGCGCTGCGCGACCGCGGCTACGGCAGCCCCTTCGAGCAGCTGGTCGGCAGCCTGATCTCCGCGCGGACGCGCGACGAGACGACCATCGTGGTGTGCGAACGGCTGTTCGCGGTGGCGCGCACGCCGCAACAGATGGTCGCCCTGACGCCGGAGGAGCTGACCCGTCTGCTCGACGGCGCGACCTTTCCTGAGCCGAAGGCCCGCGACATCCGGGCGCTGTCCCGCCGCATCCTCACGGAGCACGCCGGCGAGGTTCCCGACACGCCGGACGCCCTGATGGCCTTCCACGGAGTCGGCCCGAAGATCGCGGCGCTGACCCTGGCGGTCGGTTTCGGCATTCCGGCGGTGGCGGTGGACGTGCATGTGCACCGGATCGTCAACCGCTGGGGCTTCGTCGCCGCCCCGACGCCAGAGCGCACCATGGTCGCGCTGATGGAGTTGCTGCCCCGCCATTACTGGGTGGAGATCAACGAGCGGCTGGTGCCCTTCGGCAAATGGATCTGCACCGGCGACCGCCCGCGCTGCTCGACCTGCGCCATGCTGTCCATGTGCCGGCAGGTGGGGGTGACGACCCACCGCTGAGGGGCCGTTGGCCGCGGCTTTGATGCAGATCATCGCGCCGCTTTGCGGGATTCCGTCCTTCTGTCCAGCAACGGGCCCGCCCGAGGACGACCCAAGGAAGACCGCCGATGATCCTGTACGCCCTGCGCTGCGCCTGCGGCCACGAATTCGAGCAGTGGTTCAAGAACATGGCCGATTACGACACCCGCAAGGCCGACGGCCTGCCCTGCCCGTCCTGCGGCGGGACCGAGGTGTCGAAGGCGATCATGGCGCCGCGCGTCGGCGCGTCCAAGCCGTCGCCCGCGCCGATGCCCGCCTGCAACCCGTCCGGCTGCGGCAACGCCATGTGCCCGATGTCGCAGATGGCCTGAAGCGAGATGGCCTGAGAAGACGGAGTCCTACCGCCGGCCGCGCCCACCGCTGCTGAGCGGCGGCAGGGCACCGGTGGTCAGCTCCTCCCGGCGGCGGCCGCTGCCGAAGCTCGGCTCGCGGCGCTGATCGCGCGGGCCATCGTTGCGCGGCGCCGGCCGTGCGGCGTTGGCCCGCCCGCTGCGCCACCACGCGAAGCCGATGCCGAGCACCGTCGCCCCGATCACCCCCATCACGCCGTAGCGGGCGCCGTTGGCGGCCCAGCCCGGCAGCATCGACCCGCTGTCCGCCGCCGCCTCGACCACCGGCACCGGCTGACCGGACGGCGTGGTCGCGGTGACGCTGGCCCGCGGCGCGGCTTGCGGCACCGGCCCCTGTGAAGACGCCGTGGCGGAGGTGGCGGGGGCCGACGAAGCGGGAGCCCCGGCCCCGCCCGACGAAGAACTGCTGCTGGTCACGGGCGGGCCGGCGCTGAACTGCGCGCCGCCGCCGACGCTGCCCGTCCCGCCGTCGATCCGCTGGGTGGGCGCGGCGCGGGGCACCACCTCGCGCTGCGGCTCGCGCGGCGCCTGTCCGGGACCGCCGCCGCCGACCTTCTGCTGGGCGAGGTTCCCGACCGTGGCGGGGGCCTTGCCCTCCCGCTCGCCCATCATCTTGGCGATGGTCGCCTTGTCGAGCTGGTTGGTCACCGGCAGTCCGTGGGCAGCCTGATACTTGCCGAGCGCGGCCTTCGTCTCGGCGTGCATCTGGCCGTTGGCCCGCCCGCCAATGTTGTAGCCCTTGTCCTTCAGGATGGTCTGGGCCCATTGGATGTCCGCGGTCGATTGCGCCCGAACTGGAGCGCCCGCCAGCAGACCCGTCGCCAGAACCGGCATTACCACAGCCAACGCGACCGCGCGGCGCGCGCGGTGCGAACCACCCGTCATGACCATCCTCCGTCCGAGACGCCAACCGAACATCACTTGCCCAATATCGCGGATGCCCGACCGTGTTACCAGATTGCGGCGGATTTCCGGGCGCGATTTTTGTGCGCCTGCGTTGCGGCCGCATCAGGTCCCCCTCCCCTTGGTGCCCCCGGAAGGAGCGGCGGATTCCCCATCCGTTAACCGATGCGCGCGCAAAAACGTGGTATAGATCCACACACGGTGCCTTCTGGGGCGCTTTGCGGGAGGCCATGGCATGGCGACTCTGAGACACGCGATCCTGGCCGGCGGCATCCTGATGCTGGCGGCCTGCGGCAGCACCCCGGCCTACCGGGAGTGGACCGCCACAGAGACCACGGCGACCGCCGCCTACGACGAGTGCACCGAGCAGGTGGACAACACCATGCGCCTGCGCGGCTATCCCTACCGCCCGTTGCCTGAGACGCCGCAGTTCCGCTACCGCAAGGAAATCTTCGCCCTGTGCATGCGCCGCAAGGGCTACACCGCCGAGGATTGAGCGCCCGTCATGGCCCCGGCAGGCCGTAGCGCAGATACAGCACCCCGCCGATCAGCAGCCCGGCCAGCACCACCGCGGCGTAGAATTTCAGGGGCAGCGGGACCGTCTCCCGCCGCTGCGGCCCCTTGGCCGCGGTCCTGGCCCTGGCGGCGGAGCGGGGCGCCGTCCTCGCCTGAACGCCTTGCCGGCCCGCCCCGGCCGTTCCTCCCTGGTTCGGGTCGTGCAGCTCGATGAGCTTCCAGTTGAACTCGATGCCGTCGCCGCCGGCTCCGGCGTTGTGGTCGAGTTGAATCAGGCGGAAATAGGCGCGCGGGTTCACCCGCACCATCAGGTTGAAGCGGGCGCGGGCGTGGTCGAGGTCCTCCCCGACCTCCAGCGTCTTCCAGCCCTTGCCGCGCGCCTTCTGAATGGCGAAGCGCGTCGGCTGGCCGGCGGCAACAGGCGCCATGATCGCAACCCCATCCCTTTACGCCGGGCCCTTTTACACCGAGGTCGGAACGCCCTTCTTGCGGATCACGTCGGCGTACCAGTGGTAGCTGGCCTTGGGACGGCGCTCCAGCGTCTGGCGATCCACTTCGATCAGGCCGAAGCGGCGCTGGTAGCCCTCGGCCCACTCGAAATTGTCGAGCAGACTCCACACGAACCAGCCCCGCAGGTCGACCCCCTCCTCCAGCGCCTGATGACCGGCCAGCATGTGGCGGCGCAGATAGCTGATGCGGTCGTTGTCCTGGACGAAGCCCTTCGGCCCCATCTGCTCGGGATAGGCGGCACCGTTCTCCATCACGTAGACCGGGGGGTTGCCGTACTCCTGCTTCAGCTCGATCAGGATCTCGGCGATGCCGTCGGGCTCCACCGGCCAGCCCATCCCGGTCGTCGGCGTGCCTTCCGGCGGGGAGCCGTAGCCGGTGCCGAACAGGCCCGCCGGGTCCGGCTGCTGGTGCATCCGGCTGTAGTAGTTGATGCCCAGGAAGTCGATGGGCTGGCGGATCGCCTCCAGGTCGCCGGCCTTGACCAGCGGGGCGAAGCCGTCGCGCAGAAGCTCCGGATACTCCCCACGCAGCAGCGGGTCGAGGCAGGCGCGGTTCCACACCGCGTCCCACATCAGCGAGGCCGCGTAATTGGCGTCCAGCCCGCCGACCGGCCAGACCGGCTGGAGCGACAGCACGGTGCCGAGCTGCCAGCCCTTGGCCCCGCCTGCGGCGCGCAGAGCCTTCAGCGCCATGCCCTGGGCGAGGTTCTGGTGGTGGATCGCCTTGAAGTAGTTGCCCTTGCCGGTCATTCCCGGCGCGTGCCCGCCCAGCCCGTGGCCGAAGATGGCGTGGACGGACGGCTCGTTCAGCATGGTCCAGTGCTTGGCGCGGTCACCGATCCGCGCGGCGACGAGTTGGGCGTAGTCGGTGAACCAGCCGGCGATGTCGCGGTTGGTCCAGCCGCCGCGGTCCTGAAGCGCCTGGGGCAGGTCCCAATGGTACAGGCAGGGCCAGGGCGCGATGCCCTTGGCCAGCAGCGCGTCGGTCAGCCGGTCGTAGAAGTCCAGCCCCTCGGCGTTGGCCGGGCCGGTGCCGGTCGGCTGGACGCGCGGCCAGGCGACGGAGAAACGATAGGCGTTCATCCCCGCCTTCGCCATCAGGTCCACATCCTCGGCGTAGCGGTTGTAATGGTCGCAGGCCACGTCGCCGGTGTCGCCGTTCGCCACCTTGCCGAAGGAATGGCTGAAGGTGTCCCACACGCTGGGGCCGCGCCCGCCGGCGGTGACCGCCCCCTCGATCTGGTAGGAGGAGGTCGAGGCGCCCCAAACGAACTTGTCGGGGAAGGCGGCCAGCACTTCCGACGGCTGGGCCACCGCGGCGCGGCGCGTCGTCAGAAAGGCCCCGGCCGAGGCCGCCAGACCGGTGGCCGCCGCCGCCTTCAGGAAACTCCGCCGCCGCATACCGAATTCCTCTCGCCGTCCGGGTCGTCCGCGACAATGTAAGAAGACCGGGCGTCAGCGCAACAGGCGCCTCGCATCGGAATGCCCATGTAACCGGTTTGGCCGGTGTGGGCGTAACCTGGACCGTGAGGTATGATGGCGCCATGAACGGACTCGTCATGTTTCTGCTGATCGTGGCGCTCGGCCTCGTCGTGGCGTCGCTGTTCTCCGGGCTGTTTTTCATGGCGCGCGGTGGACAGGGCGATTCGCGCAAATCGAACCGGGCGATGCGGATGCGCGTGGCGCTCCAGGGGGTGGCGCTGGTGCTGTTCCTGCTCGCCATCCTGACCCACGGCTGATTGAGGACACCCACAGGAATCATGGTCAAGCTGACCCGCATCTACACCCGCGGCGGGGACCGCGGCCAGACCTCGCTCGGCGACGGGCGCCGCGTGGCCAAGCATGACCCCCGCGTCACCGCCTACGGCACGGTGGACGAGGCGAACGCCGTCATCGGGCTGGTCCGCCTGCACACCGCGGACCAGCCGGAGACCGACGCCATGCTGGCGCGAATCCAGAACGACCTGTTCGACCTGGGCGCCGACCTCTGCACGCCGGAGGCGGAGGACCCGGCCTACCCGCCGTTGCGCATCCTGGAGTCGCAGGTGGACCGGCTGGAGGCCGAGATCGACGCGATGAACGCCGACCTCGCCCCGCTCAACTCCTTCATTCTCCCCGGCGGCTCACCGGCGGCGGCGCATCTGCATCTGGCCCGCACCGTGGTGCGCCGGGCCGAGCGGCTGATGACCGAGCTGGCGGAGGTGGAACCGGTCAGCCCGGCGGCGGTGAAATACGCCAACCGCCTGTCCGACCACCTGTTCGTGCTGAGCCGGAAACTGAACGCCAACGGAACGGCCGACGTGCTGTGGGTTCCGGGCGCAAACCGTTGATGCAATTCCGCCTCCTTCGCGCTTGCGGCGTAGGCGGCGTTGACAGCCAAAACGTCAACTCCTATGGTCGCAGCGCTGTCACAAGCTGCCCGATTCGGCGCCAGCGGCGAAGGTGCGCCTGCATAATTCAAGAAAAGGGTGGGATATGAAGGTCCTCGTCCCGGTCAAGCGGGTGGTCGATTACAACGTCAAGATCCGCGTCAAGGCGGACGGTTCCGGCGTTGAGACCGCCAACGTGAAGATGAGCATGAACCCCTTCGACGAGATCGCCGTCGAAGAGGCCGTCCGCCTCAAGGAAGCCGGCAAGGCGACCGAGGTCATCGTGGTCACCGTCGGCCCGACGGCCGCCCAGGAGACCCTGCGCACCGGTCTCGCCATGGGCGCCGACCGCGGCATCCTGGTGCAGACCGACGCCGAGACGCAGCCGCTGGCCGTCGCCAAGGTGCTCAAGGCGCTGGTCGACAAGGAGGGGCCGACCCTGGTCATCCTCGGCAAGCAGGCGATCGACGACGACTGCAACCAGACCGGCCAGATGCTCGCCGCCCTGCTGGGCTGGCCGCAGGGCACCTTCGCCTCCAAGGTCGCGCCGGGCGACGGCTCGGTCACCGTGACCCGCGAGATCGACGGCGGGCTGGAGACGGTGCAGCTGACGCTGCCGGCGGTGGTCACCGCCGACCTGCGCCTCAACGAGCCGCGCTACGCCTCGCTGCCCAACATCATGAAGGCCAAGAAGAAGCCCATCGAGACGCTGGCCCCCGACGCGCTGGGTGTCGACGTGGCGCCGCGCCTGACCACGCTCAAGGTCGCCGAGCCGGCCAAGCGCAAGGCCGGCGTCAAGGTCGCCGACGTCGCCGCCCTGGTCGACAAGCTGAAGAACGAAGCCCGCGCGATCTGAAGGGCCAGCGTGCTCTGAAGGGAAAGTGATCTGACATGTCCATTCTCGTCATCGCCGAACACGACAACGCCGCGCTGAAGGCGGCCACGCTGAACGCGGTCAGCGCCGCTGCCAAGATCGGCGGAGAGATCCACGTGCTGGTCGCCGGCCAGGGTGCCCAGGCCGTCGCCGAGGCCGCCGCCAAGGTGGCCGGCGTGGCCAAGGTGCTGCTGGCCGACGACGCGGCCTACGCCCACCCGCTGCCGGAGAACGTCGCACCGCTGGTCGTCGGCTTGGCCAAGGGCTACGGCCATGTGCTGGCCGCCGCCTCGTCGGAGGGCAAGAACCTGCTGCCGCGGGTCGCCGCGCTGCTCGACGTCGCGGCGATCTCCGACATCACCGGGGTGGTCTCCGCCGACACGTTCGAGCGGCCGATCTACGCCGGCAACGCCATCGCCACGGTGAAGTCCGCCGACCCGATCAAGGTCGTCACGGTGCGCACCACCGCCTTCGAGGCGGCCGCCGCCACGGGCGGCTCGGCGACGGTCGAGAGCATCGCCGGGACGGGCGACGCCGGTTCGGCCAAGTTCGTCGGCCAGGAGCTGACCAAGTCGGAGCGTCCGGAGCTGACCCAGGCCAAGATCGTGGTGTCGGGCGGGCGCGGCATGCAGTCGGGCGAGAACTTCAAGCTGCTGGAGGCGCTGGCCGACAAGCTCGGTGCGGCGGTCGGCGCCAGCCGGGCGGCGGTGGACGCCGGCTTCGTGCCGAACGACTACCAGGTCGGCCAGACCGGCAAGATCGTGGCGCCCGAGCTGTACATCGCCGTCGGCATCTCCGGTGCGATCCAGCACCTCGCCGGCATGAAGGACAGCAAGGTCATCGTCGCCATCAACAAGGACGAGGAGGCGCCGATCTTCCAGGTCGCCGACTACGGCCTCGTCGCCGACCTGTTCAAGGCGGTGCCGGAGCTGACGGCCGCGCTGGACAAGGCGTAACCGGCCAGTCCTCTTCGCAAGACCAGCGGCCCAAAGACAAGCGGGAAAGCTCATATGTCCACGATCAAGAAGATTGGCATCATCGGTGCCGGCCAGATGGGCAGCGGCATCGCCCACGTCTGCGCGCAGGCGGGGTACGAGGTCGTCATCTCCGACATCAGCCCGGAGATTCTGCAGAAGTCGGTGGCCGCCATCTCCAAGAACATGGACCGTCAGGTTCAGAAGGGGAAGCTGACGGAGGCCGACAAGACGGCGGCGATCGCCCGCATCTCCACCGGGTCCGACCTGTCCGTGTTCCATGACGCCGATCTCGTGGTCGAGGCCGCGACGGAGAACGAAGCGCTCAAGCGCGAGATCTTCAAGAAGCTGGTCCCCAACCTGAAGCCCGAGGCGCTGATCGCGACGAACACCTCGTCGATCTCGATCACCCGGCTCGCCGCCTCGACGGACCGCCCGTCCAAGTTCATGGGCATGCATTTCATGAACCCGGTGCCGGTGATGCAGCTCGTCGAGCTGATCCGCGGCATCGCGACCGACGAGGCGACCTTCAACGCGATCGCCGAGCTGACGGCGAACATCGGCAAGACCGCGGCGGTGGCCGAGGACTTCCCGGCCTTCATTGTCAACCGCATCCTGCTGCCGATGATCAACGAGGCGGTCTACACCCTCTACGAGGGGGTGGGCGGCGTCCAGGCCATCGACACGGCGCTGAAGCTGGGGGCCAACCACCCGATGGGCCCGCTGGAGCTGGCGGACTTCATCGGTCTGGACACCTGTCTGGCGGTCATGCAGGTCCTCTACGAGGGTCTGGCCGACAGCAAGTACCGCCCCTGCCCGCTGCTGGTGAAGTATGTCGAGGCCGGCTGGGTCGGCCGCAAGGTCGGCCGCGGCTTCTACGACTACTCCAAGAACCCGCCGGTCCCGACCCGCTGACGCGGCGGCTCCGAACGGACGTTTTGGCGAAGCCCGTTCCGGGAAACCGGGGCGGGCTTCGTTCTTTTGCGGAACCGCTGCGCTCGCGCTCTGTTCGTCCCGCAGGGGAACGGCGGAAAGGACGGGGGCGATGCGGCGCGGCTTCCTGACGGCGATGCTTGTGGTCGGCCCGCTGGCGGCCGGTCTCTCCGGCCCGGCCCTGGCACAGACACCGGGCTCCATCCCGGCGTCGCCCTCCACCCTGTCCCGGCAGGAGCGCAACTTCATTGCCGAGGCGCTGGCCGACGGCATGGCCGAGCAGGCGCTGGGCAAGCTGGCCCAGGACCGGGCCGAGACGGAGCCGGTCCGCCGCTTCGCCCGCCGCATGGCCGACGACCATGGGCTGAAGACCGACCGGCTGGCCGGCATGGCGCTGCGCCACGGCATTCCCATCCCGCGCGAATTGGGCCTGTCCGCTCGCGCCCACATGTCCAGCCTGCGCGACACGCCGGAGGAGGCCTTCGATCGCCGCTACATGGCCGCGGAGGAGGAGACCCATGCCCGCGCCATCAAGCTGTACGAGGCGCAGGCCGAACGCGGCGGCGAGACGGGCGATTTCGCCCGCGACGCCCTGCCCATGCTGCACAGCCATTTCGAGGAGGCGCGGGGCATCATGGCCGAGTTGGCGCGCGGTCCGGCCCCGCCGCAGACCCAGGCGCCTCCGGGAACGTCCGGATCGTCGGAGTGATAAAATCTCCTCGCCCCTCTGGGAGAAGGAGCTTGGGCGGCATCACCCGCCCGTCCGCACCACCCCGCCGCGGCTGTCGCGGTTGGGGCCGCCGCCGTGGCCCATGTGCTTGCGCAGGAAGGCGATGACCTCCGGCGAATCCCACTCCACCGCGCCCTCGATGCGGCCAAGCTCGCGGCCTTCCTGATCCACCAGCAGGGTCGTCGGCAGGCCGCGCAGCTTCAGCGTCTGCATGGAGGCGCTCGACGGGTCGAGGTAGAGGGCGAGGTTCTTCACGCCGGTCCGCTGGTAGAAGGGCTGCACCTGATCCTTGCCGCCGCGGTCCACCGACAGCGCCACCACCTGGAAGCCCGGCCCACCCAGCTGCGCCTGGAGGCGGTCGAGCGCCGGCATCTCCTTCACACAGGGCGCGCACCACGTCGCCCAGAGGTTCAGCAGGACCAGACGGTCCTTGAACTCCGACAGGTCGACCCGGCGCCCCTCGCCGTCCAGGAAGGGCAGCTCCGGCACCGGCGCCAGCGGCTCCATGTAACGGAACTTGTCGAGACCCACCGCCGTCACCCCGGGAGAGGGCTGGTCCAGCGTCAGCACGGCGGGAGGCGGCGGGGCCGACGGCCCGGCCAGCGCCATCCACAGCCCGGCACCGCCCAGCGTCACACAAAAGATTGCGGTGGCCGCCAAAGTCCGCATACTCACGCTTCCCGTCCTCCCATCCGTATTGTGTCCGCCATGAGCGCCGAACAGCCCAAGCCGAACTCACAAGACCGCGCCGCCAGCCAGATGTGGGGCGGCCGCTTCGCCCGCGGCCCCGCCGCCATCATGGAGAGGATCAACGCCTCCATCGGCTTCGACAAGCGGCTGGCCGACCAGGACATCGCCGGGTCGAAGGCCCACGCCGCCATGCTGGCGCGCCAGGGCATCATAACCCAGGCCGACGCCGATGCCATCCGCGATGGGCTGGACCGGGTCAAGGAAGAGATCGACTCCGGAGCCTTCACCTTCAAGGTGGAGCTGGAGGACATCCACATGAACGTGGAGGCCCGGCTGGCCGAGCTGATCGGCGAGCCGGCCAAGCGCCTGCACACCGGGCGGTCGCGCAACGATCAGGTGGCGACCGACTTCAAGCTGTGGGTGCGCGACGCGCTCGACCGCGCCGACCAGGGGCTGAAGGCGCTCCAGGCCGCCCTCATCGATCTGGCGGAGAAGCACACCGACACCGTAATGCCGGGCTTCACCCACCTCCAGGCCGCCCAGCCGGTCAGCTTCGGCCACCATCTGCTGGCCTATGTGGAGATGTTCGGGCGCGACCGCGGCCGACTGCGCGACGCCCGCGCCCGGCTGAACGAGTGCCCGCTCGGCTCCGCCGCGCTGGCCGGCACGCCCTACCCCATCGACCGCTTCATGACGGCGAAGGCGCTGGGCTTCGACCGGCCGACGGCGAACTCGCTGGACGCCGTGTCCGACCGCGACTTCGCGCTGGAGTATCTGGCCGCCGCCAGCATCTGCGGCATGCACCTCTCCCGCTTCGCGGAGGAGATTGTGCTGTGGTGCTCGGCCCAGTTCCGCTTCATCAAGCTGACGGACGCCTTCACCACCGGCTCATCGATCATGCCGCAGAAGAAGAACCCGGACGCGGCGGAGCTGGTGCGCGCCAAGGCCGGCCGGGTGATCGGCAGCCTGAACAGCCTGCTGGTCGCCATGAAGGGCCTGCCGCTGGCCTATTCCAAGGACATGCAGGAGGACAAGGAGCCGGTCTTCGAGGCCGACGACACGCTGGCCCTGTGCATCGCCGCCATGGAAGGCATGGTGCGCGACATGCAGCCGAACGTGCCGGCGCTGCGCGAGGCGACCGACCGCGGCTTCCTCAACGCCACCGACCTCGCCGACTGGCTGGTGCGGGAGCTGAACATCCCCTTCCGCGAGGCGCACCACATCACCGGGCGCGCCGTGAAGGCGGCGGAAGACAAGCGCGTCGGCCTGACCGCCCTGACGCTGGAGGAGTTGCAGGCCATCGAGCCGCGCATCACCGAATCCGTCTTCCCGGCGCTGAGCATCGAGGCGTCGCTGGACAGCCGGCGCAGCTTCGGCGGCGCCTCCCCCGTCCGCGTGCGCGAGGCCGTCGCGGCGGCGCGGGAGCGCTTCCTGTGAGACGCCCGCTGCTGATCCTGGCGACCGCCGCCGTCGCGCTGGCGCTGGCCGGCTGCGGCAAGAAGCCGAGCTTCGTCGATCCCCCGCAGGGCAAGGAAGCCGACCGCTTCCCCAGCACCTACCCGAACCCGAAGACCGACCCCAAGCCCGGTCAGCCGTCCTCCGGAGCCCGCTTCCCATGAGCGCCTTCGCCTACCGCAACGGCGTGATGCACGCCGAGTCCGTGCCGCTGTCCACCATCGCGGCGGAGGTCGGCACGCCCTTCTACTGCTATTCCACGGCGGCGCTGGAGGCGCATTACAGCGCCTATGCCGGGGCCTTCGCGGGCCAGGACGCCGACGTCTGCTACGCGGTGAAGGCCAACTCCAACCTCGCCGTCATCCGCGCCTTCGCCCGCCTCGGCGCCGGCGCCGACGTGGTGTCGGGCGGCGAGATGCAGCGGGCGTTGGCCGGCGGCATCCCGGCGGGCAAGATCATCTTCTCCGGCGTCGGCAAGACGCGCGAGGAGATGCGCGCCGCGCTGGAGGCCGGAATCCACCAGATCAACGTGGAATCCATCCCGGAGGTGGAGGCCCTGTCGGAGGTCGCGGTCAGCCTGGGCGTCACCGCGCCCATCGCCTTCCGCGTAAATCCGGACGTGGACGCCAAGACCCACGCCAAGATCGCGACGGGCAAGAAGGAGAACAAGTTCGGCGTCGACTACGACCACGCGCGGGAGGTCTACGCCCAGGCCGCCAAGCTGCCGGGGATCAAGCCGGTGGCCATCGCCGTGCACATCGGGTCGCAGCTGACCGACCTTGCCCCCTTCCGCGCCGCCTACGAGCGGGTGGCGGCGCTGCTCCATGTCCTGCGCGAGGACGGGCACGACATCACCCGCCTCGACCTCGGCGGCGGGCTGGGCATCGTCTACAAGCACGAGGCGCCGCCGGACATCGCCGACTACGCCGCCATGGTGAAGTCGATCACCGGCAACCTCGGCTGCCGCATCTCGCTGGAGCCGGGCCGCTCGCTGGTCGGCAACGCCGGCATCCTGGTGTCACGGGTGATCTACCTGAAGCAGGGGCTGCACCGCCGCTTCGTCATCCTCGACGCGGCGATGAACGACCTGATCCGTCCCACCCTCTACGAGGCCTACCACGGCATCGTCCCGGTGACCGAGCCCGCCAAGGGCGCCGCCACCGAGCCCTACGACGTCGTCGGTCCGGTCTGCGAGAGCGGCGACACCTTCGCGCTCCAGCGCGCGCTGCCGGCCATGGCGCCGGACGAGCTGGTGGCGATCCTGTCGGCGGGGGCCTATGGCGCGGTCATGTCCTCCACCTACAACACCCGCCCGCTGATCCCGGAGGTGCTGGTGAACGGCGACCGGTTCTCCGTCATCCGGCCGCGCGTGTCGGTGGAGGAGCTGCTGGCGCTGGACCGCGTGCCGGATTGGCTTAAGGCCTGATCCGGCCTTTCAATCCGGCCCTTCACGCACACCGGCCGAAGACCGTCAGGAAGGGGGCATCCAACCCAAGGGGAGCCCCTTTCCATGACATCCATCCGCCTGAACGGCGCCTTCCGCAACGCCGTCGCCGACATCACCCTGGCCGTCGCCCAGGACCCCAACCTCGTCGCGCTGGTCATGCGCTGGAACGAGGACGACACTCTCCTTTGGACGCTCAACTCCCTGCCCAACGGCCAGAACACCGTCCCCGGCGGCGGCGCGGCGCACGCCGAGGAGGCGCTGATCGTCAACTGGGCCGGCTATGTCGCGCAGAACAACGGGCTGGAACCCGACACCGTCGAAATCCTGCTGACCAAGAGTCCCTGCATGGACCGCTCCCCGGCCCGGCAGATGGCCGGCGGCGCCTGGGCGCCGGGCTGTTCGTCCAAGCTGCGCCAGCTCGTCCTGGCGAAGCCCGCCAACGATTGGCGCATCTGCTTCCTCGCCTACTACCAGGAGGACATCCGCATCGACGCGCAGGCCTATGGCGCCATCGCGGAATTCACGGGAATCGCCAAAGCCGACGTCTATCTGTGGGCCGACCGGCACAGAGGTTGAACCGGGAGCGCCCGCAGCGCGCAATAACCGCTGCACAGAATCACCCGTAAGGCGTATGATTCCCCGTTCGAGAAACGGGCGGGGAAGATCATGGAGTGGGACGCGGCCTATGCCATCGGCCAGAGCGCAGTGGACGGAGACCACCAGCGCCTGTTTCAGCTGTTCAACCAGTTCAGCGCGGCCATCGCCGCCGGCGAGACCCGGGAATCCGCGAACCGCTTCCTGCGTGAGCTGGCCGATTACTCGGCCTATCATTTCCGCCGCGAGGAAGGGCTGATGCACGCCATCGGGTACCCCGACTACGCGAAGCACAAGAAGATGCACGACACCTTCGCCGACTTCGTCCGCCGGCAATCCGACTCCGAAGAACGCGATTTGGAGGAGGTCCAGTTCCTCCAGAGCTATGTCGAGATGTGGCTCTGCGGCCATATTCTGGTCATGGACAAGTGGTTTGGTGAATGGCTCGATGGCCGGGCCGGGAAATCCGGCGCGGCAGAGCCTATATCCTGACGGGTCCCCGGCTGCCGCCTCTCCCCCAGGCCGGGACCAGGACTGCGGCAACCGGCTGGACGGGAGTGCGGGATGAGCGACAGCAACGACGGGTTCCGGTTCCCCCTGCGCAAGGAGGCGCCCCCCGCCCCTGTTCCGCGGGAACCCCGCCTCCGCATGGGGCAGGCCCGCGCCGCCCTGCTCTGGGAACGTCTGTGGCCGGCGCTTTGGGCGCCCATCACCATCGCCGGGGCCTTCCTCGCTTTGGCCCTGCTGAACGTCTTCCTGCTTCTGCCGGGCTGGCTGCACGCGCTGGTCCTGCTGCTGTTCGTCGCCGCCATCGGCTGGACGGCGTGGCGCGGGCTGCGCGCCTTCCGCCTGCCGGACGAGGACGCCGCCCGCCGCCGGCTGGAGCGCGACAGCGGCCTGCCCCACCGTCCCCTCCACGCGCTGCGCGACAGGCCCTCCGGCAACGACCCCGTCGCCGCGGAGCTGTGGCGCCTGCACCAGGAGCGGGTGCGCGCCGCCATGCGGCGGCTGCGCGTCGCCATGCCGCTGTCGGACGGCCTCGCCGCCCAGGACCGCTACGCCCTGCGCGCTCTGGTCGCCCTCGTGCTGGTCGCCGCGGGCGGCGCGACCTGGGGCGACTGGAAGCCGCGTCTGGCCGCCGCCATCACCCCGCATTTCGGCGGAACGGCGACGGCGTCCGTCGCGACGCTCGACCTCTGGGTGACGCCGCCGGAATACACCGGCCTGCCACCGGTCTTCCTGAAGTCGGCCAACCCCGCCCACACGCCGAGCCTTGCCGACCCCGTGCCGGTTCCCAAGGGCAGCCTCGTGCTGGCCCGCGTCACCGGCGGCGGCGGCACGCCATCGTTGGAGGCCGGCAGCAAGTCCGCGTCCTTCGAGGCGGTGGACTCGTCCACCTTCCAGATCCAGCAGCCCATCGAGGACGGCAACCGCATCGCCGTGACCCAGGGGTCCACCCTGCTGGGCGGCTGGAATGTGCGGATCATCCCGGACAACCCGCCGACCATCGCCTACGCCAGCCCCCCGGCCAAGGGGGAGCGCGGCGCGCTGCGGCTGGACTACACCGCGCAGGACGATTACGGGCTGGCCGAGGCCAAGGCCGTCGTCCGGCTGGACCTGCCGGAGGGCGAAGCCCCGGCGCTCGACCGCAGCCCGCTGGAGCTGCCGCTGGCCCTGCCCGGCGTCCGCCCGCGCGAGGCGCGCAACGCCGCCTTCCACGACCTGACCGCCCATCCCTGGGCCGGGCTGAACGTCACCATCCGCCTGACCGCCCTCGACGGCGCCGGCCAGACCGGCAGCACGGAGGACGTGGCGATGGTCCTGCCGGAGCGCGTCTTCAACCACCCGGTCGCCCGCGCCATCGTGGAGGAGCGCAAGAAGCTGACCCTGCGGCCGCAGCAGCTCCGCATCGAAGTGGCCCGCGCCCTGGCCGAGATTTCCTCCCGGCCCAGCCAGTTCGGCGGCGATCTGGTGGCCTTCCTGGCGATGCGCACCGCGGTGAACCGCCTGCTGCTCGACGAGGAGGGGGCCTCCGTCCCCGCCGTCCAGCAACTGCTGTGGGAGACCGCGCTGCGCATCGAGGACGGCGGCCTGTCGCTGGCCGAGCGCGACCTGCGCGACGCCGAGCAACGCCTTGCCGAGGCGCTGGAGCGCGGTGCCGACGACCAGGAGCTGAAGAAGCTGATGGACGAGCTTCAGGCGGCGCTCGACAAGTTCCTCGACGCCATGGAGCAGCAGATGCGCGAGGCGCTGGAGCGCGGCGAGCAAATCCCCATGGTGCCGCCGGAAATGGCCGACCAGATGATGGACCGCCAGGACCTTCAGCGCATGATGGAGCAGATGCGGCAGATGGCCGAGACCGGCGCCCGCGACGCGGCGCGGCAGATGCTGTCCCAGCTCCAGCAGATGATGGAGCAGATGCGCAACGGCGCCATGGCCCAGATGCAGCAGCAGGGCCAGAACGAGGCGGCGCAAATGATGCGCGAGCTTCAGGAGCTGACGCAGCGGCAGCAGCAGCTGCTCGACCAGACCTTCCGCCAGTCGCAGGAGCAGATGGGTCAGCAGGACGGGCAGCAGGGCCAGCAGCAGGGGCCGCGTAACCGCCAGGGCCGTCCGCAGCAGGGGCAGCAAGGCCAGCAGGGCCAGTCCGGCAGCCCGCTGATGCAGCAGCAGGCCGAACAGCAGGAAGCGCTGCGCCGCCAGCTCGGCGAGCTGATGCGCCGCATGGGCGAGCAGCAGGGCGGAGAGATCCCCCGCCCGCTGGGCCGCGCCGAGCGGGCCATGCGCGACGCCGGCCAAGCGCTCCAGCAGGGACAGCCCGGCTCCGCCGTTCCGTCGCAGACCCAGGCGATGGACGAGCTTCAGCAGGGCATGCAGGCGATGGCCGAGCAGATGATGCAGCAGATGATGGGCCAGCAGGGTCCGGCGATGAGCGGGCAGCAGCCCGGACAGGCGCAGCAGCGCCAGGGCCAGGGCCGCAACCGCGACCCGCTGGGCCGCCGTCCCTCGGGCTTCGGCAACTACAACAACGAGGACGTGAAGATCCCCGAGGAGGCCGAACTCCAGCGCGCCCGCGAAATCCTCGACGAGCTGCGCCGCCGCTCCGGCCAGTACGGCCGCCCGCAGATGGAGCGCGAGTACATCGACCGCCTGCTGAAGCAGTTCTGAGGGTGTGCCCCCTCCCCGGCCCTCCCCCTCTTCGAGGGAGAGGGTGCCTTAAGCGAAGCGGCGTCCGTCCCCTCCACCTCGGAGAGGGGGAGGGTTAGGGAGGGGGCAGAGTCGAAGCCCAAGCGTCATTGCCCGAATGTCGAGGACAAAGGCGTCCCGCATGGTAAGCAGACCCCGTGCCTTTTGCGGGGCCGGGGGACCGGGCGGCTTTACCGGAGGGCGACGCTGGTGCAGTATCCGCCGCGCAAGGCGTCGCCGCTTGCCCTTCCGGCACGGACGCCCCCGGACACAACGAACGTTTCCTCATGGTCGCGGTCCTTTCGAACCACGGGTCGGGCGGGCTGGCCCCGCAGCGCCCGGAACTGACGCTCGGCAGCAAGTTCCGCATGATCAACTGGGGGCTGGTGCTCCTGGTCTGCGTCATCACGTCGGTCGGGGTGGCCCTGCTCTACTCGGCCGCCGGCGGCAACTGGAAGCCCTGGGCGCAGCCGCAACTCGTGCGCGCCGTCCCCGGCCTCGTCCTGATGCTGATGATCGCGCTGGTCGACGTGCGGCATCTGATGAAGTCGGCCTACGCCATCTTCCTGATCGTACTCTGCCTGCTGGTCGCGGTGGAGTTGATGGGCCGCATCGGCATGGGCGCCCAGCGCTGGATCGACCTGGGTTTCTTCCAGCTCCAGCCGTCGGAGCTGATGAAGCCGGCCCTGACCCTGGCGCTGGCCCGTTACTTCCACGGCATCTCGCTGGACCAGATCGGCCGCCCGCTGCTGCTGATCCCGCCCTTGCTGCTGGTCTTCGTCCCGGTGGCGCTGGTGCTGATGCAGCCGAACCTGGGCACCTCGCTGCTGCTGATCATGGGCAGCGGGGCCGTCTTCTTCGCGGCGGGCGTGAGGATCTGGAAGTTCCTGCTGGTCATCGGCGGCGGGCTGGCGGCGATCCCCGTCGCCTGGGAATTCCTGCACGATTACCAGAAGCAGCGCGTCTACACCTTCCTCGACCCGGAGACCGATCCGCTCGGCGCCGGCTACAACATCCTCCAGTCGAAGATCGCCCTGGGGTCCGGTGGGCTGTTCGGCAAGGGCTTCATGTCCGGCTCGCAGAGCCAGCTGATGTTCCTGCCGGAGAAGCACACCGACTTCATCTTCGTGGTGCTGGCGGAGGAGTTCGGGATGGTCGGCGCGCTGATCCTGCTGGCGCTCTACCTGATGCTGTTCATCTACGGCGTGGTCATCGCGCTGAGCTGCCGCAGCCAGTTCGCCCGGCTGGTGGCGGTCGGCATGACCGCGCAGTTCTTCCTCTACGTGATGGTCAACGTGTCGATGGTGACCGGCCTGATCCCGGTGGTGGGCATCCCGCTGCCGCTGGTGTCCTACGGCGGGTCGGCGATGATGACGCTGATGATCGGCGTGGGGCTTCTGCTCAGCATGTCGGTCCACCGCGAGGTCCGCATCCCCAAGAGCGGCGTCACCGAGTTGTGACGCTGCCCTTCGGAGCGCTCTGTCAGCCCTCCGAGATTTCGCCGTTCTCCTGGATCAGCACCTTGTCGATGCGACGACCGTCCATATCGACGACCTCGAAGCGCAAGCCGTTCCAGTGGAAATTCTCCGCGGCGGTGGGCACATGGCCCAGCCGGTCGAGCATGAAGCCGGCGATGGTGTGGTAATCGCCCTCGCCCTTCAGCCCCCTCACGCCGACCAGCGACTCCACCTCCTCCACCGGAGTCATGCCATCCACCAGCCAGGAGCCGTCCTCGCGCTGGACCGCGAAGCCGTCGCCTTCCTGCCCTTGTTCGGGCATCTCGCCGGCGATGGCCTCCATGATGTCGGTCACGGTGGCGATACCCTCGACGCTGCCGTACTCGTCCACCACCACGGCCATGTGGATGCTGGCCTGCTTGAACAGCTCCAGCAGCCGCAGGACGGGGGTGCCGTCATGGACGATCAGCGGCTCCACCATGGCCTCGCGCAGGTCGAAGCGGCGGCCCTGGAGCGCCTGGTTGAGCAGCGCCTTGCTGGACACGATGCCCTGCACCTCGTCCACGTCGCCGCGGCAGACCAGGAAGCGGGAATAGCCGCTGGCCTGGATTTCCTTGGCGATGGCGTCGGGCGGGTCGTCGAGGTCGATCCACACGAGGTCCGGGCGCGGCGTCATGATCGACCGCGCGGTGCGGTCGGACAGGCGGAACACGCCCTCGATCATCTGCCGCTCGGCGGGTTCGAAGACGCCGCTCTGGGTGCCCTCCTTGATGAGGCTCTTGACCTCCTCCTCGGTGACGGTCTGCTCGCGCGCGGTGGGCAGGCGCAGCAGCTTCATCACGCCCTCGGTCGAAACGCCCAGCAGCCAGACCAGCGGCATGGCGATGCGCGACAGCACGCTCATCGGACCGGCCACGCCGGCGGCGATGCGCTCCGCGTTGACCAGCGCCATGCGCTTGGGCACCAGTTCGCCGATGATCAGCGACAGGTAGGTGATCGCGGCGACGACCAGCGCGAAGCCGACCTGCTGCCCATAGGGGGCGATCCAGGAGACGTTGGCGTCCAGGACGGTGCCAAGCCGGTCGGCCAGGGTCGCGCCGCCATAGGCGCCGGCGATGATGCCGATCAGCGTGATGCCGACCTGCACGGTGGAGAGGAAGTTGCCGGGGTCCTCCGACAGTTTCAGCGCGGCGCGGGCGCCCTTGCTGCGCGTTTCCTCGGCCATCTGCTGAAGCCGCGCGCGTCGCGACGACACCAGCGCCATTTCCGACATCGCGAAAAAGGCGTTCAGCAGGATCAGCAAAATGATGACCAGAACTTCCCAGATCATGGCGGCGAGCCCGTGGGCGCTCCCTTTTATGAAAACAGTTTGTGGAAAATCAGCATGCCGGCCTGCCCGAAACCGAACAGGACGGCGGCGACGATGACGATGGCGATCAGCCCGGCAATCAGGCCGGCGATGACGAAGGCCCCATCCTTCTCGATCAGCCCCAGCGCGATCAGCGCGATGGCGAAGGCCGGCGGCTGGTTGCCGAAAACGATGGGAAGGGCCAGGATTCCGGCCAGGATCATCACGGCCACGCCGAGCAGGCGCTCCGCCGTCGGGGCGGTCATCGCCGGAAGGCGCGGGCGGAGATGCCGCTCCAGCCGGTCGACGTGGGGCTTCGCCTTCGCGATCACGCGCAGGAAGGCGTCGCGGTCGAGCGTGAGGGCGGCCAGCCGTCGCGGCAGCCAGGGGCGGTCGCGCCCGGCGGCGATCTGGGCGCCGATCAGCAGCATCGGCAGGCCGGTCGCCGTGGACAGGCCCGGCACCGGCAGGATGTTCGGAATGGACAGGATCAGAAGCAGGGCGCCGAAGGCGCGGTCGCCCAGAATGCCCACGAGGTCGCCCAGCGCGATCCGCGCGCCATGGTCGTGGTTCAGGAAATCGTCCAGCACCGCCGAAGCGGGGTTCACCGGCGGGAAACCGGTGGTCGCGGCATCGCCGCGGTCGACGCCCTCCGGAGGCCGAAGGTCCGGGGACGTGTCGGGAGGTCGGCCGTCGCTCACGGCGCTCCCCACGGAGGCCGCCCGAAACGGCGGAAGGGTAAACCCATGGACCTTTCGCGTCGCAACATCGTAAGGGCTCCTTTTACAGCATCGCCGGTCGGCGCGCCAGCCCGTCTGTGGAATGCCCCGCCTCTCAAGGGGATGATGCCACCAACGGCAGGTCCACCGTGAAGGTCGAGCCGCGCCCCGGCGCCGAATCGGCGGTGATGCGCCCGCCATGCCCCTCGACGATGGAGCGGCAAATGTACAGGCCGAGGCCGACCGTCCCTTCCCCCTCGGTGCCCAGCCGGCCGGTGCGGGCGAAGGGCTGGAAAAGCTGCGCCAGCTCGGCCGGAGGAATGCCACGCCCGTCGTCGGACACGCGCAAGCGCGCCCGGCCGCCCCCTTCGCCGCCCACCTCCCCCGCGGCCTCGCTGAGGGCGACGCGAACCCGCCCGCCCCGGTCGGAGTATTTGACGGCGTTCGACAGGAGGTTGTTGAGAAGCTGATCCAGCTTGGCCGGATCGACGTCGGCCATGGGCAACGGGCGTTCGGGCACGGACAGCTCAATGGTGATGCATTTGCCCTCGGCCAACACGCGATTCATCGAGACGTTCCGCCGGACCAGCGCCGCCAGATCGGACGGTCGCCGCGCCAGCCGCAGCCGCCCCGCCTGGAGCGCCGCCAGGGACAGCGCGTCCTCCACCATGTGGCGCATCGACAGGCTGGATTCCCGGATACGCTCCAGGCAGGCGCGCTCCGTCGCCTCCAGCCGCCCGTCCAGCCGCTGCTCCAACAGCTCCGCGAAGCCGACGACGACCTGGAGCGGCGTGCGCAGATCGTGGGCCAGCATGCCCATCAGCCGGTTCTTCTGCTCGTTGCTGGCGGCCAGTTCGGCGTTGGCCTTGGCGAGCGCCCGCTGGACGTTGGCGAGTTCGTTGTTGAGGAGGGTCATCTCGTCGAACAGCGCGTCCGCGCCGGGAAGCTCCGGCGTCGCAACCGCCGACCCGAGGGGGGCGAGCCGCCGGGCCAGCCGCGGATTGAGCGCGTCCAGCGCTTCCGTCAGCGCCGGGAACCCGCCGGGCGCCCGCGTCACGGCCAGCACCATGCCCTCCGCGTCGCTCAGTCCGCTGACATGGAGCACCCCGGCAGGGTCGAGCCGGCTGGGCACGGGATGATCGAGCGCCCGGCCCGACTTCCGCAGGCCGCTGAACAGGTCCAGCGCCCCCGCCACCGCGTCCGGGCCGAACAGGGCCGGAAAGGGCGTGCCGGGCTTTCCGGTCAATCCTGGCAGTCCGGCCCCCACCCGGTGCAAGGCGCGCAGCCGCCCGTCGTGGTCGCAGGTCAGGACCAAGCCGTCCATGTCCCCTCCTTCACGCCACGCTCATCAAGCGATACTCATCAGGCAACACCGGCGGCGCGGTCGGGGACGGCCGGACCGATCAGCCGCTCCGCGATGGCGACGGCCTCCTGCGCGCCGGGGGCGAAGGCGTCGGCGCCGACCGTCCTCCACAAATCCGGGACGAGGTTGAAGGGGTAGCCGCCGACCAGCACCTGCGGCGGCCGCTCCCACGGTTCGGCGCGCACCGCGGCGACGAGGGCGGCAACCCGTCCGACATGGGCGGTGATGGTGGCCGATACCGCCAGAATCTGGGCGTTCCGCTCCCGCAGCGCGTGGACGATGCTGCTCGCGGGCGTGTTGGCGCCGAGATAGTGGCTGTCCCAGCCGGCCATCTCGAAGAAGTCGGCGACCATGCGGATGCCGATCTCGTGCTGCTCCCCGCCGACGCAGGTGGCGACCATGGACAGGCCGCGCCGCTCGGCGGCGAAGATCGCCGGGTAGAGCTGGCCCATGATCGCCTGGGTGGCGGCGGTGGCGAAATGCTCGTGCGCCACGGTGATCGCCCGCGTCTGCCACAGCCGCCCGATCTCGCGCAGGGCCGGTTGGAACACA
Source organism: Azospirillum sp. UENF 312511 (assembly GCF_058780635.1). Taxonomy (NCBI): domain Bacteria; kingdom Pseudomonadati; phylum Pseudomonadota; class Alphaproteobacteria; order Rhodospirillales; family Azospirillaceae; genus Azospirillum; species Azospirillum sp. UENF 312511. The sequence goes on along the minus strand of NZ_JBSNCG010000001.1, from coordinate 574,201 downwards.
TGCAGGTAAAGGTCGGGCACCGTCGCCCCGGCGGCCGTGGCCTCCGTCACCAGCGCCGCCGCCCGGCGCCGGTCCCCGGCCAGCAGCGCATCCACATAGGAGCGCGCGAGCGCGCCGAGCGGCGCGTCCGGCCGGACGAAGGGCGGCGCCTCCCGCGGCAGACCGGGCAGCGCCGACAGCCCCTCCTCCACGCAGGCATGCGCGCGCGCCGCCGTGGCGGGATCGACCCGGACGGCCACCACGTCGCGGAGGATTTCCAGGCTTTCGCCCAGCTCCTCGTCCGGAATGCCGATTCCGGCGAAGAGGATCTTGACCCAGGCCACATACTCGCGGAACAGCGCCGGGCTGTCGCTCGCCACCGCCTCCGCCAGATACAGAAGGTGAAAGCCGACATCCTCGACGCAACGTTCCCGACCGGCCTCGCCGTAACGGGCGTAGAGCGCCGGCCAGCGCTTGAACTGGATGGCGACGACGGCGCGCGCCAACTCCTCGCGGCGGTCCACGATGGGATTCGAGGCGATCCGCAGCGGACCTGGAATGGGCCGGACGGTCCCCGGCATGGCACGGCGTCTCCGGTCAAAGGGGTGGTCGGAAAGAAGGTGCCCCCTCGCATCCGTTCCCGCAACGCCTGACTGCACCAAATGGGTCAGTTTCCGACCGATCACTCCTTATGATTGCGAAAGCCCTGTCACCGGCCTTTCTGAAGGACGAAGCTCAGACGCTTCACGAGGTCGGTCTTCGACACCGGCTTCACCAGATAGCCGGAGATGCCGTAGGCGATGGCCCGCTTGACGGTGTCCGCCTCGCGGTGGCCGGTCAGGACGATCACCGGAAGGTCGGCCAGGGGATTGCCCGTGGCCGTCCGCAGGGCGTGCAGCAGGTCCAGCCCGCTCATCCGCGGCATCTCCAGATCGCAGATGGCGAGGTCGACCTTTTCGGGATGGTCACGCAGGATGGCCAGCGCCGACACGCCGTCGGACGCCTCCCACACTTGGCGGACCTTCAGATCCTGCAGCAGGCGGCTCACCAGCCGGCGGGTGAAGTCGTCGTCTTCGATCAGCAGGACGCGCAGATCGTTGATGCTGCGGTTCAGCACCCCATCCTTCGCAGGCTCGTTCAGCATCGGCGCGGCCATCCCTATCCGTGTCGTTGCACTGGAGAAACGCAGGCATACGTTACATCGCCCGGAACGACCGGAGAAGCCTGTAAATGATGCAAAATTTGTAACTTATGCAACCCATGGCGAGGGTGAGCGCGGCGCCGTCACGGTCGATGGCGGCCTTGCGCCGGGGGCCGTTGTCCGCCCCGTCCGCGATCTGCTAAACCCGCGCAGCCCGATCGAGCGATCGGGTCGACGGCCGGGGCCAGCTCTTGAGCATGGCCCCGCACCCCGCCCGCGGTTTGGAACGGTCCCCACCATGCAACTCGATCTTCTCAAGAGACCGGACGGGCGCACCGCCATCCTGATGCCGTCCGGCTTCGTTCTCGACCTGCTGACGCCGGACGCCACAGGCATGCCGATCGAGGACATCGCCCAGTGCCTGTCGTCCCAGCCGCGTTGGGGCGGGGCGGCCCGGCCCTGGTACTCAGTCGCCGAGCATTCGGTGATGGTCTCGCGTCTGGTGCCGCCGCCCCTGGCCTACTCGGCCCTGATGCACGACTGCGAGGAGTTTCTCGGCGACTGGCCGTCGCCGGTGAAGGTGATGCTGGACCGCGACTACGTCAAACAGCGGCTTCATCCGGTCAAGGACGCGCTGCGCCGCTGGTTCGGCTTCGACGACGAGGTGCCGGCCATCAAGCAGGCCGACCTCGTCTGCATGGCGACGGAACTGCGCGACCTGTTGCCGCCCGCCTGGCTGGATTGGGGGCATCTGCCGCCCGCCCACCCGGACAGGATCGTCCCGGTCGGCCCCGATCGGGCCTACGCACTCTTTCTGAGCCGATACGAGGAGTTGAAGCACCTCGCCCAGCCGCAAACCAAACCTAAGAAGGCCAAAGTCGCGCGGAGCGGGCGCAAGCCGCAGCCCTGAACACCACGCCAAGACCGCACCGAAAGGGCGCACGTACACCCTGTACGTCCCGCAAATCCTCTCTGCCCGCCGGACCGCGGCAAGTATCATACAGTAATCTACCTGCCGTGCGTCCCCGGACGCTCCAAACTGGAGCGCGATGCAATTTCAGGGATGAGTCCATGACGGCGATCCACCAGACGGCGATCCACCACGGTCCGGGAGAGGCGTAACCATGGCCGTTCCTGCGATCCAGGCGGCGCTGGTCGGCGCCTATGTGCTGCGCCAGCGCCTCAAGGGCAACCGGCGCTTCCCGCTGGTGCTGATGATGGAGCCGCTGTTCCGCTGCAACCTCGCCTGCGCGGGTTGCGGCAAGATCGACTATCCCGACCCGATTCTGCGCCGTCGCCTGTCCGTGGAGGACGCCCTGGGCGCGGTGGACGAATGCGGCGCCCCGGTGGTCTCCATCGCCGGAGGGGAGCCGCTGCTGCACCCCGAAATCCACACCATCGCCGCCGGCATCGTGGCGCGGCGCAAGTTCGTCTATCTCTGCACCAACGCCCTGCTTATGGAAAAGCGGCTCGACCGCTTCACCCCCAGCCCTTTCTTCACCTGGTCGGTCCATCTGGACGGCGGGCGGGAGGAGCATGACAAGGCGGTCTGCCAGCCGGGCGTCTACGACCGCGCCGTCGCAGCGATCCGCGCCGCCAAGGCGCGCGGCTTTCGCGTCAACATCAATTGCACTTTGTTCGACGGGGCGGAACCGGAGAAGGTTGCCGCCTTCTTCGACGAGGCCATGGCCGCCGGCATCGACGCCGTCACCGTGTCGCCCGGCTACGCCTACGAGCGCGCGCCGGACCAGGAGCATTTCCTGAACCGCCGCAAGACCAAGGAACTGTTCCGCGAGGTCTTCGCGCGGGGGCGGGGCCGGAAGTGGCGCTTCTCGCAATCGTCCCTCTTCCTGGATTTCCTGGCCGGCAACCGCACCTACCGCTGCTCGCCCTGGGGCAACCCGACGCGCAACGTCTTCGGCTGGCAGCGCCCCTGCTACCTGCTGGGCGAGGGCTACGCCCCGACCTTCAAGGCGCTGATGGAGGAGACGGACTGGGACGCCTACGGCACCGGCAATTACGAGAAGTGCGCCGACTGCATGGTCCACAGCGGCTATGAGCCGACCGCGGTGGAGGACACGCTGCGCAATCCCCTTTCGGCGCTGGCGGTCAGCCTGCGCGGGCCGCGCACGGACGGGCCGATGGCACCGGAGATCCCGCTGGACCGCCAGCGCCCGGCGGAGGAGGTCTTTTCACGCCACGTCGCGGACACGCTGCGCCGGATCGAGGCCGAGCGGACCGCCGCCGAGTAAATCCACCGGAATGGCTCGGGCGGCCCCGCGCAGCGACGCCAGGGCTTTGCCGAGGTCCCAGGCCAGCCGGCCCAGCGCGACGAGTTCGCGGGGGTCGGCGGCCAGCCGCGCCAGCACGGCGCCGGGGGCCATGCGCCCCTCCCCGTCCAGCCCAGCCAACGCCGCCGCGGGCAGCGCCCGCCACGCCGGGTCGGCAACCGCGCGCAGCACGGCGAAGGGCCGCCCCCAGGCTTGGCAGGCCCGCGCGACGGCAAGGCTTTCAAGATCGACCGCCGCGGCGCCGGTCAGAGCGCGCAGCCGGGCCTTGTCCCCGACCGTCGCCGCGGGCATCCGCGCCCCCACCACCATGCCGGAATGGGCCTGCGGCAAGGCGTTGCGCAGGCGATTCCGCCAAGACTGGCAGGTTTCATGGACGGCACCGTCCTCATCGACGACGGCGCTCGCCAGGACCAGCGAACCGGGCCGCAGGTCGGGCGCCAAGCCGCCGGCGATGCCGAAGCTGACAATCCCGCCGGTGCCCCCCTCCAGCAAGCGATGCGCCGCCGCCATGGCGGCGGCGTGCCCCGTGGCGCAGGCGGCGGGCAGCCCGCCGCGCCGGGCGATCCGGGCCTCCAACGCCATGCCGGTGAGGATCGCGGCAGCCATCACGCGCCTCCCTATGGCGATAACCAGTAACGCAGCGTCAACGCCGTCTCCACGCCATCCTCCCCCACCGTCACGGCGGCGTCGCGGAAGCTCGGCGGGGCCAGGAGCACCGAGGCGTCGTTGCCGAAACCGAAGCCCTCCCGCGGCACGCCGAGGAGGTTGCGGTCCAGTTGCCCGTTGCCGTTCTCGTCGTGGTAGGCGCGCAGGGCGTAGGTCCCCGGAGGCACGTCGGGCACGGTGACGCGCACCGAACCCTCGGCCGCCGGGGCGGTGACCCGGAAGGCGCAGCGCCCAGCCGGGTAGGCCGCTTCCTCGCAAACGGCGAGGACGATCAGCCCGTCGCCGTTGCGCACGCCCTGGACGGTCACGGTCAGCGCCGCGGCCAAGACCGCCGCCGCTGCCCTCACATCCGCCCCATCATGCCCGCCCCATCATGCCCTCAGGGCCCGGTAGCGGGCCAGCGCCCACAGCGGAAAGCTCGCCGCGTAGCCGTGGTACTTCAGATAGAAGACGCGCGGGAAGCCCACGGCGGTGAAGGGTTCCTCGCTCCACAGCCCTTCGGCGTCGCGGGCCGACAGCAGATACTCGACGCCGCGGTCGACCGCCGGGTGGTTGCCCTTGCCGGCGGCCATCAGCCCGAGCAGCGCCCAGGCGGTCTGCGAGGCGGTGGAGACCGGCCCCTCGCCGCGCGGGTTGCCGGCCCAATAGCTGGCGCCGTCCTCGCCCCAGCCGCCGTCCGCGCGCTGGTGCGCCAGCAGCCACTGGGCGGCGCGCTGCACGGCCACCGCGGAGTGCGGCACCCCGGCGGCGTTCAGGGCCTCCAGCGCCGACCAGGTGCCGTAGACGTAGTTGGTGCCCCAGCGCCCGAACCAGGCGCCGTCGCTCTCCTGCTCGCGCTCCAGGAAGGTCAGGCCGCGGCGGGTCGGCACGGTGTCGCGCCCCTCGCCCAGCCGGGCCAGCATCATGACGCAGCGCGCCGTCACGTCGGAGGTCGGCGGGTCGAGCAAGGCGCCGTGGTCGGCGAAGGGGATGTGGTTGAGGAAGTCGTGCTGGTTCTCGGCGTCGAAGGCGCCCCAGCCGCCGTTGCGGCTCTGCATGCCGACGATCCAGTCCCGCGCGCGGCGGATCGGCTCGCCGTAGCGGTCGGCGTCCAGCCGTTGCAAGGCCATCACCACCATGGCGGTGTCGTCGGTGTCCGGGTAATGGGCGTTGTTGTACTGGAAGGCCCAGCCGCCCGAGGCCAGCCCCGGCCGCTGCCACGCCCAATCCCCCTCGACGTCCAGGATTTGCCGGTCGATCAGCCAGTCCGCCCCGCGCCGGGCCGCGGCGCGGGCCCGCGGGCTGCCGGTCTCCAGCAGGGCGTTGCAGATGATTGCGGTGTCCCAGACCGGCGACAGGCAGGGCTGGCAATAGACCCGCCCCGGCTGCCGCACCACCAGCCCGCGCAGCGCGCGGCGTGCCATCGCCGCGTCGGGATGGTCGGGCGGCATGCCCAGGCAATGGAACATCAGCACCGCGTTGACCATTGCCGGGAAGATGGCGCCCAGCCCGTCCTCGCCGTTCAGCCGCTCCGTCACGAAGCGCACGGCGCGGTCGATGGCCGTCTGGCGCCCGTTGGCCGGAAGGCGGGGCTCCACCGCGTGCAACGCCGCGTCGAGCGCGCGGAACAGCGTGGCCCAGCCGCCACGGCTGTTGTTGCTGTGCCAGTTGCGCACCCGCTCGGGCGGCTCGATGAACAGCTCGGCAATGTCGATGCCGCGCGGGTTGCGGGCGCGCAGCCGGTGCGCCATGACGACCAGCAGCGGCACCACCACCGTCCGTGACCAGTAGGAGATGCGCGAAATGTGGAAGGGCGACCAGGGCGGCAGGTTCATGATTTCCACCGGCATGGCCGGCACGGCCCGCCAGGGTATCTGTCCGAACTGGGCCAGCAGGATGCGGGTGAAGACGTTACAGCGCGCGGCCCCGCCCCGCGCCAGGATCGCCTCGCGGGCGCGGCGCATGTGCGGCGCGTCGAGGCTGTCCCCCGCGGCCTTCAGCGCGAAGTAGGCCTTCACGCTGCAGCTGATGTCCATGGCACCGCCGAAGAACAGCGGCCAGCCACCATCCTTCCCCTGCCGCCCCCGTATGAAGGCCGCCAACCCGGCCTCCAGTTCAGAGTCGATCTCGTCCAGGATGTGGTGCAGCAGCAGATACTCGGACGGAATAGCGACGTCGGCCTCCAGTTCGAACACCCAATGTCCGTCGTCCTGCTGGTGCCGGATCAGGGCGTCCGTGGCGTCCGCCACAGCATCGCCCACGGCCTTGCCCGAAGGCTCGGCTTGGCGAACCCGCAAGGTTGTGCTTGCGTTGTGGTCTTGCATCGGCGCTCCCGCTCTGCCCCCCATTTCCCCACCGCGGAGGTATCAGAGTATTGTGGTGCCGTACTTCGCCCATTGGTTGGAAGTAACATACAGTAGCGTACGTTGGGTGCCACAGGTTGTCCTGTCAGACTGCGCACGCTGCCAAAGGAGACGTACAGCGTGACGGAGAAGCAAGGGGTCCTTGACCGCATGGCGGACTTTGGCCGCGCCATGATCGGGGGTCTCGGCACCCTGTCCTGCCAGTGGCCTGGGGTGACGCTCGCCCTCGGCGTGCTGCTGTCCGTGCTGGCCGGCTGGTACTCCGCCGAAAATCTGACCATGAGCACCAGCACGGCGGACATGATCTCGTCGCAGGCGGCCTACCGCCAACACACGGAGGAATACCGGCAGGCTTTTTCCTTCTCCGACGATCAGATAGTCGTGGTGGTGGACAGCCCTTCCCCCGACCAGTCGGATGCCGCCGCCGTACGTCTGGCGGAGCTTATGTCCGCCCGCACCGACGTGCTGTCGGCGGTGGAGGTACCCTCCACCGACCCGTACTTCCGCCAGTACGGCTTGCTGTTTCTCGACACGGAAAAATTGCAAGATCTGGCGACCCGGCTGGCCAACGCGCAGGCGGCGCTGGGCGCGCTGAACGCCGCCCCGAACCTCCAGGGCTTGGCCGACCTGCTGGACCTGATCCTGACCCACGTGGACGAGGGAGCGCCGGCCTCCCCCGCTGACCTGCTGAACCGGCTGGCGGTCAGCACGGCGACGGTGATCGACGGACAGCCGGCGCCGCTGTCCTGGACGGGGCTGGTGCAGGCCGCGGAGGAGGAAGACCGGGCGGCCAACCGCCGCTTCGTCCTGGCCCGGCCCGTTCTGGACAACAGCTCCTTCGGGCGGGGACGCCCCCCGGTGAACGCGACGCGCGAGGCCATCGCCGCCGTCCAGGCGGAGCCGGTCGGACAAGGGGTCGAGATGCGGGTCACCGGCACGGTCCCCCTGCGCCAAACGGAGCTGGACACGGTCGCCAACAGCGCCGGCCTCGCCACCATCCTGTCCTTCATCCTGGTGTCAGCAGTGCTGATCGCCGGAATGCGGTCGGGGCGGCTGATCGCCTGCATCATGGTGGTTCTGCTGCTGGGCCTGACGCTGAGCGCCGGGGCGGCAGCGTTGACCGTGGGGCGGCTGAACCTGATCTCCGTCACCTGCGCGGTGATGTTCTTCGGGCTTGGCGACGATTACGGCGGACATCTCGGCCTGCGCTATCAGGAGGAGTTGCGCCGTGGCCTGCCTCCGCGGGCCGCTGCCATCGAGGCGGTGCGGGCGGTCGGGCCGGCGCTGGTGCTCAGCACCCTGTGCGCCATCATCGGCTTCCTGTCCTTCGTGCCGACCGCCTATCTGGGACTGGCGGAGTTCGGCATCATCTCCGCGCTCGGCATGGCGGTGGCCCTGTTCATCAGCCTGACCCTCCTGCCCGCCTTGATCGTACTGCTGCGCCCCGGCCCCGGGGTGCCCCAGCCGGAGCGCGAGGACCGGGGGTTCGCCGGCTGGGTCACCCGCCGCCATCGCGCCATCCTGGCCCTGGCCGGTGCCAGCGCAGTCCTGTCCGTCGCGGCTCTGCCGCTGGTGCGGCTCGACGTCAACCCGCTGAACCTTCAGGACGAGCGGACGGAGGCCGTCGCCACCTACCGCGATCTGGCGGCCGTCCCGCGCACATCCCCCTATTCCGTCAATGTCCTGACCCCGAATCTCGAAGCGGCCCAGGCGCTGGCCGACCGGGTGCGCGCGCTGCCGGAATCCGGGGGTGTGCGCACCTTCGCCAGCTTCATCCCCAAGGATCAGGAGGCCAAGCTGCCCATCCTGGCGGACATGTCGCTGCTCCTCGGCCCCAGCCTGACCGCACCCGCTGCGTCGGCGGCACTGGATCAGGACGGGCTTGAGCGGGCCTTCGACATGCTGAAGACAGTGCTGGGAAGCTATCTGTCGGAAAAGCCGACTGGCCCGAACGACCTCCGCGCCGCTGTGCAGCGCTTTGCCGACGCACTGGCTCGCGTCCAACCGGCACAGCTCGCCACGCTCGACCGCGCGCTGACGGGAGGCGTTCCGCCGCTGCTCGACCGGCTGCGGGAGGGCATGGCAGTCGAACAGCCGGTCACCGCGGCCGACGTGCCGGACAGCCTGAAGGCGCGTTGGATCGCCGCTGACGGACGCGCCCGTGTCGAGGTCCTGCCCACCCATGACATTTCCGACAGCCGCGACATGGCCGAGTTCGCCGATGCGGTACTGGCCGTAGCCCCCAACGCCACGGGCGCCCCGGTGACGGTGACGGAGGGTGCGCGGGTCGTCAGTTCCGCCTTCCTGGAGGCGACGGCGCTGACGCTGGTGCTGATGGTGCTTCTGCTGGTCGCCGTGCAGCGCTCGGTGACCGGGATGGTGCTGATCCTGGCGCCGCTGGTCCTGGCCGCCCTGTGGACCATGGCGACCGCCGGGTTGCTGGACATTCCCTTCAACTTCGCCAACGTGATCGTCATCCCGCTGCTGTTCGCGCTCGGCGTGTCGAGCAGCATCCACATGGTTTCGCGCGGTCAGGATCTGGTGCGGGAAGGGGCGTCGGACAGCGCCTTCGGCATCGAGCTTCTGGTGACCAGCACGCCGCGCGCCGTCCTGGTCAGCACGCTGACCACCAGCACCGCCTTCGCGACGTTGGCGCTGTCCAACCACCGCGGGCTGTCCAGCATGGGGGTGCTGCTGGCGGTGTCGATCACCTACACGGTCATCTCGTCGCTGGTGGTTCTGCCGGCGCTGATGATCCTGTGGCACCGCTGGCGGCTTCGTCGCAGACCAGCAGCCCCGGTGCGGTCACCGACCCGATGACCAGCCGCCCGTTCCACGAGAGGGCGACCGTGGCGGCCGAAAAGCGTTGTCCATCTTCGTCCAGCAGGATCTCCACCCCGGCGGGGCCGAGCGCCGCGACGCGGGTTGGCGCCGCCGCCCCGCCCGGCCAGCCGTAACGGTGCAGCGCCAATCGGACCGGCGACGGGTGCAGCGCCGCCAGCAGGCGGCCGTCCAGGGCCATCGTCAGGTTGTCCGGCCCGCCCGGCATGGCGACGCGCCGCGGCGGGGCCTGCGGATCGGACAAGCGGTAGACGAGCAAAGCCTCCTCCCGCGTGGCGGCGACGGTCAGCCGGTCGTGGCTCGGGTCGGGGAACAGGCCGTTGGCGAAGCCGATCCCGCCGATCAGGACGCGGGCCGTTCCGTTGTCCACCACACCGACGAAGCCGTGGCGCCCGCCGAGGACGTTGTCCTGCATCACGGCGCCCCAGCCGCAGCCGCCGTGGCTGCTGGTGAAGAGAAAACGGTCCCCGTCGAGGAAGGCCACGTCGTTGGCCCGGCAGAGCAAGGGGCTGACGGTGGTGCCCTGGTGGGTCAGGGTGGCGCCGTCCAGGCGGTAGCGCTCGACCGTCGCCAACCCGTCCTCCTGGCGGCTGATGGCGAGCAGGGAGAGCGCGCCGTCCGGTTCCGCGCGCAGGTCGATGCCCGCCGGGCGCAGGCCGGTGGCGAGGGGAGTGACAACGACGGCCGGAGCGTCGAGGGATCGCAGGTTCAGCAGATAGAGCCCGCCCGTGGTTCCGGCCCGGCGGTCGTAAGCGGACAGCACCGCCTGACCGCGCGCGGCGTCGAGCGCCATGTCCTCGATGCCAATGACGGGGACGCCGTTGGCGGTGACGGAGACCGTGCGGCAGGTAGCGTAGGCGGGGTGGGTGAGGAAAGTGAGAAGGAGGAGTGCGATTGCCCCCTCCCTAACCCTCCCCCGCCTTTGGCGAGGGAGGGAATTTTGAGCGGAGCGGCGGCAGTCCCCTCTCCCGCGAAAGCGGGGGAGGGTTAGGGAGGGGGCAAAAGCCCTCACGCCACACCGGCCCCCCAGCGCGCGACGAAGGGCGCCCATTCGCGGTCCACCCGCTCGCGCCCTTCGTCGGACAGGCGGTGGCGGTTCTTCGCGTAATCGCTCACCGCCCCCAGATACGTCTCGAATTTCGGACGCGCCGCCGCGTAACCCGGCAACTCCAGCGTTTGGTACAGCCGCTCCACTTCCTCCAGCGGCGCCCGCTCGAAGCGTTCGAACGGCACCTCGGCGAAGCGGTTCGCCGGCAGGTCGGCCGTGTCGTCGATCAGTGCCTGCATGATGCGTGGATAGTGGTCCAGCACCACCCGCTCCACGTCGATGTGCCCGTGCGGCTGGAGCGCCAGCCGCGCCAGCAGCGTCCGGTAGAAGCCCACCGTGGACACGAACACCGCCCGCGGGTCGCGGTGGATGTGGATGAAGCGCGCGTCGGGCCAGATCTCCCGCATCATGGCGACCCGCGCGCTGTAGACCGGGTTCTTCAGCAGGATGCAGCGCCCGCCCTGGGCGATCGACACCTTCTCCAGGAAATAGAGGAAGCGGCGTTTCCAGGCGTCCCGCTCCGCCGCCGTGCAGCCATCGAAATAGAGGCCGCGGCGCAGGTTCTCGTCGAACCGTTCCGGAAAATAGAGGCCATGGTAGAAGGAGACCGGCGACATGTTCGCCAGCGCGATCTCGTCCTCCTGCGGGCTGTCGGCCTTGACCGGCACGTTGTCGATGTAGCGCCGCTCCGGCAGGGCGCGGGCCAGCAGCGGCCGCAGGACCGAGCCCAGCCCCAGCATGTCCCAGGGCAGACCGACCGCGAAGGGGTCGATGATGCCGAATTGCGGGTCGCGGCTCAGCACGTTGTAGAGATGGGTGGTGCCGCTGCGCCAATGGCCGAGGATGAAGACCGGCGGCGGCAAACCGGCAGACGTCCGGCGCCGCGCCGCCACCCACCCGGCCTCGGCCAGCGAGAAGGGCGCGCGCCCGACGGCCGAGCCCAGCGCCGCCAGCGCCGTCGTCCAGCCGCGCCCCTTCGGCCCGCCGTTGCGCGCCAGCACGGTCAGCAGCGTGACGGCGTCGCAGCCATACAGCGGATGGTCCGGGATCGGCATCCATCCGCTTTCCCTCTTCGCCGATCCACCCATCCGGACACCTCCCTTCGACAGCGCCGCGCAGGAGGATAGACCGGCCCGGACGCTGTTACATCCCATACGGACGGTTGAATCCATCTGCCCCGAACGGGCAGATTCCCATCGACTCTTGCCGGAACAGGACGGGGCGCACCGCGATGACTGGGTCTTTCTCACGCCGAACATGGATGCGCGCCGCGCTCGCGCTGGCCGTCCTGGCGGCTGGCCTGCTGCCGGTCCCCGCTGTGGCCCAGCAAGCCGGCACCACGCCGGGCGCCCGCGCCACGGTGGCGCGGCTGAACGAAGCCATCCTGTCCCTGATGCGGGAGGCCGCGGGACGGGAGCCGGCGCGGGCGCGGCTTCAGCGCTTCCTGCCGGTGATGCTCGACACCTTCGACCTGGAAGCGGCGCTCCGCGTCGCCGCCGCTCCCTATTTCGACCAGTCGGCGGAGCCGGAGAAGCGGCAGGCGCTCGACGCCTTCGCCCGGCGCAGCGCCGCCCAGTATGTCGACCGGTTCGACAGCTACGACGGCCAGCGGCTCGAGATCGTCGGCGAGCGGCCGGCTCCGCGCGGGATGCTGCTGGTCGACACCGATCTGGTGCGCGCGGGCAAGACGCCGGTGCGCTTGAGCTATCTGCTGCGTCCCGAGGGCGACCGCTGGCGCATCCTCGACGTGCTGGCGAAGGGCACGGTCAGCCAGCTCGCCACCCAGCGCTCGGAGTTCCAGAACACGCTGCGCGGGGGCGGGCTGGCCGCCCTGACGCGCGACCTGAACAGCAACGCCGACCGCATCCTCGGCGGGGCCTAGAGGCGGAGGCGGAGGCGCATGGGCATCACCCTCGTCACCGGGGGCTGCGGCTTCATCGGCGGGCATCTGGTGGCGGCGCTGGCGGCGCGGGGCGAGCGGGTGCGCATCCTCGATCTTCAGGACCCGCCGGACGGCCTGCCGCCGGGCGTGGAGGTCCAGCGCGGCTCCATCCTCGACGCGGCGGCGGTGGCCCGCGCGTTGGAGGGGGTGGAGCGGGTCCATCACCTTGCCGCCGTCGCCACGCTGTGGGACCGCGACCCGACCGTCTTCGACCGGGTGAACCGGCAAGGCACGCGGGTGGTTCTGGACGCGGCCGCGCGGACGCCGGGGTTGCAGCGCTTCATCCATTGCTCGACGGAGGCCGTGATGATCGGCCACCCGCCGCCCCGCCGGCTGGACGAGCGCGCCGATCCGGGACTGGAGGCGCTGGCCGGTCCCTACTGCCGGTCCAAGTATCTCGCGGAGAAGGACGCGCTGGCCGCCGCGGCGCAGGGGCTGCCGGTGGTGGTGGTCAACCCCACGGCGCCCATCGGCCCCGGCGACCGGCTGCCCACCCCGCCGAACGCCATGCTGCGCCTGTTCCGGCGCGGCGGGCCGCGGCTGATCCTCGATTGCGTGCTGAACCTCGTGGACGTGCGCGATGTCGCGCAGGGGATGATCCTGGCGGCGGAACGCGGGCGGGTCGGCGAGCGCTACATCCTGGGGGGAATGGATATCGGGTTGGGCGATCTGGCGGAGCGGATCGACCGGCTGTGCGGCCGGGTGCCGCTCCACCGCCATTCCGTGCCGCCCGCCCTGGTGCTGGCGGCCGCGCGGGTGGAGGAATGGCTGTCCGACCATGTGACCCGCCGTCCGCCCAGGGCGTCGGTGACAGGCGTCCGGCTGGCGCTGGGCGGCGGCGGCTTCGACAGCGGCAAGGCGGTGCGGGAGTTGGGCTACACGGTCAGGCCGCTGGAGGCGAGTTTGCGGGCGGCGCTGGGGTAGGTGTTTGCCCCCACCCTTCCCACGGCTTCGCTGCGGGCCCCTTCCCTCCCCCGCGATCGCAGGAGAGGGAGTTCATCCCCTCCCCTGCGTCAGCGGGGGAGGGTCAGGGTGGGGGCTCGTGGCAACAACTCACCCCACCCTCCTCCAGATCCCGCAGGATCGGGCAATCCGGCCGCTCGTCACCGTGGCAGGCGTGAGCCAGATGCGTCAGCGTGTCGCTCATCGCGCGCAACTCGGCGATCTTGGCCTCCAGCTCCGCCACATGGTCGAGCGCCACGCGCTTCACCTCGGCGCTGGAGCGGCTGCGGTCCTGCCACAGCCCGACCAGGATCTGGATGCGCTCGATGCTGAAGCCCAGCGTCCGCGCCCGCTTGACGAAGCGCAGGACATTCACGTCGCTGGACGAATAGACGCGGTAGCCTGCCGCCGTCCGCCCGGCCTCCGGGATCAGGCCGATGGACTCGTAGTAGCGGATCAGCTTGGCGTTGACGCCGGACGCCTTCGCCGCGTCGCCGATGGTCATGCCGCCCATGCTCATGGCTTCCACCCCCGCAGCGACAGGGCGTTCAGGACGACGCTGACCGAACTCAGCGCCATCGCCGCCCCGGCCAGCACCGGGCTGAGCAGGCCGGACGCCGCCAGCGGAATGCCCACCAGATTGTAGATGAAGGCCCAGAACAGCCCCTGGCGGATCTTGGAGTAGGTGCGGCGCGACACGTCGATGGCGCCGGCGACCAACGCCGGGTCGCCGCGCATCAGCGTGACCCCGGCGGTGTGCATCGCCACGTCGGTGCCGGTCGCCATGGCGATGCCGACATCGGCGGCGGCCAGCGCCGGGGCGTCGTTGATGCCGTCGCCGACCATGCCGACGACCTTGCCCTCCGCCTTCAGCGTCGCCACCACCTCGGCCTTGCCGTCCGGCAGCACCTCCGCGAAGACACGGTCGATGCCCAGGTCGGCGGCCACCGCGCGGGCGGCCCCGGCACCATCCCCGGTGACCATCACCGTCTCCACCCCCTGCGCCTTCAGGGAACGGACGGCGGCGCGGGCGCTCTCCTTCACCGTGTCGCCGAAGGCGACGAGGCCCAGAACGCGCCGCTCCGGCGCCGTTTCGGCGAGCCAGGACAGGGTGCGCCCGGCGGACTCCAGCGCCGCCGCCCGCGCCTCCAGCGCCGCATCGGACAAGCCGTTCTCCGCGATCAGCCGCTTGCTGCCCAGCAGCAGCGCACGGCCCTCCACGCTGGCCGACACGCCGCGCCCGGCCAGAGCCTTGAAGCCCTCCGGTGTGACGGCAGCCACGCCGCGCTCCGCCGCACGGTCGCGGACGGCGCGGGCGAGCGGGTGTTCGCTGCCGGTCTGGAGCGCCGCGGCCAGCCGTAGCAGCTCCCCGTCGTCGACGCCGTCCGCCGGCACCAGATCGGTGACGCGGGGCTTGCCCTCGGTCAGCGTGCCGGTCTTGTCGAAGGCCACGGCGGTGATGGCGTGGGCGCGCTCCAGCGCCTCCGCGTCCTTGATGAGGATGCCGTGACGCGCCGCCGCGCCGGTGCCGACCATGATGGCGGTCGGCGTGGCGAGGCCCAGCGCGCAGGGGCAGGCGATGACCAGCACCGACACCGCCGTGATGATCGCCGTCTCCGCGTTCCCCGTGCCGATCCACCAGCCGGCGAGCGTCACCGCGGCGATGCCCAGCACCACCGGCACGAAGACCGCCGCCACCTTGTCGACCAGCCGCTGGATCGGCGCCTTGGACGCCTGGGCGCCCTCGACCATGCGGACGATCTTGGCAAGCATCGTCTCGGCGCCCACCGCCACCGTCTCGACCAGCAGCAGCCCGTCCACGTTGATGGAGCCGCCGGTGACACGGGAGCCCGGCGCCTTCTCCACCGGCAGGCTTTCGCCGGTCAGCATGGATTCGTCGACACTGCCCGCCCCCTCCGCCACGCGCCCGTCCACGGGGATGCGCTCGCCGGGGCGGACCGCCACATGGTCGCCCACGCGCACCTGGGCGATGGGCAGGTCCACCTCCACGCCGTCGCGGCGGACGCGGGCGGTGTCGGGGCGAAGCTGCATCAGCGCGCGGATCGCCGCCGCCGTCCGGCCCTTGGCGCGGGCCTCCAGCCACTTGCCGAGCAGCACGAAGGTGATGAGCACCGCCGACGCCTCGAAATAGAGGTGTGGCGTGTGGCCCGGATGCGCCGTCAGCATCATGTAGACGCTGAGCCCCCAGGCCGCCGAGGTGCCGAGCGCCACCAGCAGATCCATGTTGCCGGACCCGGCGCGCGCCGCCATGAAACCGGCCCGGTAGAAGCGCCAGCCCAGCCAGAACTGCACCGGCGTCGCCAGCAGGAACTGCGCCCAGGGCGGCAGCATCAGGTTCAGCCCCAGCAGGTCCCCGGCCATGCCGACAACCAGCGGCGCCGACAGCGCGGCGGCGATCAGCACATGATGAAGGTCCCGCCGGTTGCGGTTCTGCGCCGGGTCCTCCGCCGTCACCGCGGATTCGGTGTCGGCGACGGGGGCGGCGGTGAAGCCGGTCATCTCCACCGCTTCGGCCAGCCGGGCGGCGTCCACCGTTCCGGCGTAGGCGGTGACGTGCGCCCGCTCCGTCGCGAGGTTCACGGCGGCGGACTCCACCCCCGGCACGCGGAGCAGCGCCTTTTCGACCCGCGCGACGCAGGAGGCGCAGGTCATGCCGCCGACCGTCAGGTCGAAGTCCTGCCTCTGCGGTTCGAAGCCGACGTTTTCGATGGCCTCCGCCACCGCCCGCGGATCGGGATCGCCCGCGAAGGCGACCCGCGCCCGCTCGGTGGCGAGGTTGACCGACACGCCGGTGACGCCCGGCAGGCGCGACAGCGCCTTTTCCACCCGCCCCACGCAGGAGGCGCAGGTCATGCCGGATATGCCGATGTCGAGGTCGGTGGTGGTGGCGGACATGATCGTCCTTTCTTCGTCGTCAGCCGGCTTCCCCAGATAAGGCTTCCAATGATTGGAAGGTCAAGGGCGCCGAAAACCGTTACGCGACCGGCAACCCTTCGGCCTCGAAGCCGGCCTTGCCCAGGGCCGTCCGCAGCGCGTCGGCGCTGGGCGTCCCGTCGACGCGGACGTCCTTCGACTCCAGGTCGATCTGCACATCCTCGACCCCGGCGACGGCGCCGAGCGCGCGGCGGACGGAGGCGGCGCAGCCGCCGCAGGTCATACCGGGAACCTTGAACGCAATCATGACGAACTCCTTCCCACAAGGTGGTGTTGCCGTCAGCTTCCGCCTTCCAACGATTGGAAGGTCAAGAGGAAATTCGCCATCCCGATCATGGGTCCGATCACTGCCGTGGTACCGCCGGAACCAACCGCTCCGCTCGCGCATTCATGGGCCATGGACATCACCCGCCAGCGCAGCTTTCTCCATGACGAAGCTCAATTCGCCCGCGCTTTGGCCCGCGCATCGGCGGGGGCGATCATTTTCGCCCTGCCGCTGCTGATGACCATGGAGATGTGGGAGCTGGGCTTCTACATGGACCGCTTCCGGCTGGCCCTGTTCATCCTGGTGACCCTGCCGGTGCTGTTCGGCCTGTCCTACTTCGCCGGCTTCGAAGAGACCTTCTGCTGGCAGGACGACCTGATCGACGCGCTGTCGGCCTTCGCCGTCGGCTTCCTGATGTCGGCGGCGTTGCTGACCGTCTTCGCCATCGTGCGTCTGGACCAGCCGTTGCCGGAGATCATCGGCAAGATCGCGCTCCAGTCCGTGCCGGCCAGCATCGGCGCCATGCTGGCGCGCAAGCAGCTCGGCCAGCAGGACGACGCCGACAGGGAGCGGCGCATCCGCTCCAGCTATCCGGGGGAACTGTTCCTGATGGGGGCGGGGGCGCTGTTCGTCGGCTTCAACGTCGCCCCGACCGAGGAGATGATCCTGATCTCCTACAAGATGTCGCCCTGGCATGCGGTGGCGCTGGCGGTGCTGTCGCTGGGGCTGCTGCACATCTTCGTCTACACGGTCGGCTTCGCCGGTCAGGAGAGCGCCGGGAACGACGGCTTCCTCTCCGTCTTCCTGCGCTTCTCGGTCGCCGGCTACGGCATCGCCCTGCTGATCAGCCTCTATCTTCTGTGGACCTTCGAGCGGATCGCCGGCCTGTCGATGATGGAGCTGGTGACCGCCACGGTGGTGCTGGGCTTCCCCAGCGCGCTGGGTGCCGCCACCGCCCGCCTGATCGTGTGACGGGAGGGACGCCGATGGCCGACATCCGGGAAAACGACATCACGTCGAGGGACGAGGACGGCAGCGCGTCGGTGTCGCGGTTGGCCTGGATCTCGTCGGGGCTGGGGCTCTTGCTGTTCCTGGGCTCGGTGGGGGTGCTGGGTTACGAGGGCATCACCCGCGGCAGCGGCCCACCGGCGATCACCGCCGTTATCGAGGAGGTGGTTCCCGCCGGGCCACGCTGGCTCGCCCACATCCGGCTCACCAACGACGGTGGCAAGACCGGCGCGAAGGTCCAGGTGGAGGGACAGCTCATGGCGGGCGACGAGGCTTTGGAAAGCTCCATGGTCGAGTTCGACTATGTGCCCGCCGGCTCCGAACAGAAGGGCGGCCTGTTCTTCGACCGCGACCCGCGGGCGCACGCGCTGCGCCTGCGCGTGCTGGGCTACGTGGAGCCCTGAACCAAGCGGCCCCCGGCCTGTTGTCGTGGTACCGGCAACAGAGGACACCGACCCCGCGATGACCCGCCTGACCATCGACGAGGCGCAGCAGCGCATCCGCCTTTTTCTGACCGGCGACATGGTGGAGGCGCTGCGCGCCGTGGATTACGAATCCCCGCCGCTGGCCGACCAGCCGTCCGGCCTGACGCTGGAGGCGGCACGGCGGGCCGCGGTGCGCTTCAGCCACGTCGAAGGGGCGTCCGACTGCCTGTACCGCGTCGACGCCTTCGATGAATCGCTGGTGATGCGGCTGCAACTGAACGTCCGCCGCTTCGTGGCGATCTATCAGGTGCCGGTCGCCGATCCGGTGGCCAGCGCCACCATCTCCCCGCATTTCGAGCGCTGGGCCATCGGCGCCGGCCACGCCGGCTGGACCATCGGCTGGCGCGACGGCGCCGATCCCTGGCAGCCCGACCGGCGCGTGGTGGAAACCTACTGCTACGCCATGCTGCCGGAGGACTTCCTCGACAACCCGCTGGAGCAGCTCTACTGGCGGACGGACCTCGTGCAGATGACCCGCGCCTTCATGCTGGAGGCCCGCCGCATGGGCATCCGTCTGGCGGTCCCGCAGGGGATGTGAAGATTCCCGAGATACCCTCTCCCGCCCCGGGAGAGGGAGGGACCCGCCGCGCGAGCGGCGGGAGGGTGAGGGTACCGCCGAGAATTCGCGCATCAATCCTCGCACGACCCTCACCCGGCCCTCCGGGCCACCCTCTCCCGGGACGGGAGAGGGGTTCATGCCTCACGCCAGATCGAACAGCAGCACCTCGGCGCTGACCACGCCGTCCAGCGTCAGGGATTCCTCCTTGCTGATCGCGGCGCCGTCGCCTTCCTTCAGGATCTCGCCGTTCAGCCGGACCTGACCGCGGGCGACCTGCACCCAGGCGTGGCGGCCCGGACGCAGCTCGTGGGTCACGCTGTCGCCCTCGTCCAGAAGCGTGGCGTAGAGGTCCACGTCCTGGTGGATGACCACGCTGCCGTCGCGCCCGTCCTGGGAGCCGACGAGGCGCAGGCGGCCCTGCTTCTCCTCCCGCTCGAAAGCCTTCTGCTCATAGCCGGGGACCATCCCCTCCTCGTTGGGCAGGATCCAGATCTGCAGGAAGTGCACCGGGTCCTTCTTGGACGCGTTGTACTCGCTGTGCCGGATGCCCGACCCGGCGCTCATCCGCTGCACGTCGCCGGGGCGGATGACCGAGCTGGTGCCCAGCGTGTCCTTGTGCTCCAGCGCGCCGTCGAGAACATAGGACACGATCTCCATGTCGGCGTGCCCGTGGGTGGGGAAGCCAGCGCCGGGGATCACGCGGTCGTCGTTGATGACGCGCAGCGCGCGGAAGCCCATATGGGCCGGGTCGTAGTAGTGGCCGAACGAGAAGCTGTGCTTGCTGTTCAGCCAGCCCATGTTGACGGCGCCCCGTTCGTCGCGGTTGCGGATCGTGATCATCTCTGCTCCTCCTCGTCCTGTGCGAGGCCCTGTGGCCCCTCGTCTGGAGAGGAATGTGCTCCCGTTTCCGCAAAACAACAATTGCCGGAGTTGTGGCTTATCTGTTTCATGAGACGCAACAAATGGCTATGATGGCGGCTCCCCTCAACCAGCGTCGCCGACCGCCATCATGCCCGCCATCATACCCGATGTTTCGCCCCTTCTCCTCGCCATGGACCTGACCGGGATCTTCATCTTCGGGCTGACGGGAGGGACGCTGGCCGTGCGGCACCGTCTGGACATCTTCGGCGTGATGGTGCTGGCGCTGGTCACGGCGCTGGCCGGCGGCGTGCTGCGCGATCTGCTGATCGGGGCGATCCCGCCAGCCACCATGCAGGACGAGCGGTACCTGATCACGGCGCTGGCCTCGGGCCTGTTCGCCTTCTTCTTCCACCCCTTCATCAACCGTCTGGTCAAGCCGGTGATGGTGCTGGACGCGGCCGGCCTTGGCATCTTCGCGGTGGCCGGCTGCGGCAAGGCGCTGGCCTATGGGCTGGGCCCGCTGCCCGCGGTCCTGCTCGGCGTGCTGACCGCCTGCGGCGGCGGGCTGGTGCGCGACGTGCTGGTGGCCGAGGTGCCGCGGGTGCTGCGCGAGGAGATCTACGCGGTGGCCGCCCTGCTGGGTGCGGCGATCGTCATCGCCGGGGCCATGCTGGACCTGCCGAAGGCGCCGGTCGCCATCGCCGGGGCAGCGGCGGCCTTCCTGCTGCGGGTGGTCAGCGTGCTGCGCGGCTGGAGCGCGCCGCGCGCGCCCGGTTCATGACATTTGCGGTGAACAACCAAAGGCTTCGGCTGTTGGAATGGGCATGAGCGACACCGTGACCGACAACCCGGCCATGAGCCGGTTCGAACTGGACGTGAACGGCCAGACGGTCTTCGCGACCTACCGCCGCCGCGGCACCATCCTGCACATCCCCTATGTGGAGGCGCCACCGTCTCTGCGCGGCACCGGGGCCGCCGGGCGGCTGCTGGAGGGAGTGATGGCCATCGCCCGCGCCGAGGGGCTGACCATCGTCCCGATCTGCGGCTACGCCGCCAACTGGATGCACCGCCACCGCGAGCATCACGACCTGCTGGCGCGGTAGGTCTCACGACGGTCCCGGCGGCCGATGCCCGTCGGTCGCCGCGAACACCTCCTTGGCAGCGAACAGCCCGTTGAGAGCGGCCGGGAAGCCCGCGTAGACCGCCATCTGCATGAGGATCTCGACGATCTCGTCGCGGGTCAGCCCGACGTTCAAACCGGCCTCAATGTGCACCTTGAGCTGGGGTGTTGCGTTCCCCATGGCGGCGAGCGCCGCGATGGTGGCGATCTCGCGGGAGCGCAGATCGAGCCCGGGCCGCGAATAGATGTCGCCGAAGGGAAATTCGAACACATAGGTCGCGAAGTCCGGCGCGATGTCGGCAAGCGCCGCCACCACCTTGTGGCCGGCCTCGCCATCGATTTCGGCAAGCGCCCGTTGCCCACGCTCAAGCCGGCTTTCTTCGACCCCGGATGCAATTTTGGACAGGTGCGTCATCGTTACTCTTCCTCTGTTCCGTTTCGACGTAACCGTCGATCTTGGTATCGAGGACGAGAAGACAGGCGTTCAGTTCATCGACTTGGGCGCGCACGCGCTCGCGGTGTTGCTCCAGCAACGCCCGCCGCTCCGCTTCGGTCCCGGCGCCCGCCTCACGAAGCGCCGCATAGCGGAGCATGTCGCGGATCGGCATGCCGGTCGTCTTCAGACGGCCGAGAAACTCGATCCAGGTCAGGATCGAGGCGTCGTAATCGCGGTGGCGGGACTGGTTCCGGTCGGCATAGGGCAGCAGCCCGATCCGCTCATAGTAGCGGATGGTGTGGGCCGTCAGTCCCGAGCGTTTCGCGAGGTCTCCGATCTTCATGAGCGTCTGCTTCTCATCACGATGCACAGGACGCTACGGGTTCGAGCGCGCTCTAAGTCAAGAGCGATTCCGCCACCACGACCGCCGAGGCGTCACAGGCCGAGATAGGCTTGTTTCACCGCGGGGTCGGCCAGCAGCTCCTCGCCCGTGCCGGCCAGAACGACGCGCCCGTTCTCCAGCACATAGGCGCGTTGTGCCAACTTCAGCGAAGCAGCGACGTTCTGCTCCACCAGGATGATCGTCATGCCCTCGGCGGCGAGCGCGCGGATGGTGCGGAACAGCTCCTGCACCATGGTCGGGGAGAGGCCGAGCGACGGCTCATCGAACATGATCAGATCGGGCTTGCCCATCAGGCAGCGCCCGATGGCCAGCATCTGCTGCTCACCGCCCGACAGGGTGCCGGCGGCCTGCTCCAGCCGTTCCTGCAGGCGGGGGAAGAGGGTCAGCACGCGCTCGAACGTGTCCTTCGCCCCGGTGCGGGCGCGCGGGATGACGGCGCCCATCTCCAGATTCTCGCGGATGCTGAGCGTCGGGAAGATCTGGCGCCCCTCCGCCACCTGCCCGATGCCGAGGTCGCAGACGACGTGGCTGGGCAGGCCGGCGATGTCCTTGCCGCGGAAGCGGATGGTGCCGCGGGCCGGCTTCAGGATGCCGGAGATGGTGCGGATCAGCGAGGTCTTGCCCGCCCCGTTGGCGCCGACGATGGCGGTCGTCGTGCCCTCCGCCACCGCGATGGACACGCCGTCGAGCGCCTGGGCGTCGCCGTAGAAGAGGTCGAGGTCGGATACGGTCAGCATGCGGGGTCTTGCGTCGTGGCGGCCATCATGGAGAGGGCCGCCACCTTAGCGCAGGCGCCGCCGGAACCGAACGGCTTTTGCTTCAACCCACACTACTTCAGGAAGAACAGGATGCTCATCGCCAAGCCCACCGCAATGATGCCCGCGCGCAGGATGCGCGACGGAATCCTGCGCCCGACCCGCGCCCCGACATAGCCGCCGGCCACGGCCGCGATGGTCATCAGCGCGGCGTAGGACCACTCCACCGCCCCGCCGACCGCGTAGGCGGCGACCGCGATGGCGGTCAGCACGGCGGAGAACAGGTTCTTCAGCGCGTTCATGGCGTTCAGGTTGGTCATCCCGAACAGGCTCAGCTGCGCCAGCAGCAGGATGCCGAGGCCGCCGTTGAAATAGCCGCCATAGACCGACACCGCGAACAGCGTGGCGAGCATCGCCCCTGTCCCGTGCAGCCCCACCGCCCGCAGCCGGGCCGCCAGCATGCCGCCGAAGGCGAACAGCGCCGTGGCGACCAGCAGCAGCCAGGGCACGATGCTGCGGAACACCGAATCCGGGGTCACCAGCAGCAGCGCCGCCCCGATCAGCCCGCCGGTCAGGCTGACCACCGACAGCGTGACCAGCCCGACCCCACCCACCGGCTCCAGGTCGTGGCGGTAGCCGTAGACGCCGCTGGCGTAGCCGGGCAGCAGCGCCACCGTGCCGGTGGCGTTCGCCGCGACGGGCGGGACCCCGGCGTAGATCAGCGCGGGAAGCGTGAGAAAGCTGCCGCCGCCGGCAACGGCGTTCATCGCCCCGGCCAGGAAAGCTGCGGCGAGCAGGAGCAGAGATGTCGTCACCATCGTTCGGGTCGTTTTCGTTTCTTGTTATTTTTAAGTCCCTCTCCCAGGACGGGAGAGGGGTTTGGGAAGCCTACCCCCTCGTCCGCAACTCGCGGCGGATGATCTTGCCCGTGGTCGTCATCGGCAGGCTGTCCACGAACTCCACGGCGCGCGGGTATTCATGGGCGGCGAGGCGGGTCTTCACATGGGCCTGGATCTCCGCCGCCAGTTCGTCGCTGGGGCGCACGCCGTCCTGGAGGACGATGAAGGCCTTCACGATCTCGGTGCGCAGGGGGTCAGGCACGCCGACCACGGCGGCCATGCGGACGGCGGGGTGGCCGATCAGGCAATCCTCGATCTCGCCGGGGCCGATGCGGTAGCCGGCCGACGTGATCACGTCGTCGTCCCGCCCGACGAAGCGAATGTAGCCGTCGGCGTCCAGTTCGCCCTGGTCGCCGGTGACCAGCCAGTCGCCGACAAACTTCGCGGCGGTGGCCTCCGGGTTGTTCCAGTATTGCAGGAACATCACCGGGTCCGGGCGGTGCACGGCGATCAGGCCGATCTCACCGGGAGGAAGGCGGTTGCCCTGCCCGTCGATCACCGCCACGTCGTGGCCGGGCGCCGGGCGGCCCATGACGCCGGGCTTGGGCGGCATGACCGTGGCGCAGGAGGACACGATCATGTTGCACTCGGTCTGGCCGTAGAACTCGTTGATGGTCAGCCCGAAGGTCTGGCGGCCCCAATCGAGAAGCTCGGCCCCCAACGTCTCGCCGCCGCTGGCGACGGAGCGCATGCTGTAATTCCAGCGCGTCTGCGGGTCCTTCACCGCGCGCATCATCTTCAGCGCGGTCGGCGGCAGGAAGGCGTTGCGCACCTGGAAATCGGCGATCAGGCGGAAGGCCTCCTCCGCGTCGAACTTCTCGAAGCGGTGGGAGACGACGGTCACGCCATGGTGCCAGGCGGGCATCAGCACGTCGAGCAAACCGCCGATCCACGCCCAGTCCGCCGGAGTCCAGATGCGGTCGCCCGGCTGCGGGAACAGGTCGTGGGAAATCTCCACCCCCGGCAGATGGCCGAGCAGCACCCGGTGCGCGTGCAGCGCGCCCTTGGGCTGGCCGGTGGTGCCGGAGGTGTAGATGATCACCGCCGGGTCATCGGCCGCCGTGTCCACCGGCGCGAAGTCCTCCGACGCCGCATCGACCAGCGCGTGCCAGTCCAGCTCGCCCTCTCCGGCCTCGTCGATGCGCAGGACGAGTTTCAGTTCGGGCAGGCGGTCGCGGATCTGGGCGATCTTGGCCGCGCCCACGGCGTCGGTCACCACCGCCCGCGCCCCGCAGTTGCCGAGCCGGTATTCCAGTGCCTCAACGCCGAACAGCGAGAAGAGGGGGACGGCGACGCCGCCCATCTTGTAGACGGCGACGTGGCTGACCGCGGTCTCCGCCGCCTGGGGCAGCAGGATGCCCACCCGGTCGCCGCGCGCCACCCCATGGGCAGTCAGCGCGTTGGCGAGGCGGTTCGACAGGCGGCGGATGTCGGCGAAGCTGTAGGTCTCCACCGCGCCGTCGCGGCGCTTGTGGATCAGGGCGGTGCGGTCCGGATCGCGCTCCGCCCACGTGTCGCAGACGTCCACGCCGATGTTGTAACGCTCCGGCACCGACCAGACGAAACGGTCGCGCAGGCCCTCGTAGCTGTCCGCTTCCGGCAGCATGCTTTTCCTCCCGTCGGGTTCTTGCCAGCCGCTTGGTCGCGGCCATTTGGTTTCATCATAGGGGCAACGGCGGCGTTCCGTCACGCGGACGGAATAGTTTGCGGGGCTGCCATGTTCATTGACACAGGGTTCATGAACACAGGTTCCGTTCCGTGGGGTTCGAGATGAAGGCCAAGGGGATTGTTGCGGTTGTGTTGTCCGTGGGCCTGCTGGCCGGCTGCGCCAGCCCCTATGGCTATGGGTATGGCGCCGGGTATGGTGGTGGGTATGGCGGTGGCGGGTACGGGGCCAACTATGGCGGCGGCTACGCCCCCGCTTATGGCAACAAGGCGACGGCGGGCACGCTGCTGGGCGGCGTGGTCGGCGGCCTCGCCGGGTCGCGCTTCGGCGGCGGCACGGGCAAGCTGGTGGCGGTCGGCGTCGGCACGCTGCTCGGCGCCGCGCTCGGCAACGCCGCCGGCCAGTCGATGGACCGCGCCGATCTGATGTACGCGCAGCAGGCCGCGGGGCAGGCCTACATGGCGCCGACCGGCGCGACCGTGCAGTGGAACAACCCGCAGACCGGCAACTGGGGCACCTACACCCCGACCCGCGACGGCACCGGTCCCTATGGCGAGCCGTGCCGGGAGTTCCAGACCAGCATCGTGGTCGGCGGGCAGCTTCAGCAGGGCTACGGCACCGCCTGCCGCCAGTCGGACGGAAGCTGGCGCATGGTGAGCTGACGCGTACTCTTCAGCCCTGCGGTGAAATGCTCTAAACAAGCCAGCATGGCGACGATCAAGGACGTGCTGGCCGCGGCGCTGGCCCATCATCAGGCCGGACGGCTGGCGCAGGCCGCCGCCGGCTATCAGGCCGTCCTCGACACGCTGCCCGACCATCCCGACGCGCTGCATCTGCTGGGCGTCGTCTATCTCCAGGCCGGACACCCGGCGGAGGCCGAGCCGCGCATCCGCGCCGCCATCCGCGCCGATTCGACCGTCGCCGACTATCACGACAATCTGGGCAGCGCGCTGCGCGCCCTGGACCGCGACGCGGAGGCGGCGGAATCCCACCGCGCGGCGATCCGCCTGCGCCCGGCCTTCGCGCAGGCCCATTACAACCTCGGCAACGCGCTGGACCGGCTGGGCCGGCTGGAGGAGGCCGCGGACGCCTACCGGCAGGCCGCCGCGTTGCGCCCCGGCTACGCGCGGGCGCGCTTCAACCTCGGCAACACGCTGACGGCGCTCGGCCGGCTGGGCGAGGCGGACGAGGCCTTCCGCGCCGCGCTGGCCGACGATCCCGGATTCGGGGAGGCGCACGCCAACCGCGCCTCGCTGATGTTGCAACGCGGCCGGGCGGCGGAGGCAGAGCGGGCCTTGCGCCGGGCGTTGGCCTTGCGCCCCGACCACGCCACGGCCCTCGCCAACCTGTCGGCCGCCTTGCTGGCCCTCGACGCCCCCGCCGACGCCGAACAGGCGGCACGCCGCGCCGAATCCGTGCGCCCGGACTTCGCGGAAGCGGCGCTGCGCCGGGGCGACGCGCTGCAAAAGCGCAACCGGCTGGCGGAGGCCGCTCGTGCCTACGCCCGGGCCGCCGCCCTATGTCCCGATCTGGCGGAGGCTTACGCGAACCTCGCGCTGGTGCGCCAGACGCAGGGCGACCTGGACGCCGTTGAGGCCGGCTACCGCCGCGCGCTGACCCTGCGGCCCGATCTGGCCGAGGTGCGCTCCAACCTCGCCTATCTGGAGCTGTTCCAGCCCGGCGTGACGCTGGCCCGCGTGCTGGAGGCGCACCGCGGCTGGGACGCCGTGCACGGCGCGCCGTTGCGGCCCGAATGGACGCCGCGCGCTCCGGCGGTTCGGGACGACTCCCGTCCGTTGCGCGTCGGCATCCTGTCCGGTGACTTCCGCCGCCACCCGGCGGGGCAATTCGCGGTGCGGGCGGTCGAGGCGCTGCCGGACTTCGGCGTCGAACTGACCCTCTACGCCAACCAGTTGGAAGCGGACGACCTGACCGACCGCTTCCGCGCCGCGGCGGCGCGCTGGGTGCCGGTCGCCGACCGGACCGACGCTGAACTTGCAACGTTGATCCGCAACGACCGGCTGGACGCGCTGATCGACCTCGCCGGGCACAACGCCCGCGGGCGGCTGGGGGTCTTCGCCCGCAAGCCGGCGCCGGTGCAGGTGGCGTGGTCGGGCTACATGGCGACCACCGGGCTCGCCGCCATGGACGCGCTGGTCGCCGACGCCCACCATGTGCCGGAGGGGGCCGAACGCTTCTACAGCGAGCGCATCCTGCGCATGCCCGGCGCCTTCATCGCCTACGACCCGCCGCCGGACGCGCCGGAGCCCGGTCCGCCGCCCTGCCTGAGCGGCCAGCCGGTCACCTTCGGCGCCTTCAACATCCTGACCAAGCTGACCGACGAGGTCCTCGCCACCTGGGCCGCCCTGCTCGCCCGGGTGCCCGAGTCGCGTCTGTTGCTGAAGACCAAGGCCTTGTCCTGCCCGGAAACCGCCGCCCGGTGGCGTGGGAGGCTGGCCGCGGCGGGCATCGCGCCGGAGCGGCTGGTCCTGGCCGGGGCGACTCCCAGCCGCGAGCATATGGGCTGGTGCGCCCGCGTCGACGTGGCGCTGGACCCCTTCCCCTTCGCCGGCAGCACGACGACGCTGGAGACGCTGTGGATGGGCGTGCCGGTCGTCACCCTGCCCGGCGAGACCTTCTCCAGCCGCCATTCCCTGGCTTTCTTGAACGTGGCGGGGGTGGAGGGCTGCGTCGCCCGCGACCCGGCGGACTATGTGGATCGCGCTGCCGGCTGGGCCGCCGACCCGGCGCGGTTGGCGGAACTGCGCCGAACCCTGCGCCCGCGCATGGCGGCCGGGCCGCTCTGCGACGGGCGGCGCCTGGCCGAAGCGCTGGCGACAGCCCTGCGTGGTTTAGCGAAAGGCGATTAGCCTTTCCGGATAGGACACCGCAAAATCCGAAATTAAGGGTTGTTTGGACACTAATTTTTCGTCACATGTTGTATATCAGATTCATCAAGGGTCGCGACGCCCAGGGGGTCCTGGATGCTGAACCTTTCGGCTGTCCGCACAGCCATCGAGGACGTGGAACAAGCCATCGCCACGACGCTGGCGCCGGAGACGCTGGCCGCCAAGACGGTCGCCACCAACCGGCGGGCGCTGGCGCGCCTCTACACCGCCTATGCCCAGGGGCTTCTCAAGCGGCACGGCATCGCCGTGGACCTGGACGACATCTGCGGGCAATGCTGCCGCGACTGCCCGGATGGACGCTGCGCCCGGCTCCCCTCCTGAGTCACTTCTCCCCGATGAAGCGGACCCAGGGGAAATCCAGAACGTCGAACCAGCGCACCCGCGGCCCCTCCCCCCGCCGCTCCAGCGCGTCGAGCACCGCGAAGGGTGCGGCCTGATCCAGCATCCAGAATCCGCGCCCCTCCCGCAGAAAGGCCCCGATGTAGGCCGCGGTCGAGGCGAGGAAGGCACGCCCCCGCGGGGTCGGCTGGAACGCCGCGAAGCAGACGGTGATTTCCCGCGTCGGGCCGCGCCAACGGGCGTCGCGCAGCAGCCCGACGTCGGCTCCGTCCAGCAGCGCCGCCAGCGCATCAAGCCCCCCGGCCAGCGTGCAGTCGGCGTCGAGATGCAGCAGGGGCCGCCCCCAGAGCGTCATCAACTGGTGCCAGCGCAGGAAACGGACGCAGGCGTAGTAGGTGGTCCGCCGATGATCGTCCCAGCCCGTGAAGTCCACCCGTTCCCGGCTGCAGCTTAGACGCAAGCGCTCCCGCCGCCGGGCGAGGTCGGCCAGGGTTTCCGGTGAAGGGTTCACGACATGGACATGGACCGCCACACCGCCGCCCGCCAGTTCAACCGAATCGAGCAGGCCGGTGGCGAAGCGCCGGTAGTAGCCGTCGTCGCAGGACACCGCCAGCAGCGGCCCGTTCCCCGCGGGCGGATCGGCCAGCAGTTCCAGCGGGGGGAAGGCACCGAGCAGAGCGTCGGCGTCGGGCAAGCTATCCAGCGCCCGCCGCCCTGCCCGCACCATCGACCACAGGCGCAGCTCGAAATCCGCCGCCACCTCCGCCGCGGTGAATCTCCGGGCAAAGCGCCGCATGAAGCGGCTGGCGAGGTCCGTCCGTCCCTGCCGGTAGAAGCGGTAGGCGACCACGGCCGCCGCCCGCGTGTCGCGCGGGTTGCGGCGCAGGACCGTGAGGGCGGTGCGGGCGGCGCGGTCCAACAGCCAAGGCGGCGCCTGCCCGGCCTGGACGAGCGAAAGCGCCGTCCCGATCAACGCGTCCGCCGCCGCCCCATGCCGCGGATCGGCGGCCAAGGCGTGGGTCAGGGCATGCCCCGCGCGGTCCACCAACTCCGGGTCGAGGCGCCGGGCGTGCGACAGCGGGCGGTCCAGCCCGGCGTCGGCGAGCGCGCTCACCGCGGCGTTGTGGAGGGCGTCGGGATGGGCCGGCGCCAGGGCCACCGCCTGCCGGCGCAGCCGCGCCGCGTCCTCCGCCCGGCCCAGCGCCGCCAGGGCGTTGGCGCCGTTGATGCGCGCCTCCGCGAAGTCGGGCCGCCGGACCAGCGCCTGGGCGAAGGCCGCCGCGGCACCCGCCGCATCCCCGCGCTCCAGCCGCAGCGCGCCCAGCGTGAAAGCGATCTGGGCATCCGCGGGGTCGAGCGCCGCCGTGCGGGCGAAGGCGCGCTCCGCCGCGTCGGGCTGCCCCGCCGCGCGCAGGGTCCGCGCCAGATTGCCGAGGAAATCCGCGTCGCCGGGCAGCAGGGCCACGGCGCGGCGCAGCAGCGGCAAGGCCGCGCCCGGCCGGCCGCTCTGGCTTTCCAGGACGCCCAGCAGGTGAAGCGCGTCGGGATGGCCCGGCTGGCTGCGCAGGATGCTATGATAGAGGGGCCGGGCCGCGTCCAGCCGGCCCGCCTGATGGTGGCCGACCGCGGCGGCCAGGGCATCCCGAAGTGTCACCATGCCGCCTGTCTACACGCGCCGCCGGGCCGGAGTCCATGCGGCGCAGCGGTTGGGGGCACCGCCTGTTGCGAAGGAGAGACCATGGCCGACCGGCCGCTCGTCAGCATCATCACGCCAAGCTGGGGACGGGAAGCCTTCCTGCCGCTGTGCCACGCCCGCGTGCTGTCGCAGACCGTCCCCAACGTCGAGTGGCTGGTGTTCGACGACAGCCCGCGCCCGTCCGCCTATCTCCAGCCCCTCGCCGGGCCGCGGCTGAAGTATTTCTACGCGCCGCGCCGCTACGCCATCGGGGAGAAGCGCAACATCCTGGCCGAGCACGCGCGCGGCGAGGTCATCGTCCATTTCGACGACGATGACTTCTACGCTCCCCACTATGTGGAGCGGCTGCTCGGCTGGCTGGAGGAGGGCCACGACGCGGTGACCCTGTCCGGCTGGTTCCTGCACAGCGCGGTGCACGGGACCTTCGGCTATTGGGACACGGCGCGGGGCGGCTCGCATCACCGCTGGGGCCGGACGACCCGGTCCTACGTCGAGGCGCCGGAGACGCCGCCCTCCGACGACAATGTGCTGGGCTACGGCTTTTCCTACGCCTACCGGCGGTCAGTGTGGGAGGCGGTGCGCTTCCCGCCGGTCAACGCCTGCGAGGACGCTCCCTTCATGAAGGCGGCGCAGGAGCGCTTCCGCGTCGCCGCTTTTCCGGACGCCGAGGGGCTTTGCCTGCACACTCTGCACGCCCGCAGCACCAGCCTGTGCCTGCCGCAATACGAATTGCCGCCCCTTCTGCTGGAGCGCCTGTTCGGACCGGACATCGCGGCTTACACGGGGGGCGGGGTGGGTCAGACCTGAACGTCGAGATACATGCCGCGGCGGTAATTGCGCGGCAGCGTCAGGATGCCGTTGACCAGAAGGCTGGCCAGTTCGCGGACGCTGGGAATGCGCTGGCGCCCGCCGCCGACCTGCTCCGCCCGGTTGCGGACGCCGACCGTGCCGGGCGACGCGACGCGCCCACCCCCGACCTCGGAGCGGATCGGTTCGTTGGAGCGGTCACCGGTGCGTCGCGTTTCAACCATGGCCGAAATGGTACCGCATAGGCCGCCCCACCGGCAAGGCGGAGGCGGCGCGGTCCATCCGTTGTCGCGCGGAAGCGCCGATATCCCCTCTCCCCTCCGGGGAGAGGGTTGGGGTGAGGGGGTTGCGCTTTTGCCGAACGTCGCGACACGCGCATCCCCCTCACCGGCTCTCAGCGGATGCCAGAGGCATCCGCCTGCCGCCGTCAGCGCTGGCCTCTGGCCAGCGCGAGAGGCCCTACGGGCCACCCTCTCCCCCAGAGGGGAGAGGGTTATTAAGAGCCGGATAAAATCTTCCCGATTCTCAACCGCCCCATCGCTTGACAAACTGTTATATCAGCGGTAACCGATACGTCTCTAAACCTTACGGTTTGGATGGGTATAGGTGGTTCGGGGCGTCGGAGGGAAGTCCATAACAATAAGCGCCCCGACCCGCCTTTCCTCTTCCGGCACAGCCGCTTACCGCAACCATGCGGTCAGCGCCGCCAGCGCGCTCAGCACCAGCACGTAGAGCGCGAGATCGAACAGCGGCGGGTGCCAGACCCAGCCGTAGAACCCCACCGCCCGCAGGCCGCGCCGCAGCAGGCCCGAGACGAACCAGGCCGCGATCGCCAGGATGAGCAGCGGGGGAATGAACAGCCCGTAGATGTCGATTTCGCCGATCATGCGGTCACCGATTCGCGGAGCGATTCGCTGGAGGATTCAGGTGCGGCGAAGGTCAGGTGCGGGAACAGCGCGCGGCGCAGCCCGGCCAGCGCGATCACCGCGCGGTCGCGCTCCGCCGACCGCGGCTCGGCCGACAGGTTGGACAGGGCGGCGTCCATCATCGGCAGCACCTCCGCCGGGGGCGTGCCGAGGCGGCGGCTGGACAGGCCGCGGAAATGCTGCCCCACCGCGCCCAGCAGCCGCGCCACATGGGGCGCCGCCGGGCCGCCCAGGGCGCGGCGGGCGCGTTGCAGTTCCGCCACGTTCAGCCCAACCCGCAGGTCGTTCACCGCGTCCGCCGCCGCCAGATCCTGCTGCGGACCGGCCAGCGCCAGACGGGAGGACAGCAGCCCGACGCGGTCGAGCATCCGGTTCTCGAAGCTGCCCACCGGAATGCCGGAGCGGGCGGCGGTCATCGCCGCGATCTCGCTCCAGCCGGCGCGGAGCAGACGCCGGGCGCTCCAGGCCGCGCCGACCGAGCGGCAGAGCTGGGTGACCAGCAGCGCCGTGGCGATGCCCACCACCTGCGCGACGTTGCTGTTCAGGAAGGAGGCGAAATCCCCCGTCCCGAGGTCGAGCAGGCTGAGCGAGCCGACCACCCCCATCAGCAGGGCCATCGCCTTGCCCATGGTCGCCGGCCGCGCCACGAAGACACCCAACAGCAGGAAGGTCGGGGCGAGGCCCAGCACCAGCATGGGGAAGCTGTCGAAGGACGGCAGCACGACCAGCAGGTAGAAAGCGGCCAGCGGCACCGACAGCAGGGTGAAGACCAGGAACAGGCGGATGCCCGGCGCGGGATCGTCCAGCGAGGCGAAGAAGCAGCAGAAGACCGCCGTCATCATCGCCGCCGCCGATCCCGACGACCAGCCGGTGCCAATCCAGAAGGCGCAGACCACCGCGATCCCGAGCAGCGCCGCGAAGCCCGACCACAGCGCCATGCCGGCGTCGAGATGGAAGACGTCGCGCGAGCGGCGGCGGGTCAACGGGTCGAGACGCTCCGGCAGGCTGCTCTTGCTGTCGCGGATGTGCGCCCGCAAGTCGCGGCAGTCCTGGTGGATGTCCACCAGCGAGCGCAGCCGGGTCAGCAGGTTGAGAAGCGTTGCCTCCTTCCAGCCGGTGTCCGCGCCGATGACCGGGGACAGCCGGGCGATCTCGGCGCGCAGGCGGTCGGCGCCGCCCTCCTCATCATCGCCCCCAACTGGGTCACCACCCACCCAGCGGTCGAGATCGGCCAGCAGGGCCGAGACCTCGGCAGGCAATTGACCGCGCAGGGCGTCCAGCCGGTCCTCGATGCCCGCGGTCAGCGGCAGCAGATAGGCCATGCGGTCCTGCATCGCCCGCACCGCCCGCGTCATCCAGCGCACGTCGGACGTGTCATAGGGCAGATGGGTCGCCATGACGCGCAGCTCGGTGATGTCGCGGGCCAGCTTCTGGCGCTCCTGCGCGTTGGCCGCGCCCTCTGGCGCCGTCTCCCGCGACAGGGCTTCGCGGGTCCAGCGCTCCGCGTCGCGCAGCGTGGCGTCCAGCCGGCCGAGCAGAGCCGGGCCGACGCTCTGCGGGAAGACCACGCTGTGCACCACGGTGGCGCAGAGGATGCCGATCAGGATCTCCTCGACGCGGGCCAGACCGGTGTCGAAGATGGTCGACGGGTCGGTCACCGCGGGAAAGCCGATCAGGCCGATGGTGTAGCCGGCCAGCATGAAGAGATAGCTGCGCGGCGTGCGGTCGAGCAGCGAGATGAACAGGCAGACCGCCACCCACAGCCCCAGCGCCAGGGTCAGCAGCTCAGGCGAATCGGCGAGCGCCGGCACCAGGGCAATGGCCCCGGCGCAGCCCAGTGCCGTCCCGGCGACGCGGAAGACCGCCTTCGACCGCACGGCGCCCGACAGCGGGCCGGAAACAATGTAGGCGGTTGCCATCGCCCAGAAGGGCCGCGGCAGCCCCATGGAGAAAGCGATGTAGAGCGCCGCCATGGCCGCCGCGAAGGCCTTGACCGAGAACAGCGCCTCGTTCAGCGAGACCAGTTTCAGGGCGGAGGTCTTCATTGCCCGGCCACCCGCTTGGCGGGCGCCCCCTGCTCCGTCTCGCGCACCACCTCGACGGTCACGGTGCGGCCGGCGACGAGGTCGCGGGGGTCGGGGATCTGCTCCAGCGCGACGCGCACGGGGATGCGCTGGGCCAGACGGACCCAGTTGAAGGTCGGGTTGACGTTGGGCAGCAGCCCGGTGCCTTCGGTGCGGTCGCGGTCCACGATGGCGTGAGTCACGCTGTCCACCCGACCGGTCAGCCGCTCCGGCTCGCCCATGATGGTGACGCGGACCGGGTCGCCGACGCGGATGCGCGGCAGCTTGGTCTCCTCGAAATAGCCGACGACGTAGAAGGAATGGCGGTCGATCACCGCGACCACCGGCTGGCCCGCCGTCACATAGTTGCCGGCCTTGAGCTGGAGGTTGGTGACGAAGCCGTCCACCGTCGCCCGCACCTCCGTCCGCTCCAGGTTGAAGCGGGCGAGGTCGAGCGCCGCCTCCATCTGGCGGGCGGCGGCGGCGGCCTTGGCCTGGGCGGAGGCGACCTCCTGCCGCTGGGCGGTGGAGACGACGTTGTTGCCGAGCTGCGCGTAGCGGTCGGCCTCGGCCTTGCGGAAGGACAGCTCGGCGCGGGCGCTTTCCAGATTGGCCTCGGCCTGATCGACGGCGAGGCGGTAGCGGCTGGGGTCCACGACGAACAGGACATCGCCCTTGCGGACCGCCTGGTTGTCGATGACCCGCACCTCGGTCACCAGTCCGGCGACGTCGGAGGACACCTGCACCACGTCGGCCCGCACCCGCCCGTCGCGGGTCCAGGGCTGGTTCATGTAGTAATCCCACAGCCACCAGCCGCCGCCGACGGCGCCCAGCGTGACAACCAGCGTGACCGTGATCCGAATGAGGAGGGAGAAGAGTTTCACCGTGGTTCGTCCTTGCGCTCCACCGGCGCGGCCGGGAGCGATCGTTCCGTGTCCCGCCGCTGCGGGACGCGCTGCTGTGTAGAACCGCCGTCAGCCCTTCATGGCTCGGGCGTTCGACTCAATCGCCGCCATGACGCGCACCGCGCCGGCGATCTCCGGGCCGGAGGCGCCCTGGAGCAGGCGGCGGCGCACGTCGTTTAGCGCGGCGTTCACGCGGGCCAGCAGGTTGCGGCCCTGGTCCGTCAGGTGCAGCGTCTTGGCCCGCCGGTCGTCCGGGGCCTCCCGGCGCTCGACCAGCTTCGCGGCCTCCAGGCTGTCGAGCAGCCGGACCAACGACGGCCCCTCCACCCCCATCTCCTCGGCCAGCTCGCGCTGGCGCATCCCGTCGCCGAGTTCGTTGAGAAGCATCAGCGGCGAGATGACGGAGGAGGAGAAGCCGCTCTCCGCCAGCACCTTGTTCGCTTCCCGCCGCCACAGATGGGCGGCGCGGAACAGGTGGATGCCGAAGTTGGACGGAAAGTCCGGGGCGGGAGTGGACGGGCCATTCGATTGCATGCCTATTTAATAGCTTTGCTATCTATTTTCGACAAGACGCCCCACCCCGCCGCTCGGTCATTGCAGGCATGCGCGCATCCGCGGCGTCATGTGATCGAGGAAGGCGCGGACCCGGTGCGGCACCCGTTCCCGCCCGGTGTAGACGGCGTGGATCTCCTCGCGGTCGACCAGAACGTCGTCGAGGACGCTGACCAACCGCCCGGCGGCGAGGTCGGCGCGGATGTGATATTCGGCCAGCCGCCCCAGCCCGAGGCCGAGCAGCGCCAAGTGGCGCACCGTCTCGCCGTTGTTGGCGACGATGCGCGTGTCGATCTCGCGGTCGACCAGCCGCCCGCCGGACTTCAGCGGCCAGACCGCGGCGGCGCGGCGGAAGTTGAAGCCCAGGCAGTCGTGGCGCTCCAGATCGGCGGCGCTCTCCGGCCGGCCCATGCGCTCCAGATAGTCCGGCGAGGCCACGATGCGCCGCCGCACGTCGCCCAGCCGCACCGCCAGCAGCGCCGAATCGGACAGCCGCCCGGCGCGGAAGGCCACGTCGGTCCGCGCCGCGTAGAGGTCCACCACCTCGTCGGTCAGGGTCAGGTCCAGCCGGATGCCGGGATAGGCCCGCGTAAAGTCGGGCAGCAGCGGCAGCAGGCAATGCCGCCCGAAGGGCACCGACACGCTGATGCGGATCAGGCCGGTGGGCGAGCGTGCGCCGCCCGCCACCTCCGCCTCCATGGCGTCGAGGTCGCCAAGCAGGCTCTCGGCCCGCTCGCGGTACAGCTCTCCCTCCGCGGTCAGGCGCAGCCGGCGGGTGGAGCGTTCGACCAGCCGCACGCCGAGCCGCTCTTCCAGCCGGGTCACCAGCTTAGCGGTGGAGGACGGGGTCATGCCAACCTCCCGCCCGGCGGCGCTGAAGCTGCCCAGCGCCGCGACGCGCAGGAAGACCCTCATGTCCCAGGCGCGGCTGTCGCTCATCAAAGGTGCCCTTCCGTCAATCTTGTCATTGAATGACACGATCATGCGAAAACGGACGGCATTCCGCATCCCGGATTTTTGGCTCATCTGATGCGTCCTGCACAGCTCGCATGGATGGAGCCTTCAGTCATGCCACTCGCACTGCTGGCGCTGGCGATCAGCGCCTACGCCATCGGAACGACCGAGTTCGTCGTCGTCGGCCTGCTGCCGACCGTCGCCACCGACCTGAATGTCAGCCTGCCGATGGCCGGCATGGTGGTCAGCGTCTACGCGCTGGGCGTCACCATCGGCGCCCCGGTCCTGACCGCGCTGACCGGCCGGCTGCGGCGCAAGCCGCTGCTGCTCGGGCTGATGGGCCTCTTCATCGCCGGCAACCTGCTGGCCGGGGTCAGCCCCAACTACGAGACTTCTGCTGGCCGCCCGCGTGCTCAGCGCCTTCGCCCACGGCGTCTTCTTCTCGGTCGGCGCGACCATCGCCGCCGACCTCGTACCGGAGGACAAGCGGGCCTCGGCCATCGCCATGATGTTCTCCGGCCTGACCATCGCCATCGTCACCGGCGTGCCGATGGGCACCTGGATCGGCCAGCATTTCGGCTGGCGCGCCACCTTCCTGGCGGTCTCCGCGCTGGGCGTGATCGGTGCGCTGGGCGTCGCGGCTCTGGTCCCGGCGAAGCTCAGCCAGCCGCCCGCCGCCGGGCTGGCCACGCAGGTCCGCGTGCTGGCCAAGCCGCGCCTGCTGCTGGCCTTCGCCATCACGGCGTTGGGCTATGGCGGGACCTTCGTCGCCTTCACCTATCTGGCGCCGATCCTGGAGACGATCACCGGCTTCTCCAGCGGCACGGTCAGCCTCGTCCTGGTGCTCTACGGGGCGGCCATCGCGGTCGGCAACATGGTGGGCGGCAAGCTCGCCAACCGCAACCCGGTCCG
The DNA here is from genome assembly GCF_058780635.1 of Azospirillum sp. UENF 312511. NCBI lineage: Bacteria > Pseudomonadati > Pseudomonadota > Alphaproteobacteria > Rhodospirillales > Azospirillaceae > Azospirillum > Azospirillum sp. UENF 312511. The sequence continues at coordinate 537,534 of NZ_JBSNCG010000001.1, read as the reverse complement.
CGCGCTGGCGTGGCTGTTCGCCCTTCAGGCGGTCGTGCTGATCGTCTTCACCTTCACCGCCTCCAGCCCGGTTCCGGCGCTGGTCACCCTGGCCGGCATGGGCGCGCTGGCCTTCGCCAACGTGCCGGGGCTTCAGCTCTACGTCGTGCAGTTGGCGCAGCGCCACGCGCCGGGCGCGGTGGACGTCGCCTCGGCCCTGAACATCGCCGCCTTCAACCTGGGCATTGCTGCCGGCGCCTTCTTCGGCGGGCGGGTGGTGGACAGCGCGCTCGGCCTCGCGGCAACACCGTGGGTGGGTGGGCTGTTCGTGCTGGGTGGGCTGGCGCTGACCCTGCTCAGCGGCGCGCTCGACCGCAAGGACGGGCGCCGCGGCGAGGCCGTCGCCCAGCCTGCGTGATACATTGATAAAAAATCCACGTTCGAGAGGATCGAGACCAATGCACAACGTGACCGCCAATGGCGCCTCCATCCCCGCCCTCGGCTTCGGCACCTTCCGCATGAGCGGCCCCGACGTGCTGCGCATGGTGCCGGAGGCCCTGAAGCTCGGCTTCCGCCACATCGACACCGCCCAGATCTATGGCAACGAGAGCGAGGTCGGCGAGGCCATCAAGGCGGCGAGCCTGCCGCGCGGCGAGGTCTTCCTGACCACCAAGGTCTGGGTGAGCAACTACAAGGCCGACGACTTCCGCCGCTCGGTGGACGAGAGCCTGGCGAAGCTGCGGACCGACTACGTGGACCTGCTGCTGCTCCACTGGCCGAACGAGGCCGTTCCGCTCGCCGAGCAGATCGAGTCGCTGAACGCCGTCCAGGCCGCCGGCAAGACCCGCCACATCGGCGTCAGCAACTTCAACCGAGCGCTGCTGGATGAGTCCGTGCGCCTCAGCACGGCGCCCATCGTGACCAACCAGATCGAGTACCATCCCTATCTCGACCAGTCGGTGATGCTGGAAGCGGCGCGCCGCCACGGCCAGTCGATCACCGCCTATTACGCCATGGCCGACGGCAAGGTCTTCAAGGACCCCGTGCTGACCGACATCGCCGCCCGGCTGGGCAGGAGCCCCGCCCAGGTGGTCCTGCGCTGGCTGGTGCAGCAGGAGGGGGTGATCGCCCTGTCGAAGACGGTCGGCGAAAAGCGCGCCGCCGAGAACCTCGCCGTCTTCGACTTCGAGCTGTCGGAGGCGGACATGGCGGCCATTCATGGCCTCGCCCGCCCCGACGGGCGGATCGTCAGCCCGGACGGTCTGGCGCCCGCCTGGGACTGAGGGAGCATTCCCTTCCCTCTCCCAGGACGGGAGAAGGCGTCTTAATGCGGCATCAAGGGCCAGAACAGCGCGATCGCCGTCGTGCCCAGCACGATGACGATCAGCGACAACGGCAGGCCAAGGCGCGCGTAGTCGCTGAAGCGGTAGCCGCCCGGCCCCATGACCAGCGTGTTGCACTGGTGCCCGATGGGGGTGAGGAAATCGCAGCCCGCCCCCACGGCCACCGCCATCAGGAAGGCGTCGGGCCGCAAGCCCAGATGGTTGGCGAGGCTGGCCGCGATGGGGGCCATCACCAGCACGGTGGCCGCGTTGTTCAGGAAGGGCGTCACCGCCATCGCCGCCACCAGCATCATCGCCAACGCGCCGATGGGCGGCAGCCCCTGCGCGGCGATGGACAGCCAGCCGGCGATCAGCTCCGTCCCGCCGGTGGTGCGCAACGCCTCGCTGACCGGGATCAGGGCGCCCAGCAGCACCAGGATCGGCCATTCGATCGATTCGTAGGCCTCCTTCAGCGTCACCACGCGCAGCGCCGTCATGGCGACCGCCGCGCCGAAGAAGGCCAGCGTCACCGGGACGAGGCTGGTCGCCACCAGCCCGATGGTCACCGCCATCACGGCCAGCGCGATCCGCCGCTTGCGCCGCCGCCCGATGGACAGATTGCGCTCCGCCAGCGGCAGACAGCCGAGTTCGTTCAGCGTGTCCGACAACCCCGCCGCCCGCGCCTGAAGCACGACCAGATCGCCCGGCTGGAAGCGGACGCGGCGCAGCCTCTGGCGGATCGGCCGGCCGCGCCGGCTGAGCGCCAGCAGGTTGGCGCCGTAGCGCTCCCGCAGCTCGACATCCTCCACGTTGCTGCCGATCAAGGGGGAGCGCGGCTCCACCACCGCTTCGAGGACGGCCAGATCCTCGTCGCTCTCCACCCCCTCCAGCTCCTTCTCGTGCATCAGCTCCAGGCCGGCGTGCTTCACGAGGTCGCCCAGCGCCTGGGTGTCGGCCTCCAGCACCAGCACGTCGCCCGCGAGCAGCACCCAGTGGCCGGACGGGATGTGGCGGCGGTGCCGCCCGCGGATGATCGCCGCGACCGTCACGTCGCCCTCGCCGTAGGCCTCCAGGTCGGCGACCGTCTTGCCGACGAAGGGCGACTTCTCCGGCAGCAGCGCCTCCGCCGTGTAGTCGTCGATGGAGAAGCCCCCGGCGTTGCCCGAGGCCGCCTGCCGGCCGGTGGGCAGAAGGCGGTAGCCGACCGTCAGGAAGGCCACCCCCGCCACCGCGACGGTCAGCCCGACCGGCGTGAAATCGAACATGCCGAAGGGTTCGCCGACCATCTCGTTGCGCAGGCGGCTGACGATGATGTTGGGGGAGGTGCCGACCAGCGTCATCAGCCCGCCGAGAAGCGAGCCGAAGGCCATCGGCATCAGCAGAGACGACACCTTCGTCCCGTTGCGCCGCGCCACCTGCATGGCGATGGGCATGAAGATGGCGAGCGCCCCGATGTTCTTGACCACCGCCGACAGCAGCGTCACCGCCCCCGTCAGCACGATGATCTGCGCCGGCACGGTCTTCATGCGGGCGCTGAGGGGGCGCATCACCTCCTCGACGATGCCGGAGCGGCCGACCGCCGCGCTGACCACCAGCGCCGAGCCGACGATGATGACGATGTCGTCGGAAAAGCCGCTGAAGGCGTCCTTTGGCTTGACGATCCCGACGGCCACCGCCGCCAGCAGCGCCAGCATGGCGACGAGATCGTAGCGCAGCTTGTCCCAGATCAGCAGCGCGATCACCGCGCCGATGATGCCGAAGGCGAGTCCCTGGTCGAGCGTCATGCAGCCCTTTTTTGGGGAATTGTTGGTGCGTCGTTACTGCGATTTGCCGGACGGGGAGCCCGAGGGAGCCGCGTCGCGCCCCTTGCCGGTGCCGCTGGAACCGGTGCTGGAGTTCGACGGGGACCGGGCGTTCCGGACGAGTTCGCCGCAGTGTGGCTGCTCGTTACTGCCTGGGTCAAGAAAAGGCAGGACGCTGGCCAGCGGCGTCAGCAGGACGCCGAGCGCCACCGCCGCGGCGCCGCGCGCCGCCGACTCCGTCGCGTTCACCCCGATGTCCGGCGCGCCCAGCGTGCCGCGGACATGGACCGGGACATGGGTGGCGAAGATCTGCGGGCTCTTGGCGCGCCCCAGCACGGTCATGTCCATCGCCTCGCTGCGCAGGTTGATCGTGCCGTCCGCCGTCACCAGCGTTTCCGGCGTGTCGAGCACCAGAGCGCGGCTTTCCACCAGCCCGTCCTTCACCGTCACGTCGGCGACCAGGCAGTTGAAAGGCAAGGGCTTGTCGCCGGACAGGACAACGCCCAGCGTTTCCAGGATGTTGGTCTTCAGCCCCTTGACCGCGTAGCTGGTGATCCGGCCGCCGTCCACCGCGACGCCCAGCTTGCCGTCGGAGGACCCCAGGATGTTGGCGACCGTGGTGCCCTGCCCCTTGAGCTGAATGCGCCCGCTGGCCGTGCCGCCCATCTCCTGCGCGAAGGCCGTCTCGCGGAACAGCCGGGCCAGCTTGATCTGCCGAACGTCCAGGTTGACGTCCAGCGCCGGAGTCTTGCGCCCGCCGTCGAGCACCGCCGTCCCGGCCACCCGCCCGCCGCCGACGCCGAGCGACAGCGGGTCGAGCACCAGCCGCCCGTTCTCCAGCTTCGCCCGCGCGTCGAGCGCGTCCAGCGTTGAGAAGGGCGCCTCCACATGCTCGCCGCGGAACTTCACGTCCATGTCGGCGGTGCGCAGCTTCTCCAGCGGAACCTCGGTGGCCGGGATGATCCGCTCCCGCCCCTTGGTCGGGTAGTCGCCCCGGCCTTCCGGCGAGGCGCCGATGAAGCCCGCCAGATCGATCGCCGCCAGCTTGCGCGAGGTCAGGTCGCCGGTGATCCGCGGGCGTTCGCCGCCCAGATCCACCGCCACCTGACCGGACAGGTCGCTTTCCCCGACCTTGCCGTTCATCCCCTCGAAGCGCCAGACGTCGCCCTCGCGCCCAAGATGGCCGGAGATGGCATAGGGCCGCGTCGTCGGCACGGGAATGCCCAGGATCGGGAAGACGTCGGCCAGATCGTCGCCGCGCAATTCCACCGACAGGTCGACGCCCTCAAGCAGCACCGGTTCGGCGATGGAGCCCTCGATCTTGCCGCGGGTCTTGCCGATGGCGGTCTCGACCCGCAAGGGATAGGGCTTCGGATCGTCGCGCAGATACTCCAGCGAACCGCCGGCCGCCGTCAGGGTGAAGGGCTTGCCGGCGAAGTCGCCCTTGCCCTCCAGCCGGACCTCCTGGTCGCCGTTGCCACCGACCGCGGTGTTGACGCCGCTGTCGATGTCGATCTTGCGGGTCGGATCGCGGAAGCGCAGGCGCCCCTCCTCGACCACCAGCGTCTCGATGATCGGCAGATCGGTCCGGTCTTCCGGCTTGACCGTCTCCTTCGCCGCCTCCTTGCGCGGGTCCGGCCCGCCGAAATTCCAGTTGGCGGCGCCCTCCCGGTTCTTCTCCAGAAGCAGCTTGGGACCGGTGAGGCGGATCTCCGGAAACTCGAAGTCGCCGCGCAACAGCGGCCAGGGGCGAAGCTGAAGGTCCAGCACCCGCAGTTCCGCCATCGTCTTGTCGTCGCTCCACTCCGCGTTGGCGACCCGCAGCCCTTCGACGCGGATGCGCAGCGGGTCCCCCAAACGGACGTTGAGATCGCCGTCGATGGCGACCTCGCGGTTCAGCGCCTTGGACGCCTGCCGGGCGATGAAGCCGCGGGCGTCGTTCCAGTCGAAAACGGCCAGAGCGATGCCGACGCCCGCCGTCACGGTCACCACCAGCCCCAAAAGGCCGTAGCCGATCCATTTCACCACGGCCATCCGCCGCGCCCCCTTGTCTGCCCATACCGCACCCTGTGGCTGAATAACGGGCAAATGCCCGGCGGTGTGACGCCTTACCTCCAAAGGGCAGAGAAAAGGACGGCCTTGCACGGACTTAACGAAAAATTGAACGAATCATGCTACGGATGGTAGCATTCCGTTTTCCACTTCCCTCCCGACCCGAGAACCATGCGTTCACTTACGAATTTTGCTCCCTCTACCTTCGAGGAGCGCGGCGCCGCCGTGGCCTTCACCACGCCGGTACTGGCGCAGACGCGGGTGCGCAAGGACGACCGGGACAAGCTGGAGGTCCTGATCCCCAACCTGTCGGACGGGCACGGGGTCTATGTGGTGCCGTGGAAGGGTCTGCCGGTCGCCTTCCCGATGACCGTCCACGACCGCATGTTGCAGGACCTGATCCGCGAGGCGGACGGCTGCTCGCCGGACGACATCCGCAAGGCGGTGCTCCAGGCGGCACGCTGCGGCCTTGCCGGTCCGCTGGCCGTGGAAGCGGCGGAGGCCGCGCTCCGCGACGAGGACGAGCAGCGGCTGCTCATCAACTACCAGTTGATCGTCGAGGTGCTGAAGGCGGTCGGGCTGGAATCCACGGACATCCTGCGCGCCGGCCTCGGCTCCGAGAAGGGCGAGCAGCTGACCCGCAGCTACATGACCAAGGCGGCGCAGAGCCTCGCCCTGGAACCGACCGAGCTGTACGCGCGGGTGGCCGAGCTGGCGACCTTCATGGAGCCGGTGAGCATCGCCACCTCGCCGAAGCCGGCGCGGTTGCGCCGTCTGGCGCGCGACCTGCTGCAGTTCCGCGACAGCATGACCGACTGGGCGAACGGCAACGTGTCGGAGGCCGCTCCCATCGGCGCCTTCTGCGCGGAGGTGGCGGAGCACACGCTCAACCAAGTCCGCAACGTGGTGAACCAGCTCGACCAATCGTTGGCGGCCTTCGAACTGCTGCTGCGCCAGTGGGACACCAAGCGCACGCTGGTGCGGAAGGCGACCACCCGGCTGTCCTGGCTGCTCGACGGCTGGGACTTCATCGTCACGAGCTGGGCGGAAGCCCAGACCCGGAGCAAGCACGAGCAGGACATGACCGTGCATGAGCTGTTCCGCGTCCTGCCGCTGCTGCCCAAGGACGAGGAGAAGTCCGATCACGCGCTGCTGGCCGACGGGCTGCTGGCCGCGAACCGCCGCACGGTGCGCGCTTATGTGGACTGGCGCAGCGGCCAGCTCGACATGGACCTCGTGATGCGGATTGAGGCGATCAAGGGGAAGGCGGCCTGACCATGACCACGGACCCCAAGGCCCTCCTCAGCCTCGGCACCAAGCTGCTGGACATCGACGAGGCCCGGTTCCGGCAGGTGGTCGACCTGCTGCAGCAGATCGGCGACCATCCCGAGGTGCAGCACACCTTCTCACTGATCCGCCCGCGTCTGGCGGAGGTGCGGCCCAGGCGGCGCCCGACCTTCAAGCGGCTGTTCTGCGAGCCGTTCGAGGATCTGTTCCAGCTTCCCGGCGGCAACCAGCCCGCCCCCCTGAACAAGCTGGACCGCAAGGTGGTCAACGCCTTGTGGCCGCTGGTGGAGGGGCAGATCGGCAAGGAGCGGCTGCGCGGCGTCGCCAGAGCACTGGGCGACGCCGCATCGCGAGCGGAGCCGGCCAGCGCCTTCTGGTCCATGGCCTCCGCCGCCGTGGCCGGCATTCTGGAGCAGACGGAAACGGGGCGCTTCGCGGACGAGCTGGGGCTGCGGCTGAACCCAGACCGCCTCCGCACCGTCGAGGACATCGCCCGCATCCTGACCATCGCCCAGCCGGCGGCCGAGTTGAAGGCCGTCCTGTCGCCCAAACCGGTCCAGAAGCTGCACAAGGACCATCTGGACGGCATCCAGGCCATCGGGCGGCAGGTCGCGCGTGGGCGGCCGGAGGCGCTGAAGCTGTTCATCCTGCTGGCGGCGGCCCGCCTGTCCGACCCGTCGATTCTGCTGGGCAACCTGTGGGACATGGACCTGGGCCAGAAATCCAGCGACCGGGCCGCCCTGTTCCTGGATCTCAGCGGCACGGTGGTGGCCCAGATCGAGGAGCGGTCGCACGGCGTCGCCTCGGCCTCGGGCGGCACGGTGGACCGCATGGCCGCCGCCACCCTCGCGGTCAATCTGGTGGCCAGCCTGGAGGCCACGCGCAACGCCATGGAGCACAGCCGCAACAAGGACTTCGACCAGCGACTGAAGATCATCCGGAACTCCGTGCACGAGCTGGTGCGCACCCAGGTGCTCGACGGGGCGGAGACCGAGATCCTGTCCGCGGTGGAGACCATGACTCCTGGAACGGACACCGCCCGGATGGTGCAGGCGGAGAACCAGGCGCGCGCCCTGCGCAAATGCTCGACCATCGCCGACACGCTGGGCCTGCGCGGCGCGTTGAAGAGCGTGACCCAGCAGGCCACCGCCTCGCTGACCGGCACGGCGCGGCAATCGCTGGCCGATGGCGTCGGCGACGTGCGGACCGGCTACACCGCCATCCGCATGATCGAGCTGATTGCCGGACCGGCGGAGGCCAACCAGATCATGGACGACATCCTGAGGGGTGGCCGCCGCTGAGGGTACCGGGGAGATCGCATGACGCGTCGCGGAGGCTATGTCGGCTGGGCGCTGCCGGAGGCCGAACGCGCCCGCCTGCTGGCGCGGTTCCCGGCGCGCTACGCCCGCACCGTCGCCCATCATGTCACGCTGGCCCACGGCGTCGGGGCACGTCATCCGCTGCCCACGGAACGTGAGGGAACGGTCCTGGGGCTGGCCGACGACGGCGAGGGCGTTCAGGCGCTGGTTGTCGCCATCGCCGGGACGACCGACCGCCCAGGCGGCGGGACCTACCACGTCACATGGTCGCTGGGACCGGGCCGCCGCGCCGTGGAGTCGAACGCGGTGATCGCGCGCCTCGGCTGGACTCCGGTGGAGGCCGTCGCCGTCCGGCTGGAGCCGCGCTTTTTCCCGCTTTAGGCGCCTTTTCTTAAGCGCCGGGGCCGCCGCTGGCGTTGGCCTCCGCCGCCGCACCGCGGTTCAGCGCCTGCTCGCGGTGGAAGACGAACAGGCCGCTGCCGATGATGAGCAGCGCGCCGACGATGATGCGCAGGGTCGGCGCCGTGCCCCAGACCAGCAGGTCCAGCACCACCGCCCAGATGATCGAGACATACTGGAACGGCACCACCACCGCCGCCGGGCTGAGCTGGAGCGAGCGGTTCATCGCCGCGTGCCCGGCCAGCGCCGTGACGCCCAGCGCCCCCAGCAGCAGGAAGTCCAGCCCCGGCGGCGGCACCCAGACCAGCGGCAGCGCCGCACTGCCGAGCAGGCCGGTGCCGAAGGTCTGGAAGCTGACCAGCGACAGGTTGCTCGAATCGCGCAGCAGCCGGGTGGAGATCAGGCCGGTGGAGAAGACCAGCGTGCCGAATAGGGCGACCAGCGACGGCACCGCGTCGAACTGGCCGGTCGGATTCAGCACGATCACCACACCGGCGAAGCCGACCACCACCGCGGCCCAGCGGCGCCAGCCGACCTTCTCGCCGAGCAGCGGCACCGACAGGGCGGTGACGATCAGTGGGGCGGCCATGTAGATGGTCATGACGTTGGCGAGCGGCAGCGACCGCACCGCCCAGTAGAAGCAGGCGACCTCCCCGGCCACGCAGCCGACGCGCAGAAGATGCAACGGCAGCCGCTTCACCGCGAAGACCGACCGCACCCCCTCGCGCAGGATCAGCGGGGCCAGCAGCATCGCGCCGAACAGGCTGCGGATGGCCAGCAGCATCGCCACCGGATAGTCGGCGACCAGCCATTTGCCGAGTGCGTCGTTGACGGTGAACAGCGACATGCCCAGCAGCATCAGCAGGATGCCCAGGCGGGTGTCGGTGGCGGCGGAGGACGGGGTGCTGGAGGCGATCATCTCGGTTCACGCAAAAAATCCCTTCCCCCGCATACGGCGGGGGAAGGGATGGGATTGGGCATTCGCATCGTATATCCCCTCTCCCCTCCGGGGAGAGGGTTAGGGTGAGGGGGTTGCGCTTTTGCCGAACGTACCGCCTCGCGCCCCCCCTCACCGGCCCTTCGGGCCACCCTCTCCCCAGAGGGGAGAGGGTTATGACGGTCGATACGATGCCCTGAAGGATGGGACAGGGGCGGCAAAATGACGGGTGCGCGCGGTTCAGACCACGCCCTTCTCCCGCAGGGCCGCGATGTCCGCCGCGCATAGGCCCAGCGCTTCCTCCAGCACGGCGTCGGTGTGCTGGCCGAGCGTCGGCGGAGCGACCGTGTGCTCGATGGGGGTCACGGAGTAGCGGATCGGGCTCGCCACCGTCGGCACCGTCCCGGCGGTCGGGTGCGGCAGATCCTGGTGGATGTTGCGGGCCTGGACGTGGGGGTCTGCGAAGACCTGGGACACGTCGTTGATCGGCCCGCAGGGCACGCCCACCGCCTCCAGCGCCGACAGCCAGTCGCGGCTGGACCGCTGCTCCAGCAGCAGCTCCAGGATCGGCACCAGCTCCTTGCGGTTGGCGACGCGGGCCGGGTTGGTGGCGTAGCGCGGGTCCTGCGCCAGCTCCGGACGCCCGGCGACTTGGCAGAATTTGGCAAACTGCCCGTCATTGCCGACCGCCAGGATGATGTGGCCGTCCAGCGTGGCGAAGGCCTGATAGGGCACGATGTTCGGGTGCGCGTTGCCCAGCCGCTGCGGCGCCTTGCCGCCGACCAGATAGTTCATGGCCTGGTTCGCCAGCACCGCCACCTGCACGTCGAGCAGGGCGAGGTTCACCCACTGCCCCTCCCCCGTCCGGTCGCGGTGGGCCAGCGCGCCGAGCACGCCGATGGTGGCGTAGAGGCCGGTGAAGACGTCGGTGACCGCGACGCCGACCTTGACCGGCCCGCCGCCCGCCTCGGCGTCCGGCTGGCCGGTGATGCTCATCAGCCCGCCCATGCCCTGGATCATGAAGTCGTAGCCGGCCCGCTTGGCATAGGGGCCGTCCTGCCCGAAGCCGGTGATCGAGCAGTAGACGAGGCCCGGGTTGATCGCCTTCAGGCTCTCATAGTCCAGCCCGTACTTGACCAGCCCGCCGACCTTGAAATTCTCGATGACGACGTCGGCCTGGGCAGCCAGCTTGCGGACCAGTTCCTGGCCTTCCGGGCGTTCGAAGTCGATGGTGATCGACCGCTTGCCGCGGTTGGTGGAGAGGAAATAAGCGGACTCCTCGCCCGCCCAGGGGGGACCCCAGGCGCGCGTGTCGTCCCCGGCGCCGGGCCGTTCGACCTTGATGACGTCGGCGCCGAGATCGGCCAGCGTCTGCGCCGCCCACGGCCCGGCGAGCACGCGGGAGAGTTCCAGGACACGGACATGGGAAAGCGGGCCGGGCATGCTCTACATCCCTATAAATTCGACCATTTCCCCTCTCCCCTCTGGGGAGAGGGTCAGGGTGAGGGGGGTTTGCTTGTGCCGGACCTTCCGCCGTGCACATCCCCCTCACCGGCTCTCAGCGGATGCCAAGGGCATCCGCCTGCCGCCAGCGCTGGCTTTCAGCCAGCGCGAGAGGCCCTTCGGGCCACCCTCTCCCCAGAGGGGAGAGGGCTTCAACAATCACCTCACGCGAAGGCCTGGATGCCGGTGATGGCGCGGCCCAGGATCAGGGCGTGGATGTCGTGCGTGCCCTCGTAGGTGTTCACCGCCTCCAGGTTCATCACGTGGCGGATGACATGGAACTCGTCGGCGATGCCATTGCCGCCGTGCATGTCACGGGCGACACGGGCAATCTCCAAAGCCTTGCCGCAGTTGTTGCGCTTGATGAGCGAGATCATCTCCGGCGCCGCCTTGCCCGCGTCGAGCAGGCGGCCGACCTGCAGCGCGGCCTGCAGGCCGAGCGCGATCTCCGTCTGCATGTTGGCGAGCTTGAGCTGCGGGATCTGGTTCGCAGCCAGCGGACGGCCGAACTGCTTGCGGTCGATCTGGTACTGGCGGGCGGCGTGGAAGCAGAACTCCGCCGCACCCATGGCGCCCCAGGCGATGCCGTAGCGGGCGCGGTTCAGGCAGCCGAACGGGCCGACGATGCCCTCGATGTTCGGCAGGCGGTTCTCCTCCGGCACGAAGACCTCGTCCATGACGATCTCGCCGGTGGCCGAGGCGCGCAGCGAGAACTTGCCCTCGATCTTCGGCGCCGACAGACCCTTCATGCCCTTTTCGAGCACGAAACCGTTGATCTTGCCCTCGTCGTTCTTCGCCCAGACGACGAAGACGTCGGCGACCGGCGAGTTGGTGATCCACATCTTCGCGCCGCTGACGATGTAGCCGTCGGCGACCTTCTTCGCGCGGGTCTTCATGCCGGCGGGGTCGGAGCCGGCGTCCGGCTCGGTCAGGCCGAAGCAGCCGATCCACTCGCCGGTGGCGAGCTTCGGCAGGTACTTCTCGCGCTGGGCGTCGCTGCCGTAGGCGTAGATCGGGTGCATGACCAGCGAGGACTGCACCGACATGGCGGAGCGGTAGCCGCTGTCCACCCGCTCGACCTCGCGGGCGACCAGACCGTAGGAGACGTAGTTGACCCCGGCGCAGCCGTAGCCGTCGATGGTAGAGCCGAGGAAGCCCAGCTCGCCCATCTCGTTCATGATCTCGCGGTGGAAGATCTCGTGCCGGTTGGCCTCGGTCACGCGCGGCAGCAGCTTGTCCTGGCAATAGCTGCGCGCGGCATCGCGGATCATCCGCTCGTCCTCGGTCAGCTGCTCGTTGAGGAGCAGCGGGTCTTCCCAGGCGAAGGAAGCGAGCTTGGCGGAGGCGGCTCCGGTCTTGGCGGCCATAATCAGTGTCTCCCTAGGTCCGATGCGCCCCAACATGGCGCGGTCGCTTTCATGGTTCAAATACATTTATCAGGGGACTTTAATATGATCCTCATATAAGACACTGGTATGGACCTGCGCCATCTCCGCCATTTCGTCGCCGTCGCCGAGGAGCTGCATTTCAGCCGCGCCGCCGCCCGGCTGGGCATCGGCCAGCCGCCGCTCAGCCAGTCGATCCAGGCGCTGGAGGCCGAACTGGGCGCCCGCCTGTTCGAACGCACAAAGCGCCGGGTCGAGCTGACCGAACCCGGCCAGCTCCTGCTGGGCGAGGCGCGCGAGATCCTGGCGCGGGCGGAGCGCGCCGCCGTGCTGACCCGCCGCGCCGCCAAGGGCGAGGTCGGCGAGCTGCGCGTCGGCTTCACCGCGGCGGCCCCCTTCCTGCCGATGGTGCCGCGGATCATCGACGCCTACCGCCGCGCCCATCCCGATGTGCATTTGACCCTGGTCGAGCTGCCGTCCAAGCAGCAGCTGACCGCGCTGGCCGACCGCCGGCTCGACGTCGGCTTCATCCGGGAGCCGCGCTTCATCCCCGATCCCGACTCCTTCCGCTTCCACGACGTGGTGCGGGAGCCGCTGCTGGCGGTGATGCGCGCCGACCATCCGCTGGCCGGACGGGAGGTCGTGCCGCTGGCCGCCCTGCGCGACGAGCCCTTCGTCTTCTACCCCGCCGATTTCGGCACCAGCACGCACGAGCAGGTCTTTGCGCTGTGCGCCGCCGCCGGATTCCGCCCCAACGTGACCCAGGACGCGCGCGAGGCCTTCACCATCATCGGGCTGATCGCCGCCGGGCTGGGCGTGTCGATTCTGCCCGGCCAGCTTCGGCAGGTGGCGCTGGAAGGGGTGGTGTACCGGCCGCTCGACACGCCGGACGCCGTCACCACCCTGCAACTGGCCCAACGGAGCAACGAAAGTTCGCCCCTGGTGAAAAAATTCACCGGTCTCGTGGAGCGGATCGTTCCGTTTGTTCCACCCATCCCCGGTGCCTGAGCGGCGACTCGGGGAAAATCGCCGGTCCGGACGCCAAACCTCCCAAAGTCTGGGTTTTCAAGCGGTCAAGGAAGGAGCAAACTCCCGTTCAAACCGCGTGCACGGCCTTCGCAGATGCACAAATTTTCGTCAGACCGTTGAATTGATCGCGACGCGAGCAACGGGCTTGTCGAATTTATTAAACGGGTATACCGTCTGGCCCATTGCATAGGTCCTGTGTCGGGAACGCAACCCTGGCCCCGGACCGCGCTCGGGACACCTCGGACGGGGGGAGGATGATGGACGGCGGCATGGTCACGACCGCACAGGCACTGGTGCGCTTCGTCGGGGTCCAGAAGACCTATGACGGCGAACACCTCGTGGTGAAGAACCTCGACCTCGACATCAAGAAGGGCGAGTTCGTCACCCTGCTCGGCCCTTCGGGCTCGGGCAAGACGACCACGCTGATGATGCTGGCCGGCTTCGAGGTCCCCACCCACGGCGAGATCTATCTCGCCGACCGGCCGATCAAGAACATGCCGCCGCACAAGCGCGACATCGGCATGGTCTTCCAGAACTACGCGCTGTTCCCCCACCTGACGATCGAGGAGAACGTCGCCTTCCCGCTGACCGTGCGCAAGATGCCGCGGTCGGAGGTGAAGGAGCGGGTGCGCTCGGCGCTACGCATGATCAAGCTGGAGAACTTGGCGCATCGCCATCCCGGCCAGCTTTCGGGCGGCCAGCAGCAGCGCGTGGCGCTGGCCCGCGCGCTGGTCTTCAACCCGCAGCTCGTCCTGATGGACGAACCGCTGGGCGCGCTGGACAAGCGGCTGCGCGAGCACATGCAGCTCGAAATCAAGCAGCTGCACGAGACGATGGGCATCACCGTCGTCTACGTCACGCACGACCAGAGCGAGGCGCTGACCATGTCGGACCGCATCGCGGTGTTCAACGACGGCATCGTGCAGCAGATCGACAAGCCGGACGCGCTGTACGAACGCCCGGTCAACAGCTTCGTCGCCAACTTCATCGGCGAGAACAACGTGCTGAGCGGCACCGTCGAGAATATCGAACAGGGCTTCTGCCGGGTGGCGCTGGCGTCGGGCGGTTCGGTCGTGGCCCAGGCGGTCAACGTCGCCGGCGCCGGGGCCGCCACCGCGCTGTCGGTCCGGCCGGAGCGCATCAGCATCCTGACCGACGGGCAGGCCCCGGACGGCATGAACGCCCTGCCCGCCCATGTCCAGGACACCATCTATCTCGGCGACCACGCGCTGGCCGTGCTGAAGGTCGCCGGCAACGGGGAATTCATGGTCAAGCTGCCGCCGGGCGCCCACGCGGGACTCAGCCACGGCCAGAGCGTGTCCATCGGCTTCCGCCCCGAGGACTGCCGGGCGCTCGATCCCGTGTGATCGGCCGCACCCGTCCGTCCGGTCTCTCCGGGAGGGGGGACCGGGGGCGCGCAAAACCTCCTGACGCAACCACACATAATGAAGGAACGGGGACGATGTCGAAGCTTAAGGTGGCAGTTGGGTTCCTTGCGACGTTCACCGCCGGTGTGGCGCTGGCCACCGCCGCGCAGGCCCGCGACCTGACGGTCGTGTCCTGGGGCGGCGCCTATCAGGAAGCCCAGAAGAAGGTCTATTTCGAGCCGTTCAAGAAGGCCGGCACCCCGATGAACGACGAGTCCTGGGACGGCGGCATCGGCGTGCTGCGCGCCAAGGTCCAGGGCGGTGCGGCGACCTGGGATGTCGTCCAGGTGGAGAGCGAGGAACTGGCCGTCGGTTGCGAAGAGGGCCTGTTCGAGACGATGGAGTTCAGCAAGATCGGCGGCGAGCAGGCCTACCTGCCGCAGACCGTCGATGCCTGCGGCGTCGGCGCGATCGTGTACGACTTCGTGCTCGGCTACGACAAGGACAAGCTGAAGGACGCGCCGAAGAGCTGGGCCGACTTCTTCGACACCACCAAGTATCCGGGCAAGCGCGGCCTGCGCCAGGGCGCCAAGACCACCCTTGAGATCGCCCTGATGGCCGACGGCGTCGCGCCGAAGGACGTCTACAAGGTCCTGGGCACCGAAGAGGGCCTGGAGCGCGCCTTCAAGAAGCTGGACACCATCAAGAACGACATCGTCTGGTGGAAGGCCGGCGCCCAGCCGCCGCAGCTGCTGGCCTCGGGCGAGGTGGCGATGACCTCGGTCTACAACGGCCGCATCGACGCCGCCAACAAGGCCGAGAAGAAGAACTTCGGCATGGTGTGGAACGGCGCGCTCTACACCATCGACAGCTGGGTGATCCTGAAGGGCAGCCCGAACAAGGACGCTGCCTACAAGTTCCTCGACTTCGTCGGCAAGGCGGAGAACCAGGCCAAGCTGTCCGAGAACATTGCCTACGGCACCTCCAACAAGGACGCCCCGTCCAAGCTGGCCCCGGCGGTTCTGACGGACCTGCCGACCGCTCCGGAGAACATGAAGAACGCGGTCGAGATCAGCGTTCCCTTCTGGCTGGAGAACATCGACCGCCTGACCGAACGCTTCAACAAGTGGGCGGCGAAGTAAGCCGCTTCCGTCTCTGAGTGGTTGCGACGGGCCCCCTCCCTAACCCTCCCCCGCTTCGCAGGGGAGGGGACAATCTCCCTCCCCTGCGTCAGCGGGGGAGGGCCGGAGTGGGGGCCCACCTCGACCACCACACACGTCTCTACCGCATTTTCGAAATAGGCCGCCCATGACAGCCGCGTTCGTCGCCGGCGCCGATGCGTCGCCCGAGGTGCCTCTCAAGCGCCGCCTGAAGCGGGCGGAGCGGACGCGCCGGCTCAAGGCCCTGGCGCTGATCCTGCCGCTCCTCCTCTTCCTGCTCTTCACCTTCCTCGGTCCCATCGCCGGCATGCTCTGGCGGTCGGTCGACGACTGGGAGGTGCGTCAGGTCATGCCCCACACCGTCGCGGCCCTGGCAGACTGGGACGGCAAGGACGTTCCGGGCGAGCCGGCCTTCGCCGCGCTGGCCGGCGACATCCGCACGGCGCGCGACGCCGGCACCGTCGCCATCGCGTCCAAGCGGCTGAACTACGCGCTGAACGGCTTCCGCACCATCATGTCGGGCACGGCGCGCAACCTGAAGGCCCTGCCGGAACCCGGCACCGCCAAGGACACGCTGATCGGCATCAACCCGGCCTGGGGCGAACGCGCCACCTGGGCGGCGATCAAGGGCGCCAGCGGGCCGCTCACCAGCTTCTACCTGCTGGGCGCGCTGGACCTGACGCGCAACGTGGACGGCGCCATCGTCGCCGCCCCCGAGGAGCAGGCGATCTACCGCGACGTCTTCGGGCGCACCTTCACCATCAGCCTGGGCGTGACGGTCCTTTGCCTGATCCTGGGCTTCCCGGTCGCCTACATGCTGGCGACGCTGCCCACGGGCCAGTCGAACGTGCTGATGATCTTCGTGCTGCTGCCCTTCTGGACCTCGCTTCTGGTGCGCACCTGCGCCTGGATCGTCGTGCTGCAGAGCGAGGGCATCGTCAACGACAGCCTGCGCTGGATCGGCCTGATCGACGAGCCGCTGCGGCTGATCTACAACCGCTTCGGCGTCTATGTGGCGATGACGCACGTGCTGCTGCCCTTCATGATCCTGCCGCTCTACAGCAGCATGCGCTCGATCTCCCCGGCCTACATGCGGGCGGCGGCGTCGCTCGGCGCCTCGCCGGTCACCGCCTTCCTGCGCATCTACCTGCCGCAAACCGTGCCCGGCATCGGGGCGGGCAGCCTGCTCGTCTTCATCCTGGCCATCGGCTACTACATCACGCCGGCCCTGGTGGGCGGTGCCGCCGACCAGATGATCAGCTACTTCATCGCCTTCTACACGACGGAAACCGTCAACTGGGGTCTGGCCTCGGCGCTGGGCGCGGTGCTTCTGCTCGCCACGCTGCTGCTCGCCGTCGTCTATGGAAAGCTGGTCCACGGCCAGCAGGTCACGGGAGGGATGAAGAATTGAGCGACAACCACGCCCCCCGCACCGCCAGCCAGCGCGTCGCCTGGATCACCACCGTGGTCGTCGCCTCGCTGGTGCTGGTCTTCCTGATGGCCCCGATCCTGGCGATCATGCCGCTGTCCTTCAGCTCCGGCTCCTACCTGACCTACCCGCTGCCGGGCCTCTCCCTGCGCTGGTACGAGGACTTCCTGAACTCCCCGCGCTGGGTGTCGTCGCTGAAGAACAGCGTCATCATCGGGGTGGCCTCGACCATCCTGTCGATGGTGCTGGGCACGCTCGCCTCGCTCGGCCTCGCCCAGTGGAAGAGCAAGTTCAAGCCGCTGGTGCTGGCCATCGTGCTGTCGCCGGTCGTCGTTCCGGGCGTCATCACCGCGGTCGGCCTGTACTTCTTCTTCGCGCCGCTGGGCCTGACCGGCAGCTACGCCGGGCTGATCCTGGCGCACACCGCGCTGTCCACGCCCTTCGTGGTCATCACGGTCAGCGCGACGCTGCAGAGCTTCGACATGAATCTGGCGCGGGCCGCGGCCTCGCTCGGCGCCTCGCCGATCTACGCCTTCCGCCGGGTGATCCTGCCGCTGATCCTGCCGGGTCTGGCGTCAGGCGCCCTGTTCGCCTTCGCCACCAGCTTCGACGAGGTGGTGGTGGTGCTGTTCATGGCGGGTCCGGAGCAGCGCACCCTGCCCCGCGAGATGTTCAGCGGCATCCGCGAGAACATCAGCCCGACCATCACGGCCGCGGCGGTGATCCTGACGACCATCTCGGTCATCCTGCTCGCCACGCTGGAGGCACTGCGCCGCCGCAACGAGCGGCTCAAGGGCAACCTGCGCTGACATGAAAAAGCCGGGCGGCCCGATGGGCGGTCCGGCCTTTCCTCAAATCCGGTGGAGTGATGTCACAGGTACGGCGGGGTGCAGGCGCTGATGATTTCGCATTCCTCATCGCCGAGGTTGCGGAAGCGGTGCGGGATGCGGCTGTCGAACAGATAGGCGTCGCCGGGGCCGAGGATTTCCTTGCGGTCGCCGACCGTCAGCTCGATCCGGCCCTTGATGACGATGCCGCCCTCCTCCGATTCGTGCTGGAGCATGGTGCGGCCGCCGGTGTCGGCGCCGGGGGCGTATTTCTCGTGAAGGACCTGGAGGTTACGGCCGCGCAGGTCGCCCACCTGCCGGAAGGAGATGGAGCCGACCCGGCTCTTCACCAGCCCGGTCAGCTCGACCAGATCGCCTCCCTTGAAGAAGATCTGCTCGCGCGGCGGCAGGTCGTCGGAGGAGAAGAACTCCGCCAGGGTCATCGGAATGCCCTGGAGCACCTTGCGCAACGAGGAGACGGACGGGCTGCACCGGTTCTGTTCGATCAGCGAGATGGTGCCGTTGGTCACGCCCGCCCGTTGCGCCAACTGGCGCTGGGACAGGGCGTGCGCTTCCCGAACCTGCTTCAGGCGCGCGCCCACGTTGAAATCGACAGCGTCCACATCCATGGATCGGTTCCTCGCTCCTGACCGGAAGGCATACCGGATTCGCGTGTGTGCGTCATCAAAAACTCAACACCCGATTAGGGTTGTTTAATTTATTAAACATGGGTACGCTCCCTTCACATCGCAAATCGAGGCTGATTCCCATGCTGTCGCTGAACGACCAGAGCCTTCTTCGGACACAAGCCTATGTGAACGGCGCGTGGCGCGACGCCTTCTCCGGCAAGACCTTCGCGGTGACCAACCCGGCGACGGGCGAGGAACTGGCCCAGGTCGCCGATGTCGGCGCGGAAGAGACGCGGCAGGCCATCAACGCCGCCGACGCCGCCCTGCCCGCGTGGCGCGCCAAGACCGCGAAGGAGCGCGCGGCCATCCTGCGCCGCTGGTTCGAGCTGATCATGGCGGCGCAGGAGGATCTGGCCGTCCTGATGACCTTGGAGCAGGGCAAGCCGCTGGCCGAGGCCCGTGGCGAGGTCGCCTACGGCGCCAGCTTCATCGAGTGGTTCGCCGAGGAGGGCAAGCGGGTCTACGGCGACGTGATCCCCAGCTTCGCCGGCAACAAGCGCATCGTCGTCCTGAAGGAGCCGATCGGCGTCGTCGCGGCGATCACCCCGTGGAACTTCCCCAACGCGATGATCACCCGCAAGGTCGGCCCGGCGCTGGCCGCCGGCTGCACCATCG
This sequence comes from Azospirillum sp. UENF 312511, assembly GCF_058780635.1. Classification (NCBI taxonomy): domain Bacteria; kingdom Pseudomonadati; phylum Pseudomonadota; class Alphaproteobacteria; order Rhodospirillales; family Azospirillaceae; genus Azospirillum; species Azospirillum sp. UENF 312511. The sequence goes on along the minus strand of NZ_JBSNCG010000001.1, from coordinate 518,433 downwards.
TGGTCAAGCCGGCGGAGGACACCCCGCTGTCCGCCCTGGCGCTGGCCGAACTGGCCGAGCGCGCGGGCGTCCCGGCCGGGGTGTTTAACATCGTCACCGGGTCCGACCCCGTCGCCATCGGCGGCGAGCTGACCGCCAGCCCGATCGTGCGCAAGCTGTCCTTCACCGGCTCGACCGAGGTCGGCAAGATCCTGATGCGCCAGTCCGCCGACACGGTGAAGAAGGTGTCGCTGGAGCTGGGCGGCAACGCGCCCTTCATCGTGTTCGACGACGCCGACCTGGACGAGGCGGTCAAGGGCGCCCTCGCGTCCAAGTACCGCAACTCCGGCCAGACCTGCGTCTGCGCGAACCGCCTGCTGGTCCAGGCCGGCGTCTACGACGCCTTCGCCGCCAAGCTGGCCGAGGCGGTGAAGCAGATCCGCGTCGGCAACGGCATGGAGGCCGGGGTCACCCAGGGCCCGATGATCAACGGCCAAGCCGTCGAGAAGGTCGAGGAGCTGATGGGCGACGCGCTGGCCAAGGGCGCCAAGGTCGCGCTCGGCGGCAAGCGGCATGGCCTGGGCGGCACCTTCTTCGAGCCGACGATCCTGACCGGCGTCACCACCGGGATGCGCGTGGCCCGCGAGGAAATCTTCGGCCCGGTCGCCCCGCTGTTCAAGTTCGAGACGGAAGCCGACGCCATCCGCATGGCGAACGACACCGAGTTCGGTCTGGCCGCCTATTTCTACAGCCGGGACATCGGCCGGGTGTGGCGGGTGGCCGAGCAGCTCGAATACGGCATGGTCGGCATCAACGAAGGCATCCTGTCGACCGAGGTCGCGCCGTTCGGCGGCATCAAGCAGTCGGGCATCGGGCGGGAAGGCTCCAAGTACGGTGTGGAGGACTTCCTGGAGATCAAGTACCTGTGCGTCGGCCTGGGCGCCTGACGCCATCCTTTCCAATCGGGGGTTTGAGATGAGCAACCAGTCCTTCCAGGATCGTCGCAACGCCGCCGTTCCGCGCGGCCTCGCCAACGCCATGCCGGTCTATGTCGACCGCGCCGAGAACGCCGAGCTGTGGGACGTCGAGGGCAACCGCTTCATCGACTTCGCGGGCGGCATCGCGGTGCTGAACACCGGCCACCGCCATCCGAAGATCATCGAGGCGGTGAAGGCCCAGCTCGACCGCTTCACCCACACCTGCGCGATGGTCACGCCCTACGAGTCCTTCGTGACCCTGGCGGAGCGGCTGAACGCGCTGGTTCCGGGCTCCACGCCGAAGAAGACCGCCTTCTTCACCACGGGTGCGGAAGCCGTCGAGAACGCCGTGAAGATCGCCCGCGCCCACACGGGCCGTCCGGGCGTGATCGCCTTCTCCGGCGCCTTCCACGGCCGCACGCTGCTGGCGATGGCGCTGACCGGCAAGGTCGTGCCCTACAAGGTCGGCTTCGGCCCCTTCCCGGCCGAGGTCTACCACGCGCCCTTCCCCAACGCCTACCGTGGGGTCAGCGTCCAGGACAGCCTGAAGGCGCTGGAGCAGCTGTTCAAGTCGGACGTGGACGCCACCCGCGTCGCCGCGATCATCGTGGAGCCGGTGCAGGGTGAGGGCGGCTTCAACATCGCCCCGCCGGAGTTCCTGCAGGCCCTGCGCAAGATCTGCGACGACAACGGCATCCTGCTGATCATCGACGAGATCCAGACCGGCTTCGCCCGCACCGGCAAGATGTTCGCCATCGAGCATTCCGGCGTCGAGCCCGACCTGATGACCATGGCGAAGAGCTTGGCCGGCGGCTTCCCGCTGTCGGCGGTCACCGGCAAGGCGGAGTTCATGGACGCCCCGATCCCCGGCGGCATCGGCGGCACCTACGCCGGCAGCCCGCTGGCGACCACCGCGGCGCTGGCCGTGCTGGACGTCATCGAAGAGGAGAAGCTGATCCAGCGCTCCAACGACCTGGGCGAGCGCATCGCCGGCCGCTTCCGCAGCATGGCCCAGCGCAACACGCTGTCGGTGATCGGCGACGTGCGCAACCTGGGCGGCATGATCGCCATGGAGCTGGTGAAGGACCGCGGCACCAAGGAGCCGGCGCCGGAGCTGACCAAGGCGCTGGTCGCCAAGGCGGCGGAAAAGGGCCTCGTCCTGCTGTCCTGCGGCACCTACGGCAACGTGATCCGCATCCTGGTTCCGCTGACCGCGTCGGACGCACTGGTGGACGAGGGCTTGGACATCATCGAGCGCTCCCTGGAGGAGCTGGTTCCGGCCTGATTTTTGGCCTGATTTTTCAGCGAAGTCCCCAGACTGCATGCCCTCCTTCCCGCAAGGGAAGGAGGGTTTCTTTTTGTGCGCCCGCCCGCCCGCGCTTTAGGATGAGGGTGCGGGGCAGAGGGACAAGCGCATGGCCGGCGGGATCGACATCGTCATCATCAAGAAGAACGGGTTGGGCGACGCCGGGGCCAGCGTCTTTTTGGAGGTCGCGGAAACCCTGCGTTTCGCGCTGCGCCGCCTGGGCATCGACGCGGAGATCGTGTGGAACCGCGTCGGCCGCCGGCGCCGCGCCATCGTCCTGGGCGGCCACGACCTGACGCCGGAGGAAGGCGACCGTCTGCCCAGCGGCACCATCCTCTACAATCTGGAGCAGATCGCCACGATCCACCCGCGCAACGCCCATTACCTGGACCTGCTGCGCCGCTGCCGGGTGTGGGACTACAGCCCGCGCAACATCGCCGATCTGGCCGGCCAGGGCATCCGGGCGCGCCTCGTTCCCATCGGGCATGTGGACGAGATGACCCGCATCCCGAACAGCCCCTCCCCCGGCATCGACGTGCTGTTCTACGGCGCCGTGAACCCGCGCCGCCGCGCCATCCTCGACGCGCTGGGCGAGCGCGGCCTGACCGTGGTCAGCCTCCAGCATTATTACGGGGCGCTGCGCGACGGCTTCGTCGCCGACGCCAAGCTGGTGCTGAACCTGCATTACTACGAGGCGGGCATCTTCGAGATCGTCCGCGTCTCGCACCTGCTGTCGAACCGTAAGGCGGTGCTGGCCGAGCGCCACCCCGGCACAGAGATCGACCCCGACCTGCTGGACGCCATGGCCTTCGCCCCCTACGACGGGCTGGTCGAGGCCGCCTGCGCGCTGGTCGCCGACGGTGCGCGGCGGACGGCGCTGGCCGAGGCAGGATACCGGCGCATGAGGGACCGGGACGCGGTGGCGCTGATGCGCGGCGCCGCCGCGGACCTCGGTCTTTCAATCAGCGAGGCTGGCGCGCTCACCGGCTCCTGAAGCGCCCGCTCACAACTCGACGACCGGCGCGAACCCGCCGAAGATCAGCCGCTTGCCGTCGAAGGGCATCGGATTTTTCTCCGCGCTGAACCGCTCGTCGGTCTTCATCAGCTCTTCCATCCGCTTCATGGCGGCGTCCCGCGTGGCCTTGTCCGGCCATTCGATCCAGGAGAAGACGACCGTCTCGTCCTCCGTCGCCTGCACGGCCCGGCGGAAATCGGTGAGCTTGCCGTTGGGCACGTCGTCGCCCCAGCATTCGAGCACGCGCGTCGCGCCGAGTTCCTTGAACACGCTGTCGGCCTTGTTGGCGTGGTCGATGAAGGCCTGCTTGTTGGCCGTCGGAACGGCGATGACGAAACCGTCGATGTAAGACATGTCTCCCCTCCCCTTGCTTGTTTGAAGTTTCGGCCCCGTCCGTCAGGGCGCCGCCGCGTCCGGCCCTTTCGCGCCGGTATGGTTCAGCATCCAGGGCGTGCCGAAGCGGTCGGTGACCATGGCGAAGCGCTTGGCCCAGAAGGTCTCGCCCGGCGGCATCTCCACGGACCGGGCGTCCTTCGCCAGCACGGCGAAGATACGGTCGAACTCGGCGAGCGACGGCGGGGCGATCTGCACCCGGAATCCCTGCGGCTTGCTGTACATGCTGTCCGGCGAGTCGGACGCCATCACCGTGGTCGCCCCCAGCTTCACCATCATGTTCATCACGAGGTGATCGCCGCCGGGCATGCGGCTGTCCGCATCCGGGGCGTCGCCGTTGCGGAACACGTAGACGACCTCGCCGCCGAGGGTTTCGGCGTAGTGGGTCATCGCCTCCAGGCAGGTCCCGTTGAAGAACAGGTAGATCGTCGGTTCCATGCTGTCGTTTCCTCCCGGTCAGACTGTTCTTGGGTCAGAGCGTCTTGGCGAGGGCTTCGAGCTGGTCGGTCGCTTTGCCCCAGCCTTCGTGGAAGCCCATCTTTTCGTGCTCGTCGCGCGCCTCGGCGCTCCAGTGCATGGCGCGCGCGGTGTAGAGGGTCTGGCCGGCGCCCGCGTCCTCGAACCGCACGTCGGCGGTCATGAAGGCCCGGCCCGACGGCCGCCAGCCGGGGCGGAAAGCGTCGGTGAAGACCAGACGCCGCCCCTCCTCCACGTCGAGGAAGACGCCGGGCTCGCCGAAGGCTTCGCCGTTCGGACCGTTCATCAGCGTGAAGAACTCGCCGCCCGGCCGCAGGTCCATCCGTGCCTCGGACACGAACCAGGGCTTGGGGCAGAACCACTGTTTCAGCAGCTCGGGTTCGGTCCAGCAGCGCCACAGCGCGCCGCGCGGCGCGTCGAGGCTGCGGGTCAGAACGAGGTCGCGCTCACCTTCCGTCATGGGGATTCCCTTTCGAACGGGGTTGTGAAAAGAGCAGCGTGAGGTAGCGTTTCAGGTGATCGACGCTCTCCAGCGCGTCCTCGCGCCCGCCGGTCGCCTTGGCGAGGATGAAGGCGCCCTGGAGCACGGCCTGGGTGTGCCGCGCGAGGCTTGCCGGGGTCCAGTCGGCCGCGATCCCGCGCGCCGCCATGGCCGCCGCGATGTCCGGTTCGAGCGTCGCCGCGTGGCCGAAGATGCTGGCGGCGCAGGCGTCGCGGATCGCCGGATAAGACCCGTAGACCTCCTGCGTCATGGTCCCGACGAGGCAGGTGAATTCGGCGGGATCGCCGTCGATGATCGCCTTGCGGAACTCGACATAGCCGAACAGCCGGTCGAGCGGGTCGTCGAGCCGGTGGTACGGCGCGTTCGCGAAGAAGGCCGAGGTGGTTTCCGCCCAATAGGCGGCGGCGGCGACACCGAGCGCTTCCTTGGTTTCGAAATGATGGAAGAACGCGCCCTTGGTGACCCCCGCCACCTTACAGAGATCATCGACGGAGGTCGCCGCGAAGCCCTTGGCCCGGATGACGTCCCGCGCCGCTTCGAGGAGCCGGATGCGGGCATCGCCGCGTTCGGGGTGATGTTTGGCAGGTCTCGGCATGGGTGAAACATACCGGTCAGTTGGTATGTACGTCAAGTGCGTTTCGGTTCACGGATTAACGGGAGGTTATTTGGCGAATTCTCCTTTCACCAATTTCTCCAGCTATAAATAGAGCTCTAAATTTAGGCGATAGCGAGAACGCCTTTTGAGGGAAACTACACAGCCAACAATTTTTCTATACTATAATCATCCGACACATCTTCTACACAACGAACGGAATAGCAAAGTAATTTGCAATTAGTTATTTGTTTATTTCGCGCGACAAATACATGTCTATGCCGTTTATGTTAAAAATGATTTAAGTAATTTTATATAATATAGTATTACCGCGCGACAAATTTCTGATTGAATTAACAACCAATTAAAGATAAAGATAGAACATAAACATGATGATGCGATCATTCGAAATCTAATACTTAGATATCGAAGAAGCATTTCCTGAAACGCCTTTTGTAAATTTCGTAGACGAAGGAGATCGATATGACTGTCTCCGATCTATCGGGAGCCACAAGCGCAGCAAAGACGATCCCGGCCACGCCCCCGCCCGGCGCCGCGTCAACAAGAAACGATGGCGCTCAGGCCTTCAGCCGCGCAGGCTCTCAACAAGATTCCATTGTCCTCAGCCCTCTCGCCTCGGAATTGAAGGGAGAACTCCCTTAAGGTCTTCTCACAGCTTTCAACCGAGGATCGGAGCAAACTTGGAAACTTGGTTTCCTCCGGAGCAATAAGCGCGCGGGACCTGGGACTTGCTCTGTCCAGTCATTTGAAGCAACAACGCGCCAACACATTCTGGGGGAAGGCATCCGATGCCGTCGAATCCCTCTCAGGCCGTGCATCCGGAACGCCCGGCCCGCTTGACATTTCGGCAGAGCAGATGAGTCAGACCGCCGCGCGGCGCAGCGCGATCAAAAACAGCGGCATGACCGGCGCTCAGGAAATCGCCGCGATGCAGCAAATGCAAAGCGAAATCTTCGGCAAGAATGCCGAGGGCTCTGCAGAATTCGAAGCCGCCAAAAAATCCTTTGGAAATGTTAGCACTCCGTACTTTATGAACGCTGGCGATGAGCGCTACGTGCAGAGTGATGAAGAACGCCAAGCCGGACAACGGCTAAACGAGCTTGGCTTCAAATCGGAAAAATTCGAATCCGCCATCAAGATGTTGGCCGAAGCGGACGTGAACAATCATGCGAAAGAAAACGAAAAGATCCTTGATAAAATCAAATCCGGATCGGCGTGGTGACACGGATTGAGAGAGCGAGCATGGGCAAGGCTGCCACCTCATGCCGCCCCCCCTGCAAGGCGCTACCGACATAGCCCTCTCGATCCGTGCCAACGCATTGATCTGCCGGATGTCACGGTTGGACAATAACGGACGCAATCATCGTCCGGCTGTATCACGCGCTCAGCAACGGCCCCGTACGCCGCAGCGTCGACCCCGCCACCTTGGCGATCCGCTTGCCCGCCAGGGTGAAGCGGGTCGCGCTGTGGGCGTAGAGGACGCCCGCCGATTCGCAGCGCACCGGAGTCACGTCGCCGGTCAGCGGGTCGAGGATGTCGGCGACCACGGCGCCGGCCTCCACGCGGTCACCCGCCTTGTGGTGGAAGACGACCACACCGCCCACCGGGGCGGTCAGCGGTTCGGAGGATTCCAGCGGGGTCGGGGCGCACAGCGGCTCCGGCAGGGCCGGAGGCTCGCCGGACAGGACGCCGGCATGGGTGAGGAAGCCGGCGATCGCCTGGGCGTCCGCTTCGCCCTGGGCGTGTTCCACGTCGGCCTGCCCGCGCAGTTCCACGGTCACGGAATGGCAGCCGAAGGGGATCGGGCGGTCGGGCCAGCGCTTGGCAAGCTCGTTCCAGGGGCGGCTGACCGCCTCGTCGAAGGGGTCGCCGCCGGATTCCTCGGCCAGGAAGACCGCCTGCGCGCCGAGAAGCCGCTGCAACGGGGCGAAGGCCTCCGCCGAGGGCGTCAGGGTGTAGAGGTGCATCACCGCTTCCAGGTCGCAATGCAGGTCCAGCACCCAATCGGCCTGGAGCGCCAGGTCCAGAAGACGGTGCTTCATGTGCTCCGTCTCGGTGCGCGGGCGGCGCTCGGCCAGGGACTCGGCCAGGGCGGCGCGGATGGCGGCCTTGTTGGCCTCGCCGTCGTCGGTCAGCCGGTCGGCCACGCGCTCGGCCACCGCCTCGGTCAGGTGGGGGTAGTCGCGGTTGAAGTTCTTGCCGTCGTCCTGGTCGAAGCGGCCCAGATGATGGTCCATCAGCGACTGGCCCAGACCCACCGGGTTGGCGACCGGGACGAGGATCACCTCGCCGGCGATCCGCCCCTCGGCCTCCAGCGCGGTCAGGATGCGGCGCAGCTTGTCGGCCACCAGCATCGCCGGGATCTCGTCGGCGTGCAGCGACGCCTGGATGTAGGCGCAGGGCCGCGCGCCCGCCGTGCCGAAGCGCTGGACGGTCAGGGTCCGCCGGGTGCCGGGGGTGGCGGACGGGAGGTCGATGATGGCGCTGTGCATGGCGGATCGCTGCCGGATGAATGAGAAGCCCGCCCCCACCGTGGCGAAGGCTGGGGCGGGCCGCAAGCGCCTTTTGCGCTGGGCTGTCGCGTCAAGATCCCCTCTCCCCCCTGGGGAGAGGGTTAGGGTGAGGGGGGGGCGCTTGGCGGTACGTCCGGCACAAGCGCAACCCCCTCACCGGCCCTCCGGGCCACCCTCTCCCCGGAGGGGAGAGGGCTAAAAAGGCCGAATTCGACGGCCCCGGCCTTTTACGGAACGGCGGTTCCCGTCAGGACGGCGTCGAACTGCTCCAGCGCCCAATCGACCTGCTCGCGGGTGATGACCAGCGGCGGGGCGATGCGGATGGTGTGGTCGTGGGTGTCCTTCGCCAGGACGCCGCGCGCCCGCAGCGCCTCGCAATAGCGGCGCGCCCCGCCCGCCTCCGGGTGCAGCTCCACCGCCAGCATCAGGCCGCGCCCGCGCGCCTCGCGGATCACGTTGCTGCGGATGGCGCCGAGTTGCTCCAGGAAATAGGCGCCCTGGGTGGCGGCGTTGTCGATCATGCCCTCCTCCACCAGAACCCGCATGGCGGCGCGGGCGACGGCGCAGGCCAGCGGGTTGCCGCCGAAGGTGCTGCCGTGCTGGCCGGGCTTCAGCACGCCCAGCACCTCGGAGTTCGACAGCACCGCCGACACCGGGTAGAAGCCGCCGGACAGCGCCTTGCCGATCAGGGTGACGTCGGCCTCCACCCCCTCATGCTCCTCGGCCAGAAGCTTGCCGGTGCGGCCCAGCCCGGTCTGGATCTCGTCCAGGATCATCACGACGTTGCGCTCCGTGCACAGGTCGCGCACCCGGCGCAGATAGCCGGCGGGCGGGATGACCACGCCGGCCTCGCCCTGGATCGGCTCCAGCAGGACGGCCACCGTGTTGGGGGTCAGCGCCGCCTCCAGCGCCGCCGCGTCGCCGAAGGGCACGGTGCGGAAACCCGGCGTGAAGGGGCCGAAGCCGCCGCGGGCGTCCGGGTCGGTGCTGAAGCTGACGATGGAGATGGTGCGGCCGTGAAAATTGTCCGAGCAGACGATGATCTCCGCTTGGTTCTCCGGCACGCCGCGCACCTCGTAGCCCCACTTGCGCACCGTCTTGATCGCCGATTCCACCGCCTCCGCCCCGCTGTTCATCGGCAGGATCTTGTGCGAGCCGGTCAGCGCCGCCAGCTCCTCGTAGAACAGCGCGAGCTGGTCGTTGCGGAAGGCGCGGGAGGTCAGCGTCAGCTTGGACGCCTGTTGCACCATCGCCTCCAGAATCTTCGGGTGGCAATGGCCCTGATTGACGGCGGAATAGGCCGACAGGCAGTCGAGATAGCGGTTGCCTTCGGTGTCCCAGACATACACGCCCTCGCCGCGCGCCAGCACGACGTCCAGCGGCTTGTAATTGTGGGCGCCCAGGCGGTGTTCGGTCCCGATCAGGTCGGCGGCGTGCTGAAGCATGGCGTTCTCTCCGGGAGTTGTTTCTTATCGGAACGTCAGACGGCTTGGCCGCCGATCTGCGACTGGGTGACGGCGGGGTCGATGATGCGGCGCCCGAACAGGCTGGCCACCAGATCGACCAGCAGGAGGGCGCTCTTGCCCCGCTCGTCGAGGAAGGGGTTCAGCTCCACCACGTCCAGCGAGCCGACGACGCCCGCGTCGTGCAGCATCTCCATGATCAGGTGCGCCTCGCGGTAGGTCGCCCCGCCCAGCACCGCCGTGCCCACCGCCGGCGCGATGGCGGGGTCGAGGAAATCCACGTCCAGGCTGACATGCAGATGGCCGCCGGCTTGCCGTACCCGCTCGATGATGCGGCGCATGTGGACGCCGACCCCATGCTCGTCGATCAGCCGCATGTCCACCACGTCCACCCCACGGGCGCGCAGCAGGCGCCGCTCGCCGGGGTCGAGGGAGCGGATGCCGAACAGATGGACGTGCGCCGGGTTCACGGTGGCGCGCTGCTCCGGCGGAAAGACGTCGTCAAAGCCGTCCTCCCCGCACAGCAGGGCCACCGGCATCCCGTGCATGTTGCCCGACGGCGAGGTGTGGGGGGTGTTGAAGTCACCGTGCGCGTCCAGCCACAGCACGAACAACGGCTTGCCGGTCTCCCGGCAATGGCGGGCCACCCCGGTGACCGAGCCCATGGACAGGCTGTGGTCGCCGCCCAGGAAGACCGGCACGCCGCCGCCCCGCATCATGGAATAGGAACGGTCGGCCAGCGCCCGCGACCAGGCGGTGATCTCCGCCAGACGGGCCGTGGCGGCGTCGCCCTCGCTCCAGGGGTCGGGCGTCAGGTCACCAAGGTCGCGAACCTCGTGCCCCAGTTCGCGCAGGGCGCGGACCAGCCCCGCCGTGCGCAGCGCCGCCGGCCCCATCAGGGCGCCGGGATGGCCGGCCCCCGCCTCGATGGGAACGCCGATGATCTCCACGAAGCGCTGATCGTCCCGATCCCCCGACGCCATGCCGCCCCTCTCCCTGTGCGATCGTGCCTTCCATGACTATCGGGAGCGGAGCCGGCGACAGAAAGACGGAAAAGTGCCAACGAACGGCGGCGTTTTTGACAGTCTGGCAAGCCCAGCTTATCATTCTGGCATGGACGACCTGGACCACCGCCTGCTGGGCCTGCTGCGCGCCGATGCGCGCCAGCCCGTCGCCGGCCTCGCCGCCGCGCTGAAGGTGTCGCGCGCAACCGTGCGCGCCCGCATCGACCGTCTGGTCGAGAGCGGGGTCATCGCCGGCTTCACGGTGCTGCTGCGCAAGGATCTGCGGCCCGCCATGGTCCGGGCCATCACGATGATCGAGGTGGAGGGCCGCGCCGCCGAGACGGTCATCGCCCGCCTGCACGGTTTTCCGGAGGTGCGGACGGTCTACACCACCAACGGACGCTGGGACGTCGTCGCTGAAATCGAAACGGAGTCGCTGGAGGCCTTCGACGACACGCTGCGCCGCGTCCGGCAGATCGCCGGCATCGCCTCCACCGAGACCAGCATCCTGCTCTCCGCCCGCAAGGCGGTGCTGTAGGCTACCCGCCGAGCCCCGCCAGAACGCCGCCCAGAAGCGGTTGGCCGAACAAAGCGCCCAGGGCGAATCCGACGATCAGCCCGACCGCCGCCGCGACCAGCGCCCGGCCGCCGCTGCCCTTGGGCGCCTCCGCTCCTGCACCGCGCCCGTTGCTGCCACCCGTGAACTCGTCGCCCTCGTCGGGCGCCGCCGCGCGACGGGCGGTGTAGGAGGAGTCGGTGTCGGCGTGCCACGCGCGGATGCGGTCCTGCGCCGGCTTCAGCTGCTCGTCGGTCGGCAAGGAGCCGCGGCCGTGGACGATCTCCCAGCCCAGCGCCAGGAAGCGCGTGGTCGTCCGCCCCTCCGGGCTGAAGATCGCGGCGGGCATCCGGCGGTAGGTCGCCTTCACCACGTCCACGTCGTAGGGGATCGCCGTGCGGAACATCAGCTCCGGGAATTCGGAGCGCAGCAGGGTCAGCGATTCGCGCCCGACTTCGTCGTTGGTGATCGACAGCATCAGGATGCCGGCCACCGACAGGTTGGGGTTCATGCCCTTCTGGATGTGCTCGACCACCGACAGGGTGCGCTTCAGCCCGTCCAGCGCGTAGCGCCCCGGAAAGACGGGAAGCACCAGCCGGTCCGACGCCGCCAGCGCGCCCGCCGCCAGATGGCCGAGCGCCGGCGGGCAGTCGATCACCACGTAATCCGGCGGGTTGCGCGAGAAGTGCAGCGCCTTGCGCAGGCCGCGCTGCGACCCGCCGCGGGCGTCCAGCGCGTGTTCCAGCGAATAGAGCTTCCGCGCGCCGACGATCATCGACAGCCCGTCGAAGCTGGTCGGGGTGATGGCGTCCTCGACGAAGGTGTCCTGGCTCAGCAGGTCGTTGATGCCGACGCGCGCCTTCTCCCGCAGCAGGAAGTTGCTGGTGGCGCTGCTCTGCGGGTCGAAGTCGATCAGGACGACGCTCTTGCCCAGCGCGGCCAGCGCCAGGGCGAGGTTCACGGAGGTGGTCGTCTTGCCGACGCCGCCCTTCTGATTGTACACCGCCAGGATGGTCGGCTGCCGCGCCTCCGGCGCGTCGAAGACGTCTTCGTGGCTGGTCATGTCCATTCCGCTTCGTCGTTTCGCGGGTGTTCGTCCTGCGGGCCAAGAGCCGCCGAAAGCGGCGCACTATACGCATTGGAACGCGCCGGTGTCTTCCCGCAGATGCGCCGGTGTCCCGAAAGGTAACAGGTTCAGCGTGCCTTGAAGGCCGCCAACTGGCCGGGCAGCGGCGCCATGGTCAGGCGGACGCGCACGATCTCCCACCGCCCGGTGGCGTCGGGAGGCGCGCCGTCGCAGGGGCGGCGGTCGAGAATGTCGAAGGACAGACTCGACAGGCCGTCCTCCTCCGGGATCGTACCGCCGGCCCAATTGGCCTGGAACACCCGCTTGTTGACCCGTGAAATGGGCGAGGCCGAGGCGTCGGGGTTGAAGCCCTCGTTGTCGTGGTCCAGCGGCTCGAACCGGCCGGGCCGCCGCGCGGTCGGGATGCGGCGGGAGCGGATGCGCAGCGACAGGTCGAAATCCTCATAGCCCCAGCCCCAATAGGCGTTGGAATAGCCGTCGATGCGCCGGAACACGTCGTTGGGCATCAGCAGGACGCCGCCCATCGTGCTCTCCAGGTCGGTGGTCACCGTCTGGTCCGAGCGGCCGGGCGCCACCGGCCGCTGCTCCGCCCCGAAGGACAGGATGGGGGTCGGCCGGTCGACCCAGGCGTAATCGGCGTCGATGGGCAGATAGTCGATGTCGTGCAGGCAGGTGTAGCCGCTCTCCGCCTCGCCCAGCAGGAAGCCGACATTCTTGATGGCGCCCCGATTGAAGGGCAGCCCGGCCTCCTGCTCGACGATGGTGACGCGGTAGTCGATGGGATCGGCAAGCGTTGCGAAGTAAGCGCCGACCCGCGGCACGAAGTCCCGCAGATGGGCCGCGCGGTCGCGGTAGGGCACGACGATGTGAAGCCGCCGGTCCGTGGTCGTCATCGCGGGTCTCCTGCCGGTGCGAAGCGTTGCCAGATCGCCCGATAGGCGTCCTCCAGATCGCGGGCGAAGCGGTCGCCGTCGAACAGTGGGCTGGCCGTCCGCGCCGATGCCAAGCGCGCCTTCAGCCCGGCCAGCCGTGCCGGATCGCGGGCGAGGTCCAGGGCCAGCGCCTCGTAGGCCGCCGGCGAGTCGGTCACCAGTTCCGGCAGCCCCACCGTGTCGAGCAGGCTGGCCGCCACCCGCCCGGCGAAGGTGGCGCCGCGGCAGGTCACCACCGGGAGCCCGGTCCACAGCGCGTCGCTGGCCGTGGTGTGGGCGTTGTAGGGCAGCGTGTCGAGGAACAGGTCGGCCAGCCGGTGCCGCGCCAGATGTTCCGCCAGGGGGCGCGGCGGCGCGAAGACGAGGCGTTCCGGTGCCACCCCGCGGGCCGCCGCCTCGCGCCGCAGGTTGCCGGCCACCAGCGGGTTGCCGGCGTAGAGCCACAGCACGCTCCCCGGCACGGCGCGCAGCAGCCGCGCCCAGACGTCGAACACAGCGGGCGTCAGCTTGTAGGGGCTGTTGAAACAGCAGAAGACGAAGCCGTCCTCCGGAAGGCCACAGTCGGCACGCGACGGCGTGCGCTCGGCGATGGCGCGGTGGCGGTCGTTGGGCTGGTAGCAGTGGGGGAGCCGCACCACCGCCTCGCTGTAGAACCCCTCCTCGCCCGGCGGGATGGTCACCGCGTCGGCCAGGATCACGTCGATGAAGTCCGCCCCCATGGTGCCGGGATAGCCCAGCCAGTTCACCTGCACCGGGGCTGGCCGCGCCGCCAGGATCGCCGTGCGGGCGAAGGCCGTGTAGCCCTTCAGGTCCACCAGGATGTCGATGCCGTCGGCGGCGATGGCTTGCGCGGCGTCGCGGTCGGAGCGGTCGCGCAGATCCACGAAACGCTCGACCGCCGCGGTCAGGCGGCGGCGCATCGGGCTGCCGTCGTCGATGCCGGTGGAATAGGCGGTGACGGCGAAGCGCCTGCGGTCATGCCGCTCCAGAAGCTCCGCCATCAGATAGGCGGTGGCGTGCTCGTGGAAGTCGGCGGAGAGGTAGCCGATGCGCAGGCGCCCATCACCCGAGACCGTGGGCCGCGCCACGGCCGGCACGCCATGCGCCTTCTGCCGCGCCCAGCGCTCCGCCGCCGCCTGCTGGTCCGCCGGGGTCGTGTCCACCGCCAGGAGACCGAAGGGCGGCACGCCCAGCGCCCCGGCGCGCATCCGCCCGATCAGGTCGCGCTCCAGGGCCGGCAGGTCGCGCCAGTCGCAGGCGTGCCGCTGCTGCTGCACCAGCTGCGCCAGCGCCGGGTTGTAGGCGGGGGAGAGCCGGCGGACGCGGCGGAGGGCATCGATGGACGGCGCAACCCGGTCGGCCAGAGTCGCGGCGGCGGCGAGATCCTCCCACCCCGCCGGGTCGCCGGGATCGAGGGCCACCGCCCGGCGCAGCGCGTCGAGCGCGGCCTCCGGCCGCAAGGCGCCGGTCAGCGTCTGGCCGAGAACCCGCCACGCCGCGCCATGCTCCGGATGGCGCCCGATCGCGCCGCGCAGCACCGCCAGGGCGCCCGCCGTGTCGTGCAGGCCGCACAGTTCCACCGCCAGATCGACCGCCGCCAGGGAGTCTGGCTGGAGCCGGATAACCGTCCGGTACTCGGCCACCGCCTCCTCCCGCCGGCCGGCGGCGGCCAGCGCGTTGGCATGGTTGTGGCGCGGGGCGGGATCGTCCGGCGCCAGCCGCACCGCCACCGCACTCGCCCGCACCGCCTCGCCCCGGCGGCCCGTCGCGTGGGCAGCGTTGCCCAGCAGCATCCAGCCGTTCCGGTCCGCCGGGTTCAGCGCCGCCATGCGTCCGCCGATCCGCCACGCCTCGTCCGGGCGTCCGGCGGCCAAGGCGAGGCCGCCGAGATTGTTCAGGGAAACGGCGTGCTCCGGGTTGCGCGCCAGCGCCGCGCGGTAGGCGGATTCGGCCTCGGCGGTCCGGCCCAGAGCGTCCAGCGCGACCGCCAGATTCTTCCAGGTGCCGGCGTCCTCCGGCTGGTGGCGCAGGGCCTCGCGGTAGGCCGCCTCCGCCGCGCCGGGGCGGCCCTGCTCCTGAAGCGCCACGCCCAGATTGTTCCACACCGCGCCCACCCCTGGGCAGGCCGCCAGGACGGCGCGGTAATGCGGCTCCGCCTCCGCCGGGCGCCCTTGGGCATGAAGGGACAGCGCCACCCCGTAATGGGCGTCGGGGGAGTCGGGCGCCAGCTTCAGCGCCGCCGCATAGACCGCCCCCGCCGGGCCCCATTGCGACAGCCCGGCCAGCAGGCTGCCGAAATCCAGATAGACCTCCGCGTCCTTGTGCAGCGCCAACGCCTGTTGGAACAGCGCCATGGCCTCGTGGACGCGGCCCTCGCGTTGGGCGGCGACGGCCTGCCGGTGCAGTGCTGCGGCCCGTTCGGCGGTTTCGGAAAGGCCCATGCGCCCTCTCAGTCCCGCTGGCGGGTGTGCAGCAGGATGCGCGGGATCTCCGGCGGGCGCCGATCATCGCCCCATTGCGAGATGTCGGGGATCGTGCTCACCCCACGGCGGCGGGCCAGCAGGCTAAGGATGCTCTGGTCGTGCCGGTGGTCGCGGAACTCCGGGTAGTTCGGCTTGCCGCACTCGTTCGGCGCGTCGGTGAGGATACGCTCGTCCTGGGCGAAGCGCAGCCATTCGGAGACGAAGGCGATGGTTTCCGGCGTCCGTTCGCAGACGATGAAACTCGCCAGGATCTGGGTGGCGTCGGTGTATTCGGGCCGGTCCAGCCGCATGAAATGGAAGCAATCGCGCTTGGTCCAGCCGCGGTTCTTGAATTCGTCCTGCAGCGTGAACAGCAGGATGGGCAGGTCGCGCCGCTCCC
Source organism: Azospirillum sp. UENF 312511 (assembly GCF_058780635.1). Classification (NCBI taxonomy): domain Bacteria; kingdom Pseudomonadati; phylum Pseudomonadota; class Alphaproteobacteria; order Rhodospirillales; family Azospirillaceae; genus Azospirillum; species Azospirillum sp. UENF 312511. The sequence continues at coordinate 502,754 of NZ_JBSNCG010000001.1, read as the reverse complement.
GGCACCGCTCGATCACCGGGTCGGCGCGGTGCACGAAATGGGCGCCGCTGTCGCAGTAGAACAGCACGTCGCCGTCCTTCAGATGGTCGCGCAGCAGGGTCCAGATGGCCCAGGGCTTCCACAGCCAATAGCCCGCGCCACGCGGCTGGTCGAGGATGAAGCGGTTGCGCTCGACGAAGGCCGGGTCGATGTGGCTTCGGCCCAGCATGGCGACGGAGTCGAAGCCGCCGATGTCCATCCCGCTCCGCGCGTTGCGCTTCTGCGCCGCCAGAAAGGCCCCGTCCGCGTAATTCAGCAGCACCCGCGCCATCGGCTCCTCCTCCCCCCAGCCCTTACAGCCGGCTCTCGATCCAGTCGGCGAGGCGGTAGGCGTCGAAATAAAACTCCTCCGTCCCCAGGAAGGGCGCCACGGCGCGGTGGGCGCAATAGGCGTCGTAATCGTCGTCCACCGCAAGGATGTGGTCCACCGCCTCCTCGTCCGTGGCGAAGCGCGACACGTCGATGAAGCTGCCGACCGCCACCTCGCGCTCCAGGTCGGGATCACCCCAATAGAGCGGCACCGCCCCGGCCTGGAAGACGTCCAGGATCTTTTCCGTCAGATAGCCGGGATGGCTGGCGTTCTCGAAGGCGAAGGCGAAACGGTAGCGTTCGAAGACGCGGATCTTCGACAGCCAGCCCATCTTGACGACGCTGCCGGTGTTGTTCAGGTGCCAGCCCACCGAATCGACGCGCCGCCGCCCGTCCAGCACCGGGAAGAAGCGGTTGCGGCGCTCCCCGTTCGGGTTCTTGTAGAGGAAGGCGCAGAAGCCGCGCTCCGCGAAGGCCGCCCGCGTCGGCGGCACCGGCGGCAGGACCGGCGAACAGAAATGCGGCACCGCCCCCTCCCGCATGTGCTCGTAGGCGTGCATGACGTAGAGCGGCAGGCGGTAATGGCGCGGGTCGTCGACGCGGTCGAAGGACACCGCCATGTCGAAGCCGTCCAACGGCGGGCGCACGTTCTCCCCGGTGAAGAACAGGGTGCGGCGGCTGCGCGCCTCGCGGTGCCGCCCGCCGAAGACCGACACGATGGCGAGGTCGCTGTCGTCCTCGACCACCGACAGGTCGAAGCGGCTGGACAGGATCTCGATGAAGAAGTTCGTGCCCTTGTCGAACTCCGGCCAGAAGTCGTGGAAGGCCAGCTTCAGCCGCGGTTTGCCGCCGCGCCGGCCGCGGTACGGGCCGTGCAGCAGGAAGCGGTCGAGCCGCTCGGGATCGCCGCCCGGCTTCGCCAGGAATTCCTCAAGAAACGCGCTTGTCCGCTGATCGAGCATCCCGCCATCCGCGCCGGATCGTTGCGCGACGCACGATACGGTCGCCGCGGCGGGAACGCCACCCCTTCCGCGCGCTCGCCCGGCCGGGTGACGCGGCGCGGACAACAAAAAACGCCCCGCGGATGACGGAGCGTTTGAAACACCACAACCCCTTGAGGGGAAGAAGTGGTGCCCAGGGACGGAGTCGAACCGCCGACACGGGGATTTTCAGTCCCCTGCTCTACCAACTGAGCTACCTGGGCACCGAGGCCGCGGTGGAGACCGCGGCGCGTCGAGGCGCGCTTTGTAGGCAAATTCGCCGGGCCTGTCCAGCCCTAAAATGCAGAAATCCGCCGCCCCGTCACTCCCGCTCGTCGGCCTCCTCGGCGTCCGGGCGGTCGGGGCTTTCGATGCGGTAGACGCCGCCCAGCCAGCGCGACAAATCCACGTCGGCGCAGCGCTTGGAGCAGAAGGGCTTGGTCTCCTCCACCGCCGGGCGGCCGCAGATCGGGCAGGCTTTTTCAACAGGCTTTTGGTTGTCGTTCATCGCTCAATCCTCCGCCGCGGCCGTGCGGACGGTTCCCAGCAATTCGGCCAGGGCCGTGCCGCGCCGGGCGCGGGTCATCTCCACCAGACCCAGCTTGGACAGGCCATAGACCTGGGTCTGCGCCGGGTCGTCCTCCACCGCGCGGGACAGGGCGTTCAGCAGCCGTTCGGCGTCGCCCCGGTTGCGCATGTTGACGAAATCGACGACGACGATCCCCCCGGCGTTGCGCAGGCGCAGTTGCCGGGCGATCTCCGCCGCCGCCTCCAGATTGACATCCAGCGGGTTGCCACGCTCCCCCGCGTTGACGTCTACCACGGTCATCGCCTCGGTCCGCTCGATGACCAGCGACCCGCCGCCGGACAGCGGCACCCGCGTACCGAGCAACGTTTCGATTTCAGCGTCGAGGTCGCGCAGGTCGAACAGCCGTTGCCGGCCGCCCCCTGTTCGATCAGGGCACGGCGCGGCAAGAAGCCGGGCGTCGAAGGGCTCCACCCGCTCCTCCAGGTCCGGTGCACGGTCGGCGCACCAGTCGGCGAGGTCGCGGGCCAGGGCCACGTCGTCCACGATGATCCGCGACGGAGCGGTTGCCCCATGCTCGATCAGGGCGCGGCGCGGCGCGTCGGGACCGGTCAGCAGCAAGGAGGGGCCGCCGCCCCGCTCCGCCGCGTCGCGGATGGACCGCCACGCCAGATGCAGCGCGTCCGACTCCGCAGCCAGCAGCCCGTCCGGCGCGGTGGCGGCGCCCGCCCGGACGATCCAGCCGGCGCCGGGGGCGATGTCCTGGATGCGGCGGGCCAGTTCGGTGCGCTCCGGCCCGCTGCCCAGCCGCTTCGACACCGCCACATCGCGTCCCAGCGGCGCGTGCACCAGGAAGCGGCCCGGCAGGGTGATGTCCATGGTCAGGGACGGCCCCTTGGACCCGGTGGCGTCGGCCTTCACCTGCACCAGCACGGTCTGGCCGGTGCGCAGCAGGTTGCCGATCCGCTCGCCCTTGGCCTTCGGGCGCCCCTGCGGCCCGCGGGCGTCCAGCGCGGAGAGCAGGCCCGACTTTCCGGTGCCGAGATCGACGAAGGCACCGTCCAGCCCCGTCGCGATGCGCTCCACCCGGCCGAGGAACACATGCCCCAGCAGGGAGGGACGCTCGGCATGGTCGATATAGAGGTCGGTCAGCCGGCCGCCGGTCAGCACGGCGGCCCGCGTCAGCGGACCGTCGCGGTCGATGAGGATTTCCGATCCGGTACCGCCCGCCGGGCCACTCACGGCAGTGGGAACCCCGCGCCGCGCAGCAGCGCCGCCACTTCGAACAGGGGCAGCCCGACCACGTTGCTGTAGGAGCCGCCGATCCAGCGCACGTGGGCCGCCGCCCGGCCCTGGATCGCGTAGCCGCCGGCCTTGCCCTGCCATTCGCCGGAGGCGATGTAGGACTCGGTCTCCTCGTGGGACAGCGACTTGAAGGTCACGTCGGTGCGCACCAGCCGGTCCGACCGGCGCAGCGCCTCCCCGTCGCCGGTGGGCGACAGCAGCACGACCCCGCCGAACACCCGGTGCCGCCGCCCGGACAGCAGGGCGAGGCAGGCGCGCGCCTGCTTCTCCTCCTCCGCCTTGGGCAGGATGCGGCGGCCGCAGGCGACCACCGTGTCGGCGGCCAGCACGAAGGCGCCGGGATGGCGCGCGGCCACGGCGGCGGCCTTCTCGCCGGCCAGACGCAGCGCGTGCTGGGGCGGAAGCTCCCGCGGCAGGGGCGATTCGTCGATGTCTGCGGGGTCGACCGCGTCGGGCACCACGCCGATCTGGCGCAACAGGTCGAGCCGGCGGGGCGAGGCGGACGCCAGCACGAGCCGGTGGGTGGTTTCGGTGCTCATAACGCGGGGAGGATGGCCGACGGTGGAAACCGGTTCAACGCGGAAAACCGGTTCAATCACTTGAACCGGAACGTGATCCGGCCCTTGGTCAGGTCGTAGGGCGTCATCTCGACATTGACGCGGTCACCGGCCAGCACGCGGATGCGGTTCTTGCGCATCTTGCCGGAGGTGTGCGCCAGCACTTCATGCTCGTTGTCGAGCTTCACACGGAACATCGCGTTCGGCAGCAGCTCGACGACGGTTCCGGAGAACTCGATCAGATCTTCCTTAGCCATAGCCCCTTAAGTCCGTAACAGTTTCGAGGCAATAACTGACCTCCCGAAGCCGCCCGGTCAAGGGGGATTCCACCGGGGGCGGTGAGCCTCCGGCGTGGGGGTTGGCCAAAGCCTTCCAGATGGGACGGAAACAGCCGGCGGTTCAGCCGAGCGGGTTTCCGTCGCCGTTTTCATACTCCCCCGCGCCGTCCGCGTCCATGCCCGCGGTGCCGCCAAGCGCCGCCGACTGGAAAGAACTGAGCGGCGACGGGCCGCCATCGAGCCGGACGCGGGGTTCCGCGGCCTGCGCGATGCGTTCGAACATCTCTTTCTGGTCGGTGTCCATGCGGCGCGTCAGCCACGCGACGGTTTCCGACGCCGTCAGCTCCCGGCCCGACGCGCGGTCGTAGAACAGGCCGCGGTTGCTCCGCGCCGCAGAGGGCAGAAGCTCCGCTGCGGAGGCCCTGGGCGACGACTCGGCGGCGCGGATCAGCTTGGCCGCCCCGCCCACGCCCAGCACATAGGCGATGCGGCTCTCGGTCTCCGACACCGGCCGCTTCAGCCGCTCCTCCAGCCGGTCGCGCCCTTCGGACAGGTAGCGCGCGGCCATCCCGGCGGAGAGGTCGACGTCGTGGCGCAGCGCCAGGATCTGGCGGCGCACCGCCGGGTCCTTGACCGAGGGAATGCCATTGCGGCTCTGGATTGCGCTCGCCAGTTCCCCCTGGCCGTAGGCGGCGCCATGGCGGCGGAACAGGTCGAGCCAGGTGCGCTCCAGGAACTGAAACGGGCCGGCGGCGGAGCTGGAGCGGTTGCGGGCCGCCGGGTCCAGCCCGCTTTCCTGCGTCGCCTGGGCGAGAATGGCGGTGAAGCTGTGGCCCGACAGGCCGGCGACCTGCTGGGCCGCCAGAACCACCTGCCCGGCGGCCGGGCTGTTCGCCAGGGCGGCGCCGATCACCGTCGACTGGGCGACCGCCGTCGCGGCGGCCTCGGGCTTGCGGGCGGGAAACGGCACGCGGGTCCCGTCGGCGAGCTGGATCGGCGCCTCCGGCTTCGTGGCCGGCAGGGGCGGCACCTTCTGTCCGTTGGCCAGCCGCCCGCGGGGGACCGGCTGGGCGTCCGCCAGCGCGCTTTGGAACGATCCACCCGTCGCGGCGCCGGTGGCGGACGGCGACGCGGGAACATCCGGCTTGCGCTCGGGAATCGGGGCGAGTGGAGGCAGCGCGACCTTCATGGAACACCGGAACCGTCAGACCGGAACCGCCATCGCGGAACCCTTCGGCGCAGCTTTAGCACAAAAGCCTTAATTTTTCTTAATCATTGCCCCGGATCGGCACGGAGGACTCAATCGACCGGCGTACCGGCCCTGTGGGTGGGTCCGGCGTCGACCGCCGTGCGCCGCCCCTCGCCGTTCCAATAATCGACGGCGGCCAGAAGGCGGTTCTTCTCCAAGGGTTTGGCCAGATGATCGTCCATCCCGGCCTGGCGGCAGCGCTCCACCTCCACGGCCAGCACTCCCGCCGACAGGGCCAGGATCGGGATGCGGCCCAGCGCGCCGGGAAGCGCCCGGATGCGCCGCGTCGCCTCCAGCCCGTCCATCACCGGCATCTGCACATCCATCAGGACGAGATCGTAGGTGCGCTCCTGCACCGCAGCCACGGCGGCGGCGCCGTCCGGCACCGCGTCCACATGGTGCCCGGCGCGGGTCAGCATGGCGATGACCAGATCGCGGTTCATCGCCAGATCCTCGGCCAGCAGGATCCGCGCGCCGCGGCTGGACGGCTCGTGATCGTGCAGGCCGCCGCCGTCATGGTCGTCCTGTTCCGGGGCGCTGGCGGGCTTCAGCGGCAGGCTGAACCAGAAGGTGCTGCCGACGCTGGGACGGCTCTCCACGCCGATCTCGCCGCCCATCAACTCCACGAGACGGTGGCAGATGGCCAGCCCCAGCCCGGTGCCACCACGCCCGCGGTCGAGCTGGCTGAAGCGCTGGAACAGCTCGCGCTGGCGGTCCTCGGGCACGCCGATGCCGGTGTCGCTGACGGTGAAGGTGTAGCGGCGGGGGCCGGACTCGTCGCCCATCGCCTTGACGGTCAGGAGGACGCTGCCCGTATCGGTGAATTTCACCGCGTTGCCCAACAGGTTCAGCAGGATCTGGCGCACCCGGTCGGGATCGCCCAGCACATAGCCGCGCGCCGCCGCGGAGACGGAGGTGTGGATCTCCAGCCCCTTCTGCTCGGCGGCCAGCCGCACGATGGCCTGGCAGCGGTCGGCCAGATCGTCCAGCCGGAACGGCACGCAGACCAGATCGAGCTTGCCCGCCTCCAGCTTCGACAGGTCCAGCACGTCGTTGATGACGGTCAGCAGGGAGCGCCCGGCTTCCCGCACCTGGGAGGCGTAGCGCCGCTGCTCCGCCGTCAGCGGCGTTTCCAGGAGCATGTCGGCGAAGCCGATCACGCCATTCATCGGCGTGCGGATCTCGTGGCTCATGGTCGCCAGGAAGTCCTCCTTGGCACGGCTGCCGGCGCGGGCCTCCTCCATGGCGGCGCGCAGTTCCTGCTCACGCCGCTTCAACCGCCCCGACATGTCGTTGAAGGCGTTGGCCACCAGCCGGATTTCGTCGGGCGCGCCGCGGGCCTCCACCACGGTCCCAACGTCGCCGGCACCGATCCGGGTCGCCGCTTGGCTGAGGACTCGCATCCAGCGCAGGACCGAGGCGTGGAGCAACGACCACAGCGCCGCCACGCTGAGCAGCCCGGCGATGCCGAGCAGGACCAGCCCGCGCAGCAGGTCGCGCTGTGCATCCGCCACGATCGGCCCGGTCGGCATGCCCACGGCGAAGACGGTGTCGGTTTCCGGGGAGTGGCGGAAGGCCCAGATTCGGTTCAGCCCATCGGCGCTTTCGCCCTCGAATGCGCCGCTGCCCTCGGCCAGCATGCGGCGGATGTGCGGGTAATCCGCCATGCTGCGCCCGACCCAGCCTTCCGGATCGGGCTGGCGCGCGATCACCACCCCGTGGCGATCCAGCACCAGGATTCGCGCGTCGTCCTGCCGCGTCACCTTCACGAGATCGGTCAGCCAGGCGAGATCGATGGCGACGCCCAGCACCCGCTCGATCTCACCGTTCACCAGAACCGGCTGCACCGCCAGGATCAGCGGCTTTCCCGACCGCTTGCCGATCACCACCTCGCTCAGCACGAAGGATTTGGTGTCCAGCGCCCGCTGGAAGTACTCGCGCTCGCGCAGGCTCATCCCAGAGCCGGGGCCGGTGGTGTCGCAGATGAGAAGGCCGTTCGGGTCGGTCACCCACACGCCGGTCGTCCAGCGGTGCTGCCGCGGCATCGGCGCCAGCGTGGCGACGCAGGCGTCGGTGTTGCCGTGGGCGGCGTCGCGGACCGCCGGCACCAGGGCAAGGACGCCCAGCAGGTTCCGCGCCTCGCCGATCAGGTCGCGCTGCCGCTCCACCCCGTCCTCGGTCAGGTGCCGGGCCAGTTCCCGGGCGCTGCTCAGGCGCTGGTCGAGCTGCTGGTCGAAGAAGTACAGCGCCCCGGCCAGCGGCAGGGCCAGGGACATCAGCACGACGCCCATCAGACGCAGCCGGAGACTCCGCAGGCCGGTGCTACGAAACAGGCGGGACGGCAGACCGGCGAGCATCAGGCGGGGAACCTCTCAGGGACCGCTAAAGTCTAGGGGGAGGCGCGCATGCCATTCGATGATTCATCTCAATAGCACCTCAACCCAACCTTGAAAAAGCACTTCGCGAAATCCCGCCGCCAAACCACCGGATGGTCACACCGTCGGACCGCGGGAGAGGGGGAATCGCTCCTTGATCCTGCTCAGCAGCCCGTCGCGCACCTTCCGGTAGGCCTCCATCATCGCCTCGCGGTTGCCGTCCACCAGCGTGGGGTCGAAGGTGTTCCAGAACTCCACGTCGCAGGCCATGGTGCGGGTCATCTCGATGGCGCGGTGCTGCGCCTCCGGCGACAGCGACACGATCAGGTCGAAATTCGTGTCCTCCAGATCCTCGAAGCTGCGGCAGCGGTGGCGGGACAGGTCGATGCCCATCTCCTCCATCACCGCCACGGCGAAGGGATCGACCTCGTCCCCCTCGCGCACGCCGACCGAGTCGACATAGACGCGCGTGCCATGGAAATGCCGCATGATCGCCGCCGCCATCGGGGAGCGGATCATGTTGTAGGTGCAGGCGAACAACACGCTCGTCACGGGGAGCGGTTGCAGCACCGGGGCCATGCGCCGCCCGACCCCGTCAGCCGCGGATGTGGAGGACGCAGATCAGCGTGAACAGCCGACGCGCCGTCTGGAGATCCATTTCGACCTTTCCGGCCAGCCGTTCGCGCAGCATCTCCGATCCTTCGTTGTGCAGGCCGCGGCGCCCCATGTCGATCGCCTCGATCTGCGAGGGCGTGGAGCGCTTGATCGCCTGATAGTAGCTTTCGCAGATCAGGAAATAGTCCCGGACGATGGACCTGAAGCCGGTCACCGGCAGGGTGATCTTGTCCAGCGCGCTGTCGTCGTCGCGCCGGACGTCGAAGACCAGCCGGTTGTCCTCGATCGACAGATGCAGGTGATAGGGGCCGTCGTCCGCATGGTCGCAGGGGCAGAACTCGTTGTCTTCGAGCAGGTCGAAGATGGCAACCGCGCGCTCGTGCTCCACCTCCGGCTTGCGCCGGATGACGGTCTTCTCGTCGAGCGTCACGTGGACGATGCGGCGGTTGCCCTTCGTGCTCACCCCTGACCTCCCCCCGGCAGGCGCAGCGCCACCGACAGCGCGTGCGCGTCCAGACCCTCCGACCGGGCCAGCGTCACCGCCGCCGGGCCGATCGCCTTCACGCTCTCCGCGTCGCAGGCGACGAAGGTCGTCCGCTTCATGAAATCCAGCACGTTCAGGCCCGACGAGAAGCGCGCGGAGCGCGCCGTCGGCAGGACGTGGTTCGGACCGGCGACGTAGTCGCCGATGGCCTCCGGCGTGTAGCGGCCGAGGAAGATGGCCCCGGCGTTGCGCACCTTCGCGGCCAACGCGTCGGGGTCCTCCACCGCCAGTTCCAGATGCTCCGGCGCCAGACGGTCGATCAGGGCCGGCGACTCGGCCAGCAGGTCGCGCACCACGATGATGCCGCCGTGCTCGCGCCAGCTTTCCCCGGCGATGGCGGCGCGGGGCAGCGTCTCCAGATGCCGGTCCACCGCCGCCGCGACCGCGTCGGCGAAAGCCGGGTCGTCGGTGATGAGGATCGACTGGGCCGAGGTATCGTGCTCCGCCTGGGACAGCAGGTCCATGGCGATCCAGGCCGGATCGTTCCGGTTGTCGGCGACCACCAGGATCTCCGACGGGCCGGCGATGCTGTCGATGCCCACGGTGCCGTAGACCAGCCGCTTTGCGGCGGCGACGAAGGCATTGCCGGGCCCGACGATCTTGTCCACCGGCGCGATGGTCTCGGTGCCGTAGGCCAGCGCCGCCACGGCCTGGGCGCCGCCGATGCGGTAGATCTCGGTGATGCCGCAGCGCTTGGCGGCGGCCAGGACCAGCGGGTTGATCGCCCCGTCCGGGGTCGGCACCACCATGACGATGCGCTCCACCCCGGCCACCTTGGCCGGCAGCGCGTTCATCAGGACGGAGCTGGGGTAGGACGCCGTGCCGCCCGGCACATAGAGGCCGGCGGCGCCGACCGCCGTCCAGCGGGCGCCCAGCCGCACGCCCTGGGCGTCGCGGTAGTCGGTTGTCTCCGGCACCTGGAGCCGGTGGAAGCTCTCGATCCGCTCCGCCGCGGTGTCGAGCGCGCGCAGCAGGTCGCCGCCACACTGCCCGACCGCCGCGTCCACCTCCTCCTGGGAGATGCGCAGGGTGGCGGGAGTCAGCGTCTGGCGGTCCCAGCGGGCGGTGTAGTCGATCAGCGCCGCGTCGCCGCGCTTGCGCACCGCGTCGATGACGCCGGCGACCAGCGCCTGCACATCCTCGCTGGTCTCGCGCTTGGCGTGCAGCAGCCCCTCGAAGCCTTCGGCGAAGCGGGGGTCCTGGGCATCAAGCCTGACGGGCATTCACAGCCTCCCGGAAGCGGTCGATCCAACCGGAGATTTCCTCGGGCCGCGTCTTGAAGGCGGCCCGGTTGACGATGAGGCGGGAGGTGACGTCGGCGATGTGCTCGATCTCCACCAGCCCGTTCGCCTTCAGCGTCGAGCCGGTGGACACCAGATCGACGATGCGGCGGCACAGGCCGAGGGTCGGGGCAAGCTCCATCGCGCCGTTCAGTTTCACGCACTCCGCCTGCACCCCGCGCGCTGCGAAATGCTTCCTGGTGACCTCCGGGTATTTGGTCGCGACGCGCACGTGGCTCCAACGCGACGGATCGTCGCTCTCCCCCAGTTCGACCGGTTCGGCGACCGACAGGCGGCACTTTCCGATGCCGAGGTCGAGCGGCGCGTAGATTTCCGGATAGTCGAATTCCATCAGCACGTCGTTGCCGGCCACGCCCAGATGGGCGGCACCAAAGGCGACGAAGGTCGCCACGTCGAAGGACCGGACGCGGATGATGCTGAGATTCGGAATGTTGGTCGCAAAACGCAGGAGCCGGCTGTCCGCGTCGTCGAACGCCGCTTCCGGCTCGATGCCGGCGTGGGCGAGCAACGGGCGAAGCTCCTTCAGGATGCGCCCCTTGGGCAGGGCCAGAACCAGCGGCTGACCGGCCGGCGCATTCGACGAGTCATCGGCCAACGCGCTGGGCGCCGGCGCGCCAAGAGCACGGGTATCGGCGGGCAAAGAACTCTCCTCGGGCTGAACCGCTGCCCGGATATACCACATTCCGCGCCGCCGTCACGGTCTTAGGAGGCATAGTGCGGTGCAGAGCGGCCCTGTCCGTCGATGAAATGGGGAACTCGCTCCACCCGGACCGGTTGGATTCGCCTTTCCAGGAAAGGACAGACGCCATGGCACAGGACCGTTCCAACCAGCCGGTCAATCCCCGGGGCCTGCAGATCCCGGGCGACCCCAGCAGCACGGGCGGCCCCGCGCCGAACGCCGACCCGCGCCGCGCCGACGACGCGCCGACCGGCATCTCCGAACGGCTTCAGGCCGAAAAGGAAGGCCGCCACCCGAAAACGACGACGCCGGATGGCAAACCTTACGCCGACACGATGGACCCCGACGGGCACGAGAAGGGCAGCGCCACCATCGGCACGCCGGGCGGCGCGGCCTGACGACGCTTTCGACGGCCGCGCCCGCCGGTCAGTTGACCACCCGCCAGCTTCCGTCCGGCTGGCGGCAGGCGGTGCCGTAACCGGGCTGCGCCAGGCCGCCGACCATCACCGTCGTCTGGTACTCGCGGCAGAGCTGGCCGTTGCGCGCCGTGTAGGCCGGACCGGTCGGGGTGGCGGCGATGGGGGCCGGGGCCGGCTCGGTGAAGACCACCGTGGGCGACGGGGCCGGAACGGGCGCCGGCTGCACATAGACGACCGGCGGCGGGGCCGGCACCACGTAGACCGGCGGCCCATAGACCGGGTGCCCGTAGACCGGCGGCGGATAGCCGTGGAAATGCCGGTAGAGGGGCGGATAGTCGGGATAGACCGGCCCCCCGAAGGACAGGAACACCGACGACCGCGCCTGCGCCGGACCGGACAGGGCCGTCAGCCCGACCGCCAGCACCAGACCGAACATCACGCCACCGCAAACCGCACCGACGCGCCCGGACATGGGACCGCACTCCCGCAGGAAATCCGCAACAGATATAGTCCTAAAGCTTGAGCCCCGCCACACCGTCGAGAATGGCGCCGTCAGACAGGGCGCGGCGCTCCAGCTTCGCCCCGAACATGCGGGCGTTGGTCAGGTCCGTCTTGGTCAGGTCGCAGCCGGCCAGATTGGCGAAGGACAGGTCGGCGCCCGCGAAATTCACCTCGCGCAGGCAGGCGCCGCGCAGGTCGGCGTAGCGCAGCCGCGCGCCCGACAGGTCGGACTGCATCGACCGCCTTTCGTCGAAGTAGAGCGGGCGCAGGTTGGCCTTGCGCAGGTCGGCGTTGTTCAGCTTGGCGAGCCGCAGGTTCACGCCGCGCAGATCGCCGCCCACCAGCTTGGCGAGCCGGAGGTCGCCCTTCTCCAGGATCGCGGCCTGGAGCTGCACGTTGGTCAGGTCCAGCCCGTAGAGGGTCGCCCCCACCGCCCGCAGCATGGTCAGGCAGGTGTGGGCCAGCGATGGGGCGTGCCGCAGGTCGAAGCCCGACAGGTCGAGCGCCGTCCCCTCCGCCCCGCTCGACCCGACCCAGCGGATGTGGTCGTGCAGAAGCTCGTCGAGCGGACGCCCGAGTTCGGCGACGACACGGCCCACCGGATCGTCGGTCAGCGCGTCCTCCATGTCGGCGTCGGCCAGCTCCGTCATCACCATGGTGGCGCCGGTCAGCACCGCACCGCGCAGGCAGGCGCCGCGCAGGTCCGCCCCCGAGAGGTCCGCCCCCTCCAGGTTCGATCCTGTGAAGTTGGCCCCGCGCATGGTCGCGCGGACCAGCTTGCACCCGCGCATCAGCGCGTCGGTGAAGTCGGTGTGGATCGCCATGGCCCCGGACAGCCGGGCGTTGGTCAGGTTGGCGCCGGACAGGTCGGCCCCCGACGCTTCCGTCGGCTGGCCCTCCACCCGGATGACGCGCAGGCTGCCGTCGCGGTCCTTTTCCGCCAGCGAGCCGTCGCGCAGGTCGGCCTCGAACAGGTTGGCGCCGATCAGGATCGACCCGCGCAGGCAGGCGCCGCGCAGGTCCGCCTTGATCAGGCTGGCGTTTTCCAGATTGGCCAGCCGCAGGTCGGTGGCGAACATCGACGCGCAGTCGAGCCGCGCCCCGGCCAGATTGGCGCCGCGCAGGCTGGCCCCGACGAAGTCGGCATGGGCGAGGTCACGCCCCGCGAGATCGAGCCCGTTCAGGTCGAAAAAGGACAGCGTCGCCCGCGCTCCGCCGATGCGGGCGTTCCGAAACATCTCGTGCCGGCGCACCACCGCATCGAGCTGGACCTGATCCAGACGGGTGAGAGGACGCTGCTGCATGGCCGTGTTCGCCTCTGATCACGGTTTCAGAGTACCCTTTGTGGCCTTCACGAATGATTAAAGCGAACTTCCGTTCGCTTTAGACTCTTATCGCCTCATTCGCCGGCGGGCTCCGGTCGCATATGCGACCGGGACCGCCGTCGCGGTCCAAAGCGGATTGCAATCCGCTTTAATGCAGCTCTCGATAGGAGACCGTTCCTGTCGCCGGAAGCGCTGTTCCACCCGTCAGGCCGCGGACGGCTGGCGGAGCGGCTGGCGCTCCGTGCCCAGGGCGTTCAGCGCGTCGCGCAGCACGTCGGGGGTGACGGGCTTGTGCAGCAGACGGCAGCCGACGGCCACCGCCTCGCGGATGCGCTCGGGGGCGGTGTCGCCGGTCAGGATGATGCCGGGAATGGGGCGCCCTTGCTGCTCCGCCGCGCGGGTGACCATCTCGGCGCCGGTCAGCGGTCCCGGCAGGCGGAAATCCGACAGGATCACGTCCGGACAGCGCGGCGCCGCGCGCAGGGTCACCAGCGCCGCCGGCCCGTCCGCCGCCACCAGAACATCGTGCCCCCAGCTTTCCAGAAGGAGCTGCATCCCAGCGCTCTGCACCGGGTCGTCCTCCACGATCAGGATCAGGCGGGTGTCGGAACCCTCCGCCCGGCCGGCGGGAGCCGCGGCCACCGCGTCCGTCCGCGATTCGCTGGCCGCCAGCGGAACCATGATCGAGAAGACGGACCCCTGGCCGGGACGCGAGCGGACCTCCACCGCGTGCCCCAGAAGCGCGGCCTTGCGGCGCACCTTGGGGAGCCCCAGCCCCAGGCCGCGGCGGCGGTCGCGCTCCGGGTTGCCCAACTGCACGAAGTCTTCGAAAATGGCGTCGAGATGCTCCGCCGCGATGCCGGAGCCGGTGTCCCACACCTCGATGCGCAGCCATTGGCCGCGCCGCCGGCAGCCGACCACGACGCCGCCCGCCGGGGTGTAGGCGATTGCGTTGCGCAGCAGGTCGCCCAGCATCCGCGTCAGCAGCGTGGCGTCGGTGCGCACCATGGCGGTGCAGCCGCGCACCCGCAAATCCAGTTTCTTGTCCGCCGCCAGCCCCCGGAACTCCGCCGCCACACCGTCCAGAACGGTGGCGACCGGCACGTCGGCAATGTTCGGGCGGACCACCCCGGCGTCCAGCGTGGCGACCTCCAGCAGCGCGTGCAGCAGCTTTTCTCCGCTGTCCAGCGCCTCGCCCATCTTCTCGGCGATGGACCGCTCGCGCGGCTCCTTCAGCCGTTCCATCAGCAGGTGGTGGAACAGACGCAGCGCCTGGAAAGGCTGGCGCAGGTCGTGGTTGGCCGCCGACAGGAAGCGGGCCTTGGCCTGATTGGCGCGCTCCTTCTCGGCCAGGGCGCGGACGAGCTTCTGGTTGAGCGAGCGCAGGTCGGCAGTGCGCTCCTCCACCCGCTGCTCCAGCCGGGCGTTGGCGTCGCGCAGGGCGTCGCGGGCCGCCGCCTCGCGCCGCAGGCTGGCCCAGCCGAGCGCGGCCAGACCGAACAGCGCGACGACGCTGACGCCGACCATCATGAAGCCGTGCTGCAGGCGGTTGCTCCACGGCTCCAGGACGACGCTGCGCGGCAGGGCGACCGCCGCCACCGCCGGGAAGTCGCGCATCCGCTTCAGGCCGATGACCACCCCCTGCCCCGCGACGCTCCAGTCGCCGTCGCCGCTCTCCGCCCCCGGCTCCAGCGTGGGAAGCGGTCCGATCCCGGTGCCGCCTCCAGTGCCGCCCCCAATGCCGATGCCCCCAGCGCCTCCGATGCCGGCCAGCCGCGTGCCGTCCAAGCGGAACAGCCCGGCCACGCTGTGCCGCCCGTCGCCGAAGACGTCGAGCACGGTGTGCAGGCTGGAGGACGGAAGCGCCAGCAGGACCGCCCCCTCCAGGATGCCCTCGCGCCCCAGGATGCGGCGGACCATCAGGATGGAGTCCAGCCCGTCCACCTGTCCGTGCAAAAGCTCGAGACCGCCGTCCACCCCCTGAAACAGGCTGGCCGTGCCACCGTCGGGATGGATGGAGGGGCCGAACACCGTCCGGCCGCCGGCGTCCAGGATGGACAGCGCACCGAAGCGCGACGCCGCCAGCGCCTCGCCCAGAGCATGGTCGGGGAGCGCCGCGAAGCCGCCCTCCTCCAGACGGTCGGCCACCCGCGCCAGAGCGGCGGCGCCGCCGTCCAGCACCGCGTCGGCGTGGCCTTCGAGAAAGGCGGCGGCCTGCCGGGTGCCGCGCTCGGCCCGGTCGAGCGTGCTGACGTAATCGACCAGAGACAGCCCACCCCAGGCCACACCGCCAAGCAGCGTCATCACCAGGACAATGGCCGCCAGGATGGCCTTCGGGTGGAAGTTCAGCAGGGCGTTGACCGAGAGCCGGATCATGGGCGGGGGCGTCTTGGTAAGGCGGAACGGAGAGGGCGTCGCCGGCCCGCCGGATGCACGATGCCACAGGTCACCGGCGAAGCCTGTGCCTGGAGCGATGATCGATGGATGGGGAGGACACTCAATGGTTCGCGGGTCGCCGGACAGCAAATCGCGTCTGGGTCGAAAAGGCCGGAGAGGAATGGCGGCCGGACCTGCCCTTCATTGATCTTCCCGCGACTTCAGCCCTAAAGACCCGGGGACGGTGTGGAAAGGCGAAAGTTGTCATCTGCGTTACACCCGTTTCCTCAGCCCTTTATCGAGAAGCTCCCGGACATCCCCCAGAAGTTTATTTGCCTTTATTGTCTGGAACCGATGATAGCATGCGATAGTTATCGGCGCGACCCGCCATGACGACTATGACCATGCTCATACCGAACCCACTCTTTGGGTGAGGGGGCACCAATTGGTTCGGCCAGGAGTTGAGGCTCCGGCATTCATCGGAAATTGTGCCGATGACGGGATCACCAAGGCGGTCTGCGCGTTCCTGTGCTGCTTCATGCCGCAACGCGCCCACACGAGGTTCAACCGTGAAGAAGCCGCCGTTCGCTCCTAAAGTTTTCCGCCAGTCCCGCATCCGGGAAGGTCTTCCCTACCCTCTCGGTGCCACATGGGACGGGCTTGGCGTCAACTTCGCGCTGTTTTCCGCCAACGCCACCAAGGTGGAACTGTGCCTGTTCGACCAGGAGGGACGCCGCGAGCTGGAACGGATCGAGCTGCCCGAATACACCGACGAGGTGTGGCACGGCTATCTGCCGGACGCCCGGCCGGGCACCGTCTACGGCTACCGGGTCCACGGGCCGTACGAACCCAAGGCGGGCCATCGCTTCAACCCGAACAAGCTGCTGCTCGATCCCTACGCCAAGCATATGGTCGGGCCGCTGCGCTGGTCGGACGCGCATTTCGGCTACCGCGTCGGCTCGCCGCGCGGCGATCTGTCCTTCGACCGGCGCGACAGCGCCCCCGGCATGCCGAAATGCGTGGTGATCGACCCGGCCTTCACCTGGGGCCATGACCGCCACCCGGCGATCCCCTGGGAGAAGTCGATCTTCTACGAGACCCACGTGCGCGGCTACACCATGCGGCACCCGGCGGTGCCGCCGCAGTACCGCGGCACCTTCGCCGGCTTCGCCCAGCAGGAGGTGGTGGAGTACATCCGCTCGCTGGGCGTCACGGCGGTGGAGCTTCTGCCGGTCCACGCCTTCGTGGACGACCGCTACCTGCTGGAAAAGGGGCTGCGCAACTACTGGGGCTACAACAGCATCTCCTTCTTCGCGCCCGACCCGCGCTACATGGCGACCGGCGCGATCCACGAGTTCAAGGAGATGGTCGCCCGCCTGCACGACGCCGGGATCGAGGTGATCCTCGACGTCGTCTACAACCACACCGCCGAAGGCAACGAGATGGGGCCGACGCTGTCCTTCAAGGGCATCGACAACGCCTCCTACTACCGGCTGGCGCCGGACCCGCGCTACTACATCAACGACACCGGCACGGGCAACACGCTGAACCTCGTGCATTCGCGCGTCCTGCAGATGGTCACCGATTCCCTGCGCTACTGGGTGACCGAGATGCATGTGGACGGCTTCCGCTTCGACCTCGCCACCATCCTGGCGCGGGAGACCTACGGCTTCGACCACAGCGGCGGCTTCCTCGACGCCTGCCGCCAGGACCCGGTGCTGTCGCGCGTCAAGCTGATCGCCGAGCCGTGGGACTGCGGCCCCGGCGGCTATCAGGTCGGCGGCTTCCCGCCGGGCTGGGCGGAGTGGAACGACAAGTTCCGCGACACCGTGCGCTCCTACTGGAAGGGCGACGAGGGCAAGCTGCCCGAACTGGCGACCCGCATGGCCGCCTCGGCGGACGTGTTCAACCGGCGTGGGCGCAAGCCCTGGGCCAGCGTCAACTTCGTCACCGCCCATGACGGCTTCACGCTGCACGATCTCGTCTCCTACAACGACAAGCACAACGACGCGAACGGCGAGGACAACCGCGACGGCCATTCGCACAACATCTCCTGGAACCACGGGGCGGAGGGGCCGACCGACGATCCGGAGATCAACGCCCTGCGCTTCCGCCAGATGCGCAACCTGCTGGCCACGCTGCTGCTGTCCCAGGGCACGCCGATGATCCTGGCCGGCGACGAGTTCGCCCGCAGCCAGAACGGCAACAACAACGCCTACTGCCAGGACAACGAAATCAGCTGGATCGACTGGGAGGGCGTCAGCGACGAGGGCTGGGCGCTGACCGACTTCGTCCGCCACCTGATCGGGCTGCGGCAGAGCCACCCGCTGCTGCGCCGCGGGCGCTTCTTCACCGGCGCCTACAACCCCGATCTGGAGGTGAAGGACCTCACCTGGATCACCCCCGCCGGCGAGGAGAAGACGACCGAGCAGTGGCAGGACCCCATGGCGCGCTGCCTGGGCATGCTGCTCGACGGGCGGGCGCAGGCCACGGGCATCAAGAAGGTGGCATCCGACGCCACGCTGCTGCTCATCATCAACGCCTACCACGACGTGGTGCCCTTCAAGCTGCCGGAGGTCGCGGGCGGCAGCCGTTGGCTGACGCTGGTGGACACCACGGAGCCCGACCGGCTGGAGGTCGCCACCGCCCAGACCGGCGACGAGATCCCGGTCAACGGGCGGTCGCTGCTGCTGTTCGAACTGATGCCCGACCGCCGCTCGGACATCGGGCTGAAGGCCGCCGCGCGGGCTTTGCGCGCCGCCTCCGGGCCGGGCGAGCCGGTGGCGGCGATCACGCCGGACAGCATCGCGTCGGGCTCCAGCCCGGCCGAGGCGGTGCAGCAGTCGGGCGAGTGATCACCGGCCCGATCTGGTCTTAGAGAACGGTGCGGCAGGACGACGCACCGTTTCTCGATCTTTTTATATACAATTTTAGGCAAATAGACGATATCAAGACGACGGACTGTTCGCGTTGAGCCATTGCTTGCGTCCGCAACGCAGCATCGACGTCGTTTCCACGCTCCGGGGACGAAGGGCAGTCGCAACCATTCCAGGAGGTTTGGGCATGTGTCATGGCGACTACATCCGATTCCTGGTTGCGACCGAAGCCGACCCGGCTCTGCGTGTGGCGCTGCGGCGGGCGTCGCGCGGCCTGCTGACCCTGGGCGATCTGGTGGATTTCGCCGCCGGTCACGGTTACCGCTTCACCGAGGCGGACATTCCATTGGCCGTGGCCCAGCCCGTCGCCTGCGGAACCGACTGAGCCGGCCGGGAACGATCACGCAGGCGCGATCACGGCGGCGGCGCCGTGGTGCTGCAACTGCCGCGGATCGTCAGCATGATCCCGTCGTCGGACTGGAAGATGTCCTTGTCGGCGTCGCGCGGAATCGGAATTTTCTGGCGGCGGCAGAAAAGCAGGAGGATGCCGAGCGTCTTGCTGGGCATGAAGGCGACGTCCCGCACCTTCGCGGCCCCCTGCTGCACCATGACCACCACGCTCCCGTCCGATTTGGGAACGACGGAGGCGATCAGCCCCAAGGGAAGATCGGTCTGATTCGGCACCTTCTGGTACCAGCCGAAGGCTTTCTTGAGGGCCGAGTTCGTGAAGACAAGGTGACGCGTTTCGAAAATCATTCCGGACCAGTTTCAGGCCCGGCCGCCCTCCAGTTCCGGGTTCAACCGAAACGTGATCGCACGCCCCAGTTTGGAGTCCCGCAGAAGGATCTGCTTGGTCTCCAGCAGCTTGATGGCCCGGTTGACGTTGGGCCGCTGCATGCCGAGCGCATCCGCCAGTTCGGACTGGAGCACCGGCACGGGACGGTCGAAATGGAGCCGCCGGCTCAGATAGGTGAACACACGAAGCGCCTCCAGGGTGATGTCCCGATCGGTCGAAACGGTCCTGGAGAGGAGGTCATGATGCTGCATGGCGGCCTCGGAACGCAAGTTGGCTCGGCGTCGCAGTCCGGCTGCGCAACGCGCCGGGCGTATAATTTCGCCTGCTCCGCAGATTACCCCGCATTTGTTGTCCGAATGTGTCGCGTGCGTTTCCAAATTGACATAAAGCTGGGCCATTTGTGACGCCCCGGCCGGAACCCTTTCCCCCACCCTCCCGTTCCCCGAAGGAGCAACCGTCACGTGAGGAGGAGGGGACCCATGCATCGGCTCGTGCTGCTGCGGCACGGTCAGAGCGTCTGGAACCGCTCGGATCTGTTCACCGGCTGGACCGACGTCGATCTGACCGAACAGGGGGTGGCCGAAACCCGCCACGCCGCCGGTCTGATGAAACAGGCCGGATTCGATTTCGACGTGGCCTTCACCTCCGTCCTGAAGCGGGCGATCAAGACGCTCGACATCGTGCTGGAGGAGATGGACCGGATGTGGCTGCCGGTGCACAAGCACTGGCGCCTGAACGAGCGCCATTACGGCGCGCTCCAGGGGCTGAACAAGACGGAGACGGCGGCCCGGCATGGCGCCGATCAGGTTTTCCTGTGGCGGCGGAGCTGGGACGTCCCGCCCCCGCCGGTCGAGCCCGAGGACCCGTGCTCCGCGGTGTCGGACCGGCGCTACGCCGGCATCGGCCGCGCGAATCTGCCCCGCGGCGAAAGCCTGAAGGACACCACGGACCGGGTGATCCCCTTCTGGGAGGAGGGCATTTGCCCGGCCCTGCGGCTGGGCGCGCGGGTGCTGGTGTCGGCCCACGGCAACAGCCTGCGCGGCCTCGTGAAGCATCTCGACAAGGTGCCCGACCAGGACATCCCGCTGTTCGAAATCCCGACCAGCCGCCCGCTGGTCTACGAGCTCGGCGCCGATCTGGTGCCGCTGCGCCGCTATTTCCTGACCGAGGGCGGCGGCACCGAGGAGATCACCTGGACCCGCCGGGAGGACAGCGGTCCGAGCGGCGTCGTGGCAGCCTGAGGGCTTGGAATTCCCTCTCCCGCCCCGGGAGAGGGTTGGGGTGAGGGGTTGCGCTTGTGCCGAACCTGCCGTCACGCGCATCCCCCTCACCCGGCCCTTCGGGCCACCCTCTCCCCAGAGGGGCGAGGGGCAAACCTCATCCCCCGGCCGGCCGGCGCCCGCGATGCCCCGCCCCGCCCTTGCCGCGCTTGCGGCCAGGCAGCGGGTGGTGGAATTGCGGGTGGCCGCCCTCCGCCGAGGCCGCCCCCTTGTCCGGACCCCGCGCCCCGTCGGGACGGCGGCCGCGGCGGTCGCCCTGCCGCTCCTCCACCCGCCCGGCGTAGCAGCTGTCGCAGACCCGGAAGCGGTGGTTGGCCTTCAGCCGCGTGCCGCAGACCGGGCAGGCGCGGGCCAGCGAGCGTTCGGCCAGGGTCCGCTCGATAAAGGCGTTCAGCATGGCCCGGCGCTCCTGGCACAGGTCCATGTCCGGATAGGCGTCGGGGAAGCGGTAGGCCAGCCACGCGTAGGCGGTCAGCTCCTTTACCGCGCGCTCCGCCTTCTCCAACTCCACGTCGGTGCCGACGCGGTGGTGGAAGCGTTCGGCGGCGTCGGGGGCGGAGTTGCGGATTCCCTTACCCTGGTTGGTCGCCCACAGCGCCAGCAGGCGCAGGTTGTTCTGGTCGCGCACGTCGATGGGGCAGCGCGCCAGCATGTCGCGCTCCGCCAGCGGCAGCTTCGCCCGGTCCACCGCCGTGGCGGCCTGGATGCGCTGCTCCAGGTCGGTCATGCGGAAGGTCTGGTTGGCGCGCAGCAGCTCCTGCCCCGCCGTGCGCAGCACCTTGGCGAGGCTGTCGGTGTCCAGCTCGCGCGCGATGGCCTCGACGTGGGTCAGGTTGGGGCTGATCCAGGCCCGCGGGTCCTCCGGCGGCACCGGCGGGGTGGTCAGCGCCCGGCGCACCGGGTTGATGTTCTCCCCCTCCAGCACCGCGACGCGGCCTTCCTCGTGCATGCCGAAGCGCCCCGCCCGTCCGCCGATCTGACGGATTTCGGAGGAGTTCAGGTCGCGCTCCTCCCGCCCGTCATACTTGCGGGTGGTCGACAGGACGACGCGGGCAACCGGAAGGTTCAGCCCCATGCCGATGGCGTCGGTCGCCACCAGCACGTCCGCCGTGCCGTCGCGGAAGCGCCGCGCCTCGGCCCGCCGCACCTCCGGCGACAGCGCGCCGTAGATCACCGCCACCGTGTGGTCGCGGGCCAGCAGCTCGCGCCGCAGCCCCATCACGTCCTTGCGCGAGAAGGCGATCACCGCGTCGCCGCGGCGGACATTCTCCAGCGGCACCCGCTCCTCCTGCACACGCAGCGGCGACTTGCGGGTGAACTCCACGACCTCCAGCTCCTCCCCCAGCGCGGTGGCGAGGCGCTGCACGTAAGGGATGGCGTCGGCGGAGCCGGTCATCAGGATTTCCGGAGCGGCCACGCCGGCCACCGCCTGGGTCCAGGCCCAGCCGCGGTCGGGATCGCCGATCATCTGGATCTCGTCGATGACGCAGGCGCCCCAGACCTTGGACGTATTGACCATTTCGATGGTCGAGGAGGTGAAGGAGGCGCCGGGCCGCACGTCGCGCTCCTCGCCGGTGACGAGGCTGCACGGGCGCCCGCGCGTCTCCAGTGCCTCCTGCCCCTCCAGCGCCAGCAGGCGCAGCGGGGCGAGGTAGCAGCCGCTCTGCGCCTCGGCCAGCCGGTCCATGGCGGCGTGGGTCTTGCCGGAGTTGGTCGGGCCGACGAACAGCCGCAGCTTGCGCACCATGGCGCGGGCCGTGGCGAAGCTGTCGAGATAGACGCCGAGGCCGGAGGCGTTCTCCAGCCGCTCCCGCCGGACCTTCAGGCCGGCGCGGGCGGCGGCGGTGGAAAAGGCCTCCTCCAGCGCGTCCAGCAGGGTCTGCAGGCGCGGGATGCGGCCGCCGAAGCCGATCACCCGGCCCAGCTCGTCGGCGAAGCCCTTGGGCCGCCACGCCTCGCCGAAGCCGTTGGCGCGCTGGGCCATGGAGGCGAACCAGCCGTCCACCCGCCCGCGCGCCTTCTCGATGGCGGCGGAGGACAGGCAGGCCGCCTTGACCCGCTTGCCCAGTGTCTTCGCCTGGGGACGGCCGAAGCCCTCCTCCGCGGTCATCAGGCCCCACAGCTCCGCCTCGATGTCGGGCAGCGGCCCGAGCGCCACGCGGAACCGCAGCTTCAGCTTCCGGTCGGTTCCGGGAACGACCACCTCGTGGACGACGGCGACCGACCAGCGGGCCGGGGTGCTGTCGGCGTCCACCTCGATCCCGTCGCCGCGCACCACCGCGGCGATGGCGCGCAGCGCGTCGCGGCGGTCGAATTCGTCAGCGGTGCCGGCTTGGCGGGGGGTGGTCTCGTCGTTGCTCATGAACTGGTCTTCTTCCATCGCCGGCCCCGGAGAGATCGGCCTGAGAATTCAAGGGGCTGGTTGGCGGGCTGGTTGGGGCTGGCGGTCTTGCGGGGCTTTGCCGGACCTCGAACAGTGCCGCGCCGCGGGACGGACGCCCACCCCCTATTCTGCACACCGGCACCCTACGGGCGTACCTATATGGTCGGAGCCATAGGATAGGGCAAGCCGATTCAGGGGTTCTCCCGGCGTGGCCGGGCTAATTCGCCTGAACTTTCCCTTCTCCCATCCCACCGCTGCGAAAAAGGGGCGGTGCCGGCCACATCATTCCCTGTTGTCCGGCGGTCGCGTCGAAAGGGGTACCCGGTAACGGTTTCGCCGGCTGCCACCAATCGAAAGTGTTAGCAAGCAATATCGTCTTACTGCACCGCAAACTGTCGGGCATCATCGTTGCACAGACAACGTAACTGTCGTCGCTTCGCAGATTTGGTTAGGAGATGTGCATGCCGACCCCTCGTGACGTCCTGGCACTGATCGAGAGAATACGGTGTATTTCTTGCGAGGACGAGCGCCATGCATTGATAAAGACATTGTCAGCCGTCGAGCGACCGACCATCCTGTCGTTCCTCAACGCTCACGGCGTGAACCTCTGCGCGGGATCCTCCGCCGCGTGGTCGGCCTTCCGCGCCTCCGACGTCCTGTTGCGGGACGGGGTGGCGCTGGAGACGGCCCTGCCGTGGCTCGACCAGCCGGTCGGGCTGAACATGAACGGCACCGACTTCATCCCGCTTCTCCTCCGCCACCTGTCGCCCCGTCGGGTCGCCGTCTACGGCACCGCGGCGCCCTGGCTGGACGAAGGGATCGAGCGGCTGAAGGAGCGGACCCCGCACGACTACGTCGATGCCCAGCACGGGTTCCATTCCGTGGAGCATTACATCGCCCGTGCGCGGGAGCTTCAGCCCGACGTCATCATCCTGGCCATGGGCATGCCCCGCCAGGAGGAGGTCGCGGTGCAGCTCAAGCGCGCGCTGGATCATAAGGTGCTGATCGTCAACGGCGGCGCCATCATCGATTTCCTCGCCGGGCGCTTCACCCGGGCCCCCGCCGCCGTCCAGCGCATCGGGCTGGAATGGGCGTTCCGGTTGGTCCAGGAGCCCCGCCGCCTGTTTCGCCGCTATTGCGTCGGCGCTTTCGGCTTCGCCCACACCGTCATGCTTATGCGCCGTGCCGCCATGCGTTCGTCCAGCGCCCCAGCACCAGCGCCCATGCATAAGGAGCTTTGAGACGTGGAAAATCTGCCCCAAGTCAATCATGGCGGCCATCACGGCGGTCCGCCGGCTCCGGTTCCGGCATGGCCCGCCGCCCCCGGCCCGTCCCGGCGCAGCGAGTTCGAATCCCAGACCCCGTCCATGGGTCCCGACTTCCGCTTCATCCTGCGCGTGCTGGGCAGCCACAAGTGGCTGATCGCGGCCATCGTGGTGGTGCTGACCGGCCTGTCGGCCCTGGGCGTCTCCACGCTCAAGGACCAGTACACCTCCGAAGCCCTTCTGCTGGTCGACAACCGGCAGGTCCGCGTCGTCCGCGAGGTCGAGCAGGTGGTGGGCGCGATCCCCACCGAGGACGCCGCCATCCTGAGCGAGATCGAGATCCTGAAGTCGCCGCAGGTGCTGAACCAGGTGGTGAACGATCTCCAGCTCGCCCAGCATCCGGAATTCAACCCGCCGGCGCAGGAGGACGAGACGCTCCCGCTCGTCGAGCGCGCGGTGGCCTACGGCCGCGACCTCGCCGGGCGCTTCTGGGAGGGCACCCCGCCGGCCCCGGTCGCCTGGCTGCTGAGCCATGGTGACGAGGTGGCGCAGGACATCCGGGCGCGCGAGGCGCACGCGGCGCTGGGCAACGACCAGATCATCGCGCGCATCCACCGCAAGCTGGACGTCGCCATCGTCGGCCGGTCGCGCGTGATCCAGGTGCGCTTCACCTCCAAGGAGCCGCAGCTGAGCCGCGACGTGGTGGACGGCATCGTCCGCCGCTACATGGAAACCCGCCAGCAGATGGACCGCGACCTGTCGACCAGCGCGATCTCCTGGCTGCAGGACCGCATCGTCCTGCTGCGCAAGGAGGTGGCCGAGGCCGACGCCAAGGTCGAGGAAGCGCGCGTCAAGGGCGGCCTGCTGAAGGGCGGCACCGGCCTGATGGCCCAGAACGAGCTTGAGCAGACCCGCCTGCGCCTGAGCGAGGCCTCGGCCATCCGCGCCCGCTCGGTCGCCCAGGCCGACACGCTGGAGCGCAACCTGAAGGCCGGCAACTGGAACGCCATCGGCGGCAGCATCGCCTCCCCGGTCGTCGCCCAGCTCCGCGCCACGGTCGCCGCCATCTCCACGGAAATGGCCCAGCTCTCCCGCCAGTACGGTCCGAAGCACCCGCGCATCGTCGAGCTGCAGGGCCGCCTGAACGAGGCCAACTCCTCGCTCCAGCAGGAAATCCGCCGCGAGATCAACGGCGTCCGCGAAGCCGCCCAGGTCGCGGTCGAGCAGGAAACCGCGCTCCGCTCCATGATCACCCGCATGGAGGGCAGCTACGCCACCATGCAGGAGCAGGCGATCCCGCTGCGCACCCTGGAATCCGAGGCGACCGCCAAGCGCCAGCTTCTCGACAGCCTGCTGGGCCGTCTGGAAGAGGTCGAGGCCCAGAAGGACAGCCGCGCCTTCCCGGCCGCCGTCAAGCTGGTCTCCGCGCCGCAGGTGCCGCACGAGCCGTCGGGTCCCTTCCGCGTCCTCCTGCTGCTGGCCGGCTTCGTCGCCGCCCTTGCGCTGGCCATCTTCAGCGTCTTCGGTCTGGAGCTTCTCCAGCGCCGCATCCACACCCCGGACGCCGTGCGCCGCATCCTGGGCGTCGGCACCGTCCACATCGTGCCGCACCACAGCGACCGCGGGGCCAAGGGCCGGCTCTACAAGATCTTCCAGCGCCACCCCTTCTCGCTGTTCAGCGAATCCCTGCGCGCCCTGTTCCGCAACCATCTGTCGGATCTCGGTCCGGTCGGTGCGCTGGCGGTGACCTCGGCCCGCCCGCAGGACGGCAAGACCTCGCTGACGCTCGCCGTCGCCCAGGTCGCCAGCCAGGCCGGCCGCCGGGTGGTGGTGGTGGACACCGACTTCCGCCGCTCCCGCATGGAGGGTCTGTTCGACTTGTCCACCAAGAAGGGTCTGTCGGACTGGATCGCCGGTGACGCCACGCTGGACGAGATCGTCCACACCTCCGACGACGTGCCCTTCGCCATGGTTCCGGCGGGCAAGCTGAACCCGATGACGCTGGACCGCTTCAACGTCGACAGCCTGGTGCAGCTGATGGCCGGCCTGTCGCCCAGCTTCGATCTGGTGGTGTTCGACACCGCCCCGGCGCTGGCCGTGTCGGATGCCCGCATCGTCTGCGGCGCCGCCTCCAAGGTGCTCTTCGTCACCCGCTGGGGCCACACCACGGCGAGCGACCTGGACGCGGTGGCCGACCTGGGTCCGATCGACCACAGCAAGTTCGTCTGCGTGATGACCGACGTGAACCTGAAGAAGGCGGCCAGCAAGGGCTACCAGGGTCCGTACAACAGCTACGTCGCCACGCGGAAATACTACGGCGACCAGACCCTGCGCGCCGCGCCGTAAGCGACGTCTCCTTCACCTCTGCCTGAATAACCCTCTCCCCCCTGGGGAGAGGGTGGCCCGGAGGGCCGGTGAGGGGGATGCGCTTGTGAGGGACGTTCCGACACGCACAACCCCCTCACCCTAACCCTCTCCCCAGGGGGGAGAGGGAATTTTCATTTCATCGCAAACCACACGAGGCCCGACGCCCATGGCCCAGACCTCGCCAAAAGCCACCTCGCCGAAAACCCTCTCCTTCACGCGCCGGGACGCATTGCGCGCCGCCGCCGCGGCCGCGGTGCTGGCAAGCTGCAAGGCCGCCGCCGGCCCATCCGTCGCCGAGGCAGCGTCCGCGGCGGTGCCCAACCCCACCCTGCGCGACACCTGCCGAGCCGCCGGGATTCTTCACGGCGCCGCCCGCGACCACCTGATCGAGCCGGAAGACCCCATGCTCGACACGCTGATGGCGCGGGAATGCGACGTGGTGACTCCCGAGAACGGCGGCAAATGGGCCGTCTTCCAGCCGCAGGAGGGCAACTTCGACTGGGGCCGCTTCGACGCCGGGGTGGAACTGGCCCGCCGCATCGGCGCCAAGCCGAACTGGCACTGCGCCCTGTGGCAGCACATGGGCATGCCCGACTACATGACGCTGCCGGCCAGCCGCCAGCGCGCGTTGGGCATCGGCGAAAGCGCGTACTTCTCGGCCGACGGCACGCTGTCCGAGGACAATTACTGGCCGCGCTTCACCGCCATGGTCGCGGCGGTCAAGCAGCGCTACGGCGACAGCTTCTACCGCATCGACGTGATGAACGAGGCCTTTTTCTGGGAGACCGAGCGCAGCCACCCCCAGGAGCAGGACCGTTACGGCTTCCGCAAGGGCATGTGGTGGGTGGTGGCCGGCGGCACCAAGGGACCGGACTGGCTCGATCCCTTCTTCCACCACATCCGCAAGGAATTCCCCTCCGCCAAGCTGGTCATCAACGAGTTCGGCATCGAGATCGACGAGGGCTGGCAGCAGCGCAAGCGCGCCTATTTCCAGACCTGGCTGACCGACGCGGTCAAGCGCGGCGTGCCGATCGACGGGGTGGGTCTGCAAAGCCACCTGATGGCCGGCAAGCCCTACGACCGCGAGGGCATGAAGGGCTTTCTGCGGGCCATGGACCGGCTGGGCCTGCCCATCCACGTCACCGAGTTCGACGTGAACGAAAAGCACCTGCCGCGCTCCTGGTCGCGGGCGGAGAAGGACCGCGCCATGGCCTTCCTGGCCGGGCAGTATCTGGGCGACATCGCCGGCAACGCCCGGCTGGCCGAGCTGTGCTGGTGGCACCTGCGTTCCGACCTGAATTACATCTCCCGGGAGATGCCGGAGCTGAAGCCCCATCCCTCCCCCTACGACGCGGCGTCGCGCCCGCTGCCCTTGTACGAGGCGTCGGTGCAGGCGTTGCGCGGGCGCAACCGGTCGGGGTGAGGCGGATCGGGGTGAGGCGGACCGGGGCGAATCCGTCCGGCAGTCGGCGCGGTACCCCTTCCGGCCCCGCTACCCCGCCCGATCGCGCGACCCGCTCCGCCGTCCGCGCCTGTAAGGATTTCCGACAGCGACCTTAGATTAGCGGAACAGCAGCGTTTCTCCCAACGAGGTGATCTGTGGACACGTTGACGTCGGATGAGCTGGTCGCCCGCTACAAGCGGAAGTTCGGTCTGGCCCCGAACTATCCCCTCAGCGAAACCATGGTCCGCCAGCATTGGGACCTGGAACGCCAGCTCGCCCGCGAGCTGCTGGACTCCCGCCGCGAAGAGCGCTGGACGGTGTTCGAGCGGAACTACACCACCCTCTACAGCGAATGCCCCTGGCTGAACGACGCGGTGGATACGGCGGCGCAGAACGACGAGCTGGACTTCCGCCACTTCCTGACGCTGCTCAAGGGCGCGCGGGACGTCTACGAGGTCGGGTCGGGCAAAGGCCGGCTGCTCAGCTATCTGGCCCGCCACGGCCACCGCTGCGTCGCCACCGAGATCACCCGCGAGCGTGGTGAGCGCTGGACGGACGAGCGCTCCAACGTGACGTGGCGCTGCTGCGACGGCGTCAACCTCGCCGAGTTCGAGCCGCGCGGCCATTACGACGCCGTCGTCTCCACCCACGTCATCGAGCATCTCCACCCCGAGGACGTGTCCGTGCACCTGTCCAAC
Organism: Azospirillum sp. UENF 312511; assembly: GCF_058780635.1. NCBI lineage: Bacteria > Pseudomonadati > Pseudomonadota > Alphaproteobacteria > Rhodospirillales > Azospirillaceae > Azospirillum > Azospirillum sp. UENF 312511. The sequence continues at coordinate 474,267 of NZ_JBSNCG010000001.1, read as the reverse complement.
GTGCACGCCATCCTCAAGCCGGGCGGGCGCTACGTGCTCAGCATGCCGCACAAGCACGCCGGGCCGATGGACCTGTCGGAGGTCTTCGGGCTGGACGAGCCGATCTGCATGCATCTGCGCGAATACACCTGGAGCGAGACCGAGCGCGCGCTGCGCGAGGCCGGCTTCACCCGGATGGAGGCCGTCTACATTGCCCCGATGGCGATCCGCCGGCGCATGCACATCCATGGGTCCGGGCGCGGCTACCTCGCCTATGTGAAGGCCGTGGAATCCTTCATGGGGGCGATGCCGTTAACCCTGCGGCGCAAGCTCGGGAAGCTTGGCCAGCTCTACCTGTTCCGTCCGGAGGTCTTCATGGTGGCTCACAAAAGTCACGAGGGCTGAGACGGCGGATTTCGGAAACCTTTCTGTAACAAGACTTTACACTTTCTCCTCCCCGTGGCCGCAAGGCCCCACTGTGGCGCGGAAACCGCAGCAAAGGCGGTTTTTCGCGCCTCATTCTTTTCACAGCCGCCCGTGGCTTTTGAGCAGCATTTCCCTAAAATCCGAAATATCTCGTTAACCAATTGGGCCTCACCTTTGCTCCACCGAAAATGGAGAGAGGTTACTTCCAATGGCAACGACCACCACGGGTCTCGTCGACACGACCTTCGTCGTCAACGCCTCGGGGCAGGCTGCCGGCGGGATCTGGCCGCAGTTCCGGCTGCTCCTGGATGGTGTCAACCTCGGCCAGGCGACGGTCAGCTCGACCAGCGCCGGCCGTTACACCTTCAAGGCCCAGGTCGCTCCGGATCAGGCGCACAAGCTTCAGATCGTCTACTTCAATGACGGTTCCGTGAACGGGCAGGACCGCAACCTGCTCGTCAAGTCGGTGGAAGTGAACGGCAAGACCGTCGACTCCACCAGCTCGCTGGTCACCTACGACCGCGGCGCCGCCGATGGCCAGGACGTGATCCCCGGCCAGGAAGGCATGTGGTGGGACGGTTCGCTCGACTTCGCGCTGACCAAGGACTATTTCCCGGTCCCGACGCCGCCGGCCCCCGCGGGCAACACCCAGGTCATCCTGAACCTTCAGGGCAACCCGGCGGGCGGCACCAACGCGCATTTCAACCTGCTGATCGACGGCAAGAAGGTCGGCGAGGGCGTGGCCGGCACGACCGCCAAGGACTACGTCTTCTCGATCAACGCCACGGCGGATCAGGCGCACAAGGTCCAGATCCAGTACGACAACGACGGCTTCGTGAACGGCCAGGACCGCAACCTGCTGGTCAACAAGATCACCATCAACGGCAAGTCCGTCCTGCCCACCGACAGCATCGTCACCTATGACAAGGGCGCGCTCGACGGCAAGGACGTGGTCCCCGGCCAGTCCGGCATGTGGTGGAACGGCACGCTGGTGGTGGACGCCGACAAGGGTTTCTTCCCCGGCTCCTCCACCCCGACCAACCCCACCACCCCGACCACGCCGCCGGCGCCCGTCACTGGCACCACCCAGGTCGTGCTGAACCTGCAGGGCAACGAGGCGGGCGGCACCAACGCGCATTTCAACCTGCTGATCGACGGCAAGAAGGTCGGTGAGGGTGTCGCCGGCACGACCGCCAAGGACTACGTCTTCTCGATCAACGCCACGGCGGATCAGGCGCACAAGGTCCAGATCCAGTACGACAACGATGGCTTCGTGAACGGCCAGGACCGCAACCTGCTGGTCAACAAGATCACCATCAACGGCAAGTCCGTCCTGCCCACCGACAGCATCGTCACCTATGACAAGGGTGCGCTCGACGGCAAGGACGTGATCAAGGGCCAGCAGGGCATGTGGTGGGACGGCACGCTGGTCGTCGACGCCGACAAGAGCTTCTTCCCCGGCTCCTCCAATCCGACCACGCCGACCAACCCACCGGCCCCCACCCCGACCAAGCCGACCCTGACGGTCAGCGACGTGTCGGTGACCGAGCCGACCGGCAAGACCAGCGGCATCGCGCCGGGCTTCCTGCACACCGAGGGCGGCCAGATCATGGACAGCAGCGGCAAGGCCGTGAAGCTGACCGGCGTGAACTGGTTCGGGTCCGAGGGCTACGCCTTCGCGCCGCAGGGCCTGTGGATGGACAGCTACCAGAGCCACATGAACCAGATGAAGGATCTGGGCTTCAACACCATCCGCCTGCCCTACTCCGACGCGATGCTCGACAACGGCCGCATGCCGACCGGCATCGACTACTCGAAGAATCCCGACCTGCGCGGCAAGACCTCGCTGGAGGTGTTCGACAAGATCATCGACTACGCCGACAAGATCGGCATGAAGATCATCCTCGACCACCACCGCTCCGGTGATGGCGCGTCGGCCAACGAGAACGGGCTCTGGTACACCAGCCAGTACCCGGAATCGAAGATGATCGAAAACTGGAAGATGCTGGCCGAGCGCTACAAGGGCAACGACGCCGTCATCGGCGCCGACCTGCACAACGAGCCGCACAACCCGGCCACCTGGGGCGACGGCGGTCCGAACGACTGGGCCCGCGCCGCGGAGCGCATCGGCAACGCCATCCAGTCGGTCAACAAGGACTGGCTGCTGATCGTCGAGGGCATCGAGACCTATCAGAACCAGTGGTACTGGTGGGGCGGCAACCTGCTGGGCGAGAAGAACTACGAGGTCAAGTTCAACGAGCCGGGCAAGCTGGTCTACTCGGTCCACGACTACGGCCCGTCGCTCTACATGATGGACTGGTTCAAGGCCAACAACTTCCCGAACAACATGCCGGCGAAGTGGGACCAGATGTGGGGCCACTTCATCCAGAACGATGAGACCCCGATCCTGGTCGGCGAGTTCGGCAGCCGCATGGAAACCGCCATCGACAAGGCGTGGATGCCCAAGCTGATCCAGTACATGAACGGCGACTGGAACGGCGACGGCAAGATCGACCTCGCCACGGGCGATCAGGGGGCGAGCTGGACCTACTGGGCCTGGAGCCCCGGTTCGGGCGACACCGGCGGCATCATGAACGACAGCTGGCAGGTGGACTACAACAAGTACAACGCCATCAAGGCGGGTCTGTACAGCAGCACCGCCGCCAGCCCGGTCACCACCGACGCGGTGTTCACGATCAAGCTGTCCCAGGCCTACAACCAGACGGTGACGGTGGACTACGCCACGGCGGACGGCACGGCCAAGGCCGGCTCGGACTATCTGGCGACCAGCGGCAAGCTGACCTTCGCCGCCGGCGAGACCACCAAGACGGTCGCCGTCAAGGTGCTGAGCGACGACGTGGTCGAGGGTGTCGAGACCTTCAACCTGAAGCTCTCCAACCCGACGCAGGCGACCATCGCCGACGGGACCGGTGTGGGCACCATCAACCCGCCGGGCTCGGCCCAGGCCCTGTCGGCGGACCTGCTGGCCCACGCCCTGGCCCAGGACACGGCGACCGCTCAGGCGGCGGATGCGCAGAGCGCGCTCGACCTCTCGACGGTCGACGTCGCGCACATGATGGCAATGGACGCCGCGAACCTGCTGCTCGAGCATCAGGCCGCGTAACGACCGCGGAAGCGGATCATGACAAAGGGCCGGCGGAGCGATCCGCCGGCCCTTTCCGCTTTCAGGGCATGCGCCTTCAGGACGCCGATTGCAGGCGGCGGACGCGGCCCAGCAGCATCTTGCCCAGCATCGCCCGGCCCGTCGATCCCATGCCCGGACCGAACACCGCCGCCGCCAGGAAGACCAGCACCAGCAACACCTTCTCGGCGGTGAAGGCCGGGTCGACCTCAGTGCCGAACAGGTACCAGCCCGCCGCGTAGGCGAAGGCCGCCGGCACCAGGATCCAGCCGATCCGCACGGCGTTCAGCGGCACCTCGTCGCGGCAGATGCGCCGGCGCACCGTCTCGGTGAGCACGATCTGGAAGACCTCGCGCCCGAGGTTGGCCAACGCGGCGCCGAGCAGGCCCCACTGCCAGACCAGCGCCAGCGCCAGCGCCGAGCCCACCGCGAGGCTGGCCGCGGAGATCCAGGGCAGCACGCCGACGCGCTTGGCCTTCAGGATCGCCACCTCCGGGTTCATCCGCACCCCGTGCAGCACATAAGCCAGCACCAGGAAGGGCATGCTGGTCAGGACCGGCGTGTAGTCGGCCGACGCGATCAGCCAGAGGATTTCCGGCGCGGTCAGCGCCAGCCCCAGCCCGGCTCCGGTCAATAGGACGACGAAGAGGTGGAAGACGAAATCCGCCTGACCGTGGTCCGCGGCGCCATGCTGGGACTCCAGCCGGCTGACCGACCATATCTGCAGGAAGGAAGCGGTCAGGAACATGAAGAGGATTTGCGACAGCCGCATCCCGAAGGCGAACAGGCCCACCGCCGCCGTGGACAGCAGGATGTTCAGCAGCCAGCGCGAGACGAAGTTGTTGGCGATGTCCAGCAGAGACTGCGGCGCGTAAGGCAGCCCCAGCGCCGCCACCCGCTTCAGGATCGGCAGGGAGAAGGAGAAGCCCGTGTCCTTCAGGATCGCCACCACCAGCAGGAGGCCGAGCGCCAGGAAGGACGCGCCGTTCGCCAGGAAGATGCCCTCCACCCCGAAGCCGAGCGCCCACAGGAACAGCAGGTTGAAGGCCAGCAGGGCGATCACCTTGGCCAGCGACACCAGCAAGCACAGGCCCGACCGCTTGCGCGCCCGGTAATAGGCCAGCGCCAGCTCGAACAGGGTGGTCAGGGCGACGCCGGCCAGCGCGATCGCCATCACCGCCGCATGGCCGGTGTCGCCGAACATCGCCCAGCTTCCCGCCATGCCCAGCGGCCAGGCCAGCCCGACCATCGCCACCGACGTGCCGACCACCGCCAGCAGGCAGGTGCTGGCGACGCGCTGCCGGTCACCCTCCTCGGCGTGTTCGAAGTAGACGGCGGTGAAGGCGTTGTTCATGCCGATCATCAGCATGACCGCCAGCAGGTCGGCGACCACCACCACCAGCGCGTAGACGCCGAATTCGGAAGGGCTGAGAAGCCGTGTGTAGAGCGGCAGGAGCAGAAGCCCGGCAGCCCGGTTCACCACGTTGGCCAGCATGAACAGCCAACCGTGTTTCAAGATCGTCGCTGCTTCGGACGCCATCAGGAACTCCGCCTAGAACTCCGGTGGGGCGGCTCTGCCGCACCCGCGAACGCAATTCCGATGATTGGAACCGGACCGGGACGTTTCAATTTCGCGTTGGTGCCGTCGCGCTGTTCTTCAGGCTTATCCCCATGAAGGCGCATCGGCGGCGTCCCTGCCCCCACCCTAACCCTCCCCCGCTGACGCAGGGGAGGGGACTGCCGCCGCTTCGCAGAAGGCACCCTCCCCTGCGAAAGCGGGGGAGGGCCGGGGTGGGGGCAATCGGCCGAACCACCCGGCAGACAACCGACCCAGCCTGCGAGGGCACTCCACCGTGATCAACGGGGCGTTGGAGACACAGTCTCATCCGGAATCGCCGAGCGGCTTCTTATGGGATACGCCCACGCTGCCGCCTCGGCGGGACAGGCAGACCAACTCGGGACATGCCGCTGCCGCCCGGTGCCGCACCCCACCATAGGGGACGCGGAACATCCCCCGAATACCTCCAAATTGCGGGAAGGAAAGGAGTAGTCGGAGAGCGGCGGAGGCAGCGCCGCCACCGATCCGGATGATCCGGACGAAGTCACCCACTTTCCTTAATCTCTTCAAACTCACCCAGGGGAATCCACTCTGGATGTAAGGGGTATCGCCGGTGGCGGAGGAAGCCTCTTGTGATTTGTTGATTGACGGCCGCCTTTATCCTAATTCGTGGAGAACAGCGCAACCTTCTGATCTGTCTGCACAGAGGCGGAGCACGCGCTGATATTTGTGTGTCTTTCTGAACACAGAAGGACTCAAAGAAAAAGCTGATGAGAAACCGTCTTTCGCTGCGGCGCGTTAGGTCAGGCGCGAGACGGATGACATTCCGTTTCACACATAAATGGGACCTGCGATGAGCAAACTCGACCCAGAAGCGGTCATCAATCTGGCCCCGGTGAAGAAGACGGCCATGCCGACGGTGGGACCCGGGCTGCTGTTGGCGCTGTCCGACGGCTTCATGCTCGCCCTGCTCGGCTGGACGCTCATCCAGCTGTTCGGAAGCGACACCCTGACCGCGGAAGCGGACCTGTCGCAGCGCGCCCTGGTCACCGGCCTGATGCTGGTGCCGCTGGTGAAATCGGTTTTCGGAATTTATTCGCTCGGCCGCTTCGACTATCTGGAGCGGACCCGCCGCACCTTCCAGGCCGCCCTGCTGTCTGTGGCCGTTCTCGCCGTGCCCTTCATCGTGATGGACGGCTTCCGCTCCTTCTTCGTCGAGGCGCTGTCGGTCGCCCTGATCGGCTTCGCGATCACCTACGCCGCCGACCTGCTGTTGGTGCACGGCCTGATGGCCAGCGCGCTGAACTGGCGCACCCCGGTGGTGATCGTCGGCGCCGGCCCGCAGGGTGCGGCCATCGCGGAGAAGCTGCAGCGCCTGCCCTGGCTGGGGATGCGTCCGGTCTGCTTCTTCGACGACGACGACACGCTGTGGCAGACCCGCGTCGCCAACCTGCCGGTGGTCGGCTCGACCGACCTGCTCGCCAAGTCCCCGGCCTACGCCCAGCAGGCCCAGGCCGCCATCGTCGCCGACATCGGTCGCCACAAGAAGGAGCTGACGGCCCTGGTCGAACGGCTGCCCTTCAAGCAGGTCTACTGCCTGCTCGGCGAGGGCAACGTCAGCGCGGTGGACGCTACCTACCACAATCTGCACGGTTCGCTGGCCCTGCGCGTCTCGGTCCGTCCGCCGACCAGCTACCTGCGCATCCGCCGCGCGCTGGACATCCTGCTGTCGGCCATGCTGCTGGTGGCGGTGGCGCCGCTGATGCTGGGCATCGCCGCGGCGATCCGTCTCGACAGCCCCGGCCCGGTCATGTTCCGCCAGAAGCGCTGGGCCGGTGGCGACAAGACCTTCGACGTGCTGAAGTTCCGTTCGATGCACATCAACGCGGAGGAGCATCTCCAGCGCCTGCTGGAGAACGATCCGAAGATGCGCGAAGAGTACATGACCTACCACAAGCTGACCTACGACCCGCGCATCACCCCGGTCGGCCGCTTCCTGCGCAAGACCTCGCTCGACGAGCTGCCGCAGCTGGTGAACATCCTGATGGGCGACATGAGCCTGATCGGCCCGCGCGCCTACATGCCGAAGGAACTGCCGGAGGTCGGCGCCTCGGCGGACGTCATCGGCTCCGTCCGTCCGGGCCTGACCGGCTACTGGCAGGTGTCGGGTCGCCACCGCACCACCTTCCAGGAACGCGTCGCCATGGACGTCTTCTACGTCCGCAACTGCGGCCTGCTGTTCGACTTCTACATCCTGTGCAAGACGGCGGTGATCGTCCTCAAGGGCGAAGGGTCATGACCCCGCAGCGCTCCATCCAGGCCCCTCTTCCCACCCGGGAGAGGGGCTTTCCCTTTTCCGGGGTCCGCTCCGACGCCGCCGGAAGCGGCCGTCATAGGCCCTGCGGGACCCGCAAGATCGGGGTGGATGGCCCAACCGGAGGTAGCCCCGACGGGGATGGCCTCCTTCGGCCTAATGCCTCCGCCCGGCTACAGGTCCGGGCATCGGGTTGGCATCTTCAGAAAACGATGCGGTGCGCCCGTCATGGGCGTTCACTGCCATAGCAGCCCTTTTCACCGGAACAGCGGCCCCATGAAAGTCCTCGAAGTTCTGGAAAAGAGCATCACCGTCTTCTGCATCGTCTCGTTCGGCGGGTCGGTGCTCCCGGCGCTGCTGACCGGCGGCGGTGCGACCGATCCGGACGCGCCGGGCGCGGTGATCTACTTCATGGCCGTCTACGTCATGATCCTGGGCCTGATCGCGCTGCGGCCCAGCCTGGCCTTCCGCATCCCGACGGGAAGCCCGGCGGTGTCGCTGATCGTGGCGCTGGCCTTCCTGTCGGCCCTGTGGTCGATCTACCCGGACGTGACGCTGCGCCGCGCGGTGGCCTTCCTGTTCACCACCGCCTTCGCCGTCTATCTCGCCCTGCGCTACACCTTTCCGGAGATCGTCCGGATGCTGGCGACGGGCCTGTCGATCCTGATGGTGCTGTCCTACGCCTCGGTCTTCGCCATGCCGGCGGTCGGGCTCGACCACGAGCAGCATGTCGGCGCCTGGAAGGGCATCTTCTGGCAGAAGAACGTCACGGGCCGCATGATGGTCTGGCTGGTGCTCTGCCTGCTCTGGCTCGACTGGACGCGCGAGGGCAAGCGCTGGGTGGTCCGCCCGCTGCTGCTGATGGCCCTGCTGCTCATCGTGATGAGCCGGTCGGGCACCGGCCTGGTGACCTCGATCCTGGTCGCCGGCCTGCTGCTGGTCAGCGGCTTCGTGCGCGGCGGCATCCGCAGCTTCGCGCCGGCCATGGCCTTCGTCCTGCTGGTCGCGGTGGTCGGCATCACCAGCGGCACGACCTTCTGGCACGACATCCTCTACATGCTGGGCCGCGATCCGACGCTGACCGGGCGCACGGTGCTGTGGGAACACACGCTGATGTCCATCCAGGACCGCTTCCTGCTCGGCTGGGGCTACGGCGCCTACTGGTACGGAGCCTACGGTCCGGGCAGCACCTTCACCCAGGGCTGGGGCATCAACTCCGCCCACAACGGGTGGATGGAGGCGTGGCTCGACCTCGGCCTGCCCGGCGTGATCCTGACGGCGATGCTGATGGGCCGCCTGCTGATCCAGGGCTTCGGCGCCATCCGCTACAGCGAGAACCGCGCCGAGCCCGCCTGGATCTTCACCGTCGGCTGCGCCCTGCTGCTGATCTCGGTGTCGGAGAGCGTGTTCCTGGAGCGCCATTCCCTGAACTGGATCGTGCTGGTGATCGCGGCGACCCGTCTCGTGCAGCGCCGCCGCTGGGCGAAGATGCAGGCCCGGATGCAGGACCAGCAGCAGGCGTACAACGCCGGCTTCGCCAGTTCCTCCCCTTACGGAACCTCCTACGGCGGGCCTCCGGCCGCCGGCTGGAGCGGTCCGGCCCGGCCCGGCTGACGGAAGGAGGCCCCCTCATGTTCCGCCCCCCGCATTCTCCGTCGCGACAGAAGGTAATGTCATGACGCCCTCACAAGAGATGGTCACCGTCGTCATTCCCACCCGCAACCGGCCGGACATGGTCGCGCGGGCCGTGGAAAGCGCGCTGGCACAGACCTACGCCCCGCTCGAGGTCGTCGTCGTCATCGACGGGCCCGACCCCGCCACCGAGGAGCGCCTGAGGGCGTTCGGCGATGCGCGGCTGACCGTGATCGCGCTGGAACAGAACCGCGGCGCCGCCGGCGCCCGCAATCTGGGCGTGGAGCGCGCGAAAGGCGCCTGGATCGCCTTCCTCGACGACGACGACGAGTGGATGCCGGGCAAGATCGCCCTGCAGATGGCCGCCCGCCCGCCCGGCGTGCGCTACCCGATCATGAGCTGCCGCTGCAAGGTGGTGACGGCCCGCGGCGACTTCGAATGGCCGCGGCGCCTGTGCACCCCGCGGGACCGGATCGGCGACTACCTGTTCGTCCGCCACGGGCTGTTCAAGGGCGAGACCTTCGCCCCCACCACCACCCTGCTCGCCCCGAAGGCGCTGCTCCAGCGCCAGCCGATCCCGAAGTCGGCCTTCGACGACTGGGAGTGGCTGATCTCCTGCGGGCAGATCGAAAGCTGCGCCCTGGTGACGGTGCCGGAAGTGCTGGCGATCCACTACACGGAATCCGACCGCATCACCCTGTCGACCTGCCACAACATCGACATGGCCCTGAACTGGGCGGAGTCGGTGCGGCCCAAGCTGTCGCCCCGCGCCTACGCCAGCCTGCTGCTCCAGGCCACCGGCGGCGAACAGGCGGCGCGGACCCCGGCGGTGCGCAAGCGCATCCTGAAATCGGCGCTGCGGGACGGCGCGCCGACTCCGATGGCGCTGACCACCTTCCTGATGCATTCGCTGATGCCGGTCGGGCTGCGGCGTCGGCTGCGTCAGGCCATCTTCTCGGCTCCCGGCGCGGCGTGAGGGCAGAATGGGTTTGATCGATAGGGGTTTCCGGCGCAAAAAGGCGGCCCGCGCCTGCATTGTCTTCGCCACCCCCGGCGCGCTCGACGGCGGCGGGGGGATCGGGCGGATGACGGGTTACATCGTCGACGCCTTCCAGAACAGCTCCACCGCCCCGGAGACCGTGGTGCTCGACACCCGCGGCACCGGCAGCGCCCTGCTGTCGCCGGTCTATCTGGCCGGCACGCTGGCGCGGCTGGGCGCCCTGATGCTGCGCCGCCGCCAGACGGTCGTGCACATCAACGTGTCGGAGAACGCCAGCGTCTGGCGCAAGGCGGTGGTCCAGCTCTTCGCCGGACTGTTCTCCTGCCCCACGGTGGTGCATCTGCACGGCGCGTCCTTCATGGAGTATTTTGAAAAGGGGCCGGTGTCCCGCGCGATCAGCCGCTGGCTGTTCGACCGCTGCGGCATCGCTCTGGTGCTGGGCGAGAGCTGGCGGAACTTCCTGGTGCAGTCGGTCGGGACGGACCCGCACAAGGTCCGCGTGCTCTACAACGCCGTGCCGGACATCGGCGCCGACCTGCCCGTCCGCGCGGCGCCGCCGGAGGGGGCGATCGTGTCGCTGCTGGTGCTCGCCAACCTGTCGGAGCGCAAGGGCATCGGCACGCTGCTGCGTTCCTGCCGGCTGATGAAGGACCGGGGCTTCCGCTTCCGCGTGACCATCGGCGGTGGCGGCGACGTCGAGGGCTACCGCCGCATGGCGGCGGAGCTGGGCGTGGACGGCGAATGCCGGTTCGAGGGCTGGATCTCCCGCGAGCAGGCGCACGCCCATCTGCGCGATCACGACATGCTGCTGCTTCCCTCGACCCACGAGGGGTTGCCCATGGTGATCCTGGAGGCGCTGTCCACCGGCATGCCCGTCATCACCACCCCGGTCGGCTCGATCCCGGAGGTGCTGACCGACGGGGAGACGGCGCGCATCGTCCCGGTCAACGACCCGGAGGCGTTGGCCCATGCGGTCCGCGACCTTGCCGCCCGGCCGGCGCTCTACGCGCACCTGTCGGCGGAGGGGCGCCGGCTGTTCCTGGAGAAATTCGTCATCGAGTCCTATGGCCGCAGCCTTCAGGACATCTATGCGGAGCTGAACCGTCCCGACGCCGTTCGGCGCCCCTCATTGGGAGCGCTGCCCGACGCCGCGGCGGCCAAGCCATCGCTGACCCGCGCGGGCCGACAGTAAGAACCCATTTTTCCGCGGGGTCCCTAATTCCTTCCTCCCTGAAGCCTCGCGAGGGGAGCGCGACAGTCAGGAGCGGATATGATCTACATCGTTTCACCCGGCGGCACGCTCGAAAAGGGCGGCATGGGGCGAATCGTCGACAACTTCACGACGGACTTACGGGAGAACCGTCCCGACGTGAAGTTCGAGGTGATCGACAGCTACGGGCCGGACGCGAAATTTCATCTGATGCCCTTCTACTTCGCCGCAGCGATGCTGCGCCTGTTCGGCTGCTTCGCGACCGGCAAGGCCCAGCTCGTGCACATCCACATGGCCGAATATGGCAGCGTGCTCCGCAAGGGGCTGATCGTCGCCATGGCCTCTCTGTTCCGGGTGCCGGTCGTCCTGCATCTGCACGGGGGCCGTTTCCCCAAGCATTACGAGGACGCCAAGCCGCTGTCCCGCTGGGCCATCCGCCACATGATGGAGATGACCAGCGAGGTGGTGGTGCTGGGTGAATACTGGCGCAACTGGGTGGTCACCACCTTCCCGGCCGTGCGCCGCACGACCCTGCTGCACAACGCGGTTCCGGGTCCGGAGACGATCCCGGAGCGCGCGGAGGACGGGCCGGTGCGCCTGCTGTTCCTCGGCCGCCTGATCAAGCTGAAGGGCATCGACGTGCTGCTGGACGCCCTGGCGTCCGAGGCGTGCCGCAGCCGCTCCTGGCAGTTGACCATCGCCGGCGACGGCGACCTGGAGACCTACCGCGCCCAGGCCAAGGCGCTGGGGCTTGAGGAGCGCGTGCGCTTCACCGGCTGGCTCGACCAGACCGGCTGCCGCAAGGAGCTGGTGCAGGCCCATGTGCTGGTCCAGCCCTCCATGTTCGAGGGTCTGCCGATGTCGGTGCTGGAGGCCATGGCCAACGGCCTGACCATCGTCGCCACCCCGGTCGGCAGCGTGGGCGACGCCATCGCCGACGAGGAGACCGGCCTGCTGGTGCCTCCGGGCGACCGGACGGCCCTGGCCGAGGCGCTGGCCCGCGTGATCGACGACGCGGAGCTGCGCCGCCGGCTGGGCCAGGGCGCCCGCCGCCGCTTCGAACGCCAGTTCGACATCGCCGTCTACCGGGAGCGCATCGTGGAGATCTACCGACGCAACGCCCGCGGCTGGATGTCCGAGCCGGCGCCCACAGCCTCCATCGGGCCGCGCCGGGCGCGGTCCGGCTGACGATCCCGCCGATCCGGGCCCGGTTCCGAACCGGGCCCGTCCTGCCTTTCAACCGGTCCGCAACCGCCTCGCCAGCCGTGAACAAAGGACCGGAACCACAGCAGAGGTCCAATCCCCATGAAGCAAGCCATCGCGGCCGGAATCGTGCGCTGGACGGGAGTCGGTGCCCTGTTCCGAAACTTGTTCGCGCGCCGGAACGTGACCATCGTCGTGTATCACGACCCGGACCCGGAGGTGATGCGCGCGCACCTCGCCTGGTACGCCGAACGCTACAGTTTCACCACGCTGGACGCGGTGGCCGATGCGCTGGAAAGCGGGCGGTGGGGTGACCTGCCGCCCTATCCGCTTGTCGTCACCTTCGACGACGGCCACCGCAACAACGCCCGCCTGGAACCCCTGTTCAAGGAATTCGGGGTGCGTCCGACCATCTACCTGTGCAGCCGTGTGGTCGGCACCGCCCGCCCCTATTGGTGGAAGACCGCCGCCGCCGCGCGAATCGGCGCCGAGACTCTGAAACGCCTCCCCGACCCGGAGCGCCGCCGCCGGCTTGCCGAAGCCGGCGACGATCCCGACCGGGACGGCGCCGACCGCCAGTCGCTGACCTGGGACGAGGTCCGGCATCTGGCCGCCGTCACCGATTACGGCGCCCACACCCGCACCCACCCGATTCTCCTGCAATGCGACGACCAGCGCTGCGCCGAGGAGATCGCGCTGTGCAAGACTGAGCTGGAGGAGGCGACCGGCCTGCCCTGCCGTCATTTCGCCTTTCCCAACGGCGATTTCAGCGACCGCGAGGTGGCGATCATCCGGCAGGCCGGCTACCGCACCGCGCGCACCATCGATCCGGGCTGGAACGGCCCGAAGGCCGACCCGCTGCGGCTGCACGCCGTGCCGATTTCCGACGACGCCTCGGTGGACTGGCTGTCGGTGCAGGTGACCGGCATTCCGGCCTGGCTGCGCAAGCGCAAAGGCGACGGTGTCACGCCGGCCCCGACCCCGACGCACGGCGATCCTCTGCCGGCGGCGTGATCCTCGCCTTATGACAAGCGCTTCCCATGTCCCCTCTCCCCTCTGGGGAGAGGGTTAGGGTGAGGGGGTTGCGCTTTTGCCGGACTTGGCGCCACGGGCACCCCCCTCACCCGGCCCTTCGGGCCACCCTCTCCCCGGAGGGGCGAGGGAAAGCACGCACGCCCTCTCAGCAACCATGACGAGAGCGATAGGCCCTCCTACGCCGCAAGTCAGAGAGGGCTCCCCAAGAGTACGAGAAGGTATTCCCTGCTCAATTGCAATGACCCTGAGTGGTTAGCCACTGTCTTCACCGTCCGATCGTCCTTTGCACTCTCGAAAACACCGCATTCGAATGCAATAAAGAATGACGTACTCGGCGGCGTTGCCGAAGCCTCTCTGCAAAGAACGGGAAATGCCTTTCCCAATCCCACGCAACGAGGCGGTAACACCGAAAGGAACGGACCGGCCCCTTTGGAGTAACTCCCAACGAGGCCGACCACCGTCCCGAACTGCCGGCCAAGGATCGACGATCAAACCCACAGGAGTTGCCAGCGACATGCGGACCGCCATCACCACCGAGACGACGACCCTGAGCGCACCCGCCACCCAGGAAATCCGCGCCTTCATCGTGGAGAACTTCCTGCTCGGCAGCGACTCCGGCTTCGACAACGCCGAATCCCTGCTGGAGACCGGCATCATCGACTCCACCGGCATCATGCACGTCGTGGCCTTCCTCGAGGAGCACTTCGGCATCATCGTCGAGGACGACGACATGGTGGCCGACAACCTCGAATCGGTCAGCCGCATCGCCGCCTACGTCGAGCGCAAGCGGACCCTGAAGGACGCGGCCTGATCCATCCGCCAGGACGGAACGGGTCATCGGGACAGTCACCGAAGCCAGGCAAGGGAACAGCGTCATGGCGCACCTGCTTCATCAGTTCCTCAGCGAAACCGCCGCAAGGCGGCCTCACCACACCGCGCTGATCGCGGGGGAGAACGCCGTCACCTTTGCCGAGCTGGATCGCCAGAGCGACGCCGTCGCCTGCGCGCTCCAGTCCGCCGGGGTGGTGCGCGGCGACCGTGTGGCGGTCATGCTGGAGAACTCGATCGAGTATGTCGCGGGCCTGTTCGGCGCGCTGAAGGCCGGGGCCGTCTACGTCCCCGTCAACCCGTCCACCAAGGCGGACAAGCTGGCCTACATCCTGACCGACGCCGGCGTGCGGGCACTCATTGCGCCCTCCGCGCTCGCCCGGCAGGTTGTGCCGGCGGCTGGCGAGGCGCCTCACCTCGCCACCACGCTGTGGGTTGGGCCCGCTGTGCCGGCCGGGGCCGGCGGGCTCTCCTTCACGGATATCGTGGCCACCCACCCGGACCCCCAGTCCGGAGGCACCAAGCCGCAGAACCGCGGCCTGATCGATCAGGATCTGGCCGCCATCCTCTACACCTCGGGAACCACCGGGCGGCCCAAGGGCGTTATGCTCAGCCACGCCGCGCTGGTGAACACCACCTGGTCGATCTCCACCTATCTGGAGAACACGCCCAACGACGTCGTGATGTGCGTCCTGCCGCTGACCTTCGGGTACGGCCTGTCGCAGATCCTGACCGGGGCGCGCGTCGGCTTCACGGTGGTTCTGGAACGCTCCTTCGCCTTTCCGGCGGAAACGCTGGCGCGCATGGTGAAGCACCGCATCACCGGCCTGCCCGGCGTGCCGACCTTCTTCTCCACCCTTCTCGGGATGGAGGCGCTGAAGACCGCCGACCTGTCCTCCCTGCGCTACCTGACCAACGCGGCGGCTCCCCTGCCGACCGCCCACATCGACCGCCTGCGCGAGCGCTTCCCGGATGCCGCCTTCTATTCGATGTACGGCATGACGGAATGCTGCACCCGCATCTGCTACCTCGACCCGCGCGACCTCGGCACCAAGACCGCCTCGGTGGGCCGGGCCATTCCCAACTGCGAAGCCTATGTGGTGGACGAGTTGGGCAACCGCGCCGCCCCCGGCGAGGTCGGCGAGCTGGTGGTCCGCGGCGCCAACGTGATGCGCGGCTACTGGAACCGTCCGGAGGAAACCGCCAAGCGCCTGCGCAGCGGGCCGCAGGGTGAAACCCTGCTCTACACCGGCGACCTCTTCACCATGGACGCCGACGGCTGCCTCTACTTCGTCAGCCGCAAGGACGACGTGTTCAAGTGCCGCGGTGAGAAGGTCAGCCCCAAGGAGGTCGAGAACGCCCTCTACGAGCTGGAAGCCGTTGTCGAGGCCGCCGTTCTCGGCGTGCCCGACTCCGCCGACGGCATGGCGGTGAAGGCCTATCTGGTCGTCCGCCCCGGCGCCACCCTGACCGAGATGGCGATCCGCCAGCACTGCCGGGGCCGCCTGGAAAGCCATCTGGTGCCCAAATTCATCGAGATCCGCGACGAGTTGCCGAAGACCGAGTCCGGCAAGATCAAGCGCGCGATGCTCGCCGAAACCGCCTGACTTTCTTACCGCCGATCCCTTTCCCGCCGGATCAAGACACACAGGAGAGCGTGCGATGTGTGGTGTCGCCGGAGTTCTCGCCGGGCCGCGTGCCGAGCCCGCCGGACTCGACGAACTGAAGCGCATGATCGCCATGATCGGGCACCGCGGCCCGGACGGCTACGGCTTCTACCGCGACGGGCGGATCGGGCTCGCCCATGCGCGCCTCAGCATCGTCGGCTTGGCCGGCGGCTTCCAGCCGATCCACAACGAGGAGCGGACTCTCTGGATCACCTTCAACGGCGAGATCTTCAACCACGTCGAGCTGCGGCGTGACCTGGAGGCGCGCGGGCACCGCTTCTACACCCGCACCGACACCGAGGTGATCGTCCACGCCTTCGAGGAGTACGGCCCCGCCGCCTGGGCCAAGCTGAACGGCCAGTTCGCCATCGGCCTGTGGGACGCGGTGAAGCGCGAGCTGTGGCTGGTCCGCGACCGGCTGGGCATCCTGCCGCTGTTCTACGCCCGCAGCGGCGACCATCTCGCCTTCGCGTCGGAAGCCAAGGCCCTGTTCGGCGGCGGCCGCATCGAGCCGCGCTTCGACGCCGCCCGCCTCGCCCAGGTCTTCACCCACTGGAGCGTCGCCCCCCAGGGCAGCGTCTTCGCCGGAGTGCAGAGCGTGCCGCCGGCCACCGCCATCCGCATCGACGCCGACCTGCGCCTGCACGAGGCCCGCTATTGGGAGCCGGACATGGCCGGTGATCCCGCCCTGTCCCGCATCACGCTGGACGAGGCGGCGGACCGGCTGGAGGAGAAGCTGCTCGACGCCATCCGCCTGCGGCTGCGCGCCGACGTGCCGGTGGGCGTCTACATCAGCGGCGGGCTGGACAGCTCGGTGATCGCGGCGCTGGCCCGCAAGCTCGACACCACGCAGATGCACAGCTTCGGCGTGCGCTTCGCCGACAACGCCTTCGACGAGACGCCGCAGCAGCGGCTGGTCGCCGGCCATGTCGGGACGGAGCATCACGACATCCTCTGCACGGCGGAGGACATCCAGGCGGCCCTGCCCGATGTGATCTGGCACGGCGAATCGCCGCTGGTCCGCACCGCCCCGGCGCCGCTCTTCCTGCTCTCCCGCCTCGTCCGCGACAGCGGCATCCGCGTCGTGCTGTCCGGCGAGGGCGCCGACGAGTGGCTGGCCGGCTACGACATCTTCAAGGAGGACAAGGTCCGCCGCTTCTGGGCGCGGCAGCCGCACTCCACGGCGCGCCCGAAGCTGCTCAGCCGCATCCATCCCTACGCCGCCACCAGCGGCCAGAAGGACAGCCCGCTCTGGCAGGCTTTCTGGAAGCGCGGCATGACGGAGACGGACGATCCCTTCTACGCCCACCGCATCCGCTGGCAGAACACCGCCTGGACCCAGCGCCTGCTGGCCCCGGACGTGCGCTCCGCCGCCAACACGCAGGCATTCGACGAGGTCGTCGCCGCCCATCTGCCCGCGGGCTGGTCGCGCTGGAGCCCGCTCGCCCGCACCCAGTGGACGGAGATCGCCGCCTTCATGTCGCCCTACCTGCTGACCAGCCAGGGCGACCGGGTGGCGATGGCCAACAGCATCGAGGTCCGCTACCCCTTCCTCGATCCGGAGGTGGACGACCTCTGCGCCGCCCTCCCCGACCGGGTCAAGATGCTGGGGCTGCGCGACAAGCTGGCGTTGCGCCGCGTCGCCTCGCGCCTGCTGCCGGCGGAGATCTTCCACCGCCCGAAGCGCCCCTACCGCGCCCCGATGACCACCGCCCTCTTCGGCGCCCAGGCACCGGCCTATGTCCAGGACCTGCTGTCCGAGGAGTCGCTGAACCGCTACGGGCTGGTCGATGCCGTCGGCGTCGCCGCCCTCGCCGCCAAGGCCCACCGCACCGACGGCCGTATGGCCGGCGAGCGCGAGGAGATGGCCCTGGTCGGCGTGCTCACCCTCCAGATGCTCGCCAGGAACGTGCTGGACGAGCTGCCGGGCCGGGCCTCGACGCTCCGCACCCGCTTGGACGCCGCGCCCATCCACATTCTCGAAGAGCATTTGGACAGCGCCGCCGCCTGATCCGGCGGACCGGCGTGGTCCCCAAGGCACAGTCCTTCTCACAGTCCCCTTCTCACAGTCCCCTTCTCACAGTCGATGCAACAACGCCAACCGGGAAAACCGACACCATGCTGAACGCCCTGCATCCCTTCGACGCCAACGCCCTCTCGCTCGACTGCGCGGCGGCTGCCCGGGAGATCGAACAGTTCATCCAGCGCACCGTCGCCCATGACCTGAAGCGCCAGGGCATCGTGCTCGGCGTGTCCGGCGGCATCGACAGCTCGGTCTGCGCGGCGTTGGCCGTGCGCGCGCTGGGGCCGGAGCGCGTCCTGGCCATCCTGATGCCGGAGAAGGAATCCTCGCCCGACAGCACCCGCCGGGGCCGGTTGCTCTGCGAGAGCCTGGGCATCGAGCCGATCATGGAGAACCTTACCGCTCCGCTGACCGCGCTCGGCTGCTACGACCGCCGCGACAGCGCCATCCGCCGCCTTTTCCCGGAATACGGTCCGGGCTGGAAGCAGAAGATCGGCCTCGCCGCCGGCCTGCTCGACGCCGACCGCGTCAACTACTTCACCATGACGGTGGAATCGCCGGAGGGCGACCGCCAGACCAGCCGCATGCCGGTGGACGTCTATCTGTCGGTGGTCGCCGCCACCAACCTGAAGCAGCGCGTCCGCAAGACGATGGAATACACCCACGCCGACCGGCTGAACTACGCGGTCCTCGGCACGCCGAACCGGCTGGAGTATGAGCTGGGCTTCTTCGTGCGCGGCGGCGACGGTCTGGCCGACCTGAAGCCGATCGCCCATCTGTTCAAGACCCAGGTCTACCAGATGGCCGCCTGGCTCGGCCTGCCCGACGACATCCAGAGCCAGTCGCCGAGCACCGACACCTACACCCTGCCGCAGTCGCAGGAGGAGTTCTACTACGCCATCCCCTACGACAAGCTGGACCTCGCGCTCTGCGCCTACGGCCGCGGCGTGCCGGAGGACGAGGCGGCCCGCGCCCTCAACCTGTCGGTCGATCAGGTCCGCCGCGTCTACAAGGACATCGTCCTGAAGCGCCGCACGTCGGGCCGCATCCTGCG
The DNA here is from genome assembly GCF_058780635.1 of Azospirillum sp. UENF 312511. Taxonomy (NCBI): domain Bacteria; kingdom Pseudomonadati; phylum Pseudomonadota; class Alphaproteobacteria; order Rhodospirillales; family Azospirillaceae; genus Azospirillum; species Azospirillum sp. UENF 312511. The sequence goes on along the minus strand of NZ_JBSNCG010000001.1, from coordinate 455,196 downwards.
CAACGCCGCGCTGGTGCAGCCGGTCGAGGTGGATGGGAGCGACGCATGACCGCAATGCCCTGGCTTCAGCGGGGTGTGGAACGGTTCATGTCCGAGGATCGTGTCGCGCTGGAGTCCTTCCAGCGCGACCACTTCGGTGCGGACTCCCCGCTGCTGGACGACACCCATTTCAATTGGCTGTTCGAGGAGCCGCCGA
>NZ_JBSNCG010000001.1:235000-447500 GCF_058780635.1 Azospirillum sp. UENF 312511 | reverse complement strand
GTGGACATGGAGCTGCCGCAGGTCCTGTCCGAATTCGGGGTGGTCTTCCTCCTCTTCGCCATCGGGCTGGAGCTGCCGCTGTCGCGCCTGCGGGCGATGCGGCGCTACATCTTCGGGCTGGGGCTGATGCAGGTCGTCCTGACCAGCGCCGCCATCGCCGCCGTCGCCTACGCGCTGGGCGAGGGCATGGCGGCGGCGCTGGTGATTGGCGGCATGCTGGCCTTTTCCTCCACCGCCACGGTGTTGAAGCTGCTGGTCGAGCGCGGGGAGACGGTGGCGCGGTTCGGGCGCGTGTCGGTCGCCGTGCTGATCTTCCAGGATCTGGCCGTCGTGCCGCTGTTGACCCTGCTGCCGCTGCTGGCCGGCGGCGACACCAGCATTCCCTGGGCGCTCGCCCTGGCCGGGGTCAAGGCCGTCGCGGCAATCGGCGCCATCATGCTGCTGGGCCGCTTCGTGGTGCGCCCGGTCTATCACTTCGTGGCCTCGGCCAAGAGCCCGGAGGTCTTCACGGCGACCAACCTGCTGGTCGTCCTGGCGGTCGCCTGGCTGACGGCGGCGGCCGGCATGTCGATGGCGCTGGGCGCCTTCCTGGCCGGCATGCTGATGGCCGACACCGCCTACCGCCATCAGGTGGAGGCCGACATCGAGCCGTTCCGCGGCCTGCTGCTCGGCCTGTTCTTCATGACCGTTGGCATGACGCTGGACCTGCCGGCCATGCTCCAGCGCGCCGACCACATCCTGATGGTGACCGCCGCGCTTCTGGTCGGCAAGAGCATCCTGCTGTTCCTGCTCTGCCGCCTGTCGGGGCTCGGGCTGGCGACGTCGCTGCGCATCGGGCTGCTGCTGTCGCAGGGCGGCGAGTTCGCCTTCGTGCTGATCGGCAAAGCGACGCGGCTGGCGGTGCTGGAGGGCGAGACGGGGCTGCTGCTGTCCTCCTGCGTGGCGCTCAGCATGGCGGTCACGCCGCTGGTCGGCGCCATCGCCCAGCGGCTGGCCCAGAAGGTCGAGGCCCGCTACGGCGCCGAGGCCTTCGGGGTGGAGACCAGCGACATCACCGGCCATGTGCTGATCGCCGGCTACGGCCGGGTCGGTCGCGCCGTCGCCCGGCTGCTGCGCACCCACGACATCCCCTACGTCGCGCTGGACCTCGACCCGCAGCGGGTGGCGGCGGCGCGGGCCGAGGGGCTGCCGGTCTATTACGGCGACTCCAGCCAGATCGGCGTGCTGCGCGCCGCCGGGATCGAGCGGGCGCGGGCCGCTGTCATCACCGTCAACCGCCCCGACATGGCGGAGCGCGCCGTGGAGGCCATCCGCCGTGCCGCCCCGCGGCTGGCCATCGCCGCCCGCGCCCACGATCTCGACCGCGGCGCGCGACTGAAGAGGGCCGGGGCCAGCGCCGTGGTGCCGGAGACGCTGGAGGCCAGCCTGCAACTGGCCAGCCTCGTGCTGCGCACCGCCGGGGTGGACGCCGAGACCATCGACCAGAGCCTGAAGAGCGTCCGCGACCGCGGCTACGACGCGCTCAGCGAGCCGGCCGGCCAGAACGACTGACCGGAACGACTGGGCAATCGCCTCAGCGTTCGACCCGCCACAGGTCGAAGACGGTGCCGCGGTAGACCTCCTGCGCTCCCGGCGGCGGCGTCAGCCCGGCCGCGTGGAAGACGTTGGAGAACATCACCAGCACGTAATCGTACTTGTCCCGCCAGCCGATGTAGTGCGGGCAGGGCTCGACATGGTCGCGCAGGGTCGCTTCCTCGGGTCGGGAGAGCAGGCGGACGTCCACCGGAACCCCCTCGTAGATCGCCATGCAGCGGTCGCGGTAGGGCTGGGTCACGGTCAGCGGCTGCTTGCCCGGGTGGCTGAACAGGGTCGGGACGAAGGCGCGCCGCTCCACGGTGATGAGCGACGGCAGATGGATCAGGCTGGGCAAGGCGACCAGCGCGTGCCGCCAGGGCGGCTGGGTGAGCAGGAACTCCCGCGTGTTGCAGCAGCCGGCCTCCTGCCCCGCCCAGGCGATCAGGACGGAGCGTCCGGGCTCGATCCGCTCCATGGCGCGGCGCAGGTCGGCCACATCGTCCTCATAGGCCAGCCAGTTGAGCGTCAGCACGCCGGTCCTCACCGTCAGCAGGGCGAGCAGGCCGGCGGCGAAGGCCGCCGCGGCGCGGGCGCTGGGAAAGCGGATGTCGGTGCCGGCCACCAGCAGGAAGGCCGCGAGGATCCAGAAGCGGATCGACACGAAATAGGTGCCGAAGAACGGGTCCGGCACGACGAAGAAGGCCAGCACGAACAGCCCCACCGCGAGCATCATCGCCGGCGCGGCGCGCAGCCAGCCGGCCAGACGCGCCGCCACCATGCCGCCCAGGATCAGCAGCAGGGTCGCCACGTCGAGCAGCGTGTTGTAGTTCAGGACCGGGGCCAGCATGTCGTGCAGCCGGTACCCCCACTGTTTCAGCTCGGTCAGCTTCTTCAGCCGCCAATAGACCTCCTTCAGCAGCAGGACCGGCGTGCTGTCGCGGGCGCCCACCGCCGCCGCATCGGATTGCAGGAGGTGCGTCCCCACCGTGCCGGCGAACAGCGCCACGGGAAGGACCAGAAGCGCGGCGAAGCGCAGGGCGTCGCGCCCGAGATTGGCGAGCGTCGGCGGCTTGCGCCCCTGCCCCACATACTTCACCGCCTCCACCGCGAACAGGCAGAGCAGGAAGGAGCCGAGCACGATGGCGTGGGCGAAATAGAGGAACAGCGCGCAGCCCATCCCCACCGGCACCTGCCAGCGCCGTCCCGCCAGCGCGATCCACAGCGACAGCCCGACCAGCAGGAAGCCGAGGCCGAGCGAGAAGCTCATGAAGCCGCCGATCAGCGTCGCGTTGTAGATGAACAGCGCGCCGCACAGCGGCCACAGGCTCCACCGCCCGAACAGCGTGCGGTTCAGCAGCATCGCCCCGAACAGGGTCAGCAGCCCGGCCAGCGCCATGTAGACGCGCCCGGCGATGTACAGCGGCAGCACGCTGGCCAGCGGCAGCATCACCGCCTCCATCAGCAGGTTCGGCACCGGCGTCAGGGAGGCGGAGTAATGGTCGCCCAGAAAGGGGTCGGTCCGGTAATGCAGCAGCACGTCCACCCGCGCCAGATGGTTCGGGTAGTCGAGCAGCGGCGGCATCTCCACCAGGATGAGCGGCAGGAGAAGCAGCGCCAGGATCACCGGCAGCACGAGCAGCAACGGCGGCGACCAGGCTCCGGCCCCGGTGCCCGTCCGCAGGGCGGCGGCGCCGGGGCCGGGGGCCTGCGACAGTCCTGAATGGTCCACCGGAGCCTCCTGCATTTGGTGCAATGCGGAAGGCTCAACACATCCACTGTCCGCATCGCCAGAAGGCAATGGCGTTACGAGTCGGCGTTGGACTTAGTCCGTGGCCCGGACGGGGCAGGCTCCATGGCCCGCAGAAATCCCGTTCGCATGAGGCGGGGCGCCCCGCCCGCCCCTTTTCGCGGTTAGGCCGGGCGCCGTCGGTGTAGCAGTCACGGCTGCGGGAAGACGCGGGCGCGGTCGATGTGGACGCTGCACTGGTCGCCGAGGCGCAGGCCCAGAGCGGTCAGCCGCTCGCGGTCCATCTCGGCCTCCAGCGGCAGGCCGGCGAGGTCGATCTCGATGCGCGCGTCCGGACCCACCACATGGATGCCCGACACCCGGCCCGGCCCGCCGGCGCTGGGGCTGAGGCCCAGATCGTGCGGGCGCACATAGGCGATGGCCGGGCCGCGGACCGTGCCGTCGGCGGGGATCGACAGCGCCCCGTTGGCCGTCCGCGCCACCCCGTCGGTCACCACACAGTCGAAGCGGTTCACCTGCCCGAGGAACTCGTAGACGAAGGCCGAGGCCGGACGGTCGTAGACCTCCGCCGGGCTGCCCACCTGCTCGATCCGGCCCTGGCTCATCACCACGACGCGGTCGGCCAGCTCCAGCGCCTCCTCCTGGTCGTGGGTGACGAAGACGGAGGTGATGTGGATGTCCTCGTGCAGCTTGCGCAGCCAGCGCCGCAGCTCCTTGCGCACCTTGGCGTCGAGCGCGCCGAACGGCTCGTCGAGCAGCAGCACCTTCGGCTCGATGGCGAGCGCGCGGGCCAGCGCCACGCGCTGCCGCTGCCCGCCGGAGAGCTGCGCCGGATAGCGGTCGGCGAAATGGGCGAGCTGGACCAGTTCCAGCAGTTCCATGACACGCCGCTTGATCTCGGTCGAGGCCGGGCGCTGGCCGCGTGGCCGCACCTTCATCCCGAAGGCCACATTCTCGAAGACGGTCATGTGGCGGAACAGCGCGTAATGCTGGAAGACGAAGCCGACCTGCCGCTCCCGCGGGGTGAGGCTCAGCGCCTCCTCCCCGTTGAGCAGGAGGCTGCCGGAATCGGCGAACTCCAGCCCCGCCATGATGCGCAGCAGGGTCGTCTTGCCCGAGCCCGACGGGCCGAGCAGGGCCAGAAGCTCGCCGGAACGGACCTCGAGGTCCACCGCGTCGAGCGCGCGGAAACTGCCGAATTGCTTGGTGATGCCCGAAACCTGGATCGCCATGACGTGCGTCGCCTCAATGCCGGGTGGCCGCCAGCTCAGCCCCGAAGCGCCATTCCAGCACCGACTTCACGACCAGCGTGACGAGGGCGAGCATGGCCAGCACCGAGGCCACCGCGAAGGCAGCGACCAAGTTGTATTCGTTGTAGAGGATCTCGACATGCAGGGGCATCGTGTTGGTCTCGCCCCGGATGTGGCCGGACACCACCGACACCGCGCCGAACTCGCCCATCGCGCGGGCGTTGCACAGCAGGACGCCGTACAGCAGGCCCCATTTGATGTTGGGCAAGGTGACGCGCCAGAAGGTCTGCCAGCCGGACGCGCCCAGCACCAGCGCCGCCTCCTCCTCCTCGTTGCCCTGCTCCTGCATCAGCGGGATCAGCTCGCGGGCGACGAAGGGGAAGGTGACGAAGACGGTGGCGAGCACCAGCCCCGGCACCGCGAAGATGATCTGGATGCCCTGCGACTTCAGGAGCGGCCCCATCAGCCCGTGCAGCCCGAACAGCAGCACGTAGATCAGGCCGGAGATCACCGGCGACACCGAGAAGGGCAGGTCGATCAGGGTGATCAGCACGTCCTTGCCGCGGAAGTCAAACTTGGCGATGCACCAGGACGCCGCCACGCCGAAGAGAAGGTTCATCGGCACGGCGATGACCGCGACGATCAGCGTCAGCTTGATCGCCGCCACCGCGTCCGGCTCCATCAGGGCCGCCCAGTAGGCGTCCGTGCCGCGGCGCAGCGCCTCGACGAAGACCGCGACCAGCGGCAGCACCAGGAACAGCATCAGGAAGGCCAGCGCCGTGGCGATCAGAAGCCCCTTCACCCAGCGGCTGTCGGCCAGCGCCGGGGTGAACCCGACGGCTTTCTTAACGAGCATGGCGCGACCTCATCCAGGCTTGCAGCAGGTTCAGGGCCAGCAGCAGCACGAAGGACGCCATCAGCATCAGCACGCCGACCGCGGCAGCGCCGGCATAGTCGTACTGCTCCAGCTTGATGACGATCAGCAGCGGAAGGATTTCCGACAGGCCGGGGATGTTGCCGGCGATGAAGATCACCGAGCCGTACTCCCCCACCCCGCGGGCGAAGGACAGGGCGAAGCCGGTCAGCAGGGCCGGCAGGAGCGCCGGGAACACCACCCGCCGGAAGGCCTGCCAGCGCGTGGCCCCCAGGGCCGCGGCGGCCTCCTCCTCCTCCGGCGGCAGGTCCTGGAGGATCGGCTGCACGGTGCGCACCACGAAGGGCAGGCCGATGAAGGTCAAGGCGATGGCGATGCCCAGCGGCGTGAAGGCCACCCTCAGCCCGAACCACTCCATCAGCAGGGAGCCGATCCAACCGTTGGGTGCGTACAGCGCGCTGAGCGCGATGCCGGCGACCGCGGTGGGCAGGGCGAAGGGCAGATCCACCAGCGCGTCGACGATCCGGTCGCCGGGGAAGCGGTAGCGCACCAGCACCCAGGCGACGATGAAGCCGAAGACGGCGTTGACCGCAGCGGCGGCCAGCGACAGCCCGAAACTGACCTTGAAGGCGGCCAGGACGCGCGGCGTCAGCACCGCGTCCCAGAAGCCGGACCAGCCCAACCCAGCCGCCTTCAGCGCCAGCGCGGCCAGCGGCAGCAGGACGATCAGGGACAGATAGGTCAGCGTGAATCCCAGGGTCAGCCCGAAGCCGGGCAGGACGCTGGGTTTTCGAAGAACGCTCAACACCGTGCCCCCCGTATTGGGAAGCACGGCGTCGCTGGTGGTTGCCGCGACCACGGGTCAGCGGCCCTTCTGGTAAATCTGGTCGAAGACGCCGCCATCCGCGAAATGCTTCTCCTGCGCCGTGCGCCAGCCCCCGAAGGAACCGTCGATGGTCACAAGCTTAACATTCGGGAAGCGATCCGCATACCGCGCAGCGACCTCCGGCAGGCGCGGGCGGTAGAAGTTCTTCGCCGCGATCTCCTGCGCTTCGGGGGTGTAGAGGAAGTTCAGGTAGGCTTCCGCCGCCTTGCGCGTTCCCTTGCGGTCGACCACCGAATCGACGACCGTGACCGGCGGCTCCGCCAGGATCGACAGCGACGGCACGACGATGTCGAACTTGTCGGCGCCGAATTCCTGGAGCGACAGGAAGGCCTCGTTCTCCCAGGCCAGCAGAACATCGCCGAGCTGCCGCTGGGTGAAGGTGACGGTGGAGCCGCGGGCGCCGCTGTCCAGCACCGGGACATTCTTGAACAGGTCGGCGACGAACTGCTTGGCCTTGGCCTCGTCGTTGCCGTTCTTCTCCAGCGAGTAGGCCCAGGCCGCCAGATAGTTCCAGCGCGCCCCGCCCGAGGTCTTCGGGTTCGGGGTGATGACCTGCACGCCCGGCTTCAGCAGGTCGTCCCAGTCCTTGATCTGCTTCGGGTTGCCCTTGCGGACCAGGAAGACGATCGTCGAGGTGTAGGGGGAGCTGTTGTTCGGCAGGCGTGTCTGCCACGTCTTCGGCAGGGCGCCGGAGTCGGCGATGGCGTCGATGTCGTAGGCCAGCGCCAGCGTCACCACGTCGGCGTCGAGCCCGTCGATGACCGAGCGCGCCTGCTTGCCCGACCCGCCGTGCGACTGCTTGACGGTCACCGTCTGGCCGTTTTCCGCCTGCCATTTCTTGGCGAACGCCTTGTTGAACTCCACATAGAATTCACGGGTGGGGTCGTAGGAGACGTTCAGCAGCGTGGTCTGCGCCTTGGCGGGCGCGATGGTCAGCATGGCGAGGGCAACACCCGCGGCCATTGCGGACAGGCGGCCTACGGAGAGCCGGCCAATGGAAAACCGGTTCGCGCGGAGCGCGGAGAGCCGATCACGAAACGACATGGCACACTCCCTCAGTATGGTTCATTGGGGGGCGGCACCGGCCCGAAGACCATGCGCCGCACCGCTGTTCACAAACCCGGCGCTCGCGCCGTATCCACACTCTTTATAATGTATATGCAATATCCATTTGCCTCCTAGAGTTTGCATGATTCCTCGGATGCCGCAAGGCTGTTTTTTGTCATTTCCCACGCCAAGCCGCGTTAATTTCACATCGCACTGTGAAATCGCTTCCTCACGGATCGGGCTGGAAGCGATGCGTCGGATCGCTATCATGCGCGCCCTCTCCGCCTCCTGTCCCGAACGGCCATGTCCGCAACAGTCCAGCCCCTCTCCCCCGCACTGCTGACCGCTCTTCTGGAAGCCGAACGCGCGCTCGGCCGGCTGGCGGAGGTGGTCCAGGACCCGGCACGCCGGCGCCGGTTGTGGGCCGACGCGGCGCGGCGCGAGTCCTGCGCGGCGGCGCGGCTCGACGGGGTGGCCGTGGACCCGGCGGAATTCCTGGTGGCGACCATCGGCACCGACCTCGTCCCCACCGCCGGACGGGGGGCGGCGCAATCGGTCCGCGCGCTGTGGCAAGGCGCTCTGTTCACCCAAGGCGTCATCGCCGCCCCGGCTCGCCACGCGGGAAACACGCGGGCGCCGATCCCGTCCAGCGGGGCCGCCGCCGATGCTTGGCGGGCGGTGGCGCAACTGGAGGCCGGGTCGGACGTCCGTTTTTCCTTCCCGCCCGACGACGAGGATGGCGACGCCACACCTGCGGCGGACGACACACCTCCCGCCTGGACGCTGGGCTGGGCTGAGGCATTGTGGCGCTGCCTTCAGGCGGAGGTGTCCGGCCGCGATCCCGGACGGCTGGCCTTCTCCGCGGACCGCGAGGCGGAGGCGGCCACCCTGCTCAAGCGTCTGGATCAGGCCGGCGACTCGCCGGCCCTGCTCGGCGGCGTGGGCATGCTGGCCGAACTGCTGCGCCCGGCGCCCGATCTGCGCATTCCCGCCTGGGCGGTGCCCTCGGCCCGGCTGATGGCGGCGCTGGCCGTGGCGCGCTGCTGCCGGGTGCCGAACGTCTGGCTGCCAATGTCCGTCTCGCTGCACGCCGACCGCACGACCGCCGGCCTCGCCGCCCGCGGGCGGGAGGAGGGATGGCGGCTGTGGCTGGCCGACACGGTGGCGGAGACGGCGCGGCGGGAGCGGGAACGCGCCCTGTCTCTGGACCGCACCGCAGAGAGCTGGCAGCAGCGGGTGGGGGCCAAGCGCCGCAATTCCCGCACCCCGGACCTGCTGGAGCTTCTGTTCGAGGAGCCCGCCCTGACCGTGCGGCGGGTGCAGAAGCGGCTGGGCAGCACCTTCCGCGGCGCCCAGCTTCTGGTGGACGAGCTTCTGGAGGTGGGAATCCTGCGCGAGGCGACGAACCGCGCGTTGGACCGGGTGTTCATCGCCGTGGATCTGATGCCCTGACGGGGCGGAAGCCGGTCAGATGTCGAAGTTGACGGGCAGGCCGCCGGTGGCCTGACGGTGGCGCAGGGCGTCGGACAGGGTCTGGTTGTCGAGCACCTGGGCGGTGGCGTCGCGCACCTGGACCATCAGCCAGCGCACCGAACAGGTCGGCGGGTCGATGCAGTCCTCGCAGGGACGGAAGGAATTCTTGCTGGCGCAGGGAATCGGCGCCAGATGCCCGTCGATCAGCCGGATCACCTCGCCGAAGGAAATCTCCTCCGCCGGGCGCGCCAGACGGTAGCCGCCGCTCTTGCCGCGCTTGGCGAACAGCAGGCCATGCTTGCGCAGTTCCACCAGAATGGCTTCCAGGAACTTGCGCGGAATGTTCTCCCGCTCGGCGATTTCGGCGATCAGGACGAGTTCGTCGTCCGTCCGTTCGGCCAGCATGATCAGCGCACGCAGGGCGTATTTGGCTTTTTGCGACAGCATTCGGTCCGGCACCGCCCCCCGCGGCGGAATGGGATAAAGATAAAGTGCACTCCATATAGCCGTGTTGCCCAGGAATTGGTACCGGTTCTTGCCCTGGAAAACGGTGGCGCGTAAGGTCGAACACGAATTGATCCCTGACCATTGATCATTGACCGGCGAAGGACGCGGCATGCAGACCATCATCGTTCCCGTCACTCCGTTCCAGCAGAACTGCACGGTGCTCTGGTGTCCGGAGACGATGAAGGGCGCCGCCGTCGATCCCGGCGGCGATCTTCCGCGCATCCTGCGCGCCGCCCAGTCGAAGGGCGTGACGCTGGAGAAGATCCTGGTCACCCACGGCCACATCGACCACGCCGGCGCCGTCGCCGACCTCGCCGACGAGTTGAAACTGCCCATCGAGGGGCCGCACCGCGAGGACCAGTTCTGGATCGACGGCATGCCGATGCAGAGCCAGATGTTCGGCTTCCCGCCGGTCCGCTCTTTCACGCCGGACCGCTGGCTGGAGGAAGGCGACACGGTGACGGTCGGCAATCTGACGCTGGACGTCCACCACTGTCCGGGCCACACGCCGGGCCATGTGGTCTTCGTTCACAAGCCGAGCAAGATCGCCATCGTCGGCGACGTGCTGTTCCAGGGCTCCATCGGCCGCACCGACTTCCCCAAGGGCAACCACGGCGACCTGATCGAATCGATCCGCAGCAAGCTGTTCCCGCTGGGCGACGACGTGACCTTCATCCCCGGCCACGGCCCGACCTCGACCATCGGGGAAGAGCGGCTGTACAACCCCTTCCTCAACGATTGATGGCCTCAACGATTGATGGGTGGGGAATGGCCGATCCGGACCCGCTGGACCGGCCATCCTTCCATCAGGCTCCCGTCTCGACGGACAGCGCCATCGGCAGCGGGTTGGCCAGGGTCTGGTAGACGACGCAATAGCGCTCGGTCAGCTTGGTCAGGCTGGCGATGCGCTCCGCCGGTTCGTCGGTGTCCAACTCGAAGCGCAGGCGGATGGCGCGGAAACCGACCGGCACGTCCTTCGCCACGCCCAGCGTGCCGCGGAAATCCAGGTCGCCTTCGGCCGACACCGTGCCGCCGCGCAGCTTGAACTCCAGCGCCGTGGCGACCGCCTTCAGCGTCACGCCCGCGCAGGCCACCAGCGCCTCCAGCAGCATGTCGCCGGAGCAGGCCTGGGTGCCCGGCCCGCCGGTCGCCGGGTGCAGGCCGGCCTCGACCAGCGCGCGGCCCGTATCCACCTTGCAGGCGATGCCGGAATCGTCCAGCGCGCCGCGGGCTTTCAGCGTGACCACCGCCGACTCCGGGGCCTCCTTGTACTTGTCCTTCAGCGGCGCCTGGAGCGCGCGCAGATCCTGTGCATCCATACCCGTGCGTTTCCTCTGTACGGTTCGGCTTCTTGATTTGTGCGACCCGCGGATGATGGACCGCAAACATCATCCCGGCAATGCCCAAAGCAAAGGCCCGTCGCCCCATCCGCATGCCCCTTTTTGTTGCTCGTCCGGCGGCGGCACTCCGGCGTAAGGTTTCGTTAACGAAACACGGGATGCGGGGGTTGGAACCATGCTGCGACTGGGCACGAAGGTCCGGCATCATGGACGGGACGCCATGGTGATCGCGCGGACCCTGGGTGGGCACCCATCCTACGATCTGAGGCTGATCGACGGCACCATCGTGAAATACGCCCTGGAGGCGGACTGCGAGGCGGTGCCCGCCGATGGCGGCTTCCCGCCGCCGTCTGCCGGAGCCGGCACGGCGGCGGGAAGCCCCGGCTGAGTCTCGGGCTGGCGGCGGCGGGCAAGAGCGTCGTTGCCGAAACCCGTCCGCCCGCGCAATATCGCGCGATGGAACGGCTGGAAGACGATGGCGGCGACCCGCGGCGGCGCTGGCGGGTGATCGAGGGCGGCGGGACTCCCGTCGCGGTGTTCGGCGCGCCGCGCGATGGCGATGCGCGCCCGGACGGCGTACCGGACGGCGTTGTGGAGGCCGCGGCGCGCCCGATCCCCGAGGATTACGGGCTGACCCGGGAAGATCTGCGGATCTGGTACGCGCCGGGGCGCGTCGGGGTCGCGCTGGCCCTGGCGGCGACGGTGGGGATGGCGGCGGTGCAGGCCTACGACGCCGGGCGGCTGTCCGATCCCTGGATCCTGGGCGCCCTGCCCGGCCTGCTCACCGGCACCCTGATCGGCGGATTCGCCGGAATGGGGCTGATGGTCCTGGTCCACTGGTGCGACCCGCTGGTCGGCATGGTCTGGCCGACCTACGCGCGGCTGCGCCGTTACCGCGACGCGCTGGCCGCCGCGGTCGCCGCGGAACGGAGCGTCAACGAACGGATGCCCTGATCGCCACGAAGAATCACCGCAAAGGACGTTCCCTCCGCTGCCACCAGCGGTGGAAATGCAGGGCCTATCCCATTCGAGAGATGGTGCAGCGGCGCGTCGACCCAATCTGCTTAAGAGCAGACAGGAGAAACGCAGTGAACCGATTTGACGAAAAAGTCTATCGCGTAACGAAGCGCCGGGACGGTCCGAGCCTCCAGGAACAGAAGAGTCAACTGCTCCGCCTGAAGCAGGATCTCGAACAGTTCAAGTCCCGTCAGGCGGGCGCCGCGGTCGTCGGCAGCCTGCAGGCGCGCATCCGTGAGTTGGAAGCCTCGGTCACCCGCGCCGAAGCGGCACGCGTGACGGACCGCGAGTCCCGTCGCCCCCGCGGCGACGACGAGGACGCGGAATCCGGCGACATGCCGATGGCGGACGGCACCATGCGCGCCACCTCCAGCCGCTTCCCGCCGCGCGGACGGCCCGGCCGGACTCTCTGAACCGCAACGAAATCATGCCTCGCGGCCCGGATCACCCTCCGGGCCGTTGCCCTGTCCGGTTGCCCCACCGCCGGACCGATCCGGGGCCCGGTTGATCCAGATCAGGGCGGGTCCTGGTCATACCTCATACCTTTGGCTCGGTTTCAAGACCTTAGTTTGATGCTTTGGTCCGGACCGGACGTCCGAAGCGAGCGCGCCGTCCCACGGCGCCGAAGCGAGACAGCCCAGGGGTACATGTCATGACCTTCTCCGTCGCCGCCGCCACCACCGCAGCCATTGTCCCGCCGCCGATTCCCGCTCCGCCGACGCGGGCGGCGGAGACGGTGACCGGCCGCTGCGCCGGCTGCTCGGCGCGGAGCAAGGGACTGTGCGGCGCCCTGACCGCCGGGGACCTGCCGGACCTGTCGACGACGTCGCGTCCGCTGGACCTGCTGTCGGCGACCCCGGTGGTGATGGAGGGGGAAGAGGCCGAGGCCGTCTTCACCGTCATGTCGGGCATGCTGAAGCTCTACAAGACCCTGCCGGACGGCCGGCAGCAGATCACCGGCTTCGCCACGGCGGGCGACGTGATCGGGCTGGCCGTGGGCAGCGGCTACGCCTACACCGCCGAGACCGTCACCGCCTCCACCGTCTGCCGGATGTCGCGGACGGCGCTGCGCCGCCTGATGGAACGGCACCCGGCGGTTCAGGGGCGGCTGCTCGCCATGACCTCGGTCGAGCTGTCGGCGGCGCAGGACCAGATCCTGCTGCTCGGCTGCAAGACGGCGGTGGAGCGGGTATCCAGCTTCCTCCTCGCCTTGTCGCGGCGGTCGCGGCCGCTGGCCGACGGAACGCCCAGCGTCTTCCTTCCCATGCCGAAGGTGGACATCGGCGCCTATCTCGGCCTGCGCCCCGAAACGCTGTCGCGCGTGCTGCGCAAGCTGGAGGTCGCCGGGGCGATCACCCGCCTGACCAACGACCGCATCCGCATCGAGAATCCGGCGGTGCTCGAAGCCGCCGCCTGATCCCCCGCTCCATTCCGTTTCAGGCCCGGCCCGCCACCGGATAGCCCTCGCCGCCGAATCCCGCCGCCACGTCCTTCACGAAGGCCTGCCCGACCCGGCGGTAGCCCAGCCGGCCGAACAGGCCCGCGGCGTCGAGCTTCGGCGCGGTCGCCGCGACGACGCAGCCGCGCTCGTCCACCACCACCGACGAGCAACCCAGCTTGCGCGCCAGCAGGTCGATGCCGTCGGCCTGCGCCGCCGAGGTCACCGCGGCGTCGAACAGCCCAACCGCGATGAAGATCGGCACCGTCAGCACGCGGATCATCCCTTCGGCGCTGACGCGGTAGCAGAACAGGCCGCGGATGTGGCCGTCGCTCATCTCGCAGGCCATCACCCCACCGTCGCCGCCATCCTGCAGGAACAGGGCGGCCACCTGCCGCCACTCGTCCAGCGTCATGTCACGGTGCAGGGTCTGGACGACGGGCAGCGCCTGATCGGCCTGTGTCTTGGCAAGCGGAGCGAGAATGAAGCTTCTGGGCATGGGCGGGCGATCCTTTCGCGGGCATTGTCCGCGATGCCCCGGTCCGCCGCTTTGATTTTGGTCATGCGCCGCACCGGTAGAGGAACCAAGGGAGCGATTGCGCGGAGGCGGTGTTTCCACAGAACGGCCCCACCCCATCACCGGAGACCGGACATGAGCCCCTACCCGCCGCCCCGGCAGGAACCCGATGTGCCGATCCCCATGCCGCTGCCCCCCGACGCCCCGCCGGACGAGCCGGTGGAGGCCCCGCCGATGCCCGGCGAGCCGCAGGAACCGGTGTAGAAACCTCTCGCTTTGGACCGCGACGGCGGTCCCGGCCGCACGTGCGGCCGAAGCCCGCCGGCGAGTGAGGCGATGTGAGTCCAATGCGAACGGACGTTCGCTTTGGACTCAGGGCTTGCGGCGGTAGAGCGCCATGGCGCGTTCCAGGATTCCGGGCGACGAATAGTCGCCGAGGAACAGGTCGCCCAGCGCGCGGCGCATCCGCGCCCGGATGCGGGAGCGTATGGCGTTGCGCAGCGCCTCCTCCTGCATGTGGCAGCGGCGGCAGAGGTTCTTCGGGCGGGCTTCCGGGTTGCCGGAGGGGCGGACCGGGCGCACCACGACCTGCACGTCGCGCGTCTCGGCATACTCCACCACGTCGGGCCAGGCCGCCCGCCGCCCGCGTCCGTCGCGCCAGGTCTGGTCGGCGGCATCGTACCAGCGGCCGTCCGGCAGGCAGCGCACGACGGCGCCGCCGGGCCGCCCGCAGCAGCGGCAGCGGTTCTCCCCGCTGGAGCCCTTGCGGTTGGCCGGATCGAGGTCGGGTCGGAGAATCTTTGCGCGGAGCGGTCTGGTCATGGCTTGATGCCTGCCTCGGGGCCGGGACTGCCCCTGCGGGACGTGGCTCATGACATGGATGGCCGCGGACCGCCAGTGCGAATTTGTGAAAAGCTCTCCAGAGACCGCGCCCTATGGACATGACCTCTCCCGACCCTTCCCACGCCGGCCCTTCCAACACCAGCGAGCCCGCCGACCCGCATCTGGTGCACGAGCTGGCCAGCGCCCACCCCGACGTGGTGACCGCCGCCGCCGCGGGCGTGACGCGGGTGGCCCATGGCGAGGGGCTGGGTCTGGTGCCGCTCGGCCTGCCGCTGCCCAAGGGCAAGCGCGACCTGCTGGTTCCGGCGGAGCGCCGCGAGGCGGTGCTTCTGGAGATCCAGGGCACGCTCGACCGCGCGCGGCGGCGCAACGCCCTGCTCGCCCAGGGGCGCCGCGCGCTGGAGGGCTGGTCGACCAGCCTGCACCCGGCGGATGACCTCACGCGGGTCAGGGCGGTGCGCGGCGAGGACCTGCCCTGGCCCGGCCTGCCCGCCCCGGTGCGGCTCCAGGTGTCGCGCGTGCTCGACGCCATGGAACTGGCCGACCTGACGGACGACGATCTGGCCCTGCGGCTGGAGGGCGACCCGGCGCTGGCCGCCGCGCTGGAGGACGCGCTGTCGCGCACCGCCGCCCGGCTGCACCGCTACGCCGGGGAGGCGGACGGTGCGGACGATGCCTGGACCTTCGCGTCGCTGGCCGAGCGGCTGTCCCGCGCCGCCCGCAACCGCCACGGGGTGGACGAGCTGTTGGAGCGCTGGGACCGCGAGTTCGCCGTCTGGCGCCGCGAGCGGGCGGAGGCGCGTGGGCGCGCCTATGTGGACCGGCATTTCGATCTCGCCCGCTTCGAGAAGCTGTTCCCGGTGGCCCGCGGGCTGGGGCGGCGGCTGGTCCTGGTGATCGGCCCGACCAACTCCGGCAAGACCCACCACGCCATCGAGGCGCTGAAGGGCGCCTGGGACGGCATCTATCTGGCGCCGCTCCGCCTTCTGGCGCTCGAGGTGATGGAGCGGCTGAACGCCGAAGGCACGCCCGCCTCCCTGCTGACCGGCGAGGAGGCGATTTCAACCCCTGGCGCCCGCCACACCGCCTCGACCATCGAGGTGATGGACCCCGACCGACCGGTCGAAGTGGCGGTGATCGACGAAATCCAGATGCTCGCCGACCCCGACCGCGGCTGGGCCTGGACGGCGGCGCTGATGGGCGCCCCGGCGGAGACCGTCTACATCCTGGGCGCTCCGGAGGCCCGCCCGCTGGTCGAGCGGGTGGCGGCCCATCTCGGCGAGCGGCTGGAGGTGATCGAACTGGAGCGCAAGGTGCCGCTGACCCTGATCGACCGCCGCCTGAACTGGGAGGAGGTGGAGCCCGGCGACGCGCTGATCGCCTTCTCCCGGCGGGAGATCCACACGGTGCGCGACACGCTGCGCGCCAAGGGCCTGTCGGTCGCCGCGGTCTACGGCGCGCTGGCCCCGGAGGTGCGGCGGCGGGAGGCGGCGCGCTTCCTGTCCGGCGAGGCCGACGTGGTGGTGGCGACCGACGCCATCGGCATGGGGCTGAACCTGCCCTGCCGCCGCGTGCTGTTCACCGCGCTGGAGAAGTTCGACGGGACCAGCGTTCGCCCGCTGAGCGCGACGGAGGTGAAGCAGATCGCCGGCCGCGCCGGGCGGTTCGGCAAGTTCGAGTCGGGGGAGTTCGGCGTGGTCGGCCGCGGCACGCCGCAGGCCTTGCGCACCCTGCTGGAGAAGGCGGACGGGCGGCTGCGCGCCGACGCTCCGCTGACCGTGCGGCCGACCCGCGCCATGCTGGCCCGTCTGGCCGATCACATCGGGACGGAGGAGACGGTCCTGCTGCTGGACTGCTTCGCCGACGCCCGCACGGCGGGGTCGCCCTACCGGGTGGGCGACCTGTCGGGAATGCGGCGGCTGGCGGTGATGCTGGACGAGCGGCGGCTGACCCTGCCCGCCAAACTGGACCTGCTGCTGATCCCCGCCGATCTGGAGGACGAGGCGGAGGCCCGCATCCTCGCCGCCATCCTCGGCGCGGTGGAGGCCGGGGAGCCGTCGCCCCTCGGGCGCTTCGCCCCGGCGCGGCTCGACGGGCTGGACGGGGCAGCGCTGGAGGGATTGTCGCGGGCCTGCGACCTCTATTACTGGGCGGCGCGCAAATTCCCGTCGCTGTTCCCGGAACGGGAGGCGGTGCGCAGCCGCCGCGGCGAGATCAGCCGGCGCTTGGCCGACCTGCTCGCCACGCGCGGGGCGCGGTCCGCCGGGCAGCGGCGCGAGCCGCCGCCCAAGGCCGGTTTCCGCGGCGCCCCGCGCAAGCGCTTCGGCCCGCGGCGGTAAAGCGGCGGTGGAGCGGGGCCTTACATCCCGCCCGGATAGTTCGGGCCGCCGCCGCCCTCGGGGACGACCCAGTTGATGTTCTGGGTGGGGTCCTTGATGTCGCAGGTCTTGCAGTGCACGCAGTTCTGCGCGTTGATCTGCAGGCGCGGGTCGCGGCCGTCCTCCGCCCGTACGATCTCGTACACGCCCGCCGGGCAGTAGCGCGTCTCCGGCGCGTCGTAGAGCGCCAGATTGACCGCGATCGGCACTGACGCGTCCTTCAGCGTCAGATGCGCCGGCTGGCCCTCCTCGTGGTTGGTGTTCGACAGGTACACCGAGGACAGCCGGTCGAACGACACCACGCCATCCGGCTTGGGATAGGCGATCTTCGGCATCTCCGAGGCCCTCTTCAGCGTCTCGTGGTCGCCGTGCCGGTGGTGCAGCGTCCACGGCGACTTGCCCTTGGTCGCCGTCTCGTAGGCCGCGTTCGCCAGACCCGCCCACAGGCCCTTCTGGAAGCCGGGGCGGATGTTGCGCACAGCAAACAGCTCCGACCACACCCAGGACGCCTTCAGCTTCTCCGGATAGGCCACCGCCTCGCGCGCCGGGGCTTCGGCGGAGAGCAGCTCAAACACCGCCTCGGCCGCCAGCATGCCCGACTTCATGGCGGTGTGGTTGCCCTTGATCTTGGGCACGTTGAGGAAGCCCGCCGCGTCGCCGACGATCACACCGCCGGGGAAGGTCAGCTTGGGGATCGACTGGAACCCGCCCTCCGACAGCGCCCGCGCGCCGTAGGCGATGCGCCGCCCGCCCTCGAAGGTCGGACGGATCGCCGGGTGGGTCTTGTAGCGCTGGAACTCCTCGAACGGCGACAGGTGCGGGTTCTCGTAGTCGAGCCCGACCACGAAGCCGACCGACACCAGGTTGCCCTCCATGTGGTAGAGCCAGGAGCCGCCGTAGGTCTTGGGGTCCATCGGCCAGCCGATGGTGTGGACGATCAGGCCGGGCTGCGACTTGGCGGGATCGACCTCCCACAGCTCCTTGATGCCGATGCCGTAGGTCTGGGGATCGGCGTCGCGGCGCAGGTCGAAGCGCTCGAACAGCGTCTTGGTCAGCGAGCCGCGGCAGCCCTCGGCGAAGATGGTCTGCTTGGCGTGCAGATCCATGCCCGGGGTGTAGTTGGCGGTCTTCTCGCCGTCCTTGCCGATGCCCATGTCGCCGGTGGCGACCCCCTTGACGGCGCCCGTGTCGTCGTAGAGCACCTCCGCCGCGGCGAAGCCGGGGTAGATCTCCACACCCAGCTCCTCGGCCTGCCCGGCCATCCAGCGGGCGAGGTTGCCGAGGCTGATGATGTAGTTGCCGTGATTGTGCATCTGCGGCGGGGCGAAGGGCGACTTGAGGGCCTTGGTCTCGGTGAGGAAGAGGAAGCGGTCCTCGCGCGCCGGGGTGGTGAGCGGCGCGCCCTTCTCCTTCCAGTCCGGGATCAGCTCGTCCAGCGCGTGCGGCTCGAACACCGCGCCGGAGAGCAGGTGGGCACCGACCTCCGAGCCCTTCTCCACGACGCAGACCGACAGTTCCTGCCCCGCCTCGTTGGCGAGCTGTTTCAGGCGGATGGCCGCGCTCAGGCCCGACGGGCCGGCTCCGACGACAAGGACGTCGTACTCCATCACCTCGCGCGGATCGCGATCCATGGTCCCCATGCCTCCCGGTTGATTGAAGCGCCGGGGCCATTTCCGCAGGGTCCGGCGGCTTTCGGAACGGCGTATGCCTTTCGCACCCGCCAAAAAGGATATCTAAGCCCATGTAAGACCACAGGAGCCGTGGTAAGGTCAAACGATGATTGACCAATCCGACATCCTCGCCGCCCTGCGCTGGCACGTCGACATCGGGTGCGACGAGGCCATCGGGGACGAGCCCCTGGACTGGGCGACGCTGGCCGCCCGGCCGGCGGCGGCGCGTGCGCCGGCCGGCGCATCGGCGCTGCCGCCCGCCGCGGCGCGCCCCGCCCCGGCGACGACGCCGCGGTCGGCGTTCGGGGGTCCCTCCAGCGCGTCGATGTTCGGCGCGGCGACCGGGTCGGACCTGCCGCTGGGCGCCAGCGAGGCCGGGGCGAGCGCCCGGGCCCGCGCCGCCGAGGCGCGCAGCCTGGAGGAGTTGGAGGCGGCGCTGCGCGCCTTCGACGGTTGCCCGCTGAAGGCAACGGCGATGAACACCGTGTTCGCGGACGGCAACCCCGCCGCGGACATCATGCTGATCGGCGAGGCGCCGGGCGAGGACGAGGACCGGCAGGGCAAGCCCTTCGTCGGGGTCAGCGGCAAGCTGCTCGACCGCATGCTGGCCCAGGTGGGGCTCGACCGCGGCACGGTCTACATCAGCAACATCCTGCCCTGGCGTCCGCCCGGCAACCGCTCGCCGACCCAGGCGGAGATCGCCGCCTGCCTGCCCTTCCTGGAACGGCACGTCGAGCTGATCGGGCCGAAGGTGCTGGTGCCGCTGGGCGGCACCTCCGCCAAGACCTTGCTCAACCGGGCGGAGGGCATCACCCGCCTGCGCGGCCGCTGGTTCGACTACGCGTCCCCCGGCCTGCCCGGCCCGGTGCCGGTCCTGCCGATGCTTCACCCGGCCTACCTGCTGCGCAACCCCATCGCCAAGCGCGAGGCGTGGCGCGACCTGCTGACCCTGCGCCAGCGCTTTCCGGGCAAACCTTAAAAGGGCGGCCCTTAAAAAGGCGGCTTTCTGCCCCCTCCCTAACCCTCCCCCTCTTCGAGGTGGAGGGGACGGACGTCGCTTCGCATAAGGCACCCTCTCCCTCGCAGCGGGGGAGGGCCGGGGTGGGGGCACGCCTTCGCGATGGTTAACGCCGCTGATTTTCTAAAATGTCCCGCTTATTGCGTTTATTCTTGCACGGTCATTCGAACATTCGAGATCCATAGACATTCCAAACATTGCCCAAGTACTTCGAAAGATCGGAGTGGTTTACCAAGTCGCCGCTATGCCGTTGCGCCAAGCGGCACAGAAAGACCCATGACCTTACGCCAAAAGGGTCTTCCCACTGGGCTAGAGCCATTTTTCCGCCCCCACTAAGTTGCTGAAAAGCCTTGCGAACAGACGGCATTGACCGCTGTTGGGGAATCATCTTCTTGCGATTCCCCTCCACTGCGGTTATTCGAATAACATGTTCCGGATATTGTGCAGCGCAGCAAACACCGTCTCGCTGCGGCGGAAGGTCCTGGGAATGGCGGGGGTGGCGCTGGCGCTGTGCGCGGCACCCGACCCGACGGGCGGCTATCGCCCGGCCCAGGCCGGCCTTGTGATTCACGCACCGGATGGACGCCCCGTCGTCCCGCCGGGATTTGATCGTGCCGAGCAGACCCTGCTCCTGGCGACGGACGCCGACGCGCGCGCCGTCCAGTTGACGGAAGAGGACGCCCGCCATTACCGGCGCATCTTCGCGCTCCAGGAGCGGGGCGAATGGGAAGGCGCCGATTGGGAAATCCGCCTGCTGCGCGACCGCCGCCTGTTGGGCCATGTGCTGCGCCAGCGCTATCTGCACCCCGACCGCAAGGCCAGCTACGACGAGTTGGCCGGCTGGCTCCAGCGCTACGGCGACCTGCCGGGGGCGGAGCGCATCCACGCCCTGGCCCAGCGCCGCGCCCCCGCCGGCCAGCAGCGCGCCCTGAAGCCGCCGCGCGGCAGCGACGGGGAGCGGCTGACCGGATCGCTGGAGCGGCTGGGCGGCCTGCGCCCCGAACCGCTGCCGGAGGCCGTCGCCGACGAGGACCAGTCCGACCCGGACAAGAGCGCCGAGGCCGCCGAGGACAAGACCAAGCTCACCGTCGCCCCGCGCAGCCGCACCGCCAGCCGTGCCAATCACACCACCCCGTCCCGCGTGACCGACCTGCTGCGCGCCGGCAAGCCGGCGGCGGCGCTCGCCCTGCTCAACCAGGACGACTTCGGGCGCAGCCTCGACTCGGTGCAGTACGACCAGGCGCGGGCACGCATCGCCGCCTCGCTCTATTATTCCGGCGACGTGACGCAGGCGCTGTCGCTGGCCTCGGCCAGCGCCGCCCGTTCCGGCCCGGCGCTGACGGAGGCGCATTGGATCGCCGGCCTCGCCGCCTGGCGGCTGAAGCAGTACGACCGCGCCGCCCGCCACTTCACCAATCTGGCCGAGGCTGGACCGCGATCGCCCTGGCTGGCCTCCGCCGCCGATTTCTGGGCCGCCCGCGCCCACGCCCGCCGGGGCCGCGAGGAGCAGGCCCGCACCCATCTGGCCGCCTCGGCGCGCTACCCGCACACCTTCTATGGGCTGCTCGCCCACCGCAAGCTGGGCGGCTCGGGCGACCTCAACTGGCGCACGCCGGAGCTGACCGGAGAGCATCTGAAGGCGCTGTCCGCCCTGCCCGGCGGCACCCGCGCCATCGCCCTGATCCAGGCCGGCCAGCGCGAAGCGGCGGAGCTGGAACTGCGCCGCATCCACCCGCGCGGCGACACGCTGGCCGAACAGGCGCTGGTGGCGCTGGCCGACCGCGCCGGGCTGCCGGGGCTGGCGCTCCAGGTCGGCAACGCGGTGGCCGGTCCGGACGGCGCACCCTACACGGCGGCCCTCTACCCGGTGCCGCACTGGAAGCCGCGCGACGGCTTCGCCGTGGACCGCGCGCTGGTCTTCGCAGTGATGCGTCAGGAGTCGCGCTTCGACCCCAAGCTGGTCAGCTCCGCCGGAGCCACCGGCCTGATGCAGATCATGCCGGCCACCGCCCAGCACGTGCAGGAGCGCAACGCCGACATCGGCGAGGCCGACGCCGGCCGTACGGGCCTGTTCGACCCCTCCACCAACATGGAACTCGGGCAGCGCTACATGGCGGAGCTGCTGAACAGCCAGGACATCGGCAACAACCTGTTCCTGCTGGCTGCCGCCTACAACGCCGGCCCCGGCACGCTGGCGCGCTGGCGCCGCGATCTGTCAGACATCGGCAACGACCCGCTGCTCTTCATTGAGAGCCTGCCCTACGCCGAGACACGGAACTACGTCGAGAAGGTCGTCGCCAACTTCTGGATCTACCGGCTGCGGCTGGGGCAGGAAATCGAATCGCTGGACGCCGTTGCGGCGGGCGGCTGGCCGGTCTATATGCCGGTGGATGTCTTCCCGGCGGCCCGGTCCACCCAGGTCGCGCAACACGGCGACGCCCCCTGACCGAAGCCCCACCATGCCGAAGATCGACGAATCGCGCCCGTTCCTGCCCGTCAACATCGCGGTCATGACCGTGTCCGACACGCGCACGCCCGCCGACGACCGTTCGGGCGACGCGCTGGCGGAGCGGCTGGCCGACGCCGGCCACCGGCTGGGCGCCCGCGCCATCGTGAAGGACGACGTCGCCGCCATCCGCGCCCAGGTCCAGGCCTGGATCGCCGATCCGGAGATCGACGTGGTGCTGACCACCGGCGGCACCGGCGTGACCGGCCGCGACGTGACGCCTGAGGCGGTGGAAGCCCTGTTCGACAAGGCGATCCCCGGCTTCGGGGAACTGTTCCGCCAGCTCAGCTACGCCAAGGTCGGCACCTCGACGATCCAGAGCCGGGCGACCGGCGGGGTTGCCAACGGCACCTACATCTTCGCCCTGCCGGGGTCGCCCAGCGCCTGCCGCGACGCCTGGGACGACATCCTGGTCTTCCAGCTCGACAACCGGCACCGTCCCTGCAACCTCGTCGAACTGATGCCGCGCCTGCGCGAGCATCAGGTGTGACCGGCACAGCCGGCCTGCACGGCGCCCTGACGCGGCTGCCGGCTTTTGCCGGCCTGCCCTCCGGCGCGCTGGAACCGATGCCGCGCCGGGGCGTGGCACACGACCATGTGAGGCTGTCGGGAAAGGGCCTGGTCGCCCGAGTCCCGCGCTGGAGCCAGCTCGGGCTCGACCCCTTCGCCAATCTGGAGCAGCAGGCCACCGCCTTCCGCCGCGCCGCCCCCAGCGGACACACGCCGGAGCTGGCCGCCGTCCTGCCGCCGGGGCCGGAGCTGCCCATGGGCGCACTGGTGGTGACGGAGATCGTCGGGCGCCCGCCGCGCCTGCCGGGCGACATGCCGGCCATCGCGCGGGCGCTCGCCGCCCTGCACGCCCTGCCCCTGCCGCCGGACGGCGAGCGTGCCCCCCTGCCCGCCCCTGCCGACCCGGTGGCAGCGACCCTGGCCCAAGTGGAGCGGCAGGCGGTGTGGTTCGAGCGCGCCGGACTGGCGCCGGACGCTCTCGCCCTGCTGGAGCGGGAACTCGACGACGCCCGCGCTTTCCACTGCGCGGCGCCGATCCCCATCACGCTGGTCGGCAGCGACGTCCACCCCGGCAACTTCCTGATCGACGCCGCCGGCAAGGCGTGGTTCACCGATCTGGAGAAGGCCCAGTACGGCCACCCGGCCATCGACCTCGCCCACGCCAGCCTCTACACCTCCACCATGTGGGAGCGGGAGGTCGCGGCGGTGCTGGCCCCCGACGAGGTCGCGGCGTTCCACGAAGCCTGGGAGGCGGCGGTGCCGCCCGCGCTGGCCGAGGCGGTGCGCCCGTGGCGCCAGCCCTTGCGCCGGCTGACTTGGCTGCGCACCTTGTCCTGGATGGCCCGCTGGCGGGTCGAGGGCGCCGCCCTGTCGCCGGACATGCCGGACTCGCTGGCGGCCCACATGGACGCCCACGCGGTCGACGTCCTGCGTCCGGAGATCATCGGGCGGGTCGCCGCCGAGTGGCGTTGACCGGAGGGTGCCGGGCGGCCGAGACATGCGATGGCTCGGGCTGCAGCGTGTTAACCCTTGCCAGCGGTTGGTGTTAGACTGAGGAATCGAGTTTCAGGCTTTCCTGATCCGGACTCCGTAGGCGTGCAGGTGGACGCGGCATGATGACATTCCGATTTGGGCGGACCCGGTTGGGTCGGACGGCGCTCGGTGCCTTGCTCCTTTCCACGGCGGGCCTCCTGCCGGCCGGCAACGCCGTCGCCGCGGCCCCGGCGGCGACGGAACGTCCGTCGCTGACCTCGGCGACCGGCAGCTATCTGGCCGGGCGCTTCGCCCAGCGTCAGGACGATTGGGCCGCCGCCGCCCTGTTCATGGCGCACGCCCTGTCCGCTGACCCCGGCGACCTGACGCTGCTGCGCCGCACCTACCTGCTGAAGCTGGGCGAAGGGCAGTTCGACGCCGCCATCGACCTCGCCAAGCGGCTGCTGGAGCAGGACAACGACCCGCAGATGGCCATCGCCCTGCTGGCCTCCGACAATCTGGCCCGCGGCAAGCTGAAGGAAGCCAAGGCCATGGCCGCGCGCATGCCCAAGGAGGGCATGGCGAAATACATCGGCCCGCTGATCGACGCCTGGCTGGCCGCCGCGGAGGGCAAGACCGACGCGGCGCTGAAGGCGCTGGAGCCGCTGTCCACCGCCAGCGGCTTCGCCGCCCTGCACGACCTTCACGCCGGTCTGGTGCTGGAGCTGGGCGGGCGCAAGGACGCCGCCGCGGAGCGCTTCGCCCGCGTGCTCGACAAGGAGACGCCGCTGCGCGTCATCCAGATCGTCGGCAGCTTCTACGAGCGCACCGGCCGCAAGGACGAGGCCCGCAAGCTCTACGAGTCCTTCCGCGCCGGCAACCCCGACAGCCTGATGGTCGAGCCGGCGCTGAAGGCGCTGGACGAGGGCAAGACCACCGCCCCGGTGGTGTCCGACGCCAAGCAGGGCCTGGCGGAGGCCCTGTTCGACCTTGGCAGCGCCATCCATCACGAGGGGGCGGAGGAAACCGCCCTGCTGTTCGGACGGATCGCCCTTCATCTGCGCCCCGACCTGTCCCTGGCGCGGCTGATGATCGGCGACATCATGGAGAACCGCGACCACCACGCCGACGCGCTGGTCGAGTTCCAGGCGCTGGAGAAGGACCCGGTGCTGGGCTGGACCGCCCGGCTGCGCGCCGCCGAGAGCCTCGCCCGGCTGGAGCGCACCGACGACGCCATCGCCGCCTTCTCCGCCCTGTCCGCCGAGCGTCCCGAGCGGACGGACGCGCTGATCCGGCTGGGCGACCTGTACCGCGTCGCCAAGCGCTACGGCGAGGCCGCCGACAGCTACAGCAAGGCGCTGGAGCGCATCGGCACGCCGGAGGAGCGGCATTGGGCGGTGCTCTACGCCCGCGCCATGTCCTACGACAAGGTGGACCGCTGGCCGGACGCCGAACGCGACCTGCGGGCGGCGCTGGCGCTGAAGCCGGACGAGGCCTTCCTGCTGAACTATCTGGGCTACAGCTACGTCGACCGCGGGCTGAACCTGGAGGAGGCCAAGACAATGATCGAGAAGGCCGTCGCCCTGCGCCCCAAGGACGGCTACATCGTCGACAGCCTGGGTTGGGCGCTCTACCGCACCGGCGATTTCGAAGGGGCGGTGGAGAAGCTGGAGCGCGCGGTGGAGCTGAAGCCGACCGACGCCACCATCAACGACCATCTGGGCGACGCCTACTGGCGCGTCGGGCGCCGCAACGAGGCCCGCTTCCAATGGACCCGCGCGCTCCGCACCGCGGAGGAGGAGCCACTGAAGGAGGACATCCAGGCCAAGCTGGACAAGGGACTGGTGGACCCCAAGGCCGCCGAGGCGGCGCCGCCGAAGGTCCAGTAAGGCCCGACCCGGCCGCTGCACCAGCCGGCACACAATCGTTCCCTTTACGTTCTTCTTTGCCGCGGCTATCCTGTCCCCATGGACGAGATTCCGCGGCAGGCCCTGAAAGGACGGGGAGCGATCAGCAACCTGACCTCCCGCTACGAGCGGGAGACGCGGGTGCTGGCCGACGACGGCTGGGGCGGGAACGAGGCGGTGACGGAGACCGTCCCGACCCAGGTCTTCGACGACACCGCCCGCTCGGTCCTGTCGAAGAACACGTCGCCCGACGTGATCTTCGAACGGTCGGTGAACCCCTACCGGGGCTGTGAGCACGCCTGCATCTACTGCTTCGCCCGGCCGACCCACGCTTATCTCGGCCTGTCACCGGGATTGGATTTCGAGACGAAGATCTTCCGCAAGGCCAGGGCGGCGGAGCTTCTCGCGGCGGAGCTTCGCGCAAAATCCTACCGCTGCCAGCCGCTGGCGCTCGGCGCCAACACCGATCCCTACCAGCCCATCGAGCGGGAGCAGCGCATCACCCGCGCCGTGCTGGAGGTCTGCCGCGACTTCAAC
The DNA here is from genome assembly GCF_058780635.1 of Azospirillum sp. UENF 312511. NCBI lineage: Bacteria > Pseudomonadati > Pseudomonadota > Alphaproteobacteria > Rhodospirillales > Azospirillaceae > Azospirillum > Azospirillum sp. UENF 312511. Next base: position 421,488 of record NZ_JBSNCG010000001.1, on the reverse strand, counting down.
CAGCCGGTAATGATCATCACCAAGTCGGCGCTGGTCCTGCGCGACCTCGACATCCTGGCGCCGATGGCGGCCAAGGGGCTGGTCAACGTCGCGCTGTCGGTCACCACGCTCGACCGCGACCTCGCCCGCCGGATGGAGCCGCGGGCCAGCACGCCCGTCCGGCGCCTCGCCGCCATGCGTGAGCTGACGGCGGCCGGCGTGCCGGTGGCGGTGCTGGCCAGCCCGATGATCCCGGGGCTCACCGACCATGAGCTGGAAGCCATTCTGACCGCGGCGGCGGAGGCCGGGGCGACGCAAGCCAACTACATCCTGCTGCGCCTGCCGCTGGAGATCAAAGACCTGTTCGAGGAGTGGCTGCGCGAGCACGCGCCCAACCGCGCCGAACGGGTGCTCAGCCTGATCCGCCAGTGCCGTGAGGGGGAATTGTACCAGTCCCAATTCGGCAGCCGCATGAAGGGCTCCGGCCCGGTGGCGGAGCTGCTGTCGAAGCGGTTCAAACTGGCTTGCCGGCGCCTCGGGCTCAACGCCCGCGACGCCGCCCTCAACTGCGGCGACTTCAAGCCCCCTCCGGCCCGCGGCGATCAACTGACGATGTTTTGACCGTTCCGTCTTGCACAGGAGCCATCCGGCCCGCTCCGAGTTGATCGGCCGGCCGCCGCTGGGCTACCTTCGGCCGCCTGAACACGCCCGCACGGGTGTCGATAATCCGGGCCGCGGTTCGAAGACTGAGGGAGAGGGTAATGGCCACGATCGGTGAAATCCTGGCCAAGGCCTTCGCCGATCATCGCGCCGGCCGCGTTTCCGAGGCGGCCGTTCTCTATCGCCGCATCATAGAAGCCGACCCGGCAAACCCCAACGCCTTGTATCTGCTCGGAATGGCCGAGTGGCAGACCGGCCGGCCGGCCGCGGGCCTGACCCTGATCGGGCGGGCGCTCCGGCTCAGTCCCGACTGGATCGAGGCGCGCGCCAACCGGGCCATCATGCTGGACAAGGCCGGCTATCCCGCGGAGGCCACCGCCGACTGGCGGCGGCTGACCCTCTTCGATCCGGGCCACCCGCAGGCTTGGCGCAATCTCGGCAACACCTTCCAGGCCCAGGGCGATGCCGGGACGCCGCAAGCCCTTCACGCGCTGCGCCGTGCCGCCCACCTCGACCCCGGTCTGGCCGAGGTCCATCACGATCTGGGGGTGGTTCTCCGCCGCGCCGGCCAGCTCGACGAGGCGGTGGACAGCTTGGTCCGCGCCATCGCGGTCAAGGCCGATCTGGCGCCCGCCCACATGAATCTGAGCAACACCCTGCTCGAACGCGGCGATGACGCCGCGGCCCAGGCCAGCCTGCGGCGCGCGCTGGCTCTCGAACCGGCCAGCCCGGAATACTGGTACAATTTCGGCAACGCCCTGTACGCCCACGGCGATCCCCTGCAGGCTCTGCGCGCCTACCGGCGGTCGGCGCGGCTGGGGCTTGCCCTCGCCCATCTGCGGGTGGCAACGGTGCTGAGCGATCTGGGCCGCTTGGCCGAGGCCGAAGGCGAACTGATCGAAAGCCTGCCGCTCCCCGGCGCCGATGTGTCCCTCAGCATCGAGCTGCTGACCAACGTCTTCCTGCGCGGCGACCGGCTGACCGAGGGCCGGGCGTTCTTCACCCGGCTGGCCTCGGCGCCGCTCGGCGGCGTGGTCTATCGCGGGGAGTGCCTGACCGCGCTCGCCGCGCTCGACCTGCGGGACGGCGCCCCCCGGGCGGCCCGCGACCGGCTGGCGGCGGTCCGCGGGGACAACGGCTGGTTCTTCACCGTGAAGTCGCTCGCCGCCTTGCGCGCGACCCTGGCCGATCAGGGGCTTCAGCTGATCCGCCCCGCCGCCGTGGGGGCGGACGGCGGGCACCGGCCGCCGCGCGTGACCTCCTCGTCCCTGGCCACCCGCGGCCGCTTCGCCCACACCGTCCTGGAATACATCCTGGTCCGGCTCTACGCCGAGAAGCACGGCTTCGTGCTGGAGACTCCCGACTGGGTGGGGGGCGCCTTCTTCGAGCTGAACGATCCGCCGCAGAGCGACCCGCTGCCGCCGCTGCTGTTTTCCCGCCGCATCCTCAACGATCTGGTCAGCGGCACCACGGAGCGGGCGCCGATCGCCGACCGCGACATCCTTTCGCCCCTGTTCCTGTTCGAGCACAAGCGGGAATACCGGCAGCGGGTCCAGTCCTGGCTGAGGCCGCGCCGGGTCTGGGAGCCGCACCTCGCCCCGGCGGTCGAGCGGTTGCGGGCTGCGGGAAACACGGTGGTCGCGCTCCACATCCGGCGCGGCGACTTCGTGACGTCCAACTACCCGATCACCGAGACCGCTTGGTACGTCGACTGGCTGCGCGATTGGTGGCCGCGTCTCGACCGGCCGGTGCTCTATGTGGCCAGCGACGACGTCGCGGTGATCCGGCACGCCTTCGCGGAGTTCCATCCCCTGACCCGGGCCGACGTCGTGGAGGAGTGGGTTGGGTTGGACTTCCTTCAGGATTTCCACGTGCTGATGAACGCCGACGTGGTCGGCACCAGCGCCGCCAGCGGCTTCAGCACGCTGGCCGCCCGCCTCAACACCCGCGCCCGCCTGTTCGTCGAGCCGGACGTCGCCGCCCGCCGCGTCCGGCCCTTCGAACCCTGGACGTCCTGAGAGTTACGCACTGAGATTTACGCCCTGACGCCCTGCGCGATGGGTTACGGGCGGGACCGGGCCAGGGCCTGGAGAGCCGCACGGACGCGGCCGACGACGGGCGCCCACTCGCCGCGCCGGGCCTGGCGGAACAGGCGCATGGTCGGGTACCACGGCGTGCACATCCCCTGGTCCAGCCAGCGCCAGTCGGGGGCGAAGGGCAGCACCGTCCAGACTGGACGGCCGAGCGCCCCGGCCAGATGGGCCGGCGCCGTGCAGGAGCTGATGACGAGGTCGAGGTTTCCCATGATCGCCGCGGTGTCGGCGAAGTCCGAAATCTCCGCGCCGAGGTCGATGAAGGACGGCGGCAGAGGCCCGCAGGTCTCCAGGTCCTGCCGCCCCGCCCCCTTCTGCAGGCCGTAGACCGTGACGCCTGGAACGTCCAGCAGCGGAAGAAATGCCTTCAGGCGCGGCGAACGGATGTGATCCGCCTTGAAACCGGGGTTTCCCGCCCACACCAGCCCCACCCGCAGCCTCTCCCGCGGCCCCAGGCGCGCCGCCCAGCGTGTCGCCAGTTCCGGCTCGGCGCGCAGATAGGGGGTGTCGGCGGGGATCGTGTAGAGCATGGTGCCGAGCCGATGCGGCAGGCTGGCCAGGGCGTCGTGCGCGTCGTGCGGCGGCGGCGGGTCGAACCGGCTGACCACGCCCTCGATGCCCGGCATGGCGGAGAGCAGGCGGACGAGCTGGCTGTTGCACTCGATGACGACGCGGACACCCCGCGCCTGAAGCCGCTGGGCGAACCGGGCGAACATGATGGTGTCGCCCACCCCCTGCTCGTCATGGACCAGAAGGGTCCGGCCGCTGAGGTCGGAGCCGTCCCAGGCGGGTGAGGCGAAGCTGCGCCGGGGCGACGGGAAGTCGGCCATGCGCGACCGCCATTCATACTCGGCGAACCCTTCTTCCAGTTCGCCCTTGATGAGCAGCCCGAAGCTCAGCGCGGTGTGTGCCTCCGCCAAGGACGGGTCGAGCCGGACCGCGGACCGCGTCAGGGCGATCATCTCGTCAATCCGCATCAGGTCACGGGCCGCCAGCCCGAGGTTGAGGTGGGTGTGCGCAGCACCCGGCTGCATCGCGATGGATTGCCGGAAGCAGGCCACCGCCTCGTCGAGCCGCCCGAGATCCTGAAGCGTGACGCCCAGGTTGTTGAGGACGCCGGGATCGCCCGGTGCAAAGCCCAGCGCGCAGCAGTAGTAGCGGACCGCCTCCTCGGCCCGGCCGAGACGGCGGTGGGCCATGCCCAGGTTGGCGTAGGCGGCGACCGACGACGGCGTCATGCCGAGCAGCACCATCAGCTCCTCGATCGCCGCCTCGGCGCGGCCGTCCAGGATGAGTGCCTGCGCCAGCAGAAGCCGCTGGTCGGTCAGCTGGGGCTTGAGGCGCAGCAGTCGGCGCAGCGCGGTCGCGGCGTCGCCGTGCCGGCCCAGGTCCGACAGCACGTTCGCAACGTTGTTGAGCGCATCGGCGGAGCCGGCGTCCAGCGCCAGGGCGCGCCGGCAGCAGGCCACGGCCTCGGCGCGCCGGCCGAGCCGCCGCAGCGCGCTGGCGAGGTTGGAGAAGCAGGCCGCGTTGTCGGGGGCGGAGCGGATGGCCTGCCTCATCCACTCCACGGCCTCCGCCGGCTTGCCGCACTGCAGCGCCAGCGCGCCCAGAAGATGCAGGGCGTCCGGGTGGCGGGGGTGGTCGGCGAGAACCCGCCGGTAGGCGCTTTCCGCTTCGGCCAGCCGGCCCGCCCCGTGATGGGCGAGGCCCGCCGCGACAAGCGCCGCGGGGTCGGGTCGATCCAGGGTGGCTTTGGTGGAGAAGGCCATGCGTGCGAGCTTTCGAATCGTCGATCAGATCAGGACCGGGGCTGCCCAGGGATCGTAGGGGACCAGCGCCCGGCGCGCCGGGTCCGGCCGATGGAACCCGCCGGCGTTGCGGTTCAGCATGGTGGCGACGAAGGAGAAGGAGCTGTTGGAAATGGCGACCCGGTCGGCGTGGCAAAGGACGTGAAAGTCGGTGAAGAACTCCGCACCCGCGATCGGCTCGGCCAGATCGCTGGCGGTGACGGGGCGGTAGGCGGCGAACTCCCGCAGTTGGGCGGGATCGTCGGTCGCGATGAACAGGACAGGCCGGTCGAGCGTCGGCCAGACGGTCTCCAGCCAGTGCCGATACCAGGACGCCGGGGCGATCCAGAACCGCCCCCAGCCGAAATCCCCGCGCCGGAGGTGCAGCGCCACGACGGTCCGCCCGGCGTCACGCAGACGACCGAGCAGCGCATCCGCGTGGGGCTGGAGGTGGCGGCCCGGCGTGAACAGCGCGCGGAACTCCTCCTTGAACGGCGCCAGGGGTGTGGTGTCGCCGCAAAAATAGCCGGACACCTCGCGGTCCGCCAACACGGTGGAGGGCTCCCCGCGGAGGGAAGCGGTCACGGCGGCCTCCCCCTCCGCCTCCGCCACGCGCGGCAGCGCCGGACCGGGCAGCGGATCGTCGTGATCGTACAGGTGGCGGCCGAGCCAGGGAGGAACCTCCAGGGTGAGGCCGTGCCGGGCGGCGTAGAGGCGCAGGGCGCCGTATTGGAGAAGCTGGTTGCCGAACCGCCCGTTGAGCCCCAGGACGGTCGAGGCGAGGCGGCGGCCCGGCCCGCCCGCCGGGGCAGGCGCCGGAGGCGGCCCCCAGCGCCGCGCCAGCAGGGACAGCGCGCGGCGCGTGAAGGCTTCGCCGAACCCAGGGTTGCAGCGGATCGCCCGCTCCCAGGCCACCAGCGCCGCGTCGGGGCGGCCGAGCGATTCCAGGGCTGCGGCCAGCGCCGCGTGGCCGCCGTACAGCTCCGGGCTGAGCCGCAGCGCCCGCCGGGCGTGCTCCGCAGCACCCGCTCCGTCGCCAAGGGCCAAGACGGCGATCGCACAGTCCGCGTTCAGATCGGGCCGCATCGGGTCCAACCGGAGCGCGCGCTCCAACTCCCGCGCCCCCTGCCGGTCCTGCCCGAGCCGCCGGGTCGCGCGACCCAGCAGGCACTGGGCATTGGCATGGCCCGGCTGGAGCGCCAGGGCGCGGCGCAGCCGGGGGACGGCCTGGGCATGAGCGTCGGCGTCGATCAGCATGGAGCCGAGATTGCACCACGCGGCGGCCGCGCCGGGGTGAAGGCACGCCACCGCCCGGAAGGCCGTCAGCGCAAGCCGGTCGCGCCGAAGCCGGTGCGCGAGCAACCCCAACTCGAACCAGGCTTCGGTGCGGCCGGGGTCCTCGGAGGCGGCGCGGGTCAGCGCGGCGACGGCACGGTCGAGTTGCCCGGTCTGGATGGCCTCCTTCGCCACTGCGACGAGATCAATGGCGACGAGGTCGATGGCACGCGGGGCGTCCCGGCTTTCCGACGGGGCGGCTACCGGCGTCGGGGGCGGTCCCTCGGGCTCCCCTTTGGCCCTGAGGAACGGCGGTCCGGTCCAGCCGCCGTCGCGCAGAAAAGCGTCTCTCCTGGCTTTCAGGGCGTGGAGGCGACGCTGGGTCAGTATCTCGATCGCCACAAAGCGGGGGTCGGACGCGACCTGCTCCGTCGGCTTGACGCCGCTGGTCATCGTCTGGCGTTGCCGCGCCAGGGCGTTGTCCGCCCGCATCGTGTAATGGACCGTCTTCTCCACGATCCGGACTCCGCCGAACATGCTGTGGAGCGCCCGGCCGTAGGCCACGTCGTCGGCCACGGCCGGGTGGAACGGCGCCTCCTCCGGGAAGCCGCCGATCATCTCATGGCAGGCGCGCCGTACACAAAGGTTGCAGGGGTAGCTCAATTCCGACGCCTCGCGCCACGCCGGGGTGATCTCCCCGTCGATGGTGTCGAAGTGCATCCCGGTGCGGACGAACCCCGCGTCGGGGGTGCGGTCCAGCACCGTTGCCGTCAGCACGAAATGCCGCTCGAAGAAATAATCGTCGGCGTCGAGGAACCAGATGTACCGGCCCAGCGCCGCGGCGGCGCCGATGTTGCGCGACCGGCCCGCCCCCTGGTTGCGGTTGTTCGCGATCAGCGCGACGCTCTGCTCCGGATGAGCCCGCGCCCAGCGCAGGACCCGCGACGCCGTCTCGTCGGGGGAGGCGTCGTCGACGACGCAGACATGGACCTGCGCCCGCGGGTTCCGCACCGTCTCGCGGTAGACGCGGGCCGCCGCCGCGACGCTGTCCAGCGCCCGCTCGATGGTGTCCTCCATCCGGTGGGCAGGGATCACCACGGTGCCGAGGAAGTCGGTGTCGGCCTTGTGGCGCGCGATCCCCCGCAGAGCGACTCCCAACCCGCAATCACCGGAATTCGCAGCCGCGTGCAGCCGTTCGGCCTCCGCGTCGCGGCCCTGGACCAGCCGCAGGATACCCAGGGCGCGGGCGAGGTCGCCCTGTGGCGGGACGAGGCCCGCCAAGGGCTCCAGCATCGCCGCCGCTTCGTCGGCCGTCCCGTCCTGCACCTGCGCCAGGGCCCGGCCGGCGGCGAGAGTCAGGTGCTCCCCGATCTGCCGGCCGAGCGCCTCGAAGTCACCGTGCAGGCGGGCGGCCCGGACGAACAGCGCGATCGCCCGCAGGCCGTCGCCCGCCGTGCGGGCGGCGAGCGCCGCGTGCTGCCACGCGACCGCGTCCGCCGGGTCGTTCGCCAGCGCCCGCCGGTGGATCGGGCCGCCTTCGGGGGCCTTGGCATCCCGTGCCATCCCTAGGCCACCGCCGCCACGAAGGCCTCGGCGAAGGCGCGCCACGTCCGCTCGCCGCGCAGGAAGGCCCGCGCCGTGTCGGCGCGGGCGCGGGCGGCGGCGCGGTCGGTGTAGAGGGTTTCGAGATGGGCGACGGCTTCCTCGACGGAGGATTCCCCCAACCGCGGCGCCGGCCCCCTTGACCTGATTCGGGGTCGGGCACCGGGTCCTGCCGGGACAGCGGCAGGCAGTTGCCATCACGGATCAGGTCGAGATGACCGGTGTTGGCCGACAGGATGACCGGCACGCCGCAGGCCATCGCCTCCATGGCGACGAGGTTGGTCGCCCCTTCGCAACGGTTGGGAAAGAGGGCGGCGTGGCAGTCCGCCAGGATGGCGGCGATCTGGCCGCGCCCGAGAAAGCCCATGTCGACGAAGCCCTCCGGCGGCACGCCGCAGTCCATCGCCCATTCCACGATGCGCAGCTTGCCGTTGTCGCCAACGGCGGGGGCGGAGGGCACCAGTGGGGACTCGGCGATGTCGGCGGAGGTGTGCGGCCAGGGGTTGTGCCACGCGGTGACCAGCAGCGCGTCGGGATGGCGCTCGTGGAACCGGCGGAAGGCGGCCAGCACAATGTCCTGCCCCTTGCGGAACTCCACCTTCCCGCCCGAAAAGACGACGAAGCGGTCGCCGAAGCGCCGGGCCGACGGGACCGGCGCCAGCTCGTCCGGGTCCACGCCCTGGAAGGCGCAGCCGACGTCGGTGATGCCCTGTTCGGCCAGCAGCGCCCTGTTGTATTCAGAATGGACCACGAGCTTGTCGTAGCTCCGCGCGCGGCGCAGCGTGTCCTCGTCGAACCGGGTGTCCTCGAAGGCGATGACCCCAACGTTGCGGCTGCCGCGGAACCGGGCGGAGAACGGTCCCGCGACGAAGCCGTTGCCGAGCGCGTGCAGGACGGTGCAGTCGTTGAGGCCGAGCATCCGGTCGCCCGACCGGTCGGCGATGGCGGTGATCTGCCGATGGCCGTCCATCAGGCTTTCCAGCTTTTCCCGGTTCTCCGGCCGCAGGGTGGACAGAAGCGGCTTTTCCAGCAGGAGCGGCGGCCGTCCCCGGTCGATCAGATGCAGCGCCGTGTGGACGCCGACCAGACCCCAGCCGTGGATTTCCGAAAGCTGCCACGTCAATGCCAGATTCTGCGCCGGATTCTGCTCCACGCGCGGGGTCCCCCCATCCACCGCTGCCGACTCCGTCACGCGCCGCACATCCGTTTTGCCCATCCTTTTTGCCCACGGCCTTGGATGGTAGGATAGCAGAACGCGGGCACCGATCCACAGTGTGAGCCGCTGTTCAGCGCCAGCCATCACGTGCGAGCGAGCCAGCCCGAGCCAGCATGACCGTCAAGATCGCCTTTCTCGACCCGGCGGGTGGGGACTACACGCCGGACACGCCGCGCCTGCACCCGCTCGGCGGTTCGCAATCAGCCCTGTGCTACCTCGCGGAGGCGCTGGCCGCCTCCAAGCTTGAGGTCACGCTGGTCAACGGCACCCGGACGCCCGGCCTGGTGCGCGGGGTGCGCTGCCTTCCTGCCGGCGCGGTGTCCTGGGAGGGCCTGCGCGCCTTCGACGTCGTGGTGCTGCTCAACGGCTGCCCGACGGAAGCGCTGACCCGGCTGCGCGCGGCGCTGGACGGCGGGCGGAAGCTGATCCTGTGGATGCAGCACGCCATCGACCAGCCCGCCGCGCAATGCGTCGCGGAGCCGGAGGCCCGCGCCTGCTGGGACGGCTACGCCTTCGTCAGCCGCTGGCAGATGGACGGCTACCTCGCGACCTTCGGCCTCGACCGCCGGCTTTGCTGCATCCTGCGCAACGGCATTGCCCCGGCCTTCTCCGGCCTGTTCCCGCCGGGGGCCGACATCAGGGCGGCGAAGCCCTGGCCGCCGGTCCTGGCCTACACCAGCACGCCCTTCCGCGGCCTCGACGTGCTGCTCGACAGCGTTCCCCGCCTGCGGGCGGCGATCCCCGGCACCACCGTCCGGGTGTTCTCCAGCCTGGACGGCTATCAGGTTCCCGCCGACCGCGACCCCTACGGCGCCCTCTACCGGCGCTGCCGCGAGACCGAGGGCGTGGACTATGTGGGGGCGGTCTCCCAAGGCGCCCTGGCCGAGGCGTTGCGCGGCGCGACCGGCCTCGCCTACCCCAACCGCTTCGCCGAGACCTCCTGCATCGCTGTCATGGAGGCGCTGGCCGCCGGCTGCCTCGTCGTGTCCAGCGCGCTGGGGGCGTTGCCGGAAACCACGGCCGGCTTCGCCCGGCTGATCCCGGTCCCCGAGGACCCGGCGGAGCACGCCGTCCGCTTCGCCGAGACCGCCCGGACGGCCCTGCTGCAGTGGCGCGACGAGGGCGCGACCACCGCCCGCCAGCTTCGCGAACAGGTCGATCACGTCACCACCGAAATGAGCTGGGCCGGAAGGGCCGGGGACTGGCTGGCGTGGCTTGATGAGTTGAGAGGCAACCGGAAGGACGCCGCCGCAGCGGGCACGACGGGGGCGGCCGTCACCGCCACTCTGGCCGATGCGCAGCAGCGCCTGCTGGACGCGCTGGGCGCCCACCTGAACGCCCGCCCCCCGGCCAAAGAGGAACAGGCCTGGCGGGCGGAGGCGCGGGCGCTGATCGCGCTGATCGAGCGTTCGCTGCGGCTCGACCACAACACGGAGGAGAACCGCTCGGCCGTCTGGACGACGCTGCGCGGGTTCGACGCCTGGTTCGCCTACGTCACGACGCTGACGGACACGCCGCCGCCCGCGGCCCCGCCACCCGGCGGGCGGCGGATCTACGATTGCTTCCAGTTCTACAACGAGCTGGACCTTCTGGAGGTGCGGCTGGCCGAGCTGGACGCGGTGGTCGACCGCTTCGTCCTGGTCGAGGCGACCTTCACCCACGCCGGCGATCCCAAACCCCTCCATTACGCGGAAAACCGCGCGCGCTTCGCCGCCTACGCCGACAAGATCATCCACGTCGTCGTCAACGACGATCCCGGCGGCTTCGCGTGGCAGCGCGAGGCCCACCAGCGCGACGCGATCATCCGCGGCCTCGACGGCTGCGATCCAACGGACATGATCGTCGTCTCGGACGCCGACGAAATCCTCCGCCCCTGGGTGGTGGAGCGGCTGCGCCGGGAACCGGACGATGGCCGCTCGCTGTTCGCGCCGCACCTCGACATCTTCCTCTATTTCCTCGACCTCAAATCGCCCGACCCCTGGGTGTCGGTGGCCGCTGCGCCGTGGGAGCTGATCCGCCGGATCGGCGCCAACCGCGCCCGCTACCTGACCAAGCTGGGGCATGGGCGGGTCGTCCCGGACGCCGGCTGGCACTTCACCTGGATGGGCGGGATCGAGCGCTTCCGCGCCAAGCTGCAGGCCTTCGCGCACCGCGAGATGATCGCGGCCTTCGATCAGGACCCGGCGGCGAACCGCGAACGGCTGGACCGCTTCTACGCCACCGGGCGCTTCGACGGCGGCGCCGTTCCCGGCATGTGGACGTCCCTGGCGCCCGTCCCCATCGACGCCGGTTTCCCCCGGCTGATCCGCGAGCGGATCGACCATTTCCGCGCGCTCGGCTGGATCTCGCCGGACGCCGGCCCACCGGTCCCGGAGGAGCCGATTGCGGAGTCCGGGTCGGAGCATCGTCGTGCCCTGGTCCTCGACCCCGCCTCCATCGACGCCTTCCATGCCTTGGCGATGGAGCGGCTCGGCCGCAACGCGCCGGAGGAGGCCGACGGACCGCTGCGCCGCTGCATCGTCCTCGATCCCTTCGGCACCTTCCACCGCTTCCATCTCGCCCACACGCTGCTGATGCGCCAACGCTACGGCGAGGCGGAGGGCGTGCTGCGGGAGCTGGTCCGCCTCGCCCCCGACGACCCTCGCGCCCGCGCCAACCTGGGCATCGCTCTGAAGAATATGGGCCGCCACGACGAGGCGGTCGGCGTCGGACGGCGGGCGCTGGCGCTGGCCCCCGCCGAGCCCGGCGTGCTCAGCAACCTGGGGCTTGCCCTTTCGCTGCGGACCGGCGGGGACGCGGAGGCGGCCCGCATGCTGCATTGGGCGGTGGCGATCGACCCGGACTTCACCTCGGCCCGGCTGAACCTCGGGCTGGTGTTCAGCAAGCTGCGGCGCATGGGGGACGCGGAGGCCCAATGCCGGCGCCTCCTCGACCGCGCTCCCGACAACGCCGAGGCGCACACCCTGCTGGGCACCTGCCTGCTGCTGCGCGGCGAGTTGGAGGCGGGATTCCGGGAATACGAATGGCGCACCCGTCTGGCCGACCGTCAGGTCGCGCCGCGCGGCCTGACGACCCCGGTGTGGGAGGATGGGAACCCGGATGGCCTGACGATCCTGCTGCACGACGAACAGGGGCTCGGCGACGGCATCCAGTTCGCCCGCTACGCACCCCTGCTGCGCCGCCGGGGCGCCCGCGTGATCGTCGAATGCGACGACCGGCTCGTCCGCCTGTTCGCCACGCTCCCCGGCGTGGACGGAGTCGTCGGCCGGTCCGACGCACCGCCGCCGCACGACGCCCACGCCGCTCTGCTCAGCCTGCCGCACCGCCTCGGCACCACGCTGGCGACCGTTCCGGCCGAGGTCCCCTACCTGCGCGCCGAACCGGCGCTGGTCGCGGCTTGGGCGACGCGCCTGGGTCCGCGGACGGGACTGCGGGTGGGGCTGGTCTGGGCCGGCAACCCCGAATTCAAGGACGACCGTCGGCGCTCGCCGGGGCTGGCCGCCCTGCGGCCGCTGCTGAAGGTTCCGGGCATCGCAGTCTTCGGCTTGCAGAAGGGGGCCGGGCGGCAGGATCTGGAGCGCAGCGGGCCGCTTCCGCCGTCCTTCACCGACCTCGGCGCGGAGATCGCCGACTTCGCCGACACCGCGGCGATCATGGCGAGCCTCGACCTCGTCATCAGCTCCTGCACCGCGCCGGCCCATCTGGCCGGGGCGCTCGGCCGGCCGGTCTGGACGCTGCTGCCGGACATCGCCGACTGGCGCTGGCTGGAGCGCGGCGACACCTCCCCCTGGTACCCGACCATGCGCCTGTTCCGGCAGGCGGCGCCGGGCGACTGGACGTCCATCGTCGCCGAGGTGCGGGCCGCGCTGGAACAACTGGTGGCTACAGGGGCTGCACCGTGAAGGACGCGGGCGGCAGGCCGGCGGCGTGGCAGTCCCACATCGTCCGGTAGGCGCGCTCCAGGTGACGGGTGAAGCGGGGGCTGTCGAACAGTGGGGCCGTCGCCCGCGCGGTGGCGAGGCGGCGGCGGTAAGCGGCGAGCGTCGCCGGATCGCCGGCCAACCGCACCGCCAGCGCCTCGTAGCCGTCGAAGCTGGTGGTGACCATCTGGGGCAGGCCGGCGGCGTTCAGCAAGCCGGCGGCGACGCGCGACGCGAAGGTGTCGCCGATCCGCGTCACCACCGGCAGGCCCATCCATAGAGCGTCCGAAACGGTGGTGTGGCCGGTGTAGGGAAAGCTGTCGAGGAACAGGTCGGCCAGACGATAGCGGGCGAGATGCTCGGCCTGCGGCCTGTGGGGGGCGAAAACCAGACGGCCGGGATCGACCCCACGCTGCGCCGCCTCGCGCCGCAGGTTGTCCGCACCGTCCCGGCCGGGCTGCTGCAGCCACAGCACGCTCCCCGGCACCCGCGCCAGCACGCGCATCCACAGCCCGAACAGCGACGGGGTGATCTTGAACGGCGCGTTGAACGCGCAGAAGACGAAACCGTCCGGCGGCAGGCCGCAGGCGGCACGGTCCAGCACGGGGGCGTCCAGCGGCCGGCGCCGGTCGTTGACCTGATAAGAGTCCGGCATGATGACCAGCCGCTCCCGGTAATGGGGCTGATGCTCCGGCGGCGTGACGAAGCGGTCGCCAATCACATAGTCCATGACGTCGCTGCCCATCGTCCCGGGATAGCCGAGATAGGCGACCTGGACCGGCGCCAGCCGGCGCGCCAGCAGGTCGAAGCGGACGTGCCGCGTGTAGCCCTTGAGGTCAACCAGGATGTGGACACCCTCGGCTGCGAGCAGCGCCTGCACCCGCTCCGCATCACATCCACGGATGTCGTAGAAAGCGTCGAAGGCGGCCTCCAGGCGGCGGCGCGTCGGGCTGCCATCGTTGGGACCGTAGGAGCAGGCGACGACGCGGAAGCGGTCGCGGTCGTGCAACTCGAACAGCTCGGCTGCCAGATAGGCGGTGGCGTGCTCGTGGAAGTCGGCGGAGAGGTAGGCGACGGTGAGCCGCCCGCCGCCGCCGGGGGGAGGCGCCGCCGGAACGGCGGCTTGCGGAAGCGCCGCCGGCTGCACCACCGCGCGGTGGAAATGGCGGGCGGCGCGGTCCTGCTGCGCCGGGCCGGTGTCGATCAGCAGGGTGAGCAGCGGCAGGGCGATCCCCCGGCCGCTGTCGATGACTGCCAGGACCTCCTGGCACAGAGCGTCGTACCCCCTCCAGTCGCAGTACGAGAGGGCGGCATGGAGCCGGTCACCGAGGGATTCGGTGCGGCTGGGGTCGAGCCGGTAGGCCCGCGCGTAGGCGACGGCCCCCGCACCCGGTTCCCCCGCATCGCGCAGCGCATGGCCGGACTCGCGCCATGCCTCGGCGTCGTCCGGGGCCTGCGCGACCGCCCGGCGAAGAACGGCGCGGGCCGACGCGACCCGGCCCAGTTCGCGGAGCATCCCGCCCAGAGTGGTGATCGGTCCAGCATCAGCCTGCCCTGCATCGGCTTGTTGGGCCAGCCGGATCGCCCGCGCCTGAAGCGCCGCCGCCTCGGCAAGACGGCCCCGGCGGCGCAGCAGAAGCGCCAGATTGGAGCAGGCGTCGGCCAGATCCGGCTTCAGGGCGATGGTGACGGCGAGGTGGCGCTGCGACTCTTCGATCCGACCGAGCGTGAAGGCAACGACGCCCAGCAGGAAGGACGCGCCGTGGTGGTCCGGCTGGACGGTCAGAATCGCGCGGCACACCGCACCGCACTCGGCGTGCCGGCCGTTCTGATGCAGCGTCAAGGCATAGCCCAGCGCTTCGGCGGGGGACGCGAAATGCCGGGCCGTGCTCATGCTTCCCCTCGGTGCCGCCGCCCCTCCCGGACCGTCGAGGAGGCGTGCGGAGCGTGAAATCATCGGGAAAAGGGTTACCATCGGGCGCGGCAATTCCAAACCCATTTGCCGGGTCGACCGATTGGATGGAGAGGTTGGGTGATCGAGGCGACGTTCGACGGGGCCGGCGAAGCGTTCGACCGGTGCTTCGGCGCTGGACTGCGTCATGTCGACGCCGAATCGCTGGAAGCGGCGGCCTGTTCCTTCCGAACGGCGGCGGCGATCCGGCCGGCGCATCCGGTGGCCTGGTTCGTCCTGGGGCTGGTGCTGCGCGGGCTGAGGCGTGGAGACGGCGCGGCGGTGGCACTGCGGGCCGCCCATCGCCTGCGGCCCGACGACGCCGACACGCTGTTCCAATGGGCGTCGCTGCTCGTCGAGCACCGTCGGACCGGGGAGGCGGTGGCGCCGCTTCTCCGTCTCGTGGCGTTGCGGCCCGGTTACCCGGACGCGGCGTTCAGCCTCGGCAACGCGCTGATGGCCGTGGACGAGCCCGAACGGGCCGAAGCCGCCTACCGGCTGGCTCTGCTGCTGGAACCGGGCGCGGCGGCGGCCAACAACAACCGGGGCGCGGCCTTCCTGTCGCAAGGACGGCCGGAGGAGGCCGCCGTGAGCTACCGGCGGGCCGTCCGGCTTGAGCCGGGCTCCGCCGAGCATCACAAGAACCTCGGCGTCAGCCTGCTCACCGCTGGAAACTTCGCGGAGGGCACGGCCGAGTACGAATGGCGCACCCGCCAAGCCGTCTGGCAATGGAACCGCGACCGTCCCGACACACCGCTGTGGGACGGCGGCCCGCTGAACGGCAAGACCATCCTGGTCCATTTCGAGCAGGGGCTCGGCGACACCGTGCAATTCATCCGCTACATGACCGTGCTCAAGGCCATGGGCGCCCGCACCATTTTCGAATGCCAGCCGCCGCTCAAGCGTCTCCTCACCGGCGTTCCGGGCGTTGACGCGCTGGTGGCGCGCGGCGAGCCGCTTCCCGAGGCCGACTGCCTCCTGCCCCTGATGAGCCTGCCCCATCGCTGCCGGACGACGGTGGCGACGATCCCCGGCGGCGTTCCGTATCTGCGGGCCGATCCGGAGCGTGCGGCGTTTTGGCGCCGGCGGATCGCCGAGGCGGGGCGGCCGGGCGATTTCCGGGTGGGCATCCAGTGGCGGGCCGCGGGGGACGACCGCTCGATTCCGCTGGAACGCTTCGCGCGCTTGTCGCACCTTTCCGGGGTGCGGCTGTACAGCCTGCAAAAGGCGGACGGACCCGGCCAATGGAAGCGGCCCGACGACCGGCTGGGCATCGTCTCGCTGCCGGACCGGGACGGGAAAGGTGAGGATGAGGGGTTTGTCGACACCGCCGCGATCATCGAGGGCATGGACCTGATCGTCGCCTGCAATTCCGTGGTCGGCCACATCGCCGGCGCCATGGGGCGTTCGGTGTTCCTGGCCTTGCCGTGGCTGGGGGATTGGCGCTGGATGCGCCATCCCGACCGCACGCCCTGGTACCCGCAGACCCGGCTGTTCCGCATGACGCGCCGGAACGATTGGGATGGGGTGATGGCCCGGATTGCCGCCGAGATTGACGCTGCGGTCGCCCGCCGCGCCGCGGGGGTGTCATGACGGACAGGATCGACGCGGCGTCCCGGCTGTACGGTGCCGGACGGCTGACGGAGGCCATCGACGCCTGCCGAGCCGTGCTGGCGGTCGAGCCGGGGCGTCTCGATGCGCTCAACCTGCTCGGCGCCGCGCTGTTCTCGACCGGCCAGGACGGCGCGGCCCGGGACGCGCTGCGCGAGGCCGTCCGCGCCGATCCGGGCAACGCCGCCGCGCTGACCAATTTCAGCATCGTCCTGCAACACCGCCAGGAGTGGCCGGCCGCCGCACGCGCCTTGCGCGCGCTGGCGGCGGTGCAGCCGGAGTCCGCGCCCCTCTACAGCCGGTTGGGCACGGTGTTTCAGGAAATGGGCGACCTGGACGGGGCCATCCGGTTCCTGGTCCGCGCCGCCCGGCTCGATCCCCGCTCGAGCGTGCAATGGTACAATCTCGGCCTGATCCGGATGCTCGCCGGCGACTTCACGGCCGCGGCGCGCGACCTGCACCGGGCGATCGCGATCGCGCCCGAGGGGGGCCTCGCTTCTGTCCAGCTTGGTGAGACGCTGCTGCGGCTCGGTCGGCTGGACGAGGCCACCGGGGTGTTCCGCCGCGCGCTCCGGCTCGACCCGACCGCCTCCGAGGCGGTCAACGGCTTGGCGCGCTGCGCGCGGTACCGGGCCGCGGTGGCACAGGCCTCCGGATCGGGGCCGGGATCGGAGCCGGGACCGCGGAAGGGGCTGGCCGTCCGCGGCGCCCTGGCAAGCGCCACGGGCTACGGCTATTTCTGCCAGCGCTTCATCCGGACGCTGCGCCAGCGGGCCGTGCCCCTCCAGGCGATCGGAATCACCGGTCCGGAATCCTGGCAGGAGGAGGATCTCGACCCGCCGGTTTCCGCCAAGGCTCTGGTGAACTTCCTCATTCCCCTGGCGGTCGAACGGGTCCCCGGGCTGGCCACGGTGACCTTCTCGATGTTCGAGGGAACCCGCATCCCCCCGGCCTGGCGTCGCCAGTGCGAGCACAGCGACCTCGTCATCGTGCCCACGGAATCGTCCCGCATGGCCTGGGCGGCGCAGGGCTATCCGGAGGATCGTCTGCGGGTCTGCCCCCTGGGCGTCGATCCTGAGGACTCCGATGGCGGCGCTCCCGCCCCGACCATGGTCGATTCGCGCGGGCGGCTGGTCTCCAGCTACCGGCACCGCTTCGTCAACGTCTCGGATTTCATTCCCCGCAAGAACATCGACGGGCTGCTGCGGGTCTGGCTGCGCAGCACGGCGCGCACCGACGACGCGGTGCTGATCCTAAAGCTGGGCAAGGGAACCAATCCGGCGTTCGGCGCGGAACTCGGCGCGCTGGTGCGGCAGACGGAGGAGGCCGTCGGGAAACGGATGGCCGACGCGGCGCCGGTGGTGCTGATCAACCAGCTTCTGTCGGACGCCGACATGACGGGGTTGCTGCGGGCGGCGACCCATTACTGGAGCATGTCGCACGGCGAGGGTTGGGACCTTCCCCTCTCCAAGGCCGGCGCCTTGGGGTTGAGCCTGATCGCACCGCGCCATTCGTCCTATCTGGATTATCTCGACGACCGGGTGGCCCGCCTGATCCCGGCGGCCGTCCGCCCCGCGCGCCTGCCCTACAGCGCGCAGCACTACGCGCCCTTCCACGGGCTCGACTGGTGGGACCCGGACGAGGACGCCGCGGCGGACATCCTGACCGCCATCATCCGCGGCGACGACATCGGTCCCCCGTCGCCCCGCGACCATCTGGTGCAAGGCTTCACCTGGACCCGTGCGGCGGAGCGGCTGCTCGCCATCCTCGACGACGCGGACCTGCGCTGATGGGGAACCCGGCCGAAACGGCGACGGTGCGGAGCTTCGCCGCCGCCCTGGAGCATCATCGCGCGGGCCGGCTCGACGCCGCCGAGGCCGTTTACCGGGCGATCCTGCGCGACGATCCCGGACACGCCCACGCCAACAACAATCTGGCCATCCTGCTGCGCGGCACGGGGCGGTGGGAGGAGGCCGCCGCCTGCTACCGCCGGGCCGTCGCGGCGCTGCCGGACGACGCGCCGATCCGCAGCAACCTCTCCTGCGCGCTGGCCGACCTCGACCGGCTGGCGGAGGCGCTGGCGGCGGTGCGCGTGGCGCTGTCCCTGTCCCCGGACTACGCCGACGCCTGGTTCAACGCCGGCAACCTCCTGAAGACGGAGCGGCAGCCCGAGCGGGCGCTCGCCGCCTACCGCCGGGCGGTGCGGCTGAAGCCCGGCATGGGCGGGGCCCACAGCAACATGGGCGACGTCCACCGCGACCTCGGGGAATCGAGCCGCGCCGTGGACTGCTACCGGGCGGCGATCCAGGCGCAGCCCGACCTGCCGCAACCCGTCGTCAACCTTGGCGAGGCGCTGAAGGAGCAAGGACGGATCACCGAGGCCATCGCGGTCTTCCAAAGCGGGGTCGAACGCCACCCCGATCTGGCCCTGCTCCATTCCAACCTGCTGCTCGCCTTGCATTATACGCCCTGGGTGCCGCCCGAGGTCATCGCCCGCGCCCACGCGCAATGGAACGAGCGGCACGCCCGGCCGCTGATGCCGCGGAACCGGCGGTTCGCCAGCGACCGCAACCCCGACCGCCGGCTGCGGGCGGGCTACGTCTCGCCCGACTTCCGCGCCCATGCCTGCGCCCATTTCATCGAGCCCCTGCTGCGCGAGCACGACCGCGGCGCGGTCGAGATTTTCTGCTACGCCACGTCGAACCATCACGACGCGATCACCGAACGCATGAGGAGTCTGGCCGACGGGTGGCGGTCGCTGACCGCCCTGGACGACGCGGCCGCCGCCGCGCTGGTCGAGCGCGACCGCATCGACATCCTGGTCGATCTGGCCGGCCACACGGCGCACAGCCGGCCATTGCTGTTCGCCCGCAAGCCGGCCCCGATCCAGGTCGCCTGGCTGGGCTATCCCGACACCACGGGGATGACGGCCATCGACCACCGCCTGACCGATGCGGTCGCCGACCCGCCGGGCCTCACCGACGCCTGGCACGCCGAGCGGCTGGTCCGCCTGCCCAAGGGGTTCCTCGCCTTCCAGCCGTTGCGGTTCGTCACGGCGCGCGACGAACCGCCGGCGCTGGCCAACGGCTTCGTGACCTTCGGGTCCTTCAACAACGCCGCCAAGGTGACGCCGGAGGTGATGCGGGTCTGGTCGGCCATCCTGGCGCGCGTGCCGTCCGCCCGCCTGTGTCTCAAGAGCCGCGCCTTCGGCGACGCGCCGACGCGGGAACGCTATCTCCGGCAATTCGCCGGCAACGGCGTGGACCCCGGCCGTGTCGACCTCCTTCCGCCGATGGATGTGATCGATCACCACCTGCAGGCCTACGACCGGATCGACATCGGCCTCGACCCCTTCCCCTACAACGGCACCACCACCACCTGCGAAGCGCTGTGGATGGGCGTGCCGGTGATCACGCTCGCCGGTCGTCATCACGTCGCGCGGGTGGGCGCCAGCCTGCTGACCCGGTGCGGGCTGACCGAGTTCATCGCCACGGACGAAGCCGGCTACATTGAGACAGCCGTCGCCCTGGCCGGAGACACGGGGCGTCTGGCCGCGCTGCGCCGCGGCATGACGAAACGGATGGAGCGCTCGGCGCTCAGCGACCACCGCGGCTTCGCGGCGGCGGTCGAGGCCGCCTACCGCGCCATGTGGCACTCCTGGCTCGGGCGCGAGCGGGACGCCGCGGCGGAACGCTGAGCGCCGGGCGCCGGGCGCATCAGCGGCCGGTGGTGCGGCGGACCTCCTCGCGCAGGGCATCCGCGGCCCGGGCGAACACCGGCTCCCAATCCTGATCGGGGCCTTGGCGGAACAGCCGCATCGTCGGGTACCAGGGCGTGCGGTCACCGGAAAAGCCGTAGATCCAGTAGGGAACATGCTGCACGAGGTTCCAGACCGGCTTGCCGAGGGACCCGGCGAGGTGCGCCACCGAACTGTCGGTCATGATGACGAGGTCGAGCTGTTCCAGCATCGCCGCCGTGTCGGCGAAATCCTCCAGGTCGGGGCCGAGCGGCGTCACCAGATGGCCGGCGACGCCGCTGTCCGCGAGTTCGGCCTCGGGCGGACCCTTCTGAAGGCTGTAGAGCCGCACGCCCGGCACCTCGGCGAAGCGCAGGAACCGGACGAGGCTGGTGGCGCGCCGGCCGTTGTCGCCGAAGGTCACCCGCCCCGACCACACGATCCCGACGCGCAGCGTGCCCGGCTCCCGCGCGCCGAGCCGATGGGCGGCCTTCGCGCGGGACGAGTCCGAAACGGTCAGGGACACCGGCGGCGGGACCGACGCCAGGGTGGTGCCGAACAGGCCCGGCAGGCTCATCTGCGACGCTTCGACGTCGAAGGCCGGTGGTGGGTTTCCCGGTTGCAGGACGGCGTCGACGCCCAGCCCCGACAGCACCCGGCGCAGTTCCGGATGGCACTCGTACAGCACCCGGCCGCCCCGCTCCCTGACCAGCGGCACGTAGCGCGCCGCCAGGATGGCGTCGCCGAATCCCTGCTCGGTGAACAGGTACAGGGCGCGCTCGTCCAGCGGTCCGCCGTTCCAGGCCCGGTCCGAGGGTGGCCGGCCATGGTAGGCAGCGAGCCCGCGCCGGGCTTCGTAATCCGTGAAGCCGTGGACATAGTCGCCGATCTGGAGCCGGGCGAGCGCCCGCTCCCACCGCAACTCGGGCGTGACGGCCCCGTCCGCCGCCGCCCGCTCGATCATCGCAAGCGTGTCCCTGAAGCGCCCCGCCTTGCGCAGGGCCACGGCGCTGTTGAAGAGGAAGGCCGGGGCTTGCGGTTCGAGCCGCAGCGCCTCCGCGTGCGCGGTCAAAGCCTCGTCGAACCGGCCGGCTTCCACCAGGGCGTTGCCAAGATTGCTCCAGATGCTGGCGTTCTCCGGCGCGACCTCCAAGCCCCGCCGGTGGCAGGCGATGGCGCCGTCCAGTTTTCCCGCACGGCGCAGAAGGTGGCCGAGCATGCTCCAGGCGGCGCCGTCACGGGGATTGGCCGCGAGGAGGGCCTCCAGACTGGTCGTGGCCTGCGCATGATCCATCCTCGTCCCCCCGGCTGGCCGTGGCCGGACCGCCAGACCACGCTTGCGACCATAGACTCGTTTGATCGCGCGGCTGTCAACCACCCGCCCCGGAGAGCAATGCCGTGGCCGGGCGTTCACGCGCATGAACGCAATATTTGGATTCATATCGTTGCTTTTTGTGATCAATCGCCGTCTTTACGAATGCATTGTTACAAAATGAATTGCCGACCCTCAAAAAACATCAACTAGAACGCGACAAATCGGGCATGGCATGGACAAGCGATCATGACGCACCGCGATCCAGTCCCGTACAGCTGAAGTTTTGTGTTGCCAATGCGCTATGCCGAGCGCCCCCGGCCGGGCCAATACCATCACGAAAATTCGGGTTTCCGACCCCCCGATGCCTATAAAACATTAACTTTATTTACCCGCTTTTAAGAGGTAGTTGCCAGTCTGCACAGACTGCCACGCTCTTGCTGCCACGGCCGCGGAGCCAAAAACGCCGATGCGAGAGGGATGAGATGGCTGCTGGTGGAACACTGACGCTCACGGGCGGCTCGGACTATGTGTTCTCCTCGACGGAGGCTTGGTCGGGGATCGTCGGCAACGGCAGCACCCAAGGCGCGCGGCTCAATACCCAGGGTCAGACCCTGACCGTCTCCAACCTCGACCGCATCATCGGCGGCACCTCCAGCACCAGGAAGGATGTCGTGACGCTGGCCGGCACGGGCGGCAACACGATCACGGTCCAGGCCCTGGAAACCCTGATCGGCAGTTCCGGCAACGACCGGGTCCTGTTGACGTCCACCGGCACCACCATGGTGGTGGAATCGATCGAGACGATCCTCGGCGTCTCCACCGGCACCGGCCTCATCACGCTCGCCGGCACCACCGGCAACACCATGTCGGTGGGGTATCTGAAATCGCTGATCGGCAGCGCCGGCAAGGACGTCATCAATCTCAACGCCGCCGGCTCCATCGGCAACACCATTGCGGTGTCCCTGATCGAGACGCTGATCGGGACCAGCGGCTTCGACATGGTCGCCACGTCGTCGGCCGGCAACACGATGCTCGTGGAAAACATCGAGATCATCCTCGGAAGGTCCGGCTCTCCCGGCGATATCGTCCATTTGGCCAGCGGCGGCAACACGATGGCCGTCGCCTTCCTGGAGACCCTCATCGGCGGCAGCGGCAACGATGTCGTGGCGATGGCCTTCAAGACCGGCACGGCCCAGCTTCAGACCGGCAGCGGCACCCTTGCCGTATCGTCGATCGAAACGATCGTCGGCGGAACCGGCAGCCGAACCACCGCCATCCTCCTCGACGTCGGCAACACCATCACGGTGTCGAGCCTCACGACCCTGATCGGCGGCGGCGGCAAGGATGTCGTCAACGTCACGCTCCGGGACGGGACGGGAATCGTCGGCGATGCCATCGCCTGGAATACCGACGGCAGCACGATGCTGGTGTCGCTGATCGAGACGATGATCGGCAGCGCCGGCGACGATGTGGTCGTCGCGCTCGACACCAACGGCATGACCCTCTCGGTGTCGGCGATCGAATCCGTTATCGGCAAGGCGGGCAACGACGTCGTCGTCCTCGGCACCGGCGGCAACACCATCCAGGTGGAGGCGCTGGAAACCCTGATCGGCAGCGCCGGCAACGATGTGGTGACGGTGCGCACCTCCCGCGG
The DNA here is from genome assembly GCF_058780635.1 of Azospirillum sp. UENF 312511. NCBI lineage: Bacteria > Pseudomonadati > Pseudomonadota > Alphaproteobacteria > Rhodospirillales > Azospirillaceae > Azospirillum > Azospirillum sp. UENF 312511. Next base: position 398,686 of record NZ_JBSNCG010000001.1, on the reverse strand, counting down.
CGCCACCATGACGGTGTCGGCCGTCGAATCCATCGTCGGCAATGCAGGCACCGACGTCATCTATCTCGGCGCCGGTGGCAACACGGTCCAGGTCGAGGGGCTGGAAACCGTGATCGGCGGCACCGGCAACGACGTGGTGACGATCACCGACACCGCCGGCACCGTCTTCGTGTCCGGTGTCGAGACCGTCTACACGCCCTATCAGACATTGACGCTGAGCGGGACGGACACCTACGTCTCCCTGCCGCCGGCTGCCGTCGACACGACGCCGCCGTCGATCACCACGGTGTCGATCCCCGACGCCGTGATGAAGATCGGCGACACGGTGACCGTCACCATCACCGTGGCCTCGGACAGCGATACCTACACGCTGGGCAACGGCAGCACGGTCGGCGGCTTCGCGCTCGGCAACCTGACCAAAGTCGACGCGACCACCTACACCGCGACCTTCACGGTGACCAGCGGCGGCACCGACGTCGCGGCGGGTTCGGACGTGCCGGTCAACATCGTGCTGACCGACACCGCCGGCAACTCCAACACCCCCTACACCACGGCGATCAGCCAAGGCGCCGACCGCATCGACGCGAACCGGCCGACCATCACCTCGGCGGAGGTGAACGGCACGACGCTGACGGTCACCTTCGCCGAAGCCATGTCGGCGACCAGCGCCGCCGGCCTGACCGTCACGGTCGCCGGCCAGAGCCGCGTCGCCACCTACGCCAGTGGGTCCGGCACCGCCACGCTGACCTTCACGCTGGCCTCGGCGGTCACCCACGGCGAGACGGTGACGCTCGACTACAACCCGGGCACCGGCACCTTGACCGACACCGCGAGCAACGCTCCGGCCAGCGTCACCAACCAGTCGGTTACCAACAACACGGCGGCGCCCGACACCACGCCGCCGTCGATCACCGCGGTCTCGATCCCGGACGCCGTGATGAAGATCGGCGACACGGTGACCGTCACCATCACCGTGGCCTCGGACAGCGATACCTACACGCTGGGCAACGGCAGCACGGTCGGCGGCTTCACGCTCGGCAACCTGACCAAGGTCGACGCGACCACCTACACCGCCACCTTCACGGTGACCAGCGGCGGCGCCGACGTCGCGGCGGGCTCCGACGTGCCGGTCAGCATCGTGCTGACCGACACCGCCGGCAACTCCAACACCCCCTACACCACGGCAATCAGCCAGGGCGCCGACCGCATCGACGCGAACCGGCCGACCATCACCTCGGCGGAGGTGAACGGCACGACACTGACGGTCACCTTCGCCGAAGCCATGTCCGCGACCAGCGCCGCCGGCCTGACCGTCACGGTCGCCGGCCAGAGCCGCGCTGCGACCTACACCAGTGGCTCGGGCGGCACCACGCTGACCTTCACGCTGGCCTCGGCGGTGGCCCAGGGCGAGACGGTGACGCTCTCCTACAACCCGGGCACCGGCAACCTGACCGACACCGCGAGCAACGCCCCGGACCTCGTCACCAACCAGTCGGTGACGAACAACACGGCGGACACGACGCCGCCGTCGATCACCAACGTCACGATCCCCAACCAGCCGGCCCAGGTCGGCGACACGGTGACCGTGACGATCACCGTGGCCTCGGACAGCGACACCTACACGCTGGGCAACGGCAGCACCGTCGGCGGCTTCGCGCTCGCCAATCTGACCAGGGTCAGCGCGACCACCTACACCGCCACCTTCACCGTCACCGCCGACGGCCAGCGCACCGGCAACCTCGCGGCCAACCAGGACATTCCGGTCAACATCGTCCTGGTCGACAGCGCCAGCAACGCCAACACCCCCTACACCACCCCGATCAGCCAGAACAACGACCGCATCGACACCAACGCCCCGCCGGTCCTCGCCGTCCCCACCACCCCGCCGACGCTGGTCGACACCTCGGCCACCGACACCTTCCCGCTGATCGACGGCCAGCTCTCCGCGACCGATCTGGAAGGCGACACGCTGACCTACTCCGTCGCCGGATCGCAGGCCTCCCCGGTCCAGCACGGCAGCGTCACGCTCAGCAACGGCGTCACCTACGACACCTGGTCCACCGGGCCGGGCGGCACCGCCTACGTCAACAGCCAGACCGGCCACTACGCCTACGTCTTCGACGCCGCCTTCCTCAACGGCGTCCCGGCCGGGCCGATGCAGGGCACCGGCACCTTCACCGTCTCCGACGGCAACCGCACCGTCGAGCGGCAGCTCACCCTCAACTTCACCGGCGCCAACGACAGCCCCATCCTGTCCAACGACGTCCGCAGCCTGGCCGCCATCGACCAGGGCATCGCCGACGCCGCCAACACCGGCACCACCGTCACCGACCTGCTCGCCTCCGCCGGCACCGCCACCGACGCCGAGTACGACAGCCCCTTCCCGCTGGTCACCGTCCTCCCGCTGGGCATCGCCGTCACCGGGGTGACCAACACCAACGGCACCTGGCAGTACAAGGTCGGCACCGGCGCCTGGACCGACATCCCCACCGCCTCGTCCGCCGGCGCGGCGCTGCTGCTCGCCGGGTCGGACCGCGTGCGCTTCGTGCCGAGCGGCTCGGGCTTCACCAACACCGACACCGGCGGCCTGACCTTCAAGGCGTGGGACCTGACCAGCGGCACGGCGGGGGCCACCGCCGACACCACCACCGCCGACGCCTACAGCGCGGGCAGCGCCACCGCGACGATCACCGTCGACGCCGTGCCGACCCTGACCGCGACCGGCGGCACCACGACCTTCGGCGTCGGGGTGGACGGCGCGACCACCAGCCTGTTCAGCGGCGTGGCCGCCTCCACGGTGGAGGCCGGGCAGAGCTTCCGCGGGGTGGTGTTCACCGTCAGCGGCGTGACCGACGCCACCGAGGTCCTGACCATCGGCGGCACCGACGTCGCCCTGACCAACGGCGCCACCGCCACCCTGAGCGGGCTGGGCGTCGCCGGCGGCAACGCCGGCGTGAGCGTGTCGGTGGTCGGCGGCGTCGCCACGGTGACCGTCACCGGGCTGGAGCGCAGCGACGCGCAGATGAACGCGCTGCTGGGCGGCGTCACCTACAAGAACACCAGCGCGTCGGCGACGCTGGGCGACCGCACGGTGGCGGTCGCCAGCCTGACCGACAGCGGCGGCGCCACCGGAGCCGCGACCATCTCCGGGGTCAGCACGGTGGTGAGCGTGGCCGACGTGACGCCGCCCGTGGCTCCGGTGGTCACCAGCGCGGCGCTGAGCAACAGCGCCACGCCGATCATCGCCGGCACGGCGGAGGCGGACAGCACGGTCACCGTCACCATCGGCGGGGCGACCTACACCACGACGGCGACCAACGGCAGCTGGTCGATCAACCTCGCCACGGCGACGCCGGCCTCCGGGTCGCTGAGCCTCAACGCCAACGGCACCAACGCGGTGTCCGTCACCGCCCGGGACGCGTCCAACAACACCTCCACGGCCGGCACCCAGACGCTGACGATCGACACCACCGCGCCCAACGCTCCGGCGGTGACCAGCGCCGCGCTGACCAAGAACGCCACCCCGACCATTGGCGGTACGGCTGAGACCGGCAGCACCCTGACGGTGACCGTCGGCGGCGCCACCTACACCACCACCGCCTCGGGGACCGGCGCCTGGAGCGTCAATCTCGCCACCGCCACCCCGACCGCCGGCACGCTCAGCCTCAACGCCAACGGCACCAACACCGTCTCGGCGACGGCAACGGATGCGGCCGGCAACGTCTCCTCGGCCGGCACGCAGACGCTGACCATCGACACCAACGCGCCCAACGCCCCCACCGTTACGACAGCGCTGAGCAACAGCACCACGCCGACCCTCACTGGCACCGCCGAGACCGGCAGCACGGTGACCGTCACGGTGGGTGGGGCCACCTACACCACCACCGCCACCAACGGCACGTGGAGCCTCAACCTCGCCACGGCGACGCCGACCTCCGGCACGCTCAGCCTCAACGCCAACGGCACCAACGCCGTCTCGGCCACCGCCACCGACGCGGCGGGCAACACCTCCTCGGCCGGCACCCAGACGCTGACCATCGACACCACCGCGCCCAACGCCCCTACCGTTACGACAGCGCTGAGCAACAGCACCACGCCGACCCTCACCGGCACCGCCGAGACCGGCAGCACGGTGACCGTCACGGTGGGCGGCGCCACCTACACCACGACGGCGACCAACGGCAGCTGGAGCCTCAACCTCGCCACCACGACACCGACCTCCGGGTCGCTCAGCCTCAACGCCAACGGCACCAACGCCGTCTCGGCCACCGCCACCGACGCGGCGGGTAACGTCTCCTCAGCCGGCACGCAGACGCTGACCATCGACACCACCCTGCCCGACGCCCCGACGGTGACCAGCGCCGCGCTGAGCAACAGCACCACACCCACCCTCACCGGCACGGCCGAGGCCAATGCCACGGTCTCCGTCACGGTGGGCGGCGCCACCTACACCACCACCGCCTCGGGGACCGGCGCCTGGAGCCTCGACCTCGCCACCGCCATCCCGACCGCCGGCTCGCTCAGCCTCGACCCCAACGGCGCCAACCCCGTCGCGGCCACCGCCACCGACGCCGCCGGCAACACCTCCGCGCCGGGCACGCAGACGCTGACCATCGACACCACCGCGCCCAACGCCCCGGCAGTGACCAGCGCGACGCTGACCAACAGCGCCACCCCGACCATTGGCGGCACGGCGGAAAGCGGCAGCACGGTCACCGTCACCATCGGCGGCGCCACCTACACCACCACCGCCACCAACGGCAGCTGGAGCCTCAACCTCGCCACGGCGACGCCGACCGCTGGATCGTTGAGCCTCAACGCCAACGGCACCAACGCCGTCTCGGCCACCGCCACCGACGCGGCGGGCAACACCTCCTCGGCCGGCACCCAGACGCTGACCATCGACACCACCCTGCCCGACGCCCCGACGGTGACCAGCGCCGCGCTGAGCAACAGCACCACACCCACCCTCACCGGCACCGCCGAGACCGGCAGCACGGTCACCGTCACGGTGGGCGGCGCCACCTACACCACCACCGCCACCAACGGGAGCTGGAGCGTCAACCTCGCCACCGCTACCCCGACCTCCGGGTCGCTGAGCCTGAACCCCAACGGCGCCAACACCGTCGCGGCCACCGCCACCGACGCCTCGGGCAACGTCTCCGCGCCGGGCACCCAGACGCTGACCATCGACACCACCCTGCCCGACGCACCGACCGTCACCACCGCGCTCACCAACAGCACCACCCCCACCCTCACCGGCACCGCCGAGGCCAACGCCACGGTCACCGTCACGGTGGGCGGCGCCACCTACACCACCACCGCCTCGGGGACCGGCGCCTGGAGCCTCGACCTCGCCACCGCCACCCCGACCGCCGGCTCGCTCAGCCTCGACCCCAACGGCGCCAACCCCGTCGCGGCCACCGCCACCGACGCCGCCGGCAACGTGTCGAGCCCCGCCACCCACACGCTGACCGTCGACACCACCCCGCCGACGGCCAGCGTGCTGTTCGACGACGACAGCATCGACGCCCTCGAGCAGTCCAGCACCGCCTTCACCATCAGCGGCGGCGAGGCCGGCGCCGCCTTCACCTGGACGATCACCTCCGCCGGCGGCGGCCAGGTCTCCGGCAGCGGCGTGATGAGCGGCCCGACCGCGCAGGTCGGCGGGCTCGACCTCTCCGGCCTGGGCGACGGCACGCTGACCCTGACGCTCGCCCTGACCGACCCGGCGGGCAACGCCTCGGTGCCCTTCACCGCGACGACGCAGAAGCTCACCGCCACCGTCGACAAGCCCGCCCCCGTCGCCCCGCCGCCGGTCGCCACGGTGGACGGCGCCACCGTCACCGGCGCGGTCACCACCAACGGCGACGGCAGCCGCACCACCACCGTGACCATCGAGGCCAGCACCGGCACCCGCGTCGAGGACACCAGCACCGCCAACCCCGACCTCGCCGACGTCCCGGTGGTGCGCGAGCAGGTGGTCGACGCGCAGACCGGCCAGGTCTCCACCCAGACCACGCTGACGGTCAGCGTCTCCACCGGCGTCGCCGTCACCGCCACCGGCGGCGCCGAGCGGCAGACCGCCGCCCAGGCGCTGACCGGGCTGACCGGGCTGATCGCCGCCATCGAGGCGCGCACCGACGAGGGCACCGCCGCGCGCGGCACCTTGACCGGCGGCGGCTCGGGCTTCCTCTCGGTGCTGTCGGCGCAGGCCCAGCTGCTGGTCCGCGCCATCGACTTCACCGCGCCCGGCGTGGCCGCCGGCCAGGCGGTGCAGACCAAGGTGACCGGCACCACGCTGGGCGGCACCGGCCCGACCAGCACGGCGCCGACCGCGGTAGTGCTCAACACCACGGGCCTGACCGGGCCGGTGACCATCCAGCTCGACAACGTCGAGTTCGCGGCGGTGGTCGGCAACGCCACGCTGGTCGGCGGCGACGGCGAGCAGATCGTCTACGGCGACGACCACGAGCAGTACATGCATCTGGGCGACGGCGACGACCTCCTGCACGGCGGCGGCGGCAACGACACGATCACCAGCGCCGGCGGCAACGACACGCTGTACGGCGACGAGGGCGACGACCTGGTGCACGGCGGCGAGGGCGACGACTGGCTGTTCGGCGGGTCGGGCAACGACCTGATCGGCGGCGGCACGGGCGACGACCGCGGCTTCGGCGGCGAGGGCGACGACGTGCTGTTCGGCGAGGAGGGCGACGACACGCTGACCGGCAACGAGGGCAACGACACGCTGAGCGGCGGGGCGGGCAACGACCTGCTGTTCGGCGAGGAGGGCGACGACCTTCTGTACGGCGACGAGGGCGACGACACGCTGAGCGGCGGGGACGGCAACGACACGGCGCTGGGCGGGTCGGGCAACGACCTGATCGCTCTGGGGTCGGGCAACGACCTGGGGCTGGGCGGGGACGGCAACGACACGCTGTTCGGCGAGGAGGGCGACGACACGCTGTTCGGCGGGGCGGGCGACGACGTGCTGCACGGCGGGGCCGGCAACGACGTGCTGTTCGCCGACGGCGGGGCGGACACGCTGTGGGGCGGCGAGGGCGCGGACGTCTTCGCCTTCGGGCGCAACTCCGGCGGGTCGGTGGTGATGGACTTCGAAGTGGGAGTAGACCGCCTGGCCTTCTACGAGGCCGGCGTCGACCTCGGCGCGGTGATCCGCTCGGCGCGGGTGGAGGGCGGCAACACCACGCTCGACGTCGGCGGGGGCAACCGCATCACCATCCTCGGCCAGACCGGCAACGTCGCCGCCTGGTTCGGCTGAGCGGCGGCGGCGCAGCGCGCTCCGCAAACGAAAGGCGGGTGCCGGCGCCTTCGGGCTCCGGCACCCGCCTTTTTCTTTGCGGGCGGTGGGTCAGCTCAACCCCGGAGGCGGCCTTCAGGCTGCCTCCGGCGCCGACGCAACCGGGCGGTCAGTAGGACTTCGGCAGGTCCAGGACATGCTCGGCGACGTAGGCCAGGATCAGGTTGGTGGAGACGGGGGCCACCTGATACAGCCGGGTCTCGCGGAACTTGCGCTCGACGTCGTACTCGCTGGCGAAGCCGAAGCCGCCATGGAACTGCAGGCAGGCGTTCGCCGCCTCCCACGAGGCCTTGGCGGCGAGGTACTTGGCCATGTTGGCCTGGGCGCCGCAGGGCTCCCCGGCGTCGTAGAGGCGGCAGGCCTCGAAGCGCATCAGGTTGGCGGCCTCCACCTCGATGAAGCTCTCGGCGATGGGGAACTGCACGCCCTGGTTCTGGGCGATCGGGCGGCCGAACACCTGACGGTCGCGGGTGTAGTCGCACACCTTGTCGATGAACCAATAGCCGTCGCCGATGCATTCCGCCGCGATCAGCACCCGCTCGGCGTTGAGGCCGGTCAGGATGTATTTGAAGCCCTGCCCTTCCTCACCGATCAGGTTCTCCGCGGGGATTTCCAGATTGTCGAAGAACAGCTCGTTGGTCTCATGGTTGACCATGTTGCGGATGGGCCGGACGGTCATGCCCTTGGCCATCGCCTCCTTGATGTCGACGATGAAGATCGACATGCCTTCCGACTTCTTGCGCACCTGATCGAGCGGCGTGGTGCGGGCGAGCAAAATCATCAGGTCGGAATGCTGGACGCGGGAGATCCACACCTTCTGCCCGTTGATGACGTAGCGGTCGCCCCTCTTCTCCGCCCGGGTCTTGATGCGGGTGGTGTCGGTGCCGGTGGTCGGCTCGGTGACGCCCATCGACTGGAGGCGCAGCTCGCCCGCCGCGATCTTCGGCAGGTAGCGGCGGCGCTGCTCCTCCGAGCCGTGCCGGACCAGCGTGTTCATGTTGTACATCTGGCCGTGGCAGGCGCCGGAATTGCCGCCCGAGCGGTTGATCTCCTCCATGATGACGGAGGCTTCGGTCAGGCCGAGGCCCGAGCCGCCGTATTCCTCCGGGATCAGGGCGGCCATCCAGCCGGCCTTGGTCAGCGCGTCCACGAATTCCTCGGGATAGCCGCGCTCCTCGTCGATGCGGCGATGGTACTCGCTGGGGAATTCGGCGCAGAGCGCGCGCACGGCGTCGCGGATCTCGTCGAAGCCCTGACCGATGCTGGTCTTCATGTCTCGTCACCCTGCTTTTTTGATTGTTGCCGCGTTTCAGGCCGTGGGGGCGCTACGCGCCAGGATGGCCTTCGCCCTCTCGGCGACCGGGCGGTCGACCATGCGCCCGTCCACGGACACGGCGCCGCGCCCCGCCGCCTGGGCATCGTCCCACGCCGCGACCACCCGCCCGGCCCAGGCCACGTCGGCGGCGGAAGGGGCGAAGACGTCGCGGACGACGGGCAGCTGGGCCGGGTGGATGCACAGCGCGCCGGTCATGCCGACGGCCCGCGCCTGCGCCACCATGGCGCGGTAGGCGTCGAGGTCGCGGAACTCGGCCAGCGAACCGGGCAGGCCGATCGCCGCGAGACCGCCGGCGGCGGCGGCCAGCGCGATCTGGCGGCACGGCAGGGCGAGCAGCGCCTCGGTCGGCTCCACCCCCAGCGTCAGCGCAAAATCCTCGCTGCCCAGCGCCAGGGCCGCCACGCGCGGGACGGCGGCGATCCCGGCCAGCCGCTCCAGCCCCAGCGGGCTTTCGATGAGGGCGACGAGGCCGATGGCGCCCGGCGTCAGGCCGCGCTCCGCCTCCCACTCCGCGATCATGGCGGAGAGGACGCGCAACGCCCCGGCGTCCTCGGCCTTGGGCACCACCAGGGCGGCCACGCCGGGGCGCACCGCGGCCTCCAGATCGGCGACGGCGTCGCGCCAGCCGCTGTTGATCCGCACCAGCACCGGCACGCCGAGCCCGTGCAGCCGGTCGATCGGCGCCGGGAGACCACGTCGGGCCTCCGGCTTGCCGGCGGGCAGGACCGCGTCCTCAAGGTCGAGGATGAGGGCGTCCGCCCCGCGCTGGTGGGCCTTCTCCAGCAGCTTCGCGTTGTCGGCGGGGACGAAGAGATAGGATTGATACGGCAGGGACATCAGACGTTTCCTCCAACCGAGCCGCAATGCGCCACCATCATGACCGTTCGGCCTCCAGCTCCGCGGACATGGCGACGAAGCCCTCGTGATCGGTCACCCACAGCGTGGCGCCGGTGTCGGTCGGAGCGCCGCACAGGGTCAGCGGATGGATGTCGAACAGCGGCCGCTTCGCCCGGAAGCGGAAACCGGTCACCCGCGCCCCCGGATTCTCGCGCAGGAACAGGTCCATCAGCATGGTGGCGCTGAGCGGGCCGTGGAACACCAGCCCCGGATAGCCCTCGACGTCGCGGCAATAGTCGCGGTCGTAATGGATGCGGTGGCCGTTGAAGGTCAGGGCCGAATAGCGGAACAGCAACACCGGGTCGGGCTGGATGCATCGCTGCCACACCGCCTCGCTGGTCGGACGCTCGCCGGGGACGGGGGCGTCGCCGGGCTTGGCGGCCTCGCGGTAGACGATGTCGTGGAACTCGGTGATGGCGACGCCGGCGGCGGTGCTGATCTCGTGCCGGACCTTCACGAAAACCATCCGGCCCGAGCGGCCCTCCTTCGGGGTGACCTCCTCGATGGTCGAGCGGCGGGAGATCGCCTCGCCGCTGCGGATGGGGCGGTGGAAGGTCAGCGTGTCGCCGGCCCACATGCGGCGGGGCAGCTCCACCGGCGGCAGGAAGCCGCCCTTGTGCGGGTGGCCGTCCTCGGCGATGTCGCGCTGCAGAGCCTTGGGCAGGAAATACAGCCAATGCCCGAGCGGCGGCACCTCGCCCGCCGGCCAGGGCGGGTTGTCGTGGTCGAGCGTCGCGGCCAGTCCGGTCAGCGCCACCGGCGACGCGACGTCCTCGGCACTTTCCGACCGGCCGATCCAGTCGCGCAAATGGTCCATGGTCATGCTCCCCCCTGTTGTTCAGCAATTTCACGCCGGACGGCGTCGGTGTGTTGGCCCAGCGCCGGAACGGCGCCGGAGGCGTAGGGTCGGCCGCGCACCTGCACCGGCGGCGCCACCACCTCGACCGGTCCGCCCGGCGTCTCGGCGGTCACGCGGCGCAACTGCGCGTGGGTGGACAGGTCGGCCACCTCGTTCAGCGAGCCGAAGGCGGTGCGCGCGCGGTTCAGGCGGCGCACCGCCTCGGCGTGGTCCATGGTCCGGAAGATGGCGGCGACGAGCGCGTCCAGCTCCGGGCGGTTGGCGACGCGGCGGTTGTTGGTCGCGAAGCGCTCGTCGGTCGCCAGCTCCGGCCGCAGCAGAACGTCGGCGCAGAAGGCAACCCATTCGCGCTCGTTCTGGATCGACAACACCACCTGCCGGCCATCGGCCAGGGCAAAGGCGGAATAGGGGGCGATGCTCGGGTGCATCAGCCCGACCCGTCCCGGCGCCTTGCCGCCATGGTCGTGGTGCATCAGCGGCACCATCATCCACTCCGCCAGCGAATCGAACAGGGACACGCCGACCGCCGACCCCTCGCCGCTGCGCTCGCGCTCCAGCAATGCCTGGAGGACGCCAGTGTAGGCGTTCATGCCGCAGGCGATGTCGGCCACCGACACGCCGACGCGCCCCGGCTGGTCCGGCGATCCGGTGATGGAGGCCAGCCCGGTTTCGCTCTGCACCAGCAGGTCGTAGGCCTTCATGTCGCGGTAGGGGCCGTCGTCACCGTAGCCGGAGATGTCGCAGGTGATCAGCCGGGGATGGCGCCGCCGCAGGGCGTCCGAGCCGAATCCGGCCCGCTCCGCCGCGCCCGGCGCCAGATTCTGCACGAAGACGTCGGCGCGGGCGATCAGCCGCTCCAGCAGCTCGGCGTCCTCGGGCGTCTTGATGTCGAGGACGACGGATTCCTTGCCGCGGTTGAGCCAGACGAAATAGGAACTCTGCCCGTGGACCACGGCGTCGTAGCCGCGGGCGAAGTCGCCATCCGGCCGTTCGATCTTGATCACCCGTGCCCCGGCGTCGGCGAGGCGCGACGTGCAGAGCGGTGCCGCCACCGCCTGCTCCAGCGAGACGACCAGAAGTCCCGACAGAGGTGAAGTCATTCTGGAAAGCCTCCGCTGCAAGCCAGGGCCGATCGTCCGAGGCCGCGATGGTAAACAGCCGGACCGGCCCCGATCCAATACAGATGGGGCATGCATCGCATAACGAAGCGCTATGAGGCCAAAGCGCCAGGGCGCTTCTGCAAACCGGTGGCGGGTTTCGGATGCATCTGCATCTGCCTGGAAGACCTGTTGGCGGTTAAGCGCCGCTGTCAGCGTATGGGCTTTCCATAAAAGCCAATAGGGGGCACGACACGGAAGTGATCAGATTGTCCGGTTCACTTGTTGAAGGCAGTGCCGCATCATGTGTGCCTGTCGGCTGATGTCGGTCCAGGGGATCTATGAAGCGGCAGGGAGGCAGCGGAATGGCCGTTGTGCTGAAGGGACTGCGCGTCCTGGTGGTCGAGGACCGCGGCCTGATCGCCGGCAAGATCACGCGCGCGCTGGAGACGGCAGAGTGCGTTCCCGTCGGGCCGGCTTCCACGTTGAAGGCTGGCTTCGACCTGCTCACGTCCGAGGGCGACGGCCTTGGGGCCGCGGTGCTCGACATCGACCTGCGCGGCGAACTCGTCTACCCGCTCGCCGAGGCGTTGCGGGCGCGCTGCGTGCCAATGATATTCGTCACCGGCTTTGCCGCGAGCGCCATCCCGGAACCCTGGACGACGGTGCACCACATCAGCAAGCCGTTTCGCGACACGAAGCTTCTAGCCTGCCTCAAGGCCGCGCTTTCCGGCCGGCCCGCGCAGCCCGCCCCCTCGCCCGCGGTTCTCAGCGATGCCTATTCGCGCGCCGTAGCGACCGTCCTGGAAACCCGGAACCTGATCGAGGAGACCCGCATCCTCCTCCCGAAGCGCGGCGCCCCGGAGCAGGACTGAGCGCCTCCGATCAGAAGTGCGGCAGTTCGATGGCGCAGCGAACGCCGTCCGGGCCGATCTCCAGCCGGGTCTTGGCGTCCAGGTCGTAGGGCAAAACCTCCTCGATCAGCTCCCGTCCGAAGCCGCGTCGCCCCGGCGGCGAGCGCGGCGGTGACGCCGGCGTCTCCTCCCAAAGCAGCCAGATCCGCTCGTCGTCGTGCTTGCCCCAGGTGATGGACAAGCGCCCGCCGGACGACGTCAACGCTCCGTGCTTCAGCGCGTTGGTCATCAACTCATGCAACGCCAGCCCGAGCATCTGCACCTGGTTCGGTTGCAACCAGATCTCCGGGCCCTCCGCGTGCACCCCGGATTCCGAGTCCGCCCCGTGCGCCGCCAATTCCAGGCGCGTCAAGTCACTCAGGTTTACGCCTGGCCCGCTGCGCGACAGCAGCGCCTGGCTGCGCCCCAGAGCTTCCAAGCGCAATTCCAAGCGTTCCCAGAAATCTTCCAGGGTGCTGCTGGCCGTCTTGGTGCGCTCCGCTACGACGGAGACGACCGTCAGAAGGTTCCGGGTACGGTGCTGGAGTTCCGCAACAAGGACCTTCATCCGCTCGGCCGCTTCTTTCCTCTCGGTGATGTCCTCGTAAAGAACCGTGAACCGCTGGCCGCGCCGTGGGTAGACGTGCGCCTCGTACCACCGGCCGAGCGTGGCCACTTGGTTTTCGACCCGCTCAGGGCGACCGTCTCGGACGATGCGATCGTATGTCGCGATCCACCAGTCGTCGAAATTTGGGATGACCTCACGCACCGTCCGGCCCAGCACCTCAGCCACGGGAATGCCGGTCAGACGCTCGTATGCGGGATTTAACTCGATGTACCGAAGATCGGTGGCGCGACCATCGGGATCGCGGATCAACTCGCACTCCGCATAACCCTGATCCATCGATTCGAACAGAGAGCGGTATTTTTCCTCGCTCTCGCGCAGGGCGATCTCGGCGGCTTGCCGCTCGATGATGTCGGCAGCCTGGCGGGCGAGCAGATCCAGCAACTGAAGGGACCGTTCATCGGGTCGTCGTGGTGTCCGATAATGCGTGGAAAACATCCCCACTTTCTGTCCCGAGCGGCTGATCAAAGGCGTGGACTGCACCGCTCGGACACCGGCTCGGAGTTGGATGTCCAATGCGGGGGTGCCAATGAAGATCGGGCTCGTTTCGACGTTCTCGATGATGACGCGCTCTCCACGTTCGAGCGCCGTACCGCAAACACCCTGGCCGAGCGCGACGGTGTCCCAGAAGTCGAGCCACCATTGCGGGAAGCCCCGATGCGCGACAATCCGCAAGTCCCCGGTCGCGGGCGCGAGCAATTGGATGTTGCCCATATCGGCATCGGCGATGGCGATGGCCGCATCCACGATCTCGGCAAGGACCGGAGCGATGTCGCCTTTACGCACGAACATCGCGCCGATCTTGTGCAAACGGGTCATGGCGTCGAGGTCCTTGGCCCGCTCACGTTCGGCAAGGACCCGCGCGGTCGTCTCAATGGCCGTATTGATCAGGCCGGAGACCGCGCCAGTTTCGTCGCGTACTGGGCTGAACGAGTAGTCGAAAAACACCTCCTCGGTCTGGCCCCCGCGCGGGAGCAGAAATCGGGCGTTCTCAAAAGAAAGTGGATTGCCAGCCAGGGCCTGAGCAATCTGAAGCTCCGTGATGTCGCGCGCCTCCTCCCAAACCTCCAGAAATGGCCGGCCGAGGGCGTCGGGCTTGTTGCCGAGCAAGGGACGATAGGCATCGTTGGGGAACGTCAGAAGGTCTGGCCCCCAGGCCAGGGCCATCGGAAGAGGTTGATCGAGAACCATGGTCAGCGCATTGCGCAGCGAGAGCGGCCACCGCTCCAGGGAGCCAAGCGGCGTTGCGCTCCAGTCATGTCCCCGGATGCGGTGTCTCATTTCACCTTCGCCGCGCAACCAGTCCAGGCGCGCAGGCGCCGCAATTCGGGTCACCCCGTGCGCCGAGCCACATCGTGAGGACGTGGTCCCTTCAACCAGTATCGCGTGTTCCCGTAGGGCCTTGTTGCGCTTCATTCTACGACCCTCGATCGATCACATTCCGAGATAGCGGGCTGAACGGTCGGTCGGCCGCGCATGCAGGTGCCGGCCGATGGTCACTCGGTCCCGAGGTGCTTGCCCAGAATATAGGGCTTCGGGTTCGCGGCTGTCAGCTTGGCCAGCCTGTCGATGAACTCGCGCGGTTCGACAAGGGCCAGACAGGGATCATGCCACGGAAGTGGACGAACTGTCCGATACGCTGGTGGTGTCCGGAAAACCAATGATTTGGATAACGGTGGCGACGAAGGTCACTTGGTTAGGGCAGTCATACTCGTAATTCCCATTCACCTACGCGGGCAGCCCACTTGTCGTCGTCGATGCGACGGTTCAGCCTCGACGGCGTGTCTCTTCCAACGTCCGCAGCCTTCCGATGGGCCGACTCCTCGGCTGGAAAGGAGACGTGATGGGAATTCTCCTGGCCTTCGCGCCTTTCATCGCCTTCGCTGTCCTCGACCGACTGGTCGGGCCGGTGGAGGGACTCATCGCCGGTGCCCTCGTTTCGGCCACCATGTTGCTGCGCGACTGGATGAGCCCCGGCAGGACACCGAAAATCCTCGAAATCGGCACGGTGCTGTTGTTCGGTGGGTTGGCGCTCTACGCCGTGGCCGGCGGACCGACCCGGTCCGTCATGGGGGGGTCCGTCATGGGGGTCCGGCTGCTCGTCGATGCAGGGCTCCTGCTGATCGTGCTGATCTCCATCGCGCTGCGGCGCCCCTTTACGCTGCAGTACGCGCGGGAGCAGGTTGCCCACGAATTCTGGGACAGCCCGAACTTCATCCACACCAATTACGTGATCACGGGCGTGTGGGCTCTGGCCTTCCTCGTGCTGGTGATCGCGGACCTCACCCTGCTCTACCGGCCCGATCTTCCGCCTCGCTTCGGCATCGTCGCGACCGTGCTGGCGCTGGTCGGCGCGATCAAGTTCACATCCTGGTACCCGGAGCGTCGTCGGTCCGCTGCCGGCACGGTGTGAATCCTATGTCTTCGGCCGTGCGCTAGGACGCCGCCGCTTCCTCGTCCAGCAGCAGGGTGCCGGGCCAGTCGCCGCCGCCGACCAGATCGCGCACCACCCGCAGGAAGGTCTCGCGCACCGCCGCCGCGGCCTCGGTCACCGGGGCGCCGCGGGGCCGGCAGAGATGGACCGAGCGGCGCAGCGACGGCGACACGATCAGCCGGGCGGAGACCTGGCCCGTCCGCCACTCCTCCATCACCGCCGAGATCGGCAGGACCGAGTACCCCACCCCCTTGGCGACCAGCGTCTTGATCTGCGGGAGCCCGTTGATCTCCACCGCCACGGTGACGATCGTGCAGGTCTCGCGCGCCACCCGTTCGATGCGGTCGCGCAGATTGTGCGGACGGCTCGGCAGGATCAGATCCTTGCCGGCCAGCTCGTCGAAGGCGATGGCGCCGTCCCCGCCACCCGGCGGCCCGATCAGGTAGAGGTCTTCACGCACCAGCGATTCGGCCAGCAGTGTGCGCGACCGCGTCACGTCGTAGATGCAGCCGAAATCCAGCCGGTCGTCGTTCAGCCATTCCAGGATCGTCCCGCTGAAGGACTCGACCACCCGCAGCGACACCTGCGGCAGCTCGACGCGGACCGCCTGCACCAGGGGAACCGCCGCCACCAGCGCCACCGAGGAGGTGAAGCCGACAGTCACCAGCCCGCTCGGCGTGCCCGAGCAGTTGCGCACCTGTTCGGTCGCCTGGGCGACGTGGCGCAGGATGATCTCCGCATGCTCGTACAGCCGGGTGCCGGCGGCGGTCGGCTTGACCCCATGGACGCCACGGGTCAGCAGCTTGACTCCGAGGCCTGCCTCAAGGTTGCGGATGTTGTGGCTGAGGGCCGGTTGGGCGACGTTCAGCTTCTGAGCCGCGGCCGTGAAGGAGCCTTCATCGACGATGCCGATGAAATACCGCAACTGACGCAGATCCAACGCTCACCTTCCTTTGCCCGGCCCTTTGCCTGCGGGAGCGACACTCCCCCGCCTCGGCCAATCATGTCGGGGCGTCGCGGGCGGATCAAGGCGGGTGAATGAGGAAGCGCCGGGCAAACCCCGTTCAACCATTTGCCGGGCCACTGCGTTCCATTGATCGGTTTCATAAGACTTATCAGAGACCGGCGGGTAATCGCCGAAGCGGCACGGCCTAGCTTTTCCCCATCCGCACAAGCGGATGAGCCGCCCGCACGCCCGCGCCCCGCCCCAAGGGCACCGGGATTACAGCCAGGAAGGGAAGAGGATTTCACCGATGCGATATTCCGGCGACCTCGACATGACGCGGCGCGGCCTCCTGCTTGGGACCGCCGCCACCGCCGCGCTGACGGCGGCGCCGTTCCGGGCGCCGGCGCGGGCGGCCACCGTTGGAGAGACCGCCATGCCACCCCCCGCGACCGGAGCCGACGCACCGTCCCTGTCGCCCGTCCTGTCCAAGGTCACCTTCACGGTGAACGGGCAGCGCCGCGACCTTGAACTCGACACGCGGACGACGCTGCTCGACGCGCTGCGCGAGCATCTGCATCTCACCGGCACCAAGAAGGGCTGCGACCACGGCCAGTGCGGCGCCTGCACGGTCATCGTGGACGGGCAGCGCATCAATTCCTGCCTGACGCTCGCCGTGATGCACGAGGGCGGCAGCGTCACCACCATCGAAGGGCTGGGCCTGCCCGGCAAGCTGCACCCCATGCAGGCCGCCTTCGTGGAGCATGACGGCTACCAGTGCGGCTACTGCACGCCGGGCCAGATCTGTTCGGCGGTGGCGATGCTGGACGAGATCAAGGCCGGGATGCCCAGCCACGTCACCGCCGACCTCAACGCCGCGCCCCAAGCCACCGTGGAGGAGTACCGCGAGCGGATGAGCGGCAACATCTGTCGTTGCGGCGCCTATTCCAACATCGTCGATGCGATCTCGGACGTCGCACGGAGGGAGGCATGAGACCCTTCACCTACGAGCGGGCGGACTCCCCCGCCGCCGCGGCCGCCGCGGTCGAGCGCCGGCCGGGCGCCAAATTCATCGCGGGCGGCACCAACCTCCTCGACCTGATGAAGCTGGAGATCGAGACGCCGGCCCATCTGATCGACGTCAACGGGCTGAAGCTCGACACGCTGGAGGCGACGCCGGACGGCGGGCTGCGCGTCGGCGCGCTGGTGCGCAACACGGCACTGGCCGCCGACCAACGGGTGCGGCGCGACTATGGCGTGCTGTCGCGGGCATTGCTCGCCGGGGCGTCGGGCCAGCTGCGCAACAAGGCGACGACGGCGGGCAACCTGCTCCAGCGCACGCGCTGCCCCTACTTCTACGACACCGCCCAGCCCTGCAACAAACGCCAGCCCGGCAGCGGCTGCGCCGCCATCGGCGGCTACAGCCGGCAGCTCGCCGTGATCGGGTCGAGCGACGCCTGCATCGCCACCCACCCCAGCGACATGGCCGTCGCCATGCGCGCGCTGGACGCCACGGTGGAGACGGTGCGGGCCGACGGGACGACGCGGACCATTCCCATCGCGGAGTTCCACCGGCTGCCCGGCGACACGCCGCACATCGAAACGGCGCTGGTGCCCGGCGAACTCATCACCGCGGTGACGCTGCCCAAGCCGGTCGGCGGCACCCACGTCTACCGCAAGGTGCGCGACCGCGCGTCCTACGCCTTCGCCCTGATCTCCGTTGCAGCGGTGGTGCAGCGCGACGGCCAGCGGCCGGGTGGCGGTGGGCGGCGTGGCGCACAAGCCGTGGCGCGTCGAGGCCGCCGAGGCCGAGATGCCGCGCGGCGCCAAGGCGGTCACCGCCGGGCTGCTGGCCGATGCGAAGCCGACGCACGACAACGCATTCAAGCTGACCCTGGTCGAGCGGACGCTCGCCTCGGTGCTGGCCGAAGCGAAAGGGTGAGATATGAAGTTCGACACTCCCGCGACCACCAACCCGATCGACCAGCTCAAGGTGGTGGGCAAGCCGACCGACCGCATCGACGGGCCGCTGAAGACCACGGGAAAGGCCACCTACGCCTATGAATGGCACGACGTGGCGCCGAACGTCGCCTATGGCTGGGTCATCGGCTCGGGCATCGCCAAGGGGCGCATCGCGTCCATGGATTTGGAGGCGGCGCGGAAGGCCCCCGGCGTCGTCGCCATCGTCACGGCGGAGAACGCCGGACCGCTCGACAAGAGCAAGCGCAACACCGCGACCCTGCTCGGCGGGCCGGAGATCGAGCATTACCAGCAGGCCGTCGCCCTGGTGGTGGCGGAGACTTTCGAGCAGGCGCGCACCGCGGCGGGGCTGGTCCGCATCGACTACACGCCAGCGGACGGCGCCTATGATCTGGCGGCGGCCAAGGACAAGGCGGAGAAGACCAAGGACGGCGATTCCGTCGTGGGTGATTTCGCGGGCGCCTTCGCGGCGGCTCCCGTGAAACTCGACGAGACCTACACCACGCCGGACGAAAGCCACGCGATGATGGAGCCGCACGCCACCATCGCCGCCTGGGAGGGCGACCGGCTGACCGTCTGGACCTCCAACCAGATGATCGACTGGATGGTCACCGACCTGTCGGCGACGCTGAAGATGCCGAAGGACAAGGTGCGCGTCATCTCCCCCTTCATCGGCGGCGGCTTCGGCGGGAAGCTGTTCCTGCGGGCCGACGCACTGCTGGCGGCTCTGGGCGCGCGGGAGGCCGGACGGCCGGTCAAGGTCGGGCTGTCGCGGCCGCTGATGATGAACAACACGACGCACCGCCCCGCCACCATCCAGCGCGTCCGCATCGGCGCCACGCCGGACGGCACGATCACCGCCATCGCCCATGAGAGCTGGTCGGGCAACCTGCCCGGCGGCTCGGAGGAGACGGCGACCGACCAGACACGGCTGCTCTACGCCGGGGCGAACCGCCTGATCGGCAACCGCATCGCCACGCTCGACCTGCCCGAGGGCAACGCCATGCGCGCGCCGGGGGAGGCGTCGGGCATGATGGCGCTGGAGGTCGCGATGGACGAGATGGCGGAGAAGCTGGGCATGGACCCGGTGGAGTTCCGCATCCGCAACGACACCCAGACCGACCCCGCCGACCCCAACCGGGCCTTCTCGCAACGCCAGCTCGTTCAATGCCTGCGCTTGGGGGCGGAGCGCTTCGGCTGGGCCAAGCGCAACCCGCAGCCGGGGCAGGTGCGCGACGGGCGCTGGCTGGTCGGGCTGGGCATGGCGGCGGCCTTCCGCAACAACCTGCTGACCAAGTCGGCGGCGCGGGTGCGGCTGGACCAGCGCGGAATCGTCACGGTCGAAACCGATATGACCGACATCGGCACCGGCAGTTACACCATCATCGCCCAGACCGCCGCCGAGATGATGGGGGTCGGGTTGGACAAGGTGGCGGTGCGGCTCGGCGATTCGAGCTTCCCGGTGTCCGCCGGGTCGGGCGGGCAGTGGGGTGCCAACAACGCCACCGCCGGGGTCTACGCCGCCTGCGTGAAGCTGCGCGAGGCGGTGGCACAGAAGCTGGGCGTCAACTCCGCCGACGCGCAGTTCGTGGATGGGCAGGTCGTCGCCGGCAACCGCAGGGTCCCGCTGGCCGAGGCGGCGGGCGCCGACGGCCTGTCGGCCGAGGACGGCATCGAATACGGCGACCTCGACAAGAAGTACCAGCAATCGACCTTCGGCGCCCATTACGTGGAGGCCGCGGTGGACGCGGCGACCGGCGAGATCCGCGTGCGGCGGATGCTGGCGGTCTGCGCGGCGGGCCGCATCCTGAACCCGAAGTCGGCGCGCAGCCAGGTGATCGGCGCCATGACCATGGGCGTCGGCGCCGCGCTGATGGAGGAGCTGGCGCTCGACAAGCGGGCGGGCTTCTTCGTCAACCACGACCTCGCCGGCTACGAGGTGCCGGTACACGCCGACATCCCGCACCAGGAGGTGATCTTCCTCGACGAGGCCGACCCGATCTCCTCGCCGATGAAGGCCAAGGGGGTGGGTGAGCTGGGCCTGTGCGGGGTGGGTGCTGCGGTCGCCAACGCGGTCCACAACGCGACGGGCCTGCGGGTGCGCGAATACCCGATCACGCTCGACAAATTCCTCGACCGGCTGCCCGCCGTGGGGTGAGAGGCGGCGGAGTTTGGGGCACGTCCCGGACTCCGCCGCTTCTTTTTCACAGAGTCCGTGACGCTCAACGGACCCCCGCCCTCTCCAACGCCGTTGCACCTGTTTTCCCCAAGCGCCATAGAACACGCCCGCCACCATATCCACGTATGGCGCACATCAGGCTGAGGGAGCAGGCATGGCACGACGGAGAGGCGGAGCACCGCGGGGAGGCCGGAGGGGCCGTCCCCTGACGCTGGGCGGGCTGGTCGCCGTTCTGCTGGTGCTGGCCGCGGTCTATGCCGCGGAGCGCTTCCACCTCGTCCCGCCCGGCACGCTGGATTCCATCCTCGGCGAGGAGAAGGCCCAGCGCCCCAATCCCAGGCCCATCCCCCGCCCGGTCCCGGACGCCAGCATCGACTACGCCGCCGTCGCCGCCCAGCTCGACCGCATCCAGGTGACGGAGGAACGCCGCCGCGGCTATGTGCGGGAGGAATGGCCGCACTGGCTGACGATCGATTCCAAATGCCTGAACACGCGCGAGCAGGTGCTGATCCGCGACTCCGCGAAGCCGGCGACGCTGTCGGCCAACGGCTGTTCGGTGCTGTCCGGCGTGTGGAACGATCCCTACACCGGGGAAACCTTCACCGAGCCGAAACAGGTGGACATCGACCACCGCGTGCCTCTGGAGGAGGCCTACGCCAGCGGCGGCTACGACTGGCCGCGCGAGAAGCGCGCCGCCTACGCCAACGACGTGAGCGACCCGCTGACCCTCGTCACCGTCTCGGCGGCGGCCAACCGCGCCAAGGGATCGAAGGGGCCGGAGGACTGGCTGCCGCCGCGCGAGGCGTACATCTGCGCCTATGTGGCGGGCTGGATCGCCGTGAAGGCGCGGTGGGAGCTGACCATGGACGAGCGCGAGCGCGTCACCGTCGGCAACATCCTGTCCGACTGCCGGCGCACCGCCGTGGGGGCCCGGCCCGCCCGCTGACCGCCTTTCCCACAATTCCATGCGCCGGTATGCCTCGTCCGCCGCCAATGTCACTTTTGAAACCTAGCCGAAGTTGATAGAACCTTCGTAAGCGGTCTTCCTGACGGAACGGCGGCGGGGTGTTTCGGGGAGTGGCCGGGCGTCATGGCAAGGGAACGCGGTCTGCGGACGACGGTGGCTCTGACCGGCGCCGTTCTTGTCCTTGGCGTCTCCGTCGTGCTGGCGGCACTGACCGGCCTGCGCTCCCGCGAACGGATCGAGAGCGAGATCGGGCACTCGCTCGCCGAAGCCGCGCACAACATGGCCGACCGGCTGGACCGCTCCATGTGGTCGCGCGCCAGCGAGATCGGCATGCTGGCCAAGCTCGGGATCACCCCCGCCATCGACGATCCGGTCCGGCTGCGCTGGCTGCTGGAGCAGTTCCAGGAGTTCTTCCCGACCGTCTCCTGGATGGGCGTGACCGACACCAAGGGCAAGGTTCTGGCCGCGACCGGCGGCTTGCTGGACGGCGTGGACATTTCCAAGCGCCCGGTCTTCCAGAACGGGCAGAAAACGCAGTTCGTCGGTGACGTGCACGACGCGGTGATGCTGGCCTTCCTGCTGCCGAACCCGACGGGCGAGGCCATGAAGTTCGTGGACATCTCCACCCCCGTGCACAACGAGCGGGGTGAGGTCGTCGGCGTTCTGGCCACGCATCTGAGCTGGGAATGGACGCGCGAGATCCGCCGTTCCCTGTTGGACACCATGCGGGGCCGCGCGGAGCTGGAGCTGATCGTGGTCGCGGCCGACCGCACGGTGCTGCTCGGCCCCCGTGAACTGCTCGGCACTCCCCTCGACATCGAGGCGGTGCGCAGCGCGCAGAAGAACGAGAGCGGCTGGATCGTGGAACGCTGGCCGGACGGGGAGCGCTACCTCACCGGCTACGCCTACGGCAACGGCTACCTGAATTATCCGGGCCTGGGCTGGAGCGTGGTGGCCCGCCAGCCTCTGGCCGTCGCCTACGCCCCGGCCACCGCCCAGATGGTCGAGACGGTGCTGGCCGGCGGCGCCATGGTCCTGCTGTTCAGCGCGCTCGGCTGGATGGCCGCCGGGCGGGTCACCCGGCCGCTGCGCCGCATCGCCCAGGCGGCGGAGCGCATCCGCAGCGGCGAACGCGGGGCGGAAATGCCGGTGCTGGCCGGCAGCGCCGAGATCACCTCGCTGTCGGCGACGCTGCGCGATCTGGTGGACGGGCTGACCCACCGCGACGCCGCGCTGGTGCGGCTGGAGGACATCGCCTATCAGGACCGGCTCACCGGCCTGCCGAACCGCCGCTATTTCGAGCAGTATGTGGAGGCCACGACCGCCGGCAACGGCTCCGCCGCCTTCCTCTACATCGATCTGGACGGCTTCAAACCGGTGAACGACCGGCTGGGCCACGACGCCGGCGACCTCGTGCTGCGTCAGGTGGGGGAGCGGCTGGCCGCCTGCTTCCGCGGCGACGACGTGGTGGCGCGGCTGGGCGGCGACGAGTTCGCGGCGGTGCTGCCGCAGCGCGCCGGTGTCGAGCCGCCGGACCTGGACGGGCTGGCCCACCGCATCATCGAGGCGGTGAACGAACCCGTCAGCGTCCAGGGCGAGGCGGTGCGGGTCGGCTGCTCTCTCGGCATCGCGCTGTGGCCCGAGGATTCGCCCGACGTGACGGAAACCCTGCGCCGCGCCGATCAGGCGCTCTATCAGGCCAAGCGCGCCGGGCGCAACCGCGGCATCCGCTGGACGGCCGACCTGCCGCCCGCCCCGGCCGAAAGCCAGGGCATAGTCGCGGAGGCGACAAAGAGCGCGGCGTCCTAGGCCCCGCGGCCAAGCCTCCGCCAAGCGGGGAACCGCGTCCGGCAGGCGTCCGGCTAGCGGTGGGTAAAGCGGTTGCACGCTGGAGCCTTGGACCTTTTCTGCCGTTTCATGTCCATCGGAGCACGATTCGGACGGCCATGGCGGGAGATTGGAAGATGAGCCTCGACACCAAGGGACAGCGTGCCCGCATGCTGCGTCTGCTCGCCGTCGTCGAGCATTACGAGCGCAACAGCGCGGCGGGCGCGCAATTGATGCGGGGCACGCGTTATGAGCTGGCCGTGCAGGCCACCGACGTGAACGGCGACCGCTGCCTGTTCCCCGCCTGCGGCTGCACCCAGGCCGACTGCTCGCGCCAGCCGCCCGCCGGCCCGCAGCTCAGCTGGTGCGGTCCGCGCGGCGGCTGGAAGATGCGGTGACGGTCCGCGAGGGATGATCAGTAATGGGGCGGGGGCGGCTCGTCCTGCGGCGCGCGGGGCACGCCGGATTCCAGCTCCGCGATCCGGTCGCGCAGGCGGCGCATCTGCGCCGTCATGAGATCGATGGTCCGCCCCTGCTCGAACAGGACGGCGGACATTTCCTCGGCCATGCGCTCGTGATGGGCGAGGCGGGATTCCAGCTCGGTCAGGCGGCGTTCGGCGTCGGCGTCCATGGATGGCCCTGCGGTGTCGCGGAAGGGACAGAGCTTTAGAACCGCTCCGCCGGACAAGGCAAGATCAATGCGCCACCGATGCAGCCAATATCAATGCAGGCGGCATCAATGCAGCCGGCATCAATGCAGCCGACTGGGGGCGATCACCCAGCGCTCGACGATCTGAAGCGCCTGCGGCACGTCCAGTTCCGGATGATGCCAGCGCAGCACCACCGTGGCGGCCTCCAGCGCGTGGCGGTCGGGGCGCCCGCAATCGACCAGTTCGCGGTAGGCGCGCTCGACCACCGGTCGGCAGCCGCACACCGCCGCTTCGCAGGCGGCGAAACGCTCCGCCGGATCGTGCTCCGGCCCGGTTCTCCGCTCCGCCGCCATCAGGCCGTCTCCGGGCCTTTGCGCTGGATGCGGCGCCCGAAAATCTCCAGCCGCTGCCCGATCATGTCGAAGCCGAGATGGCGGGCGATGCGGGTGACGGCGGCCTCCAGCTCCGGGTCCTGGAACTCCACCACCTCGCCGGTCTCAATGTCGATCAGGTGATGGTGGTGGTCGCCGCGAGCCTCCTCGTAGCGGGCGCGTCCATCGCCGAAATCGTGGCGCTGGATGATCCCGATCTCCTCGAACAGCCGCATCGAGCGGTAGACGGTCGCCAGGCTGATCCCGGCATCGATCGCCGCCGCACGGCGATAGACCTCCTCCACATCGGGATGATCGGCGGCTTCCGACAGGACTCGGGCGATGATCCGGCGCTGGCCGGTCATCTTCAACCCCCGCTCGGCGCAGGCGCGTTCCAGCCGCGACGGCAAGGCTTCTTCGGGCGTGGTCACGGGGCCGGTCCTTTCCGATGCCTAACCCATGGACTCAAGAGATGGAGAGGAAAGGCCAAAAGAACAACGGCCATCCGCAAGACCTGGACGAATGGCCGGGACGCATGGCCGGCCATAGGACCATCGCATCGGGCGGAAGGGCTTTCAGGGGGCAGATGGACACCTCCATCTCGCAGTCGCATCACCGCCCGATACCCCGGATGACCCGGACGGGTTCCCCCACCGGAACGCCGCAACCCACCTTCCGCCACCGCGTTTTTTGTCACAGTCGTCCGTACATGATGCAGATGCGGAAGCACAGGATAGAGCGGATGAGATCAAAGTTTTCGAGACGCCGATCCAATCCCATTTTTTTCACGTAGACATTCGAAGCCGGCCCTTCATCAACATCCCCCAGGGAAGACCGAGCCCATGGACATGAGGACTCTTGTTGAGGACGACGGCGACACCATCGACATCACGTTGCAGCCTGTAGAAAATCCCAGCAAACTTGAAGAGCTTTGGACCGATCTGGAGCGGCGCGCCGACGGGTCCTTCTTCCTCAGCTGGCAGTGGATCGGCAACTGGCTGGCCTCCCTGCCCAGCGGCACACGCCCCCACGCACTGGTGGCGCGGCGCGGCGAACAGGTCGTCGGGCTGGCGCTCCTCTGCCCGCGCACACAGTGGCGCTTCGGTCTGCTGCGCACGCGCTGCTGGCTGCTGCACGAGACGGGGGAGCGGACCTTCGACCGGCTGTTCGTGGAGTACAACGGCATCCTCGCCGACCGGAACTGCGCGGACGCGGTGCTGGCCGCCTGCTTCGACTGGCTGGGGCAGCGCCTGACCAATTGGGACGAGCTGGTGCTGGGCGGGCTGGAGCCCGAGGCGGAAGCGGCGGTGCGGCTCGCCGCGGCGCAGCAGGGCCACGCGCTGCAGGTCCGGGTGGCCGACAGCTGCCAGTGGGTCGACCTGGAAGGCGTGCGCCGGCAGGGCGCGGGCTACCTCGCCAGCCTCGGCAAGAACACCCGCGCCGCGGTGCGCCGGGCCATGCGGCTCTACACGGAGCGCGGCCCGCTGACCTACCGCGTCGCCACGACGGCGGAGGAAGCGCTGGAGGATTTCCACGCCATGGAGATCCTGCATCAGGCGAGCTGGAACGCCCGCGGCCAGTCCGGCGCCTTCTCCAACCCGGCCTTCCGCCCCTTTCACGAGCGGCTGATCGCCGGCGGCGTGCCGGCGGGGACGGTGCGGCTGTGCCGGGTCAGCGCCGGGGATGCGGTCATCGGCTATCTCTACAACTTCGTCCATCGCGGGCGGGTGATGAACTACCAGGGCGGTTTCGCCTACGAGGCCGACAACCGGCTGAAGCCCGGTCTGGTCGCCCATGTCCTGGCCATCGAGGACACGCTGGCCCGCGGCGAGGACTGCTACGACTTCATGTCCACCCCGGCGGGACACAAGCCGCTGCTGTCCAACACCGAGCAGCCGATGAACTGGATCGCGCTCGGCCCCGACCGGCTGAGCCGCCAGATCGACACCCGCCTGCGCCGCGTCAAGGCGGGTTTGGCCGACCGGATGAGACGGCTGATCCGCAGCCCGCTTCCCCTGATGAACCGCTGACTCCATTAAGACCAACGCCGCAAACCGCAGGGCCGCCGACGGGGCGGTTGGAGGATGCCGAAAATGAGAAACACCCCCGCCGCCAGCTCCGTCGCCAACTCCGCCTTGGCCTGCGTGATGGGCGACATGGACATGGTGCGCCCGCTGGGGCTGGCCGGGCTGCGCTGCGCCGTGGTCACCCATCCCGGCGCCCCCGCCCTGCACTCCCGTTTCACCAAGGACGCCATCCTGTGGGACGACCCGGCGCGCAACCCGGACGGGCTGGTCGAGGTGATGATGGCCTTCGCCAAGAGCCAGCCGGAAAAGCCGGTCCTCTATTATCAGGACGACACCCAGCTCCTGCTCGTCTCGCGCAACCGCGACCGGCTGGCCGAGGGGTTCCGCTTCGCCATCGCCGACGCCGAGCTGGTCGAGGATTTGGTGGACAAGGGCCGCTTCCAGGCGCTGGCCGAGCGGCTGAACCTGCCCGTCCCGGCGACCCGCCGCCTT
Source organism: Azospirillum sp. UENF 312511 (assembly GCF_058780635.1). Taxonomy (NCBI): domain Bacteria; kingdom Pseudomonadati; phylum Pseudomonadota; class Alphaproteobacteria; order Rhodospirillales; family Azospirillaceae; genus Azospirillum; species Azospirillum sp. UENF 312511. Next base: position 371,785 of record NZ_JBSNCG010000001.1, on the reverse strand, counting down.
TATCCGACCCGTGAGGCTGCACCCGACGTGGTGGACCTGCGCTTCCCCCTGATCGTCAAGCCGCTGACCCGCCGCCGGGTGTGGGACGAGGCGGACGGCTTCGCCAAGGCCATCCAGGTCGATTCCGCCGAGGAGCTGCGCGCCCTGTGGCCGCGGCTGGCGGCGGTCGGGCTCGACCTGCTGGTCCAGGAAATGATCCCTGGCCCGGAAACCCGGATCGAGAGCTACCACGTCTATGTCGACGAGCGCGGCGGTGTGGCCGGGGAGTTTACCGGGGCCAAGATCCGCACCTACCCGCTCGCCTACGGGCACAGCACCGCCCTGATCATCACCGACGCGCCGGACGTGGCGGCGCTCGGCCGCTCGCTGACCGAACGGCTGGGCCTGCGCGGCGTCGCCAAGTTCGACTTCAAGCGCGCCCCGGACGGTTCGCTGCACCTGCTGGAGGTCAACCCACGCTTCAACCTGTGGCACCATCTGGGGGCGGTGGCCGGAGTGAACCTGCCGGCGCTGGTCCACGCCGACCGGCTCGGCCTGCCGCGCCCGGCGGTGGGCAAGGCGCGGGCCGGAGCGCGCTGGTGCCATATCACCAAGGACCGGCTGGCCGCCCGGGACAGCGGCCTGTCGATGGCCGCGTGGCTGCCTTGGGTGCTGGGCTGCGAAGCCAAGGCCATCGCGCTCGACGATCCCATGCCCTTCCTGCACAACCAGCTCGCCCGCTTCCTGCCGTCGCGCGCGCACCACGACGCGCCCGGCGGCGCGATGAAAGCCCAATGAGGGTGGCGCGGCGATGAGGATCGGCATCCTGTCGGACATCCACGCCAACCGTGAGGCACTGGAGGCCACACTGGCCGACATGAGCGGCGCGGGGGTGGAGCGCATCGTCTGCCTGGGCGACGTGGTGGGCTACAACACCGACCCGTCGCCCTGCATCAGGCTGCTGCGCGAGGCCGGGGCGGTCTGCGTCGCCGGCAACCACGACCGCGCGGTGACCCGCCAGATCCCCACCGACGGTTTCAGCGTCCGCGCCATCCGGGCCATCGCCTGGACGCGCAAGCGCCTGCCGCCGGAGGACGTCGCGTGGCTGTCCGCCCTGCCGCTGAAGACCAATGTCGGCGACCAGCTCGTCGCCGTTCACGGGGCGCTTCATGTGGACCGGGGCTGCGAGCTGGTCCGGCTGAACAGCGAGGACCGGATGCGGCGGACCGCGCAGGCCCTGCTCGCCCACCCCTCCGGCGCCCGCGTCTGCGCTTACGGGCACACGCACCGGCTCGGCATCCACGAATACCGCAACGGCGAGCTGTGGGAGCACGATCCCGGCAGCGAGGTCGCCCTGCGCGGCGGTTCCTGCTACCTGCTCAACCCCGGCACGGTGGGGGAGCCGCGGAGCGACGAGCGGCGGGCGACCTGGATGCTGTTCGACACCGGCCGACGGACGGTGAGCGTGCGGCGGGTCGCCTACGACGACCGCGCGGCTTTCGAGAAGACGCGCCGGGCGGGGATCGAACCGCGGCGCCTGCTGTCCATTCCGGCGCCGTTGCGCGCCGCCCTTCAGGGAGGGCTGCGGCGGATGGGGATTTACGAGATGGTGCGGCGGGTCATCAACTCGTGACCCGTTTCCTCATTGAACCGTCGCCAGCATCAGCAGCGACGCGCCGAGCGGCAACAGGGCAAGCAGCAGCTTGAGCATGGGTCCGGCCATCGGGGTCTCGTAATGGGGTCTGTGAACGCGCGCGACTGTAGCCGGACGGCAGGCGAATTTCTGTGACAAATCCCACAACCCAGCCATCCCTTCCCGCGTCCTGAAAAATTTTCCTTTTGATCCAATCTCTCGGAAAATCCGTATCAACTCTTTGGTGCTATCGTCGGTTCCGCCGCAGGGTGGGCTTTCGGCAACCGGCGGCATCCAACGAGTCTTCGACGACACGGACCGGCGGGAGTGTGGACAATGAACTGGTTCCGAAACGCCAAGGTCGGCCTTCGGCTGATGCTGAGCTTTTCCAGCATCCTGGTGCTGATGGTCGCCCTGGCGGCCATCGCCATCTACAAGGTCAACAGCATCAACGACAGCCTTTCCACGATCAACGACGTCAACAACGTCAAGCAGCGCTACGCCATCAACTTCCGCGGCAGCGTGCATGACCGGGCGATCAGCCTGCGCGACGTCACGCTCCTGTCCGACGCCGCGGCGCTGAAGGCCGAACTCGCCACCATCGACCGGCTGGCCGCCGACTACGCGCGCTCGGCCGAGCAGATGGACCGCATGTTCGCCGTCGGCACCCACATCACCCCCAGGGAACGGGAAATCCTCGCCTCCATCAAGGAGACGGAAGCCAAGACCCTGCCGCTGGCCCGTGGCGTCATCGAGGCGCGCCAGGCCAGCGACGCCGACCGCGCCGTCAAAATCCTGGTCGAGCAGGCCCGCCCCGGCTTCACCGAATGGCTGGCCCGCATCAACGCCTTCATCGACCTCCAGGAGGCCGAGAGCCAGGCGGTGGCCAAGCACGCCCGGACGGTGTCCGAGAGCTTCCAGGTGCTGATGATCTCGCTGTGCGCGGTGACCGTCCTGCTCGGCGCCGGACTCGCCTGGTGGTCGATCCTGACGGTGCGGCCGCTGCGCCGCCTGACCGACACCACGCTGAAGCTGGCCGAGGGCGACCTGACCATCGCGGTGCCGCAGGCGACCAGCCGCGACGAGGTGGGCGAGATCATCCGCGCCGTGCAGGTCTTCAAGGACAACATGGTCCGTGCCCGCCGCATGGAATCGGAGAAGGAGGAGACGGAACGCCGCGCCGAGGCCGAGAAACGCGAGGCGATGAACGGGCTGGCCGACCAGTTCGAGCGCAGCGTCGGCTCCATCGTCGAGCTGGTCTCCCACGCCGCCGCCGAGTTGGAGGGCGCCGCCCAGACGCTGAACGCCACCATGGAGCGGGCCAACGATCAGGCCGGCACCGTCGCCGCCGCGGCGACCCAGGCGACGGCCAACGTGGAATCGGTGGCCACGGCCTGCGGTGAACTCGCCGGGTCGGTCAGCAGCATCGGCCAGCAGGTCCGTCAGTCCGCCGACATCGCCAACCGCGCCGTCCGCAACGCCGAGGACACCCAGGCGACCGCGGAAGGTCTGGTCAGCACGTCGCAGAAGATCGGGGAGGTGGTGCAGCTCATCAACTCGATCGCCCAGCAGACCAACCTGCTGGCGCTGAACGCGACCATCGAGGCGGCCCGCGCCGGCGAGGCCGGCAAGGGCTTCGCGGTGGTGGCGAGCGAGGTGAAGAATCTCGCCAACCAGACCGCCAAGGCGACGGAGGACATCACCGCCCAGATCGCCGGGGTCCAGGACGTGACCCTGCGCACCGTGCAGTCGATCCGGGAGATCGCCCAGGTCATCGGGGAAAGCAGCCAGATCGCCGACGACATCGCCCAGGCGGTCGAACAGCAGGGCATCGCCACGCAGGAGATCGCCCGCAACGTCCAGCAGGCCTCGGCGGGCACCGCGGAGGTGTCGGGCGCCATCGTGCAGGTCAGCGGCGCCGCCTCGCAGGGCGGGACCGCGGCGGGCCGCGTGTTGGGCAGCGCGCAGGAGCTGAGCCGTTCCGCCGCGCGTCTGCGGACGGAGGTCAGCGGCTTCCTCGCGAAGGTCCGCGCGGCGTAAGGAGGTGAATATCCCCTCTCCCGCCCCGGGAGAGGATGCCCGCGGCAGCGGGCTCTCGCGCTGGCTCGAAGCCAGCGCTGACGCGGCAGGCGGACCTTCGGTCCGCCGAGAGCGGGTGAGGGTCGTACGAGGATCAAACCCTGATCCTTGCCTGTCCCCTCACCCTTCCCGCGCGTTGCGCGGGTCCCATCCCTCTCCCGGGGCGGGAGAGGGAGCAGGATGCGATTGTCTTGTCAGGACCTCACGCCGGGGAGCGGTCCTTGTACTTCACGATGACGTACAGCGCGTGAATCATGCCCGGAATGTAGCCGAGCAGGGTCAGCAGCACGTTGATCCAGAACTGGGCGCCAAACCCCACCTGGAGGAAGACGCCGACGGGCGGCAGCAGAAGCGCCAGGATGATGCGTATGATGTCCATGCCGCGATAACGCTCCCGCCCCGCCGCAGGTTCCCTTTGCTCGTCGCGATCCTCAGCCCAGCAGGCCGATCTGGTCGAAGGGCAGAGGATCGAACCCGTGCTGGTACACCGCGGAACCCGCCACCGGCGCGAAGTTGTCGTGCGTGGCGTCGGTGAACTGCGGGTCGAAGGTGAAGGACCCCTTGTCGTAGCCGGCGGCCTGCCACTGCGCCAGCGTGCCGGTGGCGCCGTTCGCCATCACCTGCGGCCAGACCTGGAACAGCGCCTCGCTCGGATTGAGGTCGGCGTAGAAGTTGCCGGTGAAGGTCCCCGCCGTCTTCGGCCCGTCGATGTTGACCGCCCGGCCGTCGCCGGCATCCACGATGTTCTGGGTGATGGTGTTGTTCGCCATCGGCGTGCCCTTCCAGCCGCCCCAACCGACGCTCTGCTGCAGGCCGATCTGGGTGCCCAGATTGTCGGCCAGGATGTTGTCGGTAACCGTGTTGTTCCAGCCGCCGTGCAGGAAGATGCCGCCGACGTTGTCGTGGACGACGTTGCCCTTCACCGTGGTGCCACTGGTCCAGTCGTCCAGATAGATGCCCCAGCTCACCAGCTTCGTCGGGTCGAGGAAGGTGGGGGAGACCTTGCCGTCCCAGGTCACGTTGCCGAAGGCGGTGGTGCCCGACACCTCGTTGTAGGCCACCGTGTGCCCGGCGAGATCCTGCTGGCGGTTGATCAGGTAGATGCCGCCGCCGTCGCTGGTCTCCTGGTTGGCGCCGACGATCTTGTTGTAGGTGATCGTCGCCCGGTAGGTGGCGTCGCCCGAGGCCTGGACGGAGCCGACCGCGATGGCCTTGCCCGGCGTGTCCTCGATCTGGTTGTGGGTGATGGTGACGTCGTTGCTGCCGTTCACCCACAGCGCGTCGCCGCCGTGGTCGACGGCGCTGGCGTGCTGGATCAGGTTGTCCGACACCTTGGTGAAGTTGGACCCCGCCTTGACGTAGACGGCCTCGCGCCCGGTCTCGGCGAAATGGTTGCCGGAAACGGTACTGTTGGCGCTGCCCTCCACCGTGATGCCGTAGCCGGTGTTGGTGACGGTGTTGTTCTTGAAGGTCAGCCCGGCGGCGTTGTTGGCGTAGACCGCGTGGCCGTCCGGCGCGCCGTCGGTCAGGGTCAGCCCCTCGATCGTCACGTTCTTCGCACCGCCCAGCCCGATCAGCACGGGAAGCTGCGCCGCGACCACCTTATGCCCGGCGACCGCCCCGCCCTCCGGCTTGAACAGCACCTGGTTGGACGCCTTGTCGAAGAACCACTCCCGCGGGGCGTCGAGCTGGTCCTTGCCGTTGAACAGGTAGAAACGGCTGCCGGCGCCGAGCGCGTCGTAGGTGTTCTGGGCCAGCGTGATGGTGTTGCTGCCGTAGTCGATGCTCTTCACCGGCACGGTCATGTTGTCGTAGCCGTGCTGGCTGAAGACGCTGACCATCAGCCCGTCCGTGCTCGAATAGGTCGGGATCGCCCCGGCCTTGAAGCCGAACTGGGTGTAGGCGTTGGCCCCGGCCTTGGTGGCGATCAACCAGCCGCCGTCGATGGGATGGCTGGGATCGGCGTTGGGCGTGCGGGCCACCGTCTGGCGGTCGCCGTCCATCGACAGGTCGAGCACCGCCTTGGACCCGCCGGGAAGCTGCGCGCTGTAGAGGCCGTTGCCGCGCGACACCCAGTTGTCAACCAGCGAGCCGCCGTGGAAGACCGGCTTCTCGCTGCCGTAGGCGGCGAAGCGGACTCCGCTGTCCTGGCCGTCCAGCCAGAGCATGTCCTTCATGTAGTAGTCGCCGCCGCGGACGTAGGTCACGTCGATGTTCGGGTCGGCGCGCATGGCGTCGCGGGCGGCGGTCAGCGTCGCCTTCGGCCCGTCGGTGCCGTCCGCGTTGGGGGCGGCCAGCTTGCCCGACCATTTGTCGTTGCCGTTGGTCGCCACGAAGAACGCCGGCCCGGTCGGGGCGGGGGACGGCGTGGGATTCGGCGTGGGCGTCGGGGCCGGCGTGGACCCGCCGGTCGCGAAGAAGCTCTTGTCGGCGTCCACCACCAGCGTGCCGTTCCACCACATCCCGGACTGGCCCTTGACCACGTCCTTCCCGTCCAAGGCACCCTTGTCGTAGGTGACGATGCTGTCGGTGGCGGAGACGGACTTGCCGTTGATGGTGACCTTGTTGACGATCAGCGAGCGGTCCTGGCCGTTCACCACGGCGTCGTTGTCATACTGGATCTGCACCTTGTGCGCCTGATCCGGCGCCACGTTGGCGGTGAAGCTGTAGTCCTTGGCCGCGGTGCCGACCGTGCCCTCCCCCACCTTCTTGCCGTCGACCATCAGGTTGAAATGCGCGTTGGTGCCGCCCGCCGCAATGCCCTGCGCGTTCACCACGAAGGTCGAGGTGCCAGCGACCGGCGCCGCCGGGGCGGGAAAGTCGGCGGCCGGGGTGTCGACCACCAGCGTGCCGTTCCACCACATGCCGGACTGGCCCTTGACCACGTCCTTCCCGTCGAGCGCGCCCTTGTCGTAGGTGACGTTGGCGTCGGTCGGCTTGTGGGTCTTGCCGTTGATGGAGACCCCGCTGACGATCAGCGAGCGGTCCTGGCCGTTCACCATCGCGTCGTTGTCGTATTGGATCTGCACCTTGTGCGCCTGCGCCGCGGTGACCGGCACCGTGAAGCTGTAGGCGGTCGGGCTGGTGGCGTTGACGGTTGCCTGGCCCACCTCGACGCCGTCGATCAACAGGCGGAAATGCGGCCAGATGCCTCCGGCGGACTGCCCATAGGCACTCACGACAATCTTGGCGTCGGTCTTGCCCGTGGTGGTCGAAGCCATTGGATGGTTCCCTCGCTCTTATGCTCAACGGCGGCGAGCATGGCGGGGCCGGCCGGACATTTGTGCGCCATTTTGATAACAGGCGAGGGCCACCGGGTCCGTGCTTCTATCCGCCACCGCCTATGACGGGAGAGGCGGTTGAACGGGAGTCATACGCACCAAAGCGCAGGCTCCCCCGGATTAAAGCGAAGCCTTACGTGTTGATGGCTTATACGGAACCAAGAGGCAGAGACCCCATGAAGAAGATCGCTGTAACCGCCTTCGTCGCCCTGTCGCTCGCCGCCTGCCAGAGCGGCGGCAGCGGCATCGGGACCAAGCAGACGGTCGGCGCGCTCGGCGGCGCGGCGGCCGGCGGCGTGATCGGCTCGCAGTTCGGCGGCGGCACCGGCAAGCTCATCACCACCGGTGTGGGCACGCTGCTCGGCGCCTATCTCGGCAGCGAGCTTGGCCAGTCGCTCGACCGCGCGGACGAAGGCTACGCCCAGCGCGCCGCCACCCAGGCCTATGCGGCGCCGATGGGCTCGACCATCCAGTGGAACAACCCGGAATCGGGCAACCGCGGCACCATCACCCCGATCCGCGACGGCCGCGACAACTCCGGCAACTACTGCCGCGAGTACCAGCAGACCGTCTATGTCGGCGGCAAGGCCGAGCGGGCCAACGGCACCGCCTGCCAGCAGCCGGACGGCAGCTGGCGCATCGTTTCCTAACATCCGGGCACGCTTCCGTCCCGGCCGTCGTTCCTACTCCTGTTCGGGAACGACGGCCGGGACGGAAGCCCCGTTACGACGCGGGAATTGCCAGAAGCCGGATCGCCACCTGCTTGGTGTGCGGGCTGACGGCGATGATCTCCCAGGCCGCACCGGACTCGGCCACGTATTCCATGAAGGCGCGGTACTCGTCCTCGCGCCACGTCCGGTTCCCGATGAACTCGTCGAAGACCAGCACCGTCCCCGCCCGGAAGCGCGGCGCCAGGGCGGTCAGCACCGTCCGCGCCGACGAGTAGATGTCGCTGTCCACATTGACGAAGCGCACCGCGCCGCCGTGGGCCGCCAGGAAGGGCGGCAGCGTGTCCTCGAACCAGCCCGCGTGCAGCACCGCGTTGCCGCGCACCGGCGGCAGGCTCTTGCCCGTGCTGAGCACGCCGCGCGGCGCGTTCACCCAGCCCTCCGGCAGCCCTTCGAACGAATCGAAGCCGTGCACGGTCTGCCCGGCCACCGCGGCGATCTGGTTCAGCGAGGTGCCGCGGCGCACGCCGAACTCCAGCACCAGACCGGGCCGCTCCGCCCGCTCCAGCGCAAACCGCAGCAACTCCGCCCCCACGCCGAACAGTCGCACGTCCTGGGCGAGGTGCGGGCGAATCGCCGTCACCGCCTCCACCAGCGGCAGACGCTTCGGCTGACCGGCCAGCTTCTCGCCGTACAGCGCCTCGGCCTCCGCGTCGCGGCCCAGCAGCAGCAGGTAGGCGCACAGGAAGCCCCAGTATTTCCCCGCCGCCCCCGGACAGTCCGCGGCCCGGCGCAGGCGGCGCAGCGCGTCCTCCACCCCGTTCAGGCCGAGCGCTGCGGCGTGGCTGCCGAACCACGCGGCGGCGTGCTCCGGGTCGTCGGCCAGCCGCTCGTCGAAGACGGCCAGCGCGCCCGCGGCGTCGCCGAGATGGGCGAGGCTGACCGCCCGCTCATAAAGAATGTCCGCCGACCGATTCCCGGCGGCCAGCGCTTCCCCGGTCACCCGGAGCGCCTCCTCATAGAGGGCGTCGCGGCGGTAGGCGCCGGCCAGCGCCTCGCAGAGGCCGGGAAAGGCGGGATCGACCGCCGCGACCCGCTCCAGCCAGCGCACCGCCTGCAGGCGGTCCCCGGCCGCCAGCACGGCCTGGGCCAGATGATATAGGGTTTCCGAGTGCTCCGGCGCGCGCGCCAGGGCACGGCGAAGCGCGGCCGCGGCAGCCGCGGCGTCGCGCCGGCCCAGAGCGGCCATGCCGGTCAGCCGGTCGCGTTCCGCGGAGCTTGCGGCCTCGGATGCCGTGTCCCGCAGCAGGCGCACCGCCTGCCGGTAATGCCGCGCCGCGATCAGGCGGCGCGCCTCGGTCAGAACCTCATCCACGGGAAAACCTGTCGGTCGGGCATGGTCGGAATGGGGCATGAGATGCCCCGCGAAAGCGGCGGGATGCAAGCGCCGCCTGCGGCCTCCGCCGGGGTGAAAAGAAAGAAATGCCCCCTTCGATATTTTTCCCTTTGACAGGGGGCCGCCTGGATTGCTATTCACCCGCTCCCGCCGGACGCTGCCGTAGCTCAGTGGTAGAGCACTCCCTTGGTAAGGGAGAGGTCGAGAGTTCAATCCTCTCTGGCAGCACCATGGGGCCGTAGCTCAGATGGGAGAGCGCCTCGTTCGCAATGAGGAGGTCAGGGGTTCGATCCCCCTCGGCTCCACCAACTTCTTCGGCGGTTGGTTGGTTGACTTGAGTAAGTAGAGCAAGGTTGAATTTAGTGCTTGCTTCGGCGGTCTTTGTTCTTTAAAAGGTCGCCAACGACGCGGGTGTAGCTCAGTTGGTTAGAGCGCCGGCCTGTCACGCCGGAGGCCGCGGGTTCAAGTCCCGTCACTCGCGCCACTTTCTTGTGGTTAGGTTAAGTTCGGTTCGGTATCTCGCGGTTTGGTCCTGTAGCTCAGCGGGAGAGCACTACGTTGACATCGTAGGGGTCACTGGTTCAATCCCAGTCGGGACCACCATTGGGGGATCGTCTAGCGGTAGGACTCCAGACTTTGACTCTGGCTACCTAGGTTCGAATCCTAGTCCCCCAACCAACTTTCCTCTCATTGCTTATGATTTCAAGGGTTTGCCGGCCAGGCGCACCGTGTGGCGACACCCTTTGCGCCGCCGCACAGAGCGCGCCCTGTTTTCCTCCCCTTTCCAGACATCACGGCGCACGCCCCACCGCTCCATCAGGACGGAAGCGTCGGCACGGCGGCGATCAGTCGGCGTGTGTAGGGATGCTCCGGAGCGGCGAACAGACGGTCGCCCGGCCCCTCCTCGACGACATCGCCGGCGGCCATCACCACGACCCGGTCGGCGATGGCTTCGACCACGGCGAGATCGTGGCTGATGAACAGGTAGGTCAGCCCGTGCCGCTCCTTCAGCGCCGCCAGGAGGCGCAGCACCTGCGCCTGCACCGACACGTCCAGGGCGGACACCGCCTCGTCGAGAACGATGATCCTCGCCCTGGCGGCGAGCGCCCGCGCGATGGCGACGCGTTGCGCCTGCCCGCCCGACAGCTCGTGCGGGTAGCGGTCCAGAATGGCGGGGTCGAGGTCGACCGACCGCATCAGCTCGGCCAACCGCTCCTCCCGCGCTCCGGCGGGCACACCGGCCAGGAAGCGCAACGGCGCCGTCAGGGTCCGCCGGATCGTCTTGCGCGGGTTGAGCGAGGACAGCGGGTCCTGGAAGACATACTGCACCGTCCGACCCAGCGCCCGCGGCCCTTCGGCGGCCAGCTCGGCGAGGGAACGGCCGTCGAGCAGGACGGTCCCGCCGGTCGGCCGGCTCAGCCCGACAAGGCTGCGGGCGAGCGTCGACTTGCCGCTGCCGGACTCCCCGACGATCCCCAGCGTTTCCCCAAAGGCCACCCGCAGCGACACGGATTTCAAGGCCGTGACCGCCGGGCGCGACCGCCCAAACAGTGATTGGCCAAACAGGGAGCGGCGCGCCGCGTAGGTCTTGACCAGATCGCGGACCTCGACCGCCCAACCCACCGACGACGCCCCTCGCGGCGGTGTCTCCGGGCGCCGTGACTGCCCGAGCACCGGCACGGCGGCGAGCAGGCGCCGGGTGTAGGCGTGCCGAGGCCGGGTGAGGACGCTGCGGGTGTCGCCCTCCTCGACGATTTCCCCCTGGAACATCACGGCCACCCGGTCGCAGAGACGGGCAATGACTCCGAAATCGTGGCTGATGAAGACGACGGCGAGGCGGCGGCGTCTGCGCAGATCGTCCAGCAGGTCCAGGATCTCGGCCTGGACGGTGACGTCGAGCGCGGTGGTCGGCTCGTCGGCGACGATCAGCTCCGGGTCGTTGGCCAGCGCCATGGCGATGCCGACCCGCTGGCGCTGCCCACCCGACAGCTCGTGCGGGTAGGCATGGACGAGGCTGGCGGGGTCGGGCAGCTTCACCGCGGCGAACAGCTCCACCACCCGCCGGTCGGCTTCGGCCCGCGGCACCGGGCGATGGGCGCGCAGCGCCTCGGCCACCTGCGCGCCGACCGGCATCAGCGGATGGAGCGTCGTCAGCGGATCCTGGAAGACATAGGCGATCCGCCCACCGCGCAGCCGTTGCAACGCTCCGACCGGCAGGGCCAGCAGATCGTCCCCGCCGAACCGCACCGCGCCGCCGCGCACCACCCCCGGCGGCGAGGCGACGAGGCGCGCGATGGACAGTGCCGTGACCGACTTGCCGGACCCGGACTCGCCGATGATGCCCAGGCATTCGCCGGGGGCGACGCGCAGGTCGACGCCCTTCACCGCGTCCACCGAACCGTTCGCCGTGTCGAAGGCCGTGCGCAGGCCGGTGACCTGCAGCAGCGCGCCAGGGTCCGGGGCCAAATTCCCACCGCCCCCGGCGGTCCGTACCACCCGCGTGGCGGCGCCCGGCGCACCGGGGATGCCGGAGCGCAGGCGCGGGTCGAGCGCGTCGCGCAGCCCGTCGCCGATCAGGTTCATGCTCATGACGATCAGGAAGACGACCAGCCCCGGCACCGCCGCGACGTGTGGTGCTGTGATCAGCGCCTTGCGCCCCTCGCTCAGCATCGAGCCGAGATCGGCCTGCGGCGGCTGCGACCCCAGCCCCAGGAAGGACAGGCCGGCGGTCTCCAGGATCATCCAGCCCACGGTGGTCGAGGCGGTGATGACGATCACCGGCAGGACGTTGGGCAGCACCTCGCCCAACAGGATGCGCGCCTCGCCCATGCCGGACAGGCGTGCCGCGTCGACGAACTCCCGGCGGCGCAGGCCGGCGGTGGCGCCGCGGACGTTGCGCGCGAAGAAGGGAATGTTGGCGACCACCACGGCGTACAGGGCGTTGAGCAGCCCCGGCCCCAGCGCCGCCACGATGGCGAGCGCCAGCAGCAGATAGGGGAAGGCCATCAGCACGTCGATGCCGCGCATCAGCACGCCGTCGGTCCGCCCGCCCGCGTAGCCGGCGACGAGGCCGATGGCCGACCCGATCAGCGCGGCGAGGAGGGAGGCCGCGACGCCGACCCCCAGGCTCAGCCGCGTCCCCCAGACCAGCCGGGCCAGCACGTCGCGCCCCAGCGTGTCGGTGCCGAGCCACGCCCGGGCGCTGAAGGGCGGCAGCAGGCGCCGGGCGGGATCGATGGCGTCCGGGTCGGCCAGCGGCAGGACGGGCGCGGCGAGCGCGACCAGGACGATCAGCCCCAGCAGCACGAGCCCCAGCGCCGCCAGCCGGTTGCGCATCACGCGGCGCAAGAGAGCCAAGCCGCCCCTCATGGCGCGATCCTTGGGTCGAGCAGGCGTTGCAGGATGTCGGCCAGCAGGTTGAACAGCACGTAGCTGGCCGCGACCACCAGAACGCCGCCCTGGACCAGCAGCACGTCGCGCGTCGCGATGGCGTTGACCAGCATGCGGCCGATGCCCGGCCACTGGAACACCGTCTCGATGTAGACCGCCCCGCCCAGGACGAAGCCGGCCTGGATGCCGATCACCGGGATCACCGTCACCATGGCGGCCCGCAGCGCGTGACCGAACACCACGCGACGCTCCGTCAGCCCCTTGGCGCGGGCGGTGCGGACGAAGTCCTGGCGCAACACCTCCAGCATGGCCGAGCGCGTCAGCCGGGCGATCACCCCGGCGGCGACGATGGCCAGCGTCGCGGCGGGCAGCGCCAGATGCAAGAGCAGGTCCGGCAGGTCGCCGCCGCCGTAGATGGAGAGCATGCCGCTCACCGGCAGAAGCTGCCAGCGGACGGCGAAGACCAGGATCAGCAGCAGGCCGAGCCAGAAGGTCGGCATGGAGATCCCCACCAGCACGGCCAGAGTCACCAGCTTGTCGGCGAGGCCGAACTGCCGCACCGCGGACAGGATGCCGGCCAGCAGCCCGAGCACCGACGCCAGCACCAGCGCGGCACCGGCCAGCACCAGCGTGGCGGCGAAGCGCTCCGTCACCTCGTCGAGGACCGGCCGGTTGAGGCTGGAGGAACGGCCGAGATCGCCCGTCATCACGTTGCCCAGCCACGTCGCGTAGCGCACCGGCAGGCTGTGGTCGAGACCGAGGTCCTGACGGAGCCGCGCCACGTTCTCCGGCGTCGCGTAGGGGCCAAGGATCGCGGTCGCCGGGTCGCCGGGAATCAGCGCCATGATCAGGAAGACGATCACGCTGAGCCCGAACAGCACGGGGACGAGCGCCGCGAGGCGGCCGAGGATGTAAGACCCCACGGGCGCCCCCTCAGTCCTTCGACACGCGGTCGAGCAGCAGGAAGAAGGACGGCTCCAGCGCGAAGCCGCGCACCGCCGCGGTGGTGACGGCGTTCTGCTTCCAGTGCGCCACGAAGGCCCAGGGCGCGTCGTCCACGATGATCCGCTCGGCCTGTCGGTAGAGCGCGCCCCGCTCGGCCCGGTCGCCGCTGCGCCGCGCCCGTTCGAGCAGCCGATCGAGGTCCGGATTCGCGTAGTAGCCGGAGTTGAATCCGCCCGCCTCCGGCAGGGCGCCGGACCGCAGGGTCAGGTACGGCAGAGTGTCGGGATCGTTGGTCATCCAGGCCATCTCGGCCATGTCCGCCGCCTCGCCCAGCCCGCCGTTCACCCGCGCCAGGAAGCTGTTCCACTCGTAGGTTTCGATGGTGACCGACAGCCCCACGGCGGCGAGGTTCGCCTGGATCGCCGTCCCCATGGCGACGGGATCGAGCATGCCGGACCCGCCCTCCGCGACATAGAAGGTGAGCTTCGCTCCCTCCGCCCCGGCCTCCCTCAGCAGCGCCCGCGCCTTATCCGGGTCGTAGGGATAGCCCGTGACCGCGGGGTCGGTGGCCCAGTCGAAGGCGGGCGCGGTGGGGCCGCGGGCCGGGATCGCCGTGCCCTGCAAAATGCTGTCGGCGATGGCCCCCTTGTCGATGGCGTAATTCACCGCCTGCCGGACGCGCCGGTCCTTCAGCGGCCCGTGTCGGGTGTTCAGGATCAGGAACCAGAGATGCGGGCCGGCCTGCTCGTGCACCCGGAAGCCGTCGCCGTCCCGGAACTGGGACAGCGCGTCCGCCGGCACCTCCACCATCACGTCCAGACCGCCGGCCAGCATCTCCATCGCGCGGGTGTTCGGGTCGCTCACCGGGCGGAAGATAATCGTGCGCAGCTTGGCCGGCGTGCCCCAGTAGTCCGGGTTGCGCTCGATGGTCAGGCGCCGGCTGCCCTGCCAGTCGACGAAGCGGAAGGGGCCGGTGCCGACCGGCCGCCGGCCGAACTCCCGGCCTTCCCTCATCACGGCGGCGGGCGAGACGATCAGGCCGGTCGGGTAGGCGAGGTTCGAGAGGAAGGGCGCGAAGGGCTCCTTCAGCGTGATGCGGACGGTGAACGGGTCCGGCGCCTCGACCCGGTCGATGGCCGCGAAGAAGAAGGCCAGCGGGAAGGGGCCGGTGTCGGCGGCGGGATGCGTCCTGTCCAGCATGCGGTCGAAGTTGAACTTCACCGCCTGGGCGTCGCAGGGCGTGCCGTCGTGGAAGGTGACGCCCGGCCGCAGCGTGAAGCGGTAGGTCAGGCCGTCGTCGGAGACGGTCCACCGCTCGGCCAGCGCGGGCTCGACGTCCAGGGTTCCGGGCCGGTAGCGGACCAGCCCCTCATACAGGTTGACCAGGATGCGGAAATCGTTGGTGGCGGTGCTGACCGCCGGGTCCAGCGACGCCGGTTCGGCGATCTGGCCGACGACCAGCACGTCCTTCGGCACCGGCGCCGCCCGGAGCGGCGCGCCCGGCAGGGCGAGAAGGGCGCCGAGGAGCAAGCCCGCGAGCGCACGTCGGAATCCGGTCATTGCGTCCCAGCCGTCGAAGTCGATCCGACCTTATCAATGCCGGGAGGGGGAGGTTGTTGCGCCGCTTCCGCTCCGCCAAGCGTGCGTTGCGGGTCAATCCGGCTCGCGGCAGGCCGCGAGAATCCGCCCGCGCAGCCAGCGGTGGGCCGGGTCGGCGTCCTGCCGGGGGTGCCACATCTGCGTCACCACGACCTCGTCCAAGACGGTCGCCAGACCGGCGGGAAGCGGCAGGGTGCGCACCCCGGCCACCCCGGCGGCGAGCTGGCGTTCGGACACCAGCGCGGTCAGGTCGGAGGCGCGGACGATCGCCAGGGCCGCCGGGAAGCTCGGCACCACCGCCACCACCTTGCGCACGAGGCCCAGGGCGGCCAGCGCCTCGTCCACCCGGTCCCGCACCAACCCGCGGCGCGAGGTCAGCACATGGCCGCAGGCGGCGTACTGTTCCGGCGTCACCGTCGCCCGCCGGGTCAGAGGATGGCCCTCCCGCACGGCGGCGACCAGCCGGTCGCGGAGCAGGCTCTGCACCTTCAGCTCCGGCGTGGTTTCCGAATGCACCCCGATGTCGAGGTCGATCAGACCGTCGCGCAACGCCTGCGCGTCGCGGTTGCCCCGCGGCGCGAAGCGCAGCAGGACGCCGGGGGCTTCGGCGGCGACGCGGCCGACTAGCCGGGCGGCGTAGACCTCGATAAAGCTCTCGCTGGCGCGCAGGGTGAAGCCGCGCTCCAGCCGGGCGATGTCGATGGCCTCCGCCGGGCGCAGCACCGCGCGGACCTCCTCGGCGAGGCCGGGCACCCGCTCCCGCAACTGGATGGCCCGCGGCGTCGGGACGAGGCCGCGCCCGGCCCGGACGAGCAGAGGGTCCCCGGTGACTTCGCGCAGGCGCGCCAGGGTGCGGCTCATCGCGGACTCGCTGAGGCCGAGCCGCCGCGCCGCCTTGACGACGCTGCCCTCCGACAACAGCGCGTCGAGGGCAATGAGCAGGTTGAGATCGGGATCGGCCATGGAGCCCGAAGTTAACACATGGCGCCCCATGCAGGAATAACCTGCACAGGCGGCGTCTTCCGCCATGCCAAGCGGAGAGCGACATTGATCCAACCCCTGTTGGAGACGCCGATGCCCCGTTCCACCCTCGCCCGAACGCCGGATTCCCCGCATCCCGACGGGCTGCCCATGCCCCGCCGCGCCGTGGCCGCCGCGTCCGTCATCGCCGCGATCGTGCTCGTTGTGCTCGACGGCGCCATCGCCAACATCGCCTTGCCGACCGTCGCCGGCACCCTCGGGGTTCCGCCCGCCGACACCGTCTGGATCATCACAGCCTACCAGCTGGCCCTGGTGATCGCGCTCCTGCCCGTCGGCGCCCTCGGCGAGAGTCTCGGGCACCGCCGGGTGTTCACCGGCGGGGTGCTGCTGTTCACCGCGGCCTCCGCCGGCTGTGCCCTGGCGCCGACGCTGCCCTGGCTGATCGCCGCGCGCTTCGTGCAGGGGCTCGGCGGGGCGGCGGTGATGGCGCTGGGCGTCGCGCTGCTGCGCTTCGTCTATCCGCAGCGGCTGCTCGGCGCCGCCATCGGCTGGAACGCCCTGGCCATCGCGCTCGCCTCG
Organism: Azospirillum sp. UENF 312511; assembly: GCF_058780635.1. Taxonomy (NCBI): domain Bacteria; kingdom Pseudomonadati; phylum Pseudomonadota; class Alphaproteobacteria; order Rhodospirillales; family Azospirillaceae; genus Azospirillum; species Azospirillum sp. UENF 312511. The sequence continues at coordinate 355,255 of NZ_JBSNCG010000001.1, read as the reverse complement.
GCGGCGGGACCGACGATCGGTGCGGGCATCCTCGCGGTCGCCCCCTGGCCGTTCCTGTTCGCGGTCAACATCCCGGTCGGGATCGTGGTTCTGGCGACCGCCCGCGCGCTGCCCGCCGTCGCGGGAAGCAAGCGCCGCCTCGATCCCGCCAGCGTCGCCCTCAACGCCGGATTCTTCGCCGCCCTGGTGATGGGGGCCGAGATCGTTGCGGCGCAGCCCCTGCGCGGCGGCGCGCTGCTGCTGGCCGCCGCGCTCTGCCTTGCCGGACTGGTCCGGCGCGAAAAGGACCGCGAGGCTCCGCTGGTGCCGCTCGATCTGTTGCGGGTGCGCTCCTTCCGACTGTCGGTGGTCGCCTCCGTCCTCTGCTTCACCGGCCAGATGGCCGCCGCCGTGGCCCTGCCCTTCTACCTGCAGCACGGGCTCGGCCAGGGCATCGTCACGGCGGGGCTGTTCCTGGTGCCGTGGCCACTGGCGACCGCCGTCGCCGCACCCATCGCCGGCCGGCTGTCCGACCGCGTCGGCACGGGCTGGCTGTGCGCCGTGGGCGGCCTGCTCCTCGCCGCCGGTCTCGCCCTGGCGGCGGTCTGGCCGCTCGGGGAGGACGCGCGGCCGCTGCTGGTCTTCATGGTGATGTGCGGTTTCGGCTTCGGGCTGTTCCAGACGCCCAACAACCGCAACATGCTGCTGACCGTGCCCAAGACGCGCAGCGGCGCCGCCGGAGGGATGCAGGGCACCGCGCGTCTGGTCGGGCAGACCGCCGGCGCGGTGCTCATGACCGTGCTGTTCTCGCTGCTGTCCGGTCCGGAGACGGCGCCGCGCCTCGGCCTCGCCGTGGCCGCCGTCCTCACCCTGGCGGGCGGCCTGACCAGTTTGCTGCGCGTTCCCGCGCGCGGCGCGGTGGAGGCTGTGGAGGCGCCGGCCCCCGGCCGGTGAGCCCGCCTTCCAGGGATCGTCAGCCGCGCCGCGCGGCCTCGATCGCGGCGACGTCGATCTTCGTCATGCCCATCATCGCCGCGAAGGCGCGCCCGGCTTCGTCGCCGCCGGCCGCCAGCGCCTCGGTCAGCACGCGCGGCGTGATCTGCCAGGAGACGCCCCAGCGGTCCTTGCACCAGCCGCAGGCGCTTTCCTGCCCGCCGTTGCCGACGATGGCGTTCCAATAGCGGTCGGTCTCCTCCTGATCGTCCGTGGCGATCTGGAACGAGAAGGCCTCGTTGTGCTGGAACGTCGGCCCACCGTTGAGGCCGAGGCAGGGAATGCCGGCCACCGTGAACTGAACCGTCAGCACGTCGCCCGCCTTGCCGGACGGGTAGTCGGCGGGCGCGTGGTGAACGGCCCCCACCGAACTGTCGGGAAAGACCGTGGCGTAGAAGCGGGCCGCGGCCTCCGCATCCTTGTCGTACCAGAGGCAAATGGTGTTTTTGGCGGTCGTCATGGCGTGTCCCTTCCCTGTCGGTGCGTTGCCGATGCGCGTGAGGATACGCCCCCGCCCTTGTTGACGGGAAGGTTGCAATCCCTTTCGCAGAGGTGGCCCATGAGCGACCCGAAGAAGCCGGACGACACCGCCGTCCATCCCCCGCGCAGCTACGATCCCGACAGCCAAAAGCCGGCCAGCGACCGCCCCAATGATCGGGACGAGGCCGCGCCCGGCACGCCGGGAACCGGCGAGGACATCGATCCCAGGACCGGCGAGACCTTCACCGAGGGCATCGGCGGCGCCTGACCGCCCTTATCGCCCAGGCATTATCGTCCGGCGGCTAAAGCCTGCATGGTCACGCGGGCGGCGCTGGCGATGTGCTCGTCGTAGAGTTGGCGCGTGCGCACCGTGTCGCGGGCGGTCATCGCCTCGAAGATCTCGCGGATTTCGCGGATCGTGTTGGGCAGCCGCCCCGGCTCGGCCAGCGACACCCCGCGCAGCAGCTGGATGCGGTTGTGCAGCGCCTTGAGGATCTGCGCCATCGTCGGGTTGCCGCAGCCGGCGATCAGCGTGTCGTAGAACATCGTTTTCGCCGTGCGGATGCGCGACGGCACGCCTTCCGCCGCCGCCGCCTCGAAGGCCGCCATGGCGTCGGTCAGGACCGCCCACTGCTCCGGGCTGGCCTGGGCGATGAATTCCGCCGCCGCCAGGCTCTCCAGCGCCCCGCGCACCTGATAAATTTGCCGGACATCCTCCGCCGTCAGGGTCACCACCTCCAGTCCGCGCTGGGGCACGTTGTGGACCAGCCCCTCCGCCTCAAGCTGGCGCAGCGCCTCCCGCAGGATCGGGCGGCTGACCTGCAACGTCTCGCACAGTTCGCGCTCGACCAGCCGGTCGCCGGGCGAATAGCGCCCGTCGGCGATGGCCGCGCGCAACAAGTCGATCACCTGCTGGCGCAGGGGAGCGGCGACGCGGACAATATTTATCGGCAAATTTGACATAAAATTTCTCTTCTTGTCAGACAGTATGACGATCTGCTTGCGCCACACTACCACCTTCGATTAGCATACGTATCAACGACGATCCAAGGCGGCGGCCCAGAGGGCCAAACGCCACACCCACCACACCATACCATCACCTCGCACACAGGAGGCAGGCGTGCAGCGGAGTGCACAAGCGAGCGCCGTTTCAAAAAGCGCCGGCGAGCCTGAGGCCGCGTCCGACCCCAACCGGCAGAGGCGCCGCGAGCGGCTGCTGCAACTCGGCACGCTGGTTCTGCTGCTCGCCGTCTGGGAATTCGCGGCGCGCGACGCGAACAAGCTGCTGGTCGCGGTGCCCAGCGACATCGCCATGGCGACCTGGGAACTGCTGCTGAACGGCGAGCTGCTCTCGGCGACGCTGGACAGCATGTCGACCTTCGTCCTGGGCTTCGTCATCGCCTCCATCATCGGCATCGTGGTCGGCTTCGCGATGGGCACGAACCGCACGGTGGAGGTGATCCTCGATCCCTACATCAACGCGCTCTACGCCATGCCGCTGGTCGCGCTGATCCCCATCCTGATGCTGTGGGTGGGCATCGGCTTCCTGGCCAAGATCACCATCATCATCCTGTTCGCGGTCTTCCCGGTGATCATCAACACGGTCACCGGCGTGAAGAACGTCGACCGGCACTATCTGGACATCGGCAAGGCCTTCATGGCCTCGCGGTTCATGGTCTACCGCCAGATCATCGCGCCCTACGCCCTGCCCTACGTGGCGAGCGGCCTGCGCATCGCGCTCGGCCGCGGCATCATCGCGATGATCGTGGCGGAGTTCCTGACCTCCATCTCCGGCCTCGGCGGCCTGATCATCAACTACACCAACGCGTTCGAGACGGCCAAGGCCTTCGCCCCGGTCCTGGTGGTGGCCCTGCTCGCCAACGCGCTGACGGTTCTCGTTCAAAAGGTCGAAGAGCGCTTCGGCCGCTGGCGCCGCCGCTGACCGGCCCGCCTCCCCCGCACCACACGCGCCCCACACCACACCGGATTGAGGAAGGAAGAGGGATCATGAGCATGATGTCCCGTTCGCTGAAGGCCGCCCTGCTGGCGGGTGCCTTCTCCGTGGCGATGAGCACCGCCGCGCTCGCCGCCGACGCGCTGAAGATCGGCATGCCGGCCAAGATGTTCCTGAACCTCGTCGAGTTCGTCGCGCAGGACCAGGGCTTCTACGAGAAGAACGGCCTGACGGTGGAGCTGGTGCACATCGCCGACAGCTCCATCCCCGTGCGCTCCCTGATCGCCGGGGAGCTGGACATCAGCCAAGCCGGCATGTCGGAGACGCTGGCGGCGGCCGACAAGGGCGGCACGCTGAAGACCATCGGCGGCGTCCACACCGGCCTGCACTACGCCTTCTACGCCAACGCCGCGTCGGGCGTGAAGGACGTCACCGACCTGCCGGGCAAGAAGGTCGGCATCTCCTCCCCCGGCTCGCTGCCGCACGTCGTCATCACCGCCCTGATGCGCCAGGCCGGCATGAGCGAGGACCAGATCAAGTCGGTCCAGTGGGTCTCGCTGAAGGGCTCCTCGGCCCGCATCAACGGCATCCTGACCGGCACCATCGACGCGACCGTCTCCAACTACGACCCGAAGGCCGCGCACGACAAGAACGCCAAGGTGCTGTTCGTCGTCTCCAAGAAGCTGCCCAATTACGTGATGACCCCCTGGGACGTGAACGACCAGACTATCGCCAAGAAGCGCGACGTCCTGAAGCGCTTCGTCAAGGCGGAGCTGGAGGCGACCCGCTGGATCTTCGACAACGAGAAGGGCGCGCTGGACGTCGCGAAGAAGCACTTCGACTACAACGACGAGCAGCTCGCCGAATTCTACGAGTTCTACAAGATCGGCGGCATCTGGAACCCGAACGGCACCGTCACCGCCGATCAGGCCAAGTACATGCAGGAGCTGAACGTCGAAGGCGGCCTGCAGAAGGCCGTCCACCCGGCCGAGAAGGTGCTGGACACCAGCATCGTCCAGGAGGTGCTGGCGGAGATCGGCACCTACAAGCAGCCGTAATCCTCCCGTCGGGGCCGGCGTCGCACCGCCGGCCCCCTCCCCCGCTTTGCCCCATTCCGCCCGCCGTCCCGCTTCAAGACCCGGTGCCGTCCCATGCCCAAGCTGTCCGTCCGCAACCTGACCAAGCGTTTCCCGGTGTCCGGAGGGCCGTCGATGACGGCGCTCGACGGCGTCGACCTGGACGTGGAGGAGGGTGAGTTCATCGCCTTCGTCGGGCCCAGCGGCTGCGGCAAGACCACGCTGCTGCGCATCATCCAGGGGCTGGAGACGGCGACCAGCGGCGAGATCCGCATCGACGGCAAGCCGGTCACCGGCCCCGGCCACGACCGCGGCTTCGTCTTCCAGCAATACGGCCTGCTGCCCTGGCTGACCGCCGCCCAGAACATCGGCTTCGCGCTGGAGGCCAAGGGCATTCCCGCCGCCCGCCACGGCGAGACGACGGAGCGCGTGCTCGCCACCGTCGGGCTGAAGGGCTTTGGCGACCGTTTCCCGCACCAGCTGTCCGGCGGCATGCAGCAGCGCGTCGGCATCGCCCGCGCCCTGGCGATCGAGCCGGAGATCATGCTGCTCGACGAGCCGTTCGGCGCGCTCGACGCGCTGACCCGGGAGATTTTGCAGAACGAGATGCTCGGCCTGACCGAGCGCATGGGCAAGACAATCCTCTTCGTCACCCACAGCGTGGACGAGGCCGTCTGCCTCGCCGACCGGGTGGTGGTCATGTCGCCCCGCCCCGGCCGCATCCGCGAGATCGTGCCCATCGACATCCCGCGCCCGCGCGCCAGCCTGGGCGAGGCGCTGCGCGACACGCCGGAATACGTCGCCAAGCGGCACCAGCTGTGGACCCAGCTGATGGATCTGGTCTGAGCGCCCCCCTTCTCCGGAACCCAGGAGGTCCCATCGTGTCAGTCGTCCCTGACGATCACGAGTGGCAGTACAACCCCCGCCATTCCGTTCCCGATTTCGCGCGCCACGCCGAGCGCGCCGCCGAGCTGAGCCGCGCTGCTCGGGAACGGAACGCCGGACGTTACGACATCGCCTATGGCGACAGTCCGTTGTCCATGCTCGACGTGTTTCCGGCGGCCACACCCGGCGCCCCGCTGCACGTCTTCCTGCACGGCGGCTACTGGCGCGGGCGGGACAAGGCCGACTACAGCTACGTCGCCGACGCGCTGGTGCCGCGCGGCGTCACGACCGTGGTCATGAACTACGACCTGTGCCCGGCGGCAACCCTGCCGGAGATCGCGCGGCGCACCCGCGAGGGGCTGCGCTGGATCCACCGCAACGCCGCCTCGCTGGGCGGCGATCCCGACCGCCTCACCGTGTCGGGCCATTCCGCCGGGGCTCATCTGATCGCCATGGCGCTGGCCGACGACGCCGGGGCGGACCGGCTGGAGGATGGCGTCGTCAAGGCCGCCGTCCTGATCAGCGGCATCTACGAGCTGGCGCCGGTGCTGGACATCACCGTCAACGAGACCATCGGGCTGCGCCCGGAGATGGTCGACGGGGTCAGCCCGATGCGCCACCCGCCCTCCAGCGCCACGGCCCTGACGGTCGTCGTCGGCTCGGCGGAGACGCCCGCCTGGATCGCCCAGTCGCGCGACTTCGCCACGCTGTGCCAGTGCCGCGGCTCACGCTGCACCTATCACACGCTGGCCGGGGAGGATCACTTCTCGATCATGGCACGGATGGAAACGCCGGACGACGCGCTGTCCCGGCTGGTGCTCGACGCCGCGGGAGTAAAAGAATGATCGTCATCGATGAAACCGCCGCCCGCCGTCTGGTGTCCCCCGCCGACGCCATCGACGCCATGGACATGGCCTTCCGCGAGGTCTCCCGCGGGCAGGCGCGCAACTTCCCGGTGGTCCGCGAACGGCTGCTGCCGGGGCCGGACGTCTACGGCATCAAGGCCGGCGGCGACCTCGCCATTGGGCTGCTCGGGCTGAAGATCGGCGGCTACTGGACGGGCAACCGCGCCCGCGGCCTGACCAACCACCAGTCCACAACCGTGCTGACCGACCCGGAGACCGGCTGCCCGACGGCGCTGGTCAGTTCCAACCACCTGACCGGGCTGCGCACCGCCGCCGCCTGCGCCATCGGCATCCGCGAACTGGCCCGGCCCGACGCGCGGGTGCTCGCCCTGATCGGCACCGGCGGGCAGGCGGCGCACCATCTGGAGGCGGCGCTTCTGGTGCGCGGCTTCGACCGCATCCTGGTGGCCAACCGCGACCGCGCGCGGGCCGAGGAACTGGCGGCCTCCTTCGCCGGGCCGCTGCCCGTCGAGGTCGTGAACGCCGAAACCGCGGCGCGCAACGCCGACGTGCTCATCACCCTGACCACGGCGCGCGAGCCGGTGGTCAGGGCCGGCTGGGTCCGCCCCGGCACGCACATCTGCGCCATGGGCGCCGACACCGCCGGCAAGCAGGAGCTGGACCCGGCGATCCTGCTCGGCGCCGCCGTCTGGGTGGACGACTGGGCGCAGGCCTCGGCACTCGGCGAATGCCAGCACGCGCTGGCGCACGGCCTGACCCGCGAGTCCATCCGCGGCACGCTGTGCGACGTGCTGGAGGGCAAGGCGCCCCGCCGCGCCAGCGCGGACGAGATCACCGTCTTCGATTCCACCGGCATGGGCATCCAGGATCTGGCGATCGCCGCCTGGGCCGTCCGCGCCGCCAACGCTGCCGCCGACACCGCCGCCGGAACCGACACCGGCTTACCCATCCACCGCATCGATTTAGCGCGCTGACCCGCAAGAGGGCGCGACCGAGGCCGACATGCAGTTGAAGAATGTGCGCATCGCCGGGAAGATTCTCGGCATCGTCGTGGTGCTGGGCGCCGTTTCGGTGTCCACCGCCCTGGTCAGCGGCTATGGCCTCGCCACGCTCGGCGGGGAGCTGAACCGGGTCGAGGAGGCGGGGCGCGAGGCGACGCAGGGCGCCCGGCTGAACCGCTATCTGGTCGAGCTGAGCCGCGCCGAGTACCAGATGGGCGCCAACCCGGCCAGTGTCGCCACCATCGAGGCGGTGGTCGCCGACCGCAAGGCCGAGGTCCGCGCCCATCTGGAGCACGCCCGCTCCGCCGCCGACACGCAGCAGCGACCGCTGCTGGACGGCATCGAGACGCAATACGCCGCCTATGTCAGCAGCCTGGACGCCACGGTGGCGGCGGCGAAGAAGCACGCGGACATGGGCATCACCTACGCCCGGCGCGAGGTGCTGAACAACGTCTCCGGCAGCCAGGAACAGGTGGAGGCGCTGATCCGCGCCGTCCAGGACTACAACGGCCTCACCGTCGCCAAGACGGCGCGGATCTCCGAGGAGGCGGAAGCGCTGGCCGACCGGACCACGTGGCTGATCGCCGCGGTCGCCCTGCTCGGTATCCTCGCCAGCGGGCTGATCGGGCGCTGGCTGTCGGCGCGCGGCATCGTCGCCCCCATCGTGGAGGCGGTGTCCTGCCTGCGCCGTCTGTCGGGCGGCGACCTGACGGTGGTCATCACCGGCGCCGACCGCCGCGACGAGGTCGGCGACATCGCGCGGGCGCTCGCCGTCTTCAAGGACAACGCGCTCGACCGCCAGCGCATCCAGGCGGAGCAGGAGGCCGAGGCCCGGCACAAGCTCGACCGCGCGGAGGCGGTCGGCGCGACGATCCTGCGCTTCGACCGCGAGGTCGGCGAGGTCCTGCACGTCATGAAGGACGCCGCCGCCGCGCTGGAGGCCACCGCCAACTCCCTGTCCGCCGGGGCGGAGCAGGCGTCGGAGCGCATGACCGTTGTCGGTGCCGCCGCCGAGCAGACCGCCGCCAACGTCCAGACGGTCGCCGCCGCGACGGAGGAGATGACCTCCACCGTTCAGGAGGTGTCGCGCCAGATGAACGAGGCGCGCGGCTTCGCCGACGAGGCGACGCGGCAGGCCCAGCAGGCCCAGGAGCGGGTCGGCGCCCTGACCGAGTCCGGCCAGCGCATCAACGAGGTGATCGACCTCATCCAGGGCATCGCCAGCCAGACCAACCTGCTGGCGCTCAACGCGACCATCGAGGCCGCCCGCGCTGGCGAGGCCGGCAAGGGCTTCGCCGTGGTGGCGAGCGAGGTCAAGCAGCTCGCCAACCAGACGGCGCAGGCGACCGACGAGATCCGCGGTCAGGTCGGCTCCATGCAGGAGACCATCGGCGGCGCGGTGTCGGCCATCCAGACGATCGCCACGGTGATCTACCGCCTGAACGAGATGGCGACCGCCGTCGCCGCCGCGGTCGAGCAGCAGGGTGCGGCCACCGCCGAGATCGGCCGCAACGCCGTCCAGGCGGCGCAGGGCACGGCGGAGGTGACCGGGACCATCGGCACGCTGCGCGTCGCCTCGGAATCGACGGCCGCCGGATCGGCGCAGGTCCTGCAATCCGCCCGCGAGGTGGCCGGCCGCGCCGTGGCCCTCAAGGGCAGCGTCGACGCCTTCATCGCCGAGGTGAAGACCGCCTGATCCCTTCCCCAATCCATCGGCCATAGCCAATCGGCCCTGAGCAATGGGCCATGATCAATGGGCCATGATCAATGGGTTGAGCGCCGCGCCGGCAACCGCCAGAATGCGGCGGGCGAGACGACCGGCGGCCTCCGCTGGTTTCTCTCTTGCGTGCATTACCGCAGGACCGGTTGGGAGAGGATCACGATGACGGTTGACGGCGCGGCTCGGACCATGAGCTTTGGATCACTCTACCGCCATGGGATGGCCCGGGTCGCCGCCTGCACCACGCCCTGCACGATCGCCGACCCCATGGCGAACGCCGCGGCGGTGCTGGACAGCGTGCGGGAATGCGACGAACAGGGGGTCGCCGTCGCGCTGTTCCCCGAGCTGGCGCTGTCCGGCTACGCCATTGACGACCTGTTCCTTCAGGATTGTCTGCTCGACGCCGTGGAGAAGGCCGTCGCCCATCTGGTGGAGCGGTCGCGCGACCTGATGCCGCTGATCCTCGTCGGCGCGCCGCTGCGCCACGCCGGTCGCGTCTACAACACGGCGGTCGCCGTGCATCGCGGCCGGCTGCTGGGCGTGGTGCCCAAGGTCCATCTTCCCAATTACCGGGAATTCTACGAGCGCCGCCATTTCGCCTCCGGCGCCGGCACCGAGGGCGGGACGATCCGCATCGGCGCCCAAGACGGCGCTCTCAACGCCCCCTTCGGCCCCGACCTGCTGTTCGCGGCAGAGGATCTGGACGGTCTGGTGGTCCATGCCGAGGTCTGCGAGGATCTCTGGGTCGCCGTCCCGCCCAGCTCCGAGGCGGCGCTGGCCGGGGCGACGGTGCTGGCGAACCTGTCGGCCAGCAACATCACCATCGGCAAGGCGGAGACCCGCCGCCTGCTCTGCAAGTCGCAATCGGCGCGCTGCATCGCCGCCTATCTGTATTCCTCCGCCGGGGCCGGGGAATCGACCACCGATCTGGCCTGGGACGGGCAGGCGTCGATCTTCGAGAACGGCGAGACGCTGGTCGAGACCGAGCGCTTTCCCAAGGGCGCCCAGATGGCCGTCGCCGATGTCGACCTCGACGTGCTGCGCCAGGAACGGCTGCGCATGGGCACCTTCGACGACAACCGTCGCTCGCACGGGACGGTTTTCCGCAAGGTCTCCTTCCGCGTCGATCCGCCCGGCGGGGACCTGGGGTTGCGCCGCAACGTGCCCCGCTTCCCCTTCGTCCCGGCGGCGCAAGAGCGTCTGGAACTCGACTGCTACGAGGCCTACAACATCCAGGTCGCCGGGCTGGTCCAGCGGCTGCGGGCCACGGGCATGCCGCGCATCGTGATCGGTGTGTCGGGCGGGCTGGATTCCACCCACGCCCTGATCGTCGCCGCCCGCGCCATGGACCTGCTCGACCGGCCGCGCACCGACATCCTCGCCTTCACGATGCCGGGCTTCGGCACCAGCGACAAGACCAAGGGCAACGCGCTTCGCCTGATGAGCGCGCTCGGCGTGTCGCACCATGAACTCGACATCCGCCCCGCCGCCAACCAGATGCTCAAGGACATGGACCACCCCTTCGCCCGTGGCGAGGCGGTGTACGACGTGACCTTCGAAAACGTCCAGGCGGGGCTGCGCACCGACTACCTGTTCCGCCTCGCCAACCAGCGGGGCGGCATCGTGCTGGGCACCGGCGATCTGTCCGAACTGGCGCTGGGCTGGTGCACCTACGGCGTCGGCGACCAGATGGCCCATTACAACGTCAATTCGGGCGTCCCGAAGTCGCTGATCCAACATCTGATCCGCTGGGTGATCGGCTCCCGCCAGTTTCCGGACGAGGTTTTGGGCACGCTGGGCGACATCCTGGCGACCGAGATTTCGCCCGAACTGGTCCCCGCCGGCAGCGACCGCGCCCTGCAGAGTTCGGAGGCCGTCGTCGGCCCCTACGAGCTTCAGGACTTTCACCTGTTCCACACGCTGCGCTATGGCCTGCGCCCGTCGAAGATTGCCTTTCTCGCCCTGCACGCATGGTCCGATCCGGCGCGCGGCGACTGGCCGGCGGGCTATCCGGTGGAGAAGCACAGCGCCTACACGCTGGCCGAAATCCATTCCTGGCTGCGCGTCTTCATCCAGCGCTTCTTCGGCTTCAGCCAGTTCAAGCGCTCGGCCATGCCCAACGGGCCGAAGGTGACCGCGGGCGGCTCGCTGTCGCCGCGCGGCGACTGGCGCGCCCCGTCCGACGGCAACGCCCGCATCTGGCTGGAGGAGCTGGAGCGCGAGGTGCCGAAGGAGTAGCCGCCCTACCCCGCGTCGCCGGTCCGTTCGTTCATCACCAATCGCCCGGCCGGCCAGGAGCGGACCAGCCCGGCGGCGCGCAGTTCCGGCAGGGCGCGGGCCACAGCATCGTGCGACAGGCCCGTCGCCTCGACCAGCGCCGGCCCTGATTTCGCTCCGTCCGCCAGGGCGCGCAGCACCGCCGCAGTCGGCGTTCCGGCCCGGGCGAGCGCCGCCTCGCTGCGGGCGGGCCGATTTGCCCGGCCGGCGGCGAGCAGCGCGGCGATGGCGCGGAGTTGCCCCAGCCGATGCATCGCTTCCGGGCTGCGGTCCTCGCGCAGCGCCAGCGCCGTGTGGCAGCGGGCGACCTCCCGAGCCAGGGTGGCGAGGTCGGCGGTGCGATCCTGAACGAGGCACAGGGCCGCCTCTTCCGCCAGCGTGTCCAGGTCCGCATCGGCCTCGTCCCAGCGGCCGGCCTCGACGGCGTTCCGGATGTCGTCGGCCAGTGCCCGATGCGCCTCCCCGCTCATGGACAGCCCTCCGTGTTCAGCTCCGGCCAGCGTTGCGGCTCCCAGCGCGCCGCGACGCAAGCAGGCTCCGGCGCGTCGATGGGAAGCGACAGCCGGCGGATGCGCGAGGATTGCGCCGGGTCGGCGCGCGGCTGGAAGAACAGCGCGACCCCGCAGTCGGTGATGCGCTTGTCCTCCTCCCCGTCGGCGTCGCAGACGCGGTTGAAGCGGTGCGAGAAGGCCATGCTGTTCGCCACCACCACCCGGCAGGACCCGGCACGGGAGGACTCGTCGCCGGCCTGGGCCTGCCACCGCTCCTCCGTCAGGCCTGCGTCCATCACCGGGGTGACGATCCAGTCCAGCAGCTTGGCCCGGCACAGCCACGCCGCCGGCTGTTCGCGCCCGAGATCCTCGCAGATCATCACCGCCAGCCGGCCCATGTTGGGCAGCTCGACGATGGTGACGCCGTCCCCCGGCGCGATGAATTCCTTCGCCGCGTCGAGCAACCGTCCGTCCGGGCCGCGCACGTCGTAGGAACGGCACTGGTCGGCGTCGAGGTCCCAGCAGTGCAGCTTGGTCTGGCGGAAAATCTCGGCTCCCGTCCGGTCGAGCAGGACCGCCGTGCTGCGCGGCTTACCGCCCTCCTCACCATCCTGCCGGACCCCGACGAGAACGTAGCGGATCGGGCCGTCCACCGCGTGACGCCGCACCGCCGCCTGGATGGCGCCGAGCGTCGCGGGACCGGCGGTCACCTCGGGAAACACGATGACGGTCGCCCCTTCGGCGGCCAGCGCGTCGATGGCCGACGCCGCACGGGCGCCGAGAGCGCCGGGAACCGCGGCGTACCAGTCCGCGCCATCCTTGGAAAAGGTCCGGAGGGCGAGGTCGTCCTCGGCCAGCGCGAGCGGGACGACGCCGACGACGGGAGCCCATTCGGGATCGCTGGGGCACTGGTCGGCGACCTCGGCGACGCGATGGAAGGTCAGCGAAACGGGCCGCTCGCCCTCCTCGCCGTGCGGGCACTCCGCCGCGAGGGTCGGCGGCAGCAGGAGCAGGGTGTGGAACAGGTCGGCCACATCGAAGGACTCGCGCAGGGGCGTGACCTCCCGGATGTTCACCGAGCGGTCGAACAGGCCGGGCCGCAGGATGAGCTGGCCGTCGGCGGCGTCGCCGTTGAGGCGCCCGTGCCGCTTGTACCATTGCCGCGCCCGCAGATGTCCATCGGACAGCGCGCTTCGCGACAGGTGGCGCGAGGCCAGCGGCGCGAACCATTGGTCGATGGCCTGGGCCGCCAGCACACACCGCTCCAGCGGCTCCCCCTCGTCGGACGTGTCCACCCAAGACTTGAGCGCGTCGGCGCCGCCGTCGGCCTCCAACAGCGCCATCAGCCGGCGCAGCACACCGCCCGCATCGTCCGGTGCGAATTCCAGGCGCAGCGCGGCGCGTTCGGTCTCCTTCGGGTCTCGATCCAGTTGGCGCCGCAGCGCAACGAACAGATCAGCCAGATGCATGCCTTCAACCACGCGAAGCGACGGGATGGAGCGGGTGCTATCGACATCCCCTCTCCCCTCTGGGGAGAGGGTTAGGGTGAGGGGGTTGCGCTTGTGCCGGACATACCGCCATGCGCATCCCCCTCACCGGCCCTCCGGGCCACCCTCTCCCCGGAGGGGAGAGGGCTAAGTCACCTGAGGCTAAGTCACCTCAAGCACCCACGCCCATCCTGTTGAACAGCATAGTGTCGGCTTGGTTTCGCGGTTACGTTGTCAGGTGATCGCGCGCCGGACCTCCGCACGCCCCGACGCCGGCACGGCGACGCGCCCATGCAGCCACGCCGGAAGCGCCAGGCTGGCGACCGCCAGGACCGTGATGCCCGTCTTGCCCAAGACGCCCACCGGCCGCACCGCCTCGTCGATCAGCACGATCCCGTAGGCGAGCACGACATGGTACGCATAGACCTGCAGCGAATGGCCGCCGAGATAGCGCAGGAAGCGCAACAGGAAGAGCCGTTGCAGGGCCTGTCCCGCCCAGCGTGCGGCGGGGGACGCAGCCTCGACGCCGGCGGACAGCAGCCACGTCACCAGGAAGGCCAGCGCCGCGAAATTCACCAGGAAGATCAGGCTGAACTCGGTGCGGTCGTGCAGGCTCCAGAAGCGCGCCGCCATGTCCTCCGGCACGAGGTCGAAGGTGAAGGCCAGCCGCCACGCCATGAAGGCGAGCACGACATACAGCGCGATCCGGGCGAGCAGCGTGCGGTCCGGGGCCAGCCAGGGGCGCAGGTCGATCCGCTCCGCCGCCATCAGCGTGCCGATCACCAGCCCGGTCACGAACACGATCTGCCACGCCAGCGGGTTGAAATGCCCGCGCAGCGCGAAGTCCGGGATGACCGAGCCGGCCAACGCCTCCAGCGAGGCGGCCAGCGGCAGATGCAAGCCGAACTGCACCGCCGCCCACAGGGCGAAGCTTCCCGCGATGACCTCCCCGCCCTTGCCCGCGAGCGTCAGGCGGATCAACAGCGGCGACGCCGCGAGGTACAGCATGTATTGCGGCAGGATGTCCATCAGCGCCGGCTGGTGCAGCAGGAGCAGGACCGCCGGCAGCGCCGGGCCGAGCGCGCTGCCCAGTTGCGACTCCCAGCCGCTGCGCGCGCCGGGGATCAGCAGCGCCATCGCGACGACGGCGGCGAAGACCGCCACTGTGTACAGGTAAAGCTGCCAGACGCGGGCGCGCAGGCGCTTCCCGGCCTCCTCGTCCCGCCCGGCGGCGTAGAGGCGGCCGTAATAGAGCCCGACGATCAGCCCGGAGATGAGGATGAAGCCCTGCGCGTCCTCGACGAAGGCGAGTTGGTTGTGATTGACCAGGGCAACCGGATTTCCCCCGTCGAACCAGATGTGGTTCACCAGCATGAACACGAGGAAATAGCCGCGCAGGCCATCCAGAAGATGGTGCCTGGTCATAACGCGTCCCCCACCTATTCGTCCGTATTCCGAATACAGACGAGCCCGGCAAAGCATCCCTTTTGACGAGGAACGAAATGGGGTTAGCCGCCCCCTCGCTTAGCGATGCATTAACCATGATCGCCTGACCATGGCTCTCAGACAGCGTGCCTCGACGAGGCGAACCAGGGGAGTGTGGCTCATGACGGGACGGGTGCTTGGCGGAGTGTTGGCCGCTTGGGTTTTGTGGAGCGGTGCTGCCGCCGCGTCGGCGCTGTGCCCGGTCCCGCCCGGTGCCGATTCAGCCGCCGCCGGACTGACGCACAGCCGGGCCGCGCTGGCCGCCGGACACCCGCTGACAGTCGTCGCGATGGGGTCGTCCAGCACGGAGGGCGTCGGGGCCACCACCATCACCGCCACCTACCCCGCCCAGCTCGACGCCATTTTGGAGCAGCGTCACGCCGCCTCGGCCATCCAGGTCCTGAACAAGGGCATCGGCGGCGAGACGGCGGGAGCCAACCTCGTCCGCTTCGACAAGGATGTGCTGGCCGCCAAGCCGGACCTCGTGGTCTGGCAGGTCGGGACCAACGACAGCTTCCAGAAGGTGCCGCTCGACGCCTTCGCCGCCACCGTGCGCGACGGCATCGCCCGGATCCGCAAGACCGGCGCGGACGTCATCCTGATGAACCCGCAGTCCTTCCCCGGCGAGGCCAAGGTCGACTCCTACCCCGCCTACGCGTCCACCGTGGTGGCACTCGGCCGCGAACTCGACGTGCCGGTGCTCGACCGCTACCGCATCATGGCGTGGTGGCTGGAAAGCCGGCACTTCGCCGCCGATCAGGTGCTGAGCACCGACGGCCTGCACCTGAAGGATCTCAGCTACCGCTGTCTGGCGGAGTTCGTCGCCGACATGATCGACACCCCGCGGATGGTCAGCGAGAAGACCGCGGCGCGCTGAGCCCCCATCATCCGTTCCGGGAAGGGGCGCCGGTGGTCATGACACCGGCGCCCTTTTGCTGTCAGACGACCAGTTGCGCGCCGAGGAACTGCCGGAGTTCCGGGGTGCGGGGGTTGCCGAAGACCTCCTCGGGCGGGCCGATCTCGTGCACGCGGCCCTGGTGCATGAAGACCACCCGATCGCAAACCTCGCGGGCGAAGCGCATCTCGTGGGTCACCATCATCAGCGTCATGCCGTCGGCGGCCAGCTCCTTCACCACCGCCAGCACCTCGTTCACCAGTTCCGGGTCCAGCGCGGAGGTGATCCTCGTCGCACAGCAGGGCCATCGGCTGCATCGACAGCGCCCGCGCTATGGCGACCCGCTGCTGCTGCCCGCCGGAGAGCTGGTCCGGGTAGGCGTCGAACTTGTGGCCCAGCCCGACCCGCTCCAGCATGCGGCGGGCCATCGTCTCCGCCTCGCGCGCCGGCGTCTTCTTGACGACCATCTGCGACAGCATGACGTTGCGCCCCGCCGACAGGTGCGGGAACAGGTTGAACTGCTGGAAGATCATGCCGACCTTCAGCCGCAGCGCCTTCAGGTGCAGGTCGTCGTTGATGAGCTGGGCGCCGGCCACCATGATCGAGCCGTCGTCGATCATCTCCAGCCCGTTGACGCAGCGCAGAAGCGTGCTCTTGCCCGAGCCGCTCTTGCCGATGATGGCGACGACCTCGCCGCGCTCGACGTCCAGGTTGATCCCCTTCAGGACTTCGACGTCGCCGAAGCGCTTCTTCACCTCAGTGATTGCGATGAGCGACATTGAGCTTCCTTTCCAGAATCTGGCTGCTCTTGGACAGGGGCCAGCACAGCGCGAAGTAGATCAGGGCGACCAGCCCGTAGACGGTGAAGGGTTCGAAGGTCGCGTTGGTGACGACCGTGCCGGCCTTGGACAGCTCGACGAAGCCGATGATCGAGGTCAGCGCCGTGCCCTTCACCACCTGCACGGAGAAGCCGACGGTGGGCGGGACGGCGACGCGCACCGCCTGGGGCAGGATCACGTAGCGCATCTGCTGGACGTAGCCCATGCCGAGGCTGGCCGACGCCTCCCACTGGCCACGGGCGACCGATTCCACGCAGCCGCGCCAGATCTCCACCAGGAAGGCCGCCGTCCACAGGATCAGCGCCAGCCCGGCAGCCAGCCAGGCCGGAACGTCGATGCCGAACAGGCCCAGCCCGAAGAAGGCGAGGAAGAGCTGCATCAGCAGCGGCGTGCCCTGGAACAGCTCGACATAGCCCTGGACGAACATTTGCCCGGCCCGCGCCTTGCCGATCCGCAGGTAGAGCAGCGCCATCCCCAAAAGCCCGCCGCCGATGAAGGAGACGAGTGAGAGAACGACCGTCCAGCGCGCCGCCAGCAGCAGGTTGCGCAGGATGTCCCACAGGGTGAAGGTCATCATCGCGCGGCCCTCCGCGGAAACAGCATGTTTCCGACGCCGCGCAGCGCCTGCCGCAGGGCCAGCGCCAGCAGCAGGTAGAGGCCGGTGGTCAGGAAATAGCTCTCGAAGGCGCGGAAGGTCCGCGATTGGATGAAGTTGGCGGCGAAGGTGATGTCCTCCGCCGCGATCTGCGACACCACCGCCGAGCCGAGCATGACGATGACGATCTGCGACGACAGCGCCGGCCAGATCCGTTGCAGGGACGGGATCAGCACGACGTGGCGGAAGGTCTCGAACCGCGTCATGGCGAGGCTGGCCCCGGCCTCGAACTGGCCGCGCGGGGTCGCCTCGATGCCGGCACGGATGATCTCGCCGCTGTAGGCGCCGAGGTTGATGACCATCGCCAGCACCGCCGCCTGGAACTCGGTCATCTGCACGCCCAGCGACGGCAGGCCGAAGAAGATGAAGAAGAGCTGGATCAGGAAGGGCGTGTTGCGGATCAGCTCGACATAGGCGACGACCGGCGGGCGCAGCCAGCGCGGCCCGAGCGACCGCGTCCAGGCGCAGGCGATGCCCAGCGCCACCCCGAACAGCGTGCCGATCAGGGTCAGTTCGACCGTCGTCACCAGCCCCTTCAGGATGACGGGCCAGTATTCGGCGATCCACGAATAATCGAAGCGGTAGGTCATGCGGCCCTCCGGTCAGCCCCCCGTACGCCGGGGCGCCGTGGGGGCCGAAGCCACCCGCGGCGCCCCGGCCCCATCGTCTTCAGAGGTCCTTCGGCAGGTCGGCGGACAGCCACTTCTGCGCGATGGCGTTCAGCGAGCCGTCGGTCTTGGCCGCCGCCAGGATGGCATTCAGCTTCTCCAGCAGGGCCGGCTGCTCCTTGCTCAGGCCGATGTAGCAGGGGGAGTTCTTGATGAGGAACTTCAGCTCCGGCCGCTTCGGCGGGTTGCGGGCGAGGATCGCCGCCGCCACCACGTTGCCGGTCGCCACCACCTCGACCTGACCGGACAGGAAGGCGGAGATGGTGCCGTTGTTGTCCTCGTAGCGCTTGATGACCGCGTCGGCCGGGGCGATCTTGGTCAGCTCCAGATCCTCGATGGCGCCGCGGGTCACGCCGACGGTCTTGCCGGCCAGATCCTCCGGCTTCGCGGCGGTGACGCCGGCCGGGGCGAAGACGCCGTTGAAGAAGGGCGCGTAGGCGTCGGTGAAGTCGATGACCTTCTCGCGCTCGGCGTTCTTGCCGAGGCTGGAGATGACCAGATCGACCTTGTTGGTCTGCAGGAAGGGGATGCGGTTGGCGCTGGTCACCGGCACCAGTTCCACCTTCACGCCCATCTTGGCGCCGATCAGCTTGGCCACGTCGATGTCGTAGCCGAGCGGGGCCATGTCCGGGCCGACCGAACCGAAGGGCGGGAAGTCCTGCGGGACGGCGACGCGCAGCGTGCCGCGCTTCGTGATGTCCTGAAGGGCGTCGGCCCGCGCGGCCGGGGCCTGGGCGATGGAAAGGCCGGCGACGGCGGCGACGGCCAGGGCAAGCAGGGTCCTGCGCTTCATGTCTCTAACTCCTTTTTGGCTGGATGGGCCGGTTCTGGATGGAATGGGTTGCTTGAAAGGGTTCAGGCGGGGGCGCCGGGCGAGAGGATCTCGCGCAGGCCGGCCAGGGGATCGGGGGCGGCGGCGAGGTCGAGGCCGTCCTCGACGCGCCGGATGTGCTCGTCCATCAGCCGCGCCGCCCCGGCGTAGTCGCCGTCGGCCAGCAGCGTCACGATGCCGGCGTGGTCGTCGCTGGACGCCGCGGCGTCCTGGTCGGACTGGTAGAGCATCGAGACCAGCGTCGTGCGCGCGGTCAGGTCGCGCAGGATGTCGGTCAGGAAGGCGTTGCCGAAGGCGTGGGCGAGGTGGATGTGGAAGTCGCCGAGCAGGCAGGTGCGCGAGCCGACATGGCCGGTGTGCAGCGCCTCGCGCTCCTCCTCGACATGGGCGCGCAGGTGGGCGACGGCGTCTCCCGGAAGCGTGTGCAGATCGCGCAGCATCCCGGTCTCGATCACCCGCCGCGCCTGGAAGGCGGCCCGCGCCTCCGTCGCCGAGGGCTCGACGACGAACCAGCCGCGCCGGGCGCTCACATGGACGATGCCGCGCGTCTCCAGCCGCATCATCGCCTCGCGCACGCGGGTGCGGGACACGCCGTAGACCTCGGCCAGCTTCGCCTCGCCCAGCCGGGTGCCGGGCCGCAGCCGGCCGCCCAGGATGGCGGAGATCACGCTGTCTTCGATGCTGTCGGGAAGCTGGGTCATCAGGCTGCCGCACCAATCTTGTATACAAGACTGTTGAGCAAGCGGCGTGCCAACCGGAAAGGCGCGGAAACGCTGGGGTCCGACCCTTGTTGCGATCAAAAATTGGGCATGACGCCGACCTGATTAAGCCTTATGCACTTTTCTGCGGCATCGCTTCGTTGCGCTTGCCCCGGATGGCGGAGGACGGCGGCGGAGAAGGCGGAACCAACGCCTGCCATCTTCAGTTGGGCTGAGGGACTCTCCCGCTTCGCAAAGAGGACCGTTCCCATGGCTCGTGCAGCCACCCATTCCCTTGCCATCGTCACCGGTGCGTCCACCGGCATCGGCCTCGAACTCGCCAAGCAGTGCGCCCGGAACGGCTTCGACCTCCTGATCGCCGCCGACGATCCGGCCATCGAGGAGGCCGCCAGGGAACTCCGCTCCCTCGGTGTGCTGGTCGAAACGGTGCAGGCGGACCTCGCCACCCTCGACGGCGTCGACAAACTCTGCGCGGCGGTGAAAGGCCGGCCGGTCGACGCCCTGCTCGCCAACGCCGGCCACGGGCTGGGCCACGGCTTCCTCGACCAGGATTTCCAGGAGGCCCGCCACGTCATCGACACCAACATCACCGGTACGCTGTACCTGATCCAGACGATCGGCCGCGGCATGCGCGACCGCAAACAGGGCCGCATCCTGATCACCGGCTCGATCGCCGGCTTCATGCCCGGCACCTATCAGGCGGTCTACAACGGCACCAAGGCCTTCATCGACTCCTTCTCCTTCGCGCTGCGCCACGAGATCAAGGACTCCGGCGTGACCGTCACCTGCCTGATGCCCGGCGCCACCGACACCGAGTTCTTCGAGCGCGCCGGCATGGAGGACACCAAGATCGGCCAGGGCAAGAAGGACGACCCGGCGATGGTCGCCAAGGTCGGCTTCGACGCGATGATGCGCGGCGACGGCGACGTGGTGGCCGGCTGGAAGAACAAGCTGCAGACCGCCATGGCCGCCGTGACGCCCTCCGGCGTGCTGGCCGAGCAGCACCGCAAGCAGGCCGAACCCGGTTCCGGCCACCACTGACGCAAGGCACACCTGCCCCCTTCCCCAACACCCCTACGGAGGAGCCCCGCATGAAAGCCCTGGTCTGGCACGGCACCGCTGACGTCCGTTACGACACCGTCCCCGACCCGGAGATCGAGCAGCCCCGCGACGCCATCGTCAAGGTCACGTCCTGCGCCATCTGCGGTTCGGATCTGCACCTCTACGACCACTTCATGCCCGGCATGGAGAAGGGCGACATCCTGGGTCACGAGTTCATGGGCGAGGTCGTCGACGTCGGGGCCGAGGCCAAGAGCGCCCTGAAGGTCGGCGACCGCGTGGTCGTTCCCTTCACCATCTGGTGCGGCGAGTGCGACCAGTGCCGCCGCGGCAACTATTCGGTCTGCGAGCGCTCCAACCGCAACAAGGCGATGGCCGACAAGCTGTTCGGCCACACCACGGCCGGGCTGTTCGGCTACACCCACCTGACCGGCGGCTATCCCGGCGGGCAGGCGGAGTATGTGCGAGTCCCCTTCGCCGACCGCACCCATGTGAAGATCCCGGACGGGCTGACCGACGAGCAGGTGCTGTTCCTCGGCGACATCTTCCCCACCGGCTGGCAGGCGGCGGCGCAGTGCGACATCCAGCCGACCGACACGGTGGCGATCTGGGGCTGCGGCCCGGTCGGGCAGATGACGATCCGCAGCGCCATCCTGCTGGGCGCCAAGCAGGTCATCGCCATCGACCGCGTGCCCGAGCGCCTGTCCATGGCCAAGGCCGGCGGCGCCATCACCATCAATTTCGAGGAGGAAAGCGTCGTCGAGCGGCTGAACGAGCTGACCGGCGGCAAGGGTCCGGAAAAATGCATCGACGCCGTCGGCATGGAGGCGCACGCCACCGCCACGCTCGATTCCATGTACGACCGCGCCAAGCAGGCGCTGGCCCTGGAATCCGACCGCGCGCATGTGCTGCGCGAGATGATGTATGTCTGCCGCCCCGCCGGCACGCTGTCGATCCCCGGCGTCTATGGCGGGCTGATCGACAAGGTCCCCTTCGGCATGTCGATGAACAAGGGCCTGACCTGGCGCATGGGCCAGACCCACGTCAACCGCTGGACCGACGACCTGCTGCGCCGCATCCAGGAGGGCCAGATCGACCCGTCCTTCGTCATCACCCACACCGTGGGTCTGGCCGACGGGCCGGGCATGTACGAGACCTTCCGCGACAAGCGGGACGGCTGCATCAAGGTCGTTCTCAAGCCGTAACAGGGAGGCGCACCATGGCGCATTACCGCAGGAATTCGTCCGCCGACCGGATGGCGCGCGGCCTGGGCTGGTTCAGCATCGGGCTGGGCGTGGCCCAACTGGTGACCGCCCGGCGCCTCGCCCGCTGGATGGGAATGGAGGAGCAGGCCGGGCTGATCCGTGCCTACGGCGCGCGCGAGATGGCGACCGGCGTCGGTCTGCTGGCGATGGGCGACGCCCGCCCCTGGATGTGGGGGCGGGTTGCCGGAGACGCGCTGGACCTCGCCACGCTGGCGTCAGCGCATCACGACGGCAACCCGCGCCGGGAGAACGTCGCCACGGCGCTGGGCGCGGTGGCGGCGATGACGGCGCTCGACGTGCTGTGCACGGCGATGCTGCACCGGGAGGAGGCGACGGCCTGGACGCCGCCCCGCGACTACAGCGACCGCAGTGGTCTGCCGCGCCCGCCCGCCGCCATGCGCGGCACCGCCAAGGACGCCCCGATCCCCGCCGACATGCGGACACCGGACATCCTGCGCTTTCAGCTGGCTTGAGCGGCTCGGTCATAGCCCTCTCCCCTCCGGGGAGAGGGGACAACATCCCCTCAACAACACCCCGCCTTGCCGGCGCCGTAACGGGCTTGCAGACGGTTGTCGAGGAACTCGGTGTAGGTCATCGCCGGCTGGTCGGGGTGCCGGGTCCGCATGTGTTCCAGATAGGTGTCGTAATCCGGCACCCCGATCATGAGCTTGGCCGTCTGCTCGAAATAACCGCGGAACCGGCTGAGGTTGCTTTTCAAGCCGCTCATCCGTCGTCCTTTTCCAATAGACCGTACCCTCACTCCCGAAGGGGTGAGGGTACGGTGTGCCCCAACTCAATCCCCGGCCCGCGCGGTGGCGCCGCCGGTCGGGATTTCCCGGGTGGTCGGGCGGTCGCTGCGCAGCGCCTTCAGGCAGGACAGGATGCCGAAGACCAGCACCGCCAGAACCACCAGAACGAACAGCGAGGCCAGCGCCGCGTCCAGGTAATCGTTGAAGATCACCTGCCGCATCTGCTCCATCGAGGTCGCCGGAGCGAGCAGCCGGCCCTCGTTGGCGGCGGTGCTGAACCGCTCGGCGTGGGCGAGGAAGCCGATCGCCGGGTTGCTGTGGAAGACCTTCTGCACGCCCGCGGTCAGGGTGCAGATCAGCAGCCACGCCGCCGGCACCATGGTCACCCAGGCGTAGCGCTCCCGCTTCATCCGGAACAGCACCACCGTCGCCAGGATCAGCGCGATCCCCGCCAGCATCTGGTTGGAGATGCCGAACAGCGGCCAGAAGGTGTTGATGCCGCCCAGCGGATCGACCACCCCCTGATAGAGGATGTAGCCCCAGGCGGCGACGCACAGGCCGGTGGCGATCAGGTTGCCGGCCCAGGACGCCGTGCGCTGCAGCGGCTTGAAGAAGACGCCCAGCAGGTCCTGGAGCATGAACCGCCCGGCGCGGGTGCCGGCGTCGACGGCGGTCAGGATGAACAGGGCTTCGAACAGGATGGCGAAATGGTACCAGAAGGCCATCATGCCCTTGCCGCCGAACAGCTCGGAGAAGATCTGCGCCATGCCGACCGCCAGGGTCGGCGCGCCGCCGGCCCGCGACAGGATGCTCACCTCGCCGACGTCCTGCGCCGTCTGGGTGATCATCTCCGGCGTGATGACGAAACCCCAGTTGTTGATGACCTGGGCCGCCGACTCCGCCGTGGTGCCGAGCAGCGCGGGCGGGCTGTTCATGGCAAAATAGATGCCCGGCTCGATGCAGGAGGCGGCGACCAGCGCCATGACGGCGACGAAGGACTCCGTCAGCATGCCGCCATAGCCGATGAAGCGGGTGTGAAGTTCGTTCTCCACCATCTTCGGCGTGGTGCCGGAGGAGATCAGGGCGTGGAAGCCCGACACCGCGCCGCAGGCGATGGTGATGAACAGGAACGGGAACAGGCTGCCCGACCACACCGGGCCGGTGCCGTCGATGAAGCGGGTGACGCTGGGCATCTTCATCGGCGGTGCGACGAGCAGGATGCACAGCGCCAGCATCACGATGGTGCCGACCTTGAGGAAGGTCGACAGGTAGTCGCGCGGGGCCAGCAGCAGCCACACCGGCAACACCGACGCCACGAAGCCGTAGCCGATCAGGATCCAGGTGATCTGCACGCCGGTCAGCGTGAAGACCGGCGCCCACGTCTCGCTCTGCGCGACCTGCCCGCCGAGCAGGATGGCGGCGATCAGCAGGAAGAAGCCGATGATGGAGATCTCGCCGATCCGGCCGGGGCGCAGGAAGCGCATGTAGATGCCCATGAACAGGGCGATCGGCACGGTGGCGGCGACCGTGAAGAAGCCCCACGGGCTGTTGGTCAGCGCCTTGACCACGACCAGGGCCAGCACCGCCAGGATGATGACCATGATCATGAAGGTGCCGAACAGCGCGATGACGCCGGGGATGTCCCCCAGCTCAGCCTTGATCAGCTCACCGAGCGACCGCCCGTCGCGGCGCATCGAGACGAACAGGATCATGAAGTCCTGAACCGCCCCGGCGACCACCACGCCGGCCAGAATCCACAGCATGCCCGGCAGATAGCCCATCTGGGCCGCCAGCACCGGGCCGACCAGCGGGCCGGCGCCGGCGATGGCCGCGAAGTGATGGCCGAACAGGACGTACTGGTTGGTCGGAACGTAGTCCAACCCGTCGTTGTGGCGCATCGCCGGCGTCGGGCGCGCCGGGTCCAGCCGCATGACGCGGGTGGCGATGAACAGGCTGTAGTAGCGGTAGGACACCAGATAAGTACAGACGGCGGCCACGACCAGCCAGAGGGCGTTGATGGTCTCGCCGCGCGCCAAGGCGACGGTGCCGAGCGCGAAGGCGCCCAGCACGGCGAGAACCAGCCACGGCGCGTGATTGAGGATGCGGGGCATGCGTACTCCTCCCAAACGATTCGCAATCGTTGAAAAGCACGATGAACCTGATGAAAACGATGGAGAATCATCCTCTCATCACGCCCGAACGGGAAGAGCAAACTCACCGGTCGCGACAAAATGGGTCAAAAATAAGGCGTACCCTCAATTTGGGCGGGCTGCCCACCGCCCTCGGACGATCAGCGCGCCATGGACGACTCCGGCGCCCAGGCTGGTGTGGCCGCTGAACATGACGAGGCCGAGTCCCCAACCCTGCCACGACACGAGGAGGCCCAGCGCCCCCAGCAGGGAAACGGCCCCGCCGACGCGCAAGGCGAGCGTCGCGGGGCCCGGCAGGGACCGTCCGAACAGGTCGTGCTGCGGACGGTCCATCGCGACGGCCAGGGCGGCGAACCCGGTCAGGCACAGGATGAAGGACGACAGGTGGATCATGCTCATCCCTCGCGCAGAACGGCGCCACCGGCCGGCTTATTAACGGATTCGCGGGCCGGCTTGCGGGCCGGCCGCGTCTTGGGTTGGTGGCGGAGCGTGCGGACCGCCAGGACGGCGTGGAGCGCCGCCAGCGCCCAGCACATCAGGTCCATGCCGATGAACACCCAATCGCCTTCAGCCAGGCTGCGCCACAGCGGCCGCTGCGTGGTCGCGGCGTTGAGCACGGGCAGCAGCGCCAGCAGCGCCGCGGCCAGCCACAGCTGCTCGACCCAGGCCTTCTTCGCCGGGCGCAGCACGCCGTGCAGCAGCGTCAGCGTCCAGACGATGAAGAAGCTGTGGATCTCCCAGTTGGCGCGGTCCGCCAGGGTTTCCGGCAGCAGGCGGTTCGCCCACAGGAAGGCCGCCATGGCGACCGACAGGCCGGCGATGCTGGCGATGTTCAGCCGCTCCACGACGTGGAAGCCGACATGGGGCCGGGCCGGATCGGGCAGCTTCTGCCGCCGCTTCACCGTCCACATCACCAGACCGGTGCCCACCATGGCGGTGCCGGCGAGGCTGACGAGGAAATAGAGCCAGCGCGTCACCGAGTCGCTGAAGCGCCCCAGATGCAGGGCGTAGAGCACGCCGCGGGTCTCCGCCGCCGGCCCCACCCCTTCGTGGACGGCCAGCAGTTTTCCGGTGGTCCCTTCGAATTCCAGATACTGCGGGCTCATCGAGACGCGCCCGCCGTCGCCACGCGCCACCGCCACCCGCGCCGCCGCGTCGCCGGGATGCGTGGCGGTGACCCGCCCGACGCCGTCGCGGCCCCAGCGCTCCTGGGCGTGGCGCACCATGTCCTCGATCGAGGCGAGCGGCGCCTTTTCGCCGCTGGGCTTGCCCGGCTGGATGAAGGCGCTGAGTTCGGCGTTCAGCTGCTGGCGATCCGCCGCGGTCTTGATCCCCGCCTGCTGGCCCCAGGGCATGTAGAGCGCCATCAGCGTCACCAGCCCGGTGTAGGTGATCATGGCGTGGAAGGGCAGCCCGAACACCGACAGCGCGTTGTGCGCGTCGAGCCAGGAGCGCTGCCCCTTGCCCCAGCGGAAGGTGAAGAAATCGACGAAGATCTTCTTGTGGGTGATGACCCCGCTGACAATGGCCACCAGCATGAACATGGCCGCGATTCCCGCGATCCAGCGCCCCCATACCACCGGCATGTAATGGAACTGGAAATGGAAGCGGTAGAAGAAGTCGCCGCCCAGCGTCGCGCGCGACGACACCGTCTGCCCGGTCGCCGGGTCGAAGTTGCCCTCGCCGAAGGCGCGCTGGCCGGGAGCCGCCCCGGCGGTGCGCCAGAAGGCGTAGACGCTGTTGTTGCGGGCGTCCGGCAGGCGCAGGCTCCATTGCGGGCTGCCCGGCACCAGGGCGACGAGTTCGTCGGCCACCCGCTGGGCCACCTGGGCCTGATCCGGCACCCCGCTCTGCGCCGGCAGTTCGGGGCGCATCCATTGCGACAGCTCGTCCTTGAAGTAGGACACCGTCCCGGTGAGGAACATCGCGTAGAGCACCCAGCCGAGAAGCAGCCCGACCCACGTGTGCAGGTCGGACATGCTCTGGCGAAGGCCGCGGCCGTCGGGGCGCGCTTGCTGGTCCGTCGTCACGCTCGGCTCCCCATCACCAGACCGACCACGCCGCCAGCAACAGCGGCGCGGCCACGACAAGAAGGCCCGCCCAGGCGCGCAGCGCGCTGCGGACCGCGAAGACCCAGATCACGGCGGCGGCGTAGACGAGGAAACTCGCCATCTCGCCGGTGAGCACCGCCTGCGGCGTGCTCATGGGAAGCGCCAGCACCGCCACGCTGGCGAGTGCGGCCAGCGCATAGCCGCCGAACAGGGCGGCGGCTATGCGCGAGACGAGCGGGCCAACAGAGCGGACCCGTCCGGCCAAGGAGGTCATTTGTTGGGCGTCGCCGCCGGGCCGGCGGGGACCGGCGCCAGACCGTCGGGGTGGACGTAGGTCACCGTGGTGACGTAGCTGACGCCGTCGTACTTCTCGGCGCCGTTGGCGCCCTGGCGCTCGCCGGGGGTGCGCTCGTTCAGGCTGACCTCGGCCACGTAGGTGCCCTTCCACGGCAGGTCGAAGGTGACCAGACCCTGCTCGTCGCTGTGCTCCTCCTTGGCCCAGCCGGACTGGGTGACCAGCATCACCTTGGTCTTGGCCTTGGGCTGGCCTTGGAAGACCAGCTTGAACTGGCCGGGCTTGCCGGTGGGCACCAGATCCAGCGTCAGCTTCGGCGCCTGCTCGGCGAAGCCGGTGATCAGGCGCGCGGCGGGGTGGAACCAGTTGGTGGTCTCCTTGTCGCCCTGCTTCCACGTGTAGAGGGGGTAGAGCGTGTCCTCGGCGACGATGCTCTCGCCGTTGGCGGCCTTGAAGGGCAGCGCGAAGCCGTCGGCGGTCTTGGCGGCCTCGGCCTTCTGCTCGCCCTTGGCGGAGAGGAGGGTGCCGGCCGGCTTGCCGAACTTGTCGAGCAGGCCGGGCGAGACTTCGCGCAGGTTCTCGCCGAACTCCCCGAAGCGGATCGTGGCGTTGCCCTGGTCGGGCTGCTCGATCCAGATCTGGTGGGCTTGGGCGGGCATGGTGGCGGGCATGGCGAAGCCCAGCGCGGCGATGAGAGCGAGCGACAGTTTGTTCATGGTGAAATCCAGGAAGATCGAGAGGTTCAGAAGTCGACGGTGGCGGACAACAGCACCGTCCGCGGCGAACCGACGGTCACGTAGGTGCCGGTGGTCAGCCAGTACTCCTTGTCGAAGAGGTTCTCGACGCTGGCGCGCAGCACGACCGGCTTGCCCGACACGTCGGTGGTGTAGCGGGCACCGATGTCGAAGCGGGTCCAGCCGTCGAAACGCAGCGTGTTGGCGTTGGTCAGGTAGGAGCCGGAGGTGTGGATCACGCGCCCGTTGAGGGCAAGGCCCTCGACCCACGGGGTGTCCCAATCCAGGCTGGCGGAGAAGCTCTTGTCCGGCACGCCGGCGGCGTCGTTGCCCTCCTCCGAGGCGACGGCGGTCTTCGTCAGTTCCGGCTTCAGGAAGGTCGCGCT
Organism: Azospirillum sp. UENF 312511; assembly: GCF_058780635.1. NCBI lineage: Bacteria > Pseudomonadati > Pseudomonadota > Alphaproteobacteria > Rhodospirillales > Azospirillaceae > Azospirillum > Azospirillum sp. UENF 312511. The sequence continues at coordinate 327,264 of NZ_JBSNCG010000001.1, read as the reverse complement.
GGCCATGGCGCGCAGGCCGGGGAGGATCTCGCCGTAGGCGGACAGCTCCAGGCCGCGGTTGCGCTGCTCGCCGTCATAGGCCAGCTCGTTGGACACGGTGCGGATCGAGCTGGGTCGGGTGATCTGGAACACCGCGGCGGTGGTCGTGATGGTCCCCCAATCGACCTTGACGCCGCCCTCGAGCTGCTTCGACTTGTAGGGTTCGAGCACCGCGCCGGTGTTGGCGTAGCCGGCGCCGACGATGGTGCCGCGCGACAGGCCCTCGGCGTAGTTGCCGTAGACCGCGACATCCTCCAGCGGCTTGACGACCAGACCGGCGAGCGGCGTCGTGGCGCTGGCGTCGTAGTTGCTGGTCTGCGCGCCGGTCGTCGTGCTGAAGCCTTTCACCTTCACCGTCTGGTCGCGCACGCCGAGCGTCAGCAGGACGCGGTCGTTGACGAAGGACAGCGTGTCGGCGATGGCGATGCTGCTGAGCGTCGTCTCCGCCGACTTGCGCGGGTCGGTGCGCGGCGCGGTGATGACGGGCAGCGGCGCCGGGTTGTAGATGTTCGACGGGGCCGAGCCGGCGGCCTGGATGTAGGCGTTGCCCTCCTCCCGCTGGAAGCCGGTGTAGCCGATGTTGACCTGATGGCGGACGGGACCCGTCTCGAAGCGCAGGCGCGCGCCGGCCGTGCCGCTGACCGTCTCGCTGTAGGAGTCGTAGTAGGAGTTGCGGACCGTGAAGTTGCCGAGCGCGTTCACGGCGGGGTTGGACTGCGGAAACACCTGATCGTTGGTGCCGTCGCGGTAGCCGATGCCGGCGTAGGCGGTCAGCCAGTCCGTCACGTCGAACTCGATGTTCGAGGCGATGGTCTTATCCTTCTGGACCAGCGTCGTGCCCGGGTACCAGTTGCTCCGCGCGTCGGGCGGCGACGGGATCGCCGTCGTCGTGGACAGGATGCTGATCTGCGGGCGGAAATTGTCGGTGTCGTCGCGCTGGATGATGCCGTCGAGCGACCAGCGCAGCCGCTCGCCCCGGTAATCCACCGCCAGCGAGCCGAGGCCGGTCTTGACGTCTCCGTCCTCGATCGAGGCCTCGCCGCCGCGCAGCAGCCCGTTGAAGCGCACGCCCCAGGCGTTGTTCTCGCCGAAGCGGCGCCCGGTGTCGACATGGACGCCGAAGTTGGCGTCGCTCTGGTACAGCCCGGTCACGCGGGTCAGCGGCTGATCGCCGGCGCGCTTGCTGAGAATGTTGATGCCGCCGCCGATGCTGCCATTGGGGGCGATGCCGTTGATCAGCGCACCCGGCCCCTTCAGCAGCTCGATCCGCTCGATGATCTGCGACGGCACGCGGTTGGAGGACACCAGCCCGTACATGCCGTTGAAGCCGACGTCACCCGACGGAACGGCGAAGCCGCGGATCTGGAAGGTGTCGTCGAAGCCGTTGCCGCCGGTGGTCGTGCGCACCGACGAATCGTTGATCAGCGTGTCCGCCGCCGTGCGCGCCTGCTGGTTCTCGATCAGTTCGGAGGTGTAGTTCGTCGTGCTGAACGGCGTGTCCAGCGTGTTCTTCGTGCCCAACAGGCCCAGCGTGCCGCCGCGCGCCACCTGACCGCCCGCGTAGGGCGGCGGCGGCTCGCCCGGCAGCGCGCCGGCGTTGGCCGACACCTGGACGGAGGGCAGCACTGTCGCCCCGGCCGGGGCGTTCACGACCGGCGAAGACCCTTGCGCGACGAGGCCGTACCCCGAGGAGGTGCCCGCGAGCTGATAACCGCTGCCGTCCAGCAGGCGGCGGAAGCCGTCCTCGACCGTCGTCGTTCCGCGCAGCCCCTGGGAGGTCTTGCCCCGGACCTGCGCCGGGTCCACGGCGATGCTCACCCCGGCCTGGGCGGCGAAGTTGCGCAGCGCGGTGTCCAGCGGTCCCGCCGGCACGTTGGCGTCGATCGTGCGCGCTGCCGTCTGGGCCTGCGCGGCCGGCGCGAAGGAAAGGCCGCCCACGAAGACGGCGCTGGCAAAGCAAACGGCCATGGCGACCGGGCGCAGACCCGGTGCGAAGACATCATGCGCGGCGCCGCGGCGGCGGGCGGTCAGGCGCAGAGAGCCCTTGCCGCAAGATTGAGGCATTGTGCCGGTTCCTCTACCAAAAGGTGTATATGTGGCGCAGCGTTAGCGACCGGCACCCTGTCCGTTTCAAAAAAGCCGAACGTCTGCGCTGATCGCCTGAATGCGAATGATTTTCATTCTAAGCATCAGCCGACGGATCGCGCAAGGGGGCAACGTCACCGTCCTGGTGATCGTTTATGTCTTTATGTCCGTGATTTTCTTACGGGAATTCTGGATGCTTCAAGTCCCTTCCCCCACTGGGGAAAGGGTTATGAAGCCCCCGGCACCTTCAGGCGCTGCCCCGCACCAGCAATTCGAACCCCACGTCCTGGGTGCGGTTCTCCACCTCGCCGCCCTGCATCCGCCGCAGCAGGAGGTTGGCGGATTCCGTGCCGATCTTGCGGCTGGCGATGGCGATGGTGGTCAGGCCCGGCGTCAGTTGCCCAGCGATGTCGTAATTGCCGAACCCGGTGATCGCCAGATCCTTCGGCACCGAGATCCCCAGGCCGCTGCAGGCCAGCAGGGCGCCCGAGGCCAGCACGTCACTGACGAACACCATAGCGTCGGTGTCAGGGTGCTGCTCCCGGACCAGCTTCAGCAGTTCCACGCCGGTCGCCATCACCATCGGCCCGCTGGCGACGGTGACGACGCGCGGCGTCACGCCCGGGAAATGACGCTCATGGGCGTCCTGGAAGCCCTTCAGACGCTCCTTGGCGCGGTGGTCGCCCGGCTTCATGACGCCCGTGAAGGCCAGCCGGCGATAGCCGCGCCCCACCAGATGGTCGACCACGCTCATCAGGGCGGCGTGGTTGGAGAAGCCGACCAGCATGTCGACGGGGCGGTTCGTCCAGCTCCAGCTTTCGACCACCGGAACCCCTGTGCGCTTCAGGAGGGCGGTGGTTTCCTGGGTGTGGCGGGTGCCGATGATGAAGAAACCGTCGGGTCGCCGCCCGCTGAAGCTGCGGACCAGCGACTCCTCCCGCCCCGCCATATAGTCGGTGTGGCCAAGGAAGACCTGATAGCCCTCTGGCAGCAGGACGTCGGTCAGGCCCTGGATGGTTTCCGCGAAGATCGAGGCGGAGATGGTCGGGATGATCGCCGCCACCGTCATGCTGCGGTTGGAGGCGAGGTGACTCGCCGCCAGATTCTGCACGTAGCGGGTTTCGCGCACCGCCTCCTCGATGCGGGCGAGCGTGTCCGGGCCGACGCTGCGCGGATCGCGGAGCGCGCGCGAGACCGTCTGCGTGGAGACCCCGGCGGCCTGCGCCACATCGGCCATCGTCACCGCGCGGGTCGCGGAGCGCCGCCGTGACTCCGCCTTCCTGAGCGAAAGCTGTCCTTCGTCCGTCACCTGGGATGACCTCTTATCCTGCCTCCGCCGGCCCGCCTTCGGGCACCGACCGGCCGCCTTCTTGTGCATGGCCGCGCCCGCCGTTGCAAGCCGGGTGCGGCACCCTTTCCACAATCCATAACGCATTTCATGTTAGCGGTCACGTGAACGCTAACGCAATCGCTCACCAAAGATGCTTGATTGCCCCAACCAATCATGTTACCGGTCACGTTAGCGGTCACTCGAAACGGACGCGAAGGCGGACGATCCGGGGGACGCTGGGAGGGACACCGCGGCGGCCCGATGGCCGCATGGCGGGCAAGCAACAAAGACAAGCAACGAAGCAGGCAAGACATGAGCGTTCTTGCGGACAGCGTCGCCTGGATCACCGGCGGCGGCAGCGGAATCGGGGAGGCCGGCGCGCGGGCGCTGGCGCAGGGCGGCGCCACCGTCGTCCTGTCCGGACGGCGCAAGGACGCGCTCGACCGCGTGGCGGAGTCCATCCACGCCGCCGGCGGCAGGGCCGAGACCGCGGTCCTCGACGTGGCCGACGAGGCGGCGGTGCGGCGCGTGGCGGCGGCGATCCTCGACCGCCACGGGCGGATCGACACGCTGGTCGCCAGCGCCGGGATGAACCTGCCCAACCGCAGCTTCCGCGACCTCGGGACGGAGGGCTGGCGGCGGCTGGTCGACGTCAACCTCAACGGCACCATGCACGCCATCCAGGCGGCGCTGCCCGCCATGCGGGAGCGCCGGTCCGGCACCGTCATCATCGTGTCCTCCTGGGTCGGGCGGCACGCGCTCGTCCTCGGCGGCCCCGGCTACAACGCGACGAAGCAGGCGCTGGTGACGCTGAGCCACAGCCTGAACATGGAGGAATGGCGCAACGGCCTGCGCTCCTGCGTGGTCATGCCCGGCGAGGTGGCGACCGACCTGCTGGGCCAGCGCCTTTCCCCGCCCCCGGCGGAGGAGATGGCGCGCCTGCTCCAGCCCGAAGACCTGGGCCGCACCATCCGCTTCGTGGCCGAGATGCCGCCCCATGTCTGCGTCAACGAAATCCTCATCAGCCCCGTCTGGAACCGAGCCTTCTTCACCGAAGCCCCGGCGACCAACGGCTGACCATCCATCCCTCCGCCCCATCCTTCCGCGCCATTCCTCCACGTGGCCGGCGGACCCACGGCAACAAGACCCGGATATCATGGACAAGAAACGCAACATCCTCAGCGGTTACCGTGTGCTCGACTGCTCCATCGCCATGGCCGGCCCGCTGGCGGCGCAGCGCCTGGGCGACCTCGGCGCCGACGTGGTGAAGGTGGAGCCGGTGACCGGCGAGTGGCAGCGCCACACCGCGGCCGGCGGCATCACCGGCAACAAGGTGAACGTCTCCTTCCTGTCGCTGAACCGGAACAAGCGCTCGCTCGCCGTCGACCTGAAGAACACCGAGGGCAAGGCCCTGCTGATGGAGCTGGTCAAGACCGCCGACGTGTTCCTCCAGAACTACCGGCCCGGCGTCGCCAAGCGGCTGGGCGTGGACTATGAATCGCTCTCCGCGGTCAACCCGCGCCTGATCTACCTGTCGATCTCCGGCTATGGCGAGACCGGCCCCTACGTCCAGCGTCCGGGCCAGGACCTGCTGTTGCAGGGCATGTCCGGCGCCATGCTGTCGGCGGGCCGCGAGGGCGAGGCCCCGACCCCTGCCGGCCAGTATTTGGTGGACGCGATCACCGGCTACACCGCCTTCGAAGGCGTGCTGGCCGCCCTGCTCCACCGCGAGCGCACCGGCGAAGGGCAGCTCGTCCAGGTCAACATGCTGGACGCCATCACGACGATCCAGATGCAGGAGCTGTCGGTCTTCACGGTCGGCGGCAAGCCGCAGACCCGCTCCGCCGAGCCGCACGCCCACGTCTACATCCGCGCGCCCTACGGCGCCTTCGCGACCAGCGACGGCTTCATCATCGTGGCCTTCCCGCCGCTGAAGCTGCTGGGCGAGCTGATCGGCGAGCCGTCTTTCCTCGACATGGAGGACGAGACCGACAGCTGGTCGCGCCGCGACGAAATCTTCGCCAAGACCCGCAACCGGCTGACCGCGAAGACCTCCGCGGAGTGGCTGGAGCTGTTCAACGCCGCCGGGGTCTGGGCCGGGCCGGTCTACGGCTACGCCGACCTCGTGAACGACCCGCAGATCAAGCACAACGGCACCTTCGTCGAGTACGACCACCCGACCGAGGGCCGCGTCAAGACGCCGGGCTTCCCGATCAAGTTCTCCAAGACCCCGTCCGAGGTCGAGCGCGGCGCCCCCCTGACCGGCGAGCACACCCGTGAGGTGCTGGCGGCCGCCGGCTTCACCGCCGAGGCCATCGACCGTCTGCTGGCCGCCGGCGTCGTCGCCGCGACGGAACCGGAGGCGGAGGAAGAGGAGGTTCGGGCATGCGCTACCGCGCGCTGACCTGGGACCACCCGCGCGGCTACAACGCCTTGGCCGCCGCGGCGGCCGGGCTGGACGAGGCGCGCGGCGGGCTTGCGATCGACTGGGACAAGCAGCCGCTCGAAGGCTTCGAGGCCCATCCGATCGGCGACCTCTGCGCCCGCTACGACCTGATCGTTCTCGATCATCCGCATGTCGGAGAGGCGGTCGCGGAACGCGGCCTGATCCCGCTGGAGGACCTGTTCACCGCCGCGGACATCGCCGGCTGGCAGCGCGACAGCATCGGGCCGAGCCTCGCCAGCTACCGCTTCGCGGACCGGCACTGGGCGCTGCCGCTCGACGCGGCGACCCAGGTCATGGCCTGCCGCGCCGACCTTCTGGACGGGCCGATCCCGGTCACCTGGGCGGAGGTGGTGAGCCTGTCCGAGCGGGCGCCGGTCGCCCTGTCGCTGGCCGGGCCGCACGCCTGCCTGACCTTCCTGTCCATGGCGGCGGCCTTCGGCGATCCGCCCGCGGTGGCCGATCCCGACCGGCTGGTCTCGACGGAGGTGGGGACGCAGGTGCTCGACCTCATGGCGACGCTGGCCGGGCGGATGCCGGCGGCGGTGCGCGGGCTGAACCCCATCGGGCTGCTCGGCCATATGGCCCGCACCGACGGCGTGGCGCTCTGCCCGCTGGTCTACGGCTACGTCAACTACGCGGCCCCCACCGCAGCGGGCGACAAGCCGGTGACCTTCGCCGACGCGCCGCGCGCCACGGCGGACGGGCGTCCCGGCTCGACGCTGGGCGGCACCGGCATCGGCGTCTCCGTGCGCTGCGAGGTGACGCCTGCCCTGCTCGACCATCTGCGCTGGCTGCTCGGCGCCGAGGCGCAGCGGAGCTTCATCCCGGCCCACGACGGCCAGCCGAGCCGCCGCGACGCCTGGGCGGACGAGGCGGTGAACGCCCGCTGGGGCGGTTTCTACCGCAACACCGCCGCGACGCTGGAGGCCGCCTATGTCCGCCCGCGCCACGCCGGCTACATCGCTTTCCAGGCCGAAGCCGCCGCGATGATCCGCGACGCGCTGGCCGACGGCACGCCGCACCCGGCGTTGCTCGACCGTCTGCAACACCGCTACGCCGCCAGCCGTCCGGACACGTCCGGACCGGGCGGCGCCGAACGATAAGGCCCATCCCATGGACTCGCTCAACACCCCCGATCCGGCGCTTGGCGCGGTCACCGTCACGGTGGACGGCTTCGTCGCCACCATCACGCTCGATCGCCCGCAGAAGCTGAACGCGGTAACCCCGGAGATGGCCGCGGAGCTGGTCGCCGCCGTGGCCCGCTGCAACGCCGACGACGACATCCGCTGCGTCGTGCTGACCGGCGCCGGGCCGCGCGCCTTCTGCTGCGGCTCCGACATCCGCGAGCTGGACCGCTACGACACCGCCTGGAACTTCCGCAACCGCGAAGACTATTGCGACGCCATCCGCGGCTTGCGCAAGCCCAGCATCGCCGCGGTCAACGGCTACGCCTTCGGCGGCGGGCTGGAAACGGCGATGAGCTGCGACATCCGCATCGCGTCGGAGAACGCGCAGTTCGGCGCGCCGGAGATCAAGCTCGGCTGGATCGGCGGCGGCGGCGTGGCGGCCTTCCTCTCGCACTCCATCGGCACCTCCAACGCCGCGATGATGATCCTGACCGGCGACCCGATCCCGGCGGACAAGGCGCTGGCCTGGGGCCTCGTCAGCGAGGTGGTGCCCGCCGACCGCCTGCTCGCCCGCGCGCAGGAGATCGCCGCCATCGTCGCCAGCCGCGCCCCCATCGCGGCGGAGACGGCGAAGCTGAACCTGAAGGCCGCCCACACCATGCCGGTGGAAAAGGCCATCGAGTACGAGCGCGACCTGCAGACCATCTGCTTCGCCACGGCGGACGCCGCCGAGGGGCGCGCCGCCTTCAAGGAAAAGCGCAGCCCGGTCTTCCGGCGCAAGTAACGACCCGGCGCAAGCAAGAGGAGAGGCACCCATGAGCAAGCGACCCCTTCCCCTCGACCCCGCCGCCGCCCTGCCGGCGGACGAGGGCGCGCTCCTGGTCGGGCGCGCTTGGCGCCCCGGCACCGGCCCCTCGGTCATCGCCGTGCGCGGCCGGGACGTCTTCGACATCACCAGCCGCGAGGCGCCCACCGTGCGCGATCTGGTGGAGACCGGCGCCGCCGCAGCCATCGCCCGCGACCTGCCCGGCGAATGGATCGGCACCGCCGCCGCCATTCTCGCCAATTCCGACGAGGACCGGCGCGACCCGGAGCGGCCCTGGCTGCTGGCCCCCATCGACCTCCAGGCGGTGAAGGCGTCCGGCGTGACCTTCGTGGTCAGCCTGCTGGAGCGCGTCATCGAGGAGCAGGCGCGCGGCGCCCCGGAGAAGGCGCTGGCCATCCGTGCCGACATCGACGCGCTGATCGGGCGCGACCTGTCCAGCCTGAAGCCCGGCTCGCCGGAGGCCATGGAGGTCAAGAAGGCGCTGATCGCCCGCGGGGTGTGGTCGCAGTATCTGGAGGTCGGCATCGGCCCCGACGCCGAGATCTTCACCAAGGGCCAGCCGATGTCGGCGGTCGGCACCGGCGCCCACGTCGGCATCCCGCCCTATTCAGTGTGGAACAACCCGGAGCCGGAAATCGCCGTCCTGGCCTCCAGCCGCGGGGACATCGTCGGCGCCACGCTCGGCAACGACATGAACCTGCGCGACGTCGAGGGGCGCTCCGCCCTGCTGCTCGGCAAGGCCAAGGACAACAACGCCAGCGGCTCCATCGGCCCGTTCATCCGTCTGTTCGACGACCGCTTCACGCTCGACGGTGTGCGCAGCGCCGAGCTTGGGCTGGTGGTCGAGGGCAGCGACGGCTTCCGGCTGGAGGGCTCCAGCTCCATGTCGCAGATCAGCCGCGACCCGGTGGAACTGGTCGAGGCCACCATCGGCGAGAACCACCAGTATCCGGACGGCTTCGTCCTGCTGCTCGGCACCATGTTCGCGCCGGTCGAGGACCGCGACCGTCCGGGCGAGGGCTTCACCCACAAGCTGGACGACGTGGTGACCATCACCGCCCCGGCGCTGGGCAGCCTGACCAACCGGGTCCGCCATTGCGCCGACTGCGCGCCCTGGGACTTCGGCGCCGCCGCGCTGATGCGGAACCTCGCGGGCCGCGGCCTGCTCGGCTGATGCCGCACCAAGACCAAGAGCAGCGCGAACAAGAAAGGACCCGCCCGTGACCCTCACCGGCATGATGCTGATCGGCGCCGAGAGCCACCGCGGCCGCAACGGCGAGATCCACGCCATCGACCCGTCCACCGGGGCGGCGCTGGAGCCCGCCTTCGGCGGCGGCGGGGCGGCGGAGGTTGACCGCGCCTGCCAGCTCGCCTGGGACGCCTTCGACCGCTTCCGCGAAACCACGCCGGAGGACCGCGCCGTCTTCCTGGAGGCGGTCGCCCACAACATCCTCGACCTCGGCGACGCTCTCATCGTCCGCGCCATGGCCGAAAGCGGCCTGCCGCGCGCCCGGCTGGAGGGGGAACGGGGCCGCACCGTCGGCCAGCTCCGCCTGTTCGCCGCGGTGGTGCGGGAAGGAAGCTGGCTTGGCGCCCGCATCGACCCGGCCCTGCCGGAGCGGGCGCCGCTGCCCCGCCCCGACCTGCGCCAGCGCCGCATCCCGCTCGGCCCCGTGGCGGTGTTCGGCGCCAGCAACTTCCCGCTGGCCTTCTCGGTGGCCGGTGGCGACACCGCCTCGGCCTTCGCCGCCGGCTGCCCGGTGGTGGTCAAGGCCCACTCCGCCCATCCCGGCACGTCGGAACTGGTCGGCCGCGCCGTCCAGGCCGCCGTCGCCGAATGCGGGCTGCCGGAGGGCGTCTTCTCGCTGATCTTCGGCGCCGGCTCGTCGGTGGGCACGGCGCTGGTCGCCGACCCGCACATCAAGGCGGTGGGTTTCACCGGGTCGCGCCGCGGCGGCGTGGCGCTGATGGAGGTGGCGGCCAAGCGTCCGGAGCCGATCCCCGTCTACGCGGAGATGAGCAGCATCAACCCGGTCTTCCTGCTGCCCGCCGCGCTCGCCGCGCGGGCGGAGGCGCTGGGCAAGAGCTTCGTCGCCTCGCTGACGCTGGGCGCCGGGCAGTTCTGCACCAACCCCGGCATCCTGCTGGCGGTGGATGGGCCGGACCTCGACCGTTTCGTGGCGTCCGCCGTGGAGGCGCTGGGCGGCAGCGCGGCGCCGACCATGCTGACGCCGGGCATCCACGCCGCCTTCGACGCCGGGGTGGCCGCCCTGGCCGGCAACGCCCGCGTGGCGACGCTGGCCCGCGGGTTGGACGGCGACGGCCCCAACCGGTGCCGGGCGGCGCTGTTTGCCACGACCGCCGACGCCTTCCTCGACGATCCGGCCCTGCGCGAGGAGGTGTTCGGCGCCGCCTCCCTGCTCATCCGCTGCCCGGATCTGGAATCCTTGCGCGCGGTGGCGGAACGGCTGGACGGCCAGCTCACCGCGACCCTGCAAATGGACGCGGCGGACACCGGAGCGGCGGCGGTCCTGCTGCCGACGCTGGAGCGCAAGGCCGGCCGCATCCTGGCCAACGGCTGGCCGACAGGCGTCGAGGTCTGCCACGCCATGGTGCATGGCGGCCCCTTCCCGGCCACGTCGGACGGCCGCACCACCTCGGTCGGCACGGCGGCCATCGAGAGGTTCCTGCGGCCCGTCTGCTACCAGGACATCCCGGCCGACCTGCTGCCGCAAGCCCTGCGCGACGGCAATCCGCTGGGGCTGTGGCGCCGGGTCGACGGAGCGTTGGACCGGCACTGAACCCCGACCACCGGCCCGCATACTCTGGTATGGTTCCAGGATTGCGGGCCAAACCAACCAAAAAAGACAGTAAACGAACAAATTCAGAGGAGGACGCAGCATGAAGCCGTTTCTGAGCGCAATCACGGGCATCACCCCCCTTCTGGCCGGCGGGCTCGCCGCCGCCCTGGCGCTGGGCACCGCGTCGGTCGCCCTGGCCCAATCGTCGGGCAAGACGGTGGTGACCTTCGCTGCGTCCCACTTCGCCGAGGTCGGCCGCGGCGACCGGCTGAAGGCCTGGGTGGAAAAGTTCAACCAGTCCCAGCCCGACATCGAGGTGAAGCCGGTCACCATCCCCTTCTCCTCCTTCGCCACCACCATCTTCACGCAGATGGGCGGCAACGGCGGCCCCGACGTGATCCGCTTCGACCTGCCGGAGTTCTACGCCGCGGTGGCCGCCAAGTCGGTCCTGCCGATCGACGACATTGTGAAGGACGGCGCCCACAACTTCACCGCCGCCGACCAGTACATGAAGGTCGAGGGCAAGCGCTACGGCTTCGCCTTCGACACCGCCAACTACGCGATGGTCTACAACGCCGCGCTGCTGCCCAACGGCACGCCGCCCAAGACCTTCGAGGAGTTCGTGAAGCTCGGCAAGGAGGCGACGAAGGACGGCAACTACGGCTTCGCCTTCCGCGCCACGATGGCCGAGCGCGGCGGCGTCTGGTACGACCTGACCAACTTCGTCTACGGCTTCGGCGGGCGCTGGTCCAAGCCGGACGGCACGCCGACCTTCAACAGCCCGGAGGTCGTGGCGGGCGTCGCCGCTTACAAGACCGTCTATGACGCCGGCATGATCCCCAAGGGCACCGACGCCGCCACCTACCGGCGGATGTTCTGGGAAGGCAAGGTCGCCATGGAGATCGACAACGGCGGCGTCGCCACCATCCTGACCTCGCAGGGCAAGGCGCACCCCATCGCCGCCGCCCCGTCGCCCTTCCCGCACAAGGAACAGGGCATGATCCTGGCTCCGGTGACCATCAACGCCAACACCAAGGTGAAGGACGCCGCCGGCAAGTTCCTGCAATGGGCGCTCCAGCCCCAGCAGCAGCAGGAACTCCAGACCCTGCTCGGCGCCGCCAACGTCGCGACGACGGTGGAGCGCACGCCGGAGGAGCTTCAGGCCATGCCCTGGCTGAAGGTCTACGACGCGCAGACCCCGAACAGCGTGCCGGCCCTGCCGCAGGGGCTTGAGACCAAGGCGCCGGAGATCCAGCAGATCATCGTCCAGCAGCTCCTCAAGGTGCTCCAGGGCGGCGTCGCCCCGCAGACCGCCATGGACGAGGCGCAGCGCCTGATCACTGCCCGCGTGCTCGCCCAGAAGTAACGCCCGCACAATTCCAGGGCGATCGCATTCGTCCATCCTTTTAGCCCTCTCCCCCCTGGGGAGAGGGTGGCCCGAAGGGCCGGTGAGGGGGTTGCGCATAACCGTACGTTCGGCAAAAGCGCAACCCCCTTACCCCAACCCTCTCCCCAGAGGGGAGAGGGAATGTCGGATGCGATCGCCTTGGTCCCAACTCCGGATACCGCATCATGATGAGCAGGACCGTGAGCCAGCCCAGGGCCGCCGCGCGGCGCGCGCCGATCGACCATGGCCGCTGGGTTCCCGCGCTCTTCGTCGCCCCGGTGGCGCTCTACCTCCTGGTCTTCCAGGGCTACCCGCTGGTGCAGGAATTCCTGCTCAGCGTCACCTCCACCTCGCTGCTCTCGCCGGGCCAGCAGACCTACGTCGGGCTGGACAATTACCGCGAACTCGTCTTCGACCCGGAGTTCCATCAGGTCCTGCGCGTCACCGCGGTCTACACGCTGGTCTGCGTGGTCGCCTCCATCGGGCTCGGCCTGCTGGCGGCGCTGCTGCTCGACGGCACCTTCCGGGGGCGCGGCATCGCCCGCGCGCTGGTCACCATTCCGTGGGCCGCCCCGCCGGTCGCCGCGGCGCTGATCTTCGTGTGGATGTTCAACGCGCAGTACGGCCTGTTCAGCCACCTCGCCCAGTTCCTGGGCTTCGCCGAGGGTGGGGTGAACTGGCTGGACGAGCCGTCCTACGCCCTGCCCGCCATCCTGATCACCACGATCTGGCAGATCTTCCCCTTCTCCTCCGTCGTCATCCTGGCCGCCCTCCAGGGCGTGCCGTCGGAGCTGCGCGAGGCGGCGGTGATCGACGGGGCCGACCGGCTGAGCATCTTCCGCGCCGTCACCTGGCCAACCATCCGCCCGGCGGTGGCCCTGCTGACCCTGCTCATCACCGTGTGGTCGCTGCGCCGCTTCGACGTGATCTGGCTGATGACCCAGGGCGGCCCGCTGGGCGAGACCAACACGCTGGTCATCGACCTCTACCGCCGCGCCTTCGTCTATCTCGACCTCGGCCGGGCGGCGGCGGTGGGCATCATCGGGCTGGTCGTCGCGATCCTGGTGACGCTGGTCTATTTCTGGCTGTCGACGCGGGCGGAAAAGGCCGCCGGGAAACGGTGATCTCATGAAACACAATTCCACGGCCCGCACGCTCGCCGTCCTGGTCCTCCTCGGGGTGGCGGCCTTCCCGCTCTACTGGATGCTGGTGACCTCGCTCACCCCGTCGGAGCGGCTGTTCGACGACACGCCGAACCTGCTGCCGACGCTGTCGCAGATCGGCACCTACGCCGCCGCCTTCACCGAGACCTCGCTGCGCCAATGGCTGGTCAACAGCCTGATCGTCGCGGTCGGCACGACGGTGCTGAGCATCCTGCTGTCGGTGCTGCCGGCCTACGCTCTGTCGCGGCTGACCTTCAACGGCAAGCTGCTGCTCGGCTTCGCGCTGTTCATGACGCAGATGCTGCCGGAAGCGATGCTGGTGGTGCCGCTCTACGACATCTTCACCAAGCTGTCGCTGCTCAACACGCTGCTCGGCCTGATCCTGGCCAACACGGCCTTCACGGTGCCGGTGGTGACCTGGATCCTGAAGGGCGCCATCGACGGCGTGCCGTCGGAGATCGAGGAGGCCGCAAGGGTCGACGGCTGCTCCCGCCTCGGCATCGTGCTGGCGGTGGTGGTGCCGCTGATCGCGCCGACATTGGCCGCCGCGGCGGTGATCGCCTTCTTCCACGGCTGGAACGAGTATGTCTTCGCCCAGACCTTCATCAGCGACGACGCCCTGCGCACCGCCTCGGTCGGCCTCGCCAGCTTCGTGGGCGAGCTGAGCACGCCGGTGCACACGGTCATGGCGGTCGGCTTCATCTACACGCTGCCGGCGGTCGTCTTCTACCTGTTCGTCCAACGCTACGTGGTCGCCGGCATGACGACCGGCGGCGTCAAGGGCTGACCGTGGGCCGATCCCGCCCCCCTTGCACCGACACGCCCGAGAGATAAAAGGGAAAAGCCCATGGCTATCAAACTGCAGAACGTCACGAAGTCCTTCGGCTCCCTGACCGTGATCGACAACGTGAGCCTGGAGGCCGGCGACGACGAATTCCTGGTGCTGCTCGGCCCGTCGGGCTGCGGCAAGTCCACCATCCTGCGCATGATCGCGGGACTTGAGACGGTGAGCAGCGGCGAGATCCATCTCGGCGGCAAGCGGGTCGACGAACTGCCGCCCAGCGACCGCGACATGGCCTTCGTCTTCCAGTCCTACGCGCTCTACCCGCACATGACGGTGCGGCGGAACATCGCCTTCCCGCTGATCATGCGGCAGTTCCGCTGGTGGTTCCACATCCCGTTCATCGGCGACTACTTCAAGCGCCGCATCGAGAACTCGCCGGAGGTGCGCGAGCTGGTGGAGCGCACCGCCGACACGCTGGCGCTGACCAAGGTGCTGGACCGTCACCCGCGCACCCTGTCGGGCGGCCAGCGCCAGCGCGTCGCCTTGGGCCGCGCCATGGTGCGCGAGCCGTCGGCCTTCCTGATGGACGAGCCGCTGTCGAACCTCGACGCCAAGCTGCGCACCGCCATGCGGGCGGAGATCACCCAGCTCCACCAGCGGGTCGGCGGCAACTTCGTCTACGTCACCCACGACCAGATCGAGGCGATGACCATGGGCACCCGCATCGCGCTGATGCGCGACGGGCACCTCCAGCAGTACGGCACCCCGCGCGAGATCTACGAGAAGCCGGCCAACACCTACGTCGCCCGCTTCATCGGCACGCCGCCGATGAACCTGATCGACGCCGAGGTCGAGGGCATGACCGTGCGCATCGGCAACAGCGTCCTGCCGCTGCCGGACAAGGCGGAGCGCCCGGGCGGCACCAGCCGCATGAAGGTGTGGCTGGGCCTGCGCCCCGGCGCGCTCGCCGTCGTCCCGCCGGGCCAGGGCAAGAGCCTGCCGGGCACCGTCACCCTGGTCGAGCATGTGGGGGCGGAATCGCTGATCTCGGTGAAGCTGTCCGGAGTCCACACCGCCCACGACGACGACGGCGGCCTGACGGACGAGGTGATGGTCTCCGTCCCCGGCTACAGCGAGCTGCGCGTCGGCGAGGCGGTCGGCATCGACTGCCTGCTGAAGGACTTCTCCCTGTTCGAGAAGGACAGCGGCCTCCGCGTCGGCGGGCGGGCCGCGGAGGACTTCCTGGCCGGCGGGCGCGTCGGCACCATCCGGACGGCCTCCTGACGCGATCCGCACGGACGGCGCCGCCTCTGCATCCCCAGGTGGAATGACAAAGGCGGCGCCGTTCCTGAACACCACTTTTCAGAAAGGCGCCTTCCTCTCTTTTACAACCGAAGTCTCAAATGCATCAATAATCGACAATTTGCTTCTGCATGAGCCAAAATTCATGCAGTAACCATCCCCGCCCTGCGGGGATTTCGCTGTTGTGTGACCACCGATCCGAGAAGAATTAACTTCAGATTGGCCAAAAGACCGGCAGCGTTCAGAATTTCTTTAACAAATCACTTTGTTATTGGCCTTCCCGATACGCGACCGCCGCGATGGCGAGAGGGCCACTATGCCGGACACCCTGGACGCCACCGCCCCGCTCCTGACCATCCCCGATGCCCTGGCGTCCGAAGCGGCGGCGGTGCTGCTGGGTGGCGATCCCGGCGCGCTCAAAGCCGTGCAGGAGAAGCTGGCGGCGGCGCTGACCGGACAGGGCTTGCCGGAAGGCGCCGCGGGCAGCGTGGCGGACGGCTGGATGCGCGACGTCGCGGCGGGGGTCGGCGCCAGCGCCACGCCCGACGACGCCATTGCACAGGCGAGCCGGATCGCCGCCGGCACCGCAGCGCGCATGGCGCAAGCCGCCCAGGAAACCGCGGCTCTGACCGGGGAGCAGCGCTTGGCCGTCGCCCTGGCCCAGGGACAGGGAATCGGGCCGAGCAGCGCGAACGATTCCAAGACGGCGTCCGACCTGTCGGCGGCGCTGTTCAGCGGGGTGATGGACCCGGCGGCCCGCCCGGCGGGCGCCGCCGACCCGATCGCCGCCCTGTCGCAGGCTCTGACCGTTCCCCCCACCGCCCCGGCGATGCCGGACGCCGCTCCCGTCTCGCCGTCCGACAAGCTCGCCGCGGCGCTCGCCTCCGGCGTGGGGGTGCAGGACGCGGTGACGGCGCTCGGCCCTGCTGCGGGCGGTCACTTCGCCGAAGCGCTGGAACACGCCCTGTCCAGCGGCGCCGACGCCGCCGGCGCCATTGCCGAGGCTCAAGCGTTGAGCGCCGCCGGCACGGTCCAGACCAAGTCCGTCGCGGTCGAACAGACCGACGGCGCGCGCCTGCTCGGCGCGCTGGCCGCCGGAAAGACGGACGGTGCAAGCGGCGCTCTGGCCGGCAACCCCGCCTTCACCAGCGTCCTGAACGACGCGCTGGCACAGGGCGCGCAACCCGACGCGGCGCTCGGCGCCTCGGCACGGGCGCAGACGGACATGGCGGCCCGGCAGGAGGCCGCCGCCGTTCCGGCGAAGCCGGCGGACGCGCTGGTCGCCTCGCTGTCGTCCGGCCAGAACGTGGCGGCCACCGTCAAGACCTTCGCCGCCGCCGCCGGGCTCGACGGCGCGGCGGCCGGCGGCTTCGGCGAGGCGCTGGGGCGGGCCCTGTCCAGCGGTCAGGAAATGTCCGGCGCGCTGGGCTCGGCGCAGCAGACCGTGTCCACCGCGCTGGCCCTGTCCGCCGAAACCGCGAAGGGCGTCAAGAGCGACGGGCTGATCGCGGCGCTGGCCAGCGGGCAGAACGTCCAGCAGGCGGTGCAGGCGCTCGGCGGGTCCGGCGCCGCCTTCAACGCCGCGCTCGGGCAGGCGCTGGCGGATGGGCGTGCCCCCGGATCGGCGCTCGCCGCCGCCCGCCAGACGGCGGAGACGGTGCAGCAGAACGCCCAGGGCAGCGAAGTTCCCGTGTCCCCCGAAAACAAGGCGCTGGCCGATCTCGCCAACCCACCACCCGCGGGAGAGACGGCCAAGGACGGCGCCAAAGGAGACGGCGATAAGGGCGACGGGGAGAAGGGCGCCGAGCAGGTCGCCGAAGCCCCGGCCGAGGGCAAGGAGGGTGGCAAGGACGAGGGCGGCGAGAAGGACGGCGCCAAAGAGGAAGGCGCCAAGGAAGACGGGGCCAAGGAGGACGCGAAGGGCGAAGCCGCCGACAAGTCCGCCGACGCCTCCTCGGCGGAGGGCGAGGCGCCTCCGGCCGCCGCCAAATCCAGCATGGGAAGCGAACCCGCGCTGAAGCCGATCAGCTTCGACGCGGCCGGAACCGCCAAGAGCGCCGACACCGCCGCGCCGAGCGTCACCGCCCCCACGCCCACCACCAGCGCCCCCCCCGCCGCCCCGGTGGTCACCAAGGCGCTGACCAGCGACCCCTTCGCCGTCGCCGCGCAGATCCAACAGCAGGTGGCCCGCGCCATCGAGGCGGCCGCCGCCACCCTGCCCGCGACGGTGCCGCCGGTGGCGGCCCCCACCCTCTCGGCCGGCTTCGACGCGGCGGCCTTCGCGAAGGCCCTGGCGATCGCCGAGGGCACCGCGGCACCGGCCGGCTTCGCCGTCTTCCACCTGATCGAGGCGATGTTCCGGCCCGGCGAGGCCGGCAGCAGCGTGATCGGCGTCGCCGCGGTGGCGAACCCGGACTCCCCGTTCGGCGTCTGGCAGTACAGCCTGGACGGCAACCTGTGGCTGGCGGTGGGCACGGTCGGCGACGGCTCGGCGCTCGTGCTTCCGGACAGCGCCCTGCTGCGCTTCCTGCCGGCCGCCAACTGGAACGGCACCGCACCGTCGCTCGGGCTGCGGGGGGTGAACGGCGAATGGGCCGAAGGCTTCAGCGGCGCCGAGCACCGGCTGTTCACGCTGACCGGCGTCGGCGGCACCACCCCGCTGTCGGGGGACGTCGCCCCCTTGACGCTGGAGGTGACTCCGGTGAACGGCGCCCCGGTGGCGACCGGCGCACAAGCGGTCCTGACTCCCATCGCGGAAGACAGCGCCGATCCGGCGGGCGCCAGCGTCGCGTCGCTGTTCGGCGGACTGTTCTCCGACCCCACCGACGCCGTGTTCGGCTCCGCCGGCAACGGCTTCGCCGGTGTGGCGGTGGTCGGCAACGCAGCGACCGCCGCGCAGGGCGTCTGGCAATATTGGACCGGTTCCGCCTGGACCGCCGTGGGCGATGTCGCGGAGGGAACGGCGCTGATCCTCGCCGCCGACGCCAAGCTGCGCTTCCTGCCGGCGGCCAACTGGAACGGCACCACCCCGGCCCTGACCGTCCGGCTGATCGAGGACGGCGGCACGCCCGTCGTCACCGGCGGCCGCGTCGACCTGACGACCGGCGTCGGCGGCAGCACCGTCTACAGCGCCGGCACCATCGCGCTGACCGGGACCGTCACCCCGGTCAACGACGCGCCGGTCGCGACCGGAACGACGACGCTTCTGCCGGCGGTCGCCGAAGACGCCGCCGATCCGTCCGGCGCCACCGTCTCCACCTTGTTCGCCCACCTGTTCTCCGACCCGGCGGACACCGTGGCGGGCGGGTCCGCCGCGAACGGCTTCGCCGGCGTGGTGGTGATCGCCAACGGTGCGGACACCGCCCAGGGACAATGGCAATACTGGACCGGCACGGCCTGGACCGACGTGGGAACGGTGTCGAATGGCGACGCCCTGCTGCTGGCGGCCGACACCAAGCTGCGCTTCCTGCCCGCCGCCGATTGGAACGGCGTGCCACCCAGCCTGATGGTTCGCCTGATCGACGATTCGCAAGGCCCGGTCACCAGCGGCGGGCGGGCGGACGTGACGGACGCCGGCGGGGACAGCCGCTACAGCCTGGGCACCATCGCCCTCAACACAGCGGTCAGCGCGGTCAACGACGCTCCGGTGGCGACCAGCACGACGGCCACCCTGCCGACCATCGCCGAAGACACCGCCAACCCGGCGGGCGCCACGGTCTCCGCCCTGTTCGGTCACCTGTTCTCCGACGCCGCCGACGCGGTCAGCGATGGGTCCACCGCCAACGGCTTCGCCGGCGTGGTGGTGGTCGGCAACGCCGCCACCGTGGCGCAAGGAACGTGGCAGTACTGGACGGGCACCGCCTGGGCCGGCATCAGCGCGGCGAGCGAGGCCAACGGGCTGCTGCTGGCCGCCAATACGGCGCTGCGCTTCGTTCCCACCGCCAACTGGAACGGCACCACGCCCGCCCTGACGGTCCGGTTGGTCGAGGACGGCGGCGCACCGCTGGTCACCGGCAACCGCGTCGACCTGACCGGCGGCGTCGGCGGCAGCACCGTCTACAGCGCTGGGACCATCGCGCTGACCGGAACCGTCACCCCCGTCAACGACGCGCCGGTCGCCACCGGAACGACCGCCACCCTGCCGACGATCGCCGAGGACACCGTCAACCCGGCGGGCGCCACGGTCACCAGCCTGTTCGCCCACCTGTTCTCCGACGCGACGGACGCCGTAAGCGGCGGTTCCGCCGCCAATGGTTTCGCCGGGATCGCCATCGTCGGAAACGCGGCGACCACGCAAGGCGTCTGGCAGTACTGGACCGGCACGGGCTGGACCGCCGTAGGGGCGGCATCGGACGGCAACGCCCTGCTGCTGGCCGCCAACACGGCGTTGCGCTTCGTTCCCGCCGCCAACTGGAACGGCACCACCCCGGCTTTGACCGTCCGGCTGATCGACGACTCCCAAGGGGCCGTGACCAGCGGTGGGCGGGTCGCCCTGGCGAGTGTGGGCGGCGACAGCCGCTACAGCGCCGGCACCGTCGCCCTGACCACCTCGGTCACCCCCGTCAACGACGCCCCCGTGGCGACGGGCACGGCGGCCACGCTGCCAACCATCGCCGAGGACACCGCCAACCCCACGGGCACCACCGTCGCCAGCCTGTTCGGTTCCCTGTTCTCCGACGCCGCCGACGCGGTGAGCGGCGGGTCGGCGGCCGACACGCTGGCCGGCGTCGTGGTGATCGGCAATGCCGCCACCGTGGCGCAAGGGGCGTGGCAGTTCTGGACCGGGGCGGCCTGGGCCGACATCGGCGCGGTCAGCGGCGGCAACGGCCTGCTGCTGGCCGCCAACACGGCGCTGCGCTTCGTTCCCGCCGCCAACTGGAACGGCACCACCCCGGCCCTGACCGTCCGGCTGGTCGACACGTCGCAAGGCCCGATCGCCAGCGGCGCGCGGGTCGACGCGACGAGCGTCGGCGGCAGCACCGCCTACAGCGCCGGCACCATCGCGCTGACGGGCACCGTCATTCCGGTCAACGACGCCCCGGTGGCGACCGGCACGACGGCGACCCTGCCGACCATCGCCGAGGACACCGTCAATCCCACGGGCACCAGCGTCACCGCCCTGTTCGGCCACCTGTTCTCCGACCCGGCGGACGCCGTGGCGGGCGGCTCCTCCGCCAACGGCTTCGCCGGGGTTGCCATCGTCGGCAACGCGGCGACCGCCGGGCAGGGCGTCTGGCAGTACTGGTCGGGCTTCGCCTGGATCACCGTTGGCGCGGTGGCGGAAGGCTCGGCCCTGGTCGTCGCCGCCAGCGCAATGCTGCGCTTCCTTCCCGCCGCCGACTGGAACGGCACCACCCCGGCCCTGACCGTCCGGCTGATCGAGGACGGCGGCGCCCCCGTCGTCACCGGCGGCCGCGTGGACCTGACGGCCGGAGTCGGCGGCAGCACCGTCTACAGCGCCGACACCATCGCCCTGACCGGAACCGTCACTCCCGTCAACGACGCGCCGCAGATCACCGCCGGCACGACGGCGCTGGCGACGATGAAGGGCGTGGCGGTGGCGGTCACCGGCCTGTCGGTGTCCGACGTCGATGCCAGCGCGCTGCCGATGCTGGTCACGCTGACCGCCGGCCACGGCACGCTGACCCTGGCCAGCGCCGGGTGGGACGCCATCATCACCGGCAACGGAACGGACACTGTCACCATCCGCGCGACGCTCGCCACCATCAACGGGCTGCTCGGCGCCGCCAACGGGCTCCTCTACACGGCCAGTTCCTACACCGGGGCCGACGCCATCCGGATCGTCGTGAACGATCTCGGCAACGGCGGGGCCGGCGGGCCGCTGACCGCGACCGTCACCATCGGCGTCACCGTGGTGCCGCCGAACGCCTCCCCCGTCCTGATCGACACCAACCTCGACGTGGCCGTGGCGGCGGAGGCCCTGGCCGCCCCCACCGCGGGCACAGTCGGCTTCGCGGTGTCCAAGCTGGTCGGGCTGAACGGCAGCGGCCCCGGCAACGTCATCGACACGGACGCCGGGGCCGTCGTCGGCATCGCCCTGACCGGCACCAACGAGAGCTATGGCCGCTGGTGGTTCTCCACCGACAACGGTGCGACCTGGAGCCTCGTCGGCGCGGTCAACGACAGCGATTCCGCCCTTCTGCTGCGCGCCACCGACCGGCTCTACTTCCAGCCCAACGCCGCGGTGCCGGCCACCGTCAACGGCGCCCTGACCATCCGCGCCTGGGACCAGACCACCGGCAGCGCCGGCTCCAAGGTCGCCGTCACCATCGGCGACGGCAGCGCCTTCTCCACCGCGACGGACACCGTCACCCTGCATCCCGGCGTGCTGATCCCCAACGGCACCTTCGACAAGGGGCTGACCGGCTGGAGCTACACCGGCGGCGCCACGGTGGATGCGACGGGCGACGGGCATGAGGGCACCCTGACCTCCGCGGGCGGCCGGACGCCGACCCAGCTCGAGGACTTCCTCGGCCTTGCCCACGGCTCCATCGCCACGGCGACCGGGACCATTCCGTCCTTCGGCAACGCGATGAAGCTGGCCACCACCGTCACGGTGACGAAGGACACGACGCTGACCTTCGACTGGACCTTCATCTTCTCCGACCCCGGCTATCACGACTTCGCCTTCGTCAGCGTCAACGGCGTGGTCACGCTGCTCGCCAAGGACGCGAGCGCCAGCGGGAAATTCAGCGTCGTCATCCCGGCCAACACCACCCTGTCGCTGGGCTTCGGCACCTCCGACACCAGCGACAACAGCGTCAACCCGATCCTGCGCATCGACAACGTCAAGCTGACCACCGTCGCCAGCGACCCCATCGTGCTGGACATGGCCGGCGACGGGCTGGCGCTGCGGACGCTGACCGACGGCGTCCTGTTCGACGTCAGCGGCGACGGCGTGGCCGACCGGACCGGCTGGGTCGGCAAGGGCAACGCCCTGCTGGTGCGCGACGACAACCACAACGGGCAAATCGACGACGGGCGCGAACTGGTGTCGGAACATTTCGGAAAAGGCTTCAACAGCAGCCTGGAGGCGCTCGCCTCGCTCGACAGCAACCACGACGGGCGCATCGACGCCGCGGACCAGAGCTTCGCCACGCTCCAGGTCTGGCAGGACGCCAACGGCGACGGGGTGAGCCAGCCGGGCGAGCTGCGCACGCTGGCCGACGCCGGCATCCTGTCCATCGCCACCACGGCCACCCCGGCCGGCACGACGCTGGCCGGCAACCACATTCTCGGCACCACCAGCATGTCCATGGCGGACGGCAGCAGCCGCGTGGTAGCCGGCGTCGCCTTCGACGTGCAGGCCACCGTCGCGGCGCAGCTGCACAGCCAGCCGCTGGCCGCGTCGCCAGTGCCAGTGCCAGTGCCAGTGCCTCAGGCCGATCACGGACGCTTCGACTACGCAGCACTTCTCTCCTCCGGCCTGGGCCTGCCGGACACCGTTCCGGTTGTGCAAAACAGTCTTGATGCGCACAGCGGAGACTGGGCTATGGCGCTTCACACCGCGGACACACACCACGCCACAACCCATGCATCGACGATTGTGCCGGTCGCAGAAAATTCATGATCGACCGACAGAATTCGACGCATTTTTAGGTATTTGGATACTGTTTTGTCCTAAATGAGTATGAGAGTTCTCGACTAAGATCATCATCGCTGTAGGCCGAACGGCCTAAACATGCGGCGATCTCCAGGACCCTCATGCACAAGTTTTGTCTTATCGCCACGGTTGCGCTTCCGCTCCTGACCGGAGCGCCACAACCTTCGGTTGCGTCTCCGCGCGACGAGGTGGTGGCGCTGATCGGCAAGGCGACGGAGACCCACGACCGCCTGCGCGGGGCAGAGGCCGCCGCCGACGGGGCGCGCAACGCCCTGCGGGTCAGCCATGGCGGCTGGTTCCCGACGCTGAGCCTGTCGGCCAATGGTGGGCGCGAGAGCACGACCAAGCCGGCGGGCCTGCCCAACACGGACATGAACGCCTCGCAGTTTTCGGCGCGGGCGACGCAGCTGATCTGGGACTTCGACGCGACCAACGCCGACATCCGGCGCGCCCAGGTGACGCTGGTCCGCGCCGACATCGCGGTGGAGCGCACCCGGCAGGAGCTGCTGGTGGAGGGCCTCACCGCCTACGCCAGCCTCGTCCGTGCCCACCAGTTGCTCGCCTTCGCCCGCCAGTCCGAAGACAACATCCGCCGCCAGACCGGGCTTGAGGAGGTGCGGCTTCAGGAGGGCTTCGGCTTCTCCACCGACGTGCTTCAGGCCAAGAGCCAGCTGGCCGGCGCCCAGGCCCGCCGCGTCGCGGCGGAAGAGGCGACGCAGAACGCGCAGAGCCGCTTCCAGGCCTTCTTCGGCCATATCCCCTTCCAAGTCAGCAACGCCCAGGTCCTGGCGATGACGCGCGCCGGCCTGCCCGTCTCGATGGACGCGGCGGTGGAGGAGGCGCGCCGCCACAACCCGCGCCTTCAGGAATTGGCCCTGACCACCGCGGCGGCGCAGGAGGCGGTGACCTCGGTGCGCGGCCGCACCCTCTACCCGCGGATCGATGGCTTCGTGGAACACAACATCAAGCGCGACGTCGCCGGGCAGTCCGGGCGGCAGAACGAGCTGCTGTTCAAGCTCCAGGTCACCTTCTCGCTGAACACCGGCCTGACCGCGCTCAACAGCATCCGGCTGGCCGAGGCCGACCTGCGGGCTGCCGACGCCACCTGGGCCGACCAGGAGCGCACGGTGCTGGAAACCGTCCGCAACAGCTGGAACCGGCTGGAAAGCGCCCGCGCCCAGGTGCAGTTGCTGAACGATCAGGCGAGCCTCGCCGCCGGCTTCCTCGACGTGGCGCGGTCGGAGCGCGAGCTGGGCACGCGGTCGCTGATCGACATCCTGTCGGGGGAGACGACGCTGATCAACGCGCGCAGCGACGCCGCGGCCGCGGAGACGGAGCTGGTGCTGGCCGGCTACCGGCTGCTCGCCGCCATGGGCCGGCTGAACGCCACCGACATCCAGACCAAGCCGATGCCGAAGCTGACCGCGCCGGGCCGCGGCGCTTTCCGCGATCAGGGCCGGCGCGGCACGGGAGACCAGCGATGAGCGGTGGCGCCATCGGTCTGCTGGTGCTTCGGCTGCGCGCCAACCTGCGGCTGACCGCCCGCGTCTTCGCGGCGTCGCTGGCGGCGAACCTGCTGGGGCTGGCCTCCTCCTTCTACACGATGCTGGTGCTGAACCGCTACGTGACGCACGGCGTCGACTCCACGCTGGCGGCGCTGACCGTCGGCGTCGTGCTGTCCATCGCCTTCGAGCATCTGTTCCGCCACGTCCGGCTGGGCATCGCCGGGCGCATCGGGCGGGCCGAGCACGAGCGTCTGACCACCGGGGCTTTCGGCATCCTGATGACCGCGCGCAGCGGCGCCGGATCGGTGGAGGGCGACGCGGCCCGGCGCGAGGCGCTGCGGGCGCCGGAGCAGATCGACTCCGCGCTCGGTTCCGCCAATCTGGCGACGCTGTTCGACCTGCCCTTCGCGCTCGGCTTCATCCTCGTGGTGGCGCTGATCTCCTGGCCGCTGGCGGCGATCTGCCTCGTCTTCACGCTGCTGGCCATCGCCGCCGGGCTGCTCGCCCAGGCGGACATGCGCGCGGTCGGGCGCGACCTCGCCCAGGCCGGCGCCGACGCCCAGGGGCTGGTCACCACCGCCATCGTCGGGCGCGACGCGGTCGCCCTGTTCGGCGGCGCCAAGCCGCTCCTCGGCGACTGGCAGCGCGCGGCCAAGGCCCTGCGCGTGGTCCGCGAGCGCATGTCGATGCGCCAGGGCCGCGCCCAGTCGGCGGCGCAGAGCCTCCAGGCGCTCCAGGGCGTGGCGGTGATCGCCACCGGCGCCGTTCTGGTGGTGCGCGGTGAGCTGGACGTCGGGTCGCTGATCGGCATCAACCTGCTGGTCGGCCGCGCGCTGGCCCCCTTCACCCGGCTGGCCCAGATCGGCGAGTCCCTGGCGATGGCCCGGCAGGCGCAGGCGCGGCTGGAGCAGTTCGCCCGCACCGCGGTCGAGCCGACCGGCGGCACCAGCCTGCCCCGCTACGCCGGCACGCTGGAGCTGCGCGACCTGACCTTCACCCCGCCGGGCGGCGTCACGCCGCTGCTGCGCCGCCTCAGCCTGTCGGTGCCCGCCGGCAACATCCTGGTGCTGAAGGGCCGCAACGGCTCGGGCAAATCGACGCTGATCCGCCTGATCGCCGGACTGGCCGATCCGCAGGAGGGCGCGGTGCTGGCCGACGGGGTGGATATCCGCAAGTTCGCCCCCTCCTGGTGGCGCCAGCAGATCGGGCTGCTGCCGCAGGAGCCGGTGTTCCTCAACCGGACGATCCGCGAGAACCTGCTGCTCGCCAACCCGCGCCTGTCGGAGACGGAGCTTCACGCCGTCCTGCACCGCGCCGGGGCCGACCGCACGGTGGCCGACTGCGCCCAGGGCCTCGACACGCCGCTGCGCAACTTCGGCCACGAGCTGCCGACCGGCCATCGCCGCCGGCTGGCGCTGGCCCGCGCCCTGGCGGTCGGCGGCCGGCTGATCCTGCTCGACGAGCCGACCGACGGGCTGGACTCGGAAGGCACCGCCACCGTCTACCGCACGCTGATCGAGCTGGCACGGAGCGGCCACACGGTGATCATCGCGTCCCACGACCCGCGCATCCTCCAGGGCGCCTCGCTGGTGCTCGACCTCGACCAACCGCCCAATGGACTGTCGACCGGCGCGGCTGTCGTCCGCGAGCCGGCGGGGCTGGTGACGCCATGAAGCCGCTTCCCCTGCTGACCCGCAAGCCCGCCACCGCCACCGCGCCCGTGCCGCCCGCGATTCCGACCGGCATCCCAGCCGCCCTCCCGGCCGCCCTGCTGGGAACACAGGCCGCGGACACGGAAAGCCGCTTCGGCGACGGCCTGTTCGCGGTCAGCATCGCCGCTTTCCTCGCCGCACTCGGCTGGGCGGCCATCGCCGAGCTGAACGTCTCCAGCAGCGCCCCCGGCGACGTGGTGCCGCTGTCCTACAACCAGTCGGTCCAGCATTTCGAAGGCGGCATCGTCCGCGACATCCTGGTGCAGGAAGGCGATTCGGTCACCGCCGGCCAAGCGCTGATCGAGCTGGACCAGACCAAGATCCGCGCCGACCTGGAGGAGCTGAAGCTGCGCCTCGGCTCGCTGTCCGCCGACACCGCGCGGCTGGAGGCGGAGGTCGGGCGCCGCGAGGCCATCGACTTCCCTGAGCGGCTGCTGCGCGAGCGGCCCGATCTGGTGGCGCAGACCCGCGACCTGTTCCGCGCCCGCCGCGACCGGCTGGCCTCCGACCTCGACATCCAGCGCCAGGACATCGCCCAGCGCGAGCAGCAGGTGGCCGCCGTGCGGGCACGCATCGGCGGCTCCCAGGTGGCTCAAGGGTTGATCCGCGAGCAGCTCTCCATCAGCGAGACCCTGCTGAAGCGCGAGATCACCAACCGCATGAAGCATCTGGAGCTGCTGCGCGACGACGCCCGCGTCAGCAGCGCCATCGCCGAGGACCGCGCCACGCTGGCCCAGGCCGAGGCGGCGCTGGCCGAGGCGCGCAGCAAGCTGGTGTGGATCGGCCGCAAGTACGAGGAAGAGAGCCGCAATGCCCTCGACGAGGCCCGCCGCAACCACGACGAGCTGTCGCAGCGCCTGACCCGCTACCAGGACAGCCTGGACCGCAGCAGCCTGCGCGCCCCCATGGACGGCATCGTCAAGACGCTGGCCGTCTCCACCAAGGGCGCCGTGGTCAAGGCCGGCGAGACGGTGGTGGAGCTGGTGCCGCGCGACGGCAAGCTGGTGGTGGACGCCCGCCTGCCGGTGCAGGACATCGGCTATGTCCGCCCCGACCAGCCGGTGGTGGTGACGCTGGCCGGCGGCGACGCCTCGCGCTTCGGCCACATCGAGGGGCGGGTGCGGACGATCAGCCCGGACACGCTGCTCGACGCCAACAAGCAGTCCTACTACAAGGTCCGCGTCGAGCTGCCGGTGACCCGTTTCGACTACGGCGGCAAGACCTACGAGCTGTTCCCCGGCGTGCGCGTG
Organism: Azospirillum sp. UENF 312511; assembly: GCF_058780635.1. NCBI lineage: Bacteria > Pseudomonadati > Pseudomonadota > Alphaproteobacteria > Rhodospirillales > Azospirillaceae > Azospirillum > Azospirillum sp. UENF 312511. The sequence goes on along the minus strand of NZ_JBSNCG010000001.1, from coordinate 299,883 downwards.
ACCTGCAGCATCCTGACCGGGCGGCGCACCATCCTCGACTATGTGTTCTCGCCGGTCCTCAACGGCCTCCAGCACGCGATGCAGGAGCAATGAGGATGGCCGGACTGATTGCCGCTTTCCCTCTCCCCTCTGGGGAGAGGGTCAGGGTGAGGGGGTTGCGCGTGACGATACGTCCGGCAAAAGCGCAACCCCCTCACCGGCCCTCCGGGCCACCCTCTCCCCAGAGGGGAGAGGGTTACATCCCCCTCGCCCTGCTCCACCCCGTCACGGACCGCCCGAGGCCCACCCCATGCTGAGCTCGCTCCAGCCCCGCTCCCGGCCGCCGCTGCGCTGGTCGCACCTGACCAAGAAGGCGCGCTTCGCGCTGATCCTGGCGGCGGCGATGCTCGTCACCGTGCTGGTCTCCCTGGTTGTCCGCGCCGGCTTCCTCGGCGACAGCGCGCGCGAGCCGTTGACCGTCGCCGTCGTCGGACCGCTCAGCGGGCCGGACGCGGCGCTGGGGCTGGCCCTGCGCAAGGGGGCGGCGCTGCGCGCCGACACCATCAACGCGGCGGGCGGCATCGCCGGCCGTCCCGTGGTGGTCAAGCCCTTCGACGACGAGGGCGACAAGGGCAAGTCGCTGGAGATCGCCCGGCGCGTCTCCAACGATCCCTCCGTCCTCGCGGTGATCGGCCACACGCCGGACGCCACCGACAGCGCGACGGCAATCTACGCCCAGAGGCAAATCCCGCTGATCGCGCCGCGCCCGCTGGTCCGCCCGGCCGACGCCGCGCCCAGCCCCTGGTTGTTCAGCATCACGCTGGACCGCACGCACGAGACGCGCTTCCTCGCCAACTACGTGCGCAACGTGGTCGGCGAGCCGACCGTCGCCATCGTCCGCGAGGACAGCGAGCAAGCGGCATCGCAGGCCGGGCAGTTCGACGCGATCCTCCAGCGCTTCGGCACCAAGCTGGTCGGCCAGTGGACTTTCGCGCCGGGCCGCAACGGTGCGTCCGCCCTGCCGGCGCTGGCCCAGGCGGTCAAGGAGAAGATGCCGACCGGCGCCGTCGTCGTCATCGGCTCGGCGGTGGACAGCGCGCGGGTGGTGGTGGCGCTGCGCGACGCCGGGGTGCGCAACCTGATCGCCGGCAGCTCGGAGATGGCCTCGTCGGCCTTCCGCACCGAGATCGTCGCCCAGGCGCAGGCCAACCCCAAGGCGCTGACCCCGGAAGCCTACGGCCACGGCCTGCTGGTGTCCTCGCCCGTGCTGTTCGACACGGCGAACGAGCGGGCGCAGCGCTTCTACGGCCAGTATGTGAAGCGCTTCAACGCGGTGCCCGACTGGGCGGCGGCGCTGGGCGCCGATGGCGTGGACCTCATCGCCGGAGCCATCGCCAAAACGAACACCGCCACCGGTAAGCCGGACGGCGAGGCGCTGCGCCGCGCCATCGCCGACCACGACCGCGCCGAAACCGCCTTCCAGGGCACGGTCGGCACCTGGACCTTCGACAACCGCGGCCAAGCGACCCTGCCGGTGATGATGGCCTCCTACAACGGCCTGAACCCGGTGGCGGCGCTGACCCAGCTCCAGCCGATCCGCGAGGCCGGAGTCTCCAACTTCCTGGAGGAGGTCACCAAGGGCCGGGCGCTCTACGTCAACGACCGCTTCATGTACAAGACGGACGTCATCTACACCGGCGTCCAGCTCCATGAAATCCGCGACCTGAACCCGGACGCCAACGAGGCGACGCTGAACCTGACGATCTGGTTCCGCTACCGCGGCGCCTTCAACCCGGCGGACGTCGTCTTCACCAACGCGGTCAAGCCGGTCGAGCTGGGCAAGCCCTACCGCGAGGAGCGCGGCGAGGTCACCACCTACGTCGCCTACCGGATCGAGGGGCGCTTCGCCCTGAACGTCTTTGACCAGCGCCCGCCCTACGGCAGCCAGACGGTCGGCGTCAGCTTCCGCCACCGGACGCAGAACCGGAACACGGTGATGTTCGTCACCGACGTGCTCGGCATGTCGCTGGTCGACACCAACGACTTCGTGGAGAAGCTGAAGGCGATGGCCGCGGCGGAGACCGCGTCCGCCGCCGATCCCGGCCTCGCCGACCGCTTCCGCCGCGCGCTGGAGGGCGAGAGCGAAAGCTCCACCCTGCTCGACCAGCTCCGCGCCAAGCGGGTGCTGGCGCCGTCGCCCGGCTGGCGCCTGTCGCGCGCCTGGATCTCGCAGGACGTCGCCTCGGTCGGCAGCGAGGGCGATCCCAACTACGTCGGTTTCGGGCGCCCGCAGCCGGACTTCTCGCGCGTCGATTTCGGCGTGGTCGCCGCACCGGACTCCCCGGCGGCGCGCGACTTCATCCATCGCGACTTCTTCGTCTACATCGCCATCTTCAGCGCCGTGCTGGCGGTCTTCGCCGCCTTCATGGACCGCCGCGACCGCGGCCAGTTCTGGAAGATCCAGACGCTGTTCATGCGCATCCTGTCCTGGCCGCTGCTGCTGATGTCCGCCGGCAACATCGTGCTGGATCAGGCGGTGGCGACGCTGCCACCGAGCGGGATCGCCATGGTGGTGAACGGCGTCAACGTGCTGTGGTGGATCGTCCCGGCCATCCTGGTCGACCGCACGCTGGAGCGCTTCGTCTGGACCCCGCTGGAGATCCGCACCCAGCGCAAGATCCCCGGCATCGTCCGCCGCTTCTCCACCCTGATCGTCTTCGGCTTCGCCGGCTGCGGCATCATCGCCTTCGTCCTGAAGCAGCCGATCACCAGCCTGCTCGCCGCCTCGGGCCTCGTCGGCATGGTCATCGGCCTCGCCATCCAGGCCAACATCGCCAACGTCTTCTCCGGCATCGTCCTGAACATCGAGCGGCCGTTCCAGATCGGCGACAGCATCCAGATCACCGATCTGGTGCGCGGCGTCGTGGTCGACATGACGTGGCGCACGGTGCGCATCCGCAACGTCGCCGGCTTCATCGTCGCCATGCCCAACGCCAAGGTGTCCGAGGCGACGGTCATCAATTTCAGCGCGGTCGACCGGGTGTCGATGAAGCTGGAATATTACGCCGACGCCCGCCACGACCCCGGCCAGATGGGCGGCCTGCTGACCACCGCCCTGCAGAACGCCGACAAGGTGATGCCCAGCGCCACCGGCGGCCCGCCCTTCGTCCGCTACGACGGCATCCGCGGCGTCAACGGCCAGTGGCTGTGCAAATACAACCTGTTCTTCTGGGTCGAGGATTACGACGCCAGCTTCGTCGTTCCGGAGCTGGTCTGGCGGTCCGTCTACCGCACGCTGGCCGAGGCCGGCATCGAGCCGACCCCGCCCGACCTGATGGAGGCCGCCGGCCCCGCAGCGGTCGCCACCAACGCCCAGCGCCGGGCGATTCCGGCATGAGCAGGCCAGGCATGAGCAGGAAGACCCCGATGATGCGAACCCTGATCGCCGCGACGGCGCTGCTGCCGGTCGTGCTCGCCGGGACGGGCTGCGCGCCGCTCGGCAGCGAGCGTCCCGGCGCGATCCTGGAGAAGGTGGCCGACGGCGACTACGACGTCGGCATCCGCTACCCCGCCAAGCGCGCCCGCTACGTGATGATCGTCGAGGAGGATGAGGACGGCTTCGTCGTGACCAACCGTCCGGCCGCGGGCCGCGAGGTGGACACCGCCCCGGCCCCGGTGGTGGCGCAGCCGCAGCGCAACGACCGCGTGCTCGCCCCCTGCGCCGAGGCGACCGGCAACTGGTACCGCCACACCCCGGCGGGCTACGTCTGTGCCGGCCAGTCGGCGCCCGGCGGCGGTGGCTGACATGAAGCGCCTCGCGATCATCCTTGCTCTCGCGCTCACCGGCTGCGCCGCCAGCGGACCCACACCTAATGCGGGGGGCGCCGACGCCCCCGTCCTGCGCATTGTCGCCGAGCCCGACGCCAACGGGCGCCGCCCGGTCGCGGTCGACGTGGTGCGGGTGGCCGACCCGGCGCTGGCTGGACGGCTGGCCGGGCTCGACGCCGCGGGCTGGTTCCGCGACCGCGAGGCGCTGAGCGCCGAGGCCGGCAACCGCATCGCCATCGCCTCCTGGGAGATGGTGCCGGGCCAGAGCGTGCTCCTGCACAGCCTGCCCCCTTTCGCCACCGCCCCGACCCAAACCCTCGTCTACGCGCTGTACGGTGCGCCCGGCGCCCACCGGCAGACGCTGGACGGCGCCGGCGCCCTGGACGTGCGGCTGGGACGGGAAAGCTTCACCGTGGCTCCGCTGACGGAGGGAACGCCGTGACCGCCCAACTCGCCCCGGCCCACCCCGCTGTGGCGCCGAAGATGGCGCCCGCGGGGGCCAAGCCCGCCGGCACGCTGGCCCTGTTCCGCACCTTCCAGGAGGACCTGCTCGCCGGCTGCGCCGACGCGCAGGCCCCGGCGGGGACGGTGGCCGACCGCCTGACCGCCACACTCCACAACATGAGCGGTGCCGCCGTCTCGCAAGGGCCGGGCGCGCACGGCACCGTGGTCAAGGCGGTCTTCGCCATGGCCATGCTGGCCGACCGCGCGCTCGCCCAGACGCGCCCCGCCGACGCCGTGGTCTCCAGCCGCCTGTTCGGCGCGAACGCTTCTCTGCAAACCCTGTTCGTCCAGGCCGACGACCTGATCCGCCAGGGCGCCAAGGCCGACCGCGGGCTGGCCGCCGTCTATCTCGCGGCGCTGGCGCTGGGCTTTCCCGACGACGCCCAGGCGACCGCCCGGCGCCCCGCCCTGCACCGCATCGTCGTCGGCGAGCGCGCCGCGGCCAGCCACCCGAGCCCACGCGCCTGCGAACCGCCGGAAGGCGCCGTGCCCGGCTATCTCGCACCGTCCGGACGGCGCTGGTGGTGGGCGGTCGGCGGGACCGCCGTGCTGTTCCTCGTAATCTCACATCTGCTGTGGGCCGGCGCCGTCGGCGGCATCCAACGCGATCTGAGCGGCGCCCGCGCCGCGGTCGAGGACATGGGGCTGTCATGGTCCTACTGATGCTCACGCTGGAGCTGGTGCTCTCCACCATCGGCTCCGCCATCGTCTATCTCCTGTCCTTTGCCGTCACGCTGGCGCCCTACGCGCTGCTGGCGCTGCCGCTCTACATCTTCTATCGCCTCGGCCGGATGGTCTGGCCGAAGCTGCGCGGCTGGCGGCGCAAGCCCGCCGCCAAGGCCACCGGGCGGAAGGCCCCCGCGCGCCGGGCCGCCCCGCCGGCGCCGCTGCGCGTCCGCGCCGAGGCGCCACCGCCGAAGAAGGCCGCCGCCGACACGCCGCCCAACGCCCGCGTCTATGGCGAAGGGCTGGACATCCTGACGCGGCAGATGCGCGGTCCCCTGCGCCGCGGCGACATCCCGTGGTTCCTCGCCTTCGGCGTCGGCGGCCCGGCCCTGCTCGCCACCGACCCGACCCATGTCCGCTGGCCGGAGGACGGCAATGGCGAGAACGGCTGCTGGTGGTTCTGCGAAGGTGCCGCGATCCTGCACGCCGGTGCCGATTCCGCCGACGGCTCCCGGCTGGGGGCCTCCTGGCCGGCGCTGGTCGCTGCAATGCGCAAGCGGCCGATGCGCCGCCCGCTGGACGGCGTCCTGCTGATGGTCGGCGCCGACGAGCTGCGCGCCGCCGCCGAGCGCCCCGGTCCACGTGACGCGCTGGCCAAGCGGGGCGCCGCCTTGCGGGAGCGTCTGCGGACCCTGCGCGACGATCTCGGCGTGGTCGGCCCGGTGCATGTGGTCGTGGTCCGCGCCGAGGCGCTGGACGGCTTCACCGATCTCTGCGCCGCCATGCCCTCCGCCCTTCTGGACGGCGTGCTGGGATGGACCAACCCGCAGGACTGGGCCAAGCCCTTCGAGCCGCGCCGCATCGACGAGGCGTTCGAGGCCATCGCCGCCGACATCGCCGTGCTGGAGGCCGACGCCTTCGCCGCCGGCACCGCCGGGGTGCGCCTGCCGCTGCTGCCGGCGTCCCTGGACACGCTGCGCCATCCGCTGGCGCTGTTCCTCGACAGCGCCCTGGGTGGCGCCCTGGGCGGCGATGACCAGACCGAGCCCTTCCCGCTGCGCGGCATCGCCCTGACTGGCGCCTACGCTCCGGCCACCGGCGGGCGCCGCCCGGTCTTCGCCCGCAACCTGCTGCCGGGCCGCGCCTTCGCCGAGGCCGGCTACGGGCGGCCGTCCGACGCCGCCTACCAGCAGGCCCACAAGCGCCGCCGGATGGCCCAGGCCGCGCTCGCCGCCTCGGTCGCCGGACTGTCGGTCGCCGCGTGGCAGGGCGTGTCCAGCGTGTCCGCCGGCAGCCCGCCGGTCGCCGCCGCCACCGCCGACCTGCGCCGGGCGCTGCTGGCGCGCGACGCCGTCACCGATGGCGCTCTGGCCGGTCGGGTGATCGCCGCCACCGCGGTGATGGAGCGCAGTCCCCTCGCCACGCCGCTGCTGCCGACCTCGCTGTTCAGCACCTTCGACGAGGACAAGAAGCGGCTCGCCTCCGTCACGCTGCGCCGCTCGGTGCTGCGGCCGATCCGCGACGCCCTGCTGCCCAGCGCCACCATGGCCGACCTGCCGCCGGTCGCTAACCCGCGGACGGTCGAAGACCTCCCCGCCTTCCGCCGGCTCGCCGAGCAGCTCGACCGCATCGGCGGGCGGCGCGACGCGCTGGAGCGCTACGACCGCTTCCGCCGCAACAGCGGCTTCGACGAGCTGAACGCGCTGGCCGAAAGCGTCTACGGCGCCGTCCCCCGGTCGCCGATGACGGCGACGGACGGCTACATCACCCGCATCGCCGCGGGCGCCGACCTGCCCAACCTCGACGCCCGGACCATCGCCGCGGCGGTGCGCGCGGAATCGGTGCAGCTCGCCACCCCGCTGGCCGAGGAGCTGTACGGCCGCAACCCCCTGCGCCAGCGCGCCGAGGCCCTGGCCGAACGGCTGCGCGGCCTGCCGGAGACGCCGACCGCCGAGGATGTCGACGACGTCCGCCGCCTGACCGGGGCCGTCGCCGAAGCCGTTTCCTGGCCCATCGCCGCCGCCCTGCAGGAGCCCGCCCGCGGCCTGCCCGACGCGATCCGCGTGGCGCTCCAGAAGGCCGCCATCGCCGATTTGCCGGGCCGCGACACCACCGACCGCATCACCGAAGCCCTGTCCACCGCCGCGACCGGCGCCCGCGCCGCCGTCCTGGCGCTCGACGCGCCGCAGACCGGCGCCCTGTTCGCGGTGGGTGACGGCGGAGCGCTGGTTCTCAACCCGGCGGTGACCGCCCTGCCGGACGCCCTGGCCGCCGCCCTGCCCGCGCCGGCTCCTGATGCTCCGCCCGCCGAAGCCGTCAAGCCGGCCGAGGCCAAGCCCGCTGCGCCCAAGCCCGTGGAACCAAAGCCCCTTTCGCCCGAAGCGGAGCCGGCCAAGCCGGTCGCGGCGGCCCCGACTCCCCCGCCTCCGCGGCCGGCCCCGTCGCCGGAACCCGCGCCGCCGCCCTCCGTCGTGGAGGCGCCGGCCGTCGTCGCGCATCTGCCGGTCCCGCCCAGAATGCCGGTGGAAACCCCGGTTCCGGACAGCGACGTCGCCCTGTCGAAGCTGTCCACCGCCTTCGCACAGACCCTCGCCGGGCGCTTCCCCTTCGTCGGCCCCGAGCAAGCGCGCGGCGCGTCCGACGCCGACCCGCAGGACGTCCGCCGCTTCTACCGCCAGCTCGACGAGCACCGGGTGGCGGTGATGCGGACCGCGACCCCCGAGGTCGCCGCCTTCCTGGAACGGATGGAGGCCGCCCGTCCCCTGCTGGAGGCCATCGCGCGCCCGGCCCCCGTCAGCGTCCGTCTCACCTACGGCGCCAACCGCGCGCAGGAGGTCGGGGCGGAGCACATCATCGACTGGTCGGTGCGTTCGGGCGCCAGCGCGGTGGGGGCGACGGCCAACAGCGGGACGCTCGCCTGGACACCGGGCCAGCCGGTCCTGTTGAGCGCCCGCTGGGCCTCCGGGTCGCCCTTCCGTCCGAAGGGCGCGCCGGCGGGCGGAACCGCCGCGGCGACCGGCGACACCATCACCCTGGCCGAGCGTGGGCCGTGGGCGCTGCTGCGCCTGCTGAAAGGCCACGCCCCGTCGTCGTCGCGGGACGGCCTGCTGCTGCGCGTCGCCCTGCCCACGCAGACCATCGAGGGACAGCCGGTGCGCGACACCGTCCTGGTACTGGGGGCGGCGGTCAGCACGGGCGGGCGCAACGAGCTTCCGGCGCGCGCCCTCGATCTGCCGTCGCGCTTCCCGCAAAGGTAGTCGACGCTGTTATACAAAGAAAAGCTGATGATGAACTTTGTTACAATTCGTAGAAAGATGACGCAGCTTCCAACAAAAACACCGACGGCGGTCATAGGCATTTAATGCGTTGTTAAGCACTGAAAATGTATCAAGTCGTTGGGACATATTGGATCGTTGGGCAGTCATTCTTTGCCCACGACAGTCCCAAGAATCACTCTCTAATTTACCAGCAACAATAGGGGCATTCTTTTACCAATCGCTTAGGCAGCGGTTGATTGGCGATGCTTTGTTTCTTTCGGAATGCCAAATTTGCGACGCATAACGTCTCAAAACGTGTGTCTGAGCTTATCGTTTCCACCTGGAATCAACCTCACCTGTCCCTCGAAAGGTTTCGGATCATGGTAGACCGCAAGAAGCGCGCCCAGGAACTGATCAAGTATCACAGCTACGCCTCGGGCGCCTTCGGACTCATCCCCGTTCCCGGCGCAGACGTCGCCGCGGTCAGCGTGGCCCAGCTCAACCTGATCCATAAGCTCGCCAAGCTCTATGAGATCGAGTTCGCACAGGAGCGCACCCGCGCGATCATCGGCGCGCTGATGGGCGGCGTCATGCCCGGCGCGCTGAGCTCCAGCGTGCTCGGCTCCGCCGTGAAGGCCGTTCCGTTCATCGGCACCGCCCTGGGCGTCGCCGTCATGCCGGCCCTGTCGCTGGCCGCCACCCAGGCGCTCGGCCGCGTGTTCGCGCAGCACTTCGAAACCGGCGGCACGCTGCTGGACTTCGACGTCGAGGCGATGCGCGAGCATTTCCGCAAGGAGTTCGAGGCCGCCCGCAACGACGCCGCCAACAAGAGCGAGGCCGGCGAGGCCCCCGCCGCGGCGCCGCAGATGGAAGAGCAGCCGGTCCAGAAGGCCGGCTAAAGCGGATTGTAATCCGCTTTGGACCGCGACGGCGGTCCCGGTCGCACATGCGACCGGAGCCCGCCTCTCGCGGGAACAGAGTTCCCGCTGGCGGCAGGCGGATGCCATCGGCATCCGCTGAGAGCCGGCGAATGAGGCGATAAGAGTCTAAAGCGAACGGAAGTTCGCTTTAAGGGCACGACGCCGGGGCGCCGGGCAAAGAAGGAAGCATCGCCGTGTTCGAGCTGATCTACATCGGTCTCTGCCTGCTGGTCGGGTTTCTGGGGATCGGCCGCCGCGGCGGCTTCCTGCTTTACGCCTTCCTGGCGGTGGTTCTGACCCCGCCCGGCGCCCTTCTCGTGATGATCCTGCTGACCACCCGCAGCAAGAAGCGGGCGAAGGCATGACGGCGGCGACGGCGTCCGTCCTCCGCCCGGCCCTGCGGCTCCTGCTGCCGGTCCTGCTGGCGCTGTTCGCCGCGATCCTTCCGGCGCGCGCCGAATACTGGACCATCGCGTCGGAAGACCATTTCCCGCCCTACAACTACTCCTTCAACGGCACCCGCACGGGGATCGACACCGAGATCGTCGTCGCCCTGCTGAAGGAGCTGAACATCACCCCGGTCCACCGGCCGCTGTCCTGGACCGAGGTCGTCCGGTCGATGGACGAGAACACCGCCGACGTCGGGTTCCAGTTCATCGCTTCGCCCGCCCGTTTCGCGCAGTACAACATGATCGGCCCGTTCCGCACCGGCACGACCGTCTTCATGGTGCGCAAGGACTCCCCCATCGCCTTCGAGCGGCTGGAGGACCTGACCCCCTACCGCATCGGCGTGGTCGATGGCTTCGCCTACGCGCCGGACTTCGACGCCGCGACCTATCTGGAAAAGGTCCCGTCGAGCAGCAACGTGGTCAACTTCCGCCGCCTGATCCTGGGCCGGGTGGACGTGATCGTCGGCGACCTGCATGTGCTGAACCACATGGCCAAGCAGGACGGGCGCCTGAAGGACGTGCGCGTCCTGCCCAAGCCGCTGGGCCTGATCCCCCGCTACATTGCCATGCCCAAGGCGCGCAAGGAGAAGGCCGAGCGGTTGCAGGCCGCCTTCGTCAAGCTGCGCGACAACGGCACGATCACCCGCATCCTCAACTCCTGGCTGGCGGAGTGAGGCGGAGCGATGAGCAAGAGCAAGACAACCAAGCGTGTCGCCCCCAGCCGGCCCGTCTCGGCCCTGCTGCCCCTGATCGGGCTGGCCGACCGTGAGATCCTGACCCGGCTGGTGGTGACCGGCTGCGTCGCCGCCACCGCCAACCTCATCAGCCTGATGAGCCTCAGCGCCGAGCTGAACGGCTGGATGCGCGGCGAGGTGCTGGACACGCCCTTCCTGATCTTCTGCCTGTCGCTGCTGGTCTCCTACGCCTTCAGCAAACGCTTCGTCGGGCTGGTGCTGACCACCGGCTTCAGCGCGCTGGCCGGGGTGCGGCGGCGCTTCCTGCAGACCGTCACGCTCGGCAACCACGCCGACATCCTCGACATGCAGGCGCGGCGCTCCTTCGACCTCGGCAACCACCATCTGGAGCGCATCGCGGCGCTGCTGCCCAACCTGTCGATCGCCGCCAACATGATGCTGGTGGCGGTCGTGGCCTACCTCTACCTGTGGACGCTGACCACGGTGGGCGCCACGCTGCTTCTGGTGGCCGGCGCGATGATCGGCGGCTGGTACGTGCGCGAGGCGCAGCGGACCCGCGCCCTGCTGGGCCAGGCCAAGGAGTCCGAGGTGCGGATGCTCCAGGGCTTCTCCGAGATCGTCGGCGGCAACGCCGAGATCAAGCTGGGCAAGGCGCGGCGCGACGAGCTGGCCCAGGCGGTCGAGGCGGACGTCGCCCAATGGGAGGACCTGAAGCGGCGCCACGGGCGCAATCTGGGCGAGCTGTTCTCCTGGATCGCCACCATCGTCATCGGCTTCTCCGCGGTCTTCGTCTTCATCTTCCCGCGCATGGGCGCGCTGTCGGCGGCGGAGCTTCCGCTGGTGACCTCGGTCATCCTGTTCCTCGCCCGGCCGCTGTCGAAGTTCCTCAACGCCGTGCCCGACTACATCGCGGCGGAGGATGCGGCGAACCAGCTCACCACCCTGCTCGCCGCCATGCCGGCGGCGGAATACGCGCCGTCGAAGCTGGCCCGCGCGCCGCGCCGCTTCTCCGCCATCGAGCTGCGCGGCGTGCGCTTCGCCTACCGCGCCGGGCTGCGGCCAGAGCCCTTCGTGATCGGTCCCATCGACATGACCATCCCGGCGGGCAGCGTCGTCGGCATCGTCGGCGCCAACGGGTCGGGCAAGTCCACCCTGCTGCGCGTCATCCCGCTGCTGTTCCGCCCGGACGAGGGTCAGGTGCTGCTCGACGGGCAGGCGGTGGAGGGCGACCGGCTGGAGTCCTACCGCGACCTGTTCTGCGCGGTGTTCCAGGACCACCACCTGTTCACCCGCCTGCCGCAGGGGCCGACCTTCGACGCGGAGCTGTTCCGCGAGATGCTGGCCTATCTGAAGATCGACCATCTGGTTCCGGAGACCGGCGACGGCCTGCTGAACCGCGACCTGTCCAAGGGCCAGCGGCGCCGCGTCGCCCTGGCCGTCGCGGTCGCGGAGGGGCGTCCGATCATCATCCTCGACGAATGGACGTCCGACCAGGACGCCGAGTTCCGCACCCGCTTCACCAACGAGATCATCGGCAAGCTGCGGGCGCTCGGCCGCACGGTGATCTTCGTGTCGCACGACGGCAACGCCGCGTCGGTCTGCGACGTGACCATTCACATGACCAACGGCCACATGACGAACGGGCAGACGGACACGCCGGCCGACAAGGCCGCGTCCCGCCCCGCCACGGCTTTGCTCCAGGAGACCGCGTGACATGGCTGACCAGGCCTTCACCTACGACGACGCCGACGCGACGCCGCAGCCGAAGTCGCGCCTGCGCGCGCTGCTCGGCAACTGGTACGACGAGCACCGCCGGTCGCTGCTGTGCACGCTGCTGGTCGGTATCCTGATCTTCCTCTACTTCGCGCCGTCAATCGTCGTCTTCATCCCCGCCGGCCACGGCGGCGTGCTGTGGAAGCGCTTCCACCAGGGCACCCAGATGGGCCCGGCCCTGGCCGAGGGCGTGCACGTCATCTTCCCCTGGGACAAGATCGAGGTCTACGACCTGCGCCTGCAGGAGGACACCCGGTCCTACTCGGCCATCGCCAACGACGGCCTGAACGTCAGCATCGAGATCACGGTGCGCTACCGCCCCTACGCGGAGATGCTGGCCGCCCTGCACAAGAACGTCGGGCCGAACTATCTGGAAGTGCTGCTGGTGCCGGAGGTCGGGTCGGTCTCGCGCGAAATCGTGTCGCGCTTCAAGGCCGACGAGCTTTACGCCCATCGCCGCCTGCGCGTTCAGACCGAGACCTTCGAGCAGGTCGCCGACCGCGTGATGTACGCCCAGATCATCGGGGCCGAGGACACGCCGAAGCCCGACGGGCGGACCAAGACCGGCTACCTGCTGATCCAGGACATCCTGATCCGCAACGTCTCGCTGCCCGAGGCGATCATGGTGTCGATCGAGCGCAAGATCCAGCAGGACCAGGCCGCCCAGGAATACCAGTTCCGCCTGCAGCGCGAGCTGTTCGAGAGCCAGCGCAAGCAGCTCGAAGGCCAGGGCATCCGCGCCTTCCAGGAGACGGTCCAGGCCAACCTGACCGAGAACTACCTGCGCTGGCGCGGCATCGAGGCGACGCTGGAACTGGCCCATTCGCCCAACGCCAAGATCGTCGTCATCGGCAACGCCGCCAGCGGCGGGCTGCCGCTGATCCTCGACGCCGCCTCGGGCCAGGGCGCCACCCTCCCGATGCCGGGCGCCCCTGCCCCGGGCGCGCCGCAAGCGGGGGCCGCGACGGTCACCATGCCGAGCGGCCTGCCGGTGCCGCCCGCCGCGCAGCTCCCCTCGCTGAGCGGCGAGGGCACCCCCGGACAGGTGCCGGTCGCCCAGATGCCCAGCCTGAACACCGCGGGCGCCGAACCCGCGCCGTCCACCGCGGGCCACGCGCCGACGGCGCCGGTCCCCGGCGTCAAGCCCCAGGCGGCGGGTGGTGCCGCGGGGGCCGCCAGCGGACCGGCCAAGGACGGAAAGGCCGCCGCGGCCCCCATCCTGTCGAACATGTCGCCGTCCCGCCTGCTCGACCTCATCCAGTCCAAGTGAGCCGGCGATGGATCTCTGGCGCATCCTGAGACGCGACGCCCTGCGCAACATGCAGCCGCTGATGCTGCTGGCGGTGCTGGCGGCGGCCCTCAACCTCGCCCTGCTGACCTCGCTCAACAGCGCGCTGGTCATCATGGACGATCCGGAGGGGTTGCAGCGTCTGCTGTTCATCTTCCTGCTGTCCGCCTTCTCCTGGCGGTTCGCGCAGGGCTGGATGATGAGCGCGGCGTCCAAGCGGATGCAGGCGGCGCTGGCGATCCTGCGCGTCGACCTGCTGCGCCGCGCGGTGGCCGCCGACCTGCCCGACGCCATGGCGGTCGGGTCCACCCGCCTCGCCCAGGTCGCCGGGCCGGAGCTGCAGCTTCTCGCCCAGGCGGTGCCGACGCTGGTCATCAGCTTCCAGTCGGTCGCGGCGATCCTCCTCTGCCTGCTCTACCTCGCCACCCTGTCGAACGCCGCGGTGCTGATCGTGCTGGCCTTCCTGACGGTCGGCGGCGTCCTGATCACCCGCTCGGTCCTGCGGCTGGAGCGGCTGTCGGAGACGATCCACGAGGCCGAGGGCGCTCTGTCGGAGCGGTCGGACCACATCCTGCAGACCCTGCGCGAGTGCAAGCTGAACCGCCGCCGCGCCGCCAACGCGCTGTCCGACGCCACCGCCTGTGCCGAGGCGCTGCGGACCGAGCGCCACCGCTTCGGCGCCGAGTACAGCCACTACTTCACGCTGAGCGAGCTGACCTACTACGCGGCGCTGGCCGGGATCATCTTCCTGCTGCCGGCGGTGTCCAGCACCGACATCACGACCGTCGTGCTGGCCGGCCACGCCGCCGCCTTCATCGCCTACCCGGTCATCACCATCGTCGCCTCCTACCCCTCCTACATCAGCGCCGAGACCGCCGCCCGCTCCTATCTGGCGGTGGAGGCGGAGCTGAAGGCGCCGCCGCGTCCTGCGCAGCGCCGGGCCAAGGACGCGCCGCCGACCGGCTTCGCCGACTTCGCCACCATCGCGCTCGACGGAGCGTCCTACCGCCACCCCGGGCGCGATGGCACCGGCTCCTTCACCGTCGGTCCCATCGACCTGTCGGTGGAGCGCGGCGACGTCGTCTTCGTCACCGGCCACAACGGCGCCGGCAAGAGCACGCTGATCCACATGCTGCTCGGCCTCTACCCGGCGCAGCGCGGCAGCCTGACGGTGGACGGCGCGGTGGTGACGGCAGACACGCTGGGCTCCTACCGCGATCTGTTCTCCGTCGTCTTCTCCGACAACCACGTCACCCGCCAGCTCTACGGCGCGGTGTCGCTGGAGGACGGCTTCGCCGACGAGTTGCTCGACCTGCTGGAGATGTCCGACAAGGTGGCGGTGGAGGACCGCGCCTTCACGACGGTGGACCTGTCGCAGGGGCAGAAGAAGCGCCTCGCGCTGGCCGCCGCCCTGCTGGAGCGCAAGCCCGTGCTGGTGCTCGACGAATGGGCCGCCGACCAGTCCCCCTATTTCCGGCGGAAATTCTACCGCGAGATCATTCCCTGGATGAAGGCGCGCGGCATCACCGTGATCGCCGTGACCCACGACGACGCGTATTTCGACGCCGCCGACGTGCAGATCCAGGTGGAGCAGGGCGGTATCCGCCGGCTCGACACCCCTGCCCTTCCGGCCCCCGACCTGCTGCCCGCCTGATCCAGACCAGCGGATCGGGGCCAGCGGATCGGAGCCACCGACCGAACCCTCCCCTCCCCCAGACGCGAGACCGAGGCACACCATGATCCTTCTCACCGGCGGCACCGGCTTTCTCGGTGGTTCCTTCTACCTCGACGCCGTCAAGAACGGGACCGCGGCGGACTGCCTGCTGCTGATCCGCGGCGCCGACGAGGCCGCCTGCCGCTCCCGTCTCGCCACCAACCTGATGCGCTGCGTCGACCGCGCCACGGCCCAGGCCTACGCCGATCTCTGCCAGATCATTCCGGGCGACCTGCAGTCGCTGGCGACCAGCGCCGACCCGCGGCTGGACGCGGTGACCCACATCGTCCACGTCGCCGCCGACACCTCCTTCGACAGCCGGCATTCGGTCTGGCAGATCAACGTCGACGGCACGCTGGCGCTGGCCGCCCGCGCCCGTCGCATGAAGCACCTTCAGCGCTTCCTGCACATCGGAACCGCCTTCTGCTGCGGCGAGACGCCGTGGCTGGAGATGGTCGAGGAGGCCCCGGCCCCCGGCCACGACACGCCGCACATCGTCGAATACACCCGCAGCAAGGCGGCGGCGGAGCGCGCCCTGGCCGCCGGCTTCCCCGACCTGCCGATCGTCGTCTGCCGCCCGTCCATCGTCGTCGGCCACACCGCGATGGGCGTGCGCCCGAGCGCCAGCATCTTCTGGTTCTTCCGGCTGGTCGACCGCACCGGCGTCCTGCCCTGCTCGCCGGACGGCTTCATCGACATCGTTCCGGTGGACTGGGCCTCGGCACGGCTGCACGACCTGCTGCGCAAGCCCGAGCTGAAGCACAATCTCTACCACCTCTCCGCCGGCCTCGGCAGCCGGACGACCTGGAGCGACTTCCAGGCCGCCTTCGCCACGCACGGCCATGAGGGCACCCGCCCCTACAGCTTCTTCGACCCGAAGGGTCCGGAAGGCTGGAAGCCCTTCGACCGCGCTTTCCGCCTGGCCTTCCCGCAGCGCGACATCCTGCACCGGACGATGATGGCGGGCGGGCGCAAGTACCACCGCTTCACCGCGCAGGACATCGCCTTCGACAACAGCCGTCTGCTCGCCGAGGGCTTCACCCCGCCGCCGCGCTTCGCCGACTACATCGGCGTCTGCCTGACCAACCCCGGCACGACCATCGCCGAGCAGTTCGTCGACGACGCCGCCAGCTTCGAGTTCGACGAGTTGCTGTCGTCCAACGCCGAGGCCCCGGCCGGGTCGCCGGCCACCGCCGCCGCCTGAGCCCCATCGCCGGAGAAGGACGCCATGCCGCTCCTCATCGCCACCCGCCTCGCCTCCAGCCCGATCCACGGGCTGGGGCTCTTCGCCGAGGAGGCGGTCGCCGCCGGCACGCCGGTGTGGGCGTTCGACGCCCGCATCGACCGCCTGCTGGAGCCCGACGACGCCGTGCTGGCGGAGTTTCCGCAGGTCGCCCGGCTGATCGACTTCCACGGCTGCGTGATCGAGGGGGTCGGCGTCCTTCTGCCGGGGGACGACGCCCGGTTCCTCAACCACGCCGATGGTCCGTCCATCGGGCGGGCCGATCCCGGCGACTGGCGGCGCTTCGTCGCCCGCCGCGACATCACCGCCGGGGAGGAGATCACCTGCAACTATGAGGACATCTGCGCCGACGTGCGCGAGGCCGGGGCGGCGCTCTATCTGACCGGGGCCGGGGCCGGGGCCGGAGCAGAGGGATGACCACGCCCGCGGCGCGTCCTCCCCTGCGGACCAGCTTCGTCGAGCCGGCAGCCCTGACGCCGGAGCGGCGGGCGGCGATGTTCGCCCTGCTCAGCGTCTGGTTCGAAGGTTACGGCGAGGACTATTTCAACGAGGAGTTGGAAGACCTCGACCACTGCGTGGTGCAGGAGGATGCCGGGACCGGTGAACTGGTCGGCTTCGCCACCGTCTACCGGCAGGCGATGGAAATCGACGGCACCGCCGTCGGCGCCTTCCACACCGCCCATTGCATCCTGGAGCGCCGCTTCTGGGGGTCGAACGAACTTGTGCGCTCGATGGTTGCCGAAATGGTCGCCCGCGCCCGCGCCGACCGTTCGGGACGGCTGTGGTACTGGAGCTACAGCGCGGTCGGCTACCGCTCCTACCGCTACATGCCGATGCTGTTCGTCCGCCACACGCCGCAGTTGGACACGGAGCCCGACGACCTCGACCGGACGTTCCGCGATCACATCGGGCGGGAGTGCTTCGCCCATTACTACGACGCCGACACCGGCACCGTGGACTGGCAGTGGCAGGGCTACGGCCTGACCGAGGAGGCCCGCGCCATCAGCGAGGCCAAGCTGGACAGCCCGGCCGTCGCCCAGTTCAGCCGCATCAACCCGCGCTGGGCCGACAGCGTGGAGATCCTCTGCCTCGCCCGGCTGCAGGACGACAACCTCACCGCCTTCGGCCGCCGCTGGTTCTGTACCAACCCTCTCCCCTCCGGGGAGAGGGTGGCCCGAAGGGCCGGTGAGGGGGTTGCGCTTTTACCGAACGGTCCGACACGCGCAACCCCCTCACCCTAACCCTCTCCCCGGAGGGGAGAGGGGATTTTAAAACATCGCCCCCGCAAGCCTCGACCCTGGAATGACGACGCCCATGAACACCTTGTCCCTTCGCGCCGCCGCTCTCGCCGGCACCGCCTTCGCCGCCCTGACGTCGGCCCCGGCCCTGGCCGAGCCGAGCTTCGACCTGATCCTCGGCGGCGACGCCTATTTCCAGGGCGCCTACATCCGCCAGCAGCAGGACGAGGGCCTGCGCCCGCGCGAGTTCGCCAACCGCTACCGTCTGGTCGTCACCCCGACGGCCACCGCGGACAACGGCCTGACCTACGGCGCGCGGCTGCGCATCGTGGCGGGCAACGGCGATCCGACCGTCTCGACCCGCAACATCGAGAACGACCGCGCCTTCCTCTTCGCCAACGGCGCCTTCGGCACGATCCAGGCCGGCGTCATCAACGGCCTGTCGGACGAATACGGGATGATCGGCCCGAACGTCGAGGGCGTGGCCGGCAGCCCGGACAGCAACGGCATCCTGTTCCTCAACGGCTCCTCGACCTTCGGCGCCCTACCGCTGGCCGCCACCAGCCTGCGCACGCTGATCGCCTACGACACCGGCACCAAGCTGGTCTACATCACGCCGAGCTTCGGCGGCCTGTCGGCGGCGGTGTCTTACATGCCGCGCAGCGGCGACTCCAACACCTCGGTCAACCGCCGCACGACCGACGCGCTGGGTGACCTGCTGTCGTTCCGCGACGTGGTCGAGGCCGGCGGCGCCTTCCAGACCGCAGTCGGCGACTTCAGCATCGAGGGCAGCGCCTTCTACGCGACCGGCAAGGCGGTGCGCCAGACCGACGGCGTCGTCGGCCAGTCCTTCGAGGACCTGAACTCCGTCCATGTCGGTGCCAACGTCGGCTATGGGCCGGTGAAGGTCGGCGCCAGCTACGCCTACAGCGGCGACAGCGGCTATGCCGAGGGCCTCGCCCAGACGCGGGCGCAGCAGAATTGGATCTTCGGCGCGCAGTACACCGCCGGACCGCTGCTGTTTGCCGCCAACTACCTGCGGGCGCTGGGCAACGACAGCGCGACCATGTCCACGCCGAGCAAGGCGGACATCTGGCAGGGCGGCGTCACCTGGACCGTCGCCCCCGGCTTCACCGCCGGGCTGGAGTACGACTACGTGCAGTCCGCCCTGCAGGCAGCCCGTCCCGACGGCGGCGACCTGAAGGACCGCGCGCACATCGTGATGCTCGACACTCGTCTGGCGTTCTGATCACGCTGACCGCTGCGGCCTTTGGAAAGCTCCAGGGGCCGCAGCGTTTTCGCGCCATCGACCTTCGCTTAAATCGTTTGTTGGCACCACGGAGCGCGGTCTACCCTGGCCGTCCGAACCAACGTCAGAAGGGTGCGCCGGTGTTCGCGTTTCATCTCGCCTTTCCCATCCGGGACATCGAGGAAACCCGCCGTTTCTACGTCGATGTCCTGGGCTGCCGCGAAGGGCGCTCCACCGAGCGGTGGATCGATTTCGACTTCTTCGGCAACCAGATTTCCGCCCACCGCTCGTCCGAGCCGCGCTCGACCGAGACCAGCATGGTCGACGGCAAGGCGGTGCCGCTGCATCATTTCGGGGCGGTGCTGCCGCGCCCGGTCTGGGACGCGCTGAGGGAACGGCTGGAGGCCGCCGGCGCGACCTTCCTCTTGGAGCCGCAGATCCGCTACCCCGGCAAGCCGTCGGAGCAGGGGACCTTCTTCGTCCTCGACCCCTCCGGCAACGGGCTGGAGTTCAAGAGCTTTACCAACGAATCCGGCATGTTCGCCCAGGTCGAGGCGACCTGACGCACCGAGGCAGGGCCTACACCGGCGGGGCGGCGTCCGTGGCCGAGGGTGCCGTCGTCTGCGCCGGCGGGGCCGCCGGCACGTCGTCGCTGCCCTCGCTGCGGTCGCGGTAGAGGGCGGCGCGGGCGAGCAGCATCAGCGTGATCGGCGTGGTCACCACCATGAAGATGGCGATCAGGATCTCGTGCAGAACCAGCCGCGACTGCAGCACGGTGAAGCACAGCATCGAGGCCAGCAGCACGGAGCCGATGCCCATGGTGGTCCCCAGCGTCGGGGCGTGGACGCGCTCGTAGAAGCTGCGCAGCCGCACGAACCCGATGGACCCGATCAGCGCCAGCGAGGCGCCGAGCAGGAGCAGCAGCGCCACCGGGATCGCCGCCCAGACCGGCAGGTCGGCCAGATGCGTCATTCGATCACCTCTCCGCGCATGAGGAACTTCGCCAGCGCCGCCGTCGCGACGAAGCCGAGCAGCGCGATGATCAGCGCCGCCTCGAAATAGAGCGTGCTGCCGGTGCGGATGCCGAAGGTCAGCAGCAGCATCGTGGCGTTGACATACAGCGTGTCGAGCCCGAGCACCCGGTCCTGCGCCCGCGGCCCGCGCAGCACGCGGATGGTCGCGCAGGCCATGGCGGCGACCAGCAGGATCTGCGCCAGGAAGATCGACCAGAGCAGCAGCGTGGCGGTCATTCGAAGATCTCCATCAGGCGCTTCTCGTACCGTCCCTTGATGGTGTCGATCCAAGTGCTCTCGTCGACCAGATCGAGGATGTGGAGAAGGATGGTGTTGTTCGCGGAATTGTACTCCACCCAGATCGTCCCCGGCGTCGCCGTGATGATGCAGGCCAGCGTCGCCAGACCGTAGGGCGCGCGCATGTCGAGCGGGATGTGGAGGAAGCCGGACACCCGCTCCGTCTTCCGCGGGTTGAGGATGATCTTGACGACCGCGAGGTTGGAGCGGGCGATGTCGGCCATCACAAGCGCGGCCAGCGCGAAGACGGCGCGCGGCCGCTTCAGCCGTCCGCCCGGCGGGTCGAGCGCCGCAAATCCCCAGACCGCGACGGTCGCCAGGATGCCCCCCATCAGGATGGAGCCCAGCGCCACGCTCTCGGTCAGCAGCAGCCACATCGCCACGAGCGCGGCGGTCAGCAGCGGGTACGGCCACCAGCGCTTCATGGCGCGACCCCCTTGCCGGTTCCGGGCGCGGCGGTGGTCATCACCCCCTGGACGTAGCGTTCCGGCCCGTGAAGCGAGCGGGCGGTGTCCTCCATGTAGCGCATCACCGGACCGGCCTGGACGGTCAGCGCCACGCAGAGCGCCAGGAGCATCATCACCGGACCGAGTTCCACGAGCCGCACGCGCGGCAGATCACCGGCGGGCGACGCCCAGAAGACGTCGATGCCGGTGCGGCTCATCGCGACCACCGTCGCCAGACCGGACAGGATCAGCGCCGCCATCAGCGCCCAGGTGGTGAAGGGCAGCCCCTCCGCCCCCTGCGCCAGCATCGGCGCCAGGATGGCGAACTTGGCGAGGAAGCCGGACAGCGGCGGCAATCCTGCGAGAAGCAGCGCGCAGGCCATGAAGGCGATGCCGAGGATCGCCATGATCGCCGGGATCGACACGCCGATGGCGTCGTCGTCGTCCGACTCCTCGTCCTCGCCCTCACCGAAGGCCTCGCGCGTCACGGCCAGCACGTCGGCGCCGACCATGCGGCCGCGCTCGACCAGCTCGATCAACAGGAACAGGCCGGCGATCGCCAGGACGGAGCTGGTCATGTAGAACAGCGCGCCCCCGGTCACCGCCACCTGCCCGGCGCCGACGGCGGCCAGCAGCGTGCCGGACGACACCAGCACGCTGCCCCCGGCCAGCCGCGCCAGATTCTGCGTCGCCAGCACCGCGATGGAGCCGAAGGCAATGGTCAGGACCCCGCCGATCAGCAGCCAGTGCCCGCCGAACCCCGCCGAGGTGCCGGCGCTGTCGCCGAAGACCAGCAGCCAGATCCGGATGATGGCGTAGATGCCGACCTTGCTGAGGATCGAGATGATCGCCGCGGACGGCGCACCGACCGTTGTGTAGGTGTTCGGCAGCCAGAAGCCCAGCGGCCACATGCCCGCCTTGATCAGGAAGGCGACGCCGAGGATCGCCGCCCCGGCCTCCAGCAGCCCACGGTCCTCCGGCGCGACCCCGGCGATGCGCACGGCCAGCTCGGCCATGTTCAGCGTGCCGGACACGCCATAGATCATGCTCACCCCGATCAGGAAGAGCAGGGACGCCGCCAGATTGATGGCGATGTAATGCAGCCCGGCGCGGACGCGGGCGAGGCCGGAGCCGTGCAGCGCCAGCCCGTAGGAGGCGGCCAGCATGATCTCGAAGAAGACGAAGAGGTTGAACAGATCGCCGGTCAGGAAGGCGCCGTTCAGACCCATCAGCTGGAACTGGAACAGCGAATGGAAATGCGCCCCCGCCTTCTGCCAGCGCGCCAGCGCGAAGACCAGAGCGGACAGCCCCAGAATGCCGGTCAGCACCAGCATCATCGCCGACAGCCGGTCGAGCACCAGGACGATGCCGAACAGCGACGGCCAGTCGCCCAGCCGGTAGACGCGCACGGTGGCGTCCGCCCCCGTGGCGGTGTGGTCCGTCAGATAGAGCAGCAGCACCGCCAGCGCCAGCAGCGTCGACGCCGACGCCACGCCGAGCGTGGCCTTCAGCGCCCGCCGCCGCTCGTCGATCAGCATCAGCAGCGCGCCGACCAGCAGCGGGATGATGATCGGCGCGATCACCAGATGATCCATCCACCCGTTCACCGGGACTTCTCCTTACCGTCCACATGGTCGGTTCCCGTCAGGCCTCGCGCGGCGAGGAGCAGGACGAGGAACAGCGCCGTCGTCGCGAAGCTGATGACGATGGCCGTGAGGACCAGGGCCTGCGGCACCGGGTCGGCGTGGGTGGCGAGGCTGCCGGCCATGCCGCGCTCCAGCACCGGCGCCGCCCCCGTGCGCAGGCCGCCGGTCGAGAAGATGAAGAGGTTGACGGCGTAGGAGAGCAGCGACAGGCCGATGATGACCTGGAAGGTGCGGGGACGCAGCAGCAGCCAGACGCCGGAGCCCGTCAGCACCCCGATCCCGAGGGCGAGGATAAGTTCCATCAGTCGTCTCCGGTTGCGGCGGTCGGGGCGCCGGTCGGGGCATTGGTCGCGACCGGAGCGGGCGCCGCGGGGGCGCTCGCCGCCGGGGCGCGGGGTGCTGCGGCGCGATGGCCGCGGACCGACTGGCGGGCCAGCGCGATCAGGGTCAGCATGGTGGCGCCGATGACCAGAGCGAACACGCCGATGTCGAACAGCAGCGCGCTGGCCGTCGGAATCTCCCCGATGAGCGGCAGGTCCGCGTAGGCGAAATAGGTGGTCAGGAAGGGCCGCCCGAACAGCAGGGCACCCAGGCCCGTGCCGGCGGCCAGCAACAACCCGAGGCCCATCCAGCGCAGCGGCAGCACGCGCAGCCGCGCCTCCACCCACTGCGTGCCGCCCAGCATGTATTGCAGGATCATCGCGATCGAGCCCATCAGCCCCGCGGCGAAGCCGCCGCCGGGCAGGTCGTGGCCGCGCAGCAGCAGGAACAGCGCGACCATGCCGACCACCGGGAACAGCAGACGCGCGATCACCGACGGAACCAGCAGCCAGTCGGCCACCGTGTCGCCCTCCCGCCGCTCGGGCCGGGCGATGTCATAGGCGCTCTGGTCGCGCTGCTGCTCCGGCACGTCCACGCTGTCGGGGGCCGGGCGGAAGCGGCGCAGCAGCGCGTAGGCGGTCAGCGCCACCACGCCCAGCACGGCGATCTCGCCCAGCGTGTCGAATCCGCGGAAGTCGACCAGGATCACGTTGACGACGTTGGTGCCGCCGCCCTCGGTGTAGGCGCGCTCCAGGAAATGCTGCGCGAGGATTTCCGGCGGGAAGCGGGTCATCACGCCGAAGGCCAGCCCGGCCATGCCGAGCCCGGCGGTGATGGCGATGGCGAGGTCGCGCAGGCGGCGGCCCGTCCGCATCACTTCCGACGTGCCGGTGCCGGGAAGCCGCTTGGGCAGCCAGCGCAGGCCGAGCAGCAGCAGGATCGTGGTGACGATCTCGACCAGCAGCTGGGTCAGCGCGAGGTCGGGGGCGGAGAACCAGACGAAGGTGACGCAGGTCACCAGACCGGTGCCGCCGAGCAGGATCAGCGCGGCGAGGCGGTGGAACTTGGCCTGCCACGCCGCCCCCAGGGCGCAGGCCGCGCCGATCGCCCAGATCAGGGCGAGCACGGGGTCGATGCCCTGTGGCACCAGATTGCCGGGCCCGAGCCCGCGCCGGTAGACCGCCCAGCCCGCGGCCAGGATGGCGACGCAGACGACCAGACGGAGCTGGGGCTGCAGGCGCCGGGTGCCCAGCAGGCCCTCCAGGGTCCGGGCGAGGCGCCAGGACAGGAAGACCATGCTCCGCTCGAACATGCGGCGGCCTTCCAGCCGGCTGATGAAGGGCGGGCCCTCGATGTTGTTCCGGAACAGCGGCTGCAGCAGGAAGTAGAGCGTCACGCCGGCCGCCAGGGCGAGCAGGCTCATCACCAGCGGCGTGTTGAAGCCGTGCCAGACCGCCAGGCTGTATTCCGGCGTCGCGGCGCCGAGCGCGGCGTGGGCCGCCATGTTCAGATACGGCCCCACGGTGGCCGCGGGCAGCAGCCCGATGATGATGCAGGCCAGCGCCAGGATCTCGACCGGCAGCCGCATCCAGGCCGGCGGCTCGTGCGGCAGGTGCGGCAGATCGACCGGGTCGGGGCCGAAGAAGGCGCCGTGGATGAAGCGCAGCGAATAGGCCACGGCGAAGGCGCTCGCCACCATCGCGGCGAAGGGCAGGATGTGGAGCAGCAGCGGCAGCGACGCCTGGGCCGTCAGCGTCTCGGCGAAGAACATCTCCTTCGAGATGAAGCCGTTCATCAGCGGCACGCCCGCCATGGCCGCGGCGGCCACCATCGCCAGCCGCGTCGTGAAAGGCATGAAGCGGTTCAGGCCGGACAGGCGCCGGAGGTCGCGGGTCCCCGTCTCATGGTCGATGATGCCGGCGGCCATGAACAGCGACGCCTTGAAGGCGGCGTGGTTGAGGATGTGGAAGATCGCCGCGACCATGGCGAGTTCGCTGTTCAGCCCGAGCAGCAGCGTGATCAGCCCGAGATGGCTGATGGTCGAATAGGCCAGAAGTCCTTTCAGGTCGTTCTGGAAGATCGCCACATAGGCGCCGATCAGCAGGGTGGCCAGGCCGGCGCTGCCGACGATCCAGAACCACGCCTCCGTCCCCGCCAGCACCGGCCACAGCCGGGCCATCAGGAAGACGCCGGCCTTCACCAGCGTCGCCGAATGCAGATAGGCCGAGACGGGGGTGGGCGCCGCCATGGCGTGCGGCAGCCAGAAATGGAACGGGAACTGCGCGCTCTTGGTCAGGGCGCCCATCAGGATGAGGACCAGCGTCGGCAGGTAGAGCGCGTGCTCGCGGATCTTGTCGCCCGAGGCCAGAACGACGTCGAGGTTGTAGCTGCCGACGATGTGGCCGAGCAGCAGCACCCCCGCGAACAGGCACAATCCGCCCGTCGCGGTGATGGTCAGCGCCATGCGCGCGCCGTCGCGCGCCGCCGCCGTGTGGTGCCAGTAGCCGATCAGCAGGAAGGAGAAGAGGCTGGTCAGTTCCCAGAAGAAGGCGATCTGGATCAGATTGCCGGAGAGCACCACCCCCGTCATCGACCCCATGAAGGCCAGCAAAAACGCGAAGAAGCGCGGGACCGGATCGTCCGCCGACATGTAATAGCGCGCGTACAGCACGACGAGCGCGCCGACCCCGAACACCAGCCCGGCGAACAGCCAGGCGAAGCCGTCCATCCGCAGCGTGAGGTCGAGGCCGAGCGACGGCATCCAGGCCATCGAATGGCGGATCACCCCGCCCGCCGCCACCGTCGGGTAGGCGGCCCACACCAGACCCAGCCCGATGATCGCGATCGCACCGGCCAGCCACGCCGCGGTGTTGCGCGCGTGCGTCGGCAGCATTCCGGCGACGATCGCGCCGACGAACGGAAGGCCGGTGGCGGCCAGGAGCAACAGGGCGTCGGACATGGTCTGTGACAATGGGGTCTCGGGCAATCGGAGGGGCCAAAATGCTGAGAACTGTCGGCTTTACGAATATAGGAAGGATGGGGGTCCCTCGCCGCGCCGGCCAGACGTCGTCAGGTCAGAAATCGTCGTCGTCAGGCTCCCGTTCGGCGTTGGGGGGGAGCGCCTGCCGGACGAGTTGCACCACCGTGTCGGGCGTCTCCGCCTGACGCAGCTTGCGCAGGGATTGCGGATCGCGCAGAGCCTTGCAGATCTCGCCCATGACGGGCAGCAGGCCCTTGCGGGTCGCGGTCGGCCAGAGGACGAGGAAGAACAGGTCCACCGGCTCGTCGTCGCGGGCCTCGAAATCGATGGGTTTGCGGAGCCGCGCGAACAGGACCAACGGGTTTTCCGTCCCGCGCAGCTCCGTGTGGGGAAGCGCCACGCCCTTGCCCAGCGCCGTGGAGCCGATGTGCTCCCGCGCCTGCAGGGCCTTGAGAATCTCCTCCTTGGGGGTCCCGATGCGGCTGGACGCCTCGGTGGCGAGAAGGTCGAGCAGGGTTTCCTTGTTGGCCGGCCCTGCATCGAGAATGACGTTGTGTGCGGACAAGAGGTCCGAGATGTTCATTCCTGTCTCCATGGGTGGCAAACCTTCCGTCTCCTGTCCTGACCGTCCGCGGTCCGTGCCGGGATGGCCCTGAACCAACAGACTTCCAATCAAATTCGGCACGCCTTGTCCACAGTGCCAACACCCTCAGCGCCAATCGTCGTCGGCACCGGTGGCCGCCCCACCCCACGGACACGCAGCCCCGGTAAGGCCCGCGCTTCGCAACACACCTCGTTCCTCTACCGCCCTTGCCGCAGGCTCCACACCCATTTTGGGAATGGAATCGCGCCCCGCAAGTGGCAGGGTAGCCATCCATCTACGTCTTGGCCGCGGCTGTAATCCCACAATCCGTGCTGCGGGGGCGAAAAAGCGGACGGGCGATGCGAGGCGGCACCGCCTGGAAGGGCGATCCGGGAAAGACACGGAAGCCTGAAAATTATCAAGGGCTTGCGCCCATG
The DNA here is from genome assembly GCF_058780635.1 of Azospirillum sp. UENF 312511. NCBI lineage: Bacteria > Pseudomonadati > Pseudomonadota > Alphaproteobacteria > Rhodospirillales > Azospirillaceae > Azospirillum > Azospirillum sp. UENF 312511. The sequence continues at coordinate 273,357 of NZ_JBSNCG010000001.1, read as the reverse complement.
CGGGACGCCCCGCCCTTCCCCGCGCCATGGGGAAAGGGCAGGGCAGCACCATCCCGTCCTTACGCGAGCATCCGCACCGGCTCGCCGGCGTGCCAGGCGAGGATGTCGTCCAGCGCGTCGCGGTAGAAGACCTCGTAGTTCTCGCGGGTGACATAGCCCAGATGCGGCGTCAGCACCGTGTTCGGCGCCTCCAGCCAGGGGCTGTCCACCGGCAACGGCTCCACGGGGAAGACGTCCAGACCGGCGCCCGCGATGCGATGCTCGTGCAGGGCCGCCAGCAGGGCCTCCCCGTCCACCAGACCGGCCCGCGACGTGTTCACGAAGAAGGCCGAGGGCTTCATCGCGTCGATGTCGTCCGCCCCGACCACGCCGCGCGTCCGCTCGCCCAGCACCAGATGGACGCTGACGATGTCGGAGGTGGCGAACAGGTCGTGCTTGTCCAGCCGGGCGACACCCGCGGCGGCGGCCCGCTCGTCGGTCAGGTTGGGGCTCCAGGCCGCGACCTCCATCCCGAATGCCTGACCGACCCGCGCCACCTGGGTGCCCAGCTTGCCCAGCCCGACGAGGCCGAGGCGTTTGCCGGCCAGCCCCTGCGTCAGGCCTGCCTGCCAGCGCCCGGCGCGCAGGCCGCGCTCCTCCTGCGGGATGCGCTTGACCAGCGCCAGGATCAGGCCCCAGGTCAGCTCCGCCGTCGGGGTGCCGACCATGCCGGTCCCGCAGACGGTGATGCCGCGGGCCTTGCAGGCCTCCAGGTCGATGGCGTTGTTGCGCCCGCCCGTGGTGACGAGAAGCCGCAGGTTCGGCAGCGCGTCGATCAGCGACGCGGGGAACGGCGTGCGTTCCCGCATGATCACCAGAACGCTGTAGGGAGCCAGCGTGCCCGCCACCTCCTCCGCCGGGATCGGCCGTTCGAAGACCGTCAGCGCGCTGCCGTTGGGCAGGCGATGCCACTCCGCCAGATCGCGCGCGACGTTCTGGTAATCGTCGAGGATGGCGATCTTCATCACGGCTTCGCGACGTACGGCGCCAGGTTGGCCCGGATGCGCTCCACCGCCGGCGTGACTTCTGTCGGAATCTGGAAGGTCTGGCCGGTGATGGTCTCGAACGCCTCGATGTAGATGCGGGCGGCCTCAAGCACGACCTCCGCCGGGATTTCCGGGATGGCGTCCTTGTAGGGGTCGCAGCGCTGGGTGACCCAGCTCCGCACGAAGTCTTTGTCGAAGCTCTCCGGGCGCTGCCCGGCCTCGTACCGCTCCGGATAGCTGGCGGCGAACCAGTAGCGGCTGCTGTCCGGCGTGTGGATCTCGTCGGCCAGGATGATGTTGCCGGCCTCGTCGAAGCCGAACTCGTACTTGGTGTCGACCAGGATCAGGCCGCGCGCCGCCGCGATCTCGCGCCCGCGGGCGAACAGGGCCAGCGCCTTCTCCGTCACCTCGTCCCACTGGGCCTGGGTCAGCAGCCCGCGCTCCACGATCTGGGCGGCGGTCAGCTCCTCGTCATGGCCGGCGTCGAACGCCTTGGTGGTCGGGGTGATGATCGTTTCCGGCAGCTTCTGGTTCTCGCGCAGCCCGTCGGGGAAGACGTGGCCGTACATCTCGCGCCGGCCCTTCTTGTACATCGTCCACAGCGAGGTGCCGGTGGTGCCGGCCAGATAGTCGCGGACCACGATCTCCACCGGCATGATGGTCAGCCGCTTGGCGACCACCACGTTGGGGTCCGGGTATTCCAGGACATGGTTCGGGCAGAGGTCCTTCGTCGCCTCGAACCAGTAGCGGGCAATCTGGGTCAGCACCTGCCCCTTGAAGGGGATGGCGGTCAGGATGATGTCGAAGGCCGACAGCCGGTCGGTGGCGATGATGACGCGCCGCCCGTCGGGAAGGTCGTAATTCTCGCGCACCTTGCCCCGGTAGTGGTTGGGCAGCTCGGGAATGGCGGCGTCCTTGACGACGTTGGACAGATGCGGAGCAAGCTGAGCGGTATCGACCATGGTTCCAGATCCGGCAAAAGGGAGGCGCATGATAGCGCAATCGCCGCGCGGGGCCAGCGCGGTTATAGTCCCGAATCCGGGGAATGGGGACATCCGATGCGGAAAACGGAAGAAATTCAACTCTGTTATGCCGACCTGCGCGGGCTGGCGCACCGGCTGGAGGCGTTCCGCGCCCTGCTGTCCCCCGACGAGGCGGCGCGGACCGCCCGTTTCGCGACGGAGGAGCTGCGCACCCGCTGCGCGCTGCGGCGCGGTCTGCTGCGCCATCTGCTCGGGCGGGTGACGGGCCGCGACCCGGCGAGTCTGGCCTTCGCCTACGGGCCGATGGGCAAGCCCTCCCTGCCCGGCGGCCCGGCTTTCAACCTCGCCGACTGCAAGGATCATGTGCTGATCGCCATCGCCCCCTGTGCGACGGTGGAGCTGGGCGTGGACGTCGAACGGCTGCGCCGCCTGCCGGACGCCACCGGAATCGCCGAACGCTTCTTCGCGCCGGAGGAGCGCGACGCCTTCGCCGCCCTGCCCGACGCGCTGCGGGACGAGGCGTTCCTCAACGGCTGGACCCGCAAGGAGGCCTTCATCAAGGCGACCGGCCAGGGGCTGTCCACGCCACTCGACCGCTTCGCGGTGGAGTTGACGCCGGGCCGCCCCGCCCGCCTGCTCAGCCTGGACGGCGCGCTGGAGGCCGGGGATGCCACGGACTGGTCGCTGTTCGACCTGCGCCCGGCGCCGGGGCTGGTCGGCGCGCTGGCGGTGCGCGGCGACGGCTGGCGCCCCGTGTTCCGCCCGCTGGATGAAACGTTCAGCGCTTGACGATTTCCCAGGCGATGCGCGCCGGCTCCTCGCCCAGCTCCGTGGAGCCGATGACGATCTCGCCGCGCGGCGGGAGCGGCAGCGGTTCGCCGGCCTTCAGCCGCCGCGGCTCCGCCACGCCCGGAACGGCGATCTGGGTGCCGTTGCGGCTGAGATCCTCCACCACGAAGACGCCGTCCTGGCGCGACACCGCGGCGTGCCGCCGCGAGGCCGAGGCGATGTCGAGGACGAACTGGCACTGCGACGACCGCCCGATGACGAGCTGGGTTCCGTCCTCCGGGATCGCCCGGGTCTGGCCGCGCCAGAACAGGACCAGCCGCTCCGCCGCCCGCGGGGCGTCGATCAGAATCGTCTCCTCGGTCGCCCGTGTCACGGCATCGACCGCCGGAGCGGCCAGCAGGGGGATGCCGAGCGACCGTTCGGCGTCCGGAATCGCGGCGATCTTGGCGATCAGCCCCTCGGCCAGCGCGCGGGGAATGCCGGCGGCGCGCAGGCGGCGGCCCAGCCCACTGCGCACGTCGTCCGTGCTGACGCCGGGGGCGACCAGCTCGCGGGCGGAGGTGATGCTCTCGAACTCGGTGGCGACCTGCCGGATCAGGACGCTGAGCTTGTTGCGCCCGAAGGGGCTGGTGGCGAGGTCCAGCAGATAGCCGATGCGCTGGGCCGGCGCCGGCAGGCGGGTGGCCAGACGCTGCACCGCCGTGTCGAAGGGCGCGTCCTGCCCGCCGGAACTCCACACCGTCTTGGCGCGCCGGGTCAGCGCCTCCGCCATGCCGGCGCCGCCCAGGAAGCCGTCGAAGTTGGTCAGCCGGTCGACGATCATGCCGAAGGCCTTGCCCTCCGCGGCGGAGCCGGTGCGGGTCAGCGGGGTCAGGCCAGCCACACCGCCCTGAATGCGGCGCAGCAGCGCCCGCCGCGTCTCCTCGAAACCGCCGCCGCCCAGCGCGTTGGACAGGGCCAGCAGCTCGTCGGTGTGGGGCAGCCGGTCGTCGAGGTCGCCGTGCACCGCCGCGATCAGGCTTTGCAGCGCCCCCCCCAGGTCGGGGGCGTAGCCGATCAGCGCGCGCACCGGCTCCCGCCCGTCCACCGTTTCCGCCAGCATCTGGTCGAGCAGGCGGCGGTTCGCCTCCTCCTCCCCGTCCTCGCGGTGGAAGCGCAGCAGCGCCTTGACCTTGCCGGGCCAGTCGCGGCAGGGCTCCAGCACCGCGGCGAAGGCGTGGGTGACCAGCCGGTCGCGCTCCTCCGGCGGGCGCTCCGCCGCCGCCGCCAGCAGGCCGCCCACCCCGCCGCGGGCCAGCGCCGCGTCGAAGGGCGCCAGCGTGTCCGACGCCTGCGCCATCTCCTTCAGCCGGGTGAACATCCGCATGAGCTGGTCGTGGCGGTCGAACGGCTTCACGCCCAGCAAGGGCGCCTGAAGGGTGGCGAGCCGGCTGACCGCCGGGTTGAACAGCAGGGCCTCCCGCTCGAAATAGCGCAGCGGGTAGTAGCGGTGGAGCTGCTCGGCCGGGATCACCGCCTGATCGTCCCAATAGCCGCGCAGCAGGCGCAGCAGCAGCATCCGGCTCTCGTAGGAGAAGAGCTGGAGCGCGTCGGTGCAGAGATTGGCGGGGCCGACGTCGGTCTCGTCGATGGGGGAGATGGTGGTCGGCTTCCCACCACCAGAGGTGGACTTCTGGAAGATGACCTCTTCCTTGCCCGCCTGGTTCACTTTTAAAATTCGGACAACCGGAAATTTCGCGAGACGAAGCAGATAGGCCGCGCGCTCCCGCGCCGCGGCCTCGTCGGGAAAGACGCCGTCGATGTTGGGTTTGCCGCCCTGCTCGACGACCACTTCGAACGTGACGCTCCGGCGCCGTGACATCATGGGCTTTTCAGCTCTTTCCCAAGGGTTTGGCGTCGTTTCCGGGCATTATGGTAGGGGAAGCGGACTGTCCGCGCATCAAGATTCCGGACCCTCCCCGGATTGACGCAGATGCGGCCGGGGGCTTTGCGCTAGACTGCCCACCATGCGGATTCCGACCTTCTCCATCCTGCTCCTGCTGGCCTGCGTCACCGCGGTGTCGGCCTGCGCGTCCCCCTATTCCGCCACCGGTCCGGACGACTGGGCGGCGATCGCCCGCAACGGCTTTTCCGCCGATGACGTCGGCTACGTGCTGTTCGATCCGGACAGCGGCGCCGTCCTGGCGGAACGGCAGCCAGCCAAGCCCTTCGCCCCCGCCTCGGTCGCCAAGCTGCCAGCGATGGCCGCCGCCCTGGCGGTGCTGGGGCCGGACCACCGGTTTGAGACCACGCTGCACATCACGGGGCGGCTGGGAGATGGCGTTCTGGACGGCGACCTGATCCTGAAGGGTGGCGGCGATCCGTCGCTGTCCAGCGAGGGGCTGACGGAGCTGTTGCGCGACCTCGGCGCGCTGGGCGTCACGCGGGTGACCGGGCGCTTCCTCTACGACACCTCCGCCCTGCCCGAGATGGCGGAGATCGACGCCGGGCAACCCTGGACCGCCGGCTACAACACCGGGGTCGGGGCGCTGTCGCTCAACTTCAACCGCTTCCGCTTCGACTGGGCGCGCCCCGCCGCCGCCGGGCAGCCGGTGCGGGTCAGCGCGTGGTCGGTGTCCGACACGGGGCGCGTGCCGCTGGACAGCGTGACGGTGCAGCTCGGCGCCGGGGCCGGGGCCGCCTTCACCCCGCTCATCGCCATGGATGGCGAACCGGCCAATGGGGAGCCTGGGGGCGAGCGCTGGCGCTTCGCCCCGCAGCCGGGCATGGCGGCCAGCCTGTGGCTTCCGGTCACCCGCCCCGGTCTGGCGGCGGCCCACGTGTTCCGCCGGCTGGCCGCGGAGGCGGGGATCGCCCTGCCCGCGCCGGTCCCCGGCGCCGTGCCGCCGACCGCCACGCTCGCCGCCCTGCACCGCAGCGAGCCGCTGGAGGTCCTGGCCCGGCAGGTCCTGCGCTACTCCAACAACCTGTCGGCGGAACTGATCGGGCTGGCCGCCGCCCGGCGGCTGGACCCGGCGGTGCAGACGCTGCCAGAGTCGGCGGCGGTGCTGACCGCGCCGGCCATGCTGGCGGCCCCGCGCACCGACTGGACGGGGCTGCGGCTGCTCAACCATTCGGGGCTCAGCGCCGCATCGCGCATCACCCCGGCCCAGACCATGGCGCTGATCCAGGGCGCCGGCCCGGCGGTTCTGGCCCTTCTGCCCGGCGAGGACGAGGGCAAGGTCCTGCCCCCCGGCGTGCGCGCCAAGTCGGGGACGCTGGCCTACGCCAAGGCGCTGGCCGGAACGCTGAAGACGGCGGGCGGGCGCACGCTCGGCTTCGCCTTCTTCGTCACCGACGAGGCGCAGCGCGCCGCCATGGACCGGGCGATGGACCGCCGCATCGCCGAAATTCCGCCGGAGGCCCGCGCCTGGCTGGCCCGCGCCCGCAAGCTCCAAGCCGACCTGCTGGAGTTGTGGATCGCCGGTTTGTGAGGGTCTTCCCCCCTCTCCCGCCCCGGGAGAGGGTGCCCGCGAAAGCGGGCGGGTGAGGGTCGTGCGAGGATTGAAGCATGATCCTTGGTGGCACCCTCACCCTTCCCACGCCTGCGGCGTGGGCCCCTTCCCTCTCCCGGGGCGGGAGAGGGGGCAATCGCGCCCGCAACCGTGACGCTTGGCGAAGGGCGACGGTCGGTTGTACACTGCGACCGAATGTCCCACCGAGGTTCTGGATGCCGATCACCCCGCGCGCACGCCGACTCCAGCAGGGTTCCGACACACCGGACATCGCGGCCAACCGCTACCACGACCGGCAATTGGGCGCGGAGGTGGTCAACATCGTGGTCGGTGGCTGCGTGGTCAGCGACGACCCGAACGTCGTCATCACCACCACGCTGGGCTCCTGCATCGCCGCCTGCCTCTTCGATCCCGTCGCGGCGATCGGCGGGATGAACCACTTCCTGCTGCCCGACCACAACGGCGACCGGCTGTCCATCTCCTCCCGCTACGGCAGCGCGGCCATGGAACAGCTCATCAACCGGCTGCTGGCGGCGACCGGGCGGCGCGACCGGCTGCGCGCCAAGATCTTCGGCGGGGCCAGCGTGAACGGCGCGCCGCGCAGCTCCGGCATCGGCCAGCGCAACGTCGAGTTCGTCATGGAGTATCTGGCGGCCGAAGGCATCCCGACGATGAGCTGGGACGTCGGCGGCACGACGGCCCGCGCGGTGCGCTTCTACCCCACCTCGGGCCGCACCCAGCGCCGCCTGATCGGGGAGGAGACGGTGCGCGACATCGCGCGGTCCGAGACCTCCTTCATGGACCGGCTGCGCAAGACCGGGATCGATGGCGACGTGGAACTGTTCTGATCCCCATGCTCCATGGATTGTCCCGCCTGCTGCCCGCGATCGCGGACCAGAATCTCGACGAGGCCGCCGTCTACCGGCGGGAGTCGCTGTACGAGCGTCCGCGCTACGAGGGCGCCCGCGGCCTGATCCCCGCCGCCGGCCCCCTGCTCTGCCCGCTCTGCGGGCGGGAGGCGGCGCGTTTCCTGCCCTTCGGCCTGGGCGGGCGGCGCAACGCCCGCTGCCCGGATTGCGGGTCGCTGGAGCGCCACCGCTTCCTGTGGAGCTTCCTGGCGGAGCGGACGGACGTGCTGCGGCGGTCGCTGCGCATCCTGCACACCGCTCCCGAACCCTGCCTGGAACCGCTGCTGCGGGCGCGGCACGGCCGGCGCTACGTCACGCTGGACCGCTTCAACCCGGCCGCCGACGTGCAGGCCGACCTGACCGACCTGCCCTTCCCGGACGGCCGTTTCGATCTCGTGCTGTCCAGCCACGTGCTGGAGCATGTCCCCGACGACCGCGCCGCCCTGCGCGAGATCGCCCGTGTGCTGAAGCCCTCGGGCCGCGCCGTCCTGCTGTTCCCCTACGACCCCAAGGGGCCGACGCGGGAGGACCCGGCGATGGACACGCCGGCCAAGCGGCTGGCCGCCTTCGGCCATCCCTATCACTACCGGATTTATGGTACGGATACCCCCCAGCGCATGGCCGAGGCCGGGCTGGACGCCACGCTCGTCTCCTCCACGGCGATGCTGAGCGCGCACCGGCGGCGGCGGCGGCGCATCAACCGCAACCACCTGTTCCTGGCGCGCCCGCGCGCCGCGGCGGGCCGGGCGTCCGGGGGGGGGCATGAGCCGCAGCAGCATCCGCATCGCCACCTTCAACCTGGAAAGCCTGGACGACACCGGCGACCTCTCCTTCGAGGAGCGCGCCGCCGTCCTGCGCCCGCAGCTGGAGCGGCTGGACGCCGACATTCTGTGTCTTCAGGAGGTCAACGGCCAGCGCGCAGCAAAGGGAGAGCCGCGGACCCTGCGCGCGCTGAACCGGCTGCTGGAGGGCGGCCCCTACGCCGATTTCCACCGGACTTCCGGCAGCGAGGGGACCAAGTTGGCCGACCGCCACAACCTCGTGCTGGTCAGCCGCTGGCCGATCCTGGCGGCGCGGCAGTACCGGCACGATCTGGTGCCGTCCCCGCAGGTCCGCATGGTCACCGCCGACCCGGCCCAGCCCGGCGGCGACGCCGTGACCTGGGACCGCCCGGTGCTGCACGGCGAGATCGAGCTGCCCGGCGGGCGGCGGCTGCACGTCTTCAACCTGCATCTGCGCGCGCCCATCGCCGCGCCGGTGCCGGGGCAGAAGAAGAACGCCTCCACCTGGAAGAGCGTCGGCGGCTGGGCGGAGGGCTTCTATCTCGCCTCGATCAAGCGGGCCGGGCAGGCGCTAGAGGCCCGGCTGGCGGTGGAGCGGGTGTTCGACGCCGACCCGCAGGCGCTGATCCTGGTCGCCGGCGACCTCAACGCCGAGATCGAGCAGACCCCCGTCCGCATCATCCGCGCCGACCTGGACGAGACCGGCAACGGCCATCTCGCCGGGCGGTCGCTCGTGCCGCTGGAGCGCTCCGTCCCCGAGGAGCGGCGCTTCACCGTGCTGCACGGCGGCGACGCGGTGATGCTCGACCATCTGCTGGTGTCGCGCGCCCTGCTGGGCTGGTTCCGCTCCGCCGAAATCCACAACGAGGCCCTGGGCGACGAGCTGGTCGCGCACGCCACGGTCAGCCATTCCCCGGAAAGCTACCATGCACCGCTGGTCGCCCGCTTCGAGCTGCCGGATCAGACGGTGACGGAGACGATGGCCCCCGGCGAACCGGCGCCGTAGGACCCCGCGGCACGGGGAACGACGGCCGGGGCGGTTCCCGTCGGACCGCCACCCGCCGCGGGCAATGGTCCGGTGGACGGGGCGCCGCCCGACGGGATAGTGCCGTATCCCGATCCGACACTCCGTCCGGCTCCGCCCGGCGTGGCGGTACCGCCGGATGGCGCGGTCCCTTTGCCGGTGTCGTGGCCTTCCGCCGCCGCATCGCTCGCGACGCCGAGGCGGCTGGCGGTGCGGCGGTATTCCTCCACCACCTGTTGCGCCGGGATCTGGTTCTGGGTTTCGCCCGACGAGCGGTCGCGGAAATAGATGACGGCCAGCCGGGCGCCCTGGTCGTAGCGCAGGACCGGGCTGATGTAGCCGCCGGCCACCACCACGGGATCGGACGGGGACGCCGCCGGGGCGGATTGGTCCGCAACGCTGGACGCGGTTTGGGAAGTCGGTGCCGCGGCATCGGCCACGGATGACGGCGTCGGGACCGCCGATGCCGGAGTCGGCCGGTTCGCCTGGATGCCGGAAACGCTTCGGATGTCCATGGCTGGCCGCCTTTCCCCTGCGGGCCCGGCCCCGGACCAGCCGGGCGGGCCCCGATTGGACGACGCGCGATCAGACCGTGATGTTGAGGTTCTGTCCGCGGGTCGGGGTGGTGTTGCCGCCCGACGCCAGGGCTTGCTGGCTCTGCTGCGCCTGCTGGTCCTGGGCCTGCTGACGGCGATCCTCTTCGGCCTTCTGGGCCTGCTGGTTCGCGTCGGTTCCCCGTGTCTGCTGCAGGGCCGCCGGCCCGCTGCTCAACGGTGTCGTGAAAGGTTGCTGCTGATAGCCCCCTATGCCGCTGACGCCCATGACACGCACTCCTCGCTGTCCGCACTCCCACCCAGGTAGAGTAGGCAAAAATTGCCGCGCGTTCAAGTGGGACTCACGGCCTGTCCCTCGCAAGACACGCGCAAGTCGCCCAACCGCTCGCTTAGCGCGTGGACTCGCTCAGACTCGCTTCTTTTGTTTGCGGGAGGTCGGAGCCGGCGGGTCAGGCCGGTTCTGGCTCCAGAAAGGCGCCCTCGCGAATCGCGAAATCGAACCGTCCGCCGTCCAGCGCCGTCACGTCGTAGGTCAGCGAACGGTCGATGCTGTTGTCGGCGTTGAAGGTCAGCACCCGCGGCCGCAGCGTCGCCAGTTCGGTCGGCTGGCAGTACCAGGAGGCGGCGATGATGACCTCGTCCCCCGGCTGGCAGCTCCGCGCCGCCGAGCCGTTGAGCACGCAGCAGCGCGAACCGCGCTCGCCATAGATCACGTAGGTGCTGATCCGCGCGCCGGAATTCTTGTTCCAGATCTCCACGAACTCCAGCGGGTAGATCCCGACCGCCTCGCAATGCTCCGGATCAAGGGTGATCGACCCCTGATAGTTCAGGTTGGCGTCGGTGACGCGCAGGCAGTGAAGTTTCGCTCGAACAACCTTGATCATGAAGCCCCTCCCGGTCGGTGGCCGCGGGCCGGACGGCGGCCGGGGATGTTTGTAACCGCAACTGCGAAAACAGCAAGCGTTCCGGCGCCCACGGTATGACCGGTGTCATACCGCTACCTTGGGCTGAGGCTTTTGCCTTTGGTGGTATTTCCATCCCGGGTGCGATGCGGCATGTTCTGCGCCGGTTTCAAGCCCCCCGGCGTCACCCAACAAGGCGTCACCCAACAATAGGATACAGGGTCCGGCTGCGCGTCTCGGACCCGGCAACCGGCTTCGGCCGACAACCGAATCAGGAAGGTGTGCGCCCGCGATGGCTGCGACGGCATCCGCGACACGGTACGTAATCTTTTCCGTCTCCGGCAGGACCTTGGCCCTGCCGGCGGACTCCGTGCGCCGGTTCCTGCCGCTGCCCCGGCTCGACCGCCCGCCGGCGGCGCCCGCCGTGGTCGCCGGGCTGTTCCGCTACCAGGGCCGCGCCGTCCCGGTCCTGCGGCTCGACCTGCTGTTCGGCTTCGACGCCGCGCCGCCGGAGCTGTACGCGCCGCTGTTCCTGACCGACTGGGACGGCCGTCCGCTGGCCCTGCTGGCCGACCGGGTGTTCAACATCCTGCCCGTCCCCGACGCGGAGCGGACGGCGGCCGACCCTGGCCTGTCCTTCAACGGCTGCGCCGTGGCGACCATCCCCCATCATGGTCCCCACGGCGGGCCCCATGATGGCGGAACGGCCACGGTGATCGATCCCACCCGTCTGCTGACCGAGGCGGAGGGCCGGCTGCTCGCCGCCTTCCAGGCCATGGCCGACGAGCGTCTGGCCAGGCTCGGCGCCCCCGATTCCGAAACCGGCAATTCCGAGATTGGCCAGGAGGCCCGATGAACCGCATCGACGCCATCCTGCGCGATCCCGTCTTTCCCCGGATCAAGGCCGCCGTCATCGGAGCGACCGGGCTCGCCTACTACGCCGACAAGGACGCCGCCCTGGCGGAGCGCATCAACCGCCGCCTGTCGGACAAGCCGACCCTCGGCCTCGCCGCCTATCTGGCGCAGCTCGCCGGGGAGGGACCGACCGGGCCGGAGTATCAGGCGCTCATCAACGAGCTGACGGTCGGCGAGACCTTCTTCTTCCGCTACGCCGAGCAGTTCGAGGCGCTGTGCGCCGTCGCCATCCCGGAATGCCTGCGCCGCAACCGGGAGAGCCGCCTGCTGCGCATCTGGAGCGCCGGCTGCTCGATCGGGCCGGAGGCCTACACGCTGGAAATCCTGCTGAAGCGGCATTTCGCCGACCAGCTCCGCGACTGGCAGGTCAGCATCGTCGGCACCGACCTGAACGCCAGCTTCATCGAAACGGCGCGGCGCGGCGTCTACGGGAACTGGGCGGTGCGCGGGCTCGACCCGGCGGTCCTTTCGGAATGCTTCGACCGGCAGGGCGACCTGTGGGCGGTCAAGCCGCGCTTCCGCGAATGGACGAGCTTCTCGGTCTTCAACCTCGTGGACGGGCCGCTGCCCAACTACCCGCGGGGCCTGGGCGCGCTGGACGTCGTGCTGTGCCGCAACGTCATGATCTATTTCGACGAGCCGACGCGCACCCGCCTGCTGGACAACCTGCACGAGGTGCTGGTCCCCAACGGCTGGCTGGTGGTCGGCCATGCCGAGACGGGACAGCAGGTCAACAGCCTGTTCACCCCCGTGCCGGTGCCGGGCGCCACCATCTACCGCAAGCCGCGCCCCGGCTGCGCCCCCGCGGCGGCTCCCATGGCGGCGCAGCCCGCCTTCATACCTCCCACCCCTACCGAACCGCCGTCCGCCGCCGAGCCGAAGCCCCCTGCCGAGCCGAAGTCCGGGGAGCCGAAGCCCGCGAAGAAGCGGAGCACGGCGACGGACTCCGCGGCGCGGCTGCGCGCCACGACGGCGAAGCCGACACCGGCCCCCCTTCCCGCCCCGCAGCCGCCGGCGTCGTCCCCAGCCGGCAACCCTGCCGTGGCCGACGGCGACCGGGCGGCGGCGCTGGACGCCTGCATCGCCCTGGCCGAGCGCAACCGCCTCGACCCCGTGGTGCATTTCCGGCTGGGACTGCTGGAGGAGGAGCTGGGCGTCGGCGACCCGATCGCCGCCTTCAAGCGGGCGCTGTATCTGGATTCCGACTTCGCGCTGGCCGACTACCACTTGGCGCTGGCCTACTGGCGGCGCGGCAAGCTGGCCCCGGCGCAACGCCACTTCCGCAACGCCCGCGCCACCGTCGCTGCCCACGACGCGACGGAGCTGGTGGCCGAGGGCGGCGGCCTGACCGTGGCCGAGCTGCGCAGCATGATCGACCTCTGGTTCTCGGGTGAGGAGCCGTGATGGACGACCGGACCGGAGCCGGAGAGGCGGCCGATGTGAAAGACGCCATCGACTGGGACGCCGTCCGCGCGCGCCTGGCCCGTCAGGGCCGGGATACGGCGGAGGCCGCGGCGCCGGGCGGCGCCTGGGCCGACGCGCTGCTGCGCCGCCGCGCCGAGGATCTGGCGCTCGTCCCCTCCGCCGACGAGGCCAATGCCGCGGCGGAGGCCGAGGCGCCGATCGCCCTGCTGGTCGGGCGCGGCGCCGACGGGTCGTACGGGCTGGACCTGCGTCACCTGTCCCGCATCGTTCCGCTGCCGCGGGTGGCCCGCGTGCCCCACGCGCCGCCCGAACTGCTGGGGCTGATCGCCATCGACGGGCGGGTGATGCGCCTGTTCGACGTGGACCGGCTGTGCGGGCGCAACGCCGTTCCCGCGGGCGGCGGCTTCGCCGTCGTGCTGCGCGGCGGGGAGCGTCCGGTGGCGCTGCGCCTGCGCACCGTGGACACGGTGATGGAACTGGATGGGACTGACGCGAAGGCACCGCCGGAAGCCGGGTCCTTCGTCACCGCCATCACCCGGGGCCGCGTCGCCGTGCTGGATGTGCCGGCGATCCTGGAGACGCTGAGGAGCATGAAAGAAGAATGAAACTGAAGGTCAAGCACAAGCTGATGCTCAGCTTCGGGGTCGTCTGCCTGCTGACCGGGCTGCTGGCGGCGTTCCAGATGATGCGGTTCGCGGACGGCATGAAGGTCATGATGGGCATCGCCACCTACGACATCCAGGTGTCGGAGGCGGTGCGCGAGATCGAGGTGACCGAAAGCAACCTGCGCAGCTACCGCGAGGCGGCGACCCATGCCGCGGCGCTGGCCCAGATCCAGGGTGGCGTGCCGGACATCACGCAGCTGCGCCGGCGCTATCATGACGGTTCGGCGGTGATGTTCGAGCAGATCAACAAGCTCAAGCGGATCGCCGGCGAGCGGGCCGAGGACGGCACCACGGAGGACCGCCGCCGCATCTGGGGCGAGCTGGTTGCCCAGATCAACAGCTTCGACCAGCATTCGCGGCGCATGCTGGAGGAAGCCAACACGCTGATGGAGCGTGTGGCCGCCGGGACCGAACCGGAGGCGCTGGCGCGGCTGACGCGGGTGGAGGAGATGCGGGTGGCCATGGCGAGCCAGCTTGCCAGCCTGCACAGCGACATCAGCCGCCTGTCGGAGGCCGGGCGCCAGAACATCCGCAACCTCTACGACGACGCGGTGCGCTCCTCGATCCTGGCACTGATCATCGTGGTGGCCCTGGCCGTCGCCATCGCCATCCTGATCGGCAGCTCGGTCACCAAGCGGCTCGGCACCGCCATCGGCTACGTCACCCAGGTGGGCAGGGGCGACCTGACCAAGACGGTGGTCGTGCCCGGCGACGACGAGCTGGCCGAGCTGGGCACCCACCTCAACGAGATGACCGGCAACCTGCGCAGCATGGCCAAGACCACCCGCGCCACGGCCGAGAGCATGCACGCCGCGACCGCGCAGATCCGCGCCTCGACCCAGCAGCAGGCGGCCAGCGTCGCCCAGCAGCTCGCCGCCGTGGAGGAGACGACGGCGACGCTCAGCGAAATCACCGAATCCGGCGCGCAGATCAACCGCCGCGCCCAGGATGTGGCGCAGAACGCCCAGGTCGCCGCCTCCAACTCCGAGACCGGCCTGAAGGCGGTGGAGGACACCAACCAGGCGATGGACGCCATTCGCGAGCAGGCGGAGGCCGTCGCCGAGAACATCGTCATCCTGTCGGAGCGCACCCAGGCGATCGGCGAGATCATCCTGACCGTCAACGACATCGCCGAGCGCTGCCACCTGCTGGCCCTCAACGCCGCCATCGAGGCCGCCGCCGCCGGGGAGCACGGCCGGACCTTCGCCGTGGTGGCGAGCGAGATCAAGAGCCTCGCCGACCAGTCGAAGGAGGCCACCGCACAGGTGCGCTCCAACCTCAGCGAGATCCAGCACGGCATCAACGCCTCGGTCATGCTGACGGAGGAGGCGGTCAAGCGCGTCGGCGCCGGCAAGCGGCAGACCGACGCCACCCAGTCGACCATCCGCGACCTCGCCGAGAGCGTGCAGGAGAGCGTGCTCGCCTTCCAGCAGATCGTCGCCGGCACCAACCAGCAGCAGATCGGCCTGGAGCAGGTGATCCAGGCGCTCCAGAACATCCGCGAGGCGAGCAGCCAGACCGCCGCCGGCACCCGCCAGCTCGAAGGGGCCGCCACCAACCTCAACGATCTCGGCCAGGGTCTGGTCGAGGCCGTGCGGAACTACCGCGTGTGATCATGGCGACGGCACGCGGCGGCATGGGCCGCGACGGGGGCACGGACAAGGACGAACGGAAGGTGCGGGCGGCATGAACGACATCCGCACGCGCCTGCTCGCCGCCTTCGACCTGGAGCACAAGGAGCACCTCGCGGCCATCCGCGAGTCCCTGCGCGCGGTGGAGAAGGACCCGGCGCACCACCCCGATCTGGTGGAGATCCACCGCCGCGCCCACAGCCTGAAGGGCGCCGCCCGCGCCGTGGACCTGCCGGAGGTCGAGCGGCTGTCCCACTGGCTGGAGGCCGCCTTCATCGCCATCCAGCGCGGCACGGTGCCCTTCGACGCGGCGGCCCGCGACGTGGTGCGCCGCGCGCTGGACGCCATCGAGGACGTCGTCGCCTGGGCGACCCGCGGCGGCGGCGAGGTGGACATCGCCGAGGTGCTGGCCGAGCTGACCCGCATGGGCGGCGAGGGCGGCGGGCCGGAACCGGTCCAGCGCCGCCCCGCCGCCGCGGAGGCGGGAACCGCTCCTCCGGCCGCCGCGCCGCGCCCGGCCCGCTCCGTCGATGGCCGCGAAAGCGCGGCGTTGGTCCGCATCCGCAGCGCCGGGCTGGAGCGGCTGTTCACCGCCGCCGCCGGCCTCCTGCCGGAGATCGAGAACCAGTCCGCCCTGGTCGCCGAGCTGCGCGAGCTGCGCAGCGAATGGCGCGCCCTGGAGCGGAGCTGGCACGCCATGCGGCCCCGCCTGCTCCGCGGCGGCTCCCACGACGCCACGGGGGCCGCCGGCATCAGCTTCGCGGGCGACGAGACGGCCTTGCGCCTGTCCTCCTTCGAGCGGCGCTTCCGCGCGCTCGGCGCCTCGCTGGACGCGGCGCACCGCGCCCATGACCGCCATCTCTGGTCACTGCGCCGCTGGGGCAGCGGCTTCCAGGACGAGGTGCGGCAGCTCCGCATGCTGCCGGCGGAATCGCAGTTCAGCAACCTCGGCCGCATGATCCGCGACATCAGCCGCGCCCAGGGCAAGGAGGTCGAGGCGGACATCCGCGGGCTGGAGACCCAGGCCGACCGGGTGGTCCTGCAACGGCTGAAGGACCCGGTGCTGCACATCGCGCGCAACGCCGTCAGCCACGGCGTCGAAACCCCGCAGGAGCGGGTGGTCGCGGGCAAGCGCGCCGCGGCGACCGTCCGCTTCGAAGCCTCAGTGGTCGGGCGCCGCCTCGTCCTGCGCGTCGAGGACGACGGGCGCGGCCCGAACCGCGAGGCCATCGCCCGCCACGCCGTCGAGCGCGGCCTGCTGGGCGCCGACGAGGCGGAGTCGGCGTCCGAGGAGCGGCTGCTCGACCTGATCTTCGAGCCGGGCTTCTCCACCGCCCCCACCGCGAACGAATACGCCGGGCGCGGCATGGGCCTCGCCATCGTGCGGCGGGAGGTCACCCGGCTCCAGGGCTCGGTGACGCTGGCCGCACGCGAGGGCGGCGGGACCGTCGTCACGGTGGAGGTGCCGCTCAGCCTGCTCAGCCAGCGGCTGGTCTTCGTCGCCGTCCAGGACGACATCCTGGCGATTCCCAGCAACGACGTGGCGCGCGTGCTGCGCGTCCCGGCGGACACGCTGTTCACCGACCTCGCCGCCCCGACCATCCGGCTGGAGGAGGAGGACGTTCCGGTGACGCCGCTGGCCGCCCTGCTCGGCTACGACGGCGCCATGCCGCAGGGCAACGGGGCGCCGCTGGCGCTCGTCATCCTGCGCACCGCCGGGCGGCGGGTCGCGCTGGTCGTGGACGCGCTGATGGCCACCCGCGACTCGGTGGTCACCCCGGCGGAGGAGATGGGAATCGACGCCGCCCGCTTCCTCGGCACCGTGCTGATGGACGACGGATCGCCGGCCCTGGTGCTGAATCCCGCCGCCCTGTCGCCGCGCCCCGGCATGGCCCTGCCGCCGCTGGTCCGTCCGGTGGACGAGTCGGCGCGGCGGCGGCCGCACATTTTGGTTGTGGACGACTCCATCACCACGCGAACCCTGGAAAAGAGTATCCTGGAGGCCCATGGTTACCGGGTCACGCTGTGCGTGGATGGGCGCGAGGCGGTCGAAACGCTCGGCGAGCTGGAGGATGTGAACCTGATCATCAGCGACGTGGAGATGCCGAGGATGGACGGGTTCGCCCTGCTCCAGGCCGTCAAGGGCAACCCCATGACCTCCGATCTGCCGGTGATCCTGGTCACCTCGCGCGCCAGCGACGAGGACCGCGAGCGCGGGCTGGACCTCGGCGCCGACGCCTACATCGTCAAGACCCGTTTCGACCAGAACGAGCTTCTGGCCGGCATCCGGCGGCTGCTGTGAGCGGCGCCCGCAAGATCCGCGTCCTGGTGGTCGAGGACTCGCCGGTCGTCCAGCAGTTGCTCGCCCACGTCATCGGCGAGGACCCGCGGCTGGAGCTGGCCGGCATCGCCGCGTCCGGCGAGCAGGCGCTGCGCATGGTCGACTCGCTGCGGCCGGACGTGGTGTCGCTGGACATCCGCCTGCCGGGCATCGACGGCTTCGCCGTGACGCAACGGCTGATGCGCGACCATCCCGTGCCCATCGTCGTCGTCGCCTCCGACGTGCGCGACCTGGACATCCCCATGCGGGCGCTGCAGGCCGGGGCGCTCGCGGTGGTGGAGAAGCCGGGCAGCATGGCCCGCGCCGACTATCAGACCGTCGCCCGGCATCTCTGCACCCAGCTCACCATCATGAGCCAGGTGAAGGTGATCCGGCAGCGCGGGCGCCCGCGCAACGGCGATGAGGAGTTCCCCGGCAACGGTGGCCGCGGCAAGGGTGCCGCCGTCCCGCCACCACCGCCCCTGCCGCCGTCCACGGCGAAGCGGCAGTTCCGCGCGTTGGGAATCGCCGCCTCGACGGGCGGACCGGCGGCTCTGGTGAAGCTGTTGCGCGGGCTGCCGACCAACTTCCCCCTGCCCGTCTTCGTGGTGCAGCACATCGGCGCGCCCTTCGTGGCCGGCTTCGCCTCCTGGCTGGGGTCGGTCACGCCGCTGCCGGTGGCGCTGGCCTCCGACGCGCCGCACCGGCCCGGCCACGTCTACGTCGCCCCCGGGGAGCTTCATCTGACCGCCGAGCCCGGCGGGATGCGGCTGGTCCACGGCGATCCGGTCTGCGGCCAGAGGCCGTCCGGGGACGTGCTGTTCTCCTCCCTGGCCTCGGCCTTCGGCGCCGCCGCCATCGGCGTGCTGCTGACCGGCATGGGGGAGGACGGGGCGCGCGGCCTCACCGACATGCGCCGGGCGGGCGCCTACACCATCGCGGAGCACGCCTCCACCGCGGTCATCCACAGCATGCCGGGGACCGCGGTCCGGCTGGGAGGCGTTACCGAGGAGCTGCCCATCGACAAGGTGGCGGCCCGTTTGCTGGAACTGGTTTCGACGGGAGTGGAGCCCTCATGAGTGGACCCAGGGCGCTGATCGTCATCGCCTCGCAGACGCAGGGACTTCTCCTGAAGCTGATGCTGGAGGAGCAGGGCATCGAGGCGAGCTGCGTCGAAACGGTGGAACCCGCGGTCGCCGAGCTGGCGCGCCGCCCCTTCGACCTGCTGATGGTGGAGGCCGACGGCGAGGCCGCCCGCACCCTGACGGAGCTGCGGCGGCGCTGCCCGGCCCCCGCCATGCTGCTGGGTTCGGCGGAGCGGGCGGCGGAGGCCGGGGCTCCCGCCGACGTGCAATGGGTGGATCCCGCGGATTCCCAGGGCGTGGTTCAGCAGGCCATGGCGCTGCTCGACCGGCGCAACGCGCCGCCGACGGTGTCCGACATCCTGCAGCGGGCGCGCATCCTGGTGGTCGACGACAGCGCGACCTACCGTGAGTTCCTGCGCGCCGAGCTGGAGGAGGACGGCTGCCACGTCGTCGCCGCGCGCAACGCCGACGAGGCGGTGGCGGCGCTGGAGGACGGGGGGCTGGACTGCGTGATCCTCGACCTCGTGATGCCCGGCACCAGCGGCACCCAGCTGTGCGAGCGGTTCGACCGTTTCCGTCGGCGCCGCGGCCTGTTCTTCCAGATCGTCATCCTGACCAGCCAGGAGGGCGACGACCGCCTGACCGCCAGCCTGACCGCCGGCGCCGACGACTTCGTGGGCAAGTCGCAGCCGATGGACATCCTGAAGATCCGTCTGATGGCCCTGCTCCGCCGGAAATACATGGTGGAGGACCACCTCGCCCGCCTCTCGCCCCCAATGCCTTCCGCATAGAAGGCGTATAGGGCTTTCAGGCGCTTTCATCCCCAGTGCACCAAAGGTTAAGGTGCTACACCTTCAGCTCTAGCGGGTAGAGAGAGACCGACGTGACGCCTCGGCACAGGAACAGGACCAGCATCGACACCGCGCCAGCGGAGACGGAGTGCGTGGAGAACGCGCTGCGCGTCTGCCGCGCCGCCGCGTTGCCGGCCTTCGTTCTGAGCGGGCCGCCGCACGCCGCCACCCTCTTCACCAACGACGCGCTGTGCGCCCTTCTCGGCAAGGAACCGGCGGCGGGCGGGCAGCCGGCCCCGATCTGGTTCGGAGCGGTCTGGCCGGCGGTGCTGGGCGCCGTCGACCCGCTGTTTTCCGGCGACACCGAGGAGCCGGTCGGCATCGAGCTTCTGCCCGTGGGCGACGCCGATCCCGCGACCTTCCAAGGCGTGCCGCTGACCCAGGACGGGCAGACGGTCGGCGTGCTGGCCCTGGCCACCCAGGCGGCCCCCGACGACCGGGTCGTCGCCCGCATGGAGCGGGAGATGCGCGCGGAGATCGAGCGGACGACCGCCGCGCGGTCGCGCTTCCTGGCTTCGGCCAGCCACGACCTGCGCCAGCCCTTCCAGGCGATGCGCCTGTTCCTCGACGCGCTGTGCAGCCAGATCAGCGACGAGAAGGCGCTGAGCACGGCCGAGATGCTGGGCAACGCCATGACGGCGGGCGAGCGGCTGCTGAACGCGCTGCTCGACATCTCCACGCTGGACGCCGGCACGGTGACCCCGGACCCGCAGCCGGTCGCGCTGGACGAGCTTCTGGGCCAGCTCGTCGAGGAGTTCCGCCCGCAGAGCGAGGAGAAGGGGCTGCGCCTGCGCGCCCGCCTGTGCCCCGGCACGGTGGAGACCGACCCCGTGCTGTTCGGGCGGGTGATGCGCAACCTGCTGACCAACGCCATCCGCTACACCCGGCACGGCGGCCTGCTGCTCGCCATGCGGCGGCGCGGCAACCGCTGGCGCATCGACGTCTGGGACACCGGCTTCGGCATCCCCGAGGAGCAGCTGACCGCCATCTTCGACGAGTTCCACCAGCTCCAGAACCCCAACCGCGATCCCACCCGCGGGCTGGGCCTCGGCCTCGCCATCGTGCGCCGGCTGGCGGAGCTTCTCGGACTCCAGGTCGAGGTGCGGTCGCGCATCGGGCGCGGCACCGTCTTCTCCGTCTCGCTGGAGGCGGCGAGCCCGCTGGCCGAGCCGCCGCCCAGCCTCGCCACCCCTCCGTCCTCCTCCGCCGCGGCGCCGCCCCTGACCGGGATGACCGTGCTGGCGGTGGACGACGAGGCCATGGTGCTCACCGGCCTTCAGATGATCCTGGAAAGCTGGGGCTGCACCGTCGCCGCCGCGAGCGACATGCGGGAGGTCTTCGCGGTGCTGGACGGCTTGCCCGACGCGCCGTCGGTCATCCTGACCGACCTGCGGCTGCCCGGAAAGGTGTCCGGCTTCGACGTGATCGACCGGGTGCGCCGCCTCTACGGCCGCGAGATCCCCGCCGTGGTCCTCAGCGGCGAGACGGCCCAGAGCGCCCTGCTGGAAGGCCAGCGCCGCGGCTGCTCCTTCCTGCACAAGCCCCTTCACCCCGGCGACCTGCGGCAGGTCCTGGAACGGCTGCACGGCGACGACGGGGAGTAGCCGGAGGCCCGGCTCCGCGGATCGGCGCCGTCAGGGCATCTGGTGATGCTCCAGCCAACGGTCGTGGCATTTGTCCTGCCCGTTGAAGCAGGACTGGTTGATGTCCTCGCGCATGGCCTTGTAGGCGATGCGCTGGTCATCCCCGGCGCTGTTCCGGACCGTCGGCTCCCAGACGGCCAGCTTGGACGCGATCAGGTTGAGCACCTCGTGCCGGGGATGGATCCAGGCGCCGAAGCCCGGCAGGGAGTCGAAATTCCTGCGGCAGTATTCCGTGTCCGCTTTCGTCAGGCGGATGTAGATGCGATAGGTGGGATGGGTCGCCCAGGCGTCGGCCCATTTCAGGATGGATCTCTGGGCTTTGAGCATCGCCGCGCCTTGCGGGTCGACATGGTTGGCAATCTCCTGCCAGTTCACATGCGACGGCGCCGTGATGAGCTGGACGAGCAGGTCCTTGAGCTGGTTGGCGTAGGCCAGAGCCTTGGACAGCGCGCCCTCCGCCTCCCATCCGCCGAGGTCCATGGGATCGTCCACCCGCATCACATTCTCTGCGCCGGGAACGACGTTGCCGAAGGCCCAGAGGATGCGCTCCATCAGCGCTTCGATCCGGGCCTGCGGGTCCGGGGTCTGCGCGATCACGCCGTTGTTCACCGCATAGGTGCCGACGTTGATCAGGAGTCCGTCGCTGCTGGCATCGACGGCCCGGTTGCGGAGATTGAGCAGGATGTTCTGCGGGCAGATGTGGTGATCGGTGACCACACTGAGATTGGCCAGCCCGTTGAGCTGGGCGGCGTCCTGGACGCTGTTCCGCCATTCCGCGAAATCGAGCGGCTTGGACTTGGTGTTCTTGATCGCGGCCCTGTCGAGTGGCATCGGGGTCTCCGTCATCCGGCTGGTATTTCCCAGACGACGGAGCGGCACCTTCCGTGAAGCCTCCCGCGGGAGGCGCCTACGCCCAGCGGTCGCCGTGGCTGTAGACGACCAGCCGGTTGCCGCGGGCGAAGCCGGCCAGCGACACGCCGCAGCTTTCCGCCATGCGCACCGCCATGCCGGTGGGGGCGGAGATGGCGACCAGCCCGCTGATGCCCAGCCGGGCGGCCTTCTGCACCAGCTCGTAGCTGGCGCGGCTGGAGGTCAGGACGAAGCCGCCCCGCCGGTCCACGCCCGTGCGCACCAGCCAGCCGATCAGCTTGTCCAGCGCGTTGTGGCGGCCGACATCCTCGCGCACCGCCAGGATCTCCCCCGCCGCGTCCACCCAGGCAACGCCGTGGGCCGCCCCGGTGGCGCGGTGCAGGGTCTGCCGCTCGGCGAAGCGGGGCAGCGCCCGCTCCACCGCGCCGACCGACAGCCGCCCGCCCGAGGGAACGGGCTGACCGGACCGTGCGATGGCCTGGAGACTCTCCACGCCGCAGACGCCGCAACCCGACCGCCCGGCGATGCTGCGCCGCTTGCCCTTCAGCGCCATGAAGCGCTCCATCGGGATCTCCATGCGCACCTCGATCCCGTCGCAGCCCTCCACAACCCGCAGGCTCTCCAGCTCCTCCGCGTCGGCGATGATCCCCTCCGTCAGGGAGAAGCCGAGACCGAACTCCTCCAGGTCGTCGGGGGTCGCCAGCATCACCGCATGGACGATGCCGTTGTAAGCGATGGCGACGGGCACCTCCTCCACCACCGCGTCGTCGCAGAGCTGTGCGGCGTCCGGACCCAGCCGCAGAACGGTCATGCGGTGGGTGGTGGACGGCGCGGCAACGTCGGTGGCGAGGCTCATGGCGGATATCCTTCCTAGTAAATTTCCCTCTCCCCAGAGGGGAGAGGGCTATAAGCGCCCTCAGGCGATCAATGCCCGGTTTCCTTGCCGGTCACCTGACGGAACCAGCGCGGATGGTGCTTGCGGGCCCAGGCGTGGGTGACGACGCCCTCGACCATCGCGCGGATCGTGCCCTGCACCCACAGCGCAGCGTAGACATGGACGATGATGCTGGCGATCAGCACCAGCGCGCTGGCGGCGTGGACCAGAAGCGCCACGCGGATGATCGGGATCGGGAAATAGCCCGCGAAATAGGGCCGCCACGCGATCACCCCCGACACCAGCAGCAGGATCATGCACAGCACCATGACCCAGAACATGCCCTTCTGGCCGCCGTTGTAGCGGCCGATGTCGCCGACCTCGTTGCCCTTCATCACCTCCTTCACCGACATCATCCATTTCACATCCTCCTTGTTGATGAGGTTGTGGTGGGCGTAGCGGAAGAACTGGCGGGCGAAGGCCAGGAACATCACCACCCCGACGAAGGGATGGACGATGCGGGCGAGCTGCGGCGTGCCGAACACGCCGGTCAGCCAGAAGAAGGCCGGGTAGAAGAAGGCCAGCCCGGAGATGGCGAGCAGAACGAAGCAGACCGCCACGATCCAGTGGTTGATGCGCTCCGCGGCGCAGTAGCGTTGGATCAGCTTTTCCGACGTCTTCACAGCGCGTTCTCCCGTTCCTTATGCTTGGTTCCTTGAGCGGGCGGGACCGGCGGCGTGCCGTGATCCGCCTCGTCCTCGTCATCGGCGCGGTTCGGGCCGACCGTGATGTAATGGAAGAAGCCGAACAGGCCGGCGGCGGCGACGCCCAGCGTCGCCAGCGGCTTCAGCATGCCCTTCCACACCCCGACGACGGCACTGATCGACGGGTTGTCCGGCAGGCCGGAGTAGAGCGTCGGCTTGTCGGCGTGGTGCAGCACGTACATGACGTGGGTGCCGCCCACCCCGGCGGGGTCGTAGAGGCCCGCCTGGTCGTAGCCGCGCGACTGGAGGTCGGTGATGCGGGTCTGGGCGACCTCGATCATGTCCTCCTTGCTGCCGAACTGGATGGCCCCGGTCGGGCAGGTCTTGACGCAGGCCGGCTCCTGCCCCACCGCCACGCGGTCGGAGCACAGGTTGCACTTGTACGCCTTGCTGTCGGCCGGGCTGAGGCGCGGCACGTTGAACGGGCAGCCGGAAATGCAGTAGCCGCAGCCGATGCAGTTCTCCTGATGGAAGTCCACGATGCCGTTCTTGAACTGCACGATGGCGCCCGGCGACGGGCAGGCCTTCAGGCAGCCGGGGTCGGCGCAGTGCATGCAGCCGTCCTTGCGGATCAGCCACTCCAGCTTGCCCTTCTCCTCCACCTCGTTGAAGCGCATGACCGTCCAGGCCTGCGAGGACAGGTCGGTCGGGTTGTCGTAGACGCCGACGCAGGTGCCGACCTCGGCGCGCAGCTCGTTCCATTCCGAGCAGGCGACCTGGCAGGCCTTGCAGCCGATGCAGACCGTGGTGTCGATCAGCTTCGCCACCTCCTGCGGGTTGCGGGCCTGCGGGGTCGGCGTCGGGGTGGCGGACCGGCGCAGGATA
Organism: Azospirillum sp. UENF 312511; assembly: GCF_058780635.1. Lineage (NCBI taxonomy): Bacteria > Pseudomonadati > Pseudomonadota > Alphaproteobacteria > Rhodospirillales > Azospirillaceae > Azospirillum > Azospirillum sp. UENF 312511. The sequence goes on along the minus strand of NZ_JBSNCG010000001.1, from coordinate 249,028 downwards.
TCGAGGGATTGCAGTGCCATGACTTACGCCACTCCGATCTTCTCGACGTTCACGAGGAACGCCTTGTATTCCGGGGTCTGGGTGTTGCAGTCGCCGACGGCGGGCGGCAGCGTGTTGGACAGGAAGCCCTTCTTGGCCACCGTCTCCCAGCCCCAGTGCAGGGGGATGCCGATCTGGTGGACGGTGCGGCCCGCCACCTTCAGGGCCTTGATGCGCTTGGTCACCACCGCCTTGGCCTTGATGTGGCCGCGCTTGGAGGAGACCTGGACCCAGTCGCCGGCCTGGATGCCCTTCTCCGCCGCCAGAGTCTCGCCGATCTCCACGAACTGCTCCGGCTGGGCGATGGCGTTCAGCCGCACGCTCTTGGTCCAGAACTGGAAATGCTCGGTCAGGCGGTAGGTGGTGCCGACATAGGGGAACTGGTCATGGGTGCCCAGCCGCTCGCGGTCGGCCTTGAAGATGCGCACCGCCGGGCTGCTGACCACCTTCGGGTGCAGCGGGTTGGTGCCGAGCGGGCTTTCCATCGGCTCGTAATGCTCGGGGAACGGACCGTCCACCAGCTTGTCGGTGCAGAACAGCCGCCCGACGCCCTCCGGGTTCATGATGAAGGGGTTCATCCCGTCGGCCGGCGGCGAGTCCACCTTGAAGTCCGGCACGTCGGCGCCCGCCCAGGCGGTGCCGTTCCACGCGATCAGATTGCGCTTGGGGTCCCAGGGCTTGCCCGACGGGTCGCAGGAGGCGCGGTTGTAGATGATGCGGCGGTTGGCCGGCCACGCCCAGGCCCAGCCCGGCGTGTTGCCGAGACCCGCGTCGGTGTTGTCGCGCCGGGCCATCTGGTTGCCCGCCTGCGTCCAGCTGCCGGCGAAGATCCAGCAGGCGCTCATCGTCGTGCCGTCGTCGCGCAGCAGGGCGAAGTTGGGAAGCTGCTCCCCCTTGCGGGCCAGGAACTTCGTCGGGTCCTTGGGGTCGGGGATGTCGGCCAGCGCGCGGCCGTTCATCTCCTTCGCCAGTTCCTCCGGCGTCGGCTCCAGCGGGTTCTTGTAGGGCCAGGAGAGGTTGAGGATCGGCTCCGGCGCGGTGCCGCCCTCCTTGGCGTAGAGGGTGCGGACGGCCATGAACAGCTCGGCCAGGATCTCCTGGTCGGTCTTCGCCTCGCCCGGCGGGTTGGCGCCCTTCCAGTGCCACTGCAGCCAGCGCGAGGAATTGACGATGGCGCCGTCCTCCTCGGCGAAGCAGGTGGAGGGCAGGCGGAACACCTCGGTCTTGATCGACGCCGTGTCGACCTCGTTGACCTCGCCGTGGTTCTGCCAGAAGGAGGCGGTCTCCGTGGCGATCGGATCGATCACCACCATGTATTTCAGCTTGGCGAAGTCCGCCGCCGTCTTGCGTGCGTCCGGGAAGGAGGTCAGCGGGTTGAAGCCCTGGACGATGAAGCCGTTGACCTTGCCGTTGTGCATCAGGTCCATGACCTGGAGCACGTCGTACATCCTGTCCCACTTGGGCAGCCAGTCGTAACCCCAGTTGTTCTCCGCCGTCGCCTTGTCGCCCCAGAACCACTTCAGCAGGCTGACGAAGAATTTCGGCGTGTTGGCCCAGAAGTTGAGCTGGCCCGGCGCCTGCGCCTTCGGCGCGGTCTTGGCGATGTAGTCGGCGAAGGTCGGATGCGCCTTCTCCGACGGCAGGGTCAGATAGCCCGGCAGGTTGGTGGACAGCAGGCCAAGGTCCGACAGGCCCTGGATGTTGGAGTGGCCGCGCAGGGCGTTCACGCCGCCGCCCGGCATGCCGATGTTGCCCAGCAGGAGCTGGATCATCGCCATGGTGCGGATGTTCTGGGCACCCACCGTGTGCTGCGTCCAGCCCAGCGCGTAGAGGATCGTGCCGACCCGGTCGCGCACCGCCGTGGAGCCGAGATGCTGGCAGACGCGCAGGAAGCCGTCCTTCGGCGTGCCGGTCAGATCCTCGACCAGCTCCGGCGTGTAGCGCGCGTAGTGGGCCTTCATCAGGTTCCACACGCAGCGCGGATGCTGGAGCGTCGGGTCGGTCTTCGCCGTGTTCCCGTCCGCCTCGACCTCGTAGTTCCAAGACGAGCGGTCGTACTGGCCCTTGGCCGCGTCGTAGCCGCTGAACAGTCCGTCCTCGAACCCGTAGCCCTCCTTCACAATGTAGGCGGCGTTGGTGTAGGCGCGGACATAGTCCCACTGGATCTTATCGTTGGCGACCAGCCAGTTGATGACGCCGCCCAGGAACACGATGTCGGAGCCGGCGCGGATCGGCAGATACTCGTCGGCCACCGCGGCGGAGCGGTTGTAGCGCGGATCGACGACGACGATGCGCGCGCCGCGCTTCTTCGCCTCGACCGCCCACTTGAAGCCGACCGGGTGTGCCTCCGCCGGGTTGCCGCCCATGATCAGGATGAAGTCGGCGTTGGAGATGTCCACCCACGTGTTGGTCATCGCCCCGCGCCCGAAGGTCGAAGCCAGCGCCGACACGGTCGGGCCGTGGCAGACGCGGGCCTGCGCGTCGGTGCCGACGATGCCCAGCGAGCGCATGACCTTCTGCGTCAGGATGCCCGTCTCGTTGGACGAGGCCGAGGCGGTCAGCATGGCGGTGGACAGCCAGCGGTTCACCGTCACGCCGTCGGCGGTCTTGGTGACGAAGTTGGCGTCGCGGTCGTCCTTGATGTGGCGGGCGATGCGCTCGATCGCCTCATGCCAGGAGATGCGCTTCCAGCTGTTGGAGCCGGCCTCGCGGACCTCCGGGTACTTCAGGCGGTTCGGGCTGTGGATGAAGTCCAGCAGGCCGGCGCCCTTCGGGCAGAGCGAGCCGCGGCTGACCGGATGGTCGGGGTCGCCCTCGATGTGGATGATCTCGGCCTTGGCGTTCTTGGCGCCGTCGCCCAGGCTGTACATCAGCAGGCCGCAGCCGACCGAGCAGTAGGGGCAGGTGTTGCGGATCTCCTTGGCGCGGGCGAGGCGGAACTGGCGCACCTCGGCCAGCGCCTCGGACGGCAGGAAGCCCAGAACCCCCATGCTGGAGGCGGCGAGACCGCCCGCCGTGACCTTCAAGAACTGCCGCCGTGATACCTGCATGGGTGTGATGGGCATGAAACCTCCCTGATGTCGGCCCTGGTGTCAGGATGTGCCGGCCCGGCGCTTGAGCGCCTGGAGCCGGTGGCGCCGCACCGTCCGGGGTGACCCGGCCGGAGTAGCGCATCCCCCAAAGGGCAGATTCCGTGCCAGCCGGGGTCTGTGGCGGAACGCGGTGCGTTTGCTGGGGCGGACGGACGGAACGGCCATGCCCGCACCGCTCTGAGGGACATTTTGTCCAGCCGGCGATGGACAAAATGTCCCTAACGTTTGTGTGGAGGACAATCTGTCGGGGGTGGGAGCAGCTAAAATCCCCTCTCCCCTCCGGGGAGAGGGTTAGGGTGAGGGGGTTTCGCTTATGCCGAACCTACCGCCACGCGCATCCCCCTCACCCGGCCCTTCGGGCCACCCTCTCCCCGGCGGGGAGAGGGCTTTTCGTCCCCCTGGCACCGTTCTTGCGCTGTGCTATCCCTTCCGACTGTTCGTGATCCGTGACCGGGAAAGCCACCATGACCGTCTCCTCCTCCGACGCCCTGATTTCCGAAGCGGCGATGTCCGAAGCGACTGCCGCCGCCATGGCCGCCGCTGGTCTGGTGCCGGGCCAGTCGCCGGCCCCGCTGCGCCTGCCCGACGCGGCGATCTTCGCCCAGCGGGCGGCGCGCCTGCGCGCGCTGGCGGCGGGGCACGCCATGGGCGACTGGCTGCGCTTCGTCGCCACGCTGGCCGACGCCCAGGCGGCGGTGGCCGCCACCCCCGCCACCCTGCCGCCGGAGGAGCAGTGGGCCGCCGACCTGCGCGCCCTGGCCGCCCGGCTGGACAGCCTGCCCGGCGGCGCGCGCGACGCCCTGACCGCTCTGGCCGCGTCCGACGCTGACACCCTGGAGGCGCTGGCCGGGCGCTGGGCCGGCGACGCGCTGGAGGACGGCGACCTCGCCGCAGCACCCTTCCTCGCCGCGGCCTTCCAGACCGCCTGGACGCGCCACGCCGCGGCACTCGACCCGGCGTCGGTGACCACCCACGCCACCGCAACCGCCTGCCCGGTCTGCGGCGGCGCGCCGGTCGCCGGCGTGTTGCAGGTCGGCATGGAGAGCGGCGGCCTGCGCTATCTCCATTGCGGGATCTGCCACACCGCTTGGCACCATGTGCGCTCGTCCTGCGTGGCCTGCGGCGACGGCAAGGACGTCTCCCAGCGCTTCGTCGAAGGGGCGGACGGCACGGAGGCCAACGGCGCGGTGCGGGCGGAGACCTGCGACGCCTGCCACAGCTATCTGAAGCTGCTGTTCCTGGAGAAGGCGCCGGACCTCGACCCGGTGGCCGACGACCTCGCCACCCTGGCGCTCGACCTGCTGCTGGGCGAGGAGGAGTACCGGCGCATCGGCGTCAACCCGTTCCTGGCGGTTGCGGGGTAAGGGGGTAAAGGACCGGTCAGCCTTTCAATTACCCACAAGCTGCGGCGCGATCTCCGAACCCAATGCAATGTCGATCAGGCGAGACATGCCCCGCCACATGACAGTGTTTCCCGGTGGTGGATCACCGCCGCGAGCGAGATAGCCGCCGAGCTTGGCGACTTTGGTGAGATAGATGCCCAGGGTGTTGCTGCCGGGCGTGGTTGGAGCCTTGTTCGGGATCAGGAAAATGAGGATCTTCTGCTCGCGCTCGGTGAAGACGATCCCTGCGTCAATGTCCGGCGCCGATCGGTTGATCATCGTTAGCCAGAAGACCCGCCAACTCACCAAGCAGTAGACGGCGATCAACTTCACCAAACGGTCGGCGCTTCGCAGGCGCGCCTCTTCCGCCTTACAGCCTGACTTCAGGATTTTGTGAAACAACTCGATCTTCCACCTCACCGAATACCAACAGAGCTTCTCAATGGCGTCCTCGTTCGAGAGGACGGGCAGATCGGTGAGGAGCTTCCAATCAATGCGCGGCCGGTCGGCGGGCGCGTCACGTTCTCGGGCACGCAGGACCGTCAGGGAGAGGGCCGGATAGCGTTTCTGCTTTCCGACCGGCGGCAAAATCCGCAGGCTACGGTAGGTCAGTTCGACCTTCGCCGTGTCGAGGTGACCTTTGCCATCTCGGACAGCAACGGCATGCACGCCTTGGACGGCGACCTCATCCATCACGGCGTCGACGGTCGTATCGCCACCAAGGGCGAGCCGATCGACGCAGGTTCGCACCAGGAAATGCGTGCCCATCTTCTGAGCCAGGCAAAACAGCTCGTAGATGTCGCTTTCGCGATCGCCGACGTGGATGCAGCGTCCCGGATCACCGAACAGTTCCGTGGTCCGGCGCAGGTTCTCCAGCCAGCGGACACTCTCCTTCTGCTCGATGGGAACCCGCGTTGGGTTGATCCTTCTCTTGAGGGCGGCGGTTCCCTTGAACTTGCTCCGGGTCCAGAACTTGACCGCGCCGAGCCCAAGGGGCAGACCCTCGGTCGTGACCGCCAAACTGGCGTGCATCAACAGCCCACACACGGTGTGCATGCGGAACCGGCCCTCCTCGTCCTGACCACTGTTGACCCGGACGGTCTGGCCGATCTTCTCGGGATGCTCACGCTGGAAGGAGAACTCCGTGGTGTCCTGAATGGCCAGGATGGGGCCGGAGGCCGCGGCGACCCGCTGGCGCGTCGAATCGAAGTGGCCGGAGAGGATGTCCGCGTCGCTCACCCGCTCGTTGGCGAAGAACCGGTAGGCCGCCTTGGTGTTGGCCCAGTCCTGGCAGGCCAGGGGAATGCTGTCGCCCATCGCCCCGGCCATCTGATCGAGCAACGTGCCCAAGCGTCGCCCCAGCCGCTCGTCGGCAAAGTGGCAGCCAGCGAGTTCATTGTCGATCCAGGCGTTGGTTCCCGTGGCCATCGGCACCTCCCGAACATCGTGCGATGTCAACAGGCCGTGGATTGCCCGCGTTCGAGGTGGAGACTGCCGTCACCAGCGGTGCTGCCGGATGTGGGTAATTGAAAGCCGGTCAGCCCCCCGCGGTGATCCGCTGGGCGGCGAAGAAGGGCGCGGTCGGCTGGTCGGAATAGACGGCCTGCCGCCGCAGCCACAGGGTGAAGCGGGTGCCGCGCCCCGGAACGCTCTCCACCGTGATCCGCCCGCCGTAGCGCTGGACGATGGCGTAGCTGATCGACAGGCCGAGCCCCGTCCCGGTCTGCTTCTTGGTGGTGAAGAAGGGGTCGAAGATGCGGGCCAGATCGCCCGCCGCGATGCCGTGGCCGGTGTCCTCGACCCCCACCAGCACCCCTTCGAACGGCTCCGCCCCGGGCAGGCGCTCGTCCGGGCCGATGTCGCGGCTGTCCAGAGTCAGGCGGCCGCCCTCCGGCATCGCCTGCATGGCGTTGACGATCAGGTTGATGAGCACCTGCTGAAGCTCGCCGCGGTTCATCTCCACCGGGCCGCCCGCCCGCGTCTCCAGCGTCACCACGACCCGCGCCCGGTTCAGGTTGTGCCGGGTCAGCACCAGACAGTCGGACAGCACGCCGTTCACGTCGGTCGGCTCGGCGTAGCCGGCGAAGTCGCCGGGCCGGGCGAATTGCAGCAGCTTGGTCACGATGGCGTGGATGCGCCGGGTCTGCTCGTCGATCAGCCGGACCTCCTGGCGCACCGGCTCGATCCCGTCGCCCAGCACCTCGCGCAGCAGGTCGAGGTTGCCCTGGATCACCGCGACCGGGTTGTTGATCTCGTGCGCCACCCCGGCGGTCAGCTCGCCGATGGCGGTCAGCTTCTCGTTCATCACCAGCTGCTGCTGGGCGCGGCGCAGCGTGGCATTCGCCTCCTCCAGCGCGGCCGTGCGCAGGGCCACCTTGCGGTCCAGCTCCTCGGCGGAGCGCTGAAGCTCCCACCGCCGCGCCGCCACGGAGTCCAGCAGATGGTCGAAGGCGCGGGCCAGCCGCCCCAGCTCGTCCCGGCTGGCGGTCGGGCCGATGCGCGCGGAATCCTCGCCCCTCTCGATGCGTACGATGACGCCGGCCATGCGCTCCAGCGGGCGGAAGATGGCCCGCGCGCCACGCAGGCCGACCAGCGTCCCCAGCCCCGACACCAGCAGGAACAGCAGGAACAGCCCGGCCAGCGCCTTGTACAACGTGTCGCGCAACGGCGATTCCAGGAACCCGACATAGAGCATGCCGATCCGCCGCCCGGCGGTGTCGCTCAGCGGCTGATAGCCCGACACATAAGTGTCGTTGACCACGAAGGCCGAGCCCAGCCACGGCTCGCCGCGGTCCAGCACCTTGTCCGCCACCGCCTGCGACGCCCGGGTGCCCAGCGCCCGCTGCCCTTCGAACAGCCGGACGTTGGTGGCGATGCGGGTGTCGCCCAGGAACAGCGTGGCGGTGCCCTGGCTGCCCAGCGGCAGCGAGGCGTCCTGATAGACGATGGTGTTCAGCCGGTCCACGATGCCCTGGTTGCCGTTCAGCAGCACCCCGCCTTCCAGCACCCCCAGCAGCCGCCCATCCGGCCCGTCGAAGGGAATGGCGACCTGGACCACCAGCCCGCGGTCCTCGGCCCCATGATTTTCGACATTGCGCGGATCGGGCCGGGCGGCGCGGGTCGGCACCAGCGGCGTGTGGGCGGCCCGGCGCAGCGCCGGGTTCAGCGCCTCCAGCTCCGCCGGGGCGAAAACCTCCAGCCCGTGCTGCGCGTAGCCGTGCAGCGCCTCGCGCACCACCGACCAGCCGCTGCGGTCCGCCGGGACGGCGAAGGACCCGCCCGCCCGCACCATGCCCCCGGCGTCGAGCAGCAGCAGATAATCCAGACCGTGTTCTTCCGCCTCCTCGTCGAGCAGCCGGCGCAGATCGGCGGGAGTCCCGCGTTCCAGAACCCCACGCTCCAGCAAAAGGGCCAGCCGGTGGGAGGTCGCCACCCCCTCCAACCCGTTGCGCAGCGACATCTGCACCCGGTCGAAGAACTGCCGCGCCGTCCCCAGGTCGGAGCTGACCTTGTTGACCAGAAGCTGGTCGTAGCCCTGCGTCCCCCAGGCCCAGACGATCATCAGCAGAACCGGCGCGCCGACCAGCAGCGGCGCCAGCACCAGCGCCAGCAGCTTGAGCCGCACCGACTCCGCGTAGGCCGTCGCCAGCCGCTTCAGCATATTGGGCTGGGGCGGATTGGGGCGAGGCGCCGGAGATGGGGGCGTCACACCCCCCATTCCACGCATTTCCGGTCCAGCGTCTTGCGCGACACGCCCAGCAGGTCGGCGGCGCGCGTCTTGCTGCCGTCGCAGCGCGCCAGCACGGTCAGGATGTGGCGCTTCTCCACCTCAGCCAGCGGCAGCACGTCATTGTCGCCGTCCATGCGGACGTGGCGGACCGGACAGGGCGCGCAGGGCGGGTTGCCGGCCACCGCGGCGGCGCACAGGCTGGGGTCCGCGGCCAAGCCGGCCTCCACCGCTGCGGCGTTGGCGGTGTCCAGATCGTCGAGCGGGAATTCGCCGAGCAGCAGCGACCGCTCCACGAAGTTGCGCAGCTCGCGCACGTTGCCGGGCCAGGAATGGCACATCAGCGCCCGCGTCACCTCCGGCGTCAGGGTCAGCGGCGGCACGGCCAGCCGCGCCGGCAGGAAGCGCATGAACAACGCGGCCAGCTCCGGCACGTCCACCGCGCGCTGGCGCAGCGGCGGGATGGTCAGCGTCATCACCTCCAGCCGGTAGAACAGGTCCGGGCGGAAGCGCCCCGCCGCGGCCTCCGCCTTCAGGTCACGGTTGGTGGCGGTGACCACGCGGACGTCCACCGGCACCTCCTGCTCGCTGCCGACCGGGCGGATGCGCCGCTCCTCCAGAACGCGCAGCAGCTTGGATTGCAACGTCAGCGACAGCTCGCCGATCTCGTCCAGGAACAGCGTGCCGCCGTGGGCGTAGTAGAACAGCCCCTTGCGCGCGTCCTTGGCCCCGGTGAAGGCGCCGCGGGCGTGGCCGAACAGCTCCGCCTCGATCAGGTCGGCGGAGATCGCCGCGCAATTCACCGCTACGAAGGGCCGGTCGGCGCGCGGCGACAGGTCGTGCAGCGCGCGGGCGACCAGCTCCTTGCCCACGCCGGACTCCCCCTGGATCAGCACGGTGGACGGGGTCGGCGCCACCCGCTGGACCAGCGAGCGCAGCCGCATCATGGCGTCCGACCGCCCGACGATCTCGTCGCGCCCGTTGTCCTTCTTCGACAGCTGCCGGCGCAGCACATAGTTCTCGCGGGTCAGCCGGGTGCGCTCGACACAGCGGTCGATGGAGTTCAGGATCTGCTCGACCCGGAAGGGCTTCAGCACGAAATCCGCGGCGCCGGAGCGCAGGGCGTCGATGGCCGTGTCCATATCGGCGAAGGCGGTGACCAGGATCACCTCGCCGACATACCCGCCGGCCATCAGCTCCTTCAGCCAGTCCAGCCCCGAGCGGCCCGGCAGGGCGACGTCGAGGATGATCACCTCGGCGTGGATGCGCTCCAGCTTCTGGGCGCCCTCCTCGGCGCTGCCCGCCACCTCGACCCGCCAGCCGCGCCGCTCCAGCGCGCGCGACAGGAAGCTGCAAATCCCCTCCTCGTCGTCCACCACGAGGATGGAGGGCTTCGCCTGATCCTCCATTCGGCCCCCTTCCGGCGCGCTGCGGTCGGGCGGGGCGGAGACTGGAGCGGTCATGGTCATCACTGTGCACTCGGCGGCGGAAAGCCCCTCAGTCTAAGGGACCGCAACCAGGGCGAGCCAGTGATTTCCGAAATCCGGAATAGTCCCAGCGTCCCGCTTGGACAACCGCGCCGCGCCATGCGACGCTCCCCCGCTCATCGCACAGACCGGGAGCCGACTATGACGGACACCAGCGGATCATTCGTCCATGCCGGACCGCGCATCGCCGACACCGGCATCGGTGATGCCGAATGGCAGGCCCGGATCGATCTCGCCGCCGCCTACCGTCTGGTCGCCGAACGCGGCTGGGACGACCTGATCTACACACACATTTCGCTGGCCGTGCCGGGGGAGCCGGGGCGCTTCCTCATCAACCCCTTCGGCCTGTCCTTCGACGAGGTGACCGCGTCCAACCTCGTGAAGATCGACATCCACGGCGCCATCATCAGCGACAGCCCCCACTCGGTGAACGCCACCGGCTTCGTCATCCATGGCGCCGTCCATGCGGCGCGCGAAGACGCGCGTTGCGTCATGCACCTCCACAACGAGGCGGCGGTGGCGGTGTCGATGCTGAAGGACGGGCTCCTCCCGCTGTCCCAGCACGCCCTGCGCTTCTACCGCGACCTCGCCTACCATCGGTACGAAGGGCTGGCCCTAACCGACAGCGAGAAGGTCCGCCTCGTCGCCAATCTCGGCACCCGCCGGGCAATGCTGCTCCACAACCACGGCAGTCTGGTGACCGGGCGCACGGTGGCGGAGGCGTTCTGCCTGATGGACATGCTGGACAAGGCCTGCCGGATGCAGCTCGCCGCGCAGGCCACCGGCGCGGAACTTGTGTCGCCAGCACCGGAGCTGTGCGACAAGACCTACCGGCAGCTCACCGCCGATCCGGAGCCCGAAGGCGAACTGGAATGGCCGGCGCTGCTGCGACGCCTGGACCGGCGCTGCCCGGACTACAAAAACTGAGCTTTCCGGACCGTGGTCCGCAACAGAGGGGATGGAACGACGATGCCGCTGATCAATGTTCAGCTTTTCGAAGGCCGCACGCTGGAGCAGAAGCGCGCCTACGCCAAGGCGCTCACCGACGCCTCGGTCGCGGTGCTCGGCTGCAGCCCGGAGGCGGTCGATGTCATCTTCCACGACGTGAAGAAGAGCGATTGGGCCAGCGGCGGCAAGCTGTGGTCCGACCCCGAGTGACATCCACTTCCCGGACGCCCATGGGAAGCGCTGCTCATCCCATGGGCATCCGGACAAAAAACAGGCAGACCAATAAACAGGCAGACCAACCCCTGGCCTGCGTTCAAACCGCACCCACCGTCTTGCCCGTGAGACGGTAAACCGCGGTGGCGACCGCTCGGTCCTCGCTGTCACCGACCTCCATGCGCCGGTCGATGTAGTTGCCGAGAAACTCGACCAGCGCGTCGCGGGTAACCGACTGCACCCACTGGCCATGCCGGCCATAGGCTTGCAGCGTCCAGAATTCCGAGGCCATCAGCGCCGAGCGGACGGATTTGGACGAGCCGTCCCAATGCGACCACAGAAAGTCGATGGCACTCTGAGCGACCGTAATCACCAAACCGGCATTGATTCCGCGTGACGCCATCGTAGTCTCCCTCTCAGCTTGCCGAGCGGACGCTCGTGAACGGAACTCGTTCAGCAAAAGCAATGCCAGGGAGACCGAAACAAAGAGCCGTACCTCGTTCGGATGCGATTCGCCGGAAATCCAGACCAGACACGGGAGGAGTGGCCATGAACGCGCAAGAAGAGCAACGGGCGCGCGACGCGCTGAAATGCATCGACCGCGATCTCGACGCGCTCGACATCCAGATCGCCGCCTTGCAGGCGCGGCAACGATCCGGGACCTCCCTCGACCAATACATCCGCGTCCGCGACGCCCTGCTGACCGAGGCCCAGACGATCCTGACCCAACTCGATCGCCGCCCCGGCAACCAATCCCCACCCCCATAATCCCCTCCCCCGCGGAGCGGGGGAGGGTTAGGGAGGGGGCCCGCAGCGATACCCCAAACACAACGAAAAGCCGGCGCTTCCCCCAGGGGAAAGCGCCGGCCTTGCCGTTCATGAAGCCGATTGTCAAGTGTGTCTGAAGCCTTGCTGCGTCCACGTCCGTGTTGGTTTGGCGTGTGCCGTGGTGACCTGGCGGCGACCTACTCTCCCACGTCTTAAGACGCAGTACCATCGGCGCTGAGGCGTTTCACGGCCGAGTTCGGAATGGGATCGGGTGTTGGGAGCCCCGCCATGACCACCAGGTCACCAAGGCACACGCGAACCATCCGGACAGGGACGGCAGAGGTTTGGTTTGAGCGAGGACGTTTGCTCTTGTTCTTGCGGTGTTGGCTCGTGCGCCCAGGGCTTGCCGCTGCGCGCGGGCCGCCTGCTGGGAAGGATCAAGCCGATCGAGCGATTAGTAAGGCTCAGCTTCAGGCGTTGCCGCCCGTCCACATGCCTCCTATCGACGTGATGGTCTGTCACGGCTCTCAAGGGAGTTCTGGTTTAGAGGTGGGTTTCCCGCTTAGATGCTTTCAGCGGTTATCCCGTCCATACTTAGCTACCCGGCCATGCCACTGGCGTGACAACCGGTGCACCAGAGGTATGTCCATCCCGGTCCTCTCGTACTAGGGACAGATCCTCGCAAAACTCCGACACCCACGGCAGATAGGGACCGAACTGTCTCACGACGTTCTAAACCCAGCTCACGTACCACTTTAATCGGCGAACAGCCGAACCCTTGGGACCTGCTCCAGCCCCAGGATGTGATGAGCCGACATCGAGGTGCCAAACGACTCCGTCGATATGGACTCTTGGGAGTCATCAGCCTGTTATCCCCGGCGTACCTTTTATCCGTTGAGCGATGGCCCGTCCACATGGAACCACCGGATCACTATGGCCGACTTTCGTCTCTGCTCGACTTGTCTGTCTTGCAGTCAGGCGGGCTTATGCCATTGCACTCGACGAGCGATTTCCGACCGCTCTGAGCCCACCATCGCGCGCCTCCGTTACACTTTGGGAGGCGACCGCCCCAGTCAAACTACCCGCCATGCAGGGTCCCGGCTCCGGATGAACGGAGCGCGGTTAGATGCCAGAGACCTCAAGGGTGGTATTTCAAGGATGGCTCCACCCGAGCTGGCGCCCGGGCTTCCTAGCCTCCCACCTATCCTACACATGAGATCCCTAGCACCACTGCAAAGCTGTAGTAAAGGTGCACGGGGTCTTTCCGTCTGACCGCGGGTACTCCGCATCTTCACGGAGAGTTCAATTTCGCTGAGTTGGTGTTGGAGACAGCGGGGAAGTCGTTACGCCATTCGTGCAGGTCGGAACTTACCCGACAAGGAATTTCGCTACCTTAGGACCGTTATAGTTACGGCCGCCGTTTACCGGGGCTTCAATTCGGAGCGTGAACCCCTCCTCTTAACCTTCCGGCACCGGGCAGGCGTCAGACCCTATACGTCGCCTTGTACGGCTTCGCAGAGCCCTGTGTTTTTAGTAAACAGTCGCCACCCCCTGGTCTGTGCCCCCCGCCATGGCTTGCGCCACAACGGGGCCCTCTTCTTCCGAAGTTACGAGGGCAATTTGCCGAGTTCCTTCAACACCATTCTCTCAAGCGCCTGGGTATACTCTACCAGTCCACCTGTGTCGGTTTGGGGTACGGTCTGATGCGGGGGCTGTTTCCTGGAACGGGTCCCCAGCCGGGCCAATCCGATAAGGCCCGACACGCTTTCCCATTCGTCACACACCCGCTGGCCCACGAATATTAACGTGGTTCCCATCGACTACGCCTTTCGGCCTCGCCTTAGGGGCCGGCTCACCCTGCGTGGATTAACCTTGCGCAGGAACCCTTGGACTTTCGGCGACAGTGTTTCTCACACTGTTTGTCGCTACTCATGTCAGCATTCTCACTTCCGATACCTCCAGGCACCCTCGCGGGGACCCTTCGCAGGCTTACGGAACGCTCCGCTACCACGTGATCCAGAGATCACATCCGCAGCTTCGGTACACGGCTTGAGCCCCGATACATTTTCGGCGCAGGCCGGCTTAACTAGACCAGTGAGCTATTACGCTTTCTTTAAAGGATGGCTGCTTCTAAGCCAACCTCCTGGTTGTCATGGCCTTCCCACATCCTTTCCCACTTAGCCGTGATTTGGGGACCTTAGCTGGCGGTCTGGGCTGTTTCCCTCTCGACGATGGACCTTAGCACCCACCGTCTGTCTGCCGGGCTGTGCTCCACGGTATTCGGAGTTTGGTTAGGTTTGGTAAGCCGCGAGGCCCCCTAGCCCATCCAGTGCTCTACCCCCGTGGGCAATCGCCCGACGCGCTACCTAAAT
>NZ_JBSNCG010000001.1:52500-230000 GCF_058780635.1 Azospirillum sp. UENF 312511 | reverse complement strand
CTTGTCGATGGCAAGCGGCTGGGCGACGGCAAGACCAGCGTGCTGGACGAGATTTCCACCCGGCTGGGGCTGAGCTTCGAGCAGTTCCGCCGCGCCGTCCTGCTGGCCCAGGGCGATTTCGCCAATTTCCTCAAGGCTCCGGCGATGGAGCGCTCCGCCCTGCTGGAGCTGCTGACCGGCACCGAAATCTACTCCCGCATCTCCGTCGCCGCGCACGAGCGCTCCCGGGAGGAGCAGAGGGCGCTGGAGGCGCTGGAGGGGCAATGCGCGGGCATCGGCGTGCTGACCGACGACGAGCGCGCCGCCCTGGACGCCGAGGCCGGAGCGGCGGCCGAGGCGGTCCGGCGGGAGGAAACGGCGTTCGAGCAGGCCCGAGCCGCCGTCGCCTGGCATGAGCAGGACGCGCGGCTGGCCAAGGCGGAGGCGGATGCCGCCGCGGCGAGCGCACGGGCCGAAGCGGTCTGGCAGGAGGCCGCGGCGCGGCGGGAGGAAGCCGCTCTGCTCCGCCGGCTCCAGCCGCTGCGGGTGCGGTTGAGCGAGGCGGACCGCTGCGCCGCGGCGGCGTCGGAGGCCCGGGAGGCGCTGGACCGCGCCCACGCCGCGGTGACCGAGACGCAGGAGCGGCTGGCCCAGGCCGAGGCCCGGCATCGCGAGGTGCGCGGCGCCTACGAGGCCGCCCGCGGCGCCGTCGATGCCGCCGAACCGGAGCTGGAGCGGGCCGCCGCCCTGGACGCCGAGATTGCCGCGCTGGCTGGCCAACAGGCCGGGGCGCTCGCCGACGCCGCGACGGCGGAGGCGGACGCCAAGGGGATTGGAGAGAGCTGGAGCGCCACCCGGACGGCGCTGGAGCGGACCCGTGCCGACTCGGCGGAGCGGGAGAACTGGCTGGCCGGTCAGACGGCGCTGTGGCCGGTGGCCGACCAATGGGCGCGCTGGGACTCGCTGCTGCTGCGCCACCGCGACTCCGCGAGGGCGGCGCGGGAGGCGGAGGCGGAGGCCGGCCGCGCCGCCGCGGAGGTCACGGCCCATGAGGCGGAGCTGGCCCGCCTTGCCGCCGTCCGGCGGGACGCCGCCGAACGGCGGGACGAGGCCGAGCGGACGCTGGCCGCGCTGAAGGCCGAAACGGTGGACTCGCTGGACGCCTTGCGCGGGCGCCGCACGGCGCTGGCGGAGCGGCGCGACGGGCTGGCGGCCCTGGCGCAGTTGGCGGAGCGGGCCGTGCGGCTGGCGACGGACAGCGCGGAGACCGAAGCGGAAGGGGAGCAGCAGTGCACCGCCGCCGCGGAGGAGGAGGCCCGCGCCGGCGAGACGAAGGCGCGGCTGGAGCAGCGCCGGGCGGCGTTGGAGGAGGCGGATCTGGCGCTGCGCCGCCTGCGCCTTGCCCGCAGCGAGACCGTGGCCTCCCTGCGCGCCCAGCTGGTGGACGGCGAGGCCTGCCCGGTCTGCGGCGCCGCGGAGCACCCGTGGGGCACCGGCCACACGCCGCTCGACCGGCTGGCCGAGGACCAGGAACGCCACGTCGCCGCCCTGCGCGGTGAGGTGACCGAGCTGGCGATGGATCACGGCGCCCGGACCGCCGCGGCAAAGGCGGCGCGGGAGCGTGCGGGAAGTCTGGCCGGGCGGCTGGCCGCCCTGGCGGTGGAACGGGCGGCGACGGAGAAGCGCTGGGCCGAACGGGCGCCGACCTTCGGCCTGCCCACCGGGCCGGATGCGGAAACCGTCGCCCGGCGGCTGGCCGGCGTCGATGCGGAACTCGCCGAGGTTGGGCGGGCCGAGGCGGCGGCGCTGGACCACAAGGCACGGCTCGACGCGGCGGTGCAGGCGTGCCGGGAACGGGACGCGGCGCTGGCCGACGCCGACCGGGCCATCGAAACGCGGACCCGACGGCGTGATTCGGCCCGCCACGCCGAGTCCCTGTTCCTGGCGCGGCGCGATCAGGCGGCGGAAGCCCGGCAGGCGGTGCGGACGGAACTGGCCCAGCCCTTCGCCGGGTTGGCGGGTTGGGCCGACGACCTCGACCGCGATTCCGAGGGGTTCCGCGAGCATCTCGGCGGGCGGGTCGCCGACGTCCTGCGCCAGCGCGAGGGGTTGGCCCGGGCGCTGCGCGACGTGGAGGCCCTGGAACGGCAGGCCGGCGCCAAGGCGGCGGAGCTGGAGGGGGCGCGGCAGGCCGAGCGGGCGGCGCGGCGGCGGTGCGAGGGGCTCGCCGCGACGCTGGGGGAACGGCGCTCGGCACGGGCGTCCCTGCTGGACGGACGGGCGGTGGCCGCGGTGAAGAAGGAACTGGCCGACGCCTGCCAGCGGGCGGAGGCCCTGGTCGAACAGGCCACGATCGCCCGGCAGGACGCGGCGGCCCGCCTGTCGGCGGCGGAGCAGACCGTCGCCACGCGGGGCGACTCCGCGCGCCGCTGCACCGCCGAGGCGGAAGCGGCGGCCGACGCCCTGGCCGCCACCGCAGAGCGCTGCGGCGTGACGGTGGGCGACGCGCGGGCGCATCTGGTCCGGGACGAGGAGTGGCTGGCCGGGGAGGAACGGGCGCTGGCCGCCCTCGAGTCGGCGCGGCGCGAGGACGCGCTTGTGGCGGCCGAACGGGCGCGGCTGCGGCAGGAGCACCACACCGCCGGACGCCCCGCCGTCGGCGCCGCGGAGGCCGGCGAGGCCGTCGTCGAGCTGGGCCGGCGCCTGGAGGAGGTTCGCGGCCGGCTGGGCGAGGTCCAGGCCCGCCTGCGCGCCGACACGGAGAACCGCGGCCGCCTCGCCGCCGTGCTCGACCGGGTGGAGGCGCAGCGCAAGGCGCAGGGGCTGTGGGCGACCATGGCCCAGCTCATCGGCTCGGCCGACGGGCGGAAGCTGCGCAACTTCGCCCAGAGCCTCAGCCTCGACCTGCTGCTGGTGCAGGCGAACCGCTATCTGGCGGATCTCGCCCGCCGCTACCGGCTGGAGCGGGTCGGCGGGGCCGACCTGGAGATCCAGGTGGTGGACGGCGAGATGGGCGACGAGCGGCGCGGCGTGCACAGCCTGTCCGGGGGCGAGATGTTCCTGGTGTCGCTGGCCCTGGCGCTCGGCCTGTCGGCCATGGCGGGAGGCGGCGGCGGCGGGATCGGCACGCTGTTCATCGACGAGGGGTTCGGCACGCTGGACCCCAGCAGCCTGGATCTGGCGCTGTCCTGCCTGGAGGCGCTCCAGGCCACCGGGCGGCAGGTCGGCGTCATCAGCCATGTCCCGGCGCTGGTGGAGCGGATCGGCGTGCAGGTGCGCGTCCTCCCGCAGGGCGGCGGGCGCAGCGCCGTGACGGTGACCCGCGGGACGCTGGCGGCACCGTCCCCGGACGCGGCGGCGGTGCGGGAACTGCTGCTGCCCCTGTAGGGGCGCTTGGGCGGTGTGGGATCACCATGGGGACACGGACACACGAGGACCCTCCTCCGTGTTTCCGTCCCCGACGCCCGACCAGTCGTCCGTCAGCCGCGGACGGGGCGCAGGACGAGATGCTTGTTCGACGGCACGGCCGGCGCCGAGGGGCGCAGGACGAGGCCCTTGGAGGTCGGCTCGATGTTGGCGTCGGGATAGACGGCCATGACGTCCTTCAGCGCTTCCTTCAGGCGGAAGGCCAGGACGCGGTGCTCGCTCACCGAACCGAAATGCTGCGACAGGGCGTGCCAGGGAACCACCGTCTGCTTGTCCAGACGGTGCAGGCGGTGGACCAGCCAGACATAGGCGTCGAGCGCCAGGGCGGAGTTCTTCAGCTTGGCGATGGCGTGCTCGTCCAGCGGGACGGCGTGTTCCATCAGATGCTCGAAGAAGCTCTGGGTCAGGCGGACGAAGCGCACCCATTCGCCGCCGGTGCGGAACAGGTCGGGCGTGTCCTCCTCGTCCCGCCACAGCTTGATGCCGTCGATCAGGCGCTGGTCGGAAATCTCCGCCGTCGAGGGGCCGGTGGTGGTGCGCAACGTGAATTCGCTACGGGCGATCCGCAGCACCTGCTCGCGCACCGGCTTGTAGTTGCCGCGCTCGCCGCCCGTCGGGGCCAGCCCGAGACGGCGCAGCCACGCGCTCATGCTCGGCCCCAGATCGACGTGGGCGCTGCGCGTCTTGCGGGCCTCGGTCTGCAGGTAGATCATGATCAGGCGCGCCTTGGCGCCGTAGGGAACGCCGACGTCCAGGACCGTGCCGTCGCGCAGCGGCAGGATGCCGGGACGGACGACGAGCTGGTACTTGCCGTTGTTGCGCACCCAGGGGGCGGTCTCGTCCTTGGGCTTGCGGTGCGGCAGGGAGGCTTGGCAGAAGCCGGCGTGGAGATAGCCGATCGCGTCCATTTCGTTGGACAGCGCTTCATGGGCCATCATCACACGGCGGCGCTCCTTGGGGTCTTCGGTGCGGGCAAGAACCGCCTCGAATCCCTCCAGGGTAAGCTGCTCGTGGATTTTCGCCATGGGACCCCTCCGGCCTCGTTCGGTCACGTTCCTGTCATTTCAGAAAACACAAAATGTGGTGGCTGTGAAGCGCGTCCATCCCATGAATCGCTGAAGTTGCAACGGAAGCTGCAGATTCCGACTCAACTTCAGCGAAGCGGCCTTTTGCGGCCCGGCCACCCCCTGCCCTGCCGGCCACCGCCGAGCCGACGTTCGAGCGGCCGTTTCAAAATCAGCGTCGCCAACGGAGCGTTCAGGGCCGGAGGGTCGCTTGTCCACAGCCGAACGGGCTTGTCCACGCTGAGTTGGAATCGCAGCGGGCGAAACCGGCCGGATCGGCACGCTGACTCCGCAACGGCAGGGACGCCGAAGTCGCAACGGGGACTCGCTCATCCACGCTGAAGACGAGTCACGAAAGGCGGTTATCCACGCTGAACTCGCAACCATGTCCTATATGAGTCCCTATAGGATTCTCCGGTTAGACCGGTTGCGCGGGTGCTGGCGCGACCCCCTTCGCTGAAAACGCAACGTCGGCAGGGACGGAGAATCGCCAACCGGGCATTCGAGGGTGATTCGGGCCCTTATCCTCCACCAGGACGAGCATCACCCCCGGCCAAGGGTTCCAGGCCAGGACCGTCAACTGTCAACCGAACCCGACGCTGAATATGAAACAAAGGCGACTCGCGTCCAACGCTGAATTGGTAACATTCGACTCGGAAACCCAAGGCTTTCCAGGGCTTAGCCGACTCGACGAGTCTCGCGCAGATCTTGCAACGCCCACACAAACCAGCGAATCGAAGACCAACGCTGAATTTGAAACATCAGAATCCAGGCGATTCAAGGCCCGAATCGAAATCGCTCCCGCCAGCCAACGCTGAATTGGTAACGCTTTGGAAAATGGGCTTGACGGGGTCCCGGTCGATTCGCCACCGGAACGGTTTTCCGCCGCGCGGAATGGCCGACAATGGCGGCGTTTTTCTATGACCATAGTCCCATACGACGTCGCATGACCCCCGCTCCCATCGCCATTTGACGCAATTCGGTGCGCTCCGACTTGACCAGTTGCGTCACATTTTGCAAGAAAGGACCTCACACAGGGAAAGCCGGAGGCCCGATGAACGGGGAAGAACTGCGCGCCATCCGCGAACGGCGTGCCGAGGACCAGTTGAGCTTCGCGACATGGCTCAACGGCGCACTGAATCGCCGCTACGACCGTTCCCGGATCAGCCGGTGGGAAAGCGGGGCGGAGCGCATCCCCCAGCAGGTCGCCGGTTTCCTGGCGGGCCAGGGCGGCATGGCCGCCGTGCCGCAGAACGCCGGGGTGCCCAAGATGCAACGCGCCGTGGTGGCTGTGGCGAATCAGAAGGGTGGCGTCGGTAAGACGACGACGGCGGTCAACCTGTCCTACGCGCTGTCCACGCTGGGCCTGAAGGTGATGCTTCTCGACAGCGATCCCCAGGGCAACGCCACGGTCCATATGGGGCTTGACCCCGGCGAGATCGAAACCCAGCGCAAGGGCATCTATAATGTGGTGCGCGGCGGGGCGTCCTTCGACAGCATCCTCCAGCCGGTGTGCGGCGGCGCCGTCATGCTCGCCCCCTCCAGCATCGGGCTGGCCGCGGCGGAGACGGAGCTGGTGGCCGAGCCGGACAACTCGCTGGTCCTTAAGGAGAAGCTGGCGGAGGTGCGGAACCGTTACGATGTCATCGTGATCGACTGCCCGCCCAACCTCGGCCTTCTCACCATCAACGCGCTGGCGGCCAGCGATCTCGTGCTGATTCCCGTGCAGACGGAGGTGTTCGCCGGGCTCGGCGTGCCGCTGCTGCTGGAAACCATCGCCAAGATCCGCCGCCGCTCGAACCCTTCGCTGAACATCTTCGGCATCCTGCCGACCATGTTCTCGTCGCGCTTGACGCAAGATCAGGCCAGCCTGCGCGAGATTCAGGAGCATTACGAGGGGCGCACCCGCGTTCTGAACGCGGTTCCGCGCGCCACCCTGTTCGCCCAGGCGTCGGGCGCCGGCCGTCCGGCCATCGAGGCCGATCCGAATTCCAACAGCGTCCAGGCCTACGGCGAACTGGCGCGCGAACTGGCCGCCCACCTCCAGACTGCGGAAGACGCCCATGTCTCGTAAACTCGAACGGACCAGCACCCGCATTTTCGACAAGGCGGCGCAGCGCGGCGGGGACGCGCTGTTCGGGCTCTCCGCCGACTTCCCGCGGCTGATCGAGGTCGATCTCGACCGGGTGCACCCCAATCCCGACCAGCCGCGCCGCCATTTCGACGACCAGTCGCTGCAGGAGCTGGCCAACTCCATCGCCCGTCACGGGCTGAAGCAGCCGGTTCTCGTGCAGGATCTCGGCGACGGCGACTACCGGCTGATCGCCGGTGAGCGGCGTCTGCGCGCCTGCGGGCTGGCTGGGCGCCAGACCATCTTCGCCATCGTCACCGACGGCGACCCGGACGAGCTGGCGCTGATCGAGAACATCCAGCGCGTCGACCTCGACGCCATGGAACTGGCCCGCGCCTTCGCCCGGCTGATCGAGCGGCACGACTACACGCACGAGGCGCTGGGGCAGGTGATCGGGCGCAGCCAGGCGGAGGTGACGCGCACCCTGTCGCTGCTGCGACTGCCGGCGGATATCGTCGCTGAATTTGAAACGCGCCACCGCTCCGTCCCGAAAAGCATCCTGACGGAGATTGCCGCGGTGGACGATCCGGTCCTGCAGCGGAAGCTGTGGGACACCATCAAGGACGGCGGCACCGTCAAGGCGCTGCGCGAGGCCAAGCGGGCCCAGATGGGCGGCGGCGAGCCGGATTCCGCAGCGGCGGCGCGGGTTCAGCCGGCCCCGGCGGTGCGTTTCGTCTCCGCCGTCCAACGCATCGCCAAGGACTTTTCCACCGTCGACGCTGGGGAACTGCGGGCGCACCGCAAGCAGCTCAGCGAGGCGCAATGGCAGGAGCTGCGCCGCCTCCACGCCCTTCTCGACGAGCTGCTGGCCTGACCATCGGCAACGCTGAATTTGTAACGGACACCCGCTGACGTCAGCGGCGGGTGTCAACTTCAGCGTCGATGACCCGCTTGACCTCGCAGAACCAGCGCAGCTTTTCCGCGAAGGGCAGGCGGGCGAGCCCGCTGGGCGAGGGCAGCACGACATCCACCGGACCATCGAACAGGCTGTCCGGCTGCACCCCCCACTCCGCCCGGTCGCGATCCGCGGCGGCGAGATAGACCCCCTTCCCCGTGTAGGCGATCACCCGCGGCCGGAATTCCGCGACCAGCGCGCGCAGCCGCGGCGCGCCGCCGCGCAGTTCCGCCCGGCTGAGATCGGCGGCGCTCGGCGTCGCCCGCGCCACGAGGTTGGTGGACCCCAGCCCGAACTCCGGCAACAGCCGGTCCTCCTCCGGGCGCAGCAGGCGCGGCGTCAGGCCGGCCTCCGCCAGCAGCTTCCAGAACTGGTTGCCCCGCCCCGCGTAATTGTGGCCGAGCTGGCCGGAGCGCGTTCCGGGGTTGAAGCCGACGAACAAAACGTTCAGGCCGGGGGCGATGATGTCGGGGATCGGGCCTTCGGAATCGGTCATGTTGCGTCAACAGTGAAAAAGGGCGTCCGGCAACGCTGAATTTGAAACGCCCCTACTCCGCCGTCCGCCATTCGGCGAGAATCACCGGGGCGGCGAAGCCGGCGAGGATGGCCGCCAGCGTCACGAACAGCATGGCGCCCCAGGCGCTGTAGCCCAGCACGCCCAGCACGCCACCCAGGAAGAAGGAGCCGACGGTCGGCAGATGCGTCTTCAGCTTGTCGAGCGTCACCCGGACGCGATCCCGGCCGTTGCGGTGGTAGAGATCGTCGATCAGGTTGCCCAGCTCGATCCCGATGTCGGTGATCATGCCGGTGACGTGGGTGGTGCGGACGCGGGCGTTGGAGATGCGCGTGACGATGGCGTTCTGCAACCCCATCAGGAAGCTCAATCCCATGACCAGCGCGGCGCCGCGAAGCTCGTGCAGCCAGACGTCGGCGGCGCCGAGCCCGGCGAGCAGCAGGGCTTCCAGGCAGACGCTGTAGGCGTAGATCGCCGACAGGCCGCGGCGCTGCCCGGCGTTGATGAGCATCGCCGACACCATCGCCCCGGCGATGAAGGTCGCCACGATGGCCAGCGCCATGCCGAAGGCGCCCATCTCGCCCAGCGCCAGATGATCGGCCATGGTCGAGACGGTGCCGGTCATGTGCGAGGAATAGAGGCCGGCGGCGTAAAATCCCGCGGCGTTGACGGCGCCGGCGATGCCCGCCAGCGACCAGGCCAGGCTGCGGTCCGCCGACACGCCACGATGTTCACCCTGCCGGACCAGCATGCCCCACCACTCCCTGAACCAAACGGGGCGCCATCATAGTGGCGACCGCAGGCGTCGGGGACCCGCTGGTTTGTGGGGTCATCAATGCGTTCCCGTACCGACCGGCATGGTCTTGACGATGTCGAGGAGCGCCCGCAGGGCCGGCGGCACGGCGCGGTGCCCGGGGTAGTACACCGCCGCCCGCTCCGGCTTGTGCATCCAGGCGGGCAGGACGGTCCGCAGCCGCCCCTCCGCCAGCGCGGCGTCGGCGGCCCAATTCGCCACATAGGCGATCCCCAGCCCCTGCGCGGCGGCGTCCGCCATCAACTCCTCGTCGTCGAGAACCACCGGTCCATTGACGTCGACCGTCAACTCCTGCCCAGCCCGCTCGAACTCCCACCGGTACAGCCGGCCGCCCGGCAGGCGGTGACCGATGCAGCGATGGTGCTGGAGTTCGTCCGGCGTCGTCGGTTCCCCGGCGTGGTCGAGATAGGCGGGGGAGGCGACGCAGACGAAACCGATCGGGTCCGGGAAGGGCACCGCAATCATGTCCTTCGGGATGGAGTCGATCAGGCGGACGCCGGCGTCGAAGCCGCCGGACACGATGTCGATCAACCGCCCCTCGACGACGATGTCCACCGTCACGTCGGGAAACCGCTCGACCATGCGGGGAAGGGCGCCGCGGACGAGAACCGCCGCGGCCACGCGTGGCGCGTTGATCCGAACCCGGCCGGCGACGTTGCCGCGAAAGGCGGTGACGGCGTCGAGCGCTTCGTCCAGGGACGTCAGCGCAACAGTCAGGCGGCCGAGCAGCTCAAGCCCCGCTTCGGTCGGCGAGACGCTGCGGGTCGTGCGGTTGAGGAGCCGAACGCCGAGCCGATCCTCCAGACCGCGCATCGCGTGGCTCAGCGTGGACGGCGCCGTTCCCAGCTCATCCGCCGCGCGGCGAAAGCTGCGGTGGGTGGCAACGGCCACGAAGGCGCTGAGATCGTTCAGGGAGGGACGCGTCATTGATGGCGATTTTGCATCAGCCCGTGCCGATTTCAACGTCTAATCGCGCATCCCCGTGGCTGCTATCTCCTGCTCCAGATCCAATCCGAACGGGAGACGTCAATGTCCAAGCGCGACGCCCTCTTTCCTGCCGGCCGGCAGGCGCTCTACGAAATCCACCGCTATTCCGCCGCCATCCGGTCCGGCGATCTGCTCTTCGTTTCGGGGCAGGTCGGCGGCCGTGAGGACGGCTCGCCCGAGCCCGACTTCGCGACGCAGGTTCAGCTGGCCTTCGACAATCTTCGCGAGGTTCTGAAGGCGGCCGGCGCCACCTTCGACGACATCGTGGACGTGACGACGTTCCACACCGATCCGGAGGCCCAGTTCGAGACCGTCCTGGCCGTCAAGGACAAGGCGTTTCCTCGCAAGCCCTATCCCAACTGGACCGCGGTCGGCGTGAACTGGCTCGCCGGCTTCGATTTCGAGATCAAGGTGATCGCCCGGCTGCCACAGGCCACCTGAGCCGCCGTTGGCTTTGCCCCCCTACCACTGCGCACGTCCGGCAATCCGCCCTATTCGCTGGAGCGGATTGCTGGAAACCTGATAGGTTGGGCGAGGCTTCAACCGGTGCAGGGGGTGTCTTGGATGCCGCTGACAGAATGGACCGCCCAAGGCGATCAGTATGTCCTTCCCGGTGCGGAGCGCCGGACCGAGCCCGGCCTTCCTTACGCCGCCGAATCCAACGGTCAACTCGCCCTGCATTTCTACGAGCCTCCGCGTGCCGACGAGCGGGACCCTGGCAAACCGCCGCCTTTGCCGCGTCCGCTTCCCCGTCCCACGCCGATCAGCGAAGGACCGCTTGCCGGGCGCGTTGCGTTCTTCCCGCAGGTCATGAATGATGTGACCGAAGCCTTCCGAGCTTTTTCCGGTGTGACGAAACAACGCCAGGATTGAGGGTTCGGGATGGTCCTTCGCTCCTGATTACGGTCTGCGGACCACTCGAGGATCAACGTTCATGCCATTCGACAATCCGACGGGCGATCGCGGCCGTCGGCAGCCACGGTTCGGCAAAGCGGCCCAACGGCAAGCTGTGCAGGGAGACCCGGCGCGAGCGCACCAGAAGCTCAACGGTTCCGCCCAGCAGAAGCACGGCCAGTGGCTTGCCCGCGCCGTCGATGCCGAGCGGTCCGGCGATGCCGTCGAAGCCGAAACCTGCCGTCAGCACGCGGAGCACTGGTTCCGTGTGGCCAACGGCCGCAACGAACCCTGAGGCGAACCCCAAGGCGTCGCCGGCCCACCGTCAGGGGGCCGTCCGGATGCGCATCCTCCGGTCTGGGAAGCAAAGCGGCGGTTCGGTATAATCCTTGCCCGAAGCGCTTGATTTGAAACGCGTCACAGCTCGATCTGGGCGGCGGTGATGACGCTTTGCGCGATCTCGGCGACCCGGCGCCCCTGCTTCATGGCGGCCTTGCGCAAGGCGGTGTAGGCCGCCTCCTCCGTCAGGGACTTCTGCTGCATCAGAATGCCCTTCGCCCGCTCGATCAGCTTGCGGTCGGCGAGCTGCGAGCGCGCCTCGTCGCGTTCGCGTTTCAGCGTTTCAAATGCAGCGAATCTGGCGAGCGCGGTTTCCAGGATCGGCCGCACGCGGGCGGGGTGCAGCCCGTCGAGGACGAAGGCGGCCACACCGGCCTCCGCCGCCCGCGCCGCGGCCCCCGGCGGCGCCCGGTCGGCGAACAGGACGACGGCGCAGGCGGCGGACCGGGCCAGTTGGAAGACGCCGTCCAGCGTCGCGGCATCCGATGTTTCCAAAACAGCGACGACGGCGTCCGGCGCCAGCGCGGCGACGCGGGCGGGCAGATCGGCGACGCCATGGAGCAGGGCGATCCGGTCGCGGCCCGCCGCCGCGGCCAAGCCGGTCTCCACCGGCCGCGTGGCGTCGGCGTCGGGGCCGACCACCAGAATGGTCAGGGGTTTGTTCGCCATGGCCGCTCCGCCCTCCCCGTCACGCAGCCCACGTCACGCCACCCACGTCACGCCGCTTTCACCGTCCCGTGGTGCCCGCCTTCCAGGAAGTTCAGCAACTCCTCCCGGTAGGCGTAGTAACGGGGGTGCTCCAGCAGGGCCTGCCGGGTCCGGGGGTGGGGGATGTCCACCTCCAGGATGTGGCCGATGCGGGCGTTCGGCCCGTTGGACATCATCACCACACGGTCGGCCAGCAGGATCGCCTCGTCGACGTCGTGGGTGACGCAGATGGCGGTGACCTGGGTGCGCGCCCACACCTCCATCAGCACCTCCTGAAGCTCCCAGCGGGTCAGGCTGTCCAGCATGCCGAAGGGCTCGTCCAGCAGCAGCAGCTTCGGCGACAGGGCGAAGGCCCGCGCGATGCCGACGCGCTGCTTCATGCCGTTGGACAGCTCCGCCGCGGTCTTGTGCATGGCGTCGCCCAGCCCGACGCGCGACAGGTAGTAACGGGCGATGTCGTCGCGCTCCCCCCGGCCGGCCTGCGGGTAGACGCGGTCGACCCCCAGCATGACGTTCTCCAGCGCGGTCAGCCAGGGGAACAGGCTGGGCGCCTGGAAGACCACCGCGCGGTCAGGACCGGCGCCGACGACCTCCTTGCCGTCCAGAACGATGCCGCCACTGGAGACGTCGGCCAGCCCGGCGACCATCGACAGCACGGTGGACTTGCCGCAGCCCGAATGGCCGATCAGGGAGATGAACTCCCCCTTGCGCATCTTCAGGTCGAAGCCGTCCACGACGGTCAGCGGCCCCTTTGGCGTCGGGTAGGTCTTGGTGACCCGGCTGAACTCAACGTAGCGGTCGTCGGACAGGCCGCCGGGCTGGCTGGCCAAATAGGATTTTGGCGGCGGGGCGGCGGTGATCGGCGTCGCCTTCGGCGTGGGAAGAGTCTCGTCAACCGCGGCGGCGGCGCGGCTGGCCCCGGCCTCCATCAGCCACGCCGTGACCTCGGCGCGCAGACGCTTGAAGTCCGGATCGTGGTTCACGGCGGTGCGGTCGCGCGGACGCGGCAGGTCCACCGCGAAGGCCGGGCCGAGCGTCGCCCCCGGACCGGGCGTCAGCGGGACGATGCGGTCGGCCAGCAGGATGGCCTCGTCCACGTCGTTGGTGATGAGGACGACGGTCTTGCGGTCCTTGCGCCAGATCGCCTCGATCTCGTCCTGGAGCTTGGCGCGGGTCAGCGCGTCCAGCGCCGACAGCGGCTCGTCGAGCAGCAGCACCTCCGGGCTCATGGCGAGCGCGCGGGCGAAGCCGACGCGCTGGCGCATGCCGCCCGACAGCTCCTTGGGGCGGCGGTCGGTGGCGTGGCCCAGACCCACCGTCTCCACCGCCCGGCGGGTGAGCACGCCGCGCTCCGGCGACGGTTTGCCCTTGTGCACGGCGTCCACGGCCAGCGCCACGTTGTCCTTCACGCTGAGCCAGGGCATCAGCGAGTAGTTCTGGAACACGACGCCGCGCTCCGCCCCCGGCCCGCGCACCGGCGTGCCGCGGAACAGCACCTCCCCCGCGTCGGGTGCCGCCAGCCCGCCCATCAGGTTGACCAGCGTGGTCTTGCCGGCGCCGGAGAAGCCGACGATGGCGACGAACTCCCCCTCTGCGATGGACAGGTCGATGCCGCGCAGCACCTCGGTCCCGCCGTAGGACTTCGCGACGGTCTTCAGCTCAAGGATGGCCATGCTCGGGGACTCCTCAGCGGGTGCCTGTGTGGGAAACGGCGGCCTGGAAGGCCAGCATGACGCGGTCGAGCAGGAAGCCGATCAGACCGATGGTGAAGACCGCCACCATGATGCGGGCGAGCGAGTTGGAGGAGCCGTTCTGGAACTCGTCCCACACGAACTTTCCGAGGCCGGGATTCTGGGCCAGCATCTCCGCCGCGATCAGCACCATCCAGCCCACGCCCAGCGACAGCCGCAGGCCGGTGAAGATGTAGGGCAGCGCCGAGGGCAGCACGAGCCGGCGCACCATCGTCGGGCCGGAGAGCTGCAGCACCTTGCCCACATTCATCAGGTCCTTGTCGATGGACGACACGCCGACCGCCGTGTTGATCAGCGTCGGCCACAGCGAGCAGAGCGTCACCGTGACGGCGGAGGTCAGGAAGGACTTCTCGAAGGTCGGGTTGTCGCTCGACACCGTGGCGCTGACCACCATGGTGACCAGCGGCAGCCAGGCCAGCGGCGACACCGGCTTGAAGATCTGGATCAGCGGGTTCATCGCCGCGTTGACCGTGCGGGACAGGCCGCAGGCCACGCCCAACGGCACCGCGATCAGCGCACCGAGCAGGAAGCCGGTGAAGACCGTCTTCAGGCTGGTGACGATCTGGTCGAGATAGGTCGGCTTGCCGGCGTAGGGCCGGGTCTTCACCTCGGCCGCCGGGTCCTTCGCCAACAGCTCGGCGTTGCGCTTGGCCTGCCGGTCGTAGAAGGCGGCCTCCTTGGCGCGTTCGGCCTGATGGTCGGCGTGGAGGACGCCCACCTGCTCCCACACCTGGGCCGGGCCGGGGATGGCGCCCAGGCTGGTGTTCACCTGCGGCGCCAGCCACGCCCAGGCGGCGAGGAACAGCATCAGGGCGGTCAGCGGCACGCCCATCTGCTGCCACAGCTCCCGCCCCTGCTGGCGCGGGCTGTCGCCTGCGGCCATGCGGAGCAGCGGGCTGAGCCAGCCGAGTCCGACGATCTGCAGGGTGGCGGCGGTGCGGTTGAGCGCGTGGGCGAGACGGGCCTTGCGCCGGGCGCGCATCGCCTCGGCGGAGGAGAGGGTGGAGGCTTCGGTCACGCTGGTCATGGGGTGATCTTTCTGTTTGGCGCGGGGCGCCGCGGCCCCCACCCCGGCCCTCCCCCGCTGGGCGGGAGAGGGTGTCTGTCCCCTCCCCTGCGTCAGCTCTCGCGCAAACCAGAGGTTTGCGCTGACGCGGCAGGCGGACCTTTGGTCCGCCGAGAGCGGGGGAGGGTTAGGGTGGGGGCCCGTCGCGACCACGGCGCGAGTATCGGAAGTCCGCAGTCTCAACCGCCGACCAGTTGCCCACCCTGCAGCGCCTGCCCGCCCTTCAGGCCGATGGGCAGCTTCGTCAGGTACTCGTTGGGCTTGCGGCCGTCGTAGGCGATGCCGTCGATGAATCCGTTGTCCAGCGGCTTGTAGCCGTCGCTGGCCCAGGGGAAGTCGGCCTCCTTGGCCTTGCCCTCCTCCACCAGCAGCCGCGCGGCCTTCAGGTAGATCTCCGGCTTGTAGACCTTGCGGGCGGTCTCGTCGTACCAGCTGTCCGGCTTGGCCTCGGCGATCTGGCCCCAGCGGCGCATCTGCGTCAGGTACCAGACGGCGTCGGAGTAGAAGGGATAGGTGGCGTTGTAGCGGAAGAAGACGTTGAAGTCGGGAACCGCCCGCTTGTCGCCCTTCTCATACTCGAAGGTGCCGGTCATCGAATTGGCGATGACCTTGGCGTCGGCCCCCACATACTCCGATTTCGCCAGGATCTTCACCGCTTCGGCGCGGTTGGCGTTGTCGTTCTCGTCCAGCCACATGGCGGCGCGGATCAGCGCCTTGACCAGCGCCAGATGGGTCTTGGGATTCTTGGCGGCCCAGCCCTCGGTGACGCCGAAGACCTTCTCCGGGTTGTTCCTCCAGATCTCGGTGTCGGTGATGACCGGCACGCCGATGCCCTTCATCACCGCCTGCTGGTTCCACGGCTCGCCGACGCTGTAGCCGAAGATGGTCCCGGCCTCCAGGGTTGCCGGCATCTGCGGCGGCGGGGTGACCGACAGCAGGGCGTCGGCCTGGATCTGCCCCGACACGTCGTTGGGCGCGTAGTAGCCGGGGTTGATGCCGCCGGCGGCCAGCCAGTAGCGAAGCTCGTAATTGTGGGTGGAGACGGGGAAGACCATGCCCATGGTGAAGGGCTTGCCCTCCGCCCGGTACTGGGCGATGACCGGCTTCAGCGCGTCGGCCTTGATCGGGTGCAGCGGCTTGCCGTCCGGCCCCTTGGGCAGGTTGGGCTTCATCCGCTCCCACACCTCGTTCGACAGGGTGATGCCGTTGCCGTTCAGGTCCATCGAGAAGGCGGTCACCACGTTGGCCTGGGTGCCGAAGCCGATGGTGGCCCCCAGCGGCTGGCCGGCCAGCATGTGGGCGCCGTCCAGCTCCCCGGAGATGACGCGGTCGAGCAGCACCTTCCAGTTGGCCTGCGGTTCCAGCGTCACCGACAGGCCCTCGTCCTCGAAGAAGCCCTTCTCTGCGGCGATGGCGAGCGGGGCCATGTCGGTCAGCTTGATGAAGCCCAGCTTGAGCTGGTCCTTCTCCACGTCGAGCGGAGCGGCCTGGGCGGACTCGAGCATCAACGCCAGCGTGGCGGCGGCGGACAGCAGGGCGGTGCGGGGGGAGGCGGGAAGTCGGATCACGTCTCGGGTCACGTCTCGCGTCACGTTGGTCGCTCCATCTCTCGTTCCGGACCCCCGCGGCATGCCCGACCTCGATCCAACGCCCCACCGGCGACGCGCCGTTGAGGGCTCTCCAGCCATGAAGGGCTGTCGAACCGGGTCAGCGACGGTGCCGAGGGGCCCAACCTTGGGCGTATGGGATGGACGCACCGCCGTTGGCGCGTCCCGCCGCTCCTCTCGCAAGGACCATGCCAAAGGCTGAATGGACGCCCAAACAGAGCCAAAGGTCTTTGTTTCTGCGGCTTTGACGCGAGTTGCCTATTCTTTGTGCTAGTACCTTGGTGGTGACGCATTGCACAAATTGTCGGCTTTCGGACCGCTTTTTGATCGAAGCGAGCCAAAAGCGCGTGTTCCGGTCCCGGCGTTCCCGTCCCGCGTCGACGGTGGCGGGGCCGCGCAAACGGCGGAAATCCGCCGTTCCGGTCCCTTTCTCATACCTTGGTGCCGGTGTTGGCACGCGGCTTGCTAGAAGGATGGGCAGATCAGGGCCAGGGCAACGGCGCCATGGCCGGTTCGACGGCGAACCACCCGGACAACGGCGTCCGAAACCCTGGGAATCCCGCGGGAGTCCCCAGGGCTTCGGGCGCCTTTTTCTTTTCGGCCTCGCGGCCTCGCAAGAGGGCACACAGCATGAGCACGCACACCACTCCATCCACTCCGCGCGAACGGCTGGTCGTCGTCGGCAACGGCATGGCCGGCATCCGCACGCTGGAGGAGCTGCTGGCCAAGGCGCCGGACCGTTACGACATCACCGTCTTCGGCGCCGAGCCGCACCCCAACTACAACCGCATCATGCTCTCCCCCGTGCTGGCCGGGGAGAAGACCTTCGAGCAGATCGTGCTGAACGGGCGCGACTGGTACGAGGCCAACGGAATCACGCTGTTGACCGGCGACCGGGTGGAGGTGATCGACCGCGCGAACCGCACCGTCACGGCCATCTCCGGCCTGACCGTGCCCTACGACAGGCTGCTGATCGCCACCGGCTCCACCCCCGTCATCATCCCGGTGCCCGGCTCCACCCTGCCCGGCGTCGTCGGCTTCCGCGACCTCGCCGATGTCGACACGATGCTGGCGGCGGCGGCCCGGGGCGGACGCGCCGTGGTCATCGGCGGCGGCCTGCTCGGGCTGGAGGCGGCCAACGGCTTGAAGGTCAAGGGCATGGACGTCACCGTCCTGCACCTGATGGACACGCTGATGGAACGGCAACTCGATCGCTCCGCCGGGGCGCTGCTGCGGCACGAGCTGGAGCGCCGCGGCATCACCGTGCTGACCGGCGCCGACACTGCCGAAATTGTGGGCAACGAGAAAGTTTCCGCGGTTCGCCTGAAAAACGGGCAGGAGCTTCCCGCCGAACTGGTGGTCATGGCCGTGGGCATTCGCCCGAACACGACGCTGGGCAAGGCGGCGGGGCTGGCCTGCGGGCGCGGCATCCAGGTGGACGACGCCATGACCACCTCCGACCCGGCGATCCTGTCGGTCGGCGAATGCGTGGAGCATCGCGGCCAGACCTACGGCCTCGTCGCCCCGCTGTTCGAGATGGCCAAGGTCGCCGCCGCCCGGCTGGCCGGCAGTGCGGAGGCCGCCTACACCGGCTCCGTCACCTCGACCAAGCTGAAGGTGACGGGGGTGGACGTCTTCTCGGCGGGCGACTTCACCGGCGGCAAGGACTGCGAGGACATCGTGTTCCGCGACGCCGCCCGCGGCGTCTACAAGCGCGTCGTGGTCAAGGAGAACCGCATCCTCGGCGCCGTGCTCTACGGCGACACCAAGGACGGCGGCTGGTACTTCCAGATGCTGAAGGACGGGACCGAGGTGGCGCCGGTCCGCGACACCCTGATCTTCGGCCAGGGGTTCGGGGCGGAGGGCGCCGCAAACCCTAAGGCCGCCGTTGCGGCGCTCCCCGACAGTGCGGAGATCTGCGGCTGCAACGGCGTGTGCAAGGGCACCATCGTCACGGCGATCACCGAAAAGGGCCTGTCCAGCCTGGACGAGGTGCGGGCTCATACCAAAGCCTCGGCCTCCTGCGGAAGCTGCACCGGTCAGGTGGAGCAGCTCCTGGCCCTGACGCTGGGCGACGGCTACGCGGGCGAGGCGAAGGCCAAGCCGATGTGCAAATGCACCGACCGCACCCACGACGAGGTGCGCCGGGCCATCACCGCGCTGGAATTGAAATCCATTCCCGACGTGATGCAGCGGCTGGAATGGCGCACGCCCGACGGCTGCCACCATTGCCGCCCGGCGCTGAACTATTACCTGCTCTGCGAATGGCCGGGCGAGTACAAGGACGACAGCCGGTCCCGCTACATCAACGAGCGCGTCCACGCCAACATCCAGAAGGACGGCACCTACTCCGTCGTCCCGCGCATGTGGGGCGGGCTGACCAGCGCCAAGGAGCTGCGCGCCATCGCCGACGTGGTGGACAAGTTCGCCATCCCGACGGTGAAGGTGACGGGCGGCCAGCGCATCGACCTGTTCGGCGTGAAGAAGGAGGACCTGCCCGCGGTGTGGGCGGACCTGAACGCCGCCGGCATGGTGTCCGGCCACGCCTACGCCAAGGGGCTGCGCACCGTGAAGACCTGCGTCGGGTCGGAATGGTGCCGCTTCGGCACGCAGGACAGCACCGGCCTCGGCGTCAAGCTGGAGCGGATGACCTGGGGCACCTGGACCCCGCACAAGGTGAAGCTGGCCGTTTCCGGTTGCCCGCGCAATTGCGCGGAGGCGACCATCAAGGACCTGGGCGTCGTCTGCGTGGACAGCGGCTATGAGCTGCATGTCGGCGGCAACGGCGGCATGCATGTCCGGGCCTGCGACCTGCTGGTGAAGGTGGAGACCGAGGCGGAGGTGCTGGAATACACCGGCGCCTACATGCAGCTCTACCGCGAGGAGGCCCGCTATCTGGAGCGCACTGCCCCGTGGGTCGAGCGCGTCGGGCTGGACCACATCAAGCGCCGGCTGGTCGATGATGCCGAGGGCCGCGCGGCGCTCAACGCCCGCTTCCTCTTCTCCCAAAGCTTTTCGCAGGACGATCCCTGGGCCGAGCGGGCCAGCGGGTCGGTGGACCGTCACGAATTCGCGCCGCTCGCTCAGGTGGGGTAACGACAGATGGATCAGAGCATTTCCTGGATCACCGTCGGCTCGGTCGAGGACATTCCCCGCCAGGGGTCCCGCGTGGTGCGGACCGACTTCGGCGACATCGCCCTGTTCCGCACCGTGGCGGACGAGGTCTACGCGCTGGAGGACCGCTGCCCGCACGCCGGCGGCCCGCTGTCGCAGGGCATCGTCCACGGGGCGCGGGTGACCTGCCCGCTGCACAGCTGGGTGATCGACCTCGCCAGCGGCGAGGCGGTCGGCCCGGACGAGGGCTGCGCCGGCCATTGCCCGGTGCGGGTTGTCGACGGCGCGGTGCAGCTCGGGCTGGCGGCCTTCCGTCCGGGCCGCGGAGGGTGCGGCCATGGGTGAGGAAGGGCCCTATCCCCCCTCTCCCCTCTGGGGAGAGGGTCGGGGTGAGGGGGTTGCGCTTGTGCCGGACGCACCGCCACGCACAACCCCCTCACCCTCCCCTCTCCCCAGAGGGGAGAGGGAATTTGCAAAGGAAGCGGTCCGCACCACCTGCCCTTACTGCGGTGTCGGCTGCGGCGTTCTGGCCTCCGTCTCCAGGGACGGCACCGTCACCGTCTCCGGCGACCCCGACCACCCGGCCAACCGCGGCAAGCTCTGCTCCAAGGGCACCAACCTGCCCGACACGCTGGGCCTCGCCGAACGGCTGCTCCATCCGGAGGTGGACGGGCGGCGCGTCGCCTGGGACGAGGCCATCGCCGCCGTCGCAGCGCGCCTGTCCGACACCATCGCCAAGCACGGCCCGGACTCGGTGGCCTTCTACGTCTCTGGCCAGTTGCTGACCGAGGACTATTACGCCGTCAACAAGCTGGCGAAGGGCTTTCTCGGCACCGCCAACATCGACACCAACTCACGCCTCTGCATGGCCTCCAGCGTGGCGGGCCACAAGCGCGGCTTCGGGGCCGACGCGGTGCCGGTGACCTACGAGGACCTGGACGAAGCCGATCTGGTCGTGCTGGTCGGCTCCAACCTCGCCTGGTGCCACCCGATCCTGAACCAGCGGCTGCTGGCGGCCAAGCGCACGCGCGGCACCCGCATCATAGCCATCGACCCGCGCCGCACCGCCACGGTGGACGGCGCCGACCGGCACCTGCCCATCCGCCCCGGCACCGACGCCCTGCTGTTCAACGGGCTGCTTGTTTATCTGGCTGACAACCATCTCGCCGACCAGGGCCTGATCGACGCCCGTTTCGTCGCGCAGCACACCGCCGGTCTGGCGAAAACGCTGGAGGCCGCTCGCGCCGACGCCCCCTCCCCCGCCCATGTCGCCGCCCGCTGCGGTCTGCCGCTGGCCGAGATCGAGGCCTTCTACGCTGAAGTCGCAACGGTCCGCCGCACCGTCACCGTCTACTCCCAGGGGGTGAACCAGTCCTCCCAGGGGACGGACACGGTGAACGCCATCCTGAACGTCCATTTCCTGACCGGGCGGATCGGCGCGCCGGGCATGGGGCCTTTCTCGGTCACCGGCCAGCCCAACGCCATGGGCGGGCGCGAGGTCGGCGGGCTTGCCAACCAGCTCGCCGCCCATATGGGGTTCGAGCCGGAGTCGGTGGACCGGCTGCGCCGCTTCTGGAACGCGCCGCGGGTGGCGGACAAGCCCGGCTTGAAGGCGGTGGACCTGTTCCGCGCGGTGGAGGCGGGCACGGTGCGCGCCGTCTGGGTGATGGCGACCAACCCGGCGGTCAGCATGCCCGACGCCGCCCGCGTCCGCCGCGCGCTGGCAAACTGCGAAACCGTCATCGTCTCCGATTGCATCGCCGACACCGACACGGCGCGGCTGGCCCACATCCGCCTGCCCGCCGCGGGCTGGAGCGAGAAGGACGGCACCGTCACCAACTCCGACCGCACCATCTCCCGCCAGCGGGCCTTCCGTCCCCTGGCGGGCGAGGCGCGGCCCGACTGGTGGATCGTCACCCAGGTCGCCCGTGCGATGGGCTTCGCCGCGGCCTTCCCCTTCGAGACGCCCGCCGACCTGTTTCGCGAGCACGCCGCCCTCTCCGCCTTCGAGAACGACGGCACCCGCGCCTTCGACATCGGCGGCCTCGCCGGGCTGTCCAACGCTGAATTTGAAACGCTCGCCCCCGCCCCCTGGCCGCGACGGGTTGGCGAGGCTCCGACGCGCCGTCTCTTCGCCGATGGGCGCTTCTTCACCGATGACGGGCGGGCGCGCTTCGTCCCGGTCACCTCCCGCCCCCTGCCCCGCTTGGTCGAGCCGGGTTCGCTGATGTTGAACACCGGCCGCCTGCGCGACCAGTGGCACACCATGACGCGCACCGGCCTGTCGCCGCGCCTCTCCGCCCACGCGCCGGAACCCTGCCTGGATCTCCACCCGCAGGACGCGGCGGCGCGCGGCTTGACCGACGGCGCTCTGGTCAGCCTCTCAACCCCCGTCGGCATGGCGCTGGCCCGGCTGCGCGTGACCGAGGCGCAGCGGGTGGGGGAAGCCTTCCTGCCCATGCACTGGACCGACCGCTTTGCCGCCTCCTGCGTCGTCGGGCGGCTGGTGGACGATCTGGCCGTGGACCCCGTATCCGGCCAGCCGGACCTGAAGCGGATGCCGGTGACGGTCGTCCCCTACCCCGCCGCCTGGACCGGCTTCCTGATCGCCCGCGAGCCCTTGGAGCCCGCCCACGGCGGCTATTGGTCCCGCCGCGCCGTCCCCGGCGGCCACCTGATCGAGTTGGCCGGCGAGGGCGCCCTGCCCGCTCCGGAGGCGCTGGCGTTCGGCTTCGCCGGGGCGACGGTCGATTACAGCGACACGGCCCGCGGCGTGCTGCGCCGCGCCTGGGTGACCCACGACCGGCTGGAGGCCTGTCTGTTCCTCTCCAGTTCCGGCGCCCTGCCCAGCCGTGGCTGGCTGGTCGACCTGCTGTCGGCGGAGGCGCTGGACGCTTCCGCCCGCCGTGCCCTGCTCTCCGGCCGGTCGCCGGTTCCCACGGCGGATGAGGGGCGGACGGTCTGTTCCTGCTTCGGCGTCGGCGTCAACCGCCTGATCGCCGCCATCCAGAGCCAAGGCCTGACCACGGTCCAGGAGGTCGGAGCGGCCCTGCGGGCCGGGACCAACTGCGGCTCCTGCATCCCCGAACTCAAGGAGATCCTTGCCGATGCCCAGCGCAGCCATGTGGCTTGACGGCCTTCTCTCTCCGCCCGGCGGGAAGCGTTTCAACTTCATCGTCGCCTTGCGCGCCGCGCTGGGCTCCACATTGCGTCCGCGCACGGCCCGCCGCGTCGCCCGCGCCATCCCGGAAGTCCCTGGGCGGACGCCCCACGTCACGCTGGTCGGCGCCGGGCCGGGCGACCCCGACCTGCTGACCGTCGCGGCGGCGCGGGCCATTTCGCAGGCCGAGGTGATCCTCTACGACCACCTCGTCGGGCCGGGCATCCTCGCCCTGGCGCAGCCGGGGGCGGAACTGATCTGCGTCGGCAAGCGGTCGGGCCAGCACTCCCACTCCCAGGAAGCCATCAACGATCTGATTGCGGCGCAGGCCCGCAGCGGGCGGCGCACCGTCCGGCTGAAGGGCGGTGATCCGATGATCTTCGGCCGGGCCGGCGAGGAGATCGAGCATCTGGAGCGTGTCGGAATCAGCGTGTCGGTGATCCCCGGCATCACCGCGGCGCTTGGCTGCGCCTCCAGCGCCGGGCTGTCGCTGACCAAGCGCGGCGTGTCGCGCGCCGTCACCTTCGTCACCGCCCATGCCCGCGAGGGTGACGCGACCGAGCCGGACTGGGCGCGACTGGCCGACCCCAAGGGCACGCTGGCGATCTACATGGGCCGAGAGGCCGCCCGGCGCGTCGGACGCGGCCTGACCGCCGGCGGCCTCTCCCCCGACACGCCGGTGCTGGCGGTGGAGAACGGCTGCCGTCCTGACGAGCGCCACCACCGCACGACGCTGGGCGCCATGGCCGAGCGGGGCGTAGCGGCGGGCGACGGTCCGACGCTGCTTTTGATCGGCTGGGCGCTGGAGAGCCGGGTGCTAGAAGACGGGGCGGCGCACGCCGGTGATGCCCTCGGCGCGGGCGGCCACGTCGGCCAGAGGTTCGGTCACGACTGACATGGTGAAGACGGTGGCGTGCAGCAGCGTGGCGCCGTCCAGCATGATGCCGACATGGCCGGGGAAGAACACGATATCGCCACGGCGGTAGTCGACCCCCTGCCCGTCCGTTGAGACCATCGGCCCCAGCCGGTCGTCGTTGCGCTGCATCCCGCTGCTGTGGTGGGTGGTGATCCCCGCCGCGCGCAGCGCCACTTGGACGAGGCCGGAGCAGTCGATGCCGAAGGCGCTCCGCCCGCCCCAGACATAGGGCGTCTCCAGGAAGCGCAGCGCCGTCTCCACCGGAACGCGATCCAGCGGCACGGCCACCGGCTCCAGCAATTTGCCGAAGGTCCACAGCCCGTTGTCGAGCCGGACCCAGCCCCCTGGACACTGAGTGTCGGCTTGCTCCGCCACCGTGACGAGGCTGCCGAAGCTCAGCGCCGCCATCGGCACCGCCTTGTGGGTGGGCGCCGGGTGCAGGTTCGCCACGCGCCCGGACACGCGGTGGGTCGGGGCGACCGGCTCCGTCAGGTCCGTGCCGGGGGGAAGCCAGCCGACATGGCCGTCGGTGCGCTTTTCCACCTTCACCCAGTCGCCATCCCGGTCGAGCGGCGTACATGTTTCACCGAACAGCATCTCGCTGGTTTGCGGGACGCCGTGCCTCGGCTGTTCCAGCAGGACGGCCAGTGGGGCGGCGAGCCGGCGGATCGGGGTGGTCAGTGCATCGGTCATGCCGGTCACGCTAGAGCCCGCCCCGCCGGAATGCAAGCCAGAGGACCGTTCCGGACAATCCTCCGGGAGACGGGGATTTGCTATGGATTTGACGCTTTTCGACAGGAGAGTGCGATGGGCAACCGTGTGAGGCGCCTGGGACTCGCGGCGGCGACAGGGGCATGTCTGCTGGCCGGTGCGGCCGCCGCGCAGATGGCTCCCCAGGCGGCCACCCAGGGTCCCCTACGGCTCGTGCCGCAGCCCATTCCCTCTCCGGCTCCTCCTCCGGCGGTGGAGCAGCCCCCTGCCCCGCCGGTCCCCGTTCCACCGCAGCCGTTCCCGGCGGCCACGGTGGTCCGGCCGGGTCAGCCCGCAGCCAACCCTGCGCCCATCCCGCAGCCAGCCGCGAGCGCTGACCCGGCCCAAATCCATCCGCCCACGCCGCGCCCCCAACCGACCGACGGGGTCGCGGCGGTGCGCGCCTTCTATGACGCCTTGGGGCAGGCGGACGCCGCGCGGGCCAACACCTACGTCATTCCCGAGAAGCGGGGCAGCGGGGCCTACGACATCGCGTCCATGAACCGTTTTTACGGCAACATGAGCGTTCCCGTCCGTCTGCTGGCCGCGGAGCCCATCGGCCGGAATGCCGTGCGGGTGCGCTACCATTACGTCTATGTGAACGGCCGCAACTGCGACGGCGCCGCCGAGGTCGCGCTGGCCGAGCGGGACGGGTTGGCGCTGATCGAGCGCATCCGGGCGCTCAACGACTGCTGAGCCTCATTCCCTCTCCCGCCCCGGGAGAGGGTGGCGCCGAAGGCGCCGGGTGAGGGTAAGGCCGAGAATGGGGCGCTGGTCCTTGCCGGCACCCTCACCCTTCCCACGCTGGCGCGTGGGCCCCTTCCCTCTCCCGGGGCGGGAGAGGGTGCGAAAAGCTACCTCGCCCGTCCTGTCGGCTTGCCGGCCTTGGCCGGCGTCCGGCGGCCCTTGCCGGCCTGCTGGGTGTAGAAGGTCTTGCCCGGCTTCGGCCTGTCCGCTCCGGGTTTGTCCGCCTTGCCCACGCCCCCTGTCGTCTGCCAGGCCGGCACGAGCTGGTGCTCGCCCGGCCCGATCAGATCGCTGCGGCCCATGGCCTTCAGCGCGTCGCGCAGCACCGGCCAGTTCTCCGGGTCGTGGTAGCGCAGGAAGGCCTTGTGCAGGCGGCGCTGCTTCAGTCCCTTGGCCGAGAACACCGTCTCCGAGCCCTCGCGACGGATCGGGCGCAGCGGGTTGCGGTCGCTGTGGTACATCGCCGTGGCGAGCGCCATGGGGGAGGGCAGGTAGGTCTGCACCTGATCGGCCTTGAAGCCGTTCCGCTTCAGCCACAAGGCGAGGTTCATCATGTCCTCGTCGCTGGTGCCGGGGTGGGCGGCGATGAAGTAGGGGATCAGGTAGAGCTTCTTCCCCGCCGCCTTGGCCGCCTTCTCGAACATCTCCTTGAAGCGGTCGTAGGTGCCGATGCCCGGCTTCATCATCTTGGACAGCGGGCCGGGCTCGGTGTGCTCCGGCGCGATCTTCAGGTAGCCGCCGACATGGTGGGTCACCAGCTCCTTCACATACTCCGGGCTGCGGACGGCGAGGTCGTAGCGCAGGCCCGAGGCGATGTTGATCTTCTTCACGCCGGGGATGGCGCGGGCCTTGCGGTAGAGCTGGATCAGGTCGCTGTGATCGGTGTTCAGGTTCTTGCAGATGTCCGGGAAGACGCAGGACGGGCGACGGCAGACCTTCTCGATCTCCGGGTCCTTGCAGGCCATGCGGTACATGTTGGCGGTCGGCCCGCCCATGTCGGAGATGACCCCGGTGAAGCCCTTCACCTTGTCGCGGATCTCCTCGATCTCCTTGAGGATCGAGCCCTCCGACCGGCTCTGGATGATGCGTCCCTCATGCTCGGTGATCGAGCAGAAGGAACAGCCGCCGAAGCAGCCGCGCATGATGTTCACCGAGAAGCGGATCATCTCCCAGGCCGGGATGCGCGCGTCGCCGTAGGCCGGGTGGGGCGCGCGGGCGTAGGGCAGGCCATAGACCCCGTCCATCTCCGCCGTGGTCAGCGGGATCGGCGGGGTGGTCAGCCAGACCTCGCGGTCGCCGTGCCGCTGCACCAGCGCGCGGGCATTGCCGGGGTTGCTCTCCTGGTGCAGCACGCGCGAGGCGTGGGCGTAGAGCACCTTGTCGGCACTGACCTGCTCGAAGGAGGGCAGGCGGACCACGGTGCGGTCGGCCCCGGCGGCGCGCGGGGCGGCGGGGGTCAGTTCGTCGATGCTGCTGCTGTCGATGACGGTCCAGCCGTCCGGCACGCGGCTGCGGACGATGGAGGTGCCGCGGACGTCGTCGATCTCCCGCGCCTTCTCCCCGGCGGCGATGCGGTGGGCGACGTCGATGATCGCGCGCTCCGCGTTGCCGTAGCACAGGATGTCCGCCTTGGAGTCCACCAGGACGGAGCGGCGGACCTTCTCGCTCCAATGGTCGTACTGGGCGATGCGGCGGAGGCTCGCCTCGATGCCGCCCAGCACGATGGGCACGTCCTTGTAGGCTTCGCGGCAGCGCTGGCTGTAGACGATCACCGCACGGTCGGGCCGTTTGCCGCCCTCGTCGTTGGGGGTGTAGCTGTCGTTGTGACGCAGGCGGCGGTCCGAGGTGTAGTGGTTCACCATCGAGTCCATGTTGCCGCCGGTCACCCCGAAGAACAGGTTCGGCTTGCCCAGCGCCTTGAACGGCTCCGCGCTGCTCCAGTCCGGCTGGGCGATGATGCCGACGCGGAAGCCCTGCGCTTCCAGCAGCCGCCCGATGATCGCCATGCCGAAGCTGGGGTGGTCGACATAGGCGTCGCCGGTCACCACCACGATGTCGCAGCTATCCCAGCCCAGCCGGTCCATCTCCGCCCGGGTCATCGGCAGGAAGGGCGCCGGCCGCCGGGCCTCCGTCCGGTGCCGGGGGAGGGAGAAGATGTCCCGCGCCGCCGGAACGGCGACGGTGGGCGTGGCTTCGTTGAGCATGACGCTCTCCGTTCGGGCCGCCGGTGCGCGGGACGCGCGGCCGGGGCGGGGTGCTTGATGGTCGGGTGCCGGTTTCATACCGGCAATGTCCGGCATGGTCCACCGCGCGAGTCCCTACGGAAGTGCCGCGGCGCGGTCAAGGATTGCCTGACCGTCGGGGTCAACTTTATACGCGATTATGACGCCGTGATGTGTGCAGCCGGGCCGCTCTCGGCAAGGGGCCTGTTGCAACAGGTGTCCCGGCACCCTGTTGGGAAGGGCTGAGACGCAAGCCTTTCCCATGGACAGGAGTGGACCATGAGCACCGACAAGCGATACGGCGACCAGCGCGACGAACCGCTCGACATCAAGAACACCCGCGCCGACCCCGCCATCGACGAGGAGAAGATGGGCTTCCAGAACATCGAAGGACCGGGCGCCGACACCAGAAAGGATAAGGCGCCGGGCACGGACGACTCTCCGGACAGCGCACCCCGGCCGTGACGGGGACCCCGCAGGCGCTGCGGACGTTGTTCGCTGGAACCACAACAAAGCGGAGGTTCGCCATGGCTGAAGAGAAGACGCCCGACAGCCCTTCCCAGGCGGGGGGCGAGGCAGGGAAGGACTCCCCGCTGGAGGACAAGACCAAAACGCCCGGTGATGGGACGCTCCAGGACGCCGTTCCCGCCGGAACCACGTCCGACGAGCTGCGGCGGCGGGCGGAAGAGGATGACGGGTCCGTCCAGCCGGGCACCGGCTGACGCGTCGTCGTCGGCGGTCGTCGGCGTCGTCGGTTTCATCATACGACGTCGTATGAGAGCGACGGGGTATCAGAGCTACCGGGTGACGCTCTCGCCCGCGGGCGCGGCCAATCCGACCATGGCATAGCTGCTGCGGATGGCCGCGTCCAGCGTTGGGGGCAGGGGCTGGATGCGCTGCTCCCGCGCGGCGCGGCGGGCGAAATCGGGGTCCGCCGCCAGGGCCCGCGTCGCCGCCGCCTTGGCCTCGTCCATCCGGCCCATCTGCACGAAGGCGACCGCCAGAGCGGCCTGGGCCGGGGCGGCGGCGGTCACCTCGAACTCCAGCTTCGTGCTGTCCGGGTGCCCATGGCGCTGCAGGGCAAGGCTGTAGGCGGGCAGAAGCCGTTCCCGCTGCGCCGGGTCGCGCTCCATCGCCTGCTCCAGCAAGGGCAGGCCCTTCGCGGATTGTCCAGCCTCGACATGCCAGAGACCGAGGTCACCCAGCACATGGGCGTTCCCGGGAGACGCCTGCAAGGCGCGCTGCCCGGTGGCAAAGCAGGCGGCGTACTGCCCGCTTAGGCAATAGGCGGTGTAGAGCGCCGTCAACGGGCGCAGCGACGTCGGCTCCAGTTCGGTGGCACGCAGGGCGGCGGCCAAGGCATCGTTCAGGGCGTCGTCGTTCCGTTCCGCCCGATAGGCGTCGGATTGCAGCAGGGACAGCGCCGACCAGAGGCGGGCGGACTCGCCGGCGCTGGTCGTCAGCGCGTTGGCCGCGGAGGTCAGGCAACCGTTCAGAGCGGCTCGCTCGGCCGGCGGAACTTCATGCCGTCCGGTGGCGAGGAAGGCGCATTCGCGCGGCGACAGGCTGGTGGTCGGTTTGGCGCGCAGACGCGCGGTGCCCGCCGGCAGGAGAGGGCCTTGCGCAGCGGTGAGCGGCTCGATGATGCCGTCTGCCAGGGATTGCGGCGT
The DNA here is from genome assembly GCF_058780635.1 of Azospirillum sp. UENF 312511. Lineage (NCBI taxonomy): Bacteria > Pseudomonadati > Pseudomonadota > Alphaproteobacteria > Rhodospirillales > Azospirillaceae > Azospirillum > Azospirillum sp. UENF 312511. The sequence continues at coordinate 201,246 of NZ_JBSNCG010000001.1, read as the reverse complement.
GGGCGTGCCCAGCGGCCCCGCCGGACGGTCCAGGCTGCTGGACCACAGCACCGTCCCGGTGGCGATGTCGGTCAGGTGCACGACCAGACGCACCGCCGCATCATGCCCCTGGAGGCTTCCGGACAGGCGAAGCCCCTGGTGGGGCAGGGCGGCGGTCGCCGGCGGATCGATCCGCACCGGGAGATCGGTGCGGTTGGCGAGGCCGCTGGCGATCTCGTCGGTGAGCATGGCGGCGAGGGCACCGTCCTCCACCGACTGGCCGCTGGTCCGGAAGGGGCCGACGACGATGGTCATCGATGCATCGGCCGCTGCGGATGGCGTGGCCGGCCCTGACCCCGTCGGCTCCGCGCCGGCCATGATCGGATGCGGGCCGAGCGCCAATGCCTCTTCCACGTCGGCGGGCGTGGCGAGCGTCCGACCGACCAGCAGGCCGGCCAACCCGACCGCGATCAGCACGACGGCGGCCAACCCGGCGATGCGCAGGGAGACGGGCCTGCGCATTGTGTCCGCCGTCGGAACGGCACGAGGGTCGGGCAGGGCAGGGGGCGGATCGTCGTTCAGCCGCTCGAAGCGGGGGGCGTAGCCGCCCTTCGGAACGACGATGCGGATCGGGTCCTCGCGGCCTGCGGTCAGATAGTAATGCTCCAGGCTGCGGCGCAGCCGCCCGGCTTCCAACCGCACGATGGGATCGGATTGCGGGTCGAAGCTCGGCTCCCGGTTGAAGACGCTGACGGCGATGCAGTAGGCCTTGATCTGCTGCGCCCGCCCGTCCAGGCACTCCTCGACCACATAGCGCAGGAAGCGGCGGTTGCGGTCCGATGCGTCGAAATGGTCGCTCGCCAAAATCCGCTCAAGCTGGGTCCTGACGGCACGATCATCCAATGCCCACCCCTGCGCGGGCGGAGTTTCCTCGGTCATTCGTGACGTCTCCCGAACGTTGAGAAAGACGACGGACGATCCTTCTCAAAAGGGGTGGGTCGATGTGTTGCCGGCATTCTTCCATCCGAAAAAACTGATGTCCATTGGCCCTGTGCTTTTAGGACGGGCCCTATTCCCGAAGTCCGCCCGTTTCTCTGATCGTTGGGATAGGGCGGTCATCCAAAGGCTGGGGGCGCCGGACCGAAGGCGGCGGGAGCCACCCCCGCCGAACGGGGCGTAAACTACCGTATGCTACCCGCCGCGGCGGAACGGTCGGGCCGTTGTCCGGGTTACCCGCCGCCGGACAGGGGACTCGACACGGGAGAGCCCGAGCACTGGCTGAAGGCTTCTCCCGTCCCCGCGGCACGCCCGGCTCACCGACGCGCATCCCCCGCCGTCGGCCCCGCCGTCATCAGGGCGTGCCGACATTTTCCGGTTTTCCCTGTTCTCGGCTTCGGTAACGCAACGCACCGGTGGTTCCATGTCGTTTTTGTCGTCGTCTTTTTTGTCGTCTCTGAACGTTCCGTCGCGCCGCTATCCGACACCGCACCTTCAAACATCTCCCCATAAATCCCCGATGGATCAGCCCGCCGCGTCCGCGCTGACGCGCCGCGGCATCTTCGGGCTGGGGGCCGCCGTGGCGGTCGGCGTCTGCAACAGCCGCAGCGCCGCGGCGTGGGAACCGGCGCCGGAGCGCACGCTGCGGATCTACAACTGCCTGACGGGGGAGGGCTTCGACGGCGTCTATTGGGCGGAGGGGCGTCCGGTCGCGGAGGCAATGGCCCGCATCGACTGGGTGCTGCGCGATCATCGCAGCGACGATTGCCACCGCATCGATCTCGCCCTGCTGAACCGTCTGTCGGAGATGCAGGAGAAGCTGGACAGCCAGCATCCGTTCGAAGTGCTGTCGGCTTTCCGTTCCCAGGAAACCAACCGCCGCGTCAAGGGGGCGGCGACGGGCAGCCTGCATCTGCAAGGGCGGGCGGTCGATCTGCGCCTGCAGGGGCGGCGCGCGGTGGACCTCTACCGTTGCGCCCTGTCCTTCGGCGACGGCGGGGCGGGCTGCTACGCCAAGCGGAACTTCGTCCATGTGGACACCGGGCCGACGCGGCGCTGGATGGGGGCCTGAACGTGGCGGCGCCGAGTTGGGACTTTTCGTCGCAGAACCTTTTGCCAGGGGGCATCGGGCGAAGGGCATTACGCCGATGGATGGATTGTGCGCAGGACGGAGGAAGCGCACCATAGCCCGAAAAAGAAGGCCATATGATTAGGCCAATGCTCTTTGGGAGGAGCCCATGCTAACCCCAACCAACCTTGCGGACCCCCGAGGCCGCAGCCTATCGGCGCGCCGTCACCCGTTGACGGACCCGGCCCGGATGGCCCAGGCCCGCACGCTGGCGGGCTGGATCGCCGTGATTGCCGAAGACCGCGGCCTGGACGAGCGTGGCGTGGCCGCCGCCACCGGCCTGGACATCGAGGACGTCCGGGCGGTTCTGGGCGGCACCGTTTTCATGATGCCCGTGAGCACGCTCGACCGCGCGCTGCGCCGCCTGGAAGGCCGCCCGCACTGAGGAGCCGCAAACCCGCCTCTCCCTGCCCGCCGGCACAGGAGCACCGCATGACCCATCACGTCCGAAAACGGAGCAGCGCCATGGACCGCTCGGAGAAACGCGACGCCATCACCCGTATCCGCCACGCCGCCGAACAGCAGGGGCTGGACGCCGGCGATCTGGCCCGGATGACCGGTCTGGCACCGGGGCACGCCCGCGCGATCCTGTCCGGTTTCGGCTCGACGGTTCCGCGCGATGCCCTGGACCGCACGGTGTCCGTCCTGCCGGAGTGACGGAACGCTCGTGACGGCATACTCATAACGGCACGCTGAAATGGAAACGGCGGCGCACCGGGTGCGCCGCCGTTGTTCCTGAACCTATGGAGTGCCGCGGTTCAGGCGACCGAGAGCACGTCCAGATAGACGTTCGCCGGTTCGGTCAGGTGAATTCGGTACAGCATGCCCGTCTGGTCGACGATGATGCTGGCGACGGGGTTCTTGGCGGCCATGTCGGTGACGGCGGCGCGCACGTTGCGCGGCAGGCTGTCGAGTTCGACGTCGCGGTAGCCGTTCTTATCGGAGAACTTGATGGTCTTCTGGCCCATGGTCAGGCGCCCTGCGTGCATGCTCTGTTTGCGGTGCGCGGACCATGATCCCGTCGGGTTAAGGAAGCACTAACCAAAATCCGCGCAAACGCAGGACTGGTGAGCGGCGGCTGCATCGGTGTCTCTGGAATAATTCGGCCGCGGTTGCCCTACCCATGAAAATGCTCGAACACCCGCCGGGCCAGCGCCGCGCTGATGCCGGGGGTGGCCTCCAGATCCTTCAGCCCGGCCGAGGCCACCGCGGTGGAACTGCCGAAATGGTGAAGCAGGGCCTTCTTGCGGGACGGGCCGACGCCGGGGATGCCGTCGATGCGGGTGTGGTCCATCGCCTTCAGGCGGCGGGTGCGGTGGGCGTCGATGGCCGTCCGGTGGGCCTCGTCGCGCAGCCGTTGCAGGAAGTAGAGCACCAGGTCGTTGGGCTCCAGCTGGAAGGGCTCGCGGTCCGGCAGGAAGAAGCGCTCGCGCCCGGCGTCGCGGTCCGGGCCCTTGGCGATGGCGGCCAGCGGCACACCCGCGATGCCCAGCCCGTCCAGGACCGCGCGGGCGGTGTTCAGCTGGCCGAGGCCGCCGTCGATCAGCACCAGATCGGGCCATTGGCCACCGCTGCGCTGCGGGTCCTCGCGCAGGGCGCGCCCGAAGCGGCGGGTCAGCACTTCGCGCAGCATGGCGTAATCGTCGCCGGCCGCCACGGGGTCCTTGATGTGGAAGCGGCGCCCCGCGTTGCGCTGGATGCCCTCCGGCCCGGCGACCACCATGGCGCCGACCGGGAAGGCCCCCTGGATGTGCGAGTTGTCGTAGATTTCGATACGGGCCGGTGTTTTCGGAAGACCGAAGACGCGGGCCACCCCGGCCAGCAGCTTGCCCTGGGCGGAGCGTTCGGCCATGCGCCGCCCGTGCGCCTCGCGCGCGTTGGTCAGCGCGTGCTCGACGACGCGGCGCTTGGGGCCGCGCTGGGGAAACTCCACCTCCACCCGCCGTCCGGCGGCCAGGGTCAGCGCCTCGGCCAGCAGGGTGCGCTCCGGGATGGCGTGGCTGAGCAGCAGGTGGCGGGGTGGCGGCGTCCCTTCGTAGAGCTGTGCGGCGAAGGCGGCGAGGATCGCGGCCGGCTCCTCGTCGCCATCGTGCCGAGGGAAGAAGGCGCGGGTGCCCTGGTTGCGCCCGCCGCGGAAGAAGAAGGCCTGGACGCAGGCGGTTCCGCCCTCGGCGTGGACCGCCAGCACGTCGGCGTCCTCCAGCACGCCTTCCAGATTGATGTCCTGGCGGCTCTGCAGGGCGGTCAGGGCGCGGATGCGGTCGCGCCAGCGGGCGGCGTCCTCGTAGGCCAGCCGGTCGGAGCAGTCCATCATGTGGCGGGCGAACTCCGCCTGGACGGCGGCGCTGCGCCCGGTCAGCACGTCGCGCACGCCCTGCATCTGCGCGGCGTACTCCTCCGCCGAGACGCGGCCGACGCAGGGGGCGGAGCAGCGCTTGATCTGGTGCTGGAGGCAGGGCCGCGTGCGCGCGGTGAAGGTGGCGTCGTCGCAGTTGCGCAGCAGGAAGGCGCGCTGCAACGCCCCGATGGTCATGCCGACCAGGGCAGGGGAGGCGTAGGGGCCGAACAGGTCGCGCTTCTTCCCATGCCGGTCGGCGCTGCCGCGATGGTGCATCAGGCGCGGAAATTCGTGCCCCTCGCCCAGAGCGATGTAGGAGAAGGAGCGGTCATCCTTCACCAGCACGTTGAAGGGCGGCAGCAGGCGGCGGATCAGGTTCGCCTCCAGCAGGAGGGCCTCCGCCTCGGTGTGGGTGGTGACGAACTCCATGGAGCGGGTCAGCGTCACCATGCGGCGGGTGCGGTTGGGCAGCCCGTCCGTCCGGGTGTAGCTGGCCACCCGGCGTTTCAAGTTCTTCGCCTTGCCGACATACAGGATGCGACCGTCCGCCCCGATCATCCGATAGACGCCGGGCGTGTCCGGCAGCGTCGGCAGGGTGGCGCGAATCACCGCGGCTCCATCCATAGCCCTGTTCCGGTGTGCTGATCACGATGGAGCGGAAGGAAGCAGGGGAACGAACCATGGACAAGGGACAATCGTCGGCCCTGTCCTTCAGACCAGGACTCACCCCGCCTTTTGCCGTTCCACGCCCGCATCGGCGTCGGGACGGGTGCTGTCGCGGACGACCAGCTCGCAATCCAGCCCGTGGTGCGGCTGGGCCACCGTGGTGCCGTTCAGCCGGGCCAGGATCTGGCCGGCGGCCAGTTCCCCGATCTCGCGCTGCGGCGGGCGGACGGTGGACAGTGGCGGCAGGCAGGCGGCGCTGAAAGTCAGGTCGCCGAAGCCGATCACCGCCAGATCGTCGGGCACGCTCAGCCCGCGCCGGTTCGCCTCGAACAGCACGCCCAGCGCCATGGCGTCGTTGGAGCAGACCACCCCGTCGATGTCCGGATGCAGAGCGAACACCTCGTCGATCAGCCAGATGCCGACGGGGGTCGAGGCGGTGTCGGGGGCGGTGAAGGCGATCGGCTCGTGCAGGCCGCGGCGGCGCACCTCGTCCTCATAGCCGTCGGTGCGGCTGCGCACGCGCATGTCCTGATGCACGGCGGCGCCGATGTAGGCGACCTTGCGGCTGCCCTGGTCGTAGAGGTGGCTGGCCTGCCGGCGCCCGACCTCGAAATGGGAGAAGCCGACCGTCATGTCCACCGCCGGGGTCTGGGCGGAGGGGATGTCCCACATCTCCACCACCGGCACGCCGGAGGAGCGCAGCATGGCGCGCGTCCGCTCGGTGTGGTGCAGGCCGGTGACCACCACCGCGGCGGGCGACCAGGCGAGGAAGGCGCGGATCAGCTCCTCCTCCCGCTCCGGATCAAACTCGCTGACGCCGAGCAGTGTCTGGTAATGGGCGGTCTGGAAGGCGCTTTGCAGCGTGTTGTAGGTTTCTGCGAAGAAGGAGTTGGTGATGGAGGGCAGGATCACCCCCACCGTCCGGCTCTTCGCCGCGGCGAGGCTGCCCGCCACGAGGTTAGGCACGTAGCCGAGCTGGTCGATCACCGTCCGCACACGGGTCGCCAGCTCCTCCGACACCGCCTCCGGCTTGCGCAGATAGAGCGAGACGGTGCTGGGCGACACGCCGGCGGCGTTGGCCACGTCCGTCATGGTCAGCCGCTCGGTGGCGCGGCGGGTCTTCTTGCGGATGGGTTTGGCGGGTTTCGGCGGAAACGGCTTGGCGGGCGGCTGTGCGGTCATTCTCGTCCTTCCCTGCGGCGAACCCCGCCGCGCGGCGAGGCGGCATCATAGCACGCCGTTGGAAAAGCGGGGGAAATGCGGGAACGGTCAGGGCGCGGCATTCGGTTCCGCTCCGGTCATTTCCAAATCCGCCAGGGCGGCGCGGGCCTGCTCCGCGAAGAAGTCGATGAAGACGCGGATCTTCGCGGGCAGCAGGTTGCGGTGGGGGTAGAGCACGGCGAGCGTCACCGGCTCCGGCGGGCAGTGCGGCAGGACGACCCGCAGCTCCCCGCGGCGCAGATGGTTGGCGACCTCCCACAGCGGCTTCAGCACGATGCCCTCCCCGGCCAGCGCCCAGCCGGTCAGCACGTCGCCGTCGTCGGCGTCGAACTGGCCGGACACCGGCAGGGTCATCGGGCCTTGCGGCGTGGTCAGCGTCCACTGGAACTGCTGCGATCCGGGAAAGCGCAGCAGCAGGCAATGGTGGGACAGCAGATCCTCGGGCCGGGCCGGCACGCCCCGCCGCTCCAGATAGGACGGCGCGGCGCAAAGCACGCGGGGCAGGTCGGCGATCTTGCGCGCGACGAAGCTGGAATCCTTCAGCGGCGCCATGCGGATGGCGACGTCCGTCGCCTCGCGCAGCAGGTCGAGCAGATGGTCGGACAGACGCAATCGCAGGTCCACCTGGGGGTAGGCGGCGTGGAAGCGCGGCACCATCGGAGCCAGGATGCGCCGCCCGAAGCCCAGCGGCGCCGTCACCCGCAGGCTGCCCACCGGCGCCCCGCCGATGGCGCCGACGCTGCTCTCCGCCCGCTCGGCCGCCTCCAGCACCTCCAGGCAATGCTCGAAGAAGACCTTGCCGGCCTCGGTGAACTGAACCTGCCGGGTGGTCCGGTTGAGCAGGCGGGCGTTCAGATGCTCCTCCAGGCTTTGCAGCCGGTGGCTGACCACGGCGGGCGACAGGCGCAGGCTGCGTCCGGCGGCGGACAGGCTGCCCAACTCCACCACCCGCACGAACACCCGCATGTTCTCCAGCAGCGCCACGCCCGGCCCTTTCCCCACACAATGGGGAATCCTCCCACCTTTCCGTTTTTTTTGAAAGTGCTGGCGCACGCATCCGCTTCCCCGCTGCGCTGCGGCAACCGTAGAGTTCAGGGTGAGGATCACCGAACGGAAGAGGCCGCGACGCATGGAGCCGATCGTCTGGGAGTGGGTCAACGTTCTGGTGCGCTGGCTGCACGTCATCACGGCCATCGCCTGGATCGGGTCGAGCTTCTATTTCATCCACCTCGACCTGTCCCTGCGGCGGCGCGACGGCCTGCCCCCTGGCGTGGCGGGGGAGGCGTGGCAGGTCCACGGCGGCGGCTTCTACAACATGATGAAATACACGGTCGCCCCGCCGGAGCTGCCGGAGAAGCTGACCTGGTTCAAATGGGAAGCCTACGCCACCTGGCTCAGCGGCTTTGCGCTGCTGTCGGTGCTCTACTACCACGGCGCCGCACTCTACATGATCGACCCGGCGGTGCTGGACATTCCCTGGTGGGGCGGGGTGCTGCTCAGCCTGGGCGCCCTTGGGCTGGGCTGGCACGTCTATGACCGGCTGTGCAAGTCGCCGTTGGGCAAGGACGACGTGAAGCTGGCGGCGGCGGGCTTCGTCTTCCTGGTGCTGGTCGCCTGGGGACTCAGCCATGTTTTCAGCGGGCGGGCGGCGATGCTGCATGTGGGCGCGCTGATCGGCACGATGATGTCGGCCAACGTCTTCCGCATCATCATCCCCAACCAGACCAAGGCGGTGGCCGCCATGAAGGCCGGCCAAGTGCCCGACCCGGCGCTGGGCAAGCAGGCCAAGCAGCGCTCGCTGCACAACAACTACCTGACGCTGCCGGTCGTCTTCCTGATGATCTCCAACCACTACCCGCTGGCCTTCGGCACGCGCTACAGCTGGGTGATCGTGGCGGTGGTGCTGGTGGTGGGGGCGGTGATCCGCCACTTCTTCAACAGCCGGCACGCCGGCAAGCCGACGCCCTGGTGGACCTGGGCGGTGGCCGCCGCGGGCGTCGCCGTCATCGTGGGCCTGAGCGCCGCCGGCACGCGGACCGAGAGCGCCGCAGCACCGGCCAGGGTGGAATTCGCGCAGGTGGAGGAGGTGGTGCTGTCCCGCTGCTCCATGTGCCACGCGGTGCAGCCGGTGTGGGAGGGGATCGGCGTGGCGCCGCGCGGCGTCATGCTGGACAGCGCCGAGGCGATCGGCCGCCACGCGCCCCAGATCCGCGTCTGGGCGGCGCTGTCCGACGCGATGCCCCCCGGCAACGTCACCGGGATCACGCCGGAGGAACGCCGCCTGCTCGCCGCCTGGACCGATCAGCTTCCCCGGTAGGTCGAGTAGCTGTAGGGGGAGACGAGCAGCGGCACATGGTAATGCTGGTCCGCGTTGGCGACGCCGAAGCGGATCGGCACCACGTCGAGGAAGGCGGGTTCCACGATCTCCAGGCCGGAGGCGCGGAAATAGGCGCCGGCCTCGAACACCAGCTCATAGACGCCCGGCGTCAGGTCGGCCCCGGCGAGGAGCGGCGCGTCGCAGCGCCCGTCGGCGTTGGTGCGGGTCTGCGTCAGCCGCTCCCGCCGCTCCCCGTCGATGCGGTAGAGGGTGACGGCGATCCCGGCGCCGGGCCGTCCGTGCGTCGTGTCGAGAACATGGGTGGTCAGGCGCCCGCTTCCGGACATGGGTCTCTCTCCTCGCCGTGGAATGCCGCGAAGTGACCTTATACCGCACCCCATGCCGCACCGCCGCGCGGTCCGAACGGGGCTTGCGCAAAAAGACTTTCAAACGGATCGAAAAAGCGGACCTCGGCGATTGCGGTTATGCTGCGGGGCAGGGGACCGATCAGGGAAGGCCGGGATGCGACCGAGCGAGATGGACCGTGCAAGTTTCGTCGCCCGATTCGGCGGCGTGTTCGAACATTCGCCCTGGGTCGCCGAAGGCGCCTGGGATGCCGGAAATGCGCCGGACGACGCGGACGGGCTGCACGCCGCGATGGTCGCCGTCCTGCGCGCCGCCGACCATGACCGGAAGCTGGCGCTGCTGAACGCCCACCCCGATCTGGCGGGCCGGCTGGCGCTGCGCGGCGAGCTGACCGCCGACAGCACGGCGGAGCAGGCCAGCGCCGGGCTGGACCGCTGCACGCCCGAGGAGTTCGCCCGCTTCACCGAACTGAACGACGCCTACAAGGCGCGCTTCGGCTTCCCCTTCATCCTGGCGGTCAAGGGCCGCAGCCGCGCCGACATCCTGGAAGCGTTCGAGACCCGCCTGTCCAACGGCCCGGAGGAGGAGTTCGCCACGGCGCTGGCCCAGGTCGAGCGCATCACTTGGCTGCGCCTGAAGGACCTGCTTCCCAAGGACATCCAGTCATGACCGGCTTCGGCGCGGACCTGATGGCGCGGCTCGACGCCTTCGCCGGCTTCACGGAGGAGCCGGGGCTGCTGACCCGCCTGTTCCTGACGACCCAGCACCGCGCCGCCGCGGATTGGCTGATGGAGCTGATGGGCAAGGCCGGGATGAACGCCCGGCTCGACCCGGCGGGCACGGTGGTCGGCCGCTACGAGGGGACCGTGCCGGGCGCGCCGGCCCTGCTGATCGGCTCCCACATCGACACGGTGCGCAACGCCGGCCGGTATGACGGGAATCTGGGCGTGCTCGCCGCCGTCGCCGCGGTGGCGGAGCTGGACCGGCGCGGCGAGCGCCTGCCCTTCGCCATCGAGGTGCTGGGTTTCGGCGACGAGGAGGGGGTGCGCTTCCCCGTGACCCTGACCGGCAGCCGCGCCGTGGCCGGCCGCTTCGACCGGGCGGCGCTGGAGACGCGCGACCGCGACGGCGTGCGCATGGCCGACGCGCTGCGCGCCTTCGGCGGCGACCCCGAGGCCATCGCCACGGCGGCCCGCAAGCCGGGGGAGGCGCTGGCCTTCCTGGAGGTCCACATCGAGCAGGGGCCGGTGCTGGAGGCGGAAGGGTTGCCGGTCGGCATCGTCACGGCCATCAACGGCGCCACGCGCTTCGCCGTCCGGCTGCGCGGCATGGCCGGCCACGCCGGCACGGTGCCCATGGCGCTGCGCCGCGACGCGCTGGCCGCCGCCGCCGAGATGACCCTGGCGGCGGAGCGGGTGGCCGCGGCCTCGGACGCCGGGGCCCCCGAAGCCGGATTGGTGGCGACGGTGGGGCGGATCGAGGCGAAGCCGGGCGCCGTCAACGTCATCCCCGGCGAGGTCGTCTTCACCCTCGACGTCCGCGCGCCGGAGGACGGCGTGCGGCGGGACGCCTGCGCGGCCATCCTCGCCGACTTCGAGGGCATCGCCGCCCGCCGCGGCGTCGAGCTGTCGGTGGAGACCACCCATGACGCCGCCGCCGCTCCCTGCTCCCCCGGCATCCGGCGGCAGATCGAGGCGGCGGTGACCCGCGCCGGTGTCCGTCCCCTGGCGCTGCCCAGCGGCGCCGGGCACGACGCCATGGCCTTCGCCGGCGTGCTGCCGATGGGAATGCTGTTCGTCCGCTGTGCGGGCGGCATCAGCCACAACCCCGCCGAATCCATCACCGCGGAGGACGCCGACCTGTCGGTGCGGATCCTCCTGGACATCATCCGCCACTTCGAGCACGAGACCCCGACAGCATGACCGACACCGCCCAACAGGCCATCCGCGCGTTTTTGGAGCAGACCCGCGACGCGCAGGTCCGCTTCCTGGCCGAACTGGTCAAGGTGCCTTCCGACAACCCGGCCGGCGACTGCGCCCCCCACGCCGCGCGCGCCGCCGCGCTGCTGGAGGCCATGGGCCTGACGGTGGAGCGCCACCCGGTCCCGGCGGAGCTGGTGCGGGCCAACGGCATGATCTCCGCCACCAACCTGATCGTGCGCCGCCGCTTCGGCGACGGGCCGACCGTGGCGCTGAACGCCCACGGCGACGTGGTGCCGCCGGGCGAGGGCTGGACCCGTGACCCCTACGGGGCAGAGGTGGTGGACGGCTGGATGTACGGGCGCGGCGTCGCCGTCTCGAAGTCCGACTTCGTCACCTACACCTATGCGCTGCTGGCGCTTGAGAAGGCCGGGCTGGACCGCGGCACGGTGGAGCTGCACCTGACCTACGACGAGGAGGCCGGCGGCGAGATCGGGCCGAAATGGCTGCTCGACGAGGGGCTGACCAAGCCGGACTTCGCCATCGCCGCGGGCTTCAGCTACGGCGTCGTCACCGCGCACAACGGCTGCCTGCATCTGGAGGTCGAGGTCACCGGCAAGTCCGCCCACGCCGCCCTGCCGATGACCGGCATCGACGCGCTGGAGGCGACGACGGCGATCCTCGGCGCGCTCTACGAGCACCGCAAGGGTTACGCCGGCACCGTGTCGGCGGTGGGGGGCATCGGCTCGCCGCAGTTGACGGTCGGCCTCATCAAGGGCGGCATCAACACCAACGTCGTCCCCGACCGCGTGACCCTGCGCCTCGACCGCCGCATGATCCCGGAGGAGGCGCCGGAGACGGTGGAGGAGACGTTGCGCGCGCTCATCGCCGACGCGGCCACGGCCTTCCCGAAGGCCCGCGTCGAGGTCCGCCGCATCCTGCTGGCGCGCCCGCTGACTCCGCTGCCCGGCACCGACCGGCTGGCCGCCGTTCTCTGCGCCCACGCCAGCCGCGTCATGGGCGAGCCGGTGGAGACCAAGGGCGTGCCGCTCTACACCGACGCGCGCCATTACTCCGACGCCGGCGTGCCCATCGCCCTGTTCGGCGCCGGCCCCCACACCATAGAGGAGGCCAACGCCCACCGCGCCGACGAGCGCCTGCCGCTGTCCGATCTGTTCAAGGCGACGGAGGTTGTGGCGCTGTCGCTGTTGGAGGTGCTGGGCGAGGGGTGAGCGATTTCTGCGAAGGCGCATCGGCGCTGACGTTGCCCCCTCCCTAACCCTCCCCCTCTACGAGGTGGAGGGGACTGCCGCCGCTTCGCGGAAGGCACCCTCTCCCGCAAAGCGGGGGAGGGCTGGGGAGGGGGCCTGAAAGCAGGCATTTACAGGATAAGGACGACCCGCCGGTGATCATCGAGAACGATCTGAAGCTGGACTTCAAGGATGTGCTGATCCGCCCGAAGCGCAGCACCCTGGAAAGCCGCAACGACGTGGACATCGAGCGGACCTTCCGCTTCGTCCACAGCGGGCTGGAATGGACGGGCTTCCCGCTGATCGCGGCCAACATGGACGTGGTCGGCACCATGGCCGTCGCCCGCGCCCTGTCACGCTTCGGCGCGATGACCGCGCTGCACAAGCACTACCCGGCCGACGCGCTGATCCCCTTCTTCCGCGACGAGGACACGGCCAACGTCTTCTACTCGCTGGGCACGACGGAAGCCGACTACGACAAGTTCCAGGCGGTGAAGGCCAAGGCCCCGGTGGGCAAGCTCTGCCTGGACGTCGCCAACGGCTACACGGAACGCTTCGTGCGCGTCATCAGCCGGTTGCGCCAGGAGAACCCGGACATGGTCATCATGGCCGGCAACGTGGTGACCGGCGACATGACCGAGGCGCTGGTGCTCGCCGGGGCCGACATCATCAAGGTCGGCATCGGGCCGGGGTCGGTCTGCACCACCCGCAAGATGACCGGCGTCGGCTATCCGCAGCTTTCCGCCATCATCGAATGCGCCGACGCCGCTCACGGGCTGAAGGGGCAGGTCTGCGGCGACGGCGGCTGCACGGTGCCGGGCGACATCTCCAAGGCCTACGGCGCCGGTGCGGACTTCGTGATGCTCGGCGGCATGCTGGCCGGCCACGACGAGTGCGAGGGCGACATCCGCTACGAGGAGCGCGACGGACGCAAGGTGCCGGTGGCGATGACCTTCTATGGCATGTCGTCCGACACGGCGATGCACAAGTACGCGGGCGGCGTCGCCTCCTACCGCGCGTCGGAGGGCAAGACCGTGGAGGTTCCCTACCGCGGGCCGATCGACGGCACGATGCAGGAGATCATGGGCGGCGTGCGCAGCATGATGACCTACATCGGCGCCACCAAGCTGAAGGAGGTGTCGAAGCGGACCACCTTCGTCCGCGTCGGCGCGCAGCTGAACACCGTCTTCGGAGGCTGATGCCACGGGAGGTACCCTGCAACGGTACCTCCTTCTCGACCGTCTTCCTCCGGAACCACCGGCGACTTCCACCGTTCGCAGGATGTGCGGACGGGTGGGGCGCCGGACGGCTTGCCCCGCTCGTCCGCCTTTTGGCGGGACGAGGAAGGCAGACCTTATGCGTGATTTCGATGGAGCCGCTCCGGCTTATGTGGGGCGGACGGACGGGCCGGCGGTTTTCGATTATCTGATCGTCGGGGCGGGTTTCGCCGGCAGCGTGCTGGCGGAACGTCTGGCGGCGGGGCTGGACAAGCGCGTGCTGCTGATCGACCGGCGCCCGCACATCGGCGGCAACGCCTACGACCATCACGACGACGCGGGCGTGCTGATCCATTGCTACGGCCCGCACATCTTCCACACCAATTCGCAGCCGGTGGCGGACTATCTGTCCCGCTTCACCCAGTGGCGGCCCTACGAGCACCGGGTGCTCGCCCATGTGGACGGGCAGCTCGTCCCGATCCCGATCAACCGGACGACAGTCAACAAACTGTATGGCTTGGACCTCGACGAGGCCGGCGTGGCGGCGTTCCTGAAAAGCCGCGCGGAACCGGTGGCCGACGTCCGCACCTCGGAGGACGTGGTGGTCGGCGCGGTCGGGCGGGAGCTGTACGAAAAGTTCTTCCGCGGCTACACCCGCAAGCAATGGGGCCTCGACCCCTCGGACCTCGACAAGGCGGTCACGGCGCGCGTGCCGACGCGGACCAATGACGACGACCGCTATTTCGGCGACAGCTTCCAGAACATGCCGCTGCACGGCTTCACGCGGATGTTCGAGAACATGCTCGACCACCCGAACATCACCATCCGGCTGGGTGTCGACTTCCGCGAGGTGGTGCGTGACGTGCGCTACCGCAACCTGATCTTCACCGGCCCGGTGGACGAGTATTTCGAGTACCGGTTCGGCAAGCTGCCCTACCGTTCCCTGACCTTCCGGCACGAGACGGTGGATCAGGAATGGTTCCAGCCCGTCGCCGTGGTGAACTTCCCCGGCGAGGAGGTGCCGCACACCCGCATCACCGAATACAAGCACCTGACCGGCCAGACCAACCCGCGGACCAGCCTGACCTACGAATACCCGTCGGCGGAGGGTGACCCCTACTACCCGATCCCCCGCGCGGAGAACGCCGCCCTCTACCGCAAGTACCAGGAGCTGGCCGACGCCACGCCGAACGTCCACTTCGTCGGACGGCTGGCGACCTACCGCTACTACAACATGGATCAGGTGGTGGCGCAGGCGCTGGCGCTCTACACCCGCATCGCCAAGGCCGAAGGCGCCGTGGCGGAGGGCGCGCGCGGCATTTCCGGGATCGGCGCCACCCAACCGGCCGCCCTATCGTCCGCTCCGGTCCACAGCAGGAGGGAAGCCTCATGAAAGCGTTCGGAATGGCCCTGGCCACCGCCGTCGTCCTCGCCATCGGCGCCAGCGTGATCCTGGAAGGCACGCTCGGCCGCACCGCCGACGAGACCTACGCCGCCCCCTCGGTCCGGCTGAGCGAGGACAACACCGTGCAGTACCGGAACTTCATGGGGCACTGAGAACGGCGTTTCGGGAGGAGGGGACAGCGCGTCCCCTCCCCATTCAGTCCCTTACATGTCCAGCCCGACGTCCAGGTTCGGCGCGCTGTGGGTCAGCCAGCCGACCGAGATCATGTCCACGCCCGCCTCCGCGATGGCCCGCACGGTGGACAGGGTGACGTTGCCCGACGCCTCCGTCACCATGCGGCCGTCGACCATGGCGACGGCGCGGCGCAGCGTCGGCGGGTCCATGTTGTCGAGCAGAACGACGTCGACCGGCAGGGTCAGCAGCTCCTCCAGCTGGGCCAGCGTGTCGACCTCGACCTCCACCTTCACCATGTGGCCGATGGCGGCGCGGACGCGCTCCACCGCCGGGCGGATGCCGCCGGCCACGGCGATGTGGTTGTCCTTGACCAGAACCGCGTCGTCGAGCCCGAAGCGGTGGTTGAAGCCGCCGCCCAGCCGCACCGCGTGCTTTTCCAGGACGCGCAGGCCGGGGGTGGTCTTGCGGGTGCAGACGATGCGGGCGCGGGTCCCCTCGACCTCGCGCACCAGCGCGCGGGTGGCGGTGGCGATGCCGGACAGGCGGCCCAGCAGGTTCAGCGCCGTGCGCTCCGCCGTCAGCAGGGCGCGGGCATGGGCCGTCACGGTGGCGATGGTGGCGCCGGGGGGCACGTCGGCGCCGTCGCCGTGCTCCACCCGCAGCTCCGCCGCCGGGTCGAGGATGCGGAAGGCGGACAGGGCGACCTCCAGCCCGGCGACGCGCCCGTCCCTGCGCGCGGCCACCCGCGCCGTCGCCACGGCGTCCGCCGGGACGATGCTGTCGGTGGTGATGTCGCCGGCCCGCCCGAGGTCCTCCGCCAGGGCGGCGCGGACGATCGGTTCAAAGGTCAGAGGATGGAGCATGCGGCGTCTCCGGTCAGGGGGCCGGCGGCCCCGGTCAGGTCGGTGAGGGTGAAGCGGTGGCGCTGCGCCGCCGGGTCTTCCTGCGGGAAGTCGGTGCGGAAATGCGCCCCGCGGCTTTCGCTGCGGGCGAGGGCGGCGTGGACGATCAGGCGCCCGGCCAGGAGGCGGTTGCGCGCCTCGCCCCAGCGGCGGACGGCGGCAAGGTCGGCCGTGCCGCCGTCGCACAGCGCGTCGAGCGCCACGGCGAGCCGGTCCAGCTTGCGCCGGGCGGCCAGCAGCCCTACCCCGTCGCGCACCAGCCCGGCGCCCTGGTAGAGCGTGCGGCGGGACTCGTCGGTGATGGCGTCGAGCAGGCCGGCCCCGACCTCCCCGGCGACGGCAGGCGCTTCGGGCAGGGCGAAGGGCGGCAGGGGAGGGAGGTCCCGCCCGGCCACGTCGCGGGCGACGCGCGCGCCGAACACCAGCGCCTCCAGCAGGGAGTTGCTGGCCAGCCGGTTGGCGCCATGGACCCCGGTGCAGGCGACCTCGCCGCAGGCCCACAGCCCGTCCAGGCTGGTCCGTCCGGCGTGATCGGTGACCACCCCACCCATGTGGTAGTGCGCCGCCGGGGCGACCGGCACCGGTTCCCGCCAGGGGTCCAGCCCGTGGGCGGCGCAGAGCGCCAGCACGGTGGGAAAGCCGTCCGGCTTGGCGGCCAGCGCCGGGCGCATGTCCAGCAGCACCGGCTCCCCCGCCGCGACGCGGGCGCCGATGGCGCGGGCCACCACGTCGCGCGGCGCCAGCTCGGCCAGCGGGTGTTCCGCCGCCATGAAACGGACCCCGCGCCGGTCGAGCAGCAGCGCCCCGGCGCCGCGCAGCGCCTCGGTCAACAGGGGGGCGGGGTCGGCGTCCACGGCGAGCGCCGTGGGGTGGAACTGCACGAACTCCACGTCGGCGAGCAGCGCCCCGGCCCGCGCGGCCAGCGCCAGCCCGTCGCCGGTCGCCTCCGGCGGGTTGGTGGTGCGGGCGTAGGCCCCGCCGACCCCGCCGGTCGCCAGCACCACGCGCGGCGCGCGGTGGAACACCCAGCCCTCAGGATGGCAGGCCAGCACGCCGCAGACCCGCCCGTGGCGCACCGCCAGATCGACGGCGAAGGCGTTGCTCTCCACCCGGATCGACGGGGTGGCGCGCACCCGCTCGGCCAGCGCCGCGACCAGCGTCGCCCCGGTGGCGTCGCCCCCGGCATGGACGATGCGCGCCGCCCCGTGCGCCGCTTCCCGTCCCAGCAGGGGGGCGCCGTCGGCGGCGCGGTCGAAGGTCAGCCCGGCGAGGAGCAGCGCCCGCACCCGCTCCGCCCCCTCGCGGGTCAGCAGCAGGGCGCGGTCCGCGTCCACGAAACCGGCGCCGGCAGCCACCGTGTCGGCGGCGTGCGCCTCCGGCCCGTCGCCGGGACCGATGGCGGCGGCGATGCCGCCCTGGGCGTGGTTGCTGGAGCCGCCCGGCAGGTCCGGCGTCTTGGTCAGCAGCGTGACGGCGCGCGGCGCCAGATGCAGGGCGGCGGTCAGCCCGGCCATGCCGGAGCCGATGACGACCACCTCCGAATCGCGGACCGTGTAAGGGGTGGGCATGGGCGGGTTCTCGTGATGGAGAATCGAGCCCTCTCCCCTCTGGGGAGAGGGTGGCCCGGAGGGCCGGTGAGGGGGATGTGCATGGCCGTGCGTCCGGCAAAAGCGCAACCCCCTCACCCTGACCCTCTCCCCGGAGGGGAGAGGGAATAAGCGGTCAGCGCGGCTTCACCGCCAGCATCCGTTCCACCGAACGGCGGGCGCGGTCGGCCACCTCCGGGGCGATGGTCACCTGCGGTTCCAGCGTGCGCAGGCTGTCCAGGATGTTCGCCAGGGTGATCTTCTTCATGTGCGGGCACAGATTGCAGGGCCGCACGAACTCCGTCTCCGGTGCTGCGGCGGCGATGTTGTCGCTCATCGAGCATTCGGTGACCATCAGCACCCGCGGCGGGCGGCGGTCCGTCACGAAATCGACCATGCGGGCGGTGGAACCGACGAAATCCGCCGCCTCCAGAACGTCGGGCGGGCATTCCGGGTGGGCGATGACGACCAGCTCGTCGAAGCGCCCGCGGAACTCGCGGATCTCGTCGCCGGTGAAGCGCTCGTGCACCTCGCAATGGCCCTTCCAGGCGATGATCTCGACGCTGGTCTGGGTGGCGACGTATTTCGCCAGATACTCGTCGGGCAGCATGATGACGCGCGGCGCGCCCAGCGACTCCACGACCTCAACCGCGTTGCCGGAGGTGCAGCAGATGTCCACCTCCGCCTTCACGTCGGCCGAGGTGTTGACGTAGGCGACCACCGGCACGCCCGGATAGCGCTCGCGCAGCAGCCGCACGTCGGCGGCGGTGATCGATTCGGCCAGCGAGCAGCCCGCCCCGGTGTCGGGGATCAGCACCGTCTTGGCCGGGTTCAGCAGCTTCGCCGTCTCCGCCATGAAATGCACGCCGGCCAGCACGATGACGTCGGCGTCGGTCTCGGTCGCGCGGGCGGCGAGCGCCAGGCTGTCGCCGACGATGTCGGCCACGCCGTGGAAGATCTCCGGCGTCTGGTAGTTGTGGGCGAGGATCACCGCGTTGCGCTCGCGCTTCAGGCGGTTGATCTCATGGACCAGCGGGGCGTGGAACGGCCACTCCACGGCGGGGACCACGCGCTTCATGCGCTCGTAGATCGGCTGCGTCGCCGCGGCGATGTCGGGCGTGTAGGCAAGGCCGGTGGTATCGCGCATGGCGCATTCCTTTAATGCTCGCTATGAGCAAAACCATAAATGCTCGATTAGAGCATATCAAGCGGAAAAGAATGCGCCGTGCGGAACGTCGGTGATTCGTCCTACTTGGCTTCCTGGCTGCTCAGGTCGGAGGGGTTCTCGGAGCGGGTCGGCTCGTGTCCCATGTCGGGTTCGCTGGCCCATTGGTTGGGGCGCGGCACCGGGTTGCCCTGGAGGTCGGGCGGCGCCCGGCGGACGTCGGCCAGGGCCTGCTGAAGCTCCGCCCCCTGGGTTTCGCCGCTGGTGCTGGATTTGGGCGCGCGGACGCCCTGTTCGTTGGGCGGCGGCTCCTGGCTTTGCTGCACCTTGATGTCGTTGGACAGCGACTCCTTGTTGACTTCCTGGGCGATGACGTTGCCGGTCATCAAAAGCCCGGCGACAAGGCCGGAGGAGACGAGACCGGAGGAAATGAGGGCGGCGAGCAAGGCGGCGGACTCCTTTTGGATGAAGGGGTGGCAAGGCCGTCCCTCTCACCAACAGGCGTTGGCACCAACCCTCCCGTTCGCGCGTTATCAGGGGCATGGACCCGACCGACGCCCCGACCCTTCCGCCCATCTTCCAGCCCTGGCCCGCTGAGGCGGGCGGCCCCTTCGCCACCGCCTGCCGCTTCGCCGCGGAGGGGGCGGCACCCGGCACGCTCGTCCACAGCGGCCGGCGCGACCGGCTGGACGTGGCGGTGGTGCTGGTGCCCGACCGGCCGGACGCGGGGGACGGCCTCGCCGCCGTCACCCTGGTCGCGCTGGCCGACGCGCTGGAGGCGCTGGGGCCGCCGAACCAGAGCATCCGCTTCGACAGCGCGGGCCGCCTGCTGCTGAACGGCGCGGTGGCCGGCGGGGTGACCGTCGCGCTCGGCCCCGGCGCCGAGGACGGGCTTCCCGCCTGGGCCGTGGTCGGGGCGGAGCTGGAGGTGCTGGGCGATCCGGACGATCCCGACCCGGGGCGCCACCCCGACCACACGGCGCTGCGCGAGGAGGGCTTCGGCGACACCGACGCCATGGCGGTGCTGGAGAGCTTCACCCGGCATTTCCTGACTTGGATCGACCGCTGGATGGACGCGGGCTTCGAGCCAGTGCGGCGGGTCTGGGAACAGCGGCTGGTCCGCAAGGCAGAGGGGACGCGGTCATGACCGGACAGGCCGAACGGCGCGGCGTCGGCATCACGGTGGAGCGCCAGCGCATCGACAACCCGTGGGTGGACGCCCGCTGGCGCGTCACCGGCGCCCTGCCGGCGCTGCCCGACCGCGCGCCCTGGGCCGTGCTGGCGCAGGATGGCGAGCGCACCGGCTATTACGCGGGCGCCGCGGAGATCGTGCTCCATCCCGGCGAGACGGAGAATTACGTCGAGAATCTGAAGGGCGGCCACCCGATGCTCTACGTCATCCTGCGCCGCTGCGCGGAGGAGCCGGGGCTGCGGCTGCTCGCCGTCACCGTCGATCCCGGCGAGGTCGATGCCCATTCCGACGCGGGCGACGATCTGATCGAAGCGATCCCGCTGCCGCCCGACCTCGCGGCGTGGATGCGCGATTTCGTGGCGCGCCACCACACCGAACGGCCCTTCTACAAGCGCCAGCGCGACCGCGCCGACCCGGAGGCGTTGGCCCGCCGTGCCCCGGTTGCTCACTCCGGAAAGGATCAGCGCCATGGATGACCGCGTCCTGGATGACGGGTCCGAAGGCTTCCTGTCCCGCTGGTCGCGGCGCAAGCAGGAGGCGCGCACGGCGCCCGTCGAGCCCCCCGAAGCGCCGGAGGAGCGGGACGCGGCAGAGGAGCCGCAGGCCATCGCCGCTCCGCCGCCGGAACCCTTCGACCCGGAGAGCCTGCCACCGGTGGAGAGCCTGGGCGCGGACAGCGACTACACCGGCTTCCTGGCCAGCAACGTTCCGCAGGAGCTGAAACGGCTGGCCCTGCGCAAGGCCTGGACCAGCGACCCGGTGATCGCGGGCTTCCGCGGCTTCGCAGAGTATGACTGGGACTGCAACGCCCCCGGCTACGGCAAGCTGCTCGACACCGACCGCATCGCCGATCTGCTGGACCGCATCGCCACCGACGAGAAGCCGCCGGAGGAGGAGAAGCCGGAAGAGGTGGTGGTTGCTGACATGGATAAGTCTGAGGAAAGCGAGGGCCTTGCCCCCACCCCGGCCCTCCCCCGCTGCGCAGGGGAGGGAGATGATCGCGAAGTGGCGGCAGTCCCCTCCCCTGCGAAAGCGGGGGAGGGTTAGGGAGGGGGCAGCACCGAGGTGCGAAGGCAACCCCACCACCCCGCCCGGACTGCGCAACCTTTGGGCATTCCCGCTGTTGTCCCTGATGAGCCGGACCTTAACCGGCCACGGGAAAGGCGAAGCGGGGCAAGGGCATGGCGGAAACGGCCATCATCGACGACGCGGATCGGCTGCGGGCGCAGGCGTACGGCCTGCTGGCCCATCTCTTGGCGCGTCCGCCGTCGCGTGACTTGCTGGCCACGGTCGGCGCTCTGACCGGGGATGGTTCGCCGCTGGGCCGGGCCATTAGCGATCTGGCCGTACGTGCGCGTACGCTCGCCGGCGCCCCGGACGGCGAACACCTGGCCGAGCGCGAGTATCATGAGCTGTTCCTCGGGGTGACGCGGGGCGAGCTGGTTCCCTTCGCCTCCTACTACCGCACCGGCTTCCTGATCGACCGGCCGCTGGCCCGCCTGCGCGAGGACATGCAGGCGCTGGGCATCGAGCGCGCTCCCGGCGTCAGCGAGCCCGAGGACCACATCGCCGCCATCGCCGAGATCATGGGCGCGCTGGCCGCCGGGACCGTCGGCACGGCGGACGGCGAGCCGGACCTGCCGCGCCAGAAGCGCTTCTTCGAGCGCCACCTCGCTCCCTGGGCGGGCCGCTTCTTCCAGGATCTGGAGGAGGCGTCGGCGGCGCATCTCTACCGGCCCCTGGGCACCTTCGGGCGGCTGTTCCTGGACATCGAGACCAACGCCTTCGCGATGATCGCGCCCGCCCCTCCGGGCGCGCCGCGCGGGGCCGACCAGCGGGAGGGCACAATCCATGCACCGTGACGACAGCCAGAAGAAAACCGGGCTGGAACGCCGCAGTCTGCTGAAGGGCCTCGGACTGGGGGCTGCTGGGGCCGCCGCCGTGGCCGCCACCCTGCGCGCCGCCCCGGCGGAAGCGATGGAATCGCGGCAGGAGCAGGTGAAGTCCCGCTACCGCGAAACCGAACACGTGAAGCGTTTCTACGCGCTGAACCGACTCTGACCGCGACTTTGATCCAGAGGGCCGCCCCATGCTCGTCAAGCGCAACGCCGGAACCGCCGCCACCCGCGCCTCCCTGTCCCGCCGCCTGAACGGATTGTCGGCGGGCACCGCCGGGCTGGGAGAAACCGTCGACCGCCGCGGCTTCCTGAAGACCTCCGGCCTCGCCGCCGGGGGCATGGCGGCGCTGGGCGCGCTGCCCGCCGCGATGATCCGGAAGGCCGAGGCCGGGCCGACCCTGCCCAACGTCGAGGTCGTCACCCGCAAGAACGTCTGCACCCACTGCTCCGTCGGCTGCACGGTGATCGCGGAGGTGCAGAACGGCGTCTGGACCGGCCAGGAACCAGGCTGGGAGAGCCCGATCAGCCAGGGCGCGCACTGCGCCAAGGGCGCCTCGGTGCGCGAGCTGACCAAGGGCGAGCGGCGGGTGAAATACCCGATGAAGCTGGTGGACGGCCAGTGGCAGCGCATCTCCTGGGATCAGGCCATCGAGGAGATCGGCAACAAGCTGCTGGAAATCCGCCAGCAGTCCGGGCCGGACGCCACCTTCTGGCTGGGCTCCGCCAAATTCTCCAACGAGGGCGCCTATCTCTTCCGCAAGCTGGCGGCCTTCTGGGGAACCAACAACGTCGATCATCAGGCGCGCATCTGCCACAGCACCACGGTCGCCGGGGTGGCGAACACCTGGGGCTACGGCGCGATGACCAACAGCTACAACGACATCCAGAATTCCAAGGCGCTGCTGATCATCGGCGGCAACCCGGCGGAGGCCCACCCCGTCTCGCTGCCCCACATGCTGCGTGGGAAGGAGCACAACCGCGCCCCCTTCATCGTCATCGACCCGCGCTTCACCCGCACCGCCGCCCACGCCACCGACTATGTGCGCATCCGCCCCGGCACCGACATCCCGGTCACCTGGGGCATCCTCTGGCACATCTTCGAGAACGGCTGGGAGGACAAGGAATACATCCGCCAGCGCGTCTACGGCATGGACGAGATCCGCGCCGAGGTGAAGAAGTGGGACCCCGCCACGGTGGAGCGGGTCAGCGGCGTGCCCGGCGAGCAGCTTTACCGCGTGGCGGAGGCGCTGGCGAAGAACCGGCCGTCCACCGTCATCTGGTGCATGGGCATCACCCAGAAGACCACCGGCACCGCCAACGTCCGCGCCCTGTCGATCCTGCAACTGGCGCTCGGCAACATCGGGGTGGCCGGCGGCGGCGCCAACATCTACCGCGGCCACTGCAACGTGCAGGGCGCCACCGACTTCGGCCTCGACGTCTCCACGCTGCCCTCCTACTACGGGCTGGCCGAGGGGGCGTGGAAGCATTTCTGCCGCGTCTGGGACGTCGACTACGACTGGATGAAGGCCCGCTTCGCCTCCAAGGAGCTGATGGAGGCCAAGGGCATCCCGACCACCCGCTGGTTCGACGGCGTCACCTACAAGCCGGAGGAAATCCAGCAGCCGTCGCCGCTGAAGGCGATGGTCGTCTTCGGGCACGGCGGCAACACCGTCACCCGCATGCCGGAGATGCTGAAGGGGCTGGAGCAGCTGTCCCTGCTGGTCATCGCCGACCCGCACCCGACCACCTTCGCCGCCTTCAAGGAACGCCGGAACGGCACCTACATCCTGCCGGCCTGCACCCAGTTCGAGACGGACGGCTCGCGCACCTGCTCCAACCGGTCGATGCAGTGGGGCGAGAAGGTCGTGGAGCCGATCTTCGAGTCCAAGGACGACTACACCATCATCTATCTGCTGGCTCGCAAGTTCGGCTTCGCCGACGAGATGTTCAAGCACATCACGGTGGAGGAGACCCGCCCGGTGCCCGAGGACATCCTGCGCGAGATCAACCGCGGCTGCCTGTCCACCGGCTACACCGGCCAGTCGCCGGAGCGGCTGAAGATGCACATGAAGCATCAGGCCGATTTCGACAAGATCACCATGCAGGCGACCAGCGGCCCGCTGAAGGGCGAGTATTACGGCCTGCCCTGGCCCTGCTGGGGCCATCCGGAGCTTCGCCACCCCGGCTGCGCCGTGCTCTACGACACCTCCAAGCATGTGATGGAGGGCGGCGGCGTCTTCCGCGCCCGCTTCGGGGTGGAGCGCAACGGCGTCAGCCTGCTCGCCGACGGCTCCTATTCCAAGGGGTCGGAGATCGAGGACGGCTATCCCGAATTCACCATGGCGATGTTGAAGAAGCTGGGCTGGGACAAGGACCTGACGGCGGAGGAGATGCGCGTCATCCAGGCCATCGGCGGCGACAAGGTGGACGAGGTGAGCTGGCAGACCGACCTGTCCATGGGCATCATCCGCGTCGCGCTGAAGCATGGATGCTCGCCGCACGGCAACGCCAAGGCCCGCGCCGTCGCCTGGAACCTGCCCGACCCGGTGCCGCTGCACCGCGAGCCGATCTACTCGCCGCGGCCGGAGCTGGTGAAGGAGTACCCGGCGATCGAGGACCGGCGCGACTACCGCCTGCCGCAGCTCGCCCGCTCGCTCCAGTTCAAGATCGCGGACAGCGACATCCGCCAGCGCTTCCCCTTCATCCTGACCTCCGGACGGCTGGTCGAGTATGAGGGCGGCGGCGAGGAGACCCGCTCCAACCCCTGGCTGGCCGAGCTGCAACAGACGATGTTCGTGGAGATCAACCCCAAGGACGCCGAGCGCCTGGGCATCCGCGACGGCGGCATGGTCTGGGTCTACGGGCCGGAGGACAGCTCCAAGGCGCGGATGCGCGCGCTGGTGACCGAACGCATCGGCACCGGCACGGTCTTCATGCCCTTCCACTTCTCCGGCTACTGGCAGGGCAACAGCCTGCGGGAGAATTACCCGCCGGGCACCGATCCCATCGTCCTGGGCGAACCGGCCAACGGGGTGACGACCTACGGCTACGACCCCATGACCTTCATGCAGGAAACCAAGGTGACGCTGTGCCGCGTCGAACCGGCCTGACGCGCCGCAAGGAGGACACACGACCATGGCCCGCATGAAATTCCTGTGCGACGCGGAACGCTGCATCGAGTGCAACGCCTGCGTCACCGCCTGCAAGAACGAGCACGACATCCCCTGGGGCATCAACCGCCGCCGCGTCATCACGCTGAAGGACGGCGTGCCCGGCGAACGGTCGATCTCCATGGCCTGCATGCATTGCAACGACCCACCCTGCGCGGCGGTCTGCCCGGTGGACTGCTTCTACCAGACGGCGGACGGGGTGGTGCTGCACTCGAAGGACCTGTGCATCGGCTGCGGCTACTGCTTCTACGCCTGCCCCTTCGGCGCGCCGCAGTACCCGCAGGCGACCAACTTCGGCGGGCGCGGCAAGATGGACAAATGCACCTTCTGCGCCGGCGGTCCGGAACCGGACAACTCGTTGGAGGAGTATCAGAAATACGGCGCCAACCGGCTGGCCGAGGGCAAGCTGCCGCTTTGCGCGGAGATGTGTTCCACCCGCGCGCTGATGGCCGGCGACGGCGACGTTCTGGCCGACATCTACAAGGAGCGGACGGTGCGCCGCGGTTACGGCTCCGGCGCCTGGGGCTGGACCACCGCCTACCGCGAGAACGACCGTGGCAACGCCTTCAGCCCGGGCCGCGAGGGCACCGGCGGGAGCTGAGCGGGTGGGGTGATGCCCCCACCCTAACCCTCCCCCGCTGGGCGGGGGAGGGGACTGCCGCCGCTCCGCGAATATCTCCCTCCCCCTCCCAGCGGGGGAGGGCCGGGGTGGGGGCAAGCGTCCCCCGACGCAGCACCCCGCGAAGCGCATACTCTCTAGGGAAGGACGCGACATGACGAAGCTCCTGCGCCCCCTGCTGGTCCTGTTCGTTCTGCTGCTCGCCGCACCGGCGGTGCAGGCGCAGTTCTACCAGACGCCGGGGCCGAACTCGCCGACCTCGAAGGACGAGGTGCAGCTCTACCAGACGCCGGACGGCAAGCTCTCCGGGCGGGTCAGCATCCCCGACGAAAAGCTGGGCGTCCTGGTTCAGCCGGAAGGGCGGGAATGGCGCGAGTTCCGCATGGTCTGGCTGAAGATCATCGCCGGCGCGCTGATCCTGGGGCCGATCGCGGTGCTGGCGATCTTCTACCTGATCCGCGGCACCATCCGCATCCACGGCGGCCGGTCGGGGCGTCCGGTGCCGCGCTTCAGCGGCATGGACCGCTTCGCCCACTGGACGACGGCGGTCAGCTTCCTGCTGATGGCGCTGACCGGGCTGATCCTGACCTTCGGGCGCATGCTGCTGATCCCGCTGATCGGCCACCCCAACTTCACGATGCTGGCCGAGGCCAGCAAGTACATGCACAATTTCTTCAGCGTGCCTTTCGTCCTCGGGCTGCTGATGATCTTCGTGCTGTGGGTGCGCGACAACATCCCGGAGAAGGCCGATCTGGTCTGGCTGAAGACGCTGGGCGGCGTGCTGAGCAAGTCCGGCGAGCATCCCGAGGCCGGGCGCTTCAACGCCGGCCAGAAGGGCGTCTTCTGGGCGGTGGTGTTCGGCGGCTTCGCGCTGTCGCTCACCGGCTTCCTGCTGATGATGCCCTTCGCCGTCACCGGGATCGGCGGCATGCAGATCCTGCATGTGGCGCACGGGGTGGTGGCCGCGCTGATGATCGCGCTGATCATCGGGCACATCTACATCGGCACCATCGGCATGGAGGGCGCCTTCGACGCCATGGGCCGCGGCGTGGTGGACGAGAACTGGGCCAAGGACCATCACCGCCGCTGGTACGAGGAGCAGCTCCGCAACGGCCGCACCAACGAGGACGGGCGGCTGCGGCATCATGCGGCGGAGTGAGGCGCGGAACCTCTCGACAGGCGCGCCGGCATGACCGATCCTTCCGCGCAACGAAGTGTGCGTAGGGGGGAGGCATGCCGCTCGACCACCGGGAGTCGCTGTTCCGCCGCATCGCGGAGCGGCGCGACGAGCTTGTCGCGCTGACCCGCGACCTGATCCGCATCCCGACCGTGAACCCGCCCGGCGACGTCTACACCGACTGCGCGGAATTCCTCGGGCGGCGGCTGGCCGGGCGCGGCTTCGCCGTGGAGTATGTGCGGGCGGATGGGGCGCCGGGCGACAGCGACCGCTACCCGCGCACCAACGTGATCGCCCGCATCGAAGGGCGCGAGCCCGGCCCCTGCGTGCATTTCAACGGCCACATCGACGTGGTGCCCGCCGGCCAAGGCTGGACGGTCGATCCCTTCGATGGCGTCGTGAAGGATGGGCGCGTCTACGGCCGTGGCGCCTGCGACATGAAGGGCGGGATCGCCGCCTCCATCATCGCCGTTGAAGCGATATTGGAGGCGGGCATCCCCTTCCCCGGTGCCCTGGAAATCTCCGGCACGGTGGACGAGGAGTCCGGCGGCTACGGCGGGGTCGGGCATCTTGCCACGCTCGGTTACTTCTCCCGCCCGCGGGTCGATCACGTCATCATTCCGGAGCCGCTGAACGTGGACCGCGTGTGCATCGGCCACCGCGGCGTCTGGTGGGCGGAGATCGAGACGAAGGGCCGCGTCGCCCACGGCTCCATGCCCTTCCTCGGCAACTGCGCGGTGCGCCACATGGGCGCCGTGCTGCACCGGATCGAGACGGAGCTGATTCCCCGGCTGGCCGCCAAGCGCACGACCATGCCGGTGGTCCCGGAAGGGGCGCGGCAGTCCACCCTGAACATCAACGCCATCCACGGCGGCCAGCCGGAGGATCATGGCGGCCTGCCCAGCCCGATGGTGCCCGACCGCTGCCGCATGGTCATCGACCGCCGCTATTTGATCGAGGAGGACCCGGAGGAGGTGCGGGCGGAGATCGTCGGCATTCTGGAGGGTCTGCGCCGCGAGCGCCCCGGCTTCGACTACGAGCTGCGCGAGGTGCTGGCCTTCCTGCCCACCTTGACCGACGCCGACGCGCCGGTGGTGCGGGCGGTGGGGGCGGCCATCGAGACGGTGCTGGGCCGCCCAGCGGCGCAGGTGGTGTCCCCCGGCACCTACGACCAGAAGCACATCGCGCGGGTCGGGCATCTGAAGGACTGCATCGCCTACGGCCCCGGCATCCTCGACCTCGCCCACCAGCCGGACGAGTATGTGGACATCGACGACATGGTCCATTCCGCGCAGGTGATGGCGATGGCCGCCCTGTCGCTGTTGCGGCGGGAGGTGTAGGGTCGCGTTCGTGGCAACAACAACGGCTGGCGGGAAGCGCGCGCGATGTCGAACCTCAAGCTCAACCTTGGCTGCGGCGACACGCGGCTTGCCGGTTACGTGAACGTGGACAAGTACGGCACCTTTGGGCCGGACATCGTGGCCGACCTGGAGGTCGTGCCCTGGCCGTTCGAGGAGAGCAGCGTCGCCGACGTCCAGCTCATCCACGCGCTGGAGCATATGGGCCAGACGACCGAGGGCTTCCTGAACATCATGAAGGAGCTGTACCGCGTCTGCCGCCACGGCGCGCGGATCACCATCAAGGTGCCGCACCCGCGCAGCGAGGGCTATCTCGGCGACCCGACCCACGTCCGCCCGATCACGCCCAACGTGCTGAGCCTGTTCTCGATGGAGGAGAACCGGAAATTCATCGAGCGCGGCTGGCCCAACACCCGGCTGGCCATGCATCTGAACGTCGATTTCCGTACGCTGTCGATCACCTACGCCCCGACTCCGCGCTGGCACCACAAGCTGGCGTCCGGAGAAGTCACGAACCAGGAGGTGATGGAGGCGATGGAGAGCCAGAACAACGTCATCGACGAGATCGCCATGGTCTTGGAGGTGGTGAAGGCCGCCGCCTGAACCCGACCTCCCTGAACCAGGGCAATCGCATTTGACTTTCATAGCCCTCTCCCCCTGGGGAGAGGGTGGCCCGTAGGGCCGGTGAGGGGGTTGCGCAAGGCGGTTCGTCCGGCACAAGCGCAACCCCCTCACCCTAACCCTCTCCCCGGAGGGGAGAGGGGATTTCAAATGCGATCACCCTACCCTCGAACCCGACCTCCTTGACGGGCGGGGGCCGGTCCCTTAGCTTGCAAAGTGTTCCCTGGGGGGCCTCGCTAGGAGGCTGAGACTCCGCCGGTCCGGCGCTTTCATCCGGACAACGCGGTGACCCATCGAACCTGATCCGGGTCATACCGGCGTAGGGACGGGACTGAAGGGCGGCACGGCGTACCCCCATTCCATCCAGACACCGCTTGTCCCGGCAACAGTTTGTTGGCGCTGCAAAAGGTGTGTCCGGACGTGACCGAAGCCCGACTTGTCGAAGAGCTGCTGGCCTTCATCGCCGCCGGAGAGGCGGACGAAGAGGCGTTCAACCGCATGGCGCTGGCCGTCTTCGCCCACCAGTTCGAGACCAACGCCCCCTACCGCCGCTTCGCCACCCAGCGGGCGCGCACCCTGCGCACGGTGAAGAGCTGGCGCGACGTGCCCGCCGTGCCGATCAGCGCCTTCAAGGACCTGACGCTGAGCGGACGCCCGCCGGAGGAGTGCCCGCACGTCTTCATGACCAGCGGCACCACCAAGGGCGTGCGCGGCAAGAGCCACCATCCGACGCTGGCGGTCTACGACCGCTCGATGACCGTCAATTTCCGCCGCCGCTTCATGGGTGACTTTGAACGGCTGCGCATGGGCATCCTGTTCCCGACCGAGCAGGCGATGCCCAACTCCTCGCTCGCCCATTATCTGGCGCTGGCGAAAAGCGAATTCGGGACCGCGGAGAGCCGCTATTTCGTCTCCGACGCCGGGCTGGACGTGGACGGGGCCATCGACGCGCTGTCCCGCGCCGAGGCGACCGGTGAACCCTACGCCCTGCTGGGGGCGAGCTTCAGCGTCGTGCATCTGATGGACGCGCTGGCCGAGCGGGGGCGGAGCTTCGCCCTGCCGGCGGGCAGCCGCATCCTCGACACCGGCGGCTTCAAGGGCCAGTCGCGCGAGATGGCGGCGGAGGAGTTCTACGGCCGCCTGTCCGCCACCTTCGGCGTGCCGCGCCGGCTGTGCATCAACATGTACGGCATGACCGAGCTGAGCACCCAGTTCTACGACGACGGCAACGAGGCCTGCCCGTCGGTGAAGTCCGGCCCGCACTGGATCCGCAGCCGGGTCATCAACCCGCTGACCGGGCAGGAGGTGCCGCACGGCAGCGTCGGCGTTCTGGTCCATCACGATCTGGCCCATTTCAACTGCGCCTCGGCCATCCTGACCGAGGATGCGGGGGTGGAGGTGGACGGCGGCTTCCAGCTTCTCGGCCGGGCGGACGGGGCGGATGCCAAGGGCTGCTCCATGGCGGTCGAGGACTTCCTCAAAGCGGCGCGGGCCCCATGGCCGTTGGCTTGATGGAGCGCGCCGGGCATCTGCCGGGGTTGTCCGCCGACGCGGTGGACTGGCGGACGCTGACCTTCCGGCGCGGTGCCGAGACGCTCGACGTGGCGGTGCCGGTGCTGAGCGAGGCACAGGTCGCTGAATTGGCAACGCGGGTGCGGACGAACGCGCGGACCTATCTGAGACACCGCACCGTCGCGGAAATCGCCGCCACCATCGACCGCGCCGTCGCCCGGCTGCTCAACCGCGACAATCCCTGGCGGCAGAAGGCGGAACGTCTGCTGCCGCTGGTCACCGGCTACGACGCCGAGATGGTCCGGCTGGGTCTGACCGGCTATCTGAAAACCTTCCGCGGGCCGGAGCTGCGGAAGTTCATCACCGAGGATTTCGCCAACCCGGCGGTGCTCGACGATTTCCAGCCGATGCCCAAGGGCGGCTTCGCCCACGCCTTCGGGCCGGAACTGCTGCTGCATGTCTGGGCGGGCAACGTGCCGGGCCTGCCGCTGTGGAGCCTGATCTCCGGCCTGCTGGTCAAGGCCGGCACGGTCGGCAAGCTGCCGAGCGCCGAGCCGCTGTTCGCCGGCTGGTTCGCGCAGATCCTGGCGGAGATCGACCCGGAGCTGGCCGACTGCATCGCCATCGTCTGGTGGAAGGGCGGCGACGAAGCGGCGGAGCGCGCGTGGCTGGGCCGCGCCGACACGGTGGTCGCCTATGGCGGCAACGACGCGCTGGAGGCCATCCGGGCGCGGGTGCCGATCACCGCGCGCTTCCTGCCCTACGGCCACAAGATCAGCTTCGGCATGGTCGCCCGCTCCGCGCTCGACGCCGGGAAGGCGGGGGCGGTGGCGCGGCAGGCGGCCTACGACGTGGCGCGCTACGACCAGCAGGGCTGCTACTCGCCCCAGACTTTTTTCGTGGAGCGCGGCGGGCGGGTGTCGCCGCGCGAATTCGCCGGCTATCTGGCGCACGAGCTGGACGCGCTGGGCAGCAAGTTCCCGCGCCGTCCCCTGTCGATGGGCGAGGCGGGCAGCGTCGCGTCCTGGCGCAACGCGGAGGAGACGAAGGGCTTTGCCGACGCCAGCCGCGCCCTGCTCGGCGATCCGGCGGGAAGCTGGGCGGTCGCCTACACCGACGCGGCGGACGGCCTGAGTCCTTGCGGGCTGAACCGCACGGTGACGGTGGTGGCGGTGGACCGGCTGGCCGACGCGGTGCCGGGGCTGGCGCCCTACCGCGCCTTCCTCCAGACCGTGGGCATCGCCGCCGCGCCGGAGGAGCTGTTCGCGCTCGCCGGGGCGCTGGGGGCCGTGGGTGTGACGCGCCTCTGCGCGCTCGGCCGCATGACCGCGCCGGAGGCGGGATGGCACCATGACGGGCGGTTCAACCTGCTGGACCTCGTCACCATGACCGAGATCGAAGGATCGGCGGAACGGGCGGCGGACACCTTCGCCCCCTACACGGATTGAGGCGCCCGGCCATGCCCTTCGTCAGCATCGAACAGGCCGGCTACGGCGTCCCGAGCGGCGGCACCATCCTGGACCGCATCGACTGGGCCATCGGGGAGGGCGAGTTCCACGCGCTGGTCGGGCGCAGCGGCTGCGGCAAGACGACCCTGCTGAAGCTGGTCGCCGGGCTGCTGGCCCCCTCGACCGGAGCCGTCCGCATCCAGGGGCAGCCGGTGCAGGGGCCGGGCGCCCAGGTCGGTTTCGTCTTCCAGGCGCCGACGCTGCTGGAGTGGCGGACGGTGCTCGACAACCTGCTGCTTCCGGTGTCGCTGACGCGTCGTCCGCAGCCGGCGGACCGCCGCAAGGCGGAGGAGCTGCTGGAGCTCGTCGGACTGTCCGGGCTCGAAGGGCGCTACCCCAGCCAACTGTCGGGCGGGCAGCAGAGCCGCGTCGCGCTTGCCCGCGCGCTGGTCACCGAGCCGCCGCTGCTCCTGCTCGATGAGCCCTTCGCCGCGCTCGACGCCATCACGCGGGAGGAGTTGCAGGACGACCTGCTGAAACTCTGCGCCCGGCACCGCACGACGGTGCTGTTCGTCACCCACGACATCGCGGAGGCGGTCTATCTGGCCGACCGGGTGGCGGTGATGGAGGGTGGGCAATTGCGCCACGCCCTGCCGGTGCCGCTGGCCCGCCCGCGCGGGCGCGACGTCCGCTACAGCCCCCGCTTCAACGCCCTGTGCCTGGAGCTTCGTCACGCCATGGACGGCAAGACCGACAGCGGCGTGGCGCTGGAGCGCGCGTCGTGATGGTCCGTGCCGCCTCCGCCCTGCTGCTCGTCCTGCTGCTGGCGGGGTGGGAGGTCTATTGCCGGGTGGCGAAGGTGTCGGCGCTGGTCGTGCCGCTGCCCTCGGCGGTGCTGCGCACGCTGTGGGACGGGCTGGCCGGGGGATACCTGCTGCCGCATCTCTGGGTCACCACGGCGGAGATGGCGATGGGCCTCGCCGCCGGCTGCACCGTGGGCTTCCTCGCCGGGGTGCTGCTGGCCGAGGTGCCGGTGCTGCGCCGCCTGTTCTACCCCTACATCCTGGCCAGCCAAGTGGTGCCGAAGCTGGCGCTGGGGCCGCTGTTCATCGTCTGGTTCGGCTTCGGCATGACCTCCACCGTCGTCATCACGGCGCTGATCTGCTTCTTCCCGCTGCTGGAAAACACCATGACTGGCCTTCAGCAGGTCGATCCCAACAAGCGGGAGCTGTTCCGGATGCTGCGGGCGACGCGCCTGCAAACCCTGCTGCGCCTCAAGATTCCCTCCGGCCTGCCGGTGATCCTGGCGGGCCTGCGCGTCGCCGTGGTGCTGGCGCTGGTCGGCGCCGTCGTCGGCGAGTTCATCGGGGGCCGGCAGGGGCTGGGCGCCTCGATCATCGCGGCGCAGGGGATGATGGATTCGACCATGATGTTCGCCCTGTTCATCGTCATCACGGTGCTGGGCATGATCGTTTATCAGGCCGCCGCCGGGCTCGAACGGTGGCTGCTGCGCCGTCCGTGGAAAGGATAATCACACGATGTTCGGGTTCCTGCGCACTTTGGGTGCCGTCGCCGTTTCCGCCTTCCTGTTGTCCTCCCCCGCGCTGGCGCTCGACAAGGTGACCGTGGCGGGCTGGAGCCAGCCGATCAGCGAGATCACCAACCTGCTGGCCGAGCCGGACAAGGGCTTCTTCAAGGCCAAGGGGATCGATCTCGGCTATGTGCCGGGGACCGGCGGCGGCTCGGCCATCCAGAACATGCTGACTGGGCAGGCCGATGTGGCCTTTACGGACCCGGCCTCCTTCTATCTGGCGCTCGACAAGGGCGAGAAGCTGATCGCCATCTACAACATCTACCCGCAGAACGTCTTCAACGTGGTGTCGCCGAAGGAGCGCAACATTACCAAGCCCGAAGACCTCAAGGGCAAGCGCATCGGCGTCTACAGCCTGTCCAGCGGCACGCGCCAGAACCTCCAGGTGCTTCTGCATCAGGTGGGGCTGAGCGAGAAGGACGTGACCATCGAGGTGACCGGCCTCCTGAACTTCGCTCCTGTGATCCAGGGGCAGGTGGACGCCACCGCGGCGACCGACACCGGCCTGCATGTCGGGCTCCAGAAGGGGCTGAAGGACATCAACGTCATCGAGGTCAAGGACACGCTGAATCTGCCCAGCGACATCTTCGTGGTGACGGAGGAGACCTACCGCACGAAGAAGGACGTGCTGAAGCGCTTCCTCGCCGCTTACCGCGACAGCGCCGCCTGGATGATCGCCGAGCCGGAGGAGGCCGCCCGCCTCGCCGTGACCCGCGCCATCAACGGGCGGGACGAGGCCACCAACCTCGCCATCATCAAGCTGCGCAACGCCTCCAGCGTGTCGGAGACGACCAAGGCGAAGGGCCTCGGCCACTTCGATCCGGAACTGATGCAGAAGGGGGCGGACACCTTCAAGCAACTGGGCCTGATCGGGACGGACCTCGACATGGGCACGCTGGTCCAGTCCGACCTGATCCCCGAGTAAGGAAGGCTTAAGCCCGCCATGGATTTCCGCGACAGGACCGTCCTCGTCACCGGCGCCAGCCGCGGCATCGGCGCCGCCATCGCCAAGGCCTTCGCAGCGGAGGGGGCGGCGGTTGCCGTCAATTACCTGCAAAACGCCGATGCGGCGGAGGCGGTGGCGGCGGCCTGCCGCGATTTGGGCCGCGGGGCGGGCGGCGACGCCTGGGCGGTGCAGGCCGACGTGACCGACGCCGACGCGGTGGCACGCATGGTGGAGCGCACGGCGGAGGAGTTCGGCAAGATCGACGTGGTGGTCAACAACGCCTTCCGCCCCTACGCCTTCGACCCGGAGAAGCGCACGCTGTTCTGGGACACCGACTGGGCGGACTACCGGGGGCAGGTGGATGGCGCGCTGCTCGGCACCTACAACGTCTGCCGGGCGGTGCTGCCGGTGCTGCGGCGGCGGCCCGGCGGCAGCATCGTGAACATGGCGACCGACCTCGTCGCCCGGCCGACCGTGCCCTATCACGACTACACGACGGCCAAGGCGGCGCTGGTCGGGTTCAGCCGCAATCTTGCGGCGGAGCTGGGGCCGCTGGGCATCCGCGTCAACTGCGTGGCGCCGGGGCTGGTCTACCCCACCGACGCCAGCCGGGCGACGAAGGAGGACGTGAAGGACGCCATCGTCGCCCAGACCCCGCTGCGCCGCATCGCCACGCCGGAGGACGTGACCGGTCCCGTGCTGTTCCTGGCGTCGGGCTGGAGCCGGTTCATGACGGGGCAGGTGCTGTATGTGGACGGGGGGTTGGTGATGGGGTGACCCTTGCCCCCACCCCAGCCCTCCCCCGCTGCGCAGGGGAGGGGGATTCTGGCCCTCCCCTGCGCAGCGGGGGAGGGAGGGACCCGCGAAGCGGGAGGGTGGGGGCAACCGGTGCCGACGCCTACTCCAACGCGATCTCCCCCTTGATCTCATGCTCCAGCCCGATGCCCTCGACGGTCAGCACGACGCGGGCCTGGAGCGCTTCGTTGCCCTTCAGCTTGCCGGCCTCCATCGCTTCGGTCACGGCGCGCTCGATCTCGCGCTGCGAGGTGACGCCGACGACCTTCAGGTACTTCCGGATGCCCATGTTGAAGGTGTCGTGGTCCATGATGCTCCTCCCTCTCTGATCGCTCCCGAAGACAACCGTCGCGGCAACGCTTTGTCCCATATCCCTTTGCCCCCCGCGGCCCATTCAGGTGCCGTTCAGCCGGCTTTGTGCTAACTGGGAACGTCCATTCGCCCGCCGGTTCCGACCATGAACGCCGTCCGCACCGTCCTGCTGTCCCTAGCACTTCTCGCCGCCACTCTGCCGGCGGGGGCCGACGACGACCGCGACCATGAGCGGGCGCGGGAGGCCTTCCGGTCGGGCCGGGCGATGCCGCTGGAGGCCATCGTGGCCCGCGCGCAGGCCGATTTCCCCGGCGACATCCTGGACGTCGAGTTCGAGGATGAGGACGGGCAGATCGTCTACGAGATCAAGACCATCACCGCCGAAGGCCGTGTCCTGAAGCTGAAATACGACGCCGCCACCGGCGACCTGCTGCGGGTGCGCGGGCGCAATGGGAAAGGCGAGGGCGGCCATCATGGGAAGAGGTGAGCGCCATGCGCCTGCTCGTCGTCGAGGATGATCCGGCGCTCGCCCGCCAGCTCGCCGAGCGGCTGGAGGGCGAGGGCTACGCCGTGGACCGCGCCGCCGACGGCGAGGAGGGGCAGTTCCTCGGCGAGACCGAACCCTACGACGCCATCGTCCTTGACCTCGGCCTGCCGCGGGTCGACGGACTGACGGTGCTGCGCTCCTGGCGCGCGCAGGGGATCACGGCGCCGGTCATCATCCTGACCGCCCGCGGCGCCTGGACGGAGAAGGTCCAAGGGATCGACGCCGGGGCCGACGACTATCTGGCGAAGCCCTTCAGCATGGAGGAGTTGCTGGCCCGCATCCGGGCGCTGATCCGCCGCTCCAAGGGCCACGCCTCGGCGGAGATCGCCTGCGGCGGGGTGGTGCTGGACACCCGCTCGGGCCGGGTCACGCTGGACGGGCAGACGGTGGATCTGACCGGGCACGAGTTCCGCGTGCTCGATTACCTGATGCATCGCAAGGGGCAGCTCGTCTCCCGCACGGAGCTGACCGAGCACATCTACGCCCAGGATTTCGACCGCGATTCCAACACCATCGAGGTCTTCGTCGGCCGCCTGCGGCGCAAGCTGGGCGCCGACCTGATCAAGACCGTGCGCGGGCTCGGCTACAAGCTGGAGGCGCCGTGAGCGGGGGCGGGCGGCGGCTGACCGGGTCGCTGCGCTTCCGCCTGCTGGCCGGGGCGGCGGTGTGGATCGCGCTGGCCCTGGCGCTGGCCGGGCTGGTGCTGTCCGGCCTGTTCCGCGACCATGTGGCCCGCCGCTTCGAGGCGGAGCTGACCAACCATCTGGACCAGCTCGCCGCGCTGATCGAGCTGGGGGCGGACGGCGCGCCGCTGCTGCGCCAGCCGCTCAGCGACCCGCGCTTCCGCCGGCCGCTGTCGGGGCTGTACTGGCAGGTGGGGCCGGGGAATGCGCCGCTCCTGCGCTCCCGCTCGCTGTGGGACGAGGCGCTGGCTCTGCCGCCGGACGAGGTCGCCGACGGCGACATCCACCGCCACAGCGTCGTCGGACCCGCCGGACGTCATCTGTCGGTGCTGGAGCGCGCCGTGACCCTTCCCAACGGAACCGCACCCCTGCGCATGG
Organism: Azospirillum sp. UENF 312511; assembly: GCF_058780635.1. NCBI lineage: Bacteria > Pseudomonadati > Pseudomonadota > Alphaproteobacteria > Rhodospirillales > Azospirillaceae > Azospirillum > Azospirillum sp. UENF 312511. The sequence continues at coordinate 164,369 of NZ_JBSNCG010000001.1, read as the reverse complement.
CGGTGGCGCAGGACGAGGCGGAGCTGCGGGCGGTGGTGGCCGACTTCAACCGGGTGCTCTGGCTGTCGCTGGGGGCGCTGGCGCTGGCGCTGATCGCCGCGGCGATGGTCCAGGTGTCGGTGGGGCTGCGCCCGCTGGTTCGGCTGCGCGCCGAGTTGGCCGCGGTGCGGGCCGGGCGCCGGAAGCGCTTCGGCGGCGACTCCCCGCGCGAGGTGCAGCCGCTGCTCGACGACCTGAACGCCCTGCTCGACCATTCGGAGGAGGTGGTGGTCCGGGCGCGGCTCCAGGCCGGGAATCTCGCCCACGCGCTGAAGACCAACCTCGCCGTGCTGGCGAACGAGGCGGAGGGGGAGGCGGCCGCCCGGCGGGTGGCGGAGATGCGCCGCCACATCGACCACCACATGGCCCGCGCCCGAGCCGCCGCCGCCCGCGGCCTGCCCGGCGTCGCCACCCCGGTGGCCGACAGCGCCGGGGCGCTGGCGCGGGTGATGGAAAAGCTCCAGGGTGGGGTCCGGGGCAGCGGCCGGGTGACGGTCACCGTCCGCGTCCCGCGCGAGCATGTCTTCGCCGGGGAGCGCGAGGACCTCGACGAGATGCTGGGCAACCTGCTGGACAACGCCATGACGTGGGCGGGATCGCGGGTGGAGGTCGCGTCGCGGCTGGAGGCGGGCGGGATGCTGGCGGTGGTGGTCGAGGACGACGGGCCGGGCCTGCCCGCCGACCGGCGCGACGCCGTGCTGGCCCCCGGCGTGCGGCTGGACGAGAGCACGCCGGGCAGCGGCCTCGGCCTTGCCGTCGTGCGCGACGTGGCGCGGCTCTACGGCGGCGACCTGCGGCTGGGCGATTCGCCGCTCGGCGGGTTGCGGGTGGAGCTGGTGCTGCCGGCGGCGGCGCCCTCCTGACCGGCACAACATTACCGTCACATCTCCGCGCTGGCGGCGGACCGTCCCTTGTGGTCTGAATGGTGCCCCTTCGCGTGCTCCGGAGACGACGGATGACCCAGGCGGACAGCGCCAACGCACCCGGTGTGGACACCGCCGGCCACGGGGTGAGCCTCGGCGAGGCCACGCGGGTTTGGGCGCGGATCGCGGCGCTGAGCTTCGGCGGGCCGGCCGGCCAGATCGCCATGATGCACCGCATCGTGGTGGACGAGAAGAAGTGGATCGGGGAGGAGCGGTTCCTCCACGCCTTGAACTACTGCATGCTGCTGCCGGGGCCGGAGGCGCAGCAGCTGGCCGTCTACATCGGCTGGCTGATGCACCGGACGGTGGGCGGGTTGATCGCCGGCGTCCTGTTCGTCCTGCCCGGCGCGCTGGCCATCATGGTGCTCAGCCTGCTCTACGCGACGCTGGGAAACACCGGGCCGGTGCAGGGGCTGTTCTTCGGGCTGAAGGCGGCGGTGCTCGCCGTCGTGCTGGAAGCGGTGGTCCGCGTCGGGCGGCGCACGCTGAAGAACGGGGCGATGGTTGCCCTGTCGGCGGCGGCCTTCCTCGCGATCTTCGCCTTCAATGTTCCGTTCCCCCTGATCATCCTGACCGCCGCCCTGATCGGTCTGGCCGGGGCGCGGCTGGGCGTCTCCGCCTTCCGGCCGATGCCGCACGGGCCGGCTGCGTCCACGCACGGGAGCAGCCTTCTGGGCGAGGAGACGCCGGACCACGCCCGCCCGTCGACCGCCTGGTCGCTGCGGGTCGGGGCGGTCTGCCTCGCCCTGTGGCTGGGGCCGGTGCTGGCGCTGCTGCTGACGCTGGGGCCGGACAACACGTTCACCGGCATCGCCGTCTTCTTCTCCAAGATGGCGGTGGTGACGTTTGGCGGCGCCTACGCCGTGCTGGCCTATGTGGCGCAGCAGGCCGTGGAGACCTACGGCTGGCTCTACCCCGGCGAGATGCTCGACGGGCTGGGCATGGCGGAGACGACGCCGGGGCCGCTGATCATGGTGGTGCAGTTCGTCGGCTTCCTCGGCGCGCTGCGTGATCCGGGGGCGCTGCCGCCGCTGCTGGCCGGGGTGCTGGGCGGGCTGCTGACCACCTGGGTCACCTTCGTGCCCTGCTTCCTGTGGATCTTCCTCGGCGCGCCCTATGTCGAGGCGCTGCGCGGCAACCGGATGCTCGGCGCCGCCCTGTCGGCGATCACCGCGGCGGTGGTCGGGGTGATCCTGAATCTGGCGGTGTGGTTCGCCCTGCACACGCTGTTCGCCCGCCTGGAACCGGTGTCCTTCGCCGGCATGGCGCTGGACCTGCCCGTTCTCGCCAGCGTCAACCTGCCCGCCCTGGCGCTGACCGTGGCGGCGGTGCTGGCGGTGTTCCGCTTCAAGGCGGGGATGCTGCCCACCCTGGGCGCCTGCGCGCTGGTCGGGGTGGCGCTGCGCATGGCCGGGGTGGCGTAGCAGGAGCCCTACACTTTATAAATGATCAGTAGCTGGCTCGCAGGCCGCGCCAATACTGGCGGGCTGCCTCTGCGTCCTCACCGAAGGCGTTTCCCTTCAACGGTCCGATGGCAGACCCGACGTTGGTCAGGAAGTCGGTGTCGATGACACGGCCATCGGTACCGGAAACTGCCCCCGCCGCCGAAGGTTGTGCGGTTATCGGCTGAATGAGCGCCTGATCCAATGAGAATTCCCGGTCCTTCGAGACTGTATGCGTCTGCGGGAGACCGGTACGCTCGGCCACCAGCGACGCGGCGTCACGCTCACCCATCGGGCGCAAAGCCTTGTCGATGGCCGACAAATCGACACCTGCGGCTTTCAGCTTGTAAACGGCGTCGGTTTCGCCGCGCGTCGACATCAGGCGGGATTCCCCTGGGTCAATCGGTTGGAACGGGTTGACGACGCCGCTCCCGCCAGCCAGCAACCGAGCGTTTGGCATCAATGCCTTGAGTTGGTCGGACAGAGCGGCGTAATCGTCGGAGCCATCCTGCCCGCTCTGCAGCAACGCGGACAACTTCTCCATCATTCCCGCCCGCTTTTCCGAAGCCGCGCGCAGCGCCTCCCTGAAATCGGAAGACGTCGCAGAACCGCTGGAGAACAGATCGGCGTTGTCATTGTTGGCCATGCGGAAGGTTGCCGCATAAGCGCCGAGACGTGCCTCCTTGGTTCGTTGCTTCAAAGCGTTGTGCACATCCTCGCCAGAGAGCGCGCCGCTGTCGACGAGAGAGGAAAGCTGAGACCGTGTCTCAACCGACAACGCGTTGAAGGCGTTAAGTGATTCATCACGAAGGGCCGAAGCCAACGGGCTGAATGACACTTGGTCTGTTGGCGCCGGAATTCCAGCAACCGTCTTTGGTGATGCGGATGTCGCTTGGGAGAGGGAGTTGAGGCTCTGTACCGAACCGTTCGTCAAATTCGATGTTCCCAGCACGTTCATCGTCGCATCCTCCTTCGCCATGTCCAGCAGGGGCAGTTACTCGACTGACGTCATGCAAGCTGGAGCCCGCCTGCAACGCAGGCTCCAGCTACGGCGAATGACCGGTTGTCGAAAAACTCAGTTGATGATCAGCCAATTTAGGCGAATTGCACATCCCAGCTGTTGAATATCGCGGCGTCCCAAGTGGTGATCTGACCGCCGTTGAGGACGGCATATTCAATTGTACCCACTCCTGGATTGCCCTGATTCGTCAGCATGCCACGGATGACAATGCCATTATCGAAGGTCCCGTCGTCCCACTCACCCGGTTGGAAAATGTATAAAGTCGAACGGTCTCCAGCCCAGTAGAGGTTGAGCGTCGTCGCATTGTACATGAACAGGGCGTCAGCATTTCCAAATTGGTCGCCAGACATGTCGTCGATTACGGTCACGCCACCAAGCGCGAAGTTATGGAAGTAATAATCATTGCCGGACCCGCCGTAAAGGTAGTCGGCGTAGTTCGCGAAATCACCCGTTCCAGAGTTGCCGCCACCGAAGAGTGTGTCATTGCCGTTGTTGCCGTAAAGCACGTCGCTCCCAGCGCCACCATCCAATACATCGTTGCCGTCGTCGCCCCAGAGTTTGTCGTTACCCCCCGAAGCCCTCAAGGGTATCGTTGCCCTGCAATCCAACGATGGTGTCGTCCCCTGCGGAACCCTGCAGGGTATCATTGCCGGCAGTCCCAATGACGGTGCTCATCCGATGCTTCATTAATTTTATAGTTGTGCAAAACATCACGCTTCACCCTTATAAAATGCATAGATGCGAGTTTAAGTCTATAAAAAAGATGAAATCATTCAATCAATAACCATTAGATTGTGAATTAATGCGCGACACAGCGAATTCGCACATTCGCGAGGTGAATTTTCAACGGAATCGATCCGTGAGATGCTTTGCAACCGTCACGGGGAAATGATCTGCGCCTCATGGCGTGGCAGGGGGAAGCAAGGGCGGGTGGCGGATCCACCGGCCCACGCTTTCGACAAAGGGCGGCCGGAAACCGCGCGGCTCGTGACTGGACACTGGCGGACGATTCACCGGGTCGGCGGTTCAACAAGGAAACCCATGGCCACCCACGGTCAGCCGAGCCGCCAAGTCTGCGCTGTTCCTCCCAAACATGTCCGGGCACACATGGCAGCCTGTCGCCGCAGGCCGCGCCGGGGAGGGCGCGGCCCGGGCCCGGCTCAATGCATCTCCTGAACCTGGGCGATGCGTTCGGTGATTCCTTCGAGGCGGCGGGACAGCTGGTCCTCGTCCTCCGGCGCGATCTGGCCCTTGCGTTGGGCAAGCCGCAGGGCCGCTTGCGCCTCCTCCAGGCAATCGAGCGTGTGACGCACGTAGTCGTGTTGGGCCATGCCCCCATCCTCCTCTGCCGTTCTGCAACCAAAGCGAAACAGACCGGTACGGATGGGGTTCCCTCCTTTGGCGGGGCCTATCCCGGTCGGACAGATCGGGTCAGAAATCCAGGTCGGCGTAATGGCGGGGCGGCGGGCAGCCGGGGATGCTGTCGGTCAGCAGGCCGCGGAAGCTGGGGCGCGATTTGATGCGGGCGTACCAGTCCTTGGCCTCCGGCACCTTGTCCCACGGCACGTTGTCCACGTAATCGACGCAGGACAGCGCCGCCGCCGCCGCGATGTCGGCCACCGTGAAGCTGGAGCCGGCCAGCCAGGGGCGGCGTTCCGACAGGAAGGCGATGTATTCCATGTGGTACTGGATGTTCGCCAGCCCGGCGCGGATCGCCGGGGCGTAGGGATGGCCCTGGCCGGACAGCCGCTTGATCAGCTTCTCGCCGACCAGATTCTCGGTCACCTCGCGGTCGAAGGTCCGGGTGAACCAGTCGACGATCCGGCGCACCTCGGCGCGGGCTGCCACCTCCCGCGGCATCAGGGCCACGTCGGGATAGGCCTCCTCCAGATACTCCAGCACGGGTAGCCCGCCGGCCACGACGGTTCCGTCCTCCTCCACCAGCACCGGCGGCTCGCCGGCGGGGTTCAGCATCAGGAAATCCTCGCGCCGTTCCCACGGCTTCTCGATGACCGTGTCGAAGGGAAGACCCTTCTCGGCCAGCATCACCCGCGCGACGCGGGACAAGGGATGGAGGGGGTGGTGATGGAGTGTCCGCATGCCGGGCCGGACTGTAGCGTATGGGGAGCGTGGAAAACAGTCTGCGCTTTGGCTTGTGACGCCGCTCCTTCGGCTTATGGATTAACCGTGCCGAGGGGGTGTCAAAGGGCGGATTTGCGGTAGACCACCAGGGGTTCCGCATCCCCTCCGGTTTCGGTGGCGGGCACCGGGGTCCAGCCGTTGTGCTCGTAGAAGGCGCGGGCCGCCGCGTTGCGCGAGGCGCAGGCCAGTTCGGCGGAGCCGCGCAGCAGAGTCAGCGCCTCGCGCAGCAGCGCGCTGCCGATGCCCCGTCCCCGCCACTGCGGGTCGATGAACAGGGTGTGGATGAAGCGCTCGCCGGCATCGACGGAGACGAAGCCGACTACCAGCCGGGTCGTCGCCCAGGCACCGGCTCCGGCACCGTCCAGTTCGGCCACCAGCACCTCTTCCCCGTCCACGCAGTCGTAATAGTCGTCCAGGCCGAACCGGTCCTCGGGTTGCCAGGAAAAGGCGGCGCGGCGCCCGTGCAGGAAGATGTCGGCACAGCGTGGCCCGTCGGCCGCCGTGGCGAAGCGAATGTCGATGCGCAAGCCGTCCTCTGCCGGCATGACGCCCTCCCGTGTGGTTGCGGATGCCCCCAGGCGGTCCTAACAACCCGTGCCGCACCAGATTATTCCAAGAACCGGCGCCATGAAAAGGACGCCTGCGCCGCCGCCGACGTGAAAAACGGCGGCCCGGTTACCCCGGACCGCCGTTTGCGTATGCACAATCCACTGGGGATTTACTGCTTGGGTCTTACTCCGCCGAGATGGCCTTCGGCAGATGGACCGGCACTTCCAGACGGTTCAGCATTTCCTTCGGAACCACCTGCCAGAACTTGGTCACCTCACGCGCCCAATCGTTGAGGATCTCGGCGGCGAAGCGGCTCTGCGTCTCCGTCACATGCTCCTCGATCAGGTGCTTGAGCTGGCTCTCGTAATGGCCGACCTCGATGCGCTGGAAGATCACGCTCTCGTCGTTGATGTACAGCGGCAGACTGTCGTCCAGGTCGTAGACGTAGGCCATGCCGCCCGTCATGCCGGCGGCGAAGTTGTCGCCGACGCGGCCGAGGATGACCGCCGTGCCGCCCGTCATGTACTCGCAGCCGTTGGAGCCGCAGCCCTCGACCACCACGGTGGCGCCGGAGTTGCGGACGGCGAATCGCTCGCCGGCCTGGCCCGCGGCGAACAGCTTGCCCGCCGTCGCGCCGTAGAGGACCGTGTTGCCGATGATCGTGTTCTTGTTGGTCTCCAGCGGGCTGGAGGTCGTCGGACGGACGACGATGGTGCCGCCCGACAGGCCCTTGCCGACGTAGTCGTTGGCGTCGCCCATCACCTCCAGCTTGATGCCCTGCACCGCGAAGGCGCCCAGCGACTGGCCGGCGGTGCCGCGCAGGCGGATGGTGATGTGACCGGGCTGCAGCCCGAACATCCCGAACTTGCGCGTCACCATCGAGGACAGCCGCGTGCCGATGGCGCGCTGCGTGTTGCGGGCGTTGTAGGCGAGTTGCATCTTCTCGCCCTCCTCGAACAGCGGGCGGGCGTCGGCGACGATGCGGGCGTCCAGCGTGTCCGGCACCTCGTTGCGGCCCTGCAGCGTGCAGTAGCGGGCGTTCTCGCCGGGATCGACCTGGGCCAGCAGCGGGTTCAGGTCGAGGTCGTCGAGATGCTCGGCGCCGCGGCTGACCTGATGGAGCAGGTCGGTGCGGCCGATCACCTCGTTCAGCGAGCGGAAGCCCAGGCCGGCCAGGATCTCGCGCACTTCCTCGGCCAGGAAGGTGAAGAGGTTGACGACCTTCTCCGGCGTGCCGACGAACTTCTGGCGCAGCTTGTCGTCCTGCACACAGACGCCGACCGGGCAGGTGTTGCTGTGGCACTGGCGGACCATGATGCAGCCCATGGCGATCAGGCTGGCCGTGCCGATGCCGAACTCCTCAGCGCCCAGCATGGCGGCGATCACGATGTCGCGGCCGGTCTTCAGGCCGCCGTCGGTGCGCAGCCGCACGCGGTGGCGCAGGCGGTTCAGCGTCAGGACCTGATGCACCTCCGACAGGCCCATCTCCCAGGGCAGGCCGGCGAACTTGATCGAGGTCTGCGGGCTGGCGCCCGTGCCGCCGCTGTTGCCGGAGATCAGGATGATGTCGGCGTTGGCCTTGGCGACGCCCGCGGCAATCGTTCCGATGCCGGAACGGCTGACCAGCTTCACCGTCACTTTCGCATCCGGGTTGATCTGCTTCAGGTCATAGATGAGCTGGGCAAGATCCTCGATCGAATAGATGTCGTGGTGCGGCGGCGGGCTGATGAGCATCACGCCCGGCGTCGAGTGACGCAGCCGTGCGATCATCTCGGTCACCTTGAAGCCGGGGAGCTGGCCACCCTCGCCGGGCTTGGCGCCCTGGGCGACCTTGATCTCCAGCTCGCGGCACTGGTTCAGGTACTCGGCGGTGACGCCGAAGCGGCCCGAGGCCACCTGCTTGATGGCGCTGTTCCAGTTGTCGCCGTTCTTGTCCGGGCGGAAGCGCGCCGGGTCCTCGCCGCCCTCGCCGCTGTCGGACTTGGCGCCGATGCGGTTCATGGCGACGTTCAGCGTGCCGTGGGCCTCAGGCGACAGGGCGCCCATGGACATGCCCGGCGTGATGAAGCGCTTGCGGATCGCGGTGATGCTCTCGACCTCGTCCACCGGCACCGGGGCCTTGGTGGAGCGCAGCTCCAGCAGGTCGCGGAGCTGCATCGGCGGGCGCTTGTTCACCTGCTCGCTGTACTTCTTGAAGGTGGTGTAGCTGTCGTTGGTCACCGCCTGCTGCAGCGTGTGGATCACGCCACCTTCCCAGCCGTGGCGGTCGCCCGACTTGCGGAAGCGGTAGAAGCCGCCGACCGGCAGGGCCACGACCTCCTCGTTGTAGGCGGTGGCGTGCTGCTCCAGCACCTTCTTCTGGATGCCGTTCAGGCCGATGCCGGAGATGCGGCTGACCATGGCCGGGAAATGCTCGGCGACCAGAGCGCGGGACAGGCCGATGGCCTCGAAGTTGCCGCCGCCGCGGTAGCTGCTGATGACCGAGATGCCCATCTTGGACATGATCTTCAGCAGGCCGTCGTCGATGGCCTTCTTGTAGTTGGCCATGCCCTTTTCCAGCGGCATGGCGCCGAACAGGCCGCGGCGGTGACGCTCGGCGATGGCCTCCTGCGCGAGGTAGGCGTTGACCGTGGTGGCGCCGACGCCGATCAGAACGGCGAAGTAGTGGGTGTCCAGGCCCTCCGCCGTGCGCACGTTCAGCGAGGTGAAGGTGCGCAGGTTGGAGCGGATCAGGTGCGTGTGCACCGCACCGGTGGCGAGGATCGCCGGGATGGCGGCGCGCGCCGGGCCCATCGCCTCGTCGGTCAGGATGACGTGGGTGGCGCCGCCGCGAACGGCGTCCTCCGTCTCCTGGCGGATGCGGCGCAGCGCGTCGCGCAGGGCCTCCGGACCGCCGTCGACCGGGAAGGTCGCGTCGATCTCGGCCGCCGTGTCGCCCATGTAGTCGCGCATGGCGCGGAACTCGGCGGTCGTCAGGACCGGCGATTCGAGCTGCAGCAGGCGGGTCTGCGTCTCGTCCTCGTCCAGGATGTTGCCGAGGTTGCCGAGCCGCGTCTTCAGGCTCATCACCCGGCGCTCACGCAAGCTGTCGATGGGCGGGTTGGTGACCTGGGAGAAGTTCTGGCGGAAGAAGTGGTGCAGGCCACGGTACTTGTCGGACAGCACGGCGATGGGGCTGTCGTCGCCCATCGAGCCGATGGCCTCCTTACCGTCCTCCACCATCGGGTGCAGGATCAGCTCCATGTCTTCCATGGTCAGGCCGAAGGCCTGCTGGCGGCGGCGCAGTTCGGCCTTGTCCATATCCGACGGCTCGCCCTTCAGCGAGGCGGTCTTGACCAGCTCGTCCAGGTGGGTGGTGTTCTGCACCCACTTGTCCCACGGCTTCAGCGTGGCGAGATGGTCCTTCAGCTCGCGGTCGCGGTAGAGCTTGCCGGACTGGAGGTCGACGGCGATCATCTCGCCCGGGCCGAGGCGGCCCTTCTCGATGACCTGGGTCTCGTCGATCTTCACCATGCCCGTCTCGGACCCGCCGATGATCAGGCCGTCGGTGGTGATCGTGTAGCGCATCGGGCGCAGGCCGTTGCGGTCCATGCCGCCGACGACCCAGCGGCCGTCGGTCATGGCCAGCGCCGCCGGGCCGTCCCACGGCTCCATGACGGAGTTGCAGTACTGGATCAGCGCCTTGTGGTTGTCGGGCGTGGTCTGCGAGCTGGTCAGCGCCTGCGGCACCAGCATCATCTTGACCATCGGGGCGGTGCGGCCGGCGCGGACCATCACCTCGAACACGGTGTCGAGCGAGCCGGAGTCCGACAGGCCGACGCCGATCACCGGCTTCAGGTCCTGCATGTGGGTGCCGAAGGCCGGATGCTCCATCCGGGTCTCGTGCGCCTTCATCCAGTTGACGTTGCCCTTGACCGTGTTGATCTCGCCGTTGTGGGCGAGCATGCGGAAGGGCTGGGCCAGCGGCCAAGTCGGGAAGGTGTTGGTCGAATAGCGCTGGTGGTAGATGGCGAAGTCGGACTCGAAGCGCTCGTCCAGCAGGTCCGGGTAGAAGGTGGTCAGCTGCTCGGCCAGGAACATGCCCTTGTAGATGATCGAGCGGGCGGACAGCGAGCAGATGTAGAAGTCGTTGATCTGCTCACCCTTCACCGCCTTCTCGATGCGGCGGCGGATGATGTAGAGGTCCAGCTCGAACTGCTCGTCGGACACGCCCTTGTTGTTGCCGACGATGATCTGCTCGATCTCCGGACGGGTGGCGTTGGCCTTCTCGCCGATGATGTCGACGTTGATCGGCACCTGGCGCCAGCCGTAGATGTAGTAGCCGAAGGCCAGGATCTCGGTCTCGACGATGCAGCGGCAGGCTTCCTGCGCGTCCAGGCTGATGCGCGGCAGGAAGACCTGACCGACGGCCAGCTTGTTGTCCGGCGCGCGGTGGCCGATGACCTTCACATGGTCCTTGAAGAACTTCTGCGGCACGGCGACGTGGATGCCGGCACCGTCGCCCGTCTTGCCGTCGGCGTCCACGGCGCCGCGGTGCCAGACGGCCTTCAGCGCCTCGATGCCTTTCTCGACCACCGAGCGGCGGGGCTTGCCGTCGATCGCGGCGATGAAGCCGACGCCGCAGGCGTCGTGCTCATCCTCCGGGTTGTAGGCGTTGGCAGTGGTCAGCGCCGCGGCGTTGGCGCGGAAGTCGGCGACGAACTGCTCACCCTGGTTCAACTCGGTGGTCATCGGTGGACCCTTTCAATCAGTCTGTTCGGAAGGGGGACTTCGCCCCTTCACCCCCGCCAGGAGCCGAAATGGACCCCTGGAACCCGCGGAATTATGGATTGCTTAGCTTATTCAGCCGCGACGGCGACCGGCGCCTCGGCCTTTGCCTTGGCGTAGGCGTGGATGCCCTCCGCCGCGTCGCGGCCGTCGCGGATGGCCCACACCACCAGCGAGGCGCCGCGCACGATGTCACCGGCGGCGAACACGCCTTCCAGGTTGGTCATCTTGCTGCGGTGGTCGACCAGCAGCGTGCCCCAGCGGGTGACCTTCAGTTCCGTCTCGCCGAACAGGGCGGGCAGGTCCTCGGGCTCGAAGCCGAGCGCCTTGATGACCAGATCGGCCTGGACGGTGAACTCCGACCCCTCGATCACCTGCGGGGTCTGGCGGCCGGTGGCATCGGCGACGCCCAGATGGATGCGCACGGCGCGCACCCCGGTTACCACCGTATCGCCGGTGAAGCCTTCCGGGGCGGCCTGCCAGATGAACTCCACGCCCTCTTCCTCGGCGTGGGCGACCTCGCGCTGCGAGCCCGGCATGTTCTTGCGGTCGCGGCGGTACAGACACTTGACCGACGTGGCGCCCTGGCGGATGGCCGTGCGCACGCAGTCCATGGCGGTGTCGCCGCCGCCCAGAACCACCACATGCTTGCCCGCGGCGTTCAGGGAGCCGTTCTCGTACGCCTCCACCGTGTCGCCCAGGCTGACCTTGTTGGAGGTGGTCAGGTAGTCCAGCGCCGCCACGATGTTGCCCAGGCCCGAGCCCGGCGCCTTGATGTCGCGCGCCTTGTAGACGCCGGTGGCGACCAGGACGGCGACGTGCTTGCGGCGCAGCTCCGGCAGGGAGGCGTCGCGGCCCACCTCGAAGTTCGGGTGGTAGATCACCCCGGCGTCGGCCAGCAGCTGCACGCGGCGCTCGACCACCGACTTCTCGAGCTTGAAGCCGGGGATGCCGTAGACCAGCAGGCCGCCCATGCGGTCGTAGCGGTCGTAGACATGCACCTCGTAGCCCTTGGCGCGCAGCTCCTCGGCGGCGGCGAGGCCGGCGGGACCGGCGCCGATGACGCCGACCGAGACGCCCAACTCACGCGACGGCTTGCGCGGCTTCACCCAGCCCTGATCCCAGGCGGTGTCGTTGATGTACTTCTCGACCGAGCCGATGGTGACGGCTCCATGGGTCGACTGCTCGATGACGCAGTTGCCCTCGCACAGGCGGTCCTGCGGGCAGATGCGGCCGCAGATCTCCGGGAAGTTGTTGGTGGCCTGGGAGACCTCGTAAGCCTCCTCCAGCCGGCCTTCGGAGGTCAGCTTCAGCCAGTCGGGAATGTTGTTGGAGACCGGGCAGTGCACCTGGCAGAAGGGAACGCCGCACTGCGAGCAGCGGTTGGCCTGCTCGTTGGCGCGCTCGTCGCTGAAGCGGGCGTAGATCTCGGCGAAATCCTGGCGGCGCTCCGCGGCCGGGCGTTTGTCGGGCATCCGCTGCGCGGTGTGCACGAAGCCCAACATCCTCTGGTTCGCCATAACGCCTGCTCCTTCTTCCCGTGTCCCGTGCATGGGGACGGCGCCGGCGGCCGGGCGACCCTTCTTCGTGCCGGTGGGGCATGGCGAGGGGCGTGGCCGCAGTGAAAACGAAAGCCCGCGGTCACGCGGTCTGAACGTCATATACCGCAAGAGAAGACACCGCGCGAGCATATTTTCATCGTTAGGACAGCATAGCTGACCAAACTGTGACTCGATGCCGCGGAGGCTTCCGTAGACGGCGGGAGTGCCCGAAAAACAAGCAAGAATATTAGGTCCGATTCGGTACTATCGCCCAATTCGGGGTATCGCCCCATGGGTCGTCGCCTTCGCCATGTTGCACTGCTATAAGCCGGACATTGCCATCCGCCATCCTGTCAGAGGCCACGCGCCGCATGCTGATCGACCAATATCTGGACGCCGCTCTGCTCGGCCTGATCGAAGGGCTGACCGAATTCCTGCCGGTCTCGTCCACCGGGCACCTGATCATTTTCGACACCCTGCTGGGCTTCGAAGGGCCGCCGGGCAAGGTGTTCGAAGTGGTGATCCAGCTCGGTGCGATCCTGGCGATCTGCACGGTCTATTTCGCACGGCTGTGGAACGTGGTCACCGGGCTGAAGGACGATCCGGGCGCCCGCCACTTCGCCATGGCGGTGATCCTGGCCTTCCTGCCGGCCATGGTGCTGGGGGCGGCGCTGCACGGCGTCATCAAGGCGGTGCTGTTCAACCCGACGGTGGTCAGCGTCGCGCTGATCCTGGGCGGCGTCGGCATCCTGATGGCGGAACGGCTGGTGCCGGTCGCGCGCTACCACCAGATCGAGCGCTTCCCGGCGCCGCTCGCCTTGAAGATCGGCCTGTGCCAGTGTCTGGCGCTGGTGCCGGGCGTGTCGCGCTCGGGCGCCACGATCATCGGCTCGCTGCTGATGGGTGTGGACCGGCGAACCGCCGCGGAGTTCTCCTTCTTCCTGGCGATCCCGACCATGGCCGGCGCCACGGTCTACGACCTCTACAAGAACTGGAGCCTGATGAACGTCAACTCCGCGCTGCTGATCGGAGTCGGCTTCGTCACCGCCTTCGTCGCGGCGGCGCTGGTGGTGAAGGTGTTGGTGGACTTCGTCGGGCGCTACGGCTTCGCGCCCTTCGCCTGGTACCGCATCGCCATCGGCACAGGGATGCTGGCGTTCCTCTATCTCTGAACGAAACCCCTCCCGCGCGCCTCAGCCCTGCCGGGCGACGGCGCGCGAGGAGGCCGCGGCGATGACCAGCGCCAGCGCGGCGACCAGGGCGAAGGAAAAGCCCACCGTGCTGGCCTCCGCCACGAATCCCAGAAGGGCCGGGCCGGTCAAAACCCCGGCGTAGCCGAGGGTCGCCACCGCGGCGATGGCCTGACCGGCCTCCCCCTCCGCCTTGGCCCCGGCGGCGCTGAACAGCACCGGCACCACGTTCGACAGGCCGAGCCCGGTCAGCCCGAAGCCGGCGACCGCCACCACCGGTCCGCCGCCGGTCAGCGCGACCGCCAGCCCGGCGAAGGCCAGCACCGCCCCGGCGCGGACCAGCAGCGGCCCGCCGAAGCGCTGGCGCAGCCGGTCGCCGCAGAAGCGGCCCACCGCCATGGCGCCGGAAAAGACAGCGAAGCCCAGCGCCGCGATCGACGCCGCACCCCCCAGATCCTCGCGCAGATAGACGGCGCTCCAGTCCAGGATCGCGCCCTCGCTCATGAAGGCCAGGAAGGTCAGCGCGCCCAGCAGCAGCGTGCCGCGGTCGGGCAGGGCGAGGCCCGTCGGCTCCGCCTGCTGATCGGCACTTCCGGGCAGGAAGCGGCGGTGCAGCGCGAAGAACAGGGCGAGCAGCGCCGCCGCGAGGATGGAGGCCTGGACCGGCGGCGGCAGGATCTGCAGCAGCAGGCCGCCGACCCCGGCGCCGAACAGGCCGCCCAGGCTCCACATGCCGTGCAACGACGACATGATCGGCCGCCCAAGATGGCGTTCCACCAAGGCGCCGTGGGCGTTCATCGCCACGTCCATGGTGCCGCCGGCCGCCCCGAACAGGAACAGCACGGCGCACAGCGACAGCAGGTCCGGCATCAGCGCCGGCAGCGGCAGGATCAGGGCGAAGGCCACGGCGGTGATCCGGATCACCGGGGCGCTGCCGACGCGGCCGAGCAGCGGGCCGGTGCCGACCATGGCGGTCAACGCCCCGGCGGCGAGGCAGAGCAGGGCGACGCCGAGCACGCCGGGGCTGAGGTCCAGATGATCCTTGATCGCCGGGATCTGGGTGGCCCAGACGCCGAAGACCGAGCCGTTGACGAAGAAGGCCGCCAGGGAGGCCAGCCGGGCGCCCGGGGCGCGGTCGGCGAATTCCCGTATGGTGAAATCCTGCGTTGCGGCCTGCATGATTCTCCGCGCCTCTTCCGTCGCCCCGATGAAGGGGCCAGATGCGGCAGGCGGGCGCGGGAATCAAGGCCGCGCGCCGCAGGGCACCCTTGCGCGGGTTCGCAGGAACCGAAAACGGCGAAAGCTCCGGCGGCGAGCCGAGGCTTTCGTGTCGATGGCGCGGGCCTGTAGGGTCAGTGCGCGCCGGAATGGTTGCCGGCGTCGCGCGGCATCGTGTTGGAGCGGCCGCCGACGATGAAGCGCGACAGGTAGGTCGGCAGGACCACCTCGCAGCTCGACAGGTTGGTGATGCCCAGCTCCTTGAAGCCCGGAGCGCCGGCGGCGGCGACGTTGTCGGTCCGCAGCATCTCCACCTGATCGCGGGTCAGCGGCGGGGCGACGATCGGCGGCACCTTCTCGAGCAGGCCGCCCAGCGTCTCCGCGATGTTCCAGGGAACCGGCACGAGGAAGCGCTTGCGGCGGATTTCCCGCAGCATGAGCTGCATCAGCTCCTTGAAGCTGTAGACGCGGGGGCCGCCCAGCTCGAAGGTCCGGCCGGCGGCCGAGTCCAGCGTCACGGCGGCGGCGATGGCGTCGGCCAGATCGCCGACATAGATCGGCTGGAACTTCGTCGTCCCGCCGATCAGCGGCAGCGCCGGGGAAACCTGCGCCATGGCGGCGAATTTGTTGAAGAAGCCGTCCTCCGGCCCGAAGACGATGCTCGGGCGGATGATGGTGGCGCCGGGGAAGGCCTGCATCACCGCCTGCTCGCCCGCCGCCTTGGACTTGGCGTAGGCCGAGGCGGACTTGGCGTCGGCGCCGATGGCCGAGACGTGGACGAGACGGCGCACGCCGCTGGCCTTGGCGATGCGGGCGATGCGCGCCGGGGCGTCGACATGCACGGTCTGGAAATTCCAGGCCCCGCGCTCGTAGAGCGTGCCGATCAGGTTGATGACGGTGTCCGCGCCCTGGATGGCCCGCGCGACGGACTGGTCGTCCTTCACGTCGGCGGCCATCGGCACGATCTGGCCGACCGAACCGGCGGTCTTCAGGAAGTTGGCCTTGTTCGGATGGCGCGACACCACGCGCACGATGGCGCCGGTCTTGGCGAGGCGGCGAATGAGATGGCGGCCGACGAATCCCGAACCGCCGAACACCGTGACCACTTCAGAGCGATAGGACATCGACCTTCTCCCGTGCCGTTGGGCCCGCAAATTCTTCCCTGCCGGGCCGCCCGCCGACGGGGCGGGGCGACCGGATCGGGGGTTGCTTATATAGAAACCTCCCAGAAGAGGCTAGGGCCTGACGCGCCGCCCGCGGCCCATTTCGCGCCCGGCCGGGCTTTCGGCGCGAAAGTGAAAAAAAGCTGTTGACGGGTCTCCGCCGGACGGCTACATAAGCGGCCCACACCGAGCCCAGGTGGCGGAATTGGTAGACGCGCAGGTTTCAGGTACCTGTGGCAGAAATGTCGTGGAAGTTCGAGTCTTCTCCTGGGCACCATATCTACCCGGCTGCGCCGCATGCTACGGTCCTCCCCCAGCGGGACGGAAAGGTAGCAGAGCGGCGTTCGTCGTTTCTAGGGTCCGTGGCCGGGGGCCGTCCTATTGAGCGGGAAGCCACCCAATGCCCATCGACCTCCATGACGGCGACCTGCCGGACGGTCTCGACCTGAAGTCCCTCGCCCGCGGCGGCGCCGTCGCCATCGACACCGAGACCATGGGGCTGAACCCCCACCGCGACCGGCTGTGCCTGGTCCAGCTGTCCCCCGGCGACGGCACGGTGCATCTGGTCCAGTTCCGCAAGGGCGAATACGACGCTCCGAACCTGAAGCGCCTGCTGACCGATCCCGAGGTCACCAAGCTGTTCCATTTCGCCCGGTTCGACGTGGCGGTGATGCGGGCCTATCTCGGCGTCGCCTGCCAGCCGGTCTACTGCACCAAGGTGGCGTCCAAGCTGGTCCGCACCTTCACCGACAAGCACGGGCTGAAGGATCTGGTGAAGGACCTGCTGGGGGTGGAGCTGTCCAAGCAGCAGCAGTCCTCCGACTGGGGTGCGGCTGAACTGACGCCGGAGCAGATGAAATACGCCGCCTCCGACGTGCTGCATCTGCACGATCTCAAGGAGAAGCTCGACGTCATGCTGGCGCGCGAGGGGCGGACCCATCTCGCCAAGGCCTGCTTCGACTTCCTGCCGGCCCGCGGGGAACTAGACCTCGGCGGTTGGGAACAGCCGGACATTCTGTCGCATTGATTGGCCATCGTCTTGAAAGGCGGCCCGGTGGAATAGGCCGGGACCTTCGGACGTTGATTTGACCGGACGCGCGCGGGTGGGCATACTGCCCGCGCGGCGGCTGGCCCGTTGTCGCGGATACGCGCGCTGCCAGTCGGAGTACCCATTTTCGGCCCGATGGGCCAACCAGAAGAGGCATGCACCGCCTTGACGAGCCTGACCGCAACCAGCCGGATCGATAGCCCGGCCGACTGCCCGCCTGACGCCGCGGCCGGCCGCGACATCGCGAGCGCCCGGCGCGTCCTGCGGATGGAGGCCGACGCCCTGACCGCGCTGGCGGACGGGCTGGACGGCGCCTTCGTGCGTGCGCTGGACCGTCTGGCCGGGATCGCCGGGCGTGTCGTCGTCTCCGGCATGGGTAAGTCCGGCCATGTGGCGCGCAAGATCGCCGCGAACTCTGGCCTCCACCGGCACGCCGGCCTTCTTCGTCCATCCGGGCGAGGCGAGCCACGGCGACCTCGGCATGATCGCCCGGCAGGACGCGGTCATCGCCCTGTCCAATTCCGGCGAGACGCACGAGCTGTCGGACATCGTCGCCTACACCCGCCGCTTCGACATTCCGCTGATCGGCATCACCCGGCGCGCCGGTTCCTCCCTGGCCGAGCAGGCCGACGTCGCGCTGGTGCTGCCGCCGGCGCCGGAGGCCTGTCCGCTGGGGCTGGCCCCGACCACGTCGAGCACGATGATGCTGGCGCTGGGCGACGCCCTGGCGGTGGCGCTGCTGGAGCGGCGCGGCTTCACGGCGGCGGATTTCAAGCAGTTCCACCCCGGCGGCCAGCTCGGCCGGGCGCTGTTGAAGGTGACCGACGTGATGCACAAGGGCGACGATATGCCCCTGTGCGCCTTGGATACGCCGCTTTCCACCGTCATATTCGAGATGACGGCCAAGCGGCTGGGTTGCGTCGGCGTGGTGGACGCCACGGGCGCCCTGGCCGGCGTCATCACGGACGGCGACCTCCGCCGCCACCTGACGCCGGAGCTGTGGGCGGAGCGCGCCGACAGCATCATGTCTCCGCGGCCCAAGACGATCCGCCCCAAGGCGCTGGTCGAGGAGGCGCTGCGGGAGATGAACGAGAAGCAGATCACCAGCCTGTTCGTGGTGGAGGCGGACCGGCCGCTCGGTGTTGTGCACATTCACGATTGCCTGCGCGCCGGGGTGGCGTGACGGGCAGCCGGAGGACGGTTGACGCCATGGACAGCGACCTGAAGGATCGGACGGTGAACACGAAGGAGCGGCGCGCCGATGCGCCTTCCCTCGCCGCGCAGCTCATGGCCATGCCGGGGGCGAGGTCGTCGTCGGCGGCGGCTGCGACCGACGACGGCGAGGCGGCCAAGCGCGTCCACCAGCGCCGGAAGATCCGGCCGGTCAGCCGGGTCTACAGCCGTTTCGTCACCGGAATGAAGTTCGTGCTTCCGGCGCTGGCGCTGGCGGTGATGGCGCTGATCGCCGTCTGGCCCTCGCTGACCGAGCTGCCCAGTCTGCGCATCTCCGCCGACAAGGGCCAGCTTGAGATGATCAAGCCGCGCTACATCGCGGTGGACGAAGACAACCAGCCCTTCTCGCTGGTGGCGGCCAAGGCCGACCGCATCGCCGACGAGCCGGACATCGTCCTGCTCGACCAGCCGGAGGCCGAGATGACCCAGACCGACGGCACCTGGGTGACCATGCGCTCCGACAAGGGTTGGTACAATCAGGTCACCGGCATCCTGAAGATGCGGGGCCATGTCCGCGTCATGCGCGACGACGGCAACGAATTCACCACCGAGGAAGCGGACTCCGACATCCGCAAGGGCACCGCCTGGGGCGATGTCCATGTCGTGGGCCAGGGGCCGCAAGGCGTCATCAACGCCGAAGGCTTCCGCCTGTCCGACCGTGGCAAGACGATGGTGTTCCTGAACCAGTCCAAGGCCGACGTCCAGGCCGCCGAAAGCCCCGGAGGAAAGACGCGTTGAGTGCAGTCCCGCCGAGTGTCGCGCCGTCGAGTGACGCGCCGTTGAGTGTCGCTTCGCGTGCAGCCACCGTTGCGGCCCCGCTGCTGGCCGCGTTCCTCCTGCTGTCGGTGGCGTCCGTCCCGGCGGCGGCCCAGGGGCTGCCTGGCCTCGGCGGCGGCCCCAACCCGATCGAGGTCGACGCCGACCAGGCCATCGAATGGCACCAGGACGTGCGCGCCTATGTGGCGCGCGGCAACGCCTCGGCCAAGCGCACCGACAGCACCGTCTACGCCGACGTGCTGACCGCCTATTACCGCGAGGTGCCCGGCAAGGGGAACGAGGTGTTCCAGCTCCTCGCCGAAGGCAACGTGCGCATCGTCAGCCCGACCCAGGAGGTCTTCGGCGAGCGCGGCGTCTATGACGTGGACAAGCAGGTCGCCGTGGTCACCGGGCGCAACCTCAAGCTGGTCACCCGCACCGACATCGTGACGGCGCGCGACACGCTGGAATATTACGAGGCCAAGAACCTGACGGTGGCCCGCGGCGACGCCGTGGCCGTGCGCATCGCCAACGGCGACCGGCTGCGCGCCGACATCCTGATCGGCCAGCTCAAGAAGATGCCGGACGGCTCGACCCAGATGGAGCGCATCGACGGCGCCGGCAGCGTGGTGGTGACCACCGCGACCGACGTGGCGCTGTCGGACAAGCTGGTCTATTCGGTGGCCGACGAGACGGCGGTGCTGCTCGGCAACGTCAAGATCACCCGCAACGACAACCAGCTCAATGGCGACGCCGCCGAGATGAACATGAAGACCAAGGTCAACCGGGTGATCGCCGGTCCCGCCACCGGCGGGCGGGTGATGGGTCTTCTGGTCCCCGGCCAGGAGCCGGGCGCGCCGGGTGGGCGCCCCACCGCCCAGGCGGGCGGCAAGCCCACCGCGCAAACGGGCGGCACCCCCGCCGCGAAGCCCTGACCGACCCGGCAGCGAAACAATGGCCATGGACATCGAAGACCGGGACCTCGGCGGCCCGACCCTTTCCGCCTCGAACCAGTCGGGCCACCCGGCGGGCCGCCCGGCGGGCCATCCCGCCACCGACGCGCACCCGACCGAAGGGCTGGTGGCCCTGCATCTGGGCAAGGCCTACAAGAAGCGCCCGGTCGTCCGCGACGTGACCGTGACGGTCCAGCGCGGCGAGGCGGTCGGCCTGCTCGGCCCCAACGGGGCGGGCAAGACGACCTGCTTCTACATGATCACCGGGCTGATCGCCGCCAACTCCGGGACCATCCTGCTCGACGGGCAGGACATCACGGCGCTGCCCATGTACCGCCGGGCGCGGCTGGGCATCGGCTATCTGCCGCAGGAGGCGTCGATCTTCCGTGGCATGTCGGTGGAGAACAACATCCGCTCCGTATTGGAGGTGGTGGAGCCCAACCGCGACACGCGCGAGCAGATGCTGGACGAGCTGCTGGCGGAGTTCTCGGTCACCCACCTGCGCCGCGCCCCGGCGCTGGCGCTGTCCGGCGGCGAACGGCGGCGCGTCGAGATCGCCCGCGCGCTGGCCTCCCAGCCGCACTTCATCCTGCTCGATGAGCCGCTGGCCGGCATCGACCCGATCGCGGTGAACGACATCCGCGAGTTGGTCAGCCACCTGCGCGACCGCGGCATCGGCGTGCTCATCACCGACCACAACGTGCGTGAAACGCTCGATCTCGTCGATCGGGCATACATCTTGCACGATGGTGTGGTACTAATGGAGGGAGAGCCGGCCGAGATCGTGGCGCACGAGGACGTGCGCCGGGTCTACCTCGGGGACCGGTTCAGCCTCTAGTGCGGTTTCCCTGCCCATGGCGCTCAGCCAACGCCTCGATCTTCGTCAGACCCAGTCCCTGGTGATGACTCCGCAACTGCAGCAGGCCATCAAGCTGCTGCAGCTGTCGAACATCGAACTGTCGGACTTCGTGGACCGCGAGATCGAGCAGAACCCCCTGCTGGAGCGCGACGGCGGCCCCGGCGAGGGCGGCGGCGAGTCCGGGGGCGACGGTGCCGGTGACGGCGGGGGCGAGCCCGGAGCGGTGGACCTCGCCGCGCCGGAGGAGCGCCAGCTGCCGATGACCGACGGGCGCACCCGCGACACGGTGGAGATGACATCGTCGGAGACGATGGGGTCGGCCTCCGATGCGCCGCTCGACACCGATTTCGAGAATGTCTATTCCGACGACCGTTTCTCCGATGGGACGGACGGCTCCAGCGACGTCTACGGCTCCTGGCAGGAGCGCGGCGGGCGCGGCGGCTTCGAGGACGACGAGTCCAACCTGGAAGCCACGCTGACCGGCCAGAAGAGCCTGCGCGACCATCTGACCGAGCAGCTGAAGATCGACCTGCCGGACCTCGGCGACCAGCTCATCGGTCTGGCGCTGATCGACATGCTGGACGAGGCCGGCTGGATCACCGGGCTGGAGGTCGAGAGCCTCGCGGGGCAGCTCGGCTGCGCGCCGGAGCGGGTGGAGCGGGTGCTCACCGCCTGCCAGCGCTTCGACCCGCCGGGCATCTTCGCGCGGTCGCTGAAGGAATGTCTGGCGATCCAGCTGCGCGAGAAGAACCGCTTCGACCCGGCGATGGAAGCCCTGCTCGACCATCTGGAGCTGCTGGCGGCGCGCAACCTGCCGGCGCTGATGAAGGTTTGCGGGGTGGACGCCGAGGACGTCGCCGACATGGTGGCGGAGATCCGCAAGCTGAACCCCAAGCCGGCGCTCAGCTTCGACCACACGCCCGCCCAGCTCGTCACCCCCGACATCCTGATGCGCGCCAATCCGGGCGGCGGCTGGCTGATCGACCTGAACCCGGACACTTTGCCGCGGGTGCTGGTCAACCACCGCTATTTCGCGCGCATTTCCGGCACCGCCCGCAACAAGGCGGACAAGGAATACATCACCGAGCGCTTCCAGTCGGCCAACTGGCTGGTCAAGTCGCTGCACCAGCGCGCCACCACGATTTTGAAGGTGGCCAGCGAGATCATCCGGCAGCAGGATGCCTTTTTCATCCACGGCGTCTCGCATCTGAAACCGCTGATCCTGCGCGACATCGCCGAGGCGATCGGCATGCACGAGAGCACGGTCAGCCGCGTCACAACCAACAAGTTCATGGCGACGCCGCGCGGCGTGTTCGAGTTGAAGTATTTCTTCACCTCCGCCATCCAGGGGGCCGATGGGCAGGCGGCCCACTCGGCGGAAGCCGTGCGCTACCGCATCAAGGCGATGATCGACGTTGAGAAGCCGGACGACGTGCTGTCGGACGATAAAATCGTCGAAATCCTTCGTGGTGAAGGGATCGACATTGCGCGCCGGACGGTCGCGAAGTATCGTGAAGCGATGCGCATTCCGTCATCGGTGCAGCGACGCCGTGCCAAGATGTCACGCATGTAACCGGGCCGGGAGGGGGCCGTCCTTGATTGACAGCCCATACCGCCGTCACTATGGTCCCCGTCCGCACGTGGCGGCCTTCCGTCGTCCTATGTCTATCGCGGACCAGATTGGAAACATCCCAAAATGCAACTGACCGTCAAAGGCAAGCAGCTTGACGTTGGCGACGCTCTGCGCAGCCATGTCGCGGACAGCCTGAACACCATCGTCGGCAAGTATTTCAACAAGCCGATCGAGGCCAACGTCGTCCTGACGCGCGAAGCGCATCTGTTCAAGGCCGACATCCAGGTGCACGTCGGTCGTGGGATCGTCCTTCAGAGCGCGTCTGACGCCACCGAGCCGTATCCCGCCTTCGACACCGCGTGCGAGAAGCTGGCCAAGCGCCTGCGCCGCTACAAGCGCCGGCTGCGCGACCACCACAGCGTCGAAGCCCCCGTGCAGGAAGCCTTCCCGGCCCGCTACCAGATCCTGGAAGCGGAGAAGGACGAGGCCCATGTGGAGAGCGAAGAGGCCGCTGCCGAGGAGGCGCAGCCCATCGTGATCGCCGAGATGGAAACCAACATCGCGACCCTGGCGGTCAGCGAGGCGGTGATGCGCATGGAACTCGCCGACGCTCCGGCGCTGATGTTCCGCAACGGCGCCCATGGCCGCCTGAACCTGGTCTACCGCCGCGCCGATGGCAACATCGGTTGGGTGGACCCGGCGGAGAAGGCCGGCGCCTAAGTCCGGTCTCTGTTCCAACCACACCCATAGCGTCATGCTCGATCTCATCACGCCGCACGCCATTCTCCCGAACCTGAAGGCCGGCAGCAAAAAGCAGGCCCTGCAGGACTTGGCGCGCAAGGCGTCCGAGCTGACCGGCCAGCACGAACGGG
This sequence comes from Azospirillum sp. UENF 312511, assembly GCF_058780635.1. Classification (NCBI taxonomy): domain Bacteria; kingdom Pseudomonadati; phylum Pseudomonadota; class Alphaproteobacteria; order Rhodospirillales; family Azospirillaceae; genus Azospirillum; species Azospirillum sp. UENF 312511. The sequence continues at coordinate 141,080 of NZ_JBSNCG010000001.1, read as the reverse complement.
CGATCTTCGACGTCCTTCTGGAGCGCGAGCGGTTGGGCACCACCGGCGTGGGGCATGGCATCGCCATCCCGCACGGCAAGCTGCCCAACCTCGACCGTGTCCACGGCGTCTTCGCCCGGCTGGAGCGGCCCATCGACTTCGATGCGATCGATGAGCAACCGGTCGATCTGATTTTCCTGCTGTTGGCTCCGGATCATGCCGGCGCCGACCATTTGAAGGCGTTGGCCCGTGTGTCGCGCCTGCTGCGTGACCAGTCGATGTGCGAAAAGCTGCGCGGTTCGGACTCGGCGGACGCGATCTACGCGCTGCTGACCCAGCACGAAGCCAGCCACGCGGCGTAAGGCGCGTTTCCTTGCGAACATGAAAACGGGGCGAACATGAAAACGGGAGAGCCGGCGGCTCTCCCGTTTTCGTTTTCCGGCACCCGGTGCCGCCGTCTTTCCAGCCCGCGGCGGCGAGGCGTACGTATGTACGTCCGTACGCCTCGCCGCCGCCCTGTACGCTCAGGCCCGCTCGGCCCAGCCCATGTAGTTCACCTCGAGATCGCGCGGGTTCAGCCGGAACTCGTCGGACAGCGGGTTGTAGATGATGCCGGTCAGGTCGCGGATCGCCAGCCCCTCCGCGCGCAGGGCGGCGGCCAGCTCGCCGGGGCGCAGGAACTGGCGCCAGTTGTGGGTGCCGCGGGGCAGCCAGCGCAGGATGTACTCCGCCCCGACGATGGCCAGCGCGAAGGACTTCGGCGTGCGGTTCAGCGTCGCCAGGAACAGCGCGCCGCCGGGTGCCGTCAGCGCCGCGCAGGACTTCACGAACAGCGGCACGTCGGCGACATGCTCGATCACCTCCATCGCCAGCACGGCGTCGAAGCGCTCGCCGCTGGCCGCCAGGGCCTCGGCGGTGGTGGCGCGGTAATCGACGGGGGTGCCGGTCTCCGCGGCGTGGGCGGCGGCGGTGCGGACGTTGCGCTCGGCCGCGTCCACGCCGACCACGGTGGCGCCCATGCGGGCCATCGGCTCCGACAGCAGGCCGCCGCCGCAGCCGATGTCGACGATGCGCAGGCCCTTCAGCGGCTCGGCCGCCAGCGGGTCGCGGCCGAAGCGGCGGCACAGCGTGTCGCGGATGTAGGCCAGCCGCAGCGGGTTCAGCCGGTGCAGGGGCCGGAACTTGCCGGTGGGGTCCCACCATTCCGCGGCGATGGCCGAAAAGCGGGCGATGTCCTGGGGGTCGACAGTGCCTGCGGTGCCTGCGGTTCCGGCGGTCGCGGTCATGAAAGAAATCCCGTATGCTTGGATTGCGAGAACAATTGCGGGGCGAACTTGCCTCGCTGTGAGCGACAGAGTATGGATACGCCGCCCCGCGCCGGCAACGGTAGAGCGGGGGCGCGGACTGCCGGCTTTTTTGCCGGCCCAGACATGGTGTGAGGTATGGCGCGGATCGTCCTCAAGTTCGGCGGCACGTCGGTCGGCGACATCGACCGCATCAAGAACGTGGCCCGAAAGGTCGAGCAGGAAGTCAAGGCGGGGCATCAGGTCGCCGTCGTCGTGTCGGCGATGTCCGGCGTGACCAACCAGCTCGTGAAATACTGCAACGACATCGACAAGCTGCACGACGCGCGCGAGTACGACGCCATCGTCGCTTCGGGCGAGCAGGTGACCTCCGGTCTCCTCGCCATCGCGCTGCAGTCGCTCGGCATCCAGGCGCGGTCCTGGCTCGGCTGGCAGATTCCGATCTACAGCGACGAGACGCACGGCAAGGCGCGCATCGTGTCGATCGACACGGCGGAGCTGGACAAGCGGATGAACACCGGCGAGGTCGCCGTGGTCGCCGGCTTCCAGGGCGTGACCGAAAGCGGCCGCATCACCACGCTGGGCCGCGGCGGCTCCGACACCTCGGCGGTCGCCCTCGCGGCGGCGCTAAAGGCCGACCGCTGCGACATCTACACCGATGTGGACGGCGTCTACACCACCGACCCGCGCATCGTCACCAAGGCGCGCAAGCTCTCCAAGATCACCTACGAGGAGATGCTGGAGCTGGCGTCGCAGGGGGCGAAGGTCCTGCAGACCCGCTCGGTCGAGATGGCGATGAACCACCGCGTGCGCGTGCAGGTTCTGTCGAGCTTCGAGGAGGCCGCCGGCAGCGCGCTTCCCGGTACCCTTGTTGTTGACGAGGACGAGATCGTGGAAAAGGAAGTTGTGAGCGGCATCGCCTACAGCCGCGACGAGGCGAAGATCACCCTCATCGGCGTCGCCGACCGTCCGGGCGTGGCGGCCAGCATCTTCGGTCCGCTGACCGACGCCGCCGTCAATGTCGACATGATCGTCCAGAACGTGTCGGAAGACGGCAAGTCCACCGACATGACCTTCACGGTCGGCAAGGCCGACATCGCCCGCGCCGTCAAGGTGCTGGAGGACGCCCAGGCCGAGCTGAACTACAAGCGCATCGTCTCCGACGCCAACGTGGTGAAGGTGTCGGTGATCGGCGTCGGCATGCGCAGCCACGCCGGCGTCGCGCAGCGCATGTTCAAGGCGCTGGCCGACAAGGGCATCAACATCCAGGTCATCTCCACCTCCGAGATCAAGATCTCCGTCCTGATCGCCGAGGAGTATGCGGAACTGGCGCTGCGCGCGCTGCACACCGCCTACGGGCTGGACGCGGCCTGAGCCGGGTGAAGGGGGAGGGGCGGCGATGACCGACGCCAGGTCCGACGCGGTCGCAGGCGCCCGACTCGACCGGCTGTGGGAGCGTGGCTGCGCCTTCCTCGGCACGCGCACCGCCATCATGGGCGGTGCGATGAGCTGGGTGTCGGAGCGCCACCTCGTCTCCGCCATCTCCAACGCCGGGGGGTTCGGCGTGCTGGCCTGCGGCTCGATGCCGCCGGACCTGCTGGCGGCGGAGATCGCCGCCACGCGGGCGCTGACCGCGAAACCCTTCGGCGTCAACCTCATCAACATGCACCCGGACCTCGACCGTCTGATCGACGTCTGCCGGGAGCTGACGGTGAGCCATGTGGTGATCGCCGGGGGCTTCCCCAGCGGCGCCACCATCAAGCGGATCAAGGACGGCGGCGCCCGCGCCATGGCCTTCGCCCCGACGCTGGTCAGCGGCCGGCGGATGGTCAAGATCGGCATCGACGCCCTGGTGATCGAGGGCACGGAGGCCGGCGGCCACATCGGCCCCGTCTCGACCACCGTCCTGGCGCAGGAGATCCTGCCCGACCTGCGCGAGGTCCCGGTCTTCGTGGCCGGCGGCATCGGGCGCGGCGAGGCCATCCTGTCCTACCTGGAGCAGGGGGCGGCGGGCGTGCAGATCGGCACCCGCTTCGTCTGCGCCACCGAATCCATCGCGCACCAGCGCTTCAAGCAGGTCTTCATCAAGGCCTCGGCGCGCGACGCCCAGGCGTCGGTGCAGATCGACCCGCGCTTCCCGGTGATCCCGGTGCGGGCGCTGGCCAACGCCGGGTCGAAGCGGTTCATGGAGCTTCAGCGCGAGGTCATCGCGCGCGTCGACCGCGGCGAGACGACGCGCGACGCGGGCATCCTGGAGATCGAGCATTTCTGGGCCGGCGCGCTGCGCCGCGCGGTGATCGACGGCGACGTGGAAAGCGGTTCGCTGATGGCCGGGCAGAGCGTCGGGCTGGTCACGCGCGAGCAGCCGGTGGCCGAGATCATCGGCGACCTGATCGCCCAGGCCGAAGCGGCGCTGGCCGCGCGCTGCCCGCGCATCGACGCCGAGGAGCCGCCGGTCATCGGTCAACCGGCCGCCGGTCAATCGGCCATCCTGGGGGCGGCATGAGATGAACGGCGTCGTGGGCGACATCCCCGCCGGTTCGCCGGGCTTCGACGGCGCCGCCTCGCGCCGCCTGCTGGCGCGGCTGCGTGACGTCATGGCGGGCTCCGGCTCCGGCCAGGAGCGGCTGGACAAGATCGTCACCCTGATCGGCATGGAGATGGGGGCGGACGTCTGCTCCTGCTACGTCATGCGGGCGGGCGAGGTGTTGGAACTGTTCTCCACGCTCGGCCTGAACCAGGACGCCGTGCACAACACCCGCCTGCGCGTGGGCGAGGGCATCGTCGGCGACATCGCCGGCCACGCCCGGCCCATCGCGCTGGACAACGCGCCGTCGCACCCCAGCTTCGCCTACCGCCCGGAAACGGGGGAGGACCCGTTCCTGTCGCTGGCCGGCGTGCCGATCCTGCGCGGCGGCAAGGTCCGCGGCGTCCTGGTCATCCAGCACAAGGACCGTCGCCGCTACACCGAGGTCGAGGTCGAGACGCTCCAGACCATTGCCATGGTGGTGGCCGAACTGGTCGCCCAGGGCGAGCTGGTCAACCCGCAGGAGGTCGCCTCCACCGGCGACCCGGCGCTGTTGCCGGCGCGCCTGTCGGGCACCTCGCTGACCGGCGGTCTGGCGATGGGGCTGGCGGTGATCCACCGCCCGCAGCTGACCATCCGCCAGATGGTGTCCGAGGACGCGGAGAGCGAACTGGCGCGCCTGAACGCCGCCATCGCCACCATGCACAGCGCCATCGACGACCTGCTGAACGCGGCGGCGCTGGCGGGCTTGAGCGAGCCCAAGGACATTTTGGAAACCTACCGCATGTTCGCGGAGGACCGCGGGTGGCTGTCGCGCATCCGCGAGGCGATCCGCATGGGGCTGACGGCGGAAGGCGCGGTGCAGCAGGTGCAGAACGACACCCGCGCCCGCATGAGCCACTTGACCGACCCCTACATCCGTGAGCGGCTGCTCGATCTGGAGGACCTGACCAACCGGCTGCTCCAGCACCTCGCCGGGCGTAAGTCGGAGGCCGACGGCGGCACGCTGCCGGAGGACATCGTCCTGGTCGCGCGGTCCATGGGGCCGGCGGAGCTTCTCGACTACGACCAGCGCCGCCTGCGCGGCGTGATTCTTGAGGAAGGCTCGCCGTCCAGCCACGTCTGCATCGTGGCCCGCGCTCTGAACATCCCGGTGGTGCAGGCGCCCGACGCGCTGAACCGGATCGAGCCGCTGGACCCGGTGATCGTCGACGGCGACCACGGGCAGGCCTTCGTCCGCCCGGCGGAGGACATCCAGATGGCCTTCGTGGAGGCCGTGGCCCTGCGCGTCCGCAAGGAGGAGATGTACGAGAAGATCCGTGCGCTGCCCTCCGTCACCCGGGACGGCGTGCCGATCTCCATCCAGCTGAATTGCGGCCTGCTGATCGACCTGCCGCACCTGAAGGCCAGCGGGGCGGAGGGCGTCGGCCTCTACCGCACCGAAATCCCCTTCATGGTGCGCTCCACCTACCCGGACGTCCACGCGCAGACCGACCTCTATTCCCGCATCCTCGACCAGACCGACGACAAGCCGGTGGTGTTCCGCACGCTCGACGTCGGCGGCGACAAGATGCTGCCCTACATCGCAGCCAGCGAGGGGGAGGAGAATCCGGCGCTCGGCTGGCGGGCCATCCGCATCGGGCTGGACCACCCGTCGCTGCTGCGCCAGCAGCTGCGCGCCCTGCTGCGGGCGTCCGCCGGGCGTCCGCTGTCGGTGATGTTCCCGATGATCGCCGAGGTGGCGGAGTTCGACGCCGCCCGCCGCCTGCTCGATCTGGAGATCAACCGGCTGAAGGTTCAGGGCGGCGAGTTGCCCAGCCGCGTGCGCGTCGGCACGATGATCGAGGTGCCGGCGCTGCTCTGGCAGTTGCCGGCGCTGCTGCCGCGGGTGGATTTCCTGTCGGTCGGCTCCAACGACCTGACCCAGTACATCTTCGCCAGCGACCGCGGCAACCCGCGCACCTCCGGCCGCTACGACCCGCTGTCGCCGGCCATGCTCAGCCTGCTGCGGCGGCTGGTCGAGGCCTGCGGCGACGCCAACGTCCCGGTCAGCATCTGCGGCGAGATGGCCGGCCGGCCGCTCGACGCCATGGCGCTGATCGGCATCGGCTTCCGCACCCTGTCGATGTCGCCGCCCTCGGTCGGGCCGGTGAAGACGATGCTGCGCTCGCTCGACGTGGCGGTGCTGCGCCAATACATGAACGGGCTGTATCTGCGCGGCGACCACAGCCTGCGCGACAAGCTGCGCAGCTTCGCCAAGGACCACGGCGTCATCATCTGAGGTCGCGCCCAAAGTCACGTTCAAGGCCGCTTCGTCCACCCTGGAGCCATATCCGGCGCTGGAGCCCGCTGCGGCGGCGTTTTGTTACAGCGGTTTGGACGAAGGGCGTATACAAGATGGCAGGATCACGGTCGTTCCCGGTTGCGCCGCTCCCGCGGCTGGCGTACCCATGCCGGAGGTGCGACCACAAGTCATCCGAGGCGACGGTACGGTTGAGATGATGGGCAAGCGCAAGGTTTTCGGCTCCTACGACCCCACGCAGGACGGCCCGGCGCAGACCGGCCCCAGCGTGTCCGACACCCTGCGCGAGACGCGCGAGAGCCTCGGCTACGACCTGCGCGAGGTCTCGACGATGCTGCGCATCCGCTACCCCTACCTGCAGGCCATCGAGGCGGGCCGGTTCGAGGATCTGCCGGGCACCACCTACGCCGCCGGCTTCCTGCGCTCCTACGCGGAATGCCTGGGGCTCGACCCGGACACCATCCTCACCCGCTACAAGGACGAGGCGGCGGGCCGCACGCGCAGCCAGCAGCTCTATTTCCCGACTCCGGTGCCGGAAGGCCGCATCCCCGGCGGCACGGTCCTGCTCGGCACGATGGTGCTGGCCGGCATCGTCTATGGCGGCTGGTACTATCTGTCGGCGACCGACCGCTCGATGGTCGATCTGGTCCCGACCCTGCCCGACCGGCTGGTCTCGCTGCTCGACACGCTGCCCTTCAACGCCAGCCAGACTGGTGGCGGGCAAACCGCGTCGGTGCCGGCCCCCGCCGAAACGCCCGCCGCCCCGGCGTCCGTCCCGTCCGTGATGGCGGAGGCTCCGTCCGCCCCGGCGGTTCCGCCGGTGGCCGCTCCGCCCGCGGCCGGTGGAGCGTCCACGGCGGTGCCTGCTCCGTCGGCGACTCCCGTTCCGGCAGCACCGGCTCCCGCCGCTCCGGCTCCGGCCGCCCAGGCCCCTGCGACGGTGGCTCCGGCGAAGCCCGCCCCGGCTCCTGCGGCGGTGGTCGCCCAGCCGGCGCCGGCCGCTCCCGCCAAGCCGACCGCTCCCACGGCGGCTCCGGCTCCCGCTCCGTCCGCCGCGCCGTCGGCCATGGTGAACGTCCCGCCGCCCCCGGCCGAGGACGACGAGTCCGAAGGCGCCGCGCAGGAGCCGACCCCGCTCACCCCCGCCGCTCCGGCCATCGCCAGCCTGCCGCCCGCGGCCCCGACGGCACCGCCGCCCGCCGTGGACGGGGCGCTGCCGTCGAAGGTCTACGGCACGCAGAACGCGGCCTCGCGCATCCAGTTGCGCGCCACGCAGGACAGCTGGATCCAGGTGCGCGACAACAGCGGCGAGATCATCTTCACCCGCGTGCTGAAGCCGGGCGACGTCTACCGCGTGCCCGACCGCTCCGGCATCCGCGTGCGCACCGGCAACGCCGGCGGACTGGTCGTGGTCACCGACGGGGTGGACGGCGCGCCGATGGGCGCGGTCGGGCAGGTGCTGCGCGACGTGTCGCTGGACCAGCACGCCCCGACCCTGCGCGGCGCCGCCCCCGCCCATTAGGGACGGGCTACCCACGGCTTTTTCCCTTGAATCCGGCGCGGCGGACCGCACTTCAGGCGTAACGCCGGCTGCGCTATAAGACCGCGCCGGACCCGATTCATGCCCCGAGGCCACAGCCCATGAGCAGCGTGCGCGCCTACCGCCAGATCCTTCGCCGCAAGTCCCGCCAGATCCGGGTGGGCAACGTGCTCGTCGGCGGCGATGCGCCGATCTCGGTGCAGACGATGACCAACACGCCGACCGCCGACGTGGCGGCGACGGTCGCGCAGATCCAGGCGGCGGAGCGGGTGGGCGCCGACATCGTGCGCGTTTCCTGTCCCGACCAGGAGTCGGCGCTGGCGCTGAAGCAGATCGTGCCGCAGGTCTCGGTGCCGATCGTCGCGGACATCCATTTCCACTACAAGCGCGCCATCGAGGCGGCGCAGAGCGGGGCGGCCTGCCTGCGCATCAACCCCGGCAACATCGGCTCGGCGGAGCGGGTGCGCGAGGTGGTGAAGGCGGCCAAGGACTATGGGTGCTCCATGCGCATCGGCGTCAACGCCGGCTCGCTGGAGCAGGACCTGCTGGAGAAGTACGGCGAGCCCTGCCCCGAGGCGCTGGTCGAGAGCGCCCTGAACCACGCCAAGATCCTGGAGGACCATGACTTCACCGAGTTCAAGATCTCGGTGAAGGCGTCCGACGTCTTCCTGGCCGTCGCCGCCTACCAGGGGCTGGCCGAGGCCTGCGACTACCCGCTGCACATCGGCATCACCGAGGCCGGCGGCCTGCGCGCCGGGACGGTGAAGTCGTCCATCGGGCTGGGCATGCTGCTGTGGTCGGGCATCGGCGACACCATCCGCGTGTCCCTGTCGGCCGAGCCGGCGGAGGAGGTCCAGGTCGGCTATGAGATGCTGAAGTCGCTGGGCCTGCGGCGGCGCGGCGTCACGGTCATCTCCTGCCCGAGCTGCGCGCGGCAGAACTTCAACGTCATCAAGACGGTGGAGACGCTGGAGGCGCGGCTGGCCCACATCACCACGCCGCTGACCCTGTCGGTCATCGGCTGCGTGGTCAACGGCCCCGGCGAGGCGCGCGAGACCGACATCGGGCTGACCGGCGGCGGCAACAACACCCATCAGGTCTATCTGTCCGGCGTCACCGACCACCGGCTGAAGGACCAGAACATCGTCGACCACCTCGTCGGGCTGGTCGAGAAGAAGGCCGCCGAGATTGAGGCTGCCAAGATCGAGGCCGCCAAGGCGGCGGAGAAAGCGGCGGAAAACGCCGCCGAGTGACGGAACCGGCGCGGGCGGCAATTGAGTTAAGGACGCTCCGTGCCATCCGTGCTTAAATCCGCGGCAATCCCGTCATCCTTGTCGGCCGTGCCGCGGCCTGGGCCAGAGTCAGAGTGACCGCTTCCTACTTCGTCATCGGCGCCAGCCATCGGTCCTGCTCCGGCGCGATCCGCGACCGTCTGACGACGGAGGAGGCGGAGGTGCCGGCGATGCTGGAGCGGCTGAGCGCCGCCGGCATCACCCAGGCGATGTGGCTCAGCACCTGCGACCGGGTCGAGGTCCAGGCGGTGCACGAGCGCCCGAACGAGGCCGCTCTCACCATCGCCGGGATCATGGCGGAGCGGGTGGGGCTGAGCGAGCCCGACCTCGCCGGGCAGCTCTACACCCTGACCGGGCCGGCGGCGGTGCGCCACGTCTTCGCCGTCGCCTGCTCGCTCGACAGCCAGATCGTCGGCGAACCGCACATCCTGGGGCAGGTCAAGGCCGCCCACCGCCACGCCGCCGCCGCCGGCCTGTCCGGGCCGGAGCTGGAGGGGCTTCTCCAGGCCGCCTACGGTGCTGCCAAGCGGGTGCGCCGCGAGACGCCGATCGCCGAGGGCGCCACCTCGCTGGTCGCCGCCGCGGTCCAGGTGGCGCGCGACCTGCACGGCGACCTGAGGCGCTGCACCGGCCTGCTGATGGGGCTGGGCGACATGGGCGCCCTGGTGCTGGAGGGCCTGCGCGAGGCGGGACTCGGCCGGCTGATCGTCGCCGCCCCGGTGGACCGCCGGGCCGAAGCGGCGGCGCGGCGGATGGACAGCCACTTCGCGCCCTGGGCCGATCTCGATTCGGCGCTGACCAGCGCGGATATCGTGGTGACCGCGGCGGGTCTGGGGCGCTATATCCTCTCCGCACCGCAGTTGGGGGCGGCGTTGAAGCGCCGCCGCCGGCGCCCGGTGTTCGTGGTGGACGCGGCGATCCCCGCCGACGTCGATCCGGACGTCGCCGGGCTGGACGAGGCCTTCGTCTACGACCTCGCCGATCTGGAGCGCGTGGCGCTGCAGGGGCGGGTGGGGCGCGAGGCGGCAACCCAGGCGGCCTGGACCATCGTGGACGAAGCCCTGGCGGCCTTTGCCCGCCACCGGGCCGAGCGCGCCGCGGTGCCCGCCGTGGCGGCGCTGCGGACGCATTTCGAGACGGAGCGGCGGCGCCTGCTGGACGAGCAGCGGGGGCTGGACGCGGCGTCGGCGACGCGGCTGCTGGTCAACCGGCTGCTGCACGGCCCGTCGGAGGCGCTGCGCGCCATGGCGGCGGACCCGGACGGGGCCGGGCTGGCGGAGCGGGCGGCGGCGGAACGGCTGCTGTTCCGGCTGTTCCGGCTGGACGAGCCCGCCGGGAGCGATTTGGATAAGGACGAGCGACGTGAGCCTGGACGAGAAGTTCAATAGGGTCGTGGCCCGCCATGACGAGCTGCGGGACGCGATGGCGGCGGGGACGGTGGACCCGGCGGACTTCGCCCGGCTGTCGAAGGAATACGCCGACCTGACCCCGGTGGCCGAGGCCATCGCCGAGCTGAAGAAGGCGAAGGCGGAGGCCGCGGACTTGGCGGGCATGATCGCCGACCCGGCGGGCGACGCCGACATGAAGGCGCTGGCCGAGGAGGAGTTTGCCGACCTCACCCGCCGCATTCCCGCCCTGGAGCGCCGGGTGCAGATTTCCCTGCTGCCCAAGGACGAGGCGGACGAGAAGAACGCCATCCTGGAGGTGCGCGCCGGCACCGGCGGCGACGAGGCGGCCCTGTTCGCCGCGGAACTGTTCGAGATGTACCGCCGCTACGCCGGGCTTCAGGGCTGGCGGTTCGAGACGATGGAGGTCAGCGAGACCGGCATCGGCGGCTACAAGGAGGCCATCGCCAACATCACCGGCCGCAACGTCTTCGCCCGGCTGAAGTTCGAATCGGGCGTCCACCGCGTGCAGCGCGTCCCGGCGACCGAGACGCAGGGGCGCATCCACACCTCCGCCGCCACCGTCGCGGTGCTGCCCGAGGCGGAGGAGGTGGACATCCACATCGACGAGAAGGACCTGCGCATCGACGTGTTCCGCTCCAGCGGTCCCGGCGGCCAGTCGGTGAACACGACGGACAGCGCGGTGCGCATCACCCACCTGCCGACCGGCCTCGTCGTCAGCCAGCAGGACGAGAAGAGCCAGCACAAGAACAAGGCCAAGGCCCTGAAGGTGCTGCGCGCCCGCCTCTACGAGCGGGAGCGCGCCGAGAAGGACAAGGCCCGCGCCGCCGACCGCAAGAGCCAGGTGGGCTCCGGCGACCGCTCGGAGCGCATCCGCACCTACAACTTTCCGCAAGGGCGGGTGACCGACCACCGCATCAACCTGACGCTCTACAAGATCGAGAAGGTGATGGCCGGCGAGGCGCTGGACGAGCTGATCGACGCGCTGACGGCCGAAGACGAGGCGGCGCGGCTGTCGGAGCTGCAATAGGGCGGGTTATCTATTCCCCCTCCACCGCCAACGGCGGGGGAGGGTCGGGGAGGGGGCCGAGCGCGTCGCCGATCATGCGGGCCACGCCTTCCGCGTTGTTCAGCACGTCGTTGTTCCAGAAGCGCAGGACCCGCCAGCCGTGATGCCGCAGATGCTCGTCCCGGGTGGAGTCGTAGGCGGAGTCGGCGTGCTGGCCGCCGTCCGCCTCCACCACCAGCCGCGCTTCGACGCAGGCGAAATCGGCGATGTAGGGAGGGATCGGGTGCTGACGCCGGAAGTACCATCCACCAATCTGGCGCCGCCGCAGGATGGACCACAGCTTGCGCTCCGCGTCGGCCGGGACATGGCGCATGGTTCGGGCGCGGTCGCGCGTGTCTTCCTTAATGCGGGGCATGGCGGGCAACCTCCTGCCCCCTCCCTAACCCTCCCCCGCTGCGCGGTGGAGGGGACAAAGCGACGCAGCGTTCAATCCCCCTCCCCCGCCCAGCGGGGGAGGGTCGGGGTGGGGGAACCATGACCATCACGCTTCAGCAACTCCGCCGTACCGCCGAGGCCCGCCTGCGCGAGGCCGGGGTGGACACCCCTGACCTCGACGCGCGCCTGCTCGTCGAGCACGCGCTGGGCCTCACCCGCCATGACCTGTTCACCCGGGCCAACGACACCGTGCCCGAACCGGACGCCGCGCGCCTCCTCGCCCTGGTCGAGCGGCGGGCGGCGCGGGAGCCGGTGGGGCGCATCCTTGGCCATCGCGAGTTCTGGACGATCGACCTCGCCCTCAACCCCGACACCCTGGAACCCCGGCCCGACACCGAGACGCTGGTCGAGGCGGTGCTGAAGGCGCTGCCGGACCGGAGCGCCCCGCTGCGGCTGCTCGATCTCGGCACCGGCACCGGCTGCATCCTGCTCGCCCTGCTGGCGGAGTTGCCCAACGCCACCGGCCTCGGCGTCGACCTCAGCCCCGGCGCGGTGGCCGCCGCCACGGCGAACGCGGCGCGCAACGGGCTGGCGGAGCGGGCGCGCTTCCAGACCGGCAACTGGGGCGCCGGGCTGGCCGAGCGGTTCGCCGTTGTCGTCTCCAACCCGCCCTACATCCCCAGCGCCGACATCGCCGCGCTCGATCCGGAGGTGCGGGAGCACGACCCGCTGCGTGCGTTGGACGGCGGCGCCGATGGGCTGGACGCTTACCGGATCATCGCCGCGCAAACGCCGGATTTGCTGCAGCCGGGCGGTCTGGCCGGGCTGGAGGTCGGGCAGGGGCAGGCGGCGGACGTGGCGGGGCTGCTGGCCGTGGCGGGGCTGGAGCCGGCGGGCGTCTTCCGCGACCTGGGCGGCGTGGAGCGCTGCGTCCTGGGGTGGAAGCGGTCGTGATTTCGCCCCATCCCCCCAAAAAAAAGGTTGGATTGACGCGCGGTCCCCAGTAGGGTGCAAGGACGACGATGGCCCGGGGACGATCATCCCAGGGCGTACCCATGGCCTCCGGAAACCCCGCGCGGTTGGGCGGACGTCCGAGAAGGCAGACCGGTTGATCGGTTGGGCGCGTCGATTTGATCCCTGCGACCCATCCGCGGTTGGTTCCGCGGCGGGCCCGGCGACCGGATGGTCAGCCAGGGCGTTTGCGGGATTGCACTTCTCTTACATGGGGCCATAAGAGCCAAATGAGACAAGGACCGAACTCCAGGCGCTCGCGCGGTCGTGGCAACGGCGGCGGTGGTGGCGGAGGTGGCGGCGGCGGAGGTGGCGGTGGCAACCGCCGGCAGAACGTTCCGCTGCGTCACCAGACCTTCGACAGCAATGGTCCGGACGTGCGCATCCGCGGCAACGCGTGGCAGGTCCATGAAAAGTATCTGGCGCTGGCCCGTGACGCTTCCTCGTCCGGCGACCGCGTTCAGGCGGAAAACTACCTTCAGCATGCGGAGCACTATTTCCGCATCATCAACCAGATCCAGGAATCCGAAAACCGTCAGCGCGGCAACGTCGGCGCCGCGGGCCTCGGCCCGCAGCCCAGCCTGGGCGGTTCGACGGAGGACGAGGACGGCGGCGAGATGGGCGACGAGTCCGAGGCAGCCGCCGACGAACGCACCCCGATGAGCGCCTGACATCCGTTCGATGACCATCGGTCCTGAGGCCGGGGAGTTCCGGCTTCAGGACCGATGGGTTTCAGGCCTGACGGGTTTCAGGATCGCGTTTTTTCAGGCCGGCAGGTCGTCGGCCAGCGCCACCGGGTCGCCCACCGCGATCCGGCCCCCATGCACCACCCGGGCATAGACGCCGCACTGCGTGTGGTCGTAACCGCGCTCCAGAATGGGAAGCGTGTTGAGGTCGCGCGCACCGGTCGCCGGGTTGACCTCGCTGGAGGGCCGGCAATCCTTGTGGTCGCAGATGCGCAGGGTGACCTCGCCGACGGTCAGCAGCGCGCCGATCCACTGGCGTTCCACCCAGGGCTCCAGCCCGTCGATCATCAGGTTGGCGCGGAAGCGCCGCGGATCGACCGGCTGCTTGGCCACCCGCTCCTCCAGATCGCGCACGCTGGCGAGATTGAGGATGGAGACCGCGGCCTCCTCGCGGTCGGTGAAGGAGACGCCGCCGCCCTGCGCCGGATTCCTTGCCTCGGCCAGCTTGGGCAGGCCGGGAGCGGCGCCGGCCAGATAGGCGGCGAAGAACTGCTCCACCAGCATCCGGCCCATCGGTTGGTCCAGACGCCCGCGCGACACCTGCTTGCCGCCGCGCCGGATGATCAGCGACTGGGTGGCCTCGTCGAACTCGGAATCGAGCAGCGCCAGCTTCTCGTTCCGGTCGAGCGTGAAGAAATCCTCGTTCGGTCGCCAGCCCTCGACATCCGGGGTCAGGGCGGCCGGGCCGTGCAGCAGGCCGAAGCGCCGGTCAAAGGGAATGGGTTGGCCGGTGACGAGGTCAACGGCGGGAAGATCCTGGCCGCTCAGCCCCTTCACGGGGTAGCGGCGTATGGCGGCGACGGTCGCGGGCATTGCATCGCACAATGGTGGGACCGGTTCGCTTCTGTCAACCGTCGCAATCGAAAACCGTCACCAGCGCTCGGCCAAAGGCTCCCGACCCTGGAACTCGGCGATTCGCCGCCGCGTCGCGGGGGAGGTGTCCTCCGGCAGCCGGTCCAGCGGGAAGAAGCGCGCCTCCAGGATCTCCACCCCGTCGGCCTGGAGCGTTCCCGACCATCCGCGCGCGACGAAGACCGCCACATGGTCGCTCGCCCCGTGCCGGAAGCGGGCGTAGACGCCGAAGGGCTGCGGGCCGCTCTCCACGGTCAACCCGACCTCCTCACGCACCTCGCGCTTCATGGCCTCCACCAGGGACTCCCCTTTTCCGACTCCGCCGCCCGGAAAATGCCAGCCGCCGACGTAGCTGTGGCGGATCAGCAGGACCGAGGCCGCCCCGCCCCCAGGGTCCGAGTCGTCAAGGATGATTCCCCGCACCCCCATGGTCAGCGGGCGCGCCACCCAATGCCACATGTTGCGGCCGTGCCAAGCCAGCCGCATCAGGGGGGTGGTCAGGGCGGGCCGCAGGGTCGTGGGCGAGGGGTTGCGCGGGGTGCTGGTGGGCGTCGCCGTCATGAAAAAAGCATTCCGTGGCTTTGAATGAAAACCCTAGCCCCTTCCGGCGGGCCGCGGAAAGCCACCCTTTCGGCGCGGGTCCGACAAAAGCAATAACCACGCGTACCGGGGGGTCTTGCATACGGATGGGCCTCTCCCACATCTACGGCGACGCATGCATCCTTGCGGATCGCACTGGTAACGTGGATCGGACTGACCGGGCTGCCTCGCGGACGGTCGGCGATGAAGGGAGCACATCATGGATTTCGAGAAATACACCGAGCGCAGCCGTGGCTTCGTGCAGGCGGCGCAGACCCTGGCCCTGCGGCGCGGTCATCAGCGGCTGACGCCGGAACATCTGCTGAAGACCCTTCTGGACGACAAGGAAGGCCTGGCCGCCAACCTGATCCGGGCGGCCGGCGGTGACCCCGCCCTGGCGCTGTCGGGCGTGGACGCCGAGCTGGACAAGCAGCCCAAGGTGGAAGGCGCCGGGGCCGGGCAGGTGTATCTGACGCCGGAACTGTCCCGCGTGTTCGAGCAGGCCGAGACGGTCGCCAAGAAGGCCGGCGACAGCTACGTCACGGCGGAGCGCATCCTGCTGGCGCTCGCCATGGCCGACGGCACGCCGTCCGCCGCCGTGCTGAAGCGCGCGGGCGTGACCCCGCAGGCGCTGAACACCGCGATCAACGAGGTGCGCAAGGGCCGCACCGCCGACACCGCCAGCGCCGAGCAGGGCTACGACGCGCTGAAGAAGTACGCCCGCGACCTGACCGAGTCGGCGCGCGAGGGCAAGCTCGACCCCGTCATCGGGCGCGACGAGGAAATCCGCCGCACCATCCAGGTGCTGGCGCGGCGCACCAAGAACAACCCCGTCCTGATCGGCGAGCCGGGCGTCGGCAAGACCGCCATCGTCGAGGGCCTTGCCCAGCGCATCGTCAAGGGCGACGTGCCGGAAGGGCTGAAGAACAAGAAGCTGCTGTCGCTCGACCTCGCCGGCATGGTGGCCGGCGCCAAATACCGCGGCGAGTTCGAGGAGCGGCTGAAGGCCGTGCTCCAGGAGATCCAGGCGGCGGCGGGCGAGATCATCGTCTTCATCGACGAGCTGCACACGCTGGTCGGCGCCGGCAAGGCGGATGGCGCCATGGACGCCTCCAACATGCTGAAGCCGGCGCTGGCGCGCGGCGAGCTGCACTGCGTCGGCGCGACCACCCTGGACGAGTACCGCAAGCACATCGAGAAGGACGCGGCGCTGGCTCGCCGCTTCCAGCCCGTCTTCGTGCCCGAGCCGACGGTGGAGGACACCATCTCGATCCTGCGCGGCCTGAAGGAGCGCTACGAGGTGCACCACGGCGTGCGCATCACCGACGCGGCCATCGTGTCGGCGGCGACCCTGTCGAACCGCTACATCACCGACCGCTTCCTGCCTGACAAGGCCATCGACCTGATCGACGAGGCGGCGAGCCGCCTGCGCATGGCCGTGGACAGCAAGCCGGAGAACATCGACGAGCTGGACCGCCGGATCATCCAGCTCAAGATCGAGCGGGAGGCGCTGAAGCGCGAGTCCGACGAGGCTTCGCGCGCCCGGCTCGCCAATCTGGAAGGCGAGCTGGCCGACCTGGAGCAGGAATCCGCCGAGCTGACCGCCAAGTGGCAGGCCGAGAAGGACCAGCTCCAGGGTGCCCAGAAGATCAAGGAGGACCTGGAGAAGGCCCGCACCGAGCTGGAGCAGGCCCAGCGCGACGGCAACTGGGGCCGGGCCGGCGAGCTGGCCTACGGCGTCATCCCCGACCTGGAGAAGCGTCTGAAGGAGGCGGAGGCCCACGCCGCCAACCGCATGCTGAACGAGGAGGTGCGCGACAGCGACATCGCCGCCGTGGTCAGCCGCTGGACCGGCGTGCCGGTGGACAAGATGCTGGCCGGCGAGCGGGAGAAGCTGCTGGCGATGGAGACCCGGCTGAAGACCCGCGTGATCGGCCAGGACGAGGCCATCGTGGCGGTCTCCAACGCCGTCCGCCGCGCCCGCGCCGGCTTGCAGGACCCCAACCGGCCGATCGGCTCCTTCCTGTTCCTCGGCCCGACCGGCGTCGGCAAGACGGAGCTGACCAAGGCGTTGGCCGAGTTCCTGTTCGACGACGAGACGGCGATGGTCCGGCTCGACATGTCGGAATACATGGAGAAGCACTCGGTCGCCCGCATGATCGGCGCGCCTCCGGGCTATGTCGGCTATGAGGAGGGCGGGGCGCTGACCGAGGCGGTGCGCCGCCGGCCCTATCAGGTCGTGCTGTTCGACGAGGTGGAGAAGGCCCACCCGGACGTCTTCAACGTGCTGCTCCAGGTGCTCGACGACGGACGCCTGACCGACGGGCAGGGGCGGACGGTGGACTTCCGCAACGTGGTCATCATCATGACCTCGAACCTCGGCTCCGAAGTGCTGGCGGCCCAGCCGGAAGGCCAGGACAGCGGCGCCGTGCGCGACGAAGTGATGGAGGTGGTGCGCGCCCACTTCCGGCCGGAGTTCCTGAACCGGCTGGACGAGATCCTGCTGTTCCACCGCCTGGACCGCAGCCATATGGGCGGGATCGTGACGATCCAGCTCGGCCGGCTGGTCCGCATGCTCGCCGACCGCGACATCACGCTGGAGGTGGACGAGGCGGCGACGCAATGGCTGGCCGAGGCCGGCTACGACCCGGTCTACGGCGCGCGTCCGCTGAAGCGGGTGATCCAGCGGGAGCTTCAGAACCCGCTGGCCACCATGATCCTGGAGGGCCGCGTCGCCGACGGCCAGACGGTCAAGGTGGGGGCGGAAGGCGGCGAGCTGACCATCAACGGCCTGCCCGTCTCCGCCCAGGTGCGCAGCGCAGCGACGCAGCCGGTGACCACCGTCCATTGACGGTCGTGCACTGATGATGCAGGCGGGGGGCCTTTCGCGAGGCCCCTCGTTCATCAGGTCATCGCGAACTCCCGAGCCACCGCGGCGAAGTGGCAGGAGGCCGCGACGATGACCAGCGCGTGCCAGACCGGGATGTTGTAGGGTAGGCGGTCCAGCGTGTGGATGAAGGCCCCCACCGTGTAGACCACTCCGCCCACCGCCAGCAGAAGCAGCGTCGTCGGCGACAGCGACCGCCACAGCGGTTCGGCCACCGACAGGATGGCCCAGCCGAGCCCGAGATAGAGCACGAAGCCCAACCGTTCGTACCGCCAGGAGGCGAACAGCTTCAGCGCCACCCCGCCCAGCGCCACCACCCACACCGCGACGCCCAACGGGAGACCCGCCGCTCCGTCCAACCGGTTCAGGGTGAAGGGGGTGTAGCTGCCGGCGATCATCACATAGATCATCGCGTGGTCGACCCGCCGCAGCACCGCCTTGCGCCGCCCCGGCGGGGACATGTTGTAGGCGGCCGACGCGCTCAGCATGCCGACCAGCCCGGCGCCGTAGGCCGCCAGCGACACCATCTCGGTCGCGGAGGCATGGCCCGCCGTCACGGCCAGCAGCCAGGATGCGCCGATCAGGCCGGCGATCACGCCGATGGCGTGGATGACCGCGTCCGCCGCACGCTCCCCCGCCGTGTAAACGGGAAACTCGAAGCAGGAATCGGGTTTCATCGCACCAGCCTGCCGGAAAGGCGGGCGGATGGAAAGCCCTCCCCCCGGCATTCCCGTCCCCATCGGAATCGGTACCCCCTCGCAAGGGTGAGCGGAGACGGTCGGACTTGTCTCCCGGACAATAAAAGGCGGGCGGCGCGCCCGTCGCAGCGCTATGGTCCGCAGCCCGACACGGTTCTAGGGACCGGTCAGACAAGACGCTTCAGAACGATCATGACCAGACGATCCAGCTTCGCTGCCGGCGCCCGCGACACCCTGCCGATGGTCATCGGTGCGGCGCCCTTCGGGGTGATCTTCGGCACGCTGGTGGCCGCCGGGCCGCTGGCGGCGTGGCAGGGGCAGCTCATGTCCCTGTCGGTCTATGCGGGGTCCAGCCAGTTCATCGCGCTGGGTCTGGTGGCCGGGCACGCCGGGCTGGCGGTGATCTGGCTGACCACCCTCATCGTGAACCTGCGCCACGCCCTCTACGCCGCCACACTGCTGCCGCACGTCGCGCATCTGCCGGCGCGCTGGCGCTGGACGCTGGGCTTCTTCCTGACGGACGAGACCTTCGCGGTGATGGCCGGCTATTACGCCCGGCACCCGCGGGCGCCGCTCGGGCACTGGTACTTCCTGGGCTCCTGCCTGTCGATGTACGCGAACTGGCAGTTCTGGACCCTGGTCGGCCTGCTGTTCGGCGCGGCCTTCCCGCAGCTCCAGTCGCTGGGGCTCGACTTCGCCATGGTCGCCACCTTCATCGCCATCGTCGTGCCGCAGCTCGCCAGCCTGCCCAACTTCGCGGCGGCGGTGGCGGCGGGGGGCGTGGCCTATCTGGGGCAGGAGGTGCCCTACAAGCTGGGGCTGATGGCCGCCGTGGTGGCCGGCGTCGCCGTCGGGATGGCCCTGCAGCGCTGGCGCTCCGGCGGGCTGGAGGCCGGACGGCGGGAGGAGGAAGCGGCATGACCGGGACCGTCCTGACCAACACCGTCATGATCCTGGGCATGGCGGCGGTCACCGTTTTCGTGAAGGCGGCGCTGTTCGTGCTGGGCGACCGGGTGGTCTTCCCGCCGCTGCTGAAGCAGGCGCTGGGCTTCGTCCCGGTGACGGTGCTGACCGCCATCATCGTGCCGATGATCCTGTCGCCGAGCGGCGAGGGGCTGGAGCTGACCTGGACGAACCCGCAGCTGGTCGGCGCGCTGGCCGCCGTGCTGGCCTGCGTGGTGACGGGCAAGCAGCTTCTCACCATCGCCGTGGCGCTGGGCGTCTTCTTTACTTGGCAGCTGGGCGTTCTCGCCTAAGGGCGGTTGCCACTTTCCTGCCACAAACAGTGCATAGCCGTTCTGCCGCGGCGCGGTGGCGCGGGTGGGGGCGCATCCTGTATGGTCGCCCGATCGAAAGGGCTACCCAACCGAGTCCGTGATGACCAGACGTCTGCGCCTCGTTCCCGTCTCCCTCGCCGTGGCCTGCGCGGTGATGCTGACCGCCTGCCAGACGGGCGAGCGGACCAACCGCGCGCCCGTGGTGCAGGGGACCGCCAGCGCCTCCCCGGCCGGACTCGACACCGTTTCCGGCGAGTGGGAAACCGACAAGACCACCGCGCTGCGGTCGCAGCCGAGCAACGGCGCGCCCATCGTCGCGACCTTCCCGCCCGGCCAGCCTTTGAAGGTTCTGGGCCGTGCCCGCGGCACCGACTGGGTGGCGGTGCAGGCGGTGGGGTCGACCGCCTATGTGCGGATGCATCTGCTGCGCCTGCGCGGCAGCGCGCCCATCCAGACCGCCCGGGGCACGACGACCACCGTCGCCAAGCCGGAGGACAACGCCGGCCCCTCGATCAAGGCCGCCCCGCGCCGCAAGATCGAGGCGACGCCGATCGCGAACTGAGGCGGGGGGTACGGCGTGCCCCCACCCCGACCCTCCCCCTCTTCGAGGGAGAGGGTGCCTTCTACGAAGCGGCATCCGTTCCCTCCACCTCAAAGAGGGGGAGGGTTAGGGAGGGGGCAACGTCAGCGTCCGCATGAACTGACGAAAACGCTCAGAACTCCTTCCAATCGTCATCCTCGCTGACGTTGCGCTTGAGCGCGGCCCCCGAATGGGCCACTGCGCGAGCCGCCGGCTTGGCCGCGGCGCGGGTCGGACGGGACGCCGGAGCGGCCGGACGGGCCACCGGGGCGACGTGCCGCGGTGGCGCAGCGGTGCTCGCAACCGCGACCGGCACGGCCCGCGGGTCCAGCTTGAAGAAGCCGATCAGCCCCTTCAGGTCGTTGGCCTGACCGGCCATGGCCTGAGCGGCGGCGGTGGTTTCCTCGACGAGCGCGGCGTTCTTCTGGGTCATCTCGTCCATTTGCGAGACGGTGGCGTTGATCTCGTCGAGCGCCGCCGCCTGCTCCGAGGAGGCCGAGGCCATCTCGGCGATCAGCCCGGCGACCTGCTGGACACCCGACACGATGCCCTCCAGCGCGTCGCCGGCCTTCTTGACCAGCTCCACCCCGTCCTTCACTTGGGCGTCGCTGTCCAGGATCAGGCCCTTGATCTCCTTGGACGCCTGGGCGGAGCGCTGGGCGAGGTTGCGCACCTCCTGGGCCACCACGGCAAAGCCGCGGCCCGCATCGCCGGCCCGTGCCGCCTCGACCGCCGCGTTCAGCGCCAGCAGGTTGGTCTGGAAGGCGATCTCGTCGATCACCCCGATGATGTCGGTGATCTTGCGGCTCGACGCCTCGATGCGCTTCATCGCGTCGATGGCCGAGCCCGCCACCGTCCCGCCGGACTCTGCGGCGGTGCGGGCGTCGGCGGCCATGCCGTTGGCGCGCTGGGCGTTGTCGGCGTTGGAACGCACCGTGGCCCCCAACTCCTCCATGCTTGCCGCGGTCTCCTCCAGCGAGGACGCCTGCTGCTCCGTCCGCTCCGCAAGGTCGGACGAGCCGATGGAGACCTCGCCCGCCGCCGAGGCGATGGTGTCCGCCGCCTGGGTGATCTGGCCGACGATCTCCGACAGCTTGGCGGAGGTGGCGTTGACGTCGGTCTTCAGCGTCTGGAAAGCGCCTTCATAGTCGCGTTGCACCCGCTTGTTGAGGTCGCCCTGGGCGAGCGCGCTGAGCACCGCGCCGAGGTCGGCGATGACCGCCTCGACCGTGTCGGTCAGGCGGTTGATGCCCGCCGACATGGTCTTGTAGAAGCCGTCCTTGCCGGTCAGCTCCAGGCGGCGCGACAGGTCGCCCTTCGACACGCCGTCGATCAGCGCGGCGATCTCCTCGCCGATCGCGGTCTCGCGGGCGCGCTGCGCCTCGTCGGCGCGGCGCTCGGCCTCCAGCCGCTCGCGCTCGGCCTCGTCCATCGCCTTCTTCTGGATGGCGTTGTCCTTGAACACCTGCACCGCCTGGGCCATCTGCCCGATCTCGTCGCCGCGGTCGAGGCCGGGAACGGCGACGTCCAGCTTGTCGGCGGCGAGGTCGTGCATGGTCGCGCTCATCGCCCGCACCGCGCCCATCTGGCGGCGGACCAGGAAGAAGCTGACCAGACCGAAGGCCAGCGTGACCAGCGGCGCCACCACCAGGATGGTGCGCTCCACCTCGTCCACCACCCTCATCACGTCGGCCCGCTTCAGCCCGACGAACAGCACGCCGACCACCGAGCCGGAGGCGTCGAGCAGCGGATCGTAGGAGGTGAAGTAGCGCTCGCCCAGGATGTCGGCCTCGCCGCGGTAGGGCTTGCGCTGCGTGATGACACTGTCGAAGACCGGCCCGGCGCCCAGCTTGGTGCCGTTGGCCCGGCTGCCGTCGGGGTTCTGCACGGTGGTGGCGACGCGGGTGTCGCCGCGGAACACCGTGGCCGCACCGCCGGTCAGCTCGCGGATCTGGTCGACCATGCGGGTGTCGCCGTCGACCCGCACCGATCCGACGTAAAGCGCGCCGTCGCGCAGGCTGTAGTCGGCGCCGTTCTGCTTCAGCAGCATATGGGCCAGCGCCATGCTGCGCTCCCGCTGCTCCTGCGCGGAGGCGGCGCTGCGGTCGCTCAGCACATGGCTGGAGGCCAGCGTCAGCACGATGGCCAGGATGAACAGCCCCAGCACGTTCAGCAGGGACAGTTTGGCGGTCAGGGAGAGGTTTTTCAGCACGTTCGGCCCTATGCGGCAATCGCTCCGCAGCCCTCGCCAACGGAGATAGACAATAAGTCTAATACGGTTTTATCCATTCGTCCGCGTGCAATTTTTCAGAGACCGATTCCCGTCCACCGTGTGGAAGGGCTCCGGCGGACCGCCATGCAGCCGGCGCACGGCCCGTCTTCCTTGGTTGGCGCGGCAACTGGCCCTAGGTTAGGGCAGCCGCCTTTGGCAACCGACCCTTTTCCCGGACTCCTCCATGCGCCGCCGCACCAGCAACCCCAGCCCGGCCCCCTCCTATGCGGAGGCCGCGTCCAGCACCGGCGACATGGCGGCGCTGCGCTCGCTCGTCCCCTATCTGTGGCCGCGGGATTCCTTCGAGACCAAGCTGCGTGTCGTGGTCGCGCTGATCCTGCTGGTCGGCGCCAAGGTGGCGAACGTCTGGGTGCCGATCTTCTACAAGCGGGCGGTCGACGCCCTGTCGCCGGGCGATGCCGGAGCGCTGGTGACGATCCCGCTGGGGCTGATCGTCGCCTATGGTCTGGCGCGGGTGATGTCGCTGGTCTTCGCCGAACTGCGCGACGCGGTGTTCGCCAACGTCGCCCAGCGCACGATCCGCAAGGTCGCCCTGTCGGTCTTCCAGCACCTGCACGCCCTGTCGCTGCGCTTCCATCTGGAGCGGCAGACCGGCGGCCTGACCCGCTCGCTGGAGCGCGGCACCCGCGCCATCGAGACGCTGCTGCGCTACGCCCTGTTCTCCATCGTGCCGACGCTGGTCGAGATCACGCTGGTCTGCGTGATCCTGTGGCGGATGTTCGACGGTTGGTTCGCGCTGGCGACCTTCGCCACGGTGGGAAGCTACATCGCCTACACCTTCTTCGTGTCGGAATGGCGCATCCAGTTCCGCCGCGCCATGAACGAGACCGACAACAAGGCCAACACCAAGGCGGTGGACAGCCTGCTGAACTACGAGACCGTCAAGTATTTCGGCAACGAGGGGCACGAGGCCCGGCGCTACGACCAGGCGCTGGCCTCCTACGAGCAGGCGGCGGTCAAGAGCCAGCGCAGCCTGTCGCTGCTGAACATCGGCCAGTCGGCGATCATCTCGCTGGGGCTGGCGGTGGTCATGGGCATGGCGGCGCGCGGCATCGTCAACGGCACGATGACGCTGGGCGACTTCGTGCTGGTGAACACCTACCTGCTCCAGCTCTACCAGCCGCTGAACTTCTTCGGGGTGGTGTACCGCGAGATCAAGCAGGCGCTGATCGACGTGGAGTCGATGGTGACGCTGCTGTCGGTGGACCGCGAGGTGGCCGACCGGCCGGGCGCTCCCCCGCTGGCCATCACCGGGGGCGAGCTGCGTTTCGACGGGGTGGAGTTCGGCTACGACCCGCGGCGCCCGATCCTCAAGGGGGTGAGCTTCACCGTGCCCGCCGGGCGGACGGTGGCCATCGTCGGCCCGTCCGGGGCGGGCAAATCGACCATCGGCCGGCTGCTGTTCCGCTTCTACGACGTGTCGGGCGGCGGCATCCTGATCGACGGGCAGGACATCCGGGAGGTGACCCAGCAATCGTTGCGCGGCGCCATCGGCATCGTTCCGCAGGACACGGTGCTGTTCAACGACACGGTCTACTACAACATCGCCTACGGCCGCCCCGGCGCCAGCCCGGCGGAGGTTGAGCAGGCGGCCCGGCTGGCCCACATCCACAATTTCATCATGGCGCTGCCCGACGGTTACGAGACCACGGTGGGGGAACGCGGGCTGAAGCTGTCCGGCGGCGAGAAGCAGCGCGTCGCCATCGCCCGCACCATCCTGAAGAACCCGGCGATCCTGCTGTTCGACGAGGCGACCTCGGCGCTCGACACCCACACCGAGCGGGAGATCCAGGCGAACCTGCGCGAGGTCAGCCGCGGCCGCACCACGCTGGTGATTGCCCACCGCCTGTCCACCGTGATCGATGCCGACGAGATCCTGGTGATGGAGGCCGGGCGTGTGATCGAACGGGGACGCCACATGGAACTGCTGTCGCGCGGCGGCGCCTATGCCGCATTGTGGGCGCGGCAGCAGGAATCCTCCCAGGGGCCGGAACCCGTTCCGGAAGTCCTTGCCCCCACTTAACCTCATCATCACGACGGAGCATCCCTTTGGGACCGGTACGGCAGGCGCTGCGCGAGGCGACCCGCGACATTCATGAACGGCTGGACCGCGTGGCGGTCCTGCGCCCGCTGACCAGCCCGACGATCACCGTGGACGAATACCGCGACGCCCTGATCGCCCTGCACGGCTTCAACGCCCCCATCGAGCGGGCGCTGGGCGAGGGGGCCGAGCGGCTGGACCTGCTGCGCGCCGATCTGGCCGATCTGGGGGTGGACGCGGATTCCCTGCCGGTGGCCGCGGCGCTGCCGGCGCTGGACGGCCTGCCGGCGCGGCTGGCGGCGCGCTACGTGCTGGACGGCTCCGCCCATGGCGGGCGGGCGATGCTGCCCAACGTCACCCGCGCGCTGGGCTTCGACGCCACGCGCGGGGCGCGCTTCCTGGCATCGGCCGGGATCGACATGGCCGGCCGGTGGAAGGCGTTGCTCGCCCGGCTGGAGAGCGATCTGGAGGCGCCCGAGTCGGCGCAGTCCGCCTGCGCCACGGCGGTCGCCCTGTTCGCCGCGCTGGAGGTCTGGCTGGACGGGCTGGCCGCGAAGGTGGCGTGACGCTTACAGGGGCCGGCGGATCGACGCAGCGGATCGACGCGGGGGCTTCACCGCGCCCGCCGCGCCCGCTAGGTTCCCTGCATGACCACCGCTCCCGCCCTCAACACCCCCGCCGCGCTCGCCGACGCGGTGCTGCGGGGTGACCGCCGCGCGCTCGCCCGCGCCATCACGCTGATCGAATCGACCCGGCGCGACCACCGCGCCCAGGCCGACACCCTGCTGGAGACGCTGCTGCCCCACACCGGCAACTCGGTGCGGGTGGGCATTTCCGGCGTGCCGGGGGTGGGCAAGTCGACCTTCATCGAGGCGTTCGGGCAGCACGTCATCGCGCGGGGGCACAAGGTGGCGGTGCTGGCCATCGACCCGTCGTCGCAGCGCACCGGCGGCTCCATCCTGGGCGACAAGACCCGCATGGTGGACCTGTCGCGCGAGCCGAACGCCTTCATCCGCCCATCGCCCGCCGGCGCCACGCTGGGCGGCGTGGCCCGCCGCACGCGCGAGGCCATGCTGATTTGCGAGGCGGCGGGCTTCGACGTGATCGTGGTGGAGACGGTGGGCGTCGGCCAGTCGGAGACGGCGGTGGCCGACATGGTCGACCTGTTCATGCTGCTGCTGCTGCCCGCCGGGGGCGACGAGCTTCAGGGCATCAAGAAGGGCATCGTGGAACTGGCCGACCTCGTGGTCGTCAACAAGGCGGACGGCGACCTCGCCAATACGGCGCGGCATACCGTCGCGGACTACCGCCACGCCCTGACCCTGCTGCGCCACGGCGACTGGCGCGTGCCGGTGCTGAGCTGCTCGGCCATCACCAGGGCCGGCATCGATTCGGTGTGGGACACCATCGGGGAGCACAAGGCGATCACCGAGGCGTCCGGAGTCCGCGCCACGCGCCGCGCCGAGCAGGCCCGCGCCTGGCTGTGGAGCGAGATCCGCGAGACGCTGGTGGACGCCTTCAAAGCGCATCCCGCCGTGCGCGCCGACCTGTCCGCGCTGGAGTCCCGCGTGACCGGCGGCGCCATCACCCCCACCGCCGCTGCACGCGTTTTGCTTGAAAAGTTCCTCGGGCGCCCGGTGGAGTAGGTCCTTTCGGGTATGCTGCACCGCAACATTTCTTGTTGCGCCGCGATTCTCTCGTGCATAAGGTGGCCTGGGCGGGAAAGGAGCGTCGTCGCGGCGCTTGGGCGAGAGGTTTGCCCGCAGTCTCCTGGGGTATGAGCCGGAGTTGACTTGTCCGACACCGCCTCCGCGTCGAGTCGTCAACGGGAGACCTTAGGACATGGCCGCCAATTTTCTGGATCTTTTCGAGCGCTTCAATCCCCTGACCAATGGGCCTCTCGCCCTGTCGCCGCTGGGCAAGGCGAATGCCGAGACCTACGCCGCCCGCGGCACGCGCGTCGCCGGCGTGATG
This sequence comes from Azospirillum sp. UENF 312511, assembly GCF_058780635.1. Classification (NCBI taxonomy): domain Bacteria; kingdom Pseudomonadati; phylum Pseudomonadota; class Alphaproteobacteria; order Rhodospirillales; family Azospirillaceae; genus Azospirillum; species Azospirillum sp. UENF 312511. Next base: position 114,348 of record NZ_JBSNCG010000001.1, on the reverse strand, counting down.
CAGGACGGCTGCCGGCGCCTGCTCGACGGCGTGACCGCCGGCATCGGCGAAACGACCCACCTCGCCAGCGAATTCGCCAAGGTGCGCAGCCCGGCGGACCTCGTCGCCGTGCAGCGCGAATGGGCGACCGTCGCCCAGGCCCGCGTCGTCAACCAGGTGCAGACCGTCCTCGACGTCTCCTCGAAGATCGCCGCCGAGCTGGGCGTCAGCCCGGTGGCTCTGTCGCCGACCGCCCCGGCGCCCAAGGTCGCTCCGGTCGCCGCCCCGGCTCCGAAGGCCGCCCCGAAGGCGGACGCTCCGAAGGTCGAGGCGCCCAAGGTCGAAGAGAAGAAGGCCGAGGTGAAGGCGGAAGCGAAGGCCGAGCCGGCTCCCGCCTCGGCGCCGAAGAAGGCTCCTGCGGCCCGCAAGGCCGCTCCGGCCAAGGCCGCCGCTCCGAAGGTCGAGGCGCCCAAGGCTGAAGAGAAGAAGGCCGAGGCGCCCGTTGCGAAGGCGGAGCCGGTGAAGGCCGAAACGCCGAAGGTCGAGGCGGCTCCCGCCCCGGCGCCCAAGGCGGAGGCCCCGAAGGCCGAGGTGAAGGCTGACGTGAAGGCCGCCCCGAAGGTCGAGGAAAAGAAGGCGGAGGCCCCCAAGGCCGAGGCCGCCAAGGCGGACGCGCCGAAGCCGGAAGCGCCCAAGGCCGCCCCGAAGGCCGAGGAGAAGAAGGCCGCCGCTCCCGCCGCCCAGTGATTCCACCGGATCGCGGTCCCCGCCGGCCCGGGGACCGTCGATCGGCGCGCGCCCGTCTCTTCCTTCCTTGACGGGCGCGCGCTTGTTCGACTATAACGCCGCCTCCTTCGGGCGGTATGCTGCCCGGGACCGGGTTTCATTTGCTAAAATAAAGGATCACTCCGATGGCACGTCGGTGCTCCGTGACCGGCAAGGGCACGCAGTTTGGCAACAACGTCAGCCACGCCAACAACAAGACCCGCCGCCGTTTCCAGCCGAACCTGCAGGAAACCGCGCTGCTGAGCGACGCTCTGGGTCAGATGGTGCGCCTGCGTATCTCCACCAACGCGATCCGTTCGATCGAGCACAAGGGCGGCCTCGACGCCTTCCTGCTCGACGCGAAGGACGACGTCCTCAGCCTGGAAGCGCGCCGCCTGAAGCGCCGCATCGCCAAGGCCCAGGACAAGCAGCAGGCCGCCGCGGCCTGAGGCTGACCGCCTGGAGGCGCCGGAGCGCATCCAGGCGATTCTGGTGATGTCACCGCGGGGCGGCAAACTCCGCGGTCGGGTGCTGAGCCCCACACCAGGACGACTCCGACTCTCGGTTGCACCGAACCCCGGTTGAGAGTGCCGCGCGCATCGCCGAAAGGCTTTGCGCGCGTTTTGTCGTTTCCGGACAACGAGTTCTAGAACGATCGCTGCACGCCCAGCAGCAGGCGGTAGCGCGGCGAATCGGGGCCGAATCCGACGCCGACACCGGCTCCCACGGCGAGGTCTTCGCCGACGAGATGCCGGACGCCGGCCTCCACGAAATTGTCGGCCTTGCCGCGTTCCTGCGACTGTTCCCGCACCACGTCGAAGGCCACGGCGGTGGCGGGGCCGACCGGGGCGTTCATCCCGGCGGCCATGATGAAGCGGTTGTCGCGCTCGCCCGGCTCCGGATCGAACAGATGCCGCCAGGACAGGTTGGCGTGCAGGCGCGGCGCGCCGGCGGCGGTGCCGAGCGGCTGGGTCAGGCGCCCGGTGAGCCCGGCCTCGGTCGTCTTGCTCCCCGACCCGTAGGGGATGCTGACCAGCGGCTCCACCGACAGGCCCAGCCGTCCCTGCGACGGTTCGCGGATGTTGTATTCGGCGGACAGCTTGACGTCGCCCTGCTGCGCGTCGTCGGCGTTGCCCACGCGGTAGCCGGGATTGACCTTCAGCGCCAAGCCGTTGGCCACGCCGACCTGGAGTTCCGGATCGAAGGACAGGCGGTTGCGCCCGCCGTCCCCCTTCAGCCGGTCGAAGAAGGCGCGGACCTTCACATCGACGCTGCCCTTCTCGATGGCGGCGGCGTCCTCGACGGTGATCGGCAGCTCCGACGACAGCGCCATGCGCTTGTCGTCCTGCGCACTGGCGGTGCCTGCAAGGGCCAGCAGCCCGGCGGCGAGGGTGAGGCCCGCGAGAGCGGCGTGGCGCATGTCTGCTTTCCCGAACCGGTGGCGTTTGCCCAACAACAGCCGGGCGGGGCGAACGGGCCACGGAGGGGAGGGGGTTACTCCACCGAGTTCGGGGTCTTCGGCGTCCACCACCCGCCGGGCGATGTCGTAGGCGAAGCCGGCGCGGCCCAGCGCCGCCAGATCCTTGTCGCGGAATTCCGCGCGCTTCTCCGGCAGGCGGTAGGGGCCGAGCCGGCGGCGGCGGGCCAGCGCCAGGGCGGCGGTCAGGTTCAGGTCGCCCTCGACCTCCTCGTCCAGCGACTCCAGCACGCGGTCGGCCTCGTCGCGGCCGATGCCCTTGGCGGACAGCTTCTCGCGGATGGCGCGGGTCGAGGTGCCGCGGCGGTGCAGACTGGCCGCCCGCATCTCCGCGTAGGCCGTGTCGTTGAGCAGGCCGCTGCGCAGGTAGCGGGCGATCAGGTCCTCGACCCAGCGCGCGCCCTCCGCCGGGTCGGTGCCGTGGGCCTGGGCGGAGCGGTCGACCTTGCGCATCAGCACGCGGCGCAGGCTGGCCGAGGAGCTGGCGAAGCGCTGGAGATAGTGCAGGGCCGCGTTCTCCAGATACTGGGCGGTCACGCGGCGCGGCGGCTTGCGGGCCGGCGGCTGGTCGCGGGTCATGGCTGTCTCCCGTCCGGGGGCGGTTGCCGGAACGGGCGGCGCGCCCTAAAGTCCGGTCCGTTCCTGTGAATCGTGGTGCGATGACTCATCCTCTCCCTCCCATGCCCCGCCAGGTCGGCGCCGTCAACTGGGTCGGCCTGTGGACCCTCTACGCGCGCGAGGTGCGCCGGTTCCTGAAGGTGCACCAGCAGACCGTCTGGGCGCCCGTGGTCACCACCCTGCTGTTCTACGCCGTCTTCGCGCTGGCGCTGGGCGGTGCGGTGCGGATGATCGGCACGGTGCCCTATCTGGAGTTCCTGGCCCCCGGCCTGATCATGATGGCGATGGCCCAGAACGCCTTCGCCAACACCTCCTCCTCCGTGGTGATCGCGAAGGTCCAGGGCAACATCGTCGACATCCTGATGCCGCCGATGGCCCCTCTGGAGCTGGCCTTCGGCTTCGTCATGGGCGGGGTGACGCGCGGCCTGCTGGTTGGGCTGGTCACCGGTCTGGCGATCTGGGCCTTCGTCCCGGTGCGCATCGCCCATCCGGAGTTCGTCATCTTCCACGCCCTGATGGCCTCGATGCTGCTGTCGCTGCTCGGGCTGGTCGGCGGCATCTGGTCGGAGAAGTTCGACAACATCGCGGCGGTGACCAACTTCGTGGTGACGCCGCTGTCCTTCCTGTCCGGCACCTTCTATTCGGTGGAGACGCTGCCGCCGGTGTTCTGGTGGATCGCCCATTTCGACCCGTTCTTCTACATGATCGATGGCTTCCGCTACGGCTTCATCGGGCGGTCGGACGGCACGCTGGGGATCGGGGTCCTCGTCATGCTGGCCGTCAACGGCGCCCTGTGGTGGCTGGCTTGGCGCATGCTGAAGACGGGTTACAAGCTGAAGGCGTAAATCCGCCGGAATCCGGCCGAATTCAGCCGGTCGGCGTAGCCAATCCGTTGACAGGCTGAAGTGACATCTTGATATTCGACGGTTCCCGGCGGGCGAGGGTGTCCGCCGGGCTTTCCTCATTTGGAGGTTTTCGCTGTGATTCCGGTCGTCATGCCCACATATGCCCGCGCCGACATCGTGTTCGAGCGCGGCGAAGGTCCGTATCTGTACGCGACCGACGGGCGACGATTCCTCGACTTCGCCGCCGGTGTGGCGGTGAACGTCCTCGGCCACGCGAATCCCTATCTGGTCGAGGCGCTGACCGCTCAGGCGCACAAGCTGTGGCACACCTCCAACCTGTTCCGGGTCGCCGGTCAGGAGAGCCTCGCCAAGCGGCTGACCGAGGCCACCTTCGCCGACACCGTGTTCTTCACGAACTCGGGCGCCGAGGCGTGGGAGTGCGGCGCCAAGCTGATCCGCAAATACCATTACGAGAAGGGCGACAAGGCCCGCACCCGCATCATCACCTTCGAGCAGGCCTTCCACGGCCGCACGCTGGCCGCGGTGTCGGCGGCGCAGCAGGAGAAGCTGATCAAGGGCTTCGGCCCGTTGCTCGACGGCTTCGACCTCGTGCCCTTCGGCGATCTGGAGGCGGTGCGCGCGGCCATCACCGACCGCACCGCGGCCATCTGCCTGGAGCCGATCCAGGGCGAGGGCGGCATCCGCGCCGGCTCGGTCGAGTTCCTGCGCGGCCTGCGCGCGCTGTGCGACCAGCACGGAATGCTGCTGTTCCTGGACGAGATTCAGTGCGGCATGGGTCGCACCGGCAAGCTGTTCGCCCATGAATGGGCCGGCATCACGCCGGACGTCATGGCGGTGGCCAAGGGCATCGGCGGCGGCTTCCCGCTGGGCGCCTGCCTCGCCACGGAAAAGGCGGCGTCGGGCATGACCGCCGGCACCCACGGCTCGACCTACGGCGGCAACCCGTTGGCCACCGCGGTCGGCAACGCCGTGCTGGACAAGGTGCTGGAGCCCGGCTTCCTCGACCATGTGCAGCGCATCGGCGGCCTGCTCCAGGACCGGCTGGCCGGGCTGGTGGCCGAGAATCCGGCGGTCTTCAAGGGCGTGCGCGGCAAGGGGCTGATGCTCGGCCTCGCCTGCGGCCCGGCGGTCGGCGACGTGGTGGTGGCGCTGCGCGCCAACGGCCTGCTGTCCGTTCCGGCCGGCGACAACGTGGTCCGGCTGCTGCCGCCGCTGAACATCGGCGAAGCCGAGGTCGAGGAGGCCGTGGCCATCCTCGCCAAGACCGCCAAGGAGCTGGTGTGATGTCCGCCGTTCGTCATTTCCTCGACATCGACCGGCTGGACAAGGCGACCCTGCGCCAGATCCTCGCCATGGCCGCGACCATCAAGAAGGACATCCCGGCCTACCGCTCGCTGTTCGCAGGCCGCACGCTGGCGATGATCTTCGAGAAGCCGTCGACCCGCACCCGCGTCTCCTTCGAGGTGGGCATGCGCCAGCTCGGCGGCGACGTGGTGGTGCTGAAGCCCGACGACATGCAGCTCGGCCGCGGCGAGACCATCGGCGACACCGCCCGCGTGCTGTCCCGCTACGTGGACGCGGTGATGGTCCGCACCATGGGCGAGGAGCGCGTGCACGAACTGGCCGAGTTCGCCTCGGTGCCGATCATCAACGGCCTGACCGACCAGTCGCACCCCTGCCAGATCATGGCCGACGTGATGACCTTCGAGGAGCATCGCGGCCCCATCGAAGGGCGCACGGTGGCCTGGATCGGCGACGTCAACAACGTGGCGGTGAGCTGGGTCCATGTGGCGGTGCGCCTCGGCGTGGAAATCCGCCTCGGCTGCCCGGAGATCTACGGCCCGGCGCCGGAACTGCTCGACTGGGTGAAGCGCGAGGGCGGGCGCATCACCGTCACCACCTCGCCGGAGGAGGCGGTGCGCGGCGCCGACTGCGTGGTCACCGACGCCTGGGCCTCCATGCACAACACCGACGTGGACGAGCGGGCGGCGGTCCTCGGGCCCTATCAGGTCAACGAGGCGCTGATGGATCTCGCCGCCCCCGACGCCCTGTTCATGCACTGCCTGCCCGCCCACCGCGGGGAGGAGGTGACCGACGGGGTGATCGACGGCCGGCATTCGGTCGTCTGGGACGAGGCGGAAAATCGCCTGCACGCCCAGAAGGCCATACTGGCATGGTGCCTCGGCGCCACTATTTAAGAGCACTTGGGGCTAAAAGCCCTTGGAATTGGAGTCATGGCCCGGCGCCGCCCCCCGCGATGAGCGGGATGGCGGCGCCGGGCCATGGCCTGTCGTAACTTCGAGGACATCATGGACGATCCTTCCGTCCAACCGATCACCGACGATCTCGTTCTGCCTTTCCAGATCGAGGCGTCGCGCCTGCGCGGCCGCATGGTGAAGCTGGGCCCCGCGCTGGACGAAATCCTGACCCGCCACGCCTATCCGGAGCCGGTCGCCCGCTTCCTGGCCGAGACGATGACGCTCGCTATGCTGCTGTCCAGCATGCTGAAGTACGACGGCATCTTCACGCTCCAGACCAAGGGCGACGGGCCGGTCCGGCTGATGGTGGCGGACATCACCTCGGTCGGCGACATCCGCGCCTACGCCCAGTTCGACGAAGAGGCGCTGGCCAAGGCCGCCGACGACGTGGCCATCGCTCCGGCGCCGGCCCTGCTCGGCAAGGGCCACATCGCCTTCACCGTGGACCAGGGGCCGAACACCGAGCGCTACCAGGGCATCGTCGAGCTGTACGGCAAGACGCTGGCCGACTGCGTGCAGCACTATTTCCGCCAGTCGGAGCAGATCGACACCGGCCTGACCGTGTCGGTGGACCAGGAGACCCTGCCGGACGGCAGCAAGGGCGCCTGGCGGGCCGGCGGGATCATGATCCAGCGCCTGCCGCAGGACGCCACCGAAAAGGTGCTCGGCTCCGGCGACGAGGACGCGTGGCGCCGCGCCATGGTCCTGCTGTCCAGCACCACCGGCGACGAGCTTCTCGACCCGGAGCTGCCGGCCCGCGACCTGCTGTTCCGCCTGTTCCACGAGGACGGCGTGCGGGTGTGGCAACCCAAGGCCCTGCGCTTCGGCTGCCGCTGCTCGCGCGAGCGGGTGTCGGACATGCTGTCCCGCCTGCCGCGGGACGAGGTGCAGAGCTTGAAGATCGACGACGGGCGCGTCGAAGTGGTCTGCCAGTTCTGCTCCACCGCCTACCACTTCGACGACGCGGACCTCGACCGGGTCTACGGGACGGCGGAGTAGGGGGCTCCAGGTTCCGGATGCGCTTGGGAAACGGCGCGGCTATAGTGCCGCGCCGTTTTTCCGTCTCACCGGAGCGATCATGCCCACCCGCCGTTTCGTTCTCGCCGCCGCTCTCGCCACCGTGGCCCTGACGGCCTGCCAGAGCACGCCGCCGCGTCCGGCGGCCCGGCCCATCGACTATTCCAACTTCGGCCCGATCGTCTTGAACGCGGGCGGCGTCGACGTGGTGGACGCCCACCGTCCGGCCGGCACCGCCGTCGACCAGCGCATCCCCCTGCCGCCCGCCGAGGCGGTGCGCCGCTGGGCCAACGAGCGCCTCCAGGCCGCGGGCGGGCCGGGCCGCGTCCGCGTCACCATCCGCGACGCCAGCATCGTCGAGGTCCAGCTTCCCAAGACCGGCGGGGTGAAGGGCTATTTCACCAACGATCAGGCCCAGCGCTACGACGGGCGGATCGAGGTCGAGATCGGCGGCGAGCTGCCCGGCGAGACGACCTTCCGCGGCATGACCAAGGCGACGGTGACCCAGTCCACCACGGTGCCGGAAAACATCTCGGTGGCCGACCGCGAGGCGACCCTGCAGGACCTCGTCCGCCGCATGATGGACGATCTGAACGCCCGGCTGGACGCCGGCATCCGCAAGGATCTGGCGCCGATGGTGCGGCGGTAGGGTTTGGCGGTAGGGGAGGTCTTGCCCCCTCCCTAGCCCTCCCCCGCTTCGCAGGGGAGGGGACTAAATTTCCCTCTCCTGCGTCAGCGGGGGAGGGAAGGGGCCCGCGGCGAAGCCGTGGGAAGGGTGGGGGCAAGAACCTCCAACACCCCCCAAACGCAAAAAGGGCCGCCCAATGGGCGGCCCTTTCCGTTCCGTCCGGACCCGCTTAGTAGCGGTAGTGGTCCGGCTTGAACGGGCCTTCGACCTTCACGCCGATGTACTCGGCCTGCTTGGCGGAGAGCGTGGTCAGCTTGGCGCCGATCTTGTCCAGATGCAGGCGGGCGACCTTCTCGTCCAGGTGCTTCGGCAGGACGTAGACCTTGTTCTCGTAGCTGGCGGCGTTGGTCCACAGCTCGATCTGGGCCAGCACCTGGTTGGTGAAGCTGGCGCTCATCACGAAACTCGGGTGGCCGGTGGCGCAGCCCAGGTTCACGAGACGGCCCTGGGCCAGGACGATCAGGCGCTTGCCGTCGGGGAAGACGACCTCGTCGACCTGCGGCTTGACCTCTTCCCACTTGTAGTTGCGCAGAGCCTCGATCTGGATCTCGCTGTCGAAGTGGCCGATGTTGCAGACGATGGCGCGGTCCTTCATCTGGCGCATGTGGTCCAGCGTGATCACGTCGACGTTGCCGGTCGCGGTGACGAAGATGTCGCCCTGCGGAGCGGCCTCGTCCATCGTGACGACCTGATAACCTTCCATGGCGGCCTGGAGCGCGGTGATCGGGTCGATCTCCGTCACCAGGACGCGCGCGCCCTGCGAGCGCAGCGAGGCGGCGGAGCCCTTGCCCACGTCGCCGTAGCCGGCGACCACGGCGACCTTGCCGGCCACCATCACGTCGGTGGCGCGCTTGATGCCGTCGACCAGCGACTCGCGGCAGCCGTAGAGGTTGTCGAACTTCGACTTGGTGACGCTGTCGTTCACGTTGATGGCCGGAACCTTCAGCGTGCCCTTCTTCATCATCTCATAGAGACGGTGGACGCCGGTGGTGGTCTCCTCCGACAGGCCGCGGACCTCGGCCAGCATCTCCGGATACTTGTCGTGCATGATCTGGGTGACGTCGCCGCCGTCGTCCAGGATCATGTTCGGGGTCCAGCCATCGGGACCGCGCAGGGTCTGCTCGATGCACCACCAGAACTCCTCCTCCGTCTCGCCCTTCCAGGCGAAGACCGGGATGCCGGCCGCGGCGATGGCGGCGGCGGCCTGGTCCTGGGTCGAGAAAATGTTGCAGGAGGACCAGCGGACGGTCGCGCCGAGAGCGGTCAGCGTCTCGATCAGCACGGCGGTCTGGATGGTCATGTGCAGGCAGCCGACGATGCGGGCGCCGGCCAGCGGCTTCGTCTCGCCGAACTCCGCGCGCAGCGCCATCAGGCCGGGCATCTCGGTCTCGGCGATGGTGATTTCCTTGCGGCCCCACTCGGCGAGGCTGATGTCCTTGACCTTGAAGTCGGTGAAGTTGGCGGGCGCGGCCATCGGGGGGTCTCCTGCGCGGCTGTTTGCGGTACAGCAATGAAAAGGGGCGGGCGCACCGGCCCGCTGTGGCGTTGGTGTAGCAGCGCATTCGGAACCCCGCAAGCATAAAGATATCTTTATGTTTGCGGGGCAACCGGTCGCGGCCAACCGCTTGGCCGCAGCCGTTCCGGCCCGGCGGACCTTTTCCGTGCGGGCCGGCGTTCCCATAACCGGTCTGTGACGGACGGGAGGCAGGGGACGGGCGATGGCGCTGGCAGGATTGAGGGCACCCGGCTTCTGGACGAGGCTCGGCCGGCACGAATTGCGGCTTCTCGTCGGCATGGCGGTCAGCGCCGGGCTGATCCTGGCCTTCGCCCTGCTGGCCGGCGAGGTGATCGAGGGCGAGACGGCGGCCTTCGACCGCGCGGTGCTGCTGGCGCTGCGGGTGGCCGGCGATCCGGCGATGCCGCTGGGACCGCCCTGGCTTCACAACGCGGCGCGCGACGTCACGGCGCTGGGCAGCATCACCGTGCTGTCGCTGATCACCGCGGTGACGGTGGGGTTCCTGCTGCTTCAGGGGAAGCGCGGGGCGTCGCTCCTGGTGCTGCTGTCGGTCGGCGGCGGCATGACGATCAGCAGCCTGCTGAAGAACCAGATCGGGCGGGAGCGCCCGGACATCGTCCCCCACGGCGACATCGTCTTCACCGCCAGTTTCCCCAGCGGCCATTCGCTGCTGTCGGCCGTCGTCTTCCTGACGCTGGGCGCCATGCTGGCCCGCTTCGTCGAGGGGCGGCGGCAGAAGGCTTACGTGCTCGTCGTGGCGATGGTGGTGACCTTGCTGGTCGGGTGCAGCCGCGTCTATCTCGGCGTCCATTGGCCGACCGACGTCCTGGCGGGCTGGTGCGTCGGGGCGGGCTGGGCCGCGCTGTGCTGGCTCGTCGCCCTGTGGCTGCAAAGACGCGGTGCTGTCGAACCGGAGGGTGAAGCCGGACCGGTGCCGGATCGCACTTGACCCTGCCGGTCCTCAGCCGATATTTCGGGTGATCCCGTCGATCAACCCACAGCATGTCGATGCCCGAAGGCACTTTGGACCGTGAAACCCTGCAAGCCGTCGGCGTGCTGAAGCGCGCCGTGGACGAGGCGCGGGTGCCGGGCGTGCTGGAGTTCCGGCTGCTCTCCAGCGCGCTGGACCGCACTCTGGAAACCGAAGACCTGCATGAACTGAACGAGGCCAAGCGCGTTTACGAAACGCTGGACGGCGAATGCCGGACGCTGGTCGTGGAGCGCGCCACCAGCCTCGCCCATGCCGAGGCCGCCGAACGGCGGGCGCCGCATGAGGAGGTGGAGGTCGACGTCGTTCCGGTCGCCGCGGCGAAGCCGGAACCTCCGGCGTCGTCGCCTTCGGCGCCACCGGCCGGGCCCCCGCCGGGCCTGCGCGGCGGCCGGACGATGCGTCCGGCCACCGGTTTCCTGGCGGCGCTGAACGGCGTGCGCTCCGCCTCGCGGAGCCAGCCGCCGGGCCAACGGACGGAGGACGGCGCGCCGGACAGCCGCGCCACCGCGAAGTCGCGGCTGATGGCGGCGGTGGAGGAGCGGCGCGAGAGCGACCACGGCGCGCGGTTCCATTCCGGCGGCCCGGTGTCGGACAACGACTGATTGAGAGAGGATGATCACACAATGACAGCGTTCAGGGTCGGGGATCAGGTGACGATCCACAACAGCCAGACCGGCCCGGAGAGGATTGCCACGGTCGACGCCTTCACCGAGGGCAACCGCTGCATGGTGCTGTCCGACGGCACCAAATGGCGGGCGGACGGACAGCGCCAATGGCGTGTCGGCAGCGGCTACTACAAGGGGCCGGTGGTCGAGCGGACGCGGCCCGGTGACGTCGACATCGTGACCCGGCGCCGCGCCATCGGCGTGATCCGCAAGTTCGCCCAGGACCTGAACATGGACAGCCCCCTGGACGCGGCGGCGCTCACCCGCATCGTCGAGCGGATCCAGGCGGAGCAGGCCGCGGCCCCCAAGCCCGTGGACTCCGAGGACTAGGGAGCACAAGCCTCCGGCCCCGTCCGTCGCGGGGCCGGAGGGCGGACCAGCCGTGTTGCGTTGGCATGCAAATGCGTATCATTATCATGGTATGCAGCCGTGAACCGGCCAGGCAACCGCATTCGGGCTGAACGCACATGATGGACAAGAGGAAGGGCGCGGCGCCTCGTCCAGCGCCGGTGCCGGAGGCGTCCGCTCCGGGCAAGGCTGCCCCCGGCGGCCAGGAGAATCGGCTGCCTCGTGGCCGTCTGATCGTCGCGCTGGACGCGCTGCTGTCGAAACGGAACGTCACGCTGGCCGCCCGCGACCTCGGTCTGCAGACCTCGGCGCTCAGCCGGCTTCTGGCGCAGATGCGCGAGGAGTTCGGCGATCCCCTGTTCATCCGCTCGGGCCGCGGTCTGGTGCCGACGCCCTTCGCCGAAGCACTGCGCCCGCGCGTGCAGGCGCTGGCCCGTGGGATCGACGCCCTGTTCGAGCCGTCGATGGAACGCCCGGCGCTCGACGAAACCTTCGATCCCCGCTGGAACGTGCCGACCGCCATCGACGCGCCGCCGCTTCAGGTGCGTCCGGCCGGCCTGCTGGAGGGACAGCCGTCTCCGGCCCAGATCGACGCGAAACTGGAGAGGATCGCGCCGGACGCCACTGCGCAGGACCGGCTGGCCCGCCACATCGGCGTGCTGGGCATCGCCGGCGGCGGCCACGGACGCCCGCTGACCGCCGAGGAGGCGGAGGAGGCGATGACCATCATCCTGGCGGGCGAGGCCGATCCGGTCCAGGTCGGCGCGCTTCTCGGGATGATGCGGATGCGCGGCTCCACCGCGCCGGAACTGGCCGGACTGGTGCGGGCGATGCGGGCGCACGTCGCCGCCGGGCTGGGCCGGACGATCCAGGCGGACATCGACTGGCCCTGCTTCACCTCGCCCAACTACCACAACCCGCCCTGGTTCTTCCACGCGGCGCGGCTGGTCGCGCAGGCCGGCCACCGGGTGCTGCTGCACGGCAGCACGGGCTGCAGCGCGGCGTCTGGACGTTACGAGTTCATCGCGCCCACCGTGGGTATCCCAGTCTGCACCAACGCGCGGGAGATCACGGCGGCGCTGGCGGCGCAGCGGATCGCCTACGCGCCGCTCGCCGCCCTGTCCCCGCAGATCTACCGGCTGATCGGGCTGCACCGGCTGACCCAGACCCGCTCCGCCGTGTTCGAGGCCGTGCATCTGCTGAAGCCGTCCAAGGCCAAGACTTCCCTGTTGGGCGCGGCCAAGCCGACCTACCGGGAACTCCACCGCGACGCCGCGCGCATCCTCGGCTGGAAGCACATGGCCGTGCTGGGCAGCGTGCGCGACGTCGCCCAGTTCACGCCCTTCCGCCCTTCCTCCATCCACCGTCTGGTCAACGGCGCGGTGGAGGACCTCATTCTCCCCGCCTGCATGGAGGAGCCACCGCCCACGCCGCGCCCGCGCGGCACCAGCCTGGAGTACTGGCAGGGGGTGTGGACCGGTGCCGTGCGCGATGCGCGGGCCGAGCGGATCATCATCGGCACCGCGGCCTTCGCCCTGTTCGCCCTTCCCGGCGCCACCGGACCGGCCTTCGCCGACGCCTTGCGGCTGGCCGAACAGCTCTGGAAGGCCCGTCTCGGGCAGGGCGCGATGGCTGTGCAGAGTCCACCCTGACGTAGAAAAGACGTTCGGCCTGCGGCGCTTCTGCATATTGCGAATAATTCTTATTATCGGCGTTGCTGCTTTGCAACAGTTCGGCCTCTCCCGCCCCGCCCGGACCTGTGAAAGCCTCTGAACAGAGTCCTTAAATTATTGTAATGTAATGGAAAAATTGGCGTGAGACGCCCTCTGCGCGAGCTTGCGGATGGTCCGCCAAGGGACTCCGACAAACAGCATATCCCTGCATGCGTTGGGGCTGAATAGGGGTGATTTTGCAATTTAGAATTATTCTGAATGATCGCCGTTGAAGGGGGCGCCTCCCCGATTGGTAGATACCCGCCGCTGATCGGCGCATCCGCCACGACGACTTTTCGGGAGAGCCTTATGTTGCAATCGAATGTCCCCGACCGCCTCCGACCCATCATCGCCGGCGCCGCCGCGACGGCGGGGCTGGCGATGTCCTTTTCCACCCTGGCGACGGTGGCCGAGGCTCAGACGGCCGGATCGGGGGCCGGGTCTGGCGCGGGGACCGCGCCGGGCGCCGCGGCCGGTGACGCCACCGTCCTCGACCCGGTTCGGGTGGGCGCCGACCGTCCGGCCGACAGCGGGAACGTGAACGCCAAGCCCACCGGCATCTCCCGCCTGCCCGACACCGTCAAGGACACGCCCCGCGTCGTCAACGTCGTTCCGGAAGAGATCATCGAGCAGCAGCGCGCGACGACCCTGGAACAGGTCCTGCGCAACGTCCCCGGCATCACCATCTCGACCGGCGAGGGCAACGGCGGCCAGAACGGCGACCAGTTCCGCATCCGCGGCCTGACCGCCCGCGGCGACATCTACACCGACGGCCTGAAGGACTTCGGCGTCTACACCCACGACGTCTTCAACACCGAGACGGTGCAGGTCTTCAAGGGCCCGTCGGGCAACGGCTTCGGCGTCGGCAACTCCGGCGGCGTCATCAACCAGGGCACCAAGAAGGCCGGGCTGGACAAGCGCTACAAGGTCGAGCAATCGGTCGGCTCCGGCCCCACCTACCGCACCACGGTGGACGTGAACCAGCCGATCAACGAGACGACGGCGTTGCGCATCAACGGCCTGTACCACGACCAGGACGTCGCCGACCGCGACGAGGTCGAGGCCAAGCGCAAGGGCATCGCCGCCGACCTCGGCGTCGGGCTGGGCACCCCGACGACCTGGCACCTGAACTACTCCTACCTCGACGGCGATAAGATCCCGGACATGGGCGTGCCGATGATCCGCGGCCGCGACGGCACCTTCCGTCCGGCGCCCGAGTTCGGGCTCGACCGGTCCACGTCCTACGTCCGCAACCAGGACCGCGACGACACTGAGAACCACGTCGTGACCTCGACCCTGGCGCATGAGGTCAGCAAGAACCTGTCCTTCTACAACGACAGCCGCTACAGCCATTACGAGCGCGATTTCGTCTCCACCGCCCCGGCGGCGCTGACCGCGGCCAGCAGCACGCTCTTCCTGAACGGCGGCAACCCGGTGATCGCCTACGGCGCCGGCGGCGGCCTCGCCTTCAAGCAGAAGGGCTGGGGCGTCCAGAACGTCGCGGGCGCCAAGGCGGAGGGCACCTTCCTTGGCCTCTACCACAAGGTGAACGGCGGGCTTGACCTCAGCTATCAGAAGGACGAGCGGCGCGGTGGCACCTGGGTCAACCGCACCAACACCCAGACCATCCGCAACCCCAGCCACAGCTACCCGGCCAACGCCTTCCTCACCTACCCGGCGACCGGCGTGCGTGAATCGAGCGTCGCCAACACCGGCCTGTTCGTCACCGACCGGGTGTGGCTGTTCGAGCAGCTTTCGGTGCAGGGCGGCCTGCGCTGGGATTACTTCCGCAGCACCTTCCGCGCCTCCGATCCGACGGTGGCGGGCGGCAGCGCCAGCACCCGGACGCTCAGCCCCTCGGCCAGCCTGATCTACGAGCCGACCAAGGACGCGTCGCTGTATGTCTCCTACGCGCGCTCCAACAAGCCGATCGGCGTGGACATCGCCGCGCAGCTCACCAACGGCACGGCGGAGACCCCGCGCAATGGGCGTGACTTCGATCCGGAAAAGACCGACCTGTACGAGATCGGCGGCAAGGCCGACTTCCTCGGCGGGCGGCTGGGTCTGAACGGCGCCCTGTTCCAGATCGAGAAGAGCAACACCTACTCGGTCGATCCGGCCACCGGCACGGTCACCGACGGCTTCTCCGAGGCCGGTCTGGGCACCCGCATCCGCGGCTTCGAGGCCGGGGTGAGCGGCAAGGTGGTCGAGGGCTGGAGCGTCTACGCCAGCTACGCCTACCTCGACGGCGAGATCAAGGAGTCGCGCACCAACGCGGCGGTCGTCGGCAACGAGGCCCCGAACGTGCCGAAGCACAACGCCAGCCTGTGGTCGACCTACGAGTTCGCCCCCGGCGTCGTGCCCGGCAAGGTCATGGTCGGCGGCGGCATCCAGTACGCCTCGGAATACTGGGCCGACAGCGCCAACACCGGCCGCGTGCCGGAGACGGTGTCGCTGGACAGCGTGGTGTCCTACGAGATCAACAACCTGTCCCTGGCGCTCAACGCCTACAACCTGACCGACCACCGCAACTACGCCTCGGCCTTCAACGCCTCGCGCGCGGTGCCGGCCTCGGGCCGCACCTTCATGCTGACCGCCGGCGTCACCTTCTGATCCCGGTCAGGCCGGACCGCGTTCCCGGACCATCCTCCGGGGGCCGGTCCGGCCTTCTTCTTCTGCAAAAGGATTCCTCCCCGTGCTTCTGCAAATCCCCGACGTTCTGACCGCCGACGAGGTCGCCCATTGCCGCGCGGTGCTGGAGGCGTCGCCCTGGGTCGATGGCCGCGTCACCGCGGGCTCCCAGGCGGTGCTGGCCAAGAACAACCTGCAGATCCCGGAGGAGAGCGACACCGCCCGTGAGCTGGGCGTGGTCATCCTGAAGGCGCTGGGCCGCAACCCGGCCTTCAATTCCGCGGCCCTGCCGCTGCGCGTCCTGCCGCCCATGTTCAACCGCTACGACCTGGACATGACCTACGGCAACCATGTGGACAACGCCATCCGGGCCATTCCGGGCACCGGCGGTATGAGGATGCGGGCCGACGTCTCCACCACGATCTTCCTCAGCGATCCCGGCGAGTATGACGGCGGCGATCTGGTCGTCGAGGACACCTATGGCACCAAGGGCGTGAAGCTGCCGGCGGGGCACGCGGTGGTCTATCCGTCCAGCAGCCTGCACCGGGTGACCCCGGTGACTCGCGGCTCGCGCTGGGCCTCCTTCTTCTTCACGCAGTCGCTGGTCAAGGACGACGGGCTGCGGGCGATGCTCTACGACCTCGACGTCGCGATCATCGACCTGCGCCGGGAGCTGGGCGACCAGCACCCGTCCGTGCTGGCCCTGGTCAACCACTATCACAACCTGCTGCGGCGCTGGGCGGAGGTGTGATGGGCGGGATCGCTGCCTGTTCCACGGAAGGGCCGGGCATCATCGACGTGCAACTCGCCCTGGGGCAGCAGTGCCTCGACCGCGGCGGGGCCGAGCGGGCGCAGGCGGTGGAGTGGTTCCGCATCGCCGCCCGCAGCGGCGACGCCCGTGCCGTCAACATGCTGGGGCGCTGCCACGAGCACGGCTGGGGCGTGCCCGCCGATCCCGTCCTGGCCGCCGCCCACTACCGCCGGGCGGCCGATCTGGGCGATGCCTGGGCGCTGTTCAATCTGGCCGACCTGCATTGCCGCGGCCTGGGCGTTCCGGCGGACGACGCCGAGGCCTACCGGCTCTACGCCGCCGCGGCCCGCCGGGGCAACGTGAAGGCGCTGAACATGCTGGGCCTGTTCCATGAGGCCGGGCGGGCGGTGGCCGAGGACGGGGCGGGCGCCCGCCAACTCTTCCAGGCCGCCGCCGAGGGCGGGGACTGCTGGGGCCGCTTCAACCACGCCCGGCTGCTGCTTCAGAACGGTCGGACGGAGGAGGCGCTGGCGTGGTTCGCGCGGGCTCTGGAAACCGGCTTCCCCGACTTTTACTTCGGCATGGCCGCCGCCCTGGCCGGCCAGCCCGACCCGCGCCTGCGCGCGCTGGCGCGACGGGCAAGGGATTTGGCGGAGGGCCGTTCTTAATAGCCCTCTCCCCTCTGGGGAGAGGGTGGCCCGGAGGGCCGGTGAGGGGGATGCGCATGGTGGGACGTCCAGCAAAAGCGCAACCCCCTCACCCTAACCCTCTCCCCGGAGGGGAGAGGGAATGTTTCTTGAGGATTCCTGCGATGAGCGTTCCCGCCGACACCGTCTCGCTCTACGACTACGAGCGCCATTTCACCGCCCGCGTCGATGCGGCGACCCGCGCCTACATCGCGGGGACCGGGGCGGACGGCATCACCCGGCAGGCCAACCGCGACGCCTACGACCGGATGCGCCTGATGCCGCGGGCGTTGCGCGATCTGTCGGGGGCCAGCGCGGCGACGAGCCTGTTCGGGCAGGCCATGCCCTATCCCATCCTGATCGCGCCCATGGCGTTCCACCGGCTGGTCCATCGCGACGGGGAGCGGGCCACCGCCCAAGCGGCTGGCCTCACCGGCACCTGGATGACCGTCAGCACCCAGTCCAGCGTGACGCTGGAGGAGGTCGTGGCGGCGGCCGGCGGGCCGCTGTGGTTCCAGATCTATACCCAGCCCCGGCCGGAGGACACGCTGGCCCTGGTGCGGCGGGCGGAGGCCGCGGGCTACCGCGCGCTGGTGCTGACGGTGGACGCGCCGGTCAGCGGCCTGCGCAACATCGAACAGCGCGCCGGCTTCCGCCTGCCGGACGGCATCGCCCCGGTCAATCTGGCCGGTCTGGCGCCGGACACTTTCACCCCGTCGCGCCCCGGCAGTCCGGTCTTCCAGGGCATGCTGCACGCCGCCGCCACCTGGGACACGGTGCGCTGGCTGTGCGCCGAGACGCGGCTGCCGGTGCTGCTGAAGGGGATCATGAACCCAGACGACGTCGACCCCGCCATCGAGGCCGGGGCGGCGGGGATCATCGTGTCGAACCATGGCGGGCGGACGCTCGACACGCTGCCCGCGGTGGCGGAGGTTCTGCCGCTGGTCGCCGCCCGCGCGGCGGGCCGCCTGCCGATCCTGGCGGACGGCGGCATCCGGCGCGGCACCGACGTCCTGAAGGCGCTGGCGCTGGGCGCCGACGCGGTGCTGGTGGGCCAGCCGGTGCTGCACGCCCTGGCGGTCGGCGGCATGGCGGGCGTCGCCCACATGCTGACCATCCTGCAGACCGAGCTGGAGGTCGCCATGGCGCTGAGCGGGCGGGCGCGGTTGGCCGACATCGACCGTTCGGTGCTCTTCGACCCACCGCGTTGGTGACTGGATTTCCCTCTCCCGCCCCGGGAGAGGGAAGGGGCCCGCGCGGAGCGCGGGAAGGGTGAGGGTTCCGGCAAGGATCAGGGCTTTGATCCTCGTGCGACCCTCACCCGCCCGCTTTGCGGGCACCCTCTCCCGGGGCGGGAGAGGGGAATTGGTGCTCTTTACTGGTAGTACAGCGCGATGCGCTGGCCGGCGTTCTCCATCACCTGGGCCTCGACGCCGTAGACGTCGCGGATCACCTCGGGCGTGATGATGACCTCCGGCGGCCCCTGGTGCACCACCCGGCCGTCGCGCATCGCGACGATGCGGTCGGAGTAGCAGGAGGCGAAGTTGATGTCGTGCAGCACCAGCACGATGGTCTTGCCGAATTCGTCGGCGGTGCGGCGGAACAGCTTCATCATCGCCACGGCGTGCTTGACGTCGAGGTTGTTCAGCGGCTCGTCGAGCAGGATGTATTCGGTGTCCTGGCACAGCACCATGGCGATGAAGGCGCGCTGGCGCTGGCCGCCCGACAGCTCGTCCAGGAAGCGCCCGGCCAGCGGCTCCAGGTCCAGATAGCGCAGCGCGTTGCGGATGTGCTTGTGGTCCTCGTCGGTCAGGCGGCCCTTGCTGTGCGGGTAGCGGCCGAAGGCGACGAGGTCCTCCACCGTCAGGCGGGACATGATCTGGTTGTCCTGGCGCAGGATGGACAGGCGGCGGGCCAGCACCTCGCCCGGCGTGGTGGTCACGTCCAGCCCGTCGATCGCCACCGTGCCCGAGGACATCGGCAGCAGGCGGCTGATGATCGACAGCAGCGTCGACTTGCCGGCCCCGTTCGCCCCGATCAGCGAGATCACCCCGCCCGCCGGCAGGGACAGGGACACCCCGTCGACGACGACGGTGCCGTTGTAGCGCTTCGTGATGTTCTTGACGTCGATCATCGGGCCGAACCCCGCACCAGGATGAACAGGAAGGCGAGACCGCCCACGAACTCGATGACGATGCTGAGCGCGGCGTTGTAGCCGAACACCCGCTCCAGCACGAGCTGGCCGGCGACCAGCGTCAGCACGGCGAGCAGCACCGCGGCGGGCAGGATCAGCGCGTGCCGGTGCGAGCGGACCACCAGATAGGCGAGGTTGGCGACCAGCAGCCCGAAGAAGGTGATCGGCCCGACCAGCGCCGTGGACACCGACACCAGGATGGACACCATCACCAGCACCGCCATCACCGCGCGCCGGTGCTCCACGCCGAGGTTGATCGCGGCGTCGCGCCCCAGCGCCAGCACGTCGAAGGTGCGCCGCCACCGCCAGCCGACCAGCGACACCGCCAGAACGACCAGCGCCGACACCGTCAGCAACTCGACATCCACCCGGTTGAAGTTGGCGAACAGCCGGTCCTGCACCGTCAGGAACTCGTTGGGGTCGATGATGCGCTGGAGGAAGCTGGTCAAGCTGCGGAACAGCACGCCGAAGACGATGCCGACGAGGAGCAGCAGATGCAGGCTGCGCCGGTTGTCGCCGCGCCCCGCCCCGTTGAACAGCCACCAGTAGAGCAGGCCGGAGAAGACGACCATCGACGCCACCTCCACCCCGAAGCGCAGCCGCGGATCGAGCGACGCCACCAGCCCGCTGCCGAACTGGAAGACCAGCACCGTCTGGATCATCCGGTAGAGATGGTCGAAGCCCATCACCGAGGGCGTGAGGATGCGGTTGTTGGTGATCGTCTGGAACAGGACGGTCGACACGGCGACGGCGTAGCCGACCAGCACCATCGCGGCGATCTTGGTGCCGCGGAAGGCCAGGATGAAGTCCCATTTGCCCCGCGCGCCCAGCGTCATGAACAGCGCGATCGCCAGCAGGGTCAGCGCCGACAGGCCGCCCAGGACGACCGTCGGCGAGAGGATGCGGCGGTCAGCCGGCATGGCCGTTCCTCCGCAGCAGCAGATAGAGGAACAGGGCGCTGCCGATCACCCCCATCATTGTCCCGATCGGGATTTCGTAGGGATGGATCACCAGCCGCCCGGCGATGTCGCAGGCCAGCACCAGCCCGGCCCCCATCAGCGCGACCCAGGGCAGGGACCCGCGCATGTTGTCGCCGCGGACGAGGCTGACGACGTTGGGAACGATCAGCCCCAGGAAGGGGATCATGCCGCAGGTGGCGATCACCGCCGCGGTGGTCATCGACACGATGACCAGCCCCAGCGCCATCACCTTGCGGTGGTCGATGCCCAGGTTGGTGGCGACGTCCCGCCCCATGCCGGCAACGGTGAAGCGGTCCGCCGCCAGATAGGCGATGCCGGTCAGGGCGGCGCTCAACCACAGCAGCTCGTAGCGGCCGAGCAGGATGGCGGAGAAGTCTCCGGTCTCCCAACCGCGCACCGACTGGATCAGGTCCTGGCGGTAGGCGATGAACTCGGTCATCGCCGTGATGACCCCGCCCAGCATGATGCCGACCAGCGGCACCACCAGCGGCGAGCGCAGCGGCACCTGCCGCAGGATCGCCAGGAACAGCCCCGTCCCGGCCAGCGCGCACAGGCTGGCGACGGCCATGCGCCCGAACACCGGCATCTCCGGCGCCAGCAGCGAGACCATCATCATGCCGAAGATGGCCGCTTCCGCGGTGCCGGCGGTGGACGGCTCCACGAAGCGGTTGCGCACCAGCATCTGGAGGAGCAGGCCCGACACCGCCATGGCCGCGCCGGCCAGGATCAGGGCCAGCGTCCGGGGCAGCCGGCTGACCAGCAGGACCTGGGTGGCTTGGTCCGGGGCGCCACCCGGAGTGCCACCGAACAGCGCCGCGAGGCTCACGTCGCTGACGCCGACGAACAGGCTCCAGACGGCCAGCAGGCCGATGCCGACGGTCGCCAGCGGGAGCGTGGCGATTGGCAGGGTCTTCACGGGTCAGGACTTCCTGGACAACGCCGCCAGGAGATCGTCCACATCCTGCTGGAGCGCCGCCAGCCCGCCGCCGACGATGTACCAGTTGCCGCCGTTCAGATAGACGACCTGGTTCTTCTGCCACGCGGTGGTGCGGCGGACGATGTCGTTGTCGAGGAACTGCCGGGCCGGCTTGCCGTCCTGCCCGATGGCGGCGTCGCGGTCGATCACGAACAGCCAGTCCGGGTTGGTCTCCAGGATGAACTCGAAGGAGATGGCCTGCCCGTGGTTGGCGACCTTCAGGTCGGAGGCGGCGGGCTGGATGCCGAACTCCGTGTGCAGGATGCCGAAGCGCGACCCCGGCCCGTAGGCGCTCATCTTGCCGCCGGTGGTCAGGACCAGCAGGCCCTTGCCGGCGTTGCCCGCCACCGCCTTCAGCTCGGCGATGGAGGCGCGCAGCCGGTCCAGCTTCTGCTTGACCTCGGCGGTCTTGCCGAAGATGCGGCCCAGCGTCTCGGCGTTTGCAATCGAGCTGTTCAGGAAGTCTTTCTGGTCGGTCGTCATGTCGAGCGTCGGCGCGATGCGCGACAGCTCGGCGTATTTCGGGGCGGAGCGGCCGCCGGCGATGATCAGGCCGGGCTCGGCGGCGTTTACCGCCTCGTAGTCGGGCTCGAACATGGTGCCGATCTTCGCGTAGGACGGCCCGTCATACTTGGCGAGGTGCGGCGGCTTCAGCCCCGTGGGCACCCCGGCGATCGCCACGCCCAGCGCGTCCAGCGTGTCCAGCGAGGTCATGTCGAAGACCAGGACGGGGTCGAGCTTGGCGGGAAGCCGGGTCTCGCCCTGCGCGTGCCGCACCGTCATGTCCTGGGCGTAACCCGGGATGGGAGCCAGGGCGGCGAGGCCGACCACGGCGGCGGTCATGGCGAGGGCGTGGCGTCGGGTCAGCTTCATCCTTGACTCTCCTTCAACTTTGCCGGGGCGGCCTATGCCGGAAGGGCGGGCGCACTGTGGTCCCGAACGCGGCGGATCGTCAATGCGAATTGCTCGCATTCGCAGTATGCTGGCTGGGCGAGGCTCAGGACTGCTGCGTCCCCTCTCCCGTCCCGGGAGAGGGAGGGACCCGCCGCGAAGCGGTGGGAGGGTGAGGGTGCTGGCAAGGATCAGCGATTTGATCCTCGCGCCACCCTCACCCGGCGCCTCCGGCACCACCCTCTCCCGGGGCGGGAGAGGGAATAAGCGGCTTGGGGACTTGTATTTCGACATGTCACGATATATCTTAAACCTATCGAAACACAGTGGAGCCCCTGTCATGAGGTTTTTCCCGAATCCCTTCTGCGGCCGGATGCGCCGCCATCATCCCGGCCCGCACGGCGATGGCCCCCATGGCGGCGGTCCCCGTCTCGGTGGCGGCCGTCACGCCGCGGAGAGCGGCTGGGGCCATGAGCATCACGAGCGGCGCGGTGGACGCGGCGGTCGGCGCGGCGTCTTCGAGGCGTCGGAACTGCGGCTGGTCCTGCTGCGGCTGATCGCCGACGAGCCGCGGCACGGCTACGACCTGATCCGCGCCGTCGAGGAGCTGACCGGCGGCGGCTATGTGCCCAGCCCCGGCGTGATCTACCCGACCCTGTCGCTGCTGGAGGAGATGGGCCACATCGCCAAGACCGACGCCGAGGGCGCGCGCAAGCCCTTCGCCGTCACCCCGGAGGGCACCGCCCAGCTCGCCCAGGACGCGGCCACCGTCGAGGCCCTGTTCGCCCGTCTCGCCGCCCTGGCGACCCGGCGGGCCCACACCGACGGCGCGCCGATCCGCCGCGCCATGGAGAATCTGAAAGCCG
This sequence comes from Azospirillum sp. UENF 312511, assembly GCF_058780635.1. Taxonomy (NCBI): domain Bacteria; kingdom Pseudomonadati; phylum Pseudomonadota; class Alphaproteobacteria; order Rhodospirillales; family Azospirillaceae; genus Azospirillum; species Azospirillum sp. UENF 312511. Next base: position 91,473 of record NZ_JBSNCG010000001.1, on the reverse strand, counting down.
TGCTGATGCACCGGCTGGGGCGCGAGGGCGTCGATGCGGACACGGTGCACGCCGCCGTTTCCATCCTCGACGAGGCGGCCCAGCGCATCGAGCGTCTTCCCTGAAGAACACCATCACCGCACAGAAGGATGATCATGAGACACGCCAGCAGCGTCCGCGTCCCGACCCCGAACGGCAGCCGCTATCTCCAGCAGCTCTGCAAGCACTGGGCGCACAATCTGACGGTGGAGTACACGCCGGAGGGGGGAGCGTCGTCTTCCCGCACAACGCCCGCGGCGCCGATTGGCCGGGCGACGCCACCCTGACGCTCCAGGCCCGGCCGGACGCGCTGGACTGCCGGCTGGACACCAGCTCCGCCGAGCATCTCGCCGCGTTGAAAGGGGCTCTGGAACGCCATCTCGACCGCTTCGCCTTTCGCGAGGTTCCGCTGTCCTACCCCTGGCAGGACGAGGCGGTCTGATCCCGCCGTTCCCCTTTGTCCTTGTTGCGGCAGGGGATTTTGTCACCGGAATGTTCCCCGGCGTGCATGGATATGCCTTGAACTCCCCTGCCCGAATACGGGAAGAACCATCCTGAAGGAACAGGGATGGCAGGAGGGGGCAACCATGCCGAATCGCGGCAATGGTGGGGTGGGGCGTTTTTCCGGCTGGCGTGCCGTCCTGGCCGCCTGCGCCGTCGTGGCGCTCGGCGCTGTCGCGCCGGCCGCGTCGGCGGCGGAGCTGTCGATCGTCTTCACCTCGACGATGGCCGACATCGAGCCGGTGGAGGGCGAGGGCGGCCTCGCCAACCTCGCCACGCTGCTGCGCACCAAGCGGGCGGAGGGCAACACGCTGTTCCTGCATGGCGGCGCGTCGCTGACCGCGGGCGTCCTGTCCACCTTCGACCGTGGTGCCCACATGATCGACCTGCTGAACGAGCTTCAGCCCGACATGATGGCGGTGACCAAGCGCGACCTCGGCTTCGGCAAGGACGAGCTGACCCTGCGCAGCTACGAGGCGCGCTTCCCCTTCGTCAGCGCCACCACCATCGACCGCAACACCGGCACGGTGATGGAGGGGCTGGAGCCGTCGGCTCTGCTCGACACGCCGGTGGGGAAGATCGGCGTGGTCTCGGCGATCTCGCCGGAACTGACGGTGCAGTACATCGTGCCGGACATCGAGGTGCGCCCGCCCGCCACCATCACGGCGGAGGCCCGCGCGCTCCGCGCCCAGGGGGCAGCCTATGTGGTCGCTATCCTGGACAACGCCCCGGAGGCGGTGGAGGCGCTGCGCGGTGAACCCGCCATCGACGCGCTGCTCCAGCTCTCCGCCACCGGCAAGGACGTCTTGGAGGCCGATAAAGGCAAGCTCTTCGGCGTCCACGTCAACGTGAAGGGGTCGGCCTTCGTCCTGCGGCTGGACGGCGACGGCAAGGCGCCGCCCGCGCTGGCCGGCGCCGACATCGTGCCGCTCGCCGGGCTGCCGCCGGACCCGGCGATGGAAAAGCGGGTCGGCGTCTATCTGGCCCGGCTGTCGGAGCTGCTGGACATCAACATCGGAACGACGGCGACCGCGCTCGACACCCGCCGCGCCGCCGTGCGCACCGGCGAGAACGCCTTCGCCTCGCTGATCGCCGACGCCATGCGCGGCCATTTCAACACCGAGGTCGCCTTCATCAACGGCGGCAACATCCGCGGCAACCGCCAGTACGAGGCGGGGACCGTGCTGACCCGCCGCGACATCCAGCGCGAACTGCCTTTCCGCGACACCATCATCGCCGTGACTCTGCCCGGCAAGGCCTTGCGCGAAGCGCTGGAGGTCAGCGCCGCCGGGGTGGACAACCAGAAGGGCAGCTTCCTCCACCCGTCCAACATGGCGGTGGTCTACGACCTGAAGCAGCCGGCGGGCAGCCGCGTCGTCTCCGTCACGGTGGGCGGCAAGCCGCTCGACCCGGACGTCCGCTATTCGGTGGCCCTGCCCAACTATCTGGCCCAGGGCGGCGACGGCTACGGCATGCTCAAGTCGCCCGGCGCCTCCCCCGGGAGCGGCGGCAAGCTGCTGTGGGAGATCATGGCCCAGCACCTGACCGACCGCGGGACGGTGTCGCCCCGCATCGACGGCCGCATCACCGAGCGTTGATGACGACGGAGCCCGCCTCGACCGCGCCGGTCCCGCGCGCGCCCTTCCGGGGCGGCGTCGGGCGGCGCGTCGGGTTGGGCTTGCTGGTGATGGTGGGGGTGCTGCTGGGCGTGTCGGGCGCCGCGCTCTACGACCTCGCGCAATTCCGCCACGCCCTGTCGGACCTGTCCAACGGGGCGCTGCCGCGCATCACCACCGGGGCGGTGCTGAACGGCGGCCTGCAGCAGGTGCTGTCGCAGGCGACCCGGCTGGGCGGGGCGACGAGCCACCCCGAACGGCGGGTCACCCTGGCCGAGCTGACCGCCAACCTGACGGCGGTCACCCGGTCGGCGCAGGCCCTGTCCGACATCGAGGGCGGCGCCACGCTGGCCGGCGTCCTGGGAACCCTCGTCCCGACGCTGGCGGACCTCGACCGGCTGGTCGCCGAGCGCATCGACGCGGCGGCGCGCAGCGACGACGCGCTGGACGAGACCCGCCGCCTGTCGGCGGAGGCCGGCGCGCTGGTCGCCGCCGTGCTGCCGACCCTGCCGCCGGACCGGCTGGGGCCGCTGACCGCCTGGACCAACACGGTCAACCGCGTGCTGAACGAAAGCACCCACGCCGGCAACAGCCGCTTCCAGCGCGAGATCGCGCGCGCCCAGCGGGACGCGGCGGCGGCGCTGTCGGCCCTGCCGGCGCTCCACGCCGGGTTGCCGCCGGAGCAGGCGGAGCGCTTCGCCGCCCTGCACCAGCGGCTGGAGACGGCGCTGCTCGGCCCCACCGGCCTGCTGCCCAGCCTGATGGAGCGGCAGGCGGCCATTGCCCGCAGCAAGGCGCTGACCAATCAGGTGCTGGTCATGGTCGAGGAGGTCGTGAAGATCGCCCACGCGCTGTTCGAGCGGATCAACGCGGCGGCGGCGGACGAGGCGGACGGCCTGTCCGAACTGGCGGCGACGCAGAACCGCATCCTGATCGGGCTGGGGGCGCTGGGCTTCCTGGTGGCGCTCGGCGTCTATCTGTACCTGCGCCGTTTCCTGACCCTGCGTCTGGTCCGGCTGAACGACGCGGTGCTCGACCGGGTGGAGGGGCGGGAGACGCCGCTGCCCGACGGCGGCACCGACGAGATCGCCACCATCTCCCGCTCGATCCGTCACTTCCTCGACGAGATCGCGCGCCGCCAGCAGCAGGTGGAGGAGGCCCGCCGCCGCGCCGAGGAGGCGTCGCGCGCCAAGGGCGATTTCCTGGCGAACATGAGCCACGAGATCCGCACGCCGATGAACGCCATCCTCGGCCTCAGCCACCTCGCCCTGCGCGCCGGGCCGCCGCCGCGCCAGCGCGGCTACCTGACCCGCATCCGCGCCTCGGCCACGGCGCTGCTGGGAATCATCAACGACATCCTCGACGTCTCGAAGATCGAGGCGGGGATGCTGACGCTGGAGCGCGTGCCCTTCGACCTGTCCGCCGTGCTGGACATGGTGGCCGGCACCGCCGCCCTCTCCGCCGAGGAGAAGGGGCTGGCTTTGCGGCTGGAGGTCGCCCCGGACGTGCCCACTGCCCTGCTGGGCGACCCGCTGCGGCTGGGGCAGGTGCTCCTCAACCTCGTCAACAACGCGGTGAAGTTCACCGAGAGCGGCAGCGTGGTCCTCGGCGTGAGCGCCGCGCCGCGCGGGGTGGAGGATGGGGAGACCGAGCTGCGCTTCGCCGTGCGCGACACCGGCATCGGCATGACGGCGGAGCAGGTGGCCCGCCTGTTCCAGCCCTTCGCCCAGGCCGACAGTTCGACCACCCGCCGCTACGGCGGGACCGGGCTGGGGCTGGCGATCAGCCGGCGGCTGGCCGTCATGATGGGCGGCGGCATCGTTGTGGACAGCGCCCCCGGTCTGGGCAGCACCTTCCGCTTCACGGTGACGGTCGGCGTGCAGGACGGCGCCGTGACGGCGCTGCCCGCCGCCTTGGCCGATCCGGGGCTTGCGGGCCTGCGGGTGGACGAGCCGCTGCGCGGCCTGCGCGTGCTGGTCGCCGACGACAACGCCGTGAACCGGCTGGTCGCGCGGGAACTGCTGGAGGACGCCGGGCTGGCCGTCACCGCGGTCGGCAGCGGCGGGGAGGCGGTGCGGCTGGCGCTGGAACCGGGGGCGGGCTACGCCGCGCTGCTCACCGACGTCCAGATGCCGGACATGGACGGCTTCGCGGTCGCGCGGGCGATCCGCCGCCAGTGCGGCCCCGACCGCTTGCCGATCATCGCCATGACCGCCCACGCCCTGGAGGAGGAGCGGCGGCGCTGTCTGGACGCGGGCATGGACGACCACATCGCCAAGCCGGTGGAGCCGCATCGCCTCGTCGCCGTGCTGAACCGCTGGCTGAAGCCCTTCGGGCGGCGGGAGGCTTTGCCGGTTGCCAAGGACGCGGAGATGGATGCCGTTCTTCCTGACGGCTTGGAGGGGTTCGACCTCGCCCCGGCGTTGGCGCGGATGAACGGGCGGGCGCGCACGCTGCGCAGGGCGATCCTCGACTTTCTCGACCGCTACGGCGACGCGCCGGTTCGGCTGGAGCATCTGCGCAAGGCGGGAGACGGGCCGGCGCTGGAACGCTTCGCCCACGGGCTGCGCGGCAGCGCCGGAACGGTCGGCGCGATGGCCGCCAGTGCCGCCGCCGCCGCGCTGGAGCTGGCGGCGCGCGAGGAGCGGTGGGACGCAATACCGGGGCTCGTGACCGACCTGTCCGCCGGCCTCGGTCCCGCGCTGGCTTCGGCGGAAACGCTGCGCGCCGCGGAGATCGCCGTGGAGGTCGTGCCGGAAATCCCGGCGGTTCCTCTCGTCGACCCGGACAAGCTGGACGAGGCGCTGCGCGCGCTGGAGGAGGCGTTGCGCAGCGGCAGCCTGTCGGCGGCGGCCCGCTTCGACGCTGTGCGCGGCCTGCTGGCCGGGCGCGGCCATGACGAGGCGGTGGACAAGGTGGGGCGGGCTGTGGAGGAGTTGGATTTCGCCGCGGCCCGCGCGGCGCTGGAACGGCTCACCGCCGCATGGACCAGGGAACGGGACCGGGAGACGACGCCGTGAGCGGTGGTCACATTCTGATCGTCGATGACGACACGGCCAACATCCGTGCGCTCGCCAACGTGCTGGAGGACCGGCACGAGGTGCGCTTCGCGACTTCCGGCCGCCGCGCGCTGGAGCTGGCCTCCGCCGACCCGCCGGAGCTGGTGCTGCTCGACGTGATGATGCCAGGGCTGGACGGCTACGCGGTGTGCCGGCTGCTGAAGACCGACCCGGCCACCGCCGACGTCCCGGTGATCTTCATCACCTCGCTGTCCAGCCCGGAGGAGGAAGCTTTCGGGCTGGAGACCGGGGCCGTCGATTACGTAACGAAGCCCTTCAGCCCTGCCATCGTGCGCGCCCGCGTCGCCACCCACCTGTCGCTGCGCCGGGCCAACCGCAGCCTGAAGGACGAGAACGAGCATCTGGAGGCGCTGGTCCGCGAGCGCACGCGCAAGCTGGCCCAGGCCCAGCGCGAGAAGATGGCGGCGCTGCGCCAGATGGTCGCCGGCGTGGCCCACGAGATCAACACGCCCATCGGCGTGGCGCTGGGCAGCGCGTCCCACCTCGGCGACCGGGTCGCCGCGATGACGGAGCGGCTGGCCGCCAACCAGCTCCGCCGCGCCGAGCTGGAGCGTTTCCTGGCGAGCGCAGGCGAGCTGGCCGCCCTGCTGTCGAGCACTATCGCCCGCGCCGGCGAGATCGTGCGCTGCTTCAAGGGGGTGGCGGCGGATCATGGCGGGCTGCGCCAGACCATCGCGCTGCGCCCCTTCTTGGAGCAGGTGACGGAGAGCCTGCGCCCGCAGTGGGAGCCGCTGGGGCACCGCATGACGGTGGATTGCCCCGCCGACCTGCGCATGGTCAGCAACCCGGCGATCCTGTCCGCGCTTCTGGAGCAGCTTGTCCGCAACGCGCTGGAACACGCCTTTCCGGCGGGGCGGCATGGGCTGGTGACGGTCGGGGCCGCGGCGTCGGGACCGGAGACGGTTCTGCTGTCCGTCGCCGACGATGGCGCCGGCATCGCGGAGGGGACCGCCGGGCGCATCCTGGAGCCCTTCTTCACCACCCGCCGCGGCACCGGCTCGGTCGGGCTCGGCCTGAACATTGTGGACAATCTGGCGACGGACCGGCTGGGTGGATCCTTCACCATCGCCTCGCGCACCGGGGGCGGCACCCTGGCGACGCTGCATCTGCCGGCCCGCACCCCGCCGGATTTGTAGGCGAACCCGGCTCCCTCACTCCGGCACCAGCACCACCCCGCCCGGATTGTCGGTGACCGCGAAGGTCTCGAAATACTCGATCTCCGGATCGGTGCCGTAGCGCCGCCGGATGCCGTCCAGCCATGGCCCCTGGTAGAAGCGCTGGGCGTCTTCCCGCTTTTCCCACTGGTAGACGCCCCCGGCGGTGCCGGTCTCGCTCCAGATGAACTGCTTGCGGATCAGGCCGGGCACATCGCCGAAACCCGGTGCGATCGACAGGAAATGCGCCCGGCACTCCTCCCGTCCGATCGCGGCGGGCAGGCGGTAGCGGACAATGGCGGTGATCATAGGGGCCTTCCGTGCGTCGTTTCTCTACTTCATGAGTTGACATTATAGAGCGAGGCCGTTGAATATAGTCCATGAAAATCATGTATTCACATTTATAAAAAGTGAATACGCCTCGATCGAAGGACGACGACGACCATGAGCACGCATCGGAACGGTTCGGGAATTTCGACGCTGGCGCCCTCGCGGCGCGGGCTGCTGAAGGTGGCGGCGGCAAGCGCGGTGGCGCTGCCCTTCGCGGGCGTGGCGTCCCGGCTGGTCGCCGCCCCGACGCCGGCCGCGCTGAAACCGCTGAAGCTCGCCTGGAACACCGGCGCGGTGTGCGGTGCTCCGGTGGCGGTCGCCAAGCACAACGGCTTCTTCGAGAAGCACGGGCTGGACGTGGAGTTCGTCAACTTCGCCGGCACGACGGAGCAGCTTCTGGAGGCGCTCGCCACCGGCAAGGCGGACATCGGCCACGGCATGGCGCTGCGCTGGCTGAAGCCGTTGGAGCAGGGCTTCGACGTGCGCATCATCGCGGGTGTGCACGGCGGCTGCATGCGCCTGCTGGCCGCCAAGAACGGCGGCATCACCAGCCTTGCCGGGCTGAAGGGCAAGACGGTGGCGATCAGCGACCTGTCCAGCCCGGCCAAGCACCTGTTTTCCATCCAGCTCGCCAAGCAGGGGATCGACCCGAACAAGGACGTGGAATGGCGCGTCTTCCCCGGCGATCTGCTGGCCATCGCGGTCGACAAGGGCGAGGCGCAGGCCGTCGCCCACTGGGACCCGGTGACTTACAATTTCCTGAAGTCCGGCAATCTGGTGGAAATCTCCACCAACCTGTCGGGCGAATTCGCCAACCGCGTCTGCTGTGTCCTCGGCGCGCGCGGCAGCCTGCTGCGCGAGGACAAGGCCGCCGCCGCCGCGGTGACCCGCGCCGTGTTCGAGGCGCAGCACTACGCGGCTGCCAACCCGGTGGAGGCCGCCAAGGTCTACCAACAGTACTCGCCCAAGAGCAGCATCGAGGACCTCGCCGCCCAGCTTTCCAGCCAGACGCACGACCACAACCCGGTGGGCGCCGACATCAAGCGCGAGATCGCGCTCTACGCGGAGGAGCTGAAGAGCGTGCAGGTCTTCAAGCCGGGCACCGACACGGCGAAATTCGCCGACCGCGTCTACGCCGACGTGCTGGGCTGAGATGAGCAGCCTGGATGACGCAGCGGTGCTGGAGGGGGAGCGCAACCATTCCTCCACGGCCCCGCGCCTCTGGCTGGGCGGGCTGGCGGCCAGTGCCGCCTGGCTGGCCGCCGCCGCCCTGACCGCCCTGTGGCCGGAAGGCGAGGAATGGGTGCGCACCGGCGAGTTCGCCAGCCTGCTGGCGGTCGTCGGCGGTGCGCTGGCCTTCGCCGTGCCGCTGCTGCGCCTGTTCGGCGCGGCGGGGGAACGGCTGCGCGCCGCCGCCCCCTGGCTGGTCGTGCTGGCGCTCGGCGTGATCGGCTGGGAGCTGGTCACCGCCAAGCTCGACCTGTTGCCGCGCCCCTTCTTCGCGCCGCCGCAGGCGCTGCTGGAGGTCTATCTGGACGAGTGGCCCCGGCTGCTGGAATGCACCGTGGCGTCGCTGCAACTGCTGCTGCTCGGCTACGGGATCGGCGCCTTCGTCGGCTTCGTCACCGGCGTGTCCATCGGCTGGTCGCGGGCGGTGGGCTATTGGGTGCATCCGGTGCTTCGGCTGATCGGGCCGCTGCCGGCCACGGCGTGGCTGCCCATCGCCTTCTTCGCCTTCCCGTCGAGCTGGAGCGCCAGCGTCTTCCTGATCGCGCTGGCGACCGGCGTGCCGGTGACCATCCTGACATGGTCGGGCGTGGCCGGCGTCAACCCGGCCTATTACGACATCGCCCGCACGCTGGGCGCGTCCTCGCGCTTCCTGGTTCTGAAGGTGGCGGTGCCGGCGGCGATGCCGCACGTCTTCGTCGGCCTGTTCATGGGGCTCGGCGCCTCCTTCGCGGTGCTGGTGGTGGCGGAGATGATGGGGGTCAAGGCCGGGCTCGGCTGGTACCTGCAATGGGCGCAGGGCTGGGCGGCCTACGCCAACATGTACGCGGCGCTGCTGGTGATGGCGCTGGTGTGCTCCAGCCTCGTCACGCTGCTGTTCAAGGCGCGCGACCGGCTGCTCGCCTGGCAGAAGGGATTGCTGAAATGGTAGCGCTGGAACAGGAGTTGCCGGCCGGTCTGGAGCTTGAGGTCCAGGGGGTCAGCCACGCCTTCGACCTGCACGGCGCGCCGCTGCCCGTGCTGGACACGGTCGGCCTGCACGCCAAGCCGGGCGAGTTCGTGGCGCTGCTCGGCCCGTCGGGCTGCGGCAAGTCCACGTTGCTGCGGCTGGTCGCCGGGCTGGAGCCGCCGCGCTCGGGCCGGATTCTGGCCGACGGGCTGCCGATCACCGGGCCGCACCCGTCGCGGGTGGTGGTCTTCCAGGACCCGACGCTCTACCCCTGGCGCACCGTCTGGGACAATGTGGCGCTGGGGCTGGAGGCGCAGGGCGTGCTGCGCCAGCGGCGCAACCGCGTGGACGAAGCGCTGCGGCTGGTCGGGCTGGACGGCTTCGCCAAGGCCTACCCGCACCAGCTCTCCGGCGGCATGGCGCAGCGCGCGGCGCTGGCCCGCGCGCTGGTCAACGACCCGCGCCTGCTGGTGCTCGACGAGCCTTTGGGCAAGCTCGACAGCCTGACCCGCATCCAGATGCAGGGCGAGATCGTCGCGCTGTGGCGGCGCGCCGGCTTCACCACGCTGCTGGTGACCCACGATGTGGAGGAGGCGCTGCTGATGGCCACCCGCGTCATCGTATTCAGCGAGCGCCCGGCCCGCATCAAGGCGGAGATCGTCGTCGACCGTCCCTATCCCCGCCACCGCGACGACCCGGTGCTGGTGGAGTTGCGCCACAAGGCGCTGGAATTGCTGGGCCTTGCTGGGAGCTGGTAGGGTGTTGCCCCCTCCCTAAAGCGAATTTTCATTCGCTTTAGACTCATATGGCCTCATTCGCCGGCCGGGCTTCGGCCGCATGCGCGGCCGGGACCGCCGTCGCGGTCCAGAGCGGAATGCATTCCGCTTTAACCCTCCCCCGCTCTCGGCGGACCGAAGGTCCGCCTGCCGCGTCAGCGCAAACCTTTGGTTTGCGCGAGAGCTGCGCAGGGGAGGAGACTAATCTCCCTCTCCCGCGTGAGCGGGGGAGGGCCGGGGTGGGGGCCGCGTTGAAATGACTTGCCGCTCAGGAGCGGCGGAGGAGCGTGCGCTCGACGGCGTTCGCCCCCCAGACCGACAGCGGGATCATCACCGCCGCTGCGGCCAGCACACCGACCGTCAGGTTGCTGCCGAGAACCCAACTGGCGGCGCGGTGGAACGTCTGCCAGGACGGGTCGGCGCGGCAGGCTTCTACCCAGGCCAGATCGAGGCCCAGCCGCTCCAGCCCGTAACTCACGTTGAACCAGGCCAGCGGCTCGCCATGACGGGTCCAATGCGGCCATTGCGCCATGACGCTCCACAGCAGCAGCGTGGACAGCGTGCCGATGGACAGGGTGGTCAGGCCGAAGCTCACGGCAGGGGCGATGCGGGACATCGGGGCGCGCATGGGTCGCTCATGTAAAATCTACTTGTATAGTATAGTTTACAGCTTGGCTATGTGACTCAAAACTGTTTTTTGCTGAATTCCACATGTTTGATGATCGGGCGTGCCGTCAGCGCTCTCTTTTAAGAGAATGCGAGTTATTCGCATTTCAATGGACGCCTCGGCGTGATTCCACGATGATGACCAGCGAGCGTGACGCGGGGGCCGGATCGGACGTCCCGCTCGCCGTCGGGGAAACCCCGGCGCCACGCGGCGGACCGTCCTGAACGCTTGGCTGATTCCTTTGATGACGACTCTCCCTTCCCGGCTGAGGTTCGGGCCGGACGGGCTGCGCCGCCTGGACGTGGCCTCCCGCAGCCTCGCCGGGATCGTCGGCGGCTACGCGCTGGCGGCGGTGGCGGCGATGTTCCTGGCCCTGACGCTTCCGACGCCGCGGGCGGAGGCGGTCTACACCGCCACCACGCTGTCCTTCGCCATCCACGCCGGGGCCTTCGTCTGGGCCTTCTCCGTACGGTCGCGGCGGGTGTGGCCCGGCCTGCTGGCGCCGACGCTGCTGCTGGGCGGCGGAACCTGGCTGCTGCATGGCCTGCAATCGGGGGCGCCGTCATGAAGGACGGGTTCCGCCAGTCCATGGCGTGGCTGCACACGTGGTCGGGGCTTCTGCTCGGCTGGCTGCTGTTCGCCGTCTTCCTGACCGGCACCATCGCCTATTTCCGGCAGGAGGTGACGGTCTGGATGCAGCCTGAGCTTCACGGCTCCGTTCCCGACGCCGGGACCGCCGAGCGGGCGGTGGAGCGGATGGGCCAGCTCGCCCCCGACGCGGCGCAGTGGACCATCACGCTGCCCGGCGAGCGGTCGCCCGCCGTGTCGGTCTCCTGGCGCCCGGTGGACGCCAAGCCGAACGACCGTGCCGCCCTGAAGCGCGCCGCGCTCGACGCCGGGACCGGCGCGGTGCTGGAGCCACGCGAGACGGCGGGCGGCAACTTCCTCTACCGCTTCCATTTCGAGCTGTACGGGATGCCGCGCGAGATCGCCCGTTGGATCGTCGGCATCGCCACCATGGCGATGCTGGTCGCCATCGTCAGCGGGATCATCATCCACCGCCGCATCTTCAAGGACTTTTTCACCTTCCGGCCGGAGAAGTCGGCGCTGCGCTCCTGGATGGACGGGCATGTGGCGGCGGCGGTGCTGGCGCTGCCCTTCCACCTGATGATCACCTATTCCGGCCTGCTGCTGTTCATGACCATGCTGATGCCCTGGGCGGTCGATCTCGCCTATGATGGCAACCGTCAGGCCTATTTCGCCGAAAGCGGCTTCCGCCGCGCGCCGCCCCCGCCGCGTCCGGCGCCGCAGGCCGCGCCGCTGACCCCGGTAGCGCCGCTGCTCGCCGAGGCCGGCCGGCGCTGGGCCGACCGCGGCGGGGTGGGGAGCCTGACCGTCACCAACCCCGGCCGCGGCAACGCCACCATCGAGCTGCGTCCGGCGGAGTCCGATGCCATCGGGCGCGGCGCCGCGACGGAACGGCTGCTGTTCGATGGGGTGACCGGGCGGGCGCTGGAGGTCCCGGCAGCGGACCCGCAGCCGGCGGCCATGGCGACCGGCAATTATCTGATGGGACTGCATCTGGCGCGCTTCGCCGGGCCGGGCATGCGCTGGCTGTTCTTCGCTTCCGGCGTCGCCGGAACGGTGATGGTGGGCAGCGGACTGATCCTCTGGGTGGTCAAGCGGCGGTCGCAGCGCGGCCGGGCGGACACTTGGGGGAACGGTCCCGAGCCGTTCGGGCACCGGCTGGCCGACCGGCTGAACATCGGCGTGGTGGCGGGGCTGCCGCTGGCCGTCGCCGCCTATTTCTGGGCCAACCGCCTGCTGCCGGCGGGCCTGGAGGAGCGTGCGGGCTGGGAGATCGGGGTGTTCTTCCTGGCCTGGACCGCCGCTTTGCTGCATGCCCCGCTGCGCCCGTCGCGGCGCGGCTGGGCGGAGCAGCTGGGGGCCGGCGCGGCGCTGTTCGCCCTGCTGCCCGTGCTGAACCTCGCCACCGCCGCCGGCCATCTGGGCAACAGCCTGCCGGCGGGAAACTGGCTGCTGGCCGGCTTCGACCTGACGGCGCTGGCGGTCGGGCTGCTGCTGGGCTTCGCCGCGCGCAAGGTCGGGCGGAACGCCTTCGCCGGCAAGGCGGCACCGGCCCCCGTGTTGCCCGCCGGGGCGGTCGTCGAGGAACTGACATGATTCTGTCGTCGCTGTGCGTCGCCTATGCGGGCTTGCTCGCCCTGGCGCTCGCCATGGACCGCCATCACGAGCAGGTCTTCGCCCGCCGCCCTTCCGCGCGGACCAGCCGCCTGCTGGTGTGGGCGGGATGGCTGGGGCTCGCGCTGTCGCTGCCGCCCGCGGTGATGGCGTGGGGGTGGGGGATCGGGATTCCGGCTTGGCTGGGGTTGCTGACGGTGGCCGCCGCGGCGCTGGTCCTGCTGCTTCCCCACGCGCCGCGGGCGGCGTTGCGGCTCGGCCCCGCGGCGTTGCTCTGCGCCCCATTCCCTGCACTTCTTGGGTGAGGACGCGGTTTTTCCGCAACGCCGCCTTGCGTCCGGCGCCTGTGCGCGAAGCCGAGGAAATGTTTCACCATTGTGAAATTATGGATATTCTGCACAACCACGGAATGCCCCTGGCCGTGTGGGCGGACCGCGGCTGACGCAGGAGAACAACGGGCAATGACCGGACGGACCTCTCCCATCGCATCGGCGGTGCCCGGACGCATCCGCGTGCGCCACCCGCTGCTGCGCCGGACCGACCGCTTCCAGGAGGCGCTGGGCTGCCTGGAGTCCCTGGATGCCATCCGGGTGACCGAAAGCAATCCGGCGGTGGGCAGCGTTCTGCTGAGCTACGACCCCGCCGTGGTGACGCCGGATGACGCCCGGTCCCAGGTGGAGGCGCTGTTGTCGGCGGTTCTGCACCCCGCTGAGGCTCCTCCGGTGCCGGACGACCCCGCCCCCGTCGCGGACAGCAAACCGGCCGCTCCGGAGCTGAAATGGCGGATCAACCGCGCGGCCAAGATCGGGATGATGGGCAGCATGGCGGCGACCCTGGCGGCGCTGGGGGTGGGCAAGCGCGTCCATGCCGGCTTTGGCACGCTGTTCGTCGCCTTCATGCTCGTCCACATGACCGTGCAGCGCAAACGCCTCTTCCAATGACCGACCGAAAACCGAGCATGCCCGACGAATTCCTGAGCCGGCTGGCCGCCGCCCTGACCATCGCGCACCACATTCCGGGCCGGGTGCGGCTGAAGCTCGACGGCGCCGCGGAGCGCAGTCTGGCGGCGCTGGCCGACGACGCCAAGGCGCTGCACCGGGCGCTTACCGGGGCGGAGGGCATCCGCTCCGTCGCGCTGAACCCGCTCGCCCGCTCCTGCACCATCGAATACGACCCCACGGTGATCCCGCCCTCGGCGTGGCCGGATCTGCTGCGCGGGGAAGCCAGCGCGGCGGCTGGGACGCTGCTGCGCATCGCCACCGCCGGCTTTGCGGGCGGTGCGCCGGAAAGGAGACCATGATGCTGCCGCTTCTGACATTCGCGTCCGGCGTGATCGCCGGGGCCATCGGCGTCCGGATGGTGAAGAACGCCAAGGCCAAGGCCGATCCCACGATCGCCGACCTCAAGTCCGTCGATGTGAAGGCCGCCGCCCGCGAGGGCGCCGGCAAGGCCCAGTCCGCGGTGCGCGAGGCCGCGGTCACCGGCCTGCTCGCCATCGAGCGGACCTCCGCTGGTCTGCGCTCCCGCCTCGCCACGCCGGTGGAGGAAGCCCCCGTCGCGGCGGCCACCGCCGAGGCGGAGCCGGCAAAGGACGATGCGGCGGAGCCGGTGAAGACCGAGCCGACGCCGCCCGCCAGCCCGTCGGGGACCGCGTGAAACGCGGGAAGCGGCGCGGCAAGGCGCGAGGCTCCGGCACCCTCGCCGCCGACATCACGCGCGACTTCACGCGCGGCATGGTGGCGACCGGCCTGCTGACCGCCGTCCAGGACCGCTGGGTGACGGGCGCCGAGGCCCCCGCGCCGCGCACCATCCTGCGCCACGGCCTGCAGGGCGGTGCGGCGCTGGCCGCCGCCAGCGTCGCCGCCGACGCCCTGCGCAACCGCGACTACGCGCGCCTCGCCTTGGCGGTCACCGCCGGGGCGGCGGGCGTGGTCATGATCGAACATCTGCTGAATCCAGCGGAAGAGCCGCCGCAAGAACGGCCGAAACACGAGGACCCCCATGGCTAAGAAGATCAAGAAGGCGTTGAAGAAGCTGAAGAAGCAGCAGCGCCAGTACGAAGCCGCCATGGCCGCCGGCGGTACGCCGATGGGCGCCGATGCGGCGCGGGGGCAGGGGCTTCTCGGCGGGCTGAGCGGTCTTCTCCCGTCGCGCCGGTCCGAGCAGTTCCTGATCGGGGTGCTGGTCGGGGCAGCGGCGGCCTATGTGCTGTCCGACGAGGAACTGCGCGGCAAGATCGTGAAGTCCGGCCTGAAGCTGTACGGCAACCTCGCCGGTGGCCTCGCCGAGATGAAGGAGCAGATGGCCGACCTCCAGGCCGAGCTGGAGGCGGAACAGGCCGGAGCGTTATGAGCGGCGTGCCCTGGTTCCTGCGGCTGGAGCCGGTCCATCGGGTTCCGGGGCGCATCCGGCTGCGCTACGCCTGCCGTTCCGGCGCCCCCGACGACACGGCGACCCTGCACCGGGTGGTGGAGGCGGTCGCCGGGGTGACGTCGGTTCGGGCGAGCCGCGCCGCGCGGTCGCTGGCCGTCCGCTACGATCCGGCGGTGACGGACGCCACGGCGCTGTGTCTTGCGCTGGCCGCCCTGCCGATTCCCGAACCGGCGCCGCCCGCCCCGGCGGCGGAGGGCGGGGAAAATCACGGCGCGACGCTGGTCCGCAGCCTCGCCACGCTGGCCGGCGGCTTCCTGCTGCCCATGCCGCTGCGCCTGCCGCTGTCGCTGGCCGTCGCCATGCCGATGCTGCGCGAGGGCGTGGCGATCTACGGGCGGGAGGGCGTCAACTCGCACGTGCTGGAAGCGGCGGCGGTGGCGATCTCCCTGGCGCGGCGGGATTTCACCGCGGCCAACACCACCGTCTTCATGCTGGCGCTCGGCGAGTATATGGAGGACTCCATCGCCCGCCGGTCGGATGCGCTGCTGAAGCGGCTGCTGCGGCCGTCGAGCGATCAGGTGTGGCTGTTGCGCGACGGCGTGGAGATCCAGGTGCCCGCCGACACCGTCATGGTCGGCGACAGCGTGGTCATCGGCGCCGGGACGGTGATCCCGGTGGACGGCACGGTGCTGAGTGGGGAGGCGACCGTCAACGAGGCCGCCATGACCGGCGAGAGCGCCCCGGTGGTCAAGCAGCGCGGTTCCGCCGTCCTGTCCGGCACGCTGATGGAGGAGGGGCGGCTGGTCGTCTACGCCGAGCATGTCGGCAGCCACACCGCCGCCGCCCGCATCGCCGATTACGTCGAACAGTCGCTGACCGCCAAGAGCGAGGCGCAGCTCGACGCGGCGCGTTTGGCCGACCGGCTGGTTCCCACGGTGCTGAAGCTGGCCGGCGGCTCCTTCCTGATGACCGGTGACTGGCGCAGCGCGGCGTCGGTGCTCCAGGCCGACTATTCCTGCGCGCTGAAGCTGGCGACCCCGGTGGCCTTCAAGTCGGCCATGTACGGGGCGGGGCAGGCGGGCATCCTGATCAAGGGCGCCAACGCGCTGGAACGGCTGGCCCAGGCCGACACGGTCATCTTCGACAAGACCGGCACGCTGACCACCGGCGATCTGCAGGTGACCGATTCCATCGCCTTCGACCCGACCTTCAGCCCCGATGACCTGATCTGCCTCGCCGCCTCGGTGGAGGAGCATTACTTCCACCCGCTGGCGATGGCCGTGGTCAACGCCGCCAAGGAAACGCACAACCGCCACTTCGACCATCAGGAGGTGAAGTTCATCGTCGCCCACGGGGTGGCCAGCGTCATCGACGGCAAGCGCATCGTCGTCGGCTCCCGCCACTTCATCGAGGACGACGAGGGCATCGACACCACGGCCCACCGCGCGGCCATCGACGCGCTGCACCGCGACGGCAAGACGCTGCTGTTCATCGGCTTCGGCGGGGTGCTGGCCGGCGTGCTGGCGCTGAAGGACAGCGTGCGCGCGGCCAGCGCGGCGACCATCGCGCGGCTGCGGCGGGCCGGGGTGAAGCGGGTGCTGATGCTGACCGGCGACCACCGCGACCGCGCCGCCGAACTGGCCGCGGAACTGCACCTCGACGGCTTCCACGCCGATCTGCTGCCCACCGACAAGGCCCGCATCATCGAAAACCTCAGCCGCGAGGGCGCGCGCATCGCCTTCGTCGGCGACGGCATCAACGACGCTCCGGCGCTGGCCGGCGCCCATGTCGGCATCGCCATGCAGAAGGGGGCGGACATCGCCCGGCTGACCGCCGACGTGGCGCTTCTGGAGGACCGGATCGAGCGGGTGGCCGACGCCAAGGAGACGGCGAACGCCGCCATGGCGCTGATTGCCCGCAACTACCGCCTGACCGTCGGGCTGAACAGCGCGATCCTCGGCGCCGCCGCGCTGGGGCTGTTGTCCCCGGTGGGCACCGCCGTGCTGCACAACGGAACCACGATCGGGATTCTGCTCAATGCGCTGCGCCGCGCGCCGGCGGTGGCAGTGCCCCCTCCCCAACCCTCCCCCGCTTTGCGGGAGAGGGAGGCTTGAGCGAAGCGGCGGCAGTCCCCTCCACCTCGTAGAGGGGGAGGGTTAGGGAGGGGGCAGGACCTCAGCGCCCCAACCCCTCCCACGCGGCGAAGGACTCCGCGGGTGGCGACAGGTACAGGCTGGGCACCCAGCCGTCCGGGATCGGGACGGTCGCCGCGTGGGTCCGGTTGTGGGCCAACAGCTTCGGCAGGACATGGGTGTGCGGACCCTCCGGGCTGCGGCCGTCGGGCGGCGGGATCGGCTGGCTGACCTCGATCCGGCCGAAGGGGCCGATGAAGACGCGGTCGGGGCTGAGCGCCGGCAGGTCGGGCGGCAAGGGGTTGCCCGGCGCCAGCAGCTCCGTCCCGACGACCGCGCGCAGGCGGGCGATGGTGGCGGGATCGGAACTGCGGACGCAGACGTCGGTCTGGAAGACGCCCAGCCCAAGGTCGAACAGCTGGGCGTCGCGGTCCGTCTCGGCGATGGCCTCGCGGTCGGGACCCAGCTCGGTCACCACGCCGCGCCGGTTCATCGCACCGACGTGACGGGGCAGGCAGAGGGCCACGGCGAGGCTGCCGTTGCGTGTCCGGTAGGGCACCGCGCGGATCGCCGGACCGGGGCGCAGGCGCAGCCCGCCGCGGGCGGTCCGCGCCTCCAGCTCCGGGCCGTCGTCGCGCAGGGCGACGGGTTCGTCCGGGTCGCGGATGAACTCCGCGATGGCGCCGAAAGCGCCGAGGCTCCAGCCGGTGGCCGGATCGTTCAGCGCGTCGCGCAGCAGGGAAGACAGGTCGCTCATCAAGGCGTCTCCGGTTGGCAAGTCGGGGAAGGCAGGGCGTGCCAGGGAAGCAGGAAGGGCTCACCGCCGGCCTCGCCCCGGTGGACGGCGATGCCGTAGGCGGCGCGCAGGTGGGCGTCGGTCAGCACCCGCTCGGGCGGCCCGTCGGCCCGCACGCCGCCGCCCGACAGCAGGATCAGCCGGTCGCAGAAGCGGGCGGCCAGGGTCAGGTCGTGCAACACCGCCACCACGCCGCTCCCCCGGCGGGCGGTGTCGCGCAGCAGCGCCATGCAGGCGAGCTGGTGGCCGGGATCGAGCGCGGCGACCGGCTCGTCGGCCAGCAGGACGGGCGCCTCGGTCGCCAGGGCGCGGGCGAGCAGGACGCGCATCCGCTCGCCCCCCGACAGGGTGCCGACGATCCGCCCGCGCAGATGCGTGGCGTCGGCGGTGGCGAGCGCCCGCTCCACCGCCGCGTGGTCCGCCGCGGTGATCCCGCCCAGCGCGCCGCGGTGGGGGAGGCGGCCCAGCAGGACCAGCGCCTCGGCGCGCAGCGGCCAGTGCACCGGGCCGCTCTGCGGCAGATAGGCGATGCCGCGGGCGAGTGCCCGGCGTCCGGCCTTCGCGGCGGTCCGTCCGTCGAAGGTGACGCGGCCCGCCGCCGGCTCGGCGAGACCGGCGAGGAGGCGCAGCAGGGTGGTCTTGCCGGCGCCGTTCGGGCCGATCAGACCGGTGAAGGAGCCGGGCTCGATGGTGAGATTGACTCCCGTCAGGATGGCGCGCCCGCCAGCGGTGGCGGACAGGCCGTGGGTTTCGATGCGCATTACGCCTCCTCCCGCCGCAGCCGGGCGATCAGGACGATCAGGAAGGGCGCCCCGATCAGGGCGGTGACCACGCCCAGCTTCAATTCGGGCCGCGTCGGCAGCAGCCGGACCGCGATGTCCGCGGCCAGGGTCAGGCACGCTCCGGCCAGACCGGCCAGCAGCAGCAGCCGTCCGGGCCGCGCCCCGGCCAGCGGGCGCATCAGGTGCGGGGCGACCAGCCCGACGAAGCCCACGGCGCCGGTGACCGACACCGCGCTGCCCACCGCCAGCGCCGCCCCGGCGATCAGCCGGACGCGCAGCCCGGTGAGGTCGAAGCCCAGGCTGCGCGCCGCGTCCTCCCCCAGGGTCAGCGCGTCGAGCGCGCGGGCGCCGGACAGGCAGAGCGCCCAGCCCGCCAACATCGGCGGCAGGACGAGCCAGAGCTGGTCGGTGCCGCGGTCGGCCAGCGACCCCATCAGCCAGAACACGATCTCCAGCGCCGCGTAAGGGTTGGGGGCGAGGTTGAGGGCCAGCGCGGTCAGCGACCCGGCGAGGCTGTTGATGGCGATGCCGCCGATGACCAGCGCCGTCGTTCCGGCCCCCCGCGCCGCCATCAGGTTCAGCAGCACCGCGGCTGTGGCCGCCCCGGCCATGCCACCGAGTGGCAGGGCCAGCGACAGCGCGGCTGACAGGCCGCTGTAGAAGACGATCACCGCGCCCAGCGCCGCCGCGCTCGACACGCCGACCAGCCCCGGCTCGGCCAGTGGGTTGCGCAGCCAGCCCTGCATCGCCGCCCCGGTCAGCCCCAGGCTGAAGCCGACCAGCAGGCCGAGCAGGGCGCGCGGCAGGCGCAACTCGGCCAGCACCAGCGCGCCCAGGGTGGGGCGCCCGGCGAGCCAGTCGGACAAAGCGGCGCCCAGGTCGAACGGCACATAGCCGACCGCCGCCGACACCGCGCAGAGCGCCAGCGCCAGAAGGGTCAGCCCGGCGACCAGCGCGGGGTAGGGGATGCGCGAGTCCCGGCTCATGGCACGGCTTCCCGCGCGGCGGCCAGCCGTTCGGCGGCCTCGGCGATCTGCGGGCCGGGGCAGGTCCATAGGCGGGAGGGCAGCGACACGGTGCGGACCTGACGTTTCAACGCCTTCAGGGCCGGGTGGTGCAGCAGGGCGCCGGCCAGCGACGGCGGCGCGTCGGGCGCGGCGTCGACGATCAGCACGTCCGCGCCGCCCAGAATGATGGCTTCCAGCGGCAGGGCGCCCTGGCTGCCCAGCGGCAGGCGGTCGGCCATGTTCTCCAGCCCGGCGCGGGCCAGGAGCTCGTCGACCAGCGACCCGGACCCGGCGACGAAGCCGTTGGGGCGCAGCACCACCGCGGTCGGGCGCGGTCCCGGCGCCGCGGGGGGCAGGGCGTCGAGGCGGGAGAGCAGGTCGGCGACCAGCACCTCCCCCCGGTCCGGCTCGCCGACGGCGCGGGCGAGGCCGCGGATCTGCTCCGCCACCCCCGCCACGCTCTGCGGGACGTCCAGCTCCAGCAGCGGGGCGTCCAGCCGCGTCAGCAGCCCGACCGCGACCCGCGTGGTGTAGCGCCCGGCGACGATCAGGTCGGGGTTGAGCGGCAGGATCTCCTCCGCCGTCCCGTGATTGACCGGCACCCGCGACGCCAGCGCCGCGACGGTGGAGGTGCGGGGATCGCGCGCCAGCCACGTCACAGCGGCGAGGCGCTCCGGCCCGACGAGCCGCAGCAGCAGCTCGTCGGCGCAGAGATTCAGGGAGACGATGCGCTGTGGTTTGCTGGGCGGTTTTGCCGGCGGCGCCTCCCACGCCGCCGCCGGCCCTCCCGCGGTCAGCAGGAGGGCGGTGGCCAGCCCGAGAAAGGTGGGCCTCACAGCGACAGCCGCAGCCCGAGATACCCGGCCCGTCCCGGCGCGCCGTAGGTCCAGACTTCCTGGTACCGGCGGTCGAACAGGTTCTCCACGCGCCCGAAGACTTCGACCCCCTCGGACAGCGCGTAGGACCCGGCCATGTTGACCAGCGTGTAGGGGGCGAGATTCACGACCTGCCGGTTGTAGAAGGGATCGTAGGCCCAGTCGCTGGACCGCCCGTTGTAGACGACGCCGAGGTTGGCGTTCGCCCGGTCCTCCAGGAAGCGGTAATTGACGTTCAGGCTGGCGAGCTGCTTGGGCCGGCGCACCAGCTCCGCCCCCGTGGAATCCTCGCCGTCGGTCCAGGTGTAGGAGCCGCGGACGGTCAGCCGGTCGATCGGCTCCACCGACAGGCCAAGCTCAAAGCCGCGGATGTGGGACTCGCCCGGCATGTTGACGGAGGTCCGCCCGGTGCCGGTGATGAGGTCGCGGATGCGCTGGTCGAACCACGTGCCGTCCACGGAGGCCCGCGTGCCCCACAGCGCCTGATCGAAGCCGGCGTCCCAGCCGCGCGCCCGTTCCGGCTTCAGGTTCGGGTTGCCGGCGTAGGTGGCGGTGTAGCCGTACAGCTCGAACAGGGTCGGATTCTTGACGCCGGTGCCGTAGGAGGCGCGCAGCTTCGTCCCGCTCTCCTCGACCAGATAGGCCGCCGTGGTGCGCCATGTGGTGGCGTCGCGGAACAGGTCGTTCTCGTCGTGGCGGACGCTGCCGGTCAGGGTCAGACGGTCGAACAGGCCCAGCTTGTACTGACCCACCAGCCCGGTGGAGCCGATGGAGCGGTCGAAGCTGGAGAAGGCGCTGCGACTGATCGCCTTGTCCTCCTCATGCTCCACGGCGGCGGTCAGCACATGGTCGGCGGGGCCGCTCTTCAGCGTCAGGTTGGTCTGGTAGTCGGCCTTGGTCTTGCGCCCGTCGTAGCGGCTGGTCACCGTCTTGGCGTCGTCGCGGTAGTCGCGCTGCTGGCGGCCATGGGTCAGGCCGACGATGTGCTCCCACTTTCCGTCGAGAAGGGCGATCTTGCCCTGGAGGCGCCCGAAATACTGCTCCCCGGCGGTGCTGGTCCCGTCGTCGACGGCGCCGCGCCCGCCGACGAAGCCGTCGGTGTCGGTGCGGAAGCGGGTGTAGCGGCCGGTCACCGCGATCTCGCTGTGCTCGGTCGGGCGGACGGCGGCGTTTCCGGTCAGCGTGCCGTTGCGGTAGCCGTCCTTCTCCGGGTTGCCGAGCCGCTTGTCGGCGACCGACACACCGTCGCTGGTGACGCCCTGGCCGCTGAGGAACAGGTCGTAACGGTCGGTCCCGGTGCCGAAGGAGGCCCGCCCGGCGGCGGTGCCGAAGGACCCGCCCTCGACGGCGGCGCCGAACCGGGGGGCGCCGGCGCCGCGGCGGGTCACGATGTTGACGACGCCGCCGACCGCGTCGGAGCCGTAAAGCGCGCTCTGCGGGCCGCGCAGCACCTCGACGCGTTCCACGTCGCCGGCCAGCAGGTTGGCGAAGTCGTATTCGGAACCGGCGGCGGGATCGTTCACCTCGATCCCGTCGATCAGGACGAGCGTCTGGTTGCCCTCCGACCCGCGGATGCGGAGCTGGGTCAGGGTGCCCATAGGGCCGGTGCGGTTGACGGCGACGCCGGGCACCGCGCGCAGCGCGTCGGACAGCACCTGGGTCTGGCGCTGCTCCAGTTCCTCGCGGGTGATGACGGTCAGGGCGCTGCCGGTTTCCTCGGCGGCGGTGGGGACGCGGTTGGCGGTCACCGAGACCGGCGGAAGCGTCGTGATGGTGGTGGAATCGGCGAAGGCCGACGTGGGGAGGGCCGACACGGGAAGGGCAAGGCTTCCCAGAAGGGCGGCGAAGGACGCCGTCCGGTGAAGGCGGGGAACGCGGACACTCATTGAGACCTCGGGCGGGACGCCGGTGGCACGTCACCGCGAACGAAGTCCCCCCGGACGCTCCGCGAACGGACTCCCGGTTCGACGACCTTCGGTGCACCCCGCCCGAACGTGTTCGCGTGTGACCACGACTGACGGCAGGTCTCCTGGCTCGCGGGTTATCGTCGGCCCATCGCCTTCCCAGGATCGCGATCCCAGTGGCATTCCGATGGACGACTCGCCGCTTACAGTTGCGGGGGCAGCCCCGGCGTAGGACCCTCGCACGGCAAATCGCCGCTGGGTCCGCACCGTGTTCCCATTTTCAGCCCTTTCGGGCAACCGTCGGGTGCGAAGCTACGCGGGCGGAACGGCTCCGGTCAAGCCGCAATCCGCCCGTCCTCGCCCGACTGGCGTCAGAGTGTGGTTCTCGGCCCGACCGCGGACCCATCCGGCATGGGCGGCACCATCTCCTTGCAATTGCCGACGCAATAGGTCTGTGCCTCGATCCGGCCGCCGCAGGATTTGTAGCAATCGTTGTAATCGGAGGAGCAGGTGAGGTTGCTGTAGCAGCTGGGGTTCCGGTCGAAATCGCTGAACGTCTTGATCTTCTTCTTGTCCGCGTCCTTGGGCAAGGAACGGAGATAGGCCTGATATTCGCCCTGGGCGCGGGTCGTCGCCTCGGCCCGGCAGGTCTGTACGGCCAGCTCCTTTGCGGATTGGCAGATCGTCTGTGCCTGCTTGCACTGGGCGACACAGAGCTTTCCCGCCTCGCTGACGGGTGGAAAATAGCTTGCGACCGTCTCGAAACGCGGGCCGCAACCAGCCAATCCGGCCGCCAGCAGGCAGCCGAGCAAAATGGAACGCCGCATCATTGTGGGTGTCCTGCCGTGAATTACCGTCAATCGCTACGAACAACCCACCGGTGCGGAATCATCCATGGGCGACACGGAATTCGCAAAGCCGGCTCCCGGACCGGAACGCCGGCAACCCATGGGCGATCAACCGGCTGGTGTCGTTGCCTGCGGCCATCGCGCCGATCATGGTCCGGAAAGGACGCGCCCCCCTCTTGTCGCCGCGCGGGGGCCTGACTACATGACGGGTGAGGTCCGGGCCCCTCTGGCAGCGTCGCCCGGCGCTGTGATGTCGGACTTCCCATAGAGCCGTCGCTTTGGCGCGGCCTTGCGGAAGCTGGCCCTATCTTCCCCCTGGGTCCCGCTCCACCACAAGGTCCACCGCCGGACGACGGTCCCCGACGGGCCTTTGGGAGACATCGGCATGGACCGCACCGAACCAACATCCTGACCGACCGCCACGTCTCCACGGCAAACGATGGAGGCGGGCGCTCTGGCGCGCCGCGGCAAAGCCGTCGCGCGCGCTTGTCCGTTGACCGCAGACCTTGCGGTCACGATTCCAGTCCGGGCCCCTCTGGCCGATGCGTCCCGCCGTGGCGCATCGGTGATGTCGGACTGCTCATGTGACGATCGACGTCTCCGCTTGCGGGAGCGGAGTGCATGAAGCAAGGGACAGTTCCATGGATCAGATCGTTTTAATGTGGGCCGGCTTCGCCGTCTTCGTTGGCGTGCTTTTGGCCTTTGATCTTGGTGTATTTTCCAAGAAATCCCATGTGATCTCCGGCCGCGAGGCGCTGATGCGCTGCGCGGCCTATTCCACGCTGGCGATGATTTTCGCCGCCGGCGTCTTTCATTTCCAAGGGTCGCAGAAGGGGCTGGAGTTCCTGACCGGCTACCTGATCGAATACAGCCTGAGCGTCGACAACATCTTCGTCATCGCGCTGATCTTCACGCATTTCGCGGTGCCGCCGCAGTACCAGCACCGGGTGCTGTTCTGGGGCATCCTGGGCGCGTTGGTGATGCGCGGCGTGCTGATCGTGGCGGGCACGGCGCTGATTCAGGAATTCCATTGGATCATTTACATCTTCGGCGCCTTCCTGATCTTCAGCGGCATCAAGATGCTGATGTCGGTGGACGACGAGCCGGACATGGAGAACAACCGGATCGTCAAGTTCGTCCGCTCCCGCTTCCGCATGACCGACGGCTACGAGGGGCAGAAGTTCTTCGTGATGCGCGACGGCGTGCGGATGATGACGCCGCTGTTCCTCGTGCTGATCCTGATCGAGTTCACCGATCTGGTCTTCGCCGTGGACTCCATCCCGGCGGTCTTCTCGGTGACCACCGATCCGTTCATCGTCTGGACCTCCAACGTCTTCGCGATCCTCGGCCTGCGCGCCCTCTACTTCGCGCTGGCCTCGATCATCCACCGCTTCCATTACCTGAAATACGGCCTGTCGCTGGTTCTGGTGGTGGTCGGCGCCAAGATGCTGATGATCGACATCTACAAGATGCCGACGGCGGTGGCGCTGGGCATCACGGCCGTCCTGGTCGGCGGTTCCATCGTCTTCTCGATGCTGAAGACCCGCGCGGATGCGGCTCCGGAAGCCGCGGACGGCGAGGCCCGCCGCTGGTGGGTGCCGGGCAGCCCGGCGAAGGGTGCCAGCGGTTCCACCGCGGCCTCCTCCGGCGATGCGGCCGCGGTGCCCACGGACGGCAAGGGCCAGTAAGACGTTCCACGTGAGGATGAGCCCGGTCCGGTGGATCGGGCTCATTCCGTCGAGGGCGCCGCCGACTCCTCCGGCGTCGCCGTCACCAAGCGCTGTCCTCTCGCCTTCGAAAAGGAGAGGCCGTCTCAGCCCACGGCGTTGAAGTCGTCCAGCAGGGCGGCGATCCGCCCGCTGTCG
Source organism: Azospirillum sp. UENF 312511 (assembly GCF_058780635.1). Classification (NCBI taxonomy): domain Bacteria; kingdom Pseudomonadati; phylum Pseudomonadota; class Alphaproteobacteria; order Rhodospirillales; family Azospirillaceae; genus Azospirillum; species Azospirillum sp. UENF 312511. The sequence goes on along the minus strand of NZ_JBSNCG010000001.1, from coordinate 66,371 downwards.
CTCTGGTCCATGATGACGCGGGCGCGGCGGGTGGCCTCCTGGAGGTCGAGCTTGCGGATGCGCCGCTTCACCAGGGGGATGGCCGGCGGCACCATCGACAGGTCGCGCACGCCGAGCCCGAGCAGCAGCGCGGTGTAGCGCGAATCGCCGGCGATCTCGCCGCAGACCGACACCGGGATGCGGGCGCGCAGCGCCGCCTCGATGGTGAACTGGATCAGGCGCAGCACCGCCGGGTGCAGCGGGTCGTAGAGCGAGGCGACCTGCTCGTCGCCGCGGTCGATGGCCAGCGTGTACTGGGTCAGGTCGTTGGTGCCGATGGAGAAGAAGTCGGCGGCGTAGGCCAGCGCGTCGGCGGACAGCGCCGCGCCCGGCACCTCCACCATCACGCCCACCGGCGGCAGCGGGTCGGCGATGGGGACGCCGCGGCGGCGCAGGCGGCGGGCCACCTGGCCCATCATCTCGCGCACGCGCTGCACCTCGGCAACCGAGCAGATCATCGGCAGCAGGATGCGCAGCGGCCCGTGGACGCCGGCGCGCAACATGGCGGCGAGCTGCGTCTCCAGAAGCTTCGGCTCGCGCAGGCCCAGCCGGACGGCGCGCAGGCCGAGCGCCGGGTTCGCCGGCTCGCCGTAGCGGCCGGCCATCCAGCCGGCCAGCTTCTCCCCGCCGACATCCATGGTGCGGGCGGTGACGGTGCGGCCGCCCATGCCCTCCACGATGGAGCGCAGGACGGTGTACTGCTCGTCCTCGTCCGGCAGCTGGTCGCGGTTCATGAACAGGAATTCGGTGCGCAGCAGCCCGATGCCCTGCGCCCCGTTCTCCAGCGCGTGGTCGAGGTCGCGCGGCAGCTCCAGATTGGCCTGGAGAGTCACCGCGGTGTTGTCGCGGGTGACCGCCGGCAGCTTGCGCAGGCCCTTCAGCTGCTCGCGCTCGCGCTCGCGCTCGGCGCGGCGTTGCCGGTAGTCCTCCAGCACCTCGGGGGTGGGGTCGATGATGACGCGCCCCTGCACCCCGTCCACGATGACCGTGATCCCGTTCTTCAGCCCGGCCAGCAGCCCGCCGACGCCCAGCACCGCCGGAATGCCCAGCGAGCGCGCCATGATCGCCGTGTGCCCCTCGGCGCCGCCGAGCACGGTGGCGAAGCCGGCGACGCGGCGCGGGTCGAGCAGGGCGGTGTCCGCCGGGGTCAGCTCCTCGGCCAGGATCACCGCGCCGGGATTCAGCATGGAGAAGGCCTGATACTCGTGCCGCATCAGGTTGCGGATCAGCCGCCGCCCCACCTCGCGCACGTCGGCGATGCGCCCGGCGAGGTAGCTGTCCTCCATGCTCGCGAAGGTCTGGGCGATGGTGGCGATCTCTGCCTGGACCGCGGCCTCGGCGTTGACCAGCTCCTGCTGGATGCGACGCTCGACGCCGCGCGTCAGGCGGGAGTTGGTGACCATCGCCAGATGGGCGTCGAGAAGGAAGCCGATCTCCTCCGACGCCGAGCCGGGCAGCACCAGCGCCTTGGCCTTCAGCTTGCGGATCTGGCGGCGCGCCTTGCCGCAGGCGTCGGCGAAGCGCGCGGCCTCGGCCTCCACCTGGTCGGCGGTGAGCGTGTATTCGGGAACGCGGATGGCGCCGCTCTCCACCACATGGGCCGGGCCGATGGCAATGCCGGGCGAAACGCCCAACCCGCGCAACGACCGTCCCTGGCCTGCGGCCGGAACGTCAGTCTTCATCGAACTTGCGGGTGATCAGATCCACGAGAGCGGCCATGGCCTCCTCGGCCTCGCGGCCATAGGCGTACAGCTCCACCGAGGTGCCGGGGCCGGCGGCCAGCATCATCAGGCCCATGATGGATTCGCCCGACACTTGCGTCTCGCCGCGCCGCACCTCGATTTCGGCATCGAAGGTGGCGACCAGCTTCACGAATTTCGCCGCCGCGCGGGCGTGCAAGCCGCGCTGGTTGCTGATCGTGACGGTCTGGCAGATTTCGGGATTCCTCTCCGGATTCTGTCCGTCGATACCAGGGGCGCCTTGTGCGGGCGCCTTCTCATCTGGAGAACTCATCGGGTCACCCGTCCGACAGCAGCGAGGAAGCGACGTTGATGTATTTCTGACCGGCCTCGCGCGCGGCGGTCACGGCGTGGGTCAGCGTTTCCTGGCGGCGCACGCTGGCCAGCTTGATCAGCATCGGCAGGTTCACGCCGGCAATCACCTCGACCTTCGCCTTGTCCATGATGGAGATGGCGAGGTTGGACGGGGTTCCACCGAACATGTCGGTCAGCACGACGACGCCGGACCCGTCGTCCACGTCGGCCACGGAGTTCAGAATGTCCTGGCGGCGCTGCTCCATGTCGTCGTCTGGGCCGATGCACACGGCCCGCACCTGCTGCTGCTCACCCACCACATGCTCCAGCGCGGCGATGAACTCTTCCGCGAGGCGCCCGTGGGTTACCAGAACCATACCGATCATGGGACATCCTTCAATTCTGGAGCCTCCCCCGAAGCCACATTCTTATTGCGGCACTTATGAACGATCCCTTATCCGGATCGATCCAGTTCACCCCTCCGGCCAGTCCCCCTGGCCGCCCTTCGGCTGTCAGCCGGCCCGCGGGGCCTGACGTTCCAGCTCCCGGTGGCTGATCCCGACCTTCAACCCCAGCCCGCCCAGCCACGCGGCCAGCCGTTCCGCGACGAACACGGAACGGTGCTTGCCGCCCGTGCAGCCGACCGCGATGGTCAGGTAGCTCTTGCCCTCCTGGTTGTAGCGCGGCAGAAGCGGCTGCAACAGGTCCGTCAGATGACGGAAGAATTCGGCGAAATCCGGGTCGCCCTCCACCCGCGCCGCCACGCGGGGATCCAGGCCGGTCAGCGGTCGCAGTTCCGGATCATAATGGGGATTCGTCAGGAAGCGTACGTCGAACACGAGGTCCGCCTCGCGAGGCAACCCCATCCGAAATGAGAAGGAGGTGACGAAGACCTGGAGCGCCGCCTGGGTGCCGATCTGGAAGTTGCCGGCCAGGATGCGGCGCAGGTCGTGGATCGACAGCTGCGTGGTGTCGATGGTCACGTCGGCCCGCTGCTTCAGCGGCAGCAGCATGGCGCGTTCCAGCTGGATGCCGTCGGGCACCGGGCGGTCGATGGCCAGCGGGTGGCGGCGGCGCGTCTCGGTGAAGCGGCGCTGCAGCGTCTCGTCCCCGCAGTCGAGGAAGACCAGCCGCACCTCCAGCTCCGCATGGGCCTTCAGCGCCTCGACCTCCTCAAGCATGGCGTGGGCGGAAAAGTCGCGGGTGCGGCTGTCGATGACCAGGGCCAGCGGGCGCTTGCGCGGGTCGGCCTGCTCCAGAAGCGCCGGGACCAGCGAGAGGCGCAGGTTGTCCACCGCCTCGTAGCCCAGATCCTCCAGCGCCTTCAGGGCGATGGACATGCCGGCGCCAGACATGCCGGTGACCAGCACGAGCTGTCCGCCCTGGCCCGCGGGCTGTTCCATCGGCTGGTCTTGCACGGTGAGGCGGTCGGTCATGGCAGGTTCGGTACCTTTCCCAGCGAGCCGGCCCGCGCCGCGGCGGCGGCCAGTTTCAGCTTGGCCGGTGCCGAGGCGTCGAAGGGGCAGAGGGCGAGACGCGGCACGGCCCGGTCGAGGAGGTCGGCAGTCTCCTCCTCGGGCAGGCGCTCCACGGCGCCGCGCGGCACCAGATCGACGACCAGGGCGATTTCCGCCTCCGTGGCGGCGGGCATGGGCATGATGCCGACGCCCCGCACCTCCAGCAGTCCGGCCAGCGCCGCCGGCGCCGTCGCCATCACCCTGCCATCCTCCACGCGCAGCTCCACCCGGTCGTCGGCAACCAACAGCGCCCCCGCGTCGATCATCCGCAGGGCGAGATCGGACTTGCCGCTGCCCGACGGTCCCCGCAACAGCACGCCGATGGGTGTTTCGCCCCGGTTGCCGCCGTTTCCATGGCCGCCATTCCATGGGCCGACCAGGACGCAGGTGCCGTGAATCGTTGCCATGATCCCGCGAAGGTGAGGCGTGCCGCCGGTTCTGTCAATGGGATGCCGAAAATGCATCCTTTTCCCGCCCGGTCCGCCTCGAATGCGCCGCCGCGACGGCCATGGCCCGCCGCCTGCTTCCCGGCTGCCCTCAGCCTGGCCGCCCTCAGCTTGGCCGGTCGCATCCCGCGGCCAAGCCCAGGCAGGGGCCGCCGGGACGCGCCGCGCGGCGGATGTCCAACAGCTCGCTGGCCAGCGCGTCGCGCCGCCGGATCATCTCGTCCAGATCGTCCAGTTCCGCGGCTTCCTGGCAGGCGGTGCGGAAATCCTTCTCGCGGGCCAGGCGGGTGAGAAGATGGCTGTAGCTGTCGGCGATGGTCGCCAGATGCCGCTGGGCGCCCTGGAGCGCCTGCGCCAGTTGCGTCCGCTCGTCGGCCGACGCGCGCATCATCCGGGCCAGTTCGCCCTGCTGGACGCTGGCCTCGCGGATCAGGCGGGCCAGCCGGTAGCGGCGGAAGTCGATGACGTTGATCGAGGCCGGGGCGACCGAAGTCGGGGCGGCCTCGTCGGTCTGGCGCGGTGCGATCGGCTTGAAGTCGGACTTGGCGTCTGACTCGGACTTGGCGTCTGACGTGGCGTCTGACATGGCCCCTCTTCCGGTAGGTGACGTCCGGTTGTCGAAAGGCCAGCCGTCGCAGGCGCGGGAATGACCAGAATCGAGCATCCGCCGCACCCACGACTTTGTCCATACGTCTTTTCTCAAATTGCAACTATGCCGCATCCACCACGTGGAAATCCAAGAATGTGGAAATCCAACCTGGACGTCCGTCAAGGGCGGGGCAGGCGCACGGTGAAGACGGCGCCGGTCGTCTCCCCGCCGGGGCCGAGCCGGTTGTCGGCCCGGATGGTGCCGCCGTGGGCCTCCACGATCTGCTTGGAGATCGACAGGCCGAGCCCCGAATGGGTGCCGAACTTTTCGCCGGCCGGCCGCTCGGTGTAGAAGCGCTCGAAGATCGCCTCCTCCTTGCCCTCCGGGATGCCGGGGCCGTCGTCGCTGACCGTCACCTCGACCGCGCCGTCCGGGGTGCGCCGGGCGGCCAGCCGGACCTGCCCGCCGGGCGGCGAGAAGGACAGGGCGTTGGCGATCAGGTTCTGGAAGACCTGGGTCAGCCGTCCCTCCAGCCCCTTGACGGTCAGCGACCCGCCGCGCGGCGGCTCGATGACGACGCTCGGCGGGGCGTCCGTTCCGTCGCCGTCCTCCTCGTCCTCGTCCTCCGCGGTGGTGTGGTGGATGTCGGCGAGCGTGCGGAGCATGGCGCCGATGTCCACCGGCTCCAGCGCGGCGCGCGACAGCTCGGCGTCCAGGCGCGAGGCGTTGGAGATGTCGCTGATCAGCCGGTCCAGCCGCTGCACGTCGTCGGCGATGATCGCCATCAGCTTGTCGCGGCGGGCCGGGTCCTGGATGCGGCTGACCGTCTCGACCGCGCTGCGCAGCGAGGTCAGCGGATTCTTGATCTCGTGGGCGACGTCGGCGGCGAAGCGCTCAATGGCGTCCATGCGCGCCCACAGCGCCGCCGTCATGTCGCGCAGCACGCCGGACAGCTCCCCGATCTCGTCGCCGCGGCGGGTGAAGTCGGGGATCTCGGTGTGGCGCCCATGGCCGGTGCGCAGCCGGTCGGCGGCCTGGGCCAGCTTGCGGATGGGCCGGGCGATGGTGCCGGCCAGATAGAGCGACAGCAGGACCGTGACCAGAAGCGCCACCGCGAAGACGCGCAGGATGTCGGTGCGCACCGACCGGATGGCCTCGTCGATCACGGTGCCGCTGCGCGACAGCAGCACCGCCCCCAGCACCTCCTTGTAGCGCTGGACCGGGACGGCGACCGTCAGCAGCAGGTTGGAGCGGGCGACGGGCGAGGCCAGCCGCCACACCGTCGCGCTGTTCTCGCCGGCCAGCGCGCGCTCCACGTTGGGCGGCGGGGCGACCGATTCGGCGGCGTGGCCCGGCGGCTCGCGGTAGAGCGGCAGGTTTTCCCGGCTCGGCACCACGTCGATGAAGCGGGCGTAGAACTCGTTGACCGCGCGGGACGCCGGGTCGCCGGCGGGCGGCAGCGGCAGTTCCTGGATCTCGATCTTGCCGGGCGAGCCGGTCAGCACGCGGCTGTCCGACAGCAGCCGCCCGTCCGGGCCGTAGAGCCGGGTGTGCGTCTCCGTCGCCAGCGCCAGCCGGCGGATCATCTGGCGTCCCAGTTCCGGCGACAGCTCGTAGCTTTCCTGGCCCTGCTCCGGCTCCTCGGCGGCCCGCTGCACGGCGCCCTCGCCGAGCGCCGAGGCGAAGATGCGCGCCTCCGTCTCCAGCGCGTCCAGCTCCGCCTGGACCAGCCGGTCCTGGTAGCGGCCGAGATAGAGCAGGGCGCCGACCAGAAGCAGCAGCGCCAGCACGTTGACGGCGAGAATCCGCAGGGTCAGCGGCGACGGCACGCCGCGCACCCGGCGCCGGGACGCGGCGCGCGGCGCGGCGCCGGGCTTGACGGGTGGGGAAGGGGCGTGGTCCGGCGCGCGGACCTCACTCCCTGTATCGGTAACCGACGCCATAGAGCGTTTCGATCTGCGCAAAGTCGGAATCAATGGCCTTGAACTTCTTGCGGAGCCGCTTGATGTGGCTGTCGATGGTGCGGTCGTCGACATAGACGTTCTCGCCGTAGGCGGCGTCCATGAGCTGGTCGCGGCTCTTCACATGGCCGGGGCGCTGGGCCAGCGCCTTCACCAGAAGGAATTCCGTCACCGTCAGGTCGATGGGCTGGCCCTTCCAGGTGCAGGAATGGCGGGCGCCGTCCATGACCAGCGGGCCGCGGGTCAGCATCACGCCGGGTTCCGGCGCGGTCTTGTCGCGGGTCGCCGCCTCGCGCCGCAGCAGGGTGCGGATGCGCTCCACCAGCAGGCGCTGCGAGAAGGGCTTCTTGATGTAGTCGTCCGCGCCCATGCGCAGACCCATCAGCTCGTCGACCTCGTCGTCCTTGCTGGTCAGGAAGATGACCGGCAGATGGCTGGTCTGGCGCAGGCGTTGCAGCAGCTCCATCCCATCCATGCGCGGCATCTTGATGTCCAGCACGGCGAGGTCCGGCGGGCGCTGGGTCAGGCCGCGCAGCGCTTCGGCGCCGTCGGTGTAGGTGCGCACCTCGAACCCCTCCGCTTCCAGCGCCATGGCAACGGAGGTCAGGATGTTCCGGTCGTCATCCACCAACGCTACGGTGTGAGACATGTCGTTCGCGTTCCCAATCACACACCCCGTTTTCAGCAACCGCCGGTGTCGGCGATCGGCGTCCGCGGCCAATTCCAGCGGATGACCGGCCCCTTACGGTCGCTTACTACGGAAGAATGGTTTCGTCTTATTTCGAAAAGCGGACTTTCCTAATGCTCCACGATGCCTATGAGGCGGCGCAAAGGCATGAAAAGCCAACTTTTCGCTTTTCCCAACCTATTTGTCTGGGCCAATATGGCACCAATGCGGCGCCGGGGAAACGGTGCTGCGCGGGAGAACGCATTCGTTTCAGGGCATGAGTTCCGACGAGTTCCCCATCCGTCCGACCCCATCGGGGCCGGGCGCCGCGGCGTCATCGGACGTTGGCGGCCGAACGGGAGGCGCCGCAAGGCGCCTGATGCGTGGTGCCGGGCTCGCGGCGCTGTCCACCGCCCTGCGCGGGGATGACGACCAGCATGATGGCCAACACGATGGCCGGGCCGGCTGGCCCTATCCCTCTCTGGTCCAGGTGGCCTTCGACCTCGACGGCACGCCCCTTCTTCTGCTCTCCACGCTGGCCGACCACACGAAGAACATCGCGCGGGACCCGCGCGTCGGCCTGCTGTTCGACGGAACGGCAGGGCTGGCGGAACCGCTGTCCGGGCCGAGGCTGTCGGTTCTCGGGCGGGCCGAGCGTTCGGAGGAGCCGCGCCACCGCGCCCGCTTCCTGGCGCGCCATCCCGGTGCCGCTCTCTACGCCGGCTTCGCCGATTTCAGCGTCTATGCCGTGTCGGTGGAGCGCGCCCATCTGGTGGCCGGCTTCGGCCGGGTGCGGTGGCTCGACCGCGCCGACCTCCTGCTGCCCGGCGTCCCCGCGGCGCTGGCCGAGGCCGAGGGCGCCATCCTGGGCCACATGAACGCCGACCACGCCGACGCCTTGCGGCTGTACGCCACAGTTCTCGCCGGACGATCCGCCGACGGCGCCGAGCCGTGGACGATGACCGGAATCGACCCCGACGGCTGCGACCTGCGCCGCAGCGGCGAAATGGCGCGGGTTGATTTCGATCACAGCGTGGAAAACCCCGAAGACGCTAGGGTCACTCTTGCCGGGCTCGCCCGGCAGGCCCGCCAGAGCGCGTCCGGCAGCGCGCCCGGCGCGGCGGATGACCCGGTGGATTCGCCGGTGGAATCGAATGATCGTGACGGCTAACCACGACGCCGCGGCAAGCGGCGCGCAAAAAAGAGCGCAACCAGGAGAAAACGTCAGTGGACCATAACGGACCGACCCGTTGCCGTTTTGGGTTTGTGGCCCTCGGGCCACCCCTCTCTTGCCAATCAGGACATCGGGCGCGCCCGGGGGGCGCGTCGGGATGACCGCCGTCCGGCCTGTGGGCCGGGCTGCGGTGGTTTGAGCCGGCGGAACGACACCGCCACCGAACGAGGACGGCTTCGATAAGGGCCGAAAAGGCCAGCCGTCCGGACCTCCGGGCACCGGCCCCCGCATTCCAAGGGGGCGGCGAACCCGGAGACGAGTTGAGAGGCAAAGGATGACCGGAACAACGCGCACGCGGAACAAGAAGCTCCTGGCCTGGGTCGAGGAGATCGCGAACAAGTGCAAGCCCGAGCGGGTGCACTGGTGTGACGGATCGCAGGAGGAATATGACCGCCTGTGCGCCGAGATGGTGGAATCGGGCACCTTCATCAAGCTGAACGAGGCCAAGCGCCCGAACTCCTACCTCTGCCGTTCCGATCCGGGCGACGTCGCCCGCGTCGAGGACCGGACCTTCATCTGCTCCGAGCGCAAGGAGGATGCCGGCCCGACCAACAACTGGGTCGCCCCGGCGGAGATGAAGGCGAAGCTGGACGGCCTGTTCGAGGGCTGCATGCGGGGCCGCACCATGTATGTGGTGCCCTTCAGCATGGGGCCGCTGGGCTCCGACATCGCGCACATCGGCGTGCAGATTTCCGACAGCCCGTACGTCGCGGTGAACATGCGCATGATGACCCGCATGGGCCAGAAGGTGCTGGACATCCTGGGCGACGGCGACTTCGTGCCCTGCCTGCACTCCATCGGCGCGCCGCTGGAGCCCGGCCAGCCGGACGTGGCGTGGCCGTGCAACGCCGACCACAAGTACATCGTCCATTTCCCGGCCGATCACTCGATCGTCTCCTTCGGCTCGGGCTACGGCGGCAACGCCCTGCTCGGCAAGAAGTGCTTCGCGCTGCGCATCGCCTCCTCGATGGGCCGCGAGCAGGGCTGGCTGGCCGAGCACATGCTGATCCTCGGCGTGGAAAGCCCGGAGGGCGAGAAGACCTACGTCGCGGCCGCCTTCCCGTCGGCCTGCGGCAAGACCAACTTCGCCATGCTGGTCCCCCCGGCCGAGTTCGAAGGCTGGAAGGTCCGCACCATCGGTGACGACATCGCCTGGGTGAAGCCGCAGCCGGACGGCACGCTGCGCGCCATCAACCCGGAGGCCGGCTTCTTCGGCGTGGCGCCGGGCACCAGCATCAAGTCGAACCCGAACGCGCTGAAGACGCTGAACGCCAACGTCATCTTCACCAACGTCGCGCTGACCGACGACGGCGACGTGTGGTGGGAGGGCCTGACGGACGAGACGCCGGCTCACCTGATCGACTGGCAGGGCAACGACTGGACCCCGGCGTCGGGCCGTCCCGCCGCGCACCCGAACTCGCGCTTCACCGCCCCGGCGGCGCAGTGCCCGTCGATCGATCCGGCTTGGGAAGACCCGGCGGGCGTGCCGATCTCCGCCTTCATCTTCGGCGGCCGCCTGTCCAAGACCTTCCCGCTGGTGTTCGAGGCCTACAACTGGCGCGAGGGCGTCTACTGGGCGGCGACCATGGGCTCGGAGGCGACCGCCGCCGCCGTGGGCCAGGCCGCCATCCGCCGCGACCCCTTCGCCATGCTGCCCTTCTGCGGCTACAACATGGCCGACTACTGGAACCATTGGCTGGCGATGGAAGGCAAGGTGGAGAACCTGCCGCGCATCTACCGCGTCAACTGGTTCCGCAAGGACGAGAACGGCAAATTCGTCTGGCCGGGCTTCGGCGACAACATGCGCGTCCTGCGCTGGATCGTCGATCGTGTCCGCGGCCGTGCGGTCGATGCGGCGGAGAGCCCGTTCGGCTATATGCCGCGCTATCAGGACCTGAACTGGGCCGGTCTGGATTTCGCCGAGGACAAGTTCCGCAAGATCATGGACATCGACCGGAAGGAAGCCGAGGCCGAGGCCAAGGACCAGGAGGAGCTGTTCAACCGCTTCGGCAGCCACCTGCCGGACGAGATCGAGCAGCAGCGCGTGGCGCTCCTCAAGCGTCTGGAGGAGGCTCCGGACACCTGGCGGATCGGCTGATCGGGCCGGCGCCGGATCGTCCGAGCGTGTGAAGAGGGACCGCCCACGGGCGGTCCCTTTTCTTTTGCGCGTGTGGCTGCGGCGGGGTGCTTTTCGGGTACTCCTTTCGTGACACGATCCTTTGTCACGGCTAGGATCGCGTCCGACGCCGGGTGATTTACAAAAACTCAAGGGATTGCTGCGTCACTGGGCCGGCAGAACGCAAGCACCCCCGCCTGACCGGCTTTCCGCGGAGCGGACCGGCCAAGGCACGGAAAATGACGCTGGAGGACGGAAGACATGTTCGTGATGATCGGCTTCGGCGTCGTGGTGTTCAGCGTCTTCGGGGGCTACGTCCTGGGTGGCGGTCACCTGGGCGTGCTGTGGATGCCCTTCGAGTTCATGATCATCCTGGGCTCCGCCGCCGGCGCGTTCCTGATCGGCAACCCAAAAGCGGTGGTCACACACACAGGCAAGGAACTCGGCCACCTCTTCAAAGGGCCAAAATACAAAAAGGATGACTTCCTCGAACTTCTCACCATGATGTATCAGGTCTTCAAGATCGCGAAGACCAAAGGGCTGCTCGCCCTCGAACAGCACATCGAGAAACCCGAGGACTCACCACTCTTCCAGCAGTTTCCAAAATTCTACGGCGACCACCACGCCATATCCTTCCTCTGCACCTATCTGCGTCTGATGTCGCTCGGGGCCGACAACCCGCACGAGCTGGTCGACCTGATGGACGAGGACATCGAGACCATGCACCACGAGCACCAGCGGATCGCCGACGCCATCCAGGCGGTCGCCGACGCCGTTCCGGCGCTGGGCATCGTCGCGGCGGTGCTGGGCGTGATTCACACCATGGGGTCGATCACCGAGCCGCCGGAAGTTCTGGGCAAGCTGATCGGCGGCGCGCTGGTCGGCAACTTCACCGGCATTCTCGTCGCCTACGGCTTCCTGGCGCCGATCGCCAGCGGCCTGAAGAACATCTACCACGCCGAAGGGAAATACTATCAGGCGATGAAGATCGGTCTGATCGCGCATTTGTCCGGCTACGCCCCGGCCATCTCGGTCGAATACTCGCGAAACGTGCTGGAGCCCGAGTACCGGCCGAGCTTCGCCCAGGTGGAAGAGGCCACCTCGGCCCTGCCGCCCGCCTGACGCCGGACCCTCCCATGCCGTCCCCGAGCACTTCCGAAGGCGCCGTCACCATCCTGTGGAACGAGGGGACGGTGGGCGAGTGGGCGGCGCTCTTCGCCCGCGTTCCCCGCTCCACCCTGCCGCAGTGCTTCGCCTACGCCGGCGCCATGGGGCGCACCCATGGCTTCGTGCCGCGGCTCGGCCTGATCCGGCGCGACGGCACGCCCATCGGGATCGTCCAGCTTCTGGAGCGGCGCACGCTGCGCCTGTTCCACCAGCGCCAGATCCACCGTGGCCCGCTGTGGCTCGACGGGATCGAGCCGGATCTGGAGATTCAGGAGGCGGTCTTCCGCCTGCTGCGCCGGACCTGCCCCGACAACCCGCTGAACCGGGCCAGCCTGCTGCCCGAGCTGGCCGCCGGGCCGGAGGCCGAGGCGATGCTGCAACGTTGCGGTTTTCGCCGCTTCGGCCCCGGCTACCGCACGGTCTGGCTCGACCTGTCGCGGGGGGAGGAGGAGTTGCGCGCGGCGATGGCCCGCGACTGGCGCCAGAGGCTGAAGGGGGCGGAGAAGGCGGGTCTGGTCATCGACCTCGACTGGGAGGCCAAGAACCTGCCCTGGCTGATGAAGCAGGAGCATGAGCAGGCCCTGACCAAGCAGTTTCGTCCGATGACCGGCGCGCTGGCCGTGCGCATCCGCAACGCGCTGCTGAAGGGCGGAGGGAAGGGCGACGGGGTGTTGATGGTCGCCGCCCTGGAGGATCGCTCGAAGACCGCCGCGCCGGCGGCGAGCGCGCTCTTCTACATTCATGGCGGCTCGGCCACCTACCAGATCGGCTGGTCGAGCGAGTCGGGGCGCAAGAGCGGCGCGATGCGGCTGGTGCTGTGGCGGGCGGCCCTGGCGCTCAAGGCGCGCGGCGTGGGCTGGCTCGACCTCGGCGGCATCAACCCGGACAGCGCGCCGGGCGTCACGGAATTCAAGCTGGGAACCGGCGGTCAGGCGGCGGAGAGCGCCGGCCTGTTTCGCTGATCCTGATCCGCGGAAAAGGTGCCGTTGAATCCCGGCGCCGACTGTCTCATCCTGGTTGCGAGCGGAAGGAGCACGCCATGGCCGACAACGACATGAAACCGGAAGAGGCGCAACTGGCCATCGCCAAGGCGGCCCAGATGAAGCCGCAGGTTCAGGCCATGCGCGACCGTCTCCGCAAGATGGCGGACGACGAGGAGAAGGGCGTCCAGATCCTCGCCAGCGCCATCCGCCGTTTCCTTCACCAGGAGTAGGCGGGGCGACGCCTCAGCAGGTCGTCGCCTTGGTGCAGCCCTTGTCCTCGTGCGGGCCCGGGGTGCGGGCGAGCTGGAGGCCGCTGCGCGCCTGCTCGAAGGTTTTCTCCAGCGACCGCACCGTCTGCTCGAAGGCTTGCAGTTCACGGCCCTCCAGCTTGTCGCCGGTCGGCAGGTCGATGCTCTTCGGATTGATCTGCTGGCCGCCCTTCAGCACCTCGTAATGCAGATGCGGGCCGGTGGACCGCCCGGTGGTGCCGACATAGCCGATGACGTCGCCCTGGTCGACACGGGCGCCGCGGCGCGTGCTTTTGGCGATCCGGCTCAGATGGGCGTAGGCTGTGGCGATCTGGGTGTTGTGGCGGATGCGGATGTAATTGCCGTAGGCGCCGTTCGGCCCGACCTCCTCGACCACACCGCCGCCTGCGGCGTAGATCGGCGTTCCGGTCGGCGCGCCGAAATCCATGCCCTTGTGCATCTTGCTGAAGCCCAGGATCGGATGGTGGCGCATGCCGAAGCCCGAGGTGATCCGCGCGCCGTCGATCGGCGTGCGCAGCAGGGCGCGGCGGATGCTCTCGCCGTCGCGGTTGTAATAGTCGATCCGCCCGTCCCGGCTCTTGTGCCGGTAGATCGGGTACTCCTTGCCGCTTAGCACCAGCGCGGCGTAGAGCACGTCGCCTTCGCCGGCGCTCTTGCCGTCCGCGGTGACCAGCCGCTCATAAAGGACCTCGAATTGGTCGCCCGGCTGAAGGTCGCGCTGGAAGTCCACGTCATAGGAATAGTCACGGATCAGCGCCATCATCACCGACACCGGCACGCCGGCGGCATTTCCCGCCTCGAACAGGCTCGACCGGATCACCGTCTGCGCGGCGACCGGCTGGCGGGTGAC
>NZ_JBSNCG010000001.1:0-45000 GCF_058780635.1 Azospirillum sp. UENF 312511 | reverse complement strand
ATCAAGGTGATCTGCCGGGAGTTCGGGCTGTCCCGGAAGGTCGTGCGAAAGGTGATCCGGTCGGAGGCCACGGAGTTCCGCTACACGCGCACGAATCAGCCCTTGCCGAAGATCGGCCCCTGGCGTGAAGAACTCGACGCTCTGCTGCTGGCCAACGAGGGCAAGGCTCTGCGCGAGCGCCTGACGCTGGTCTGCCTGTTCGAGATGCTACGATCCCGCGGCTATGAGGGCGGCTACGACGCGGTCCGCCGCTACGCCCGGGTTTGGCGGCGGGAGCAGGGGCCCTCCATCGCCCAAGCCTACGTGCCGTTGAGCTTCGCCCCGGGCGAGGCCTACCAGTTCGACTGGAGCCATGAGGTCGTCCTGATCAACGGAACGACCGTCACGGTGAAGGTGGCCCATGTCCGGCTGTGCCACAGCCGGATGCTGTTCGTGCAGGCCTACCCGCGCGAAAGCCAGGAGATGGTGTTCGACGCCCACGACCGGGCTTTCGCCTTCTTCAAGGGAGCCTGCACGCGGGGCATCTACGACAACATGAAGACCGCGGTCGATACGATCTTCGCCGGCAAGGAGCGCGTCTACAACCGGCGCTTCCTGCAGATGTGCAGCCACTATCTGGTCGATCCGGTCGCCTGCACCCCGGCTTCGGGTTGGAAAAAGGGGCAGGTCGAGAATCAGGTCGGGTTGGTCCGCGAGCGCTTCTTCACACCCCGGCTGCGGGTGAAGAGCTACGACGAACTCAACGGCTTGCTCCTGGACCGCTGCGTCGCCCACGCCAAGGCGCATCGCCATCCCGAATTACGGGAGCGGACGGTCTGGGAGATGTTCGAGGCGGAGCGGCCGAGCCTGGTTCCCTATGCCGGTCGCTTCGACGGCTTCCATGCAGTGCCGGCCTCGGTGTCCAAGACCTGCCTGGTCCGCTTCGACACCAACAAGTACTCGGTCGCGGCCGGCGCGGTGGGCCGTCCGGTGGAAATCCGCGCCTACGCCGAGCGGATCGAACTGCGCCATGATGGGCGGGTCGTCGGCGAGCACGCCCACTGCTTCGGCCGCGACCGGACGGTGTTCGATCCCTGGCACTATGTCCCGGTCCTGGCGCGCAAGCCGGGGGCTTTGCGCAACGGCGCACCGTTCAAGGACTGGGTCCTGCCGGCCGGTCTGGAGCGCGTCCGGCGCAAGCTCGCCGCCGTCGAGGACGGCGACCGGCAGATGGTGGGCATTCTCGGCGCCGTGCTGAGCGACGGGCTGCCGGCCGTCGAGGCGGCCTGTACCGAGGCCTTGCGCGAGGGCGTCCATTCCGCCGCCGTCATTCTCAACATCCTGGCCCGGCGCCGGGAACCGGCGGCGGCGATCACGATCATGACCTGCGACGCCCTGCGGCTTCGGCACGAGCCGGCCGCCGATTGCGCCCGTTACGGCAGCCTGAGGAGACCCCTGTGATGGAGCGTGCCGAGATCCTGGCCACCATGAGCGAACTCAAGCTCTACGGCATGAAGGCCGCCTACGACGAACTCATCGCCACCGCCGTCAAGCGCCAGCACGAGCCGCAGCGGGTCGTCGGCGACCTGCTCGCCGCCGAGATCTCCGAGAAGCAGGCGCGCTCGATCAAGTACCAGATCACCATCGCCAAGCTGCCGCTCGCCAGGGACGTCGACGATTTCGTCTTCGACGACACGCCGGTCAACGAGACCCTGGTGCGCGATCTCGCCGGCGGCGCCTTCTTGGCCCAGCAGCGCAACGCCGTCCTGGTCGGCGGTACCGGGACCGGCAAGACCCATCTCGCCGTCGCGATCGCCCGGGCCTGCATCCGGGCCGGCTCCCGGGGGCGCTTCTTCAACGTCGTCGACCTCGTCAACCGGCTGGAAGCCGAAACCCGGGCCGGCCGGCAGGGCCGCTTGGCCGACCACCTCGCACGCATGGATTTCATCGTCCTCGACGAACTCGGCTACCTGCCGTTCGCCCAATCCGGCGGCCAGCTGCTGTTCCACCTGATCAGCCGGCTGTACGAGCGCAGCTCCGTGATCGTCACCACCAACTTGGCGTTCGGGGAATGGCCGTCGGTCTTCGGCGACGCCAAGATGACCACCGCCTTGCTCGACCGGCTCACCCATCACTGCGAGATCCTCGAGACCGGCAACGAAAGCTGGCGCTTCAAAAACCGCGCCTGACCTCGGCCGCCGGGTCGTCCAGGTCGCCCACAGCGCCTCCCCACGCGTGCCGCTCCGTCGCAGATGAGGGCACTGCGCGGCACGCGCGGGTCCCCTCCATGGACGACCTGGACGACAAGTCCTCACCAGCTCAACGGGGTCCCTTTTCCGCGCCGATCCAGGGTCCCAATCTCAAGCCGATTGACACTGATGCGCAGCGAGGAGCCCGTTCACGGAGGCGTTGGTGCGCAAATCGTGAGACTGGTGATCGAGGCGGGCGGCGGAAAAGGATCACACTGTCAGCGATCCGGTGTCGAAATCGAACGCAGAATCGCACCCGCACGCAGACGGTCCGCCCGGTCCACCGGGTTGCGCGAGGTGAGTTCCTGGAGCAGCGGCCGCGCCGAAATCATGGCCACCACGCCCGATGCGACGCTCTGCAACTCCCGAATCGAGGCATCGCATACGGCTTCGGCCGTCTTGGCGTCAATCCCGAACCGCATCGCCGCTTCGGCGACGTCGTTCTGCGCAACCCGTTGCAGAACCATGAGGTAATGAAGATTGAGTTCGTAGATGTCTTGCTGGAAATCGATTGCCATCGCCGCGCTCGCAATGTCCGCCTGTCTTGGGGAGTGGCAACATCTCTTAACGTGCCATCCCAAATCTTACAAGCCAGTCGCCCGAAAGTGCCGTCCAAATTGTCGCAGATAACCCGCTTCGCAAGATCCATCCCGCAATGGACGAATGTGTGAGTTCATTTCAATATAATTTGCCATTGTAATTACGTTTACCATCTAGTAACCATGACGGGAGGGCCATGGGTTTTTAAGATATAGCCGCCTTACGCCGCTGTTCACGATCAGGCTGTCTTTACAGGGATATCAGTCTCCAATAAGCTGCCGGCCAATCTCTGTCGGGTTTCATCTCGGGTGGTCGGTGGTTTTCATGGCCCGTTCGTTTACTCCCTCCCGAGTTCTTCCGGAACCGGTGGACGGTGCAGCCGTCATGTGCAGCGACTGCGGCACGTGGGGTATCCGCCGGATCGACAGCGACGAGTTGATGGAACGGCTTCTGGCGGACTGGCCGGTGGCCGGCTCGGTCCTCGCCGGTTTGATGCCTCTGATGCCATCCCCCGAGCTGGGTGATCTCTGCCGTCAGCGAGCGCTCGCGGCCTATGCCGCGGTGCTTGAGGAGGAGGACTGGTATCGTCTTCTGGCTTTCATCGACGCCGTCGTCGATTGCACGACGGACCAGTTGAAGCCCACCGGTCAAGTCGCGGCGGTCCCAGACCTGATGGCAAGAGTCCTGCCGGTCCGGGTGCAGTCGATGCTGAACGAGACCCGCGCCCGTAAGCGGAGCCTCTCTGCCGCGAACTGACGAGAGCCACCCGGCGGACAATGCCCTACCGGTGCGTCGCGGTGCCAGGGCGCGTATGGCTCGAGACCGTTTTCCGGAAATCGCGTGTTTAGGACATGGTAGCGCGCTGGGCAGCTGCGGCATGTGAATATGTCGCACCCTGGCATCCACCGTTAAAGCAATTATTCGCATAATCCGCAAATTCGGGGTAACGGGCGGTGATCCCGGCATGATCGCCTTGTCATCTCGTTTCGAGCCTTCGGCCATGGGATGAAAATCCTTTCACGGAAATTTGCGCAATTGATCTGCATCAATTGTGATGCATTTTTCATGCAGTTGCGTGGCCGATGATATTTCGGTAACCAAATGGACATCGACCGCTGTATGCGGAGATCAAGTCATCGAAGATGTCCGAAACCTATACGGGGAATAAAGGCATGCGCACTCTCTTTGCATCTTTGATCGCGAACGAAGACGGCGTGACCGCGATCGAGTATGGCGTGCTGGCTGCACTGGTGGCTTTCGCCGCGACGGCGGGGTTCACTTCGCTCGGCAGCGCCATCAACCAGAAATTCGCGGACATTGCGACCAAGCTCACCGGAACGGCGATCGTCAGTCCGTAATGAGGTGAGATCGTCTCCCCGTTCAGACGGCTGCCGGGCGCTTCCGGTGTCTGGCAGCCGCTGTGCGGAAGATTTCGGCAAGGCTCGAAACTATCGGTTCGGAGCCAGCAGCGATGAAGACGCTTCTTTCCGGCGGCGCCACCATGTTGTTCATGGCGGCGGCCATCTCCGATTTCCGGACCCGAATCATTCCGAACTGGATACCGGCCTTTCTGGGCCTGCTGTTCGCCGCGGCGGCCATCGCCGATCCATCGGCGTACCCGCCCTTGTCGTCGGTGGCCGGCGCCGTCCTCGTCTTCGTTCCCCTGTTGATCCTCTTCGCGGGGGGGAAGATGGGCGGTGGCGACGTCAAGCTTCTGACGGCGGCGGCGCTGTGGTCCGGTTGGGAGCAGCTTCCCGCGCTGCTGCTCGTCACGGTGCTGGCGGGCGGCGTTCTGGCGATCGTGGCGTTGGCGCGCGTCGCGGCACGGCGAGCCGCCAACACCCTGGCCCTCTTCTTCCCCTGTTCGGCAACGGCCAAGGCCAGGCTATGGCTGGAAACGCTGCTGCGAACCCGCAACGTCGATGCTCTTCCGTTCGGCGAGGCCGGCCTGCCTTACGGCATCGCCATCGCGGCGGGTGGCGTGTCCGTCCTGTACCCCTTCGGCTCCACCGGGATGTGACGCATGGCTCCGCGCACCATTCTCCTTTCCCTCGCCGCCCTTGCGCTGCTCGGCAGCGGGGCGATCCTGCTGGCCCTTCCCGGCACCCAGCCGCCGCCTGCCGCGGCGGTACCCGCTCCGCCGGCGCTGGCGAAGCTGCGGGTCGCCGCGCACGACCTGGCGCCCGGCACCTTCATCCAGGACTCCGACGTGCGCTGGCAGGATTGGCCGCAAAGCGCCGTGCTGGAAGAGCATGTCCTGTTCGGCAGCGACAAGGACCCGAGCATCGGCGCCATGGTCCGCCACCGCATCACCGCCGGGGAGCCGTTGATGCGCTCCCGCCTGATCGCTCCCGGCGAGCGCGGCTTCCTGGCCGCCGTCTTGTCACCGGGCATGCGCGCGATCTCCGTCGCGGTAACCGAGGTGTCGGGTGCCGCCGGCCTGATCTCTCCCGGAGACTTGGTGGACCTGATCCTGACGCAGGCCCTGCCCAACGAACAGGACAATCCGGCCCGCCGGCTGGTCGGCGAAACGGTCCTGGAGAGGGTGCGCGTCATCGCCGTCGACCAGCGGGTCGAGGAGGCCGCCAAGGACCACAACAACTCCGGGAACGTTCGCAAGGTGGCCACCACCGTGACTCTGGAGGTCGGCGCCCGGCAGGCCGAAAAGGTCGCCGTCGCCGCGGAACTCGGTCACCTCACGCTCAGCCTGCACAGCATCGCCCCGGCAAGCGAGGCGGTCGCGCCGACGGCGACCGAGCCGGTCTGGGCGTCGGACGTGTCGGCCGCGCTCACCGGCCATAGCGGCGATCGCAAGACCAACGAACGCCCCCGCCTCGCCGTCATCCGTGGCACCGAACTCGTCCGGCAATCCTTCTGACGCCAACCCGCTGCCCCAGGAAACCCACCATGCCCCTGCCAGCTCCGTGCGAGCCGGTTCGCACGGCCAAACTCCTCCTCCTCCTTTGCCTGTCCGCTCTTGTGGGCGGCTTTCTCCTCGCTCCGCAGATCGCGGCGGCCCAGGGGAACACCGCGGAACGCGCGACGCACAGCGCCATGGAACTGGCGGTCGGCAGCGGCACCCTGATCCGTCTTAGCGAACCCGCCACGAGCCTCTTCATCGCCAGCCCGGATATCGCCGACATCCAGTCGCCGACGGAGCGCAGCGTTTTCGTCGTCGCCAAGAAGGCCGGACGGACGACGCTCTACGCGCTGGGAGCCGGGGACAAACTGCTGGTGCAGCGCGACATCGTGGTGGTTCACAACACTGCACAGTTCACCGACCAGCTGCGGGCAGAATTCCCCGCCTACCGCGTCTCCCTCACCTCGTCACCGGGCCGGCTGGTCGTCGGCGGCGCCGTCTCCACGCCGCAGGACGCCGAGGCGATCATGGCGCTGGCCAAGGGCTATGTCGGACAGGGCGAGACGGTGGTCAACCAGCTCAAGGTCACGGTTCCCACCCAGGTCCATCTGCGCGTCCGCGTTGCGGAGATGGCGCGCAACACGGACAACCAGTTCGGCATCCACTGGGATTCCCTGCTCAATCCGGGCGCCTTCGCCTTCCGCCTGATCACCGGGCGGGACTTCATGAAGTTCGACACCAACTACGGCCGGGACGTCTTCCAGCGGTCGGCGGAGAACGCGGGCTCCCTGGTCTCCAATTATTCCAGCAACCGCGTGAACCTGACGGCCGTCATCGACGCACTGGACGCCGAGGGCATGGTGACCATCCTGGCCGAGCCGAACCTCACCGCGGCGTCCGGCCAGACGGCGAGCTTCCTCGCCGGCGGCGAGTTCCCCATTCCGGTCGCCGAGGAGAACAACCGCGTTTCCGTCGTCTTCAAGCAGTTCGGCATCGGGCTCAACTTCACGCCGACGGTGCTGTCGCCCGAACGCATCAGCCTGACCGTCCGCCCGGAAGTCAGCGAGCTGTCGGAAGCCGGTGCCGTCACCATCGGCTCCATCCAGATTCCCGGAC
This sequence comes from Azospirillum sp. UENF 312511, assembly GCF_058780635.1. NCBI lineage: Bacteria > Pseudomonadati > Pseudomonadota > Alphaproteobacteria > Rhodospirillales > Azospirillaceae > Azospirillum > Azospirillum sp. UENF 312511. Next base: position 38,256 of record NZ_JBSNCG010000001.1, on the reverse strand, counting down.
TTTCGGTGCGCCGGGTGGAGACCACGGTGGAACTGGGCAGCGGGGAAAGCTTCGCCATCGCCGGCCTGTTGCAGAACAACATCCGCGACGCGGTCACCAAATTTCCGCTGCTCGGCGATTTGCCGGTGCTCGGCCCGCTGTTTTCCTCCACCCGATTCCGCAAGAACGAGAGCGAACTGGTGGTGATCGTCACCCCCTATCTGGTCAATCCGGCGGGGCCCGGCGCGCTGCAAACCCCGCTCGACGGTCTGCGCCCGACCAGCGAACTGGAACGCCTGTTTGCCCGCCGCCTCGCCAAGGAAACCCCCGCCCCCGGATCGGATGGTCCGGTCGGTCCCGGCGGCGCCCGGCTGAACGGTGCCGCTGGCTTCATCTATTGAGGAGACGGGCCATGAACGACCATTTCCCGCAGCGCCCGCTTCGTCAAGCTGTCCTTCTGGCGCTGACGCTGCTGGCCGGCGCCTGCACACCGGTGGAAGCGTTGTGGACGCCGGCCGACACGCCCCGCGAAGTGACGGTTGAGCGTGCCGAGAGCACCGCCCGGTTGCCGGCCACCCGCAACCGGCTGGCTCCCGCCGACACGGCGCAACTGCGCAGGCTGATCGAGGAGCTGGGGGAGCCGCCGCGGACCCGCGTGACCATCGCGCTGCCCGCCGGCGCCGAGCAGCATCAGGCGGTTCCGGTGGTCCGCGCGCTTGCCGGCTTCGGTGTCGATCCCGCGAACATTACCGTCGCCCGACAGCCGGGCGGCGACGCCGGTCCGGTCCGCGGCATCGCCGTAACGGCGGAGCTCTACGCCGCCGTTCCGCCGCGTTGCCCGGACTGGCGCCGCACCGTGATGGACGACAACAGCTTCCGGCCGTCCAGCAACTTCGGCTGTGCCAACGCCAACAACCTCGCCGTCATGCTGGCCGATCCGGGCGACCTCGCGGCGCCACGCCGGATGGGGCCGGCCGACGGGGCGGCGCAGGAAGCTGCGGTCGACCGCTACAAAGCCAACAAGGTCACGCCGCTGAAAGCCTCCAGCACGGTGCTCACCGGCGCTTCACAGCAGTAGGAGGAGGCCGATGTCGATCTTCGCCCGCGCATCCGCCGAGACTGGCGCCTCCCGGAACCCGGAACTGGTCGCCTTCGTCACCGAGCCGGACACCGAACGGACCATTCGTGATCTGGTGGACGAGGAGGTGATGACCTTCACGGTCGTCCGCCGCGGCACGGTCCAGGACGCCATCGGCCATCTGCGCACGTCACCGTCGCCCAAGCTTCTGATCGTCGACATAAGCGCCTCCGCCATGCCGATGTCCGACATCGAGGCACTGGCCGATGTCTGCGAGCCGAGCGTGACCGTCATCGTGCTGGGCGAGAGCAACGACATCGGCCTGTTCCGCGACCTCATGAACGCGGGCGTGGCCGACTATGTCGCCAAGCCGATCACCACGGAGCTGTTGCGGCGAACCATCGCCATGCGGTCCGGCCCGGCCGCGGTGAAGCCGCGCAGCCGCACCGGCAAGGTGATCGCGGTCACCGGCGCGCGGGGCGGGGTGGGGGCCTCAACCCTTCTGGTCAACCTCGCTTGGCTGCTTTCCCACCGGTCCGGCCGCAAGGTGGCGCTGGTCGACCTCGATTTGCAGGCGAGCAGCCTGTCCCTGATGCTGGGCGCGGAGCCCGGCGGAGGGCTGTCCGAAGCGTTGCAGAACATCGACCGCGTCGACGACCTGTTCCTCGACCGCATCATGCAGCAGTGCAGCGACCGGCTGTTCCTGCTCACCGGGCATGAGGAGCTGGAGGACGAACCGTCGCTCGCCCCCTCCGCGATCCAGCGGATTGCTACCTTGCTGACGCAGCGCTTCCACTACGTCATGCTGGACGTGCCGCGGCGCTACGGCCCGCTCTATCAGCATTTCCTCAGCCTCGCCCATGTCCGCATCATCATCGCCGACCCCACGCTGCCTTCGGTGCGGGAGACGGTGCGCGTCCTGCGGATGACCGGACGCGACGATATCGGCAAACGCGCGCTGGTCATCCTGAACCACCGATGTCCGCCGGCCAAGGGCATCGTCTCGCGCGATGAATTCGAGAAGGCGATCGGCCGGCGCATCGACTACGAGATCCCCTTCGACCGCAAGGCGCTTGCCGCCGAGAATGGCGGTATTCCGCTGGCTACCGAGCATGGCGCGATCACCGACATGCTGCTCGACGTCTCCAACGACCTGTCGGGCAAGCGGTCGATGATCCCGAATTCCTTCAAGCGCATGTTCTGGAGTTGAGCCCATGTTCGGACGCAAGGTCGCCGAAGCCGTGCCGGATATCCTGTCCCATCAGCTGGTAGGGCTGATTCCGCCGGGTGCCCCTCCCTGTGCACCGGCGCGCATTTCCGGAAGCCGCGTCGCGGCGGAGGACTCCCGCAGCGCCGACGTCCTTCCGCGCATCCGTGAGCGCGTGCTGGAGAAATTGCAGAACCCGGTCGCCGGCATGGCCGGACGCGACTCCCTGCGCCGCGAGTTGACCGGATTGGTCGGCGATATCTGCTCCACGGAGCGCATCCCGATCAGTGCCATCGACCAGGATCGGGTGATCGACATGCTTCTCGACGACATGCTCGGCATCGGCCCCATCGAGCCGCTGCTTGCCGACGACGGCGTGACCGACATCCTGGTCAACGGCTGCAACCAGATCTATGTCGAACGCCGAGGCAAGCTGGAACTGACCGGCCTGCGGTTCCGCGACGACGCCCACGTCATCAACGTCGCTCAGCGCATCGCCAGTTCGGTGGGGCGGCGCGTGGACGAATCGAGCCCGATGGTCGATGCCCGGCTGCAGGACGGCAGCCGCGTCAACGTCATCCTGCCGCCGCTGGCGCTTGACGGTCCCAGCATCTCCATCCGGAAATTCAATCGCCGGCGCGTCGCCATCGCCGACATGGTGTTGCAAGGGAACCTGTCCGCCCCGCTCGGCCGCATGCTGGAGGTCGCTGCCGCTTGCCGGCTGAACGTGCTGGTCTCCGGCGGCACGGGCAGCGGCAAGACGACGCTGCTCAACGCGCTGTCCCGCGTCATCGATCCCGCCGAACGAATCGTCACTATTGAGGACGCGGCGGAGCTGCAACTCCAGCAGCCGCATGTCGTCCGCCTGGAGACCCGCCCGGCCAGCATCGAGGGCACCGGCGAGATCACGCAGCGCGACCTCGTCAAGAACGCGCTGCGCATGCGCCCCGACCGCATCATCATCGGCGAGGTGCGCGGCGGCGAGGCGTTCGACCTGCTCCAGGCGATGAACACCGGCCATGACGGGTCGATGTCGACGATCCACGCGAACCGTCCGCGCGACGCGCTCAGCCGTCTGGAAAGCATGGTGATGATGGCCAACGGCAACCTGCCGCTCCAGACGATCCGGGCCCAGATCGCCAGCGCGGTAAACCTGATTGTGCAGGTGGAGCGCATGCGCGACGGCGTGCGCCGCATCCAGCAGGTGGTGGAGGTGGTCGGCATGGAAGGCGACGTCATCACGACCCAGGAACTCTTCACTTTTGTGCAAGGCGGTGGCGAGGCGGTGACCGGCCGTTTCGAGACCAGCGGCGTGCGCCCGCAATTCAGCGTGCGCGCCGCCTATTACGGTCTGGAAGACACTCTGCTCGCCGCGATGAGGTGACGCCATGACCGGGTCCTCCCCCCTCTTCGCCATCGGACTGCTGTTGCTGGGCTCGGGCATGCTCGTCACGCTTCTGTTGCTGCGTGGCCTGTCCGGCGGCGGTGCGGCGGCGCGGCGGCAGCGGCGCTTGGCGGCGGCCATCGGCGATGTGCCGCAGATGTGGCGGGAGCGCCAGGCGCTGAGCGCGGCCCGAGAGGAATTGCGGACCGAGAAGATCGCGCCATGGTGGCGACGGGCCATTCCCTGGTCGGAGCGTCTTGAGTTCCGCATGGCACCGGCCGGCGGACAGCGGCCATTGCTTGGTGCGGCTGCGGTCGCGCTGGGCGTGGCGGTTGCCGGGTTCCTGCTGCTGACGCAGGTTTTCAATATCTCCGTTTTGGTCGCGTTGGCGCTGGCGGCGGCGGCGGCTCCGGTCGCCGGGCGGATGACCGTGCACAGCCTCGTCGCCCGACGCCGCCGGGAGTTCCTGGAAGGGCTGCCCGACGCCATCGACCTGATCGTGCGTAGCGTGCGCGCCGGCATTCCGGTGACCGCAGCGATGACGCTGGTCGGGCAGGAGGTGCAGGAACCGGTGCGTGGCGAGTTCAAGCGCCTGTCCGACTCCATCGCCATCGGCATCGACCTGAAGGAGGCGCTGGACCGCACGGCAGAGCGCGTTCGCCTGCCCGACTTCGACTTCTTCGTCATCTGCCTGATGATCCAGAGGGAGACCGGCGGTCAACTGGCCGAGACACTGCAGAACCTCAGCGACATCCTGCGCCGCCGCAAGGATCTGCGGCGCAAGCAGCGGGCGCTGACCGCGGAGGGGCGGGTTTCCGCCAAGATCGTCGCTGCCATCCCGTTCGTCGCCGGCTTCGGGCTCTTTGTCCTGAATCCGAATTACGCGCGGAAGCTGATCGACGACCCGACCGGCAACCGGATGCTCCTCGCCGCCAGCGTTGCGCTCGGCCTTGGCCTGCTCGTCATCGCCCGCATGACCCGGAGTCCGGAATGACCGCTCCATCCGCATTGCAGTGTCTGGTCCTGTCCGGCGGGCTCGTCCTAACGGCGGTCCTGCTGGCGCTCGCCGCCGTCGTCGACCGCGAACGGGATCGCTTCCGCGCCCGTCTTCTCGGCGTCGTCCGGCAGGCATCGGAACAGAGGGCAACGAGCCGGAACAGTACGGCTGCGGCGGTGAAGCCGCTGCGCTTGTCCGGCATCGCACTGCTGCGGCGGGTCATGCTGCTGTCCGCCCGCCTGCCGTTGGTCAGGAAGAAGGACCAGGAGGACATCCGCCGGCTGCTCGTCCGCGCCGGCATCCGCGGGAAGGAAAGCGTGGCGCTCTTCGTCGCGGCGAAACTGCTCGGCTTCGGGGTGGGGGCGCTGCTCGCCGGGAGCGCCCAACTGGTCCTGCAAACAGAGATCGCACCGATGATGGCGCTGGCCGCGACGGTCTTCTCCGGCTTCGTCGGCGGGCTGGTGCCGGAGGCCGCGCTCCAGCGGCGGGGCCGGACAAGGCGCACCGCCATCGAAGCGGCGCTGCCCGATGCGCTGGACCTCCTCATCATCTGCGCCAACGCCGGTTATGGCCTGGACGTTTCGATCCAGCGGGTGGGGCGCGAAATCGCCCGCTTCTTCCCCGATCTGGCCGACGAGCTCGCGGTGACGGCGAACGAGATGCAATTGCTCTCCGACCGCCGCGAAGCGCTCGACAATCTGGTGGAGCGCACGAACGTGCCGGCGATCCGCAGCCTCGTGGTCACGCTGCTCCAGGCGCAACGCTATGGAACACCGTTGACCCAGGCGTTGCGCACGCTGGCCAGGGAAGAACGCAGCGCCCGAATCCTGGCGCTGGAGGAGCGGGCTGCACGCATTCCGGCGCTGATCAGCCTGCCGCTGATGGTCCTCATCATGCCGGCCGTCCTCATCGTCGTGGCCGGGCCGGCATTCATCGACATCATGAAGGGGCTCTGACGAGCATGCGTACCGTCTCCCTGCACTTCGCCATTCTGCTGGCCCTTCCGTTGATGCTGGGCGCCTGCTCTCACCCCTCCGGCCTCGGCCAGTTGGCCGGCATGGCGTCGGCGAAGCCGTCCCTGGAACTGGCGACCGGCCTGCGCATCGCCGAGGCCACACGCAACGGCGGCGACAATCAGGCGGCGATCACTCTCTACCGCCAGATCGTCGCCGCCCACCCGACCTCGCCGCTGCCGCTGCTCGGTCTTGGCGATGCGCTCTACGAAGGGCGTGCCTTCGACGAGGCGATCGCCGCCTATCAGGCGGCGCTACGGCTCGACGCCGGCAATCCCGATGCGCAAGTCGGCATCGGCCGCGTCGACCTTGCGCGCAACCTGCCGGGGGAGGCCCTGGCCGCCTTCGACAGGGCACTCGCCGCCGCGCCGCAGCATGCCGCCGCGCTCAACGGCAAGGGCGTCGCGCTCGACCTGATGGGAAAGCCGGAGGAGGCCCGCGCCATGTACCGGCAGGTGCAGGCGCTCCAGCCCGGCAACCGCGGCGCTCGCAACAATCTGGCGCTGTCCATTCTGTTGGCCGGCGACAAGGAGCAGGCCATCCCCCTGTTCCGCGAGCTGAGCGCCGAGCGCTCGGCCGGGCAGGAGCGCATCCGGCAGAACTTGGCCCTGGCGCTCGGTATGTCCGGTCGGGTGGATGCCGCGGCGGAGGTCGCGAGGATGGACCTGAGCCCCGAAGCGGTGAAGGAGAACCTCGCCTACTACGCCATGCTGCGGTCGCTCGACAGACAGGCCGACGGCCACGCCGCCATCGCCCGCGCGGTAAACGCGAGCGGTACCTGAGGAGTGGCGCCATGCTGCGCAGAAAATCCCTGGCCGAAGACGCGGGGGGAGTCACCGTGGTGGAATTCGCCATCGGCGCCCCGATCGTCCTTTTGATCGCGGTGATCGTCATCGAGGTGAGCTTCATGCTTGCGGTGCGGGTGGCGTTGGACATCGGCACGCGCGAGGCGGCACGCGCCGGGCTGACCGGCGCGCCGCCGCCGGCCGGCTCGACGCGCGACCAGCAGCTTCGAAAAATCATGGTCAACACGACCTTCGGCTTCGTCGACCCGGCGAAACTCACCGTCAGCCTGCTCGCCTACCAGGACGCCGGCAGCGTCGGCAAGCCGGAACCCTACAGCGACATCGACGGCAACGGACGGTGGGATCCCGGGGAGCCCTTCACCGACGTCAACGGGAATGGAATCTGGGATGCAGACCGTGGGGCCGCCGGCGCCGGGACGAGCGGCCAGACGGTCGCCTATCTGGTGCAGTACACGGGGAAGCCGTTGACCGGCCTCGCCGCCAGCCTGCTCGACGACCCGACCTACCACTACGAATCCCGCGTCGTCGTCCGTAACGAACCGTTCTAGCAAGGAGGGGCGCATGGGCCATCTGCCGGGCCGTCTCGCCCGAAACCGCAGCGGGCTCGTCACCATCGAAGTGGCGGGAATCGCTTTGGCATTCGTTCTTCTGCTCGTCGCCGCGGTGGATTTCAGCCAGCATGTTTCGGCGGTGGGCAAGATCGCGCGCGCCGCCAGCGAGACGGCGAAGATCGCCACCCAGTTCAAGCGGCTGCGCCAAGGCATGACGGTCCAGCGCGGCGACGAGGTCGGCGTGCTGTTCGAGGCGGCACGGCAGGTCGCCCAGCCGCTCGACATCGACAAGGTGGGGGCGGTGATCGTCACCTCGGTCGCCAATTCGGGAAGCGGCGGCAGCAAGGTGGCGTGGCAGCAGCGCTCGGGCAGTTCCTCCTGGACCAGCCGCATCGGTTCGGCTGTCGGCGGAGCGGCCACCCTGCCCTCCGCCTTCTCGATTCGCAGCGGGGACAGCGCCGTCTTCGTCGAGGTCTTCCACACCTATCAGCCGACCGTGCTGAGCGGCAGCCTGTTCGGCGGCGATCCCTCCGGCGTGCCGGTCTACAGCCAAGCCGTATCCCGCCCCCGTTTCGGCGACCTGACCATACTGGACCCGTGACATGAAGAAGACCGCTGTTCGCAGGCGGCGTGCCGGTGCGGCCGCCCAGCACCTGCTCTCCGCGTTGCGCGGCTGTCTGGACGACCGGCGTGGCGCCACCGCCGTGATGGTCGCCGCGATAGTCGTTCCGCTGATCGGGGCCATCGGCCTGTCGGTCGACATGGGGCGCGGCTATCTCGTGCGACAACGCTTGTCGTCGGCCATCGATGCCGGGGCACTGGCCGCGGGCAGGGTGCTCGACACGACCAACGTCCAGGCGGACGCGATCCAGTATTTCCGCGCCAACATTCCGACGACCTACCTCGACACCCCGATTCCGGACCCCGAGGTCACCATCGGCGCCGACCGGCAGACCGTATCGGTGAAGTCCAGCGTGCGGGTTCCGACCACCCTGATCCGGGTGCTGGGCATCGACACCCTGCCCATCACGGTGGAAAACCGTGTGCGGCGCCAGATGTCCGGCGGGTTGGAACTGGCTCTCGTGCTCGATGTCACCGGATCGATGGCGACCGACAACCGCATCGGCAAGCTGCGTGATGCGGCGACCTCGCTGGTGAATATTCTGTTCGGCAACCAGACCGACACCCAGAAGCTGTGGATCTCCGTCGTTCCCTACTCGGCTGAGGTCAATCTTGGCACCGGCCATGGGGATTGGATGACGCTGAGCGGTCCGTCCACCGGCGCCTATTCGCCGTCCACCTGGCGCGGCTGCGTCGAGGCGCGGCCGAGCCCCTACGACGAGGATGACACCCCGCCCATGGTCGCCGGGTTCAAGCGGTTCCTTTATCCCTCGACCAAAAGCATGAACAACGGCAAGGGCGGCGGCGATAATGATTGGCCGACGATCACCGACACCGGAACCTACACCAACAGCAACGACCGGACCGGCCCGAACCTCGGCTGCGGTTTTCCGGTCCTGCCGCTGACCAACGTGAAGAAGGACCTGCTGGACAAGATCGCAACCCTGCAGCCGGTGAGCCGTGGCGGGACCATGGCGAACCTCGGCCTTCAGGCGGGGTGGTTCACCGTGTCGCCGCGCTGGCAGGGGCTGTGGGGAGGCCCGACGCCGAAGGGGATGCCGCTCGACTACGGTTCTCCGGAAATGAGCAAGGCGATTGTTCTGGTCACCGACGGCGAGAATGGCTGGTTCGACTATTCCAAGCCGCCGACGGGCGATTACACAGCCTATGGCCGCATCGATGAAGGGCGGCTCGGCACCAAGTCCTTTTCCGAATCGACTTCCGAGATCAACAAGCGCATGGCCCGCCTGTGCGAGAAGCTGAAGAACCCCGGCGTTCTCGATGCCGACGGCAAACCAAAGCCCGGCATCACCATCTACACCATCACCATCGGACAGACGAACGCCAACACCCAGGCGCTCTACCGGAATTGCGCATCACAGCCCAGCTACTATTGGGACACGCCGAGCCCCGACCAGCTCAAGAGCGTGTTCCAGAGCATCGGGTCGCAGCTCAGCAACTTGCGGCTGGAGCAGTGATCGACTGGCGTCATTCCGGTGCCTGGAGACGCACCGGAATGACGCCAGGCTTTTGTGGAGGGCGGGTCAGCAGAAGCGGTCGGGCAAGTGGCCGGCGTCGGTCGGAACCGGTGGCGTGAAGCTGTGGGCCGCGGCGTTGGCGGTGGAGAGCGGCGGCAACCCGCAAACCGGGCAATGCGCCTGGATGCGCTGCTGTTCATGCACGGCGAAGCGAATGCCGCAGGGGCAGGTCCGCAGGTCGACAACACAGGAGCGCAGGTCACGGGCGAGAATCCAGGCCATGGTCAGGTCGATGGCTGACTGGTTCAGACCCGTGCATTCCTGCCGCACGTCCATATAGAAGTCATGTGCGCGCAGCAGCGCCTCGATGTCGATCCTGCGCAACGCGTCGGCGCCGGCGCAGTTCAGATAGGCGGTCAGGATGATCGACGCCTCCAGCGCACGCTGGTGGGTCGCGAAGAGCCGGTCGGACTCCGGAAACATGCCCGACACCGAAGCGTGCCCATGAATCTCATGATAAAGCGTGCGGAGCTGTGTCGCGCTGAGATTGGTGTGCACCGCGACGATTGAGGTTCGGAGATTCCGCTTGATCAAACGTATTGCCAGCGCCAATTTCCGATGCTGCTCACACTTGTTCACCATGTACACCGCCCTTCAAACGGCAATGCTTCAGGGCAGAAAAGATTAGGTTTGGAAGTATTTTTGTTCTTTCTGCGTGCGCCACGAATTCGGGGCCATTTTGTTCCTCTCCCGCTCAAACATTCCGTTGTTCCTCGCATCCCTCCCGATGTGCATAGGAAAAGAATATATAGCGGCTGCCGAGACGAAGTTTTATTTTCCCGATTTATGACTCATAATGCGTCGACTCGCAACCTGAATGCGGTGGCGACAATTCGACGCATTCGATCAATAGTTGTGATCCGGTGTCGCGGGTTGCCATGGCGGGTGCCACCGGATGCTGCTGCCGGCGGGACGGGTCAAAGGAAGGCTATGGCGTCGGGCGAAACCGATTGGCGTTGCTTGGCGTGGCGCGCCAGCTTATGGATTTCCGCCTGCTTGTCCCGAACCAGCCAGTCCGGCGCAAGGAAGTCCGTGTGCCGTCCCGCCTGCAAGGAGCCGATGACGCGGACTGGCGGGATCGGCCAACGCAAGCTGTAGCTCATCGGCGCGGCGTCGCCGAAGCGATAGGACTGGTGGACGCGGAGCCACTCGTCGGTGACCTCGACGATCATTCCGCTCAACATCGCGAAGCCGGGCAACCCTGCAGGCGCCGCGCCGCGGGAAGAGGACGGGGCATCCGCCCCGGCCCGCCGGACTCCGACGCGGGCCGGAGGTCGCGGAAGAACAGGGCTATCGGCCGCCGCGTCGGCCTTGAGGGCGTGGCGGATCGGCGGGCGTCGTGCATCCATGGCCAGTGCCGCTCAGCAATGAAGTCCCGCGTCAGCCCGGCAGTAGAACATCCAGGTCACGACAATGCAGGACAGATAGAAGATCAGGAAAAGCTGGATCGCCATGACCGGCGACCCGGTCAGGCTGATCGACAGCCCGAAGACGCCCGGAATATAGAAGGCACCGAATGCCGCCAGCGCGGAGATGAACCCCAGCGCGGTCGCCGCCTCCAGCGTCGCTTCCTTCAGCGCACGCGCGCGGCCGAGATCGCCTTGCAGATCATAGGCATGCATACGGTCGATCAGGAAGACGATCGGCACCATCTGATAGGTCGAAGCGCAGGCGACGCCGGCCGTGGCGAACACCAGCATGGAACTCAGCAGAAACATCCAGAACACCCCGCTGTTCAGGCAGATCGTCATCGTGCTCACCGCGAGGAACAGGATTACGAAAGCCCACAGGGTGATGCGTGCGCCGCCCAGCCGGTCGGCCATGCCACCCGACAGCGACCGCGCCGCCGAACTGACGAGCGGTCCGAGGAAAGCGTAGGCAAGCGGGTCGATGCCGGGGAATTGTGCCTTCACCAGCATTGGGAAAGTGGCCGCGAAGCCGATGAAGGTGCCGAAGCTGCCGATGTAGAGCCACCCGTTGATCCAGGTGTGCATGCGACGGAAGATGACCGCCTGTTCGGCGAAGGAGGCCTGGGAATGGCCGATATCGTTCATGCCGAACCAAGCCGCCGCCGTCGCCAGCAGAATGAAAGGGATCCAGATGAAGGCCGCGTTCTGCAGCCACACGCCCTGATGGGTTTCCAACGGCGCGCCGAGCGCAGCCACGGCATGTGGGCCGCCGCCGAGCGGGCCGAGCAACGCGCCGCCGATCACGAGGGGAACGGCGAACTGCACCACCGCCACGCCAAGGTCGGCCATGCCGGCATTGACGCCCAACGCCCAACCCTTCTGTTCCTTGGGGAAGAAGAAGGAGATGTTGGCCATGCTGGAGGCGAAGTTCCCGCCGCCGAATCCGCACAGCAGCGCCAGCACCAGCATCACGCCGTAGGGCGTTTCCGGATGCTGCACGGCGATGCCGATCCCCAGGGCCGGGATGAGCAGGGACGCCGTGCTGATCGTCGTCCACAACCTCCCGCCGAAGATCGGCACGGTGAAGGCATAGACCAGGCGCAGGACCGCTCCGGAAAGGCCCGGCGCGGCCGTCAGCCACAGAAGCTGTGTGGTTGTATATGAGAAGCCGACGATTGGAAGGTGCACGACGACGGCGCTCCACACCATCCAGACACAGGAGGCGAGAAGCAATGCGAAGGCCGAGATCGCGAGGTTGCGCATCGCGATCGGCTTGCCGCCGTCCACCCAGAAGGCCATGTCGTCGGGCCGCCAGTCGTCCAGTCGATCGCTCATGCGTGACAGAGTTCTGGTCGGTCATCAATCGTCCTCACACATCGGGGATAGCCGGCCGCGTCGCCCGGCACTCGCCAGCAGCGGCGATCGAGCGGAAAATAGTGGGCCGAGTGTACTCTCCGCCGCCGCAGCTCCGCGATGTCAGGAAGACGCGCATTTTTTTCGTCATTCGCCGAATGGCGAAAAAAAGACACGTCCAAGCCCCCTGTACGGTTGCCTGGGTGCCTCGCTACGGTGGCGTGCATCCGGCCCTTCCCATTCAGGGTGCACGCCTATGCTGTCTCCAGAACGGACCATTGAGGATCGGGATGCCGGGGATTGGGACGCGCCGCTCCATGATCGGGGGCATCCGCCGGAACCCGTCGCCGGCACGTTCATTTCTCTCGCTGCCGCTGCCGCTCCGGCGGATACGTTGCGCCGGTTCCGTCTGTCGCAGGCGGATCTGATGCCGACGGTGCGGCGGCTCGAACTCGACTGGCCGTGCAGTGTCGCGATGATGCGGCGCTTCGCCGAGTATGTGACCGGCGTTCCTGTCTGTCATCCACGCGATCCGGAATCGCGCTCCGGTTCGCCCATTCCGGTGCTGTTCCTGTGCCTTCAGAAGGGGCTCGGCGCCTATGACGCTGCGGCCGACGAAAGCGACGACCGCCGTTTGCTTGCCTTCGTCGACGGGCTTTGCCAGGAGGCGGCGCGCCTGCTTTCCGGCATCGCGCTGTTTACGCCCGACAACGACTGCTGGATGGCGGGCAATGGGGCGGCGCTGCACGGCTGGCTGGCGACGTGCGATGCCCGTGGCGTGACGGTCCATCGTTCTCAGCGCCGCGGCGCCAGCCATCAGCGCGTTCTCTCGGCGGTCGGCCGGTATGTCGTTCTGGCGCGCGAACGCGCGATCCTGGAGCGTGTCCGCCGGGCCGATGCGACGCCATAGGACGAGCTGGCGGCCCGCGCCCTCGAAAGCCGGATGACGGTATGCCGCCGCCGATTGTTCCCGACCACGCGATGGTCTTCTTCAACCTGCTTCGTTTATCGTGCGCGCAAGAACGTTTGGTGTCCCGGCGTTGACAGGCACGGCAATCCGCGCGCGTCCGGCCCGCTCCCGATCTCACCCAAGGATCCAAGGACGTGCGCCGACAGCCGTAATGGCCATACCGGCCGGCCAGCCGCAAGATGGCGCTGGTGAGCGCATCCTCATCGGCCGGAACCACAGTTGGGGCCGAGCACCCGGCAGGCCCGGCGCTCGGAGACGCCAAGGCTCTGCTGGACCGGCGCGACACAGGCGCGGCGCCGGTGGGGTTCGGAAGGTCCCCGTGCCGCCTCCTGCAGGATCAGCTTGTCCAGCGTCGGATCGGCCACCGCCTTGCGCCGGCGCTGGTTCTCGCACTCCAGTTCCCAGAGCCGCTTGGCCTGATCCCGCTTCCACCCGCCAAACTCCGCGCGCCGGCTCGTAGGTCCGCTCCGCGATGGCTTGTTCGCGGCAGTCGCCGACCGTGTGGCCCTGCGCCACCGCCACCTCGATGGCGCGCAACAGGCCGATGATCTGTTCCGGCGTATGCCGTTTCCGACGGGCCGTTCCGTCCTCTTCCTGATTTACCCAGCCCTCGGATAGGGACCGGTGCCGGTTCAGGGGGGCAGCTCACAGGCGCCCGACGCAATGAGCCTTGCCGCGACCGTCACGAACAGGAGCATCGGCAAGCATGACGCCTTCATCACCGATGACCTCCTGTTGCACTCCTTCGTCAGCCAGAAGCTGGAACCGGCGGATCTGCTTGAGATTGCGCGCCTCCGCAACCAAATAGAAAACCCCTGGAAGCAACGCTTCCAGGGGTTTTTTTGCTGTATCAGCCTGTATACGAGCTCACTCAGAACACCAGTCCCCGCGGCACGAAGGGAAGGTGGCCGCTCGCCGGGATCACCAAGGTGTGGTCGCGCCTGATGGTCAGGGCCTCGCATTCCCTGTCGGTGATGACCGGCAGCAGGCAGATGCCGGGTTGTAGCGCACCGAGAAAGCCTTGAACCGTCATCACGCTGGACGGCATCGCGCACCGACTGCAGGGCATGGGGCAGCGCACGCCGCACGGCGGTCTGCGCTGGAGCCGCTCGTCAGTGAAGCATCTGATCGACCGCACCAGGGAAGAAGGACTCGTACGGGACGCGGAAAGCGCATAGCGGTTGGTCCGCCGCCAACGCTATGGGCTGGTGGGAAGACCGGTATTTTGGTCTGTTGCGACCCCCATGGCTCCCGGCAAACCCTGCGCGTTTCAAACTGCATCAGCGCCCGTGTTCCCACGCCGCTTCACACAAAGCGGTTGGCCGATTTTGATAGGCGCTTTGTCCGGAATTGCCCTCTGCCGCTTGTTGAGTCAGCGAATGGTATGCGGTGCAATGTATACCACGGCAGCGCTGAAGCGGAACGTCCGGATCTTTTCGGCCATCTCCGCAGGTGAAGGCTGCCCTTCGCAACCTGAAGCAACGGAGCATCGCCATGCGACCGATTCCGGTGACCGTGTTGACCGGATTTCTCGGGGCCGGCAAGACCACCCTGCTCAACCGCATCCTGGCGGAGCGCGGTGGCGGGCGGACCGCCGTCATCGTCAACGAATATGGGGAACTTGGCATCGACGGGCTGCTCGTGACGGCGACGGACGAGACGATCGTCGAACTCAACAATGGTTGTGTCTGCTGCATCGTCCGCGGTGATCTGATCGAGGCGTTGGTAAGGCTGGCCGAGGGCGAACGCGGATTCGACCGGGTGGTGATCGAGACGAGCGGCCTTGCCGACCCGGCCCCCGTCATTCAATCCTTCGTGCTGGACGAAGGGCTGAGTGGCCGCTTCGCGCTGGACGCCATCATCACCGTGGCCGATGCCCGCCACCTTCCCCTGCAACTCGGTCATGACGAAGCGCGCGAACAGGTTGCCTTCGCGGACGTTGTCCTGCTGAACAAGATCGACCTGGAACCCGCCGCGGCGCTTGATGCTGTGGAACGCGAAATCCGCCGGCTCAACCCGCTGGCGCGCATCCACCGCACCGAGGAGTGCGCCCTGCCGCTCTCGGAGATCCTCGGCATCGGCGCCTTTGACCTGCAGAACATCCTGCGCCTCGATCCCGATATCCTGGATGAGCATGAGCACGAACACGACGCCGGCATCGGTTGCGTGGCCTTTCGCGAGCCCGGGCGGCTCGACCCGGTGGCCGTTGACCGCTGGCTCAACCAGCTTGTCCAGGACAAGGGGCGCGACCTGCTGCGCGCCAAGGGCGTGCTGGACCTCGACGGCCAAGGCCGCCGCTTCGTCTTTCACGGCGTCCACATGACGCTGGATGGGCGGCCGGGCCGACCTTGGAAACCCAGCGAGGAACGCCTGAACCAGCTCGTCTTCATCGGCCGCGACCTCGATGCCGAAAGGCTGCTGGAGGGACTTCGCGGCTGCGCCGTCGCGGCGGACGTCGCCGCCCTCTGACGCTTCTGTTTCCGTTCCCGATTTCAGGAAGCACCCAATGAAGCTGCAACATTACCTCGGGGGCCTGGAGGGCCTCGGCCCCATCACCGTCGAAACGCGTGTCTTCGTGGAGGAGTGGGAGAAACGCATCTTCGGCATTCACACGGCGATGATGGCGCTCAGCCCGCAACTGCCGCTTCCACCCACGCCGAGCGCCTTCCACACCGTCTGGACCTGGGCCCACCTGCGCACCGGGGCCGAAGGGCTCAACCCCTTCGATTACTTCAAATACCGCTATTACGAGAAGTGGCTGGGCGGCATCAGCGGTTACTTCATCGACAACGGCTACATCACGGAAGAGGAGTTGGACGCGCGCACGGCCGAATATCTCGCCGATCCGGCGAAGCCTCTGCCGCAAGGCGGCGCGCCGGAAATCGACCAGCGCGTCGAACGCTATCTGGCGGAAGGGGATTCCCCGAAGCGTGACGTCGCAATTCAACCCGACTTCCGGGAGGGCGACACGGTGACGGTCAGGAACGTGCCGACGCTTGAGCACACCCGCCTTCCCGGCTTCCTGCGCAACCACAGTGGCGTAGTCGAGACGGTCTACCCGGGTGCCTACGGCTATCTGACCGACACCGGGGCGGACGGCGTCGGCGCGCCGATGCCCGTCTATTGCGTGCGCTTCGAGGCCAAGGATCTGTGGCCCGGCAACACGGAGCCGAATGTGACGCTCTACGCCGATCTCTACGCCGCCTACGTCACCAAGCCCGCCGCCTGACCGGAGCCATCAGAATGACCGATCGTTTCCACCATCCCGACGACCGCGAGGCCCGGAGCGCCGCCCGCGTCCGCGCCCTCGAAACGCTGCTCATCGAAAAGGGCGTCATCACCAGCAAGACCGTGGACACGGTGCTGAACGTGTTCGAAACGAAGATGGGCCCGTTCAACGGTGCCAGGATCGTCGCCCGCGCCTGGGTCGATCCGGCCTTCAAGCAACGGCTGATCGAGGATGCGCCGGCCGCCATCGCCGAATTGACGGATCTGCCGGAAGGCATGGCCGGGGCCGAGGGCGAGCACATGCGCGCCGTGGCGAATGGCGAGGGCGTCCACAACCTGGTCATCTGCATGCTCTGCTCCTGCTATCCCTGGCCGGTGCTGGGGCTGCCGCCGTACTGGTACAAGGACCCGACCTTCCGCAGCCGCGCCGCCCGCGAGCCGCGCGCCGTGCTGAAGGAGTTCGGGCTCACCGTGCCCGAAAGCACCGAGGTCAAGGTCTGGGACAGCAGCGCGCAGATCCGCTGGTTCGTCATTCCCGAGCGCCCTGCCGGAACCGAGGGCATGAGCGAAGGCGAGCTCGCGGCCCTGGTCACGCCGGAAGCCATGATGGGTGTGGCGGTGGCGGCGTCCGCCTGACCTCCGAACCGGCCCCACAACATCGTCAGGAGGAACGGGCATGCTGACCCGCTTCGAACATTTCGCCCTGACCAGCATGGCCGGGGCCGAGGATTCCCCGCCCCGCGCCAACGGCACCCTCTGCTTCGCGGAGGAGTGGGAGCGGTCGGCCTTCGGGGTGGCGCTCGCGTTGGCCCGGGAGGGCCATTTCGAGTGGGAGGATTTCCGCCAGAACCTGATCGCCGCCATCGGCGACTGGGAGCGGACCCAGGCCCCCGACGGCCCCTCCTGGAACTACTACGAACAGTGGTTGAGCGCCCTGGAAGCGACCATCCTTCAATCCGGCCTCGCGACGCCCGACGAATTGTCGGCCCGCCTTGCCACGGTCACCGCGACTGCGCCTGCCGACACGCGGCCGGCCTGATACCACCATCCGAACATCGGGAGACGTCCATGCACATTGAACCCGGCATGCTGTCCGCCGCGAAGATCGTCGGCGCCAACGCGGCCGCGCTCAGCCTTGTCGCCTCGCACGCTCCGGCCTTCCTGCGCCGGCCTCTCGAATGGGGCAAGGCGCTCCTGGCGGCCATCTTCTTCTCGGTCTTCATGGAGTTTTGGCACCAGCCGGTCGGCCCGTCGGAACTGCACTTCATCGGCGCCTCGGCCATCTATTTCATTTTCGGATTTCCCGCGACCCTGTTCGGGTTCGGCATTGGCCTGACGCTGCAGGCCCTGCTGTTCGAGCCGCAGGATCTCGCGCATCTCGCCGTGAATTCGCTGTCGCTGATGGTGCCGCTGGTTGCCGCACACGCCATGGGTGGAAAGCGCCTGCTGGAATCCGGTGGACTGGCCGCGATCCGCTGGTCGTCGGTGCTGCGCTTCGACGCCGTCTATTACAGCGGCGTGGTCGCCATGGTCGGCTTCTGGCTGATGCTGGGCGAGCGGGCGACGCCGTTCGCGGATTGGGCGGTCTTCGCCGCCGCCTATCTGCCGGTCGTGCTGTGCGAACCGGCGATCAGTTGCGGGCTTCTGCGGGCGCTGGGCCGGCTGGACGCCGGCAATCCGCTGCTTCGCGTCACCACGCTCCGCAGCCCGGCTCTTGCCTGATAGTTGGCATGCCAAATACAATCGGGCGGCTGTGCCCGTTGGCTGCCCGATTGCAGGAAGAGCGTCTTTCATGCGGATTGTGCTTCTCGCCCCTCCCGGGGTTCAGGCGTTGGATGTGGTGGGGCCGGCGGAGGTGTTCTGGGAAGCGGCGCGCCGCCTCGGCGATCCGAAGGCCTACGAGGTGCAAGTGATGGGCACCGCGGAGGGGCCGGTTTGCGGGACCGGCAGCCTGCGGTTCCTCGCCGACCGAACCATCCACGACCCCGATCAACCGATCGACACGTTGCTGATTGCCGGTGACCCCTCGTTCAGCGCCATCGATCCGGCGGTGATCGACTGGCTCAGGCGCCGCGCGCCCGAAGTCCGCCGCTACGGGTCGATCTGCACGGGTGTGTTCCTGCTGGCGGCCACCGGGCTGCTCGATGGTCGCCGTGTTACCACCCATTGGGAATGCGCCGACAAGCTTCGCGCGGAGTTCCCGACCCTGACGGTCGATGCGGACCAGATCTTCATTCGCGACGGCAACATCTCCACCGCCGCCGGCGTCACCTCCGGCATTGACTTGGCGCTCTCCCTGCTGGAGGAGGATCACGGGCGGGAGCTGACGCTGCTGGTCGCGCGCTATATGGTGATGTTTCTGAAGCGGCCGGGCGGGCAGTCGCAATTCAGCGCCCATCTCGCCGCCCAGGTGTCGAGCCGTACCGGAATCCAGAGGATTCAGGAGTATGTGCTGGACAACCTTTCCGCCGATCTGTCCGTGGAGGCCTTGGCATCCCAGGCCGGCATGAGTTCGCGGAATTTTGCCAGGGTGTTCAAGCGCGATGTCGGCCGCCCTCCGGCCGATTTCGTGGAAGCGGCGCGGCTCGACGCGGCACGCCGGATGCTGGTCGATTCCTCCACGCCGCTCCAGCGGGTGGCATATATTTGTGGGTTTGGTGACGCCAACTCCATGAGGCGGGCGTTTGTCCGCAATCTCGGCATCAATCCGGCTGATTACCGGAAGCGCTTTCGCACGACGACGGCCTGATCCGTGAGGTGACGGCGTGGAAGCCGCACACCCCGAACGCGAGTGGGACGTGCTGGTCGGCACGCCGGTGGCGGGAGCCATGATCGGGTGCAACTTGTGCCACGAGCGATAGGTTTGGCCTCCCTGCGTCACCCGGCGCCACTCACCGTCACTGAACACCATCAGGCGGGTGCACGCGGCGGCTCTGGGTACCCAGATTTTACAGACGGGCTTTCAGCGGCCGCAGCGTGGCGCGCGCCGTGCGGAAAACGGCTTGGGTGAGATCGCCCAGACGACGGCTTGCCATGCGGCTGCGTTGAACCGCCCGGTGCCGCGGGGCGAAACTCAGATTGCTGTCCACGCCCTCGACCGCATGCTCGCCCTCGGACGCCCGGAATCCGTCCGCGCCGCCTGACGATCAAGGAACCAAGCCAGCGCTCCTCCCTCACGCCTCCGTGCACCAGAGCCGCGCGTCGGCTCAATGCTCGGTCCGAGGCGGCTCCAAACGGGGAACGCCAAAATCGGCGAGAATGGCGTCGATGGCCGCGCGGTTCCGCTCCAGCGCACCGCTGACAAGGTCATGGAACGCCCGGTCACCGCGCCGCAGCCCCATGGAGATGTCGAAGGCCATGGGAAACAGCGGGCCTTCGGCGGGCGGTGCGACCGGGGTGAGGGCCAGTGGAACCGGCTGACGGCCGGCGTGGTAACCGGCGACCGGTCCCCAGACGATGGCGACGTCTACGGCCCCGCTGGCCACCGCCTCCACGATGCCCGCCGCCCCGTCGTCACGGCTGTAGTCGCCGTAAACCATGTAGCCGCGCACGTTGTCGATGATGCCCCGCCGCGTCAGCGCGTGCGCCGGCGGCGTGTTGGCGAAGTCGTCGCCGATCATCTGCACGCCGATGCGCAGGCTCCGCAGGCGCGGATCGTCGAACGAGGTTATGACCGGCCCGCCTTGCGCCCTCGCGACGAACACATAGCCGGAGCGGTAATAGGGGGCTGTGGTGGACACCATCTCCAGGCCGCTCGGCACGCCGGGGATGAGGTCGCACAGCCCTTCCTTCAGCGTGTTGCGGATGAAGCCGCGCCGCTGCGGCCACCATGTGTAGGCGACCGGAACGCCGAGGTCGGCGGCCAGAAGCTCCACGATCCTGTTCTCGAACCCCTCGCGGCGCTCGTTGGAGAAGGGAAGGTTGTTCGGATCGGCGCAGACGCGCAGTTCCTCAATGGGGCCCGCGCCGGCGGGTCCCGTGAGCAGCAGGCACAGCGCAAGGGCCGTCCGGAACATCCCCAGCCCCCTCATTTCAAGGTGTAGAGAAAGGCCGCGATGTGCCGCGCGTCGTCCTCGCTCACGTCCAGGGACGGCATGGCGGTTTTCGGGTCAACGCCCTGCGGATCGCGGAGCCACAGGACCAGATTGTCCGGGGTGTTCTGAAGCACCCCCGCCACATAGACCCGGTTGGCGATGCCGCCGAGCGGCGGACCGACGAGGCCGTTGGCCCGATGCACGCCCGGAATGCTGTGGCAGGACCCGCAGCCGTAGCGCAGCACCGCCTCCCGCCCCGCGGACGGGGAGCCGCCGGTGAGGTCCGCGGCCCGCCGTTCCAGCTCCCACCGCTGGTCCTCCCAGGCATAGGCGGCGATCCCGGCGGCGCTCAGCGCCAGCAGCGCGGACACCACAGTGACGGAACGCAAGGAGAGGGTCGCGATCATCGCTCGCATCCCGTCAGGAACACGGCCGCGAGCGCCTGCGCCAGAATCACCAGGATGAAGAAGGCGGCGGTTCCGGCGCTGAGCCCCGCGACGAAACGGCGGTTGCCGGGATCGGAGTCCCAAGCCCGCCCTTTCCCAGGCGGGCGGGCGCGCCAGGAGACGAATCCGGCGACCGCCGTGGCCGCAGCCAGCAGCAGTCCCAGCGCCACCGCCGGCCAGCCGCTGCTCTGCGCGCAGGTCCAGGGCACGAGGGCGCTGCCCCCCTGCTGTTGCAGGAAGGCGGCCACCGGGCCGGTGGCAAGCCCGGCCCAGATGCCGAAACGCCGTGTGCTGTGCTCGGCGGACGGCATGGCATCTCCTCACGCGAACCGTGGGACGAGGTAGAGCAGTGCGTAGATGGGAACCCAGGCGCCGACCACGAAGTTCCAATACAGGGCGTTGTCGGTGACGTCGCCCATGCGCCGGGGGTCCTTGCCGTGCCTGGTGAACATCAGGACGGCCAGCACCGCCGTGTCGCCCACGTCGGTCAGCAGGTGAACGGTGTGCAGGCCGAGGATCGTCCAGAGGATGGAGCCGTAGGCGTTGCTGTCCCACAGCGCGTTCAGCACCGTGAACTCGAACCAGCGGATGCCCAGGGTGACGAGACCGACCGCCAGCATCGCCAGCACGGCGCGGCGCGTGCCGCGCAGGTCCGACGCCTCAGCCACCCGCTTGGCCCAGACGTTGGGGATCAGGCTCAGCAGGAGGGCGGCGGTCATCAGCGTGCCCCAGGTCAAATCGGGCGGGGGCATGCCCGGCGGCCAATGCCGGAACTGCATCATGATGTAGAGATAGGTGAAGCCGGCCAGCACGAAGGCGAAGCCCTCGATCAGCATGAAGCCCATCGTGCCCCACCAGGTCAGGGTGCTCGGCCCATGGCCGTGGGTGGGCAGGTCGGACACGTCCCGGACGAAGTGCCTCTCGCTCATGATTCCACCACCGGTTCCGGAGGGGCGTGGCGCCGCTTCGGCCAGAACCAGCCGACCAGCCCGACCGCCAGCGGCACCGCCCCCCAGACCAGCGCCCATGGCGTGAAGATCGAGCCGATGAACAGCACCGTCACCGCCAGGGCGGACAGCAGCGGCCAGATGGTCGGACGCGGCGAGGGTTCGCGCAGGTCGGGATGCGCGTCCAGGACGGTGGTCAGCAGCACCTCGCGCTCCTCCACCCGCAGGCCGTGGACCATGCCGAGCGGTCCGGCCCTGTCCCACAGCGGCTCCAGCCCCTCCACGACGGGTATATGGGCGAAGTTGTAGCTGGGCGGCGGCGAGGCGGTCGCCCATTCCAGCGTGCCGGCGTTCCACGGGTTCGGGCCCGCGATGCGGCCGGCGCGCAGGCTGACCAGCACGTTGACGAGGAACAGCGCCACGCTGGCCGCGATCAGCAGTGCGCCGAGCGTGGCCGTCAGGTTCAGGCCCGTCCAGCCCAGCTCCGCCGGGTAGGTGTAGACGCGGCGCGGCATGCCCATCATGCCCAGCAGATGCATGGGGAAGAAGGTGACGTTGAAGCCGACGAAGAACAGCCAGAAATTCCACCGCCCCAACCGCTCTCCCAGCATCCGGCCGGTGATCTTGGGAAACCAGAAATAGAAGGCGCCGAACAGCGGGAAGACCGCCCCGCCGATCAGCACGTAATGGAAATGCGCCACGACGAAATAGCTGTCGTGCACCTGGAGGTCGAAGGGGACGGAGGCCTGCATGACGCCGGTCAGCCCGCCCAGCACGAAGATGACGATGAAGCCCACGATGAAGAGCAGCGGCACCGTCCATTGCGGCCGGCCGTCCCACAGGGTGGCGATCCAGCAGAAGATCTGGATGCCGCTGGGGATGGCGATCATCATGCTCGCCGCCGTGAAATAGCCGCTGGCGAGGTGCGGCAGGCCGGTCGCGAACATGTGGTGGACCCACAGCCCGAAGCCGAGAAAGGCGGTGGCGACCAGCGCCAGCACCATGGGCACATGCCCGAACACCGGCCGCCGCGCCATGGCGGCGACGATGCTCGACACCATGCCGAGCGCCGGCAGGAAGATGATGTAGACCTCCGGATGGCCGAAGAACCAGAACAGGTGCTGCCACAGCAGCGGGTCGCCGCCTTCCGCCGGGTTGAAGAATTGCGTGCTGACCAGCCGGTCCATGATCAGGAAGCTGCTGGCCAGCATCACCGCGGGCATGGCGAAGATGACCATGAAGGAGGTCACCAGCATCGACCAGACGAACAGCGGGATGCGGTTCAGGCCCATGCCCGGCGCGCGCATCTTGAAGACGGTGACGATGATCTCCACGGCGACGGCCAGGGCCGCCACTTCGGTGAAGGTGATCATCTGCGCCCAGAAGTCGGTGCGCTTGCCGGGCGAATATTCCGGACCGGCCAGCGGCACGTAGCTGAACCAGCCGGTCTCCGGTCCCGTGTTCATCAGGAAGGCGACGACGATCATCACCCCGCCGAACAGGTACACCCAGTAGCTAAAGGCGTTCAGCCGCGGAAAGGCGATGTTGCGCGTTCCCACCATCAGCGGCACGAGATAGACCGCCATCGCCTCCATGATCGGCACGGCGAACAGGAACATCATCGTCGTGCCGTGCATGGAGAAGAGCTGGTTGTAGCGGTCCGGCCCGACCAGCGTGTTCTCCGGCTGCGCCAGTTGCAGCCGCATCAGCAGGGCGAGGACACCGCCCACCAGGAAGAAGACGAAGCCGGTGGTGATGTAGCGCCGCCCGATCCGCTTGTGGTCCACCGTGGTCAGCCACCCCCACAGCCCCGGCGGCGTGCCCCAGGTCCGCTCCAGCCGGCGCATGGTGTCCTCCTCACCGAGGGAGGGGCCGTCGCGGAGTTCGGAGGAGGAGACGCCATCCCTGGGACCCATGACGCCCCTCCTTCACTTCAGGCTGTCGAGGTAGGCGACGAGCGCCTGCAGGTCCGATGGCGGCACGCCCACCAGCGGCATGTGGTTGCCGGGCTTGATGCGCTGCGGGTCGGCGATCCAGCCGGCGAGGTTGCCCCGGTTGTACGGCAGGGCGCCCGCGGCGATGCTCCGCCGGCTTGCCAGATGCGTCAGGTCCGGCGCCACGGAGGCCGAGGCCGGCGTGCCGCGGATGCCATGGCACATCGTGCAGGCGGAGGTGAGGAGCAGGGCCTGCCCACGCGCCTGCGCCTCGTCCGCGGGGGCAGGAGCGGGCGCCAGCTGCGCCTCCTTCCAGGCGTCGAACGCCGTGCGGGAGTGGACGATTACGTCCAGCGCCATGTGCGCGTGCTGAAGCCCGCAGAACTCCGCGCACTGGCCGCGGAAGGTCCCTTCGCGGTCGGCGGTCAGGAACAGTTCGTTGTCGCGGCCGGGGATCAGGTCCATCTTGCCGTGCAGGTTCGGAATCCACAGGCTGTGGATGACGTCCGCCGCCTTCAGCTTGACCCGCACCGGCACGCCGACCGGCAGGTGGATCTCGTTGGCCGTGGTGATGCTGCGGCTGGGGTCGTCGTCGGGATAGCGGACGGTCCACCACCACTGCTTCCCCTCCACCTCGACGACGACCTCCTCCCGGTTGGCGAGGTGGGTGAGGCTCTTGTCCACGGCGTAGCTCGCCGTGACGAAGACGAACAGGATCAGCACCGTGCCGGCGACCCAGGCGACCAGCCCATTGGTCAGCCGCCGCTCGCCCCCGGCCTGACGCGGCAGGGTTCCGCCCGGCTCCACCCAGCGGTGCCGCCGCGTCAGCGCCCACAGCAGCCAGAGCAGGACGACGGCGTAGACGAAGGCGCAGCCGGCGAGGAGAATCCACCCCATCACGCCGATCCGCGCGGCCTGCCCGCCCGCCGGGTCCAGCATGGATTGCGGGCCGGAGCAGGCGGTCAGGACGAGGAAGGGAACAACCCTCCCCGGTCTCAACAAGGAAACGGGCGCCCCTCTCATGGCCCGCGTCCTTCCGACGACGGAGAGGCCACGCCGCCCGGCTTCGGTGGGGACACGGGCTGGTTCTGCTCGCCCGGCGTGACGGCCATGTGATCGTCGCGGCCGGGCGCGACGTCCTTGCGGACCTCGCGCTGCATGGAGCGGACATAGGCGGCGATCTGCCACAATTGCTGGTCGGGGATCTTGTTGCGGAAGGACGGCATGCCGTTGGGCCGCCCCTCGACGATGGTCGCGGCGATGTTCTCCAACTCCCCGCCGTATATCCACACCTCGTCCATCAGCGGCGGTCCGATGTCGCCGCCGCCGTGCGCGTGGCAGCCCGAGCAGTTGAACCATTCGAACAGGCGCTTGCCTTCCGAGACGTGGTAGGCGTTGTCCTCATATTCCCGCCTCTGCGGGGGAGGTGGGCTGGGAGCGCCGGCGTAGAGCGTGCCCTGCACGATGGCACCGGGCTTGATCTCGCCCACCGGCTCCCCACGGTAGCTGCGCTCCTCCCGCTCGCAGGCGGCGAGCAGCAGGACGCCGAGCAGGGCGAGGCTAACGGCGTTGCGGGAGAGCGAAGACATAGAGCATGCCTCCCTTGGTGGTCCGCTGCGGCAGGTCGGAGACGGCGTTGACGAAACCCTTGGCGGCGCTGGCGTCATGGGGGTCGAGATCGCCGGCCACGATGGCGCCGGCCCAGCCGCCCACGCCCGACAGGATCGCGATGTATTGCCGCCCGTCCGGCCCGCGATAGCTGATCGGCTGCCCGATGATCCCGGACCCGGTTTTGAACTGCCACAGCAGCTCCCCGCTGCCGGCGTTCACCGCCTTGAACCACCCGTCCATGGTTCCGTAGAAGACGAGGCCGCCGGCCGTCGCCAGCGCACCGGACCACAGCGGCAGGTCCTCCTTGAGTTCCCACACCTTTTTTCGTTGGGCGGGGTCCCAGGCGGTGAAGGTGCCGCGGTGGCCGCCGGGGCCGGCGTACATCTTGACGTTGGCGCCGACGTAGGGCGTGCCGGCAATGTAGTTCGCCTCGACGCTTTCCCAATCCATGCACAGATTGTTGTGCGGAATGTAGACGATCCCGGTTTTCGGCGAGAAGGCGGACGGGTTCCAGTCCTTTGCGCCCGGCGCGGTCGGGCAGATGTCCCGCACCACCTTGCCGACGCGCGGATGCTTCTCCTCGTTGTATTCGATCAGGCCGGTCTTCAGGTCCACGCCCTTGGTGCTGTTGGCCGGGAAATAGGGGTCGGCGGCCAGCACCTCACCGCTGCTGCGGTCGATGACGTAGAGATAGCCGTTGCGCTCCGGCCGGATCAGCACCTTGCGGGGTTGTCCCTGCCAGGGCATATCGAGCAAAATCAGCTCGTTGATGCCGTCGTAGTCGTACAGATCGTGGGGCACCGCCTGATAGAACCAGCGGGCCTGTCCGGTGTCGGGGTTGCGGGCGAAGATGCCTCCGGTCCATTTGTTGTCGCCGGGCCTCTGCTCCGGATTCCAGGGGCCGGGATTGCCAGTGCCGTGATAGATCAGGTCAAGCTCGGGGTCGTAGCTGATCCAGCCCCAGACCGTGCCGCCGCCGATCTCCCAGGCGTTGGGCGGCCATGTGCCGACGCCGAGGTCCTTGCCCTTTTCCTTGTCGTAGAAGGGTTTGTAATCGTCCCCGATCAACACGTCCTTATCGGGGCCGGTGTTGTAGGCACGCCAGACAATCTTGCCCGTCCCGGCATCGAGCGCGGTGATCCAGCCGCGCACCCCGAACTCCCCACCCGCGTTGCCGACCAGCACCTTCCCTTTCACCACCAGGGGCGCCATGGTCATGGTCTCGCCCTTGTTGATGTCGCCGAGCTTGGTGCGCCACACTTCACTACCCGTCTCCGCGTCCACGGCGACGGTCTGGGCGTCCAGCGTGTTGATGAAGATCCGGCCGTCGGCGAAGGCAGGCCCACGGTTCACGTAATCGCAGCAGGCGACTCCCTGCGCGGAGGCGGCCGGTTTCGGCTCGAACGTCCATTTGGTGGGCGCGCCGGGCTTGGTGAGGTCGAGAGCGTAGAGTTTGTTGGGATAGGGGGTCACCACATACATGGTGTCGTTCACCACCAGCGGTGCCGCCTCATGCCCGCGCACGACACCGGTGGAGAAGGTGAAGAAGACCTGGAGGTCGCGAACGGTGTTCGTGTCGATTTCGTCCAGTTCGCTGTAGCGGGTGCTGGCGTAGTTCTTGGCAGCCATCACCCAATTGCCATCGTCGGGCGGCGAGGCCGCCGGAGCGGGAATGGCCTTGGCCAGGGTTTGTGATTCCTGACCCAGCGCCGGAAAAGCGGGGACGGCCGCTTCAAACGCCAAAAGCCATAGAAAGGTGAGGCAAGGAGGCGATCGTCTCAAGATACGAAACCTCCAAATGGAATTCCCCAATTCAAGAACCGGCGAATAGAAGGAAAAGTTCCATCGTCTAGGCTGTCTTGCGACCGGGTTTCGAAAGAATTTATTTGAGAGAAAATTTGTTGGTAACTTGTCAGCCGACGGTGCCCTTAAGGCCTGGCATCGCCGTCCGCATCGATGCCGGTCACATCGTCTTCCATCACGCCGAAGGCCGCTCCCGTGTTCCTTCCGATTTGCAACAGGATATCGTCCTCTTTGGTCAGGGGACGCACCATAGAGCGGGCATGATTGTACGCCGGCATTATCAACCAAGACCGCAACGGTCGAGCGGATGCTGACCCGGCCGTCCTTGGTCCACCGGAGTTGGCGCCCGACAGCGTAGCGAAAGACGGCCGGAAGCTGGGGCGCTGGGGAGCACGGGACCAGAGGGTTTGGGTCAAGCCGCGGGCGGTTCCATAGCGCCTGCCAGGATGAAGACACCCAGAACGATGACGGCGATGCCGAACAGCGCCGATGGGGCCAGGGCTTCGCCGAACAGCCACCAGCCGCCGATGGCGGCACCGGCCATGCCGAACCCTGCCCAGACCGAATAGACGAGCGAGATGGGGAAACGTTGAAGGGACATCGACAACAGCCAGAAGGACAGGGCATAGCCGATGGCGACGATCACCATCGGGCCGATCCGGGTCATCCCATCCGCGGCTTTCAACGCGATCGTGGCGGTGATCTCCGCCAGGATCGCGACGGCAAGAAGCCCATAGGCGCCGGCCGCGGTCATGCGGCCACCGGATTCGTCCGAACCGAATCCTCCTGAACCGCGGGGGCTTCGTCGAACATGCCGAGATCGTCGGCGAACTGGTCGACGATCGAGAGGTTGGCCGGGGCGGACAGGCAGGCGGCCAGATAGTCCGAAAGCGTCGGCGGCAAGGCAAAGCCCTCGGCGGTCAGCCGCTCGTTGGCAAAGACGACGCCGAGTGTGCTGAACTGGTAATAAGCGCGCATCGCCCGCAGCATGGCGACCTCGATCGGCCGATTGAGGCCGAAGACCGCTTGGAAACGCGCCCGCAGTGTCTTCCAGTCTCCGTCGTCGAACCGGCTGTAGCAACGGGCGCCGCCTTGAGGGTCGCACCGTTCGAAGGCGGTGGCCAGACTGTCCCAGGTGGTGCGTTTCTCCTAACGCAGCAGATCGGCCGGTTCGCTTCGGTACAGCACCGACAGGGCGACCAGCCCCGAAAGGCAGGCGATGGCGGTGACGAACAGGGTCGTGATGCCGCCGAGCCACCAGGTGAGCACCAGCGGGATCCCCATGAACCAGGCGAGCCCGCCGAGAAGGGCGGCGATGAGGAACATCAAAAGGTTGCCGACGAGGGCGACCCAGAGGGATTGCTCGAGAACGATGGCGCGGAGTAAGGGGGAACCGCAAGCCCGCACCCGGCTTGTCGAAAACCTGACCCGTTTCATGGGCGCCGATGCCGCCCGCGCGGCCATTCAGCGGGTCGAGATCGTCGTCGGCGACATCACCGATCCGGCAAGCCTCGAAGACCGCCGTCTGGACGCCGTGACCCACCTCCTGCATCTCGCCGCCGACACCTCCTTCCGTGCGCAGGAGCATTGCCAACTCGTCAATGTCGAGGGCACCAGGGCCCTGGCCGCGCGGGCGCGGCGTATGCCGCATCTGCACCGCTTCCTCTATGGCGGAACCGCGATGATCTGCGGCCGCAACCCTCCGCCCGTGGTCCAGGAATCCGATGCTCCGGCGGACGCAACGCAGCACCTCGTTCCCCATAACCACCAAGGACGCTTCCCATGTTCCCCGGCACGCGATGGCTGATCCTGGCCACCGTTTCCAGCGCCCTGTTTCCTGATCCGCCTCACCTTTACGGACGCGGAGGAGCGGTCGCTTGACCGGGGCGGCGCTGTCGCGGCTCGGATCCGCGCGTGTGCTTTGGGGCGCACTCCTGGTGACCGGCTTGGCCCTGCTGGCCTTCCTCGCCAGCTACGAGGGTCGCCGTGGCGATCCTGACGCTGGCCTTCTCCGGTCTGCTGATTCTGGTCCAGGTTGGATTGCTGCTGGGCCAGCTTGACGCCTTCACCCTCCCGCTCACGCGGTCCAAGGCGGATTTGTGGATCACCGCCCCGAACATTCAGAGTTGGGACCAGTCGACCGTCGTTCCGGCCCGTGTCGAAGGTCTGTTCTGGTCGCATCCCGCCGTTCGGGAGATTCGCGAGATGAGCCTCGGATACACCGACTGGCGGACCGGGGATGGCGCGAGGCAGAACGTCATGATCGTCGGCGTCACCATCCAACCGGGTGCGCTCCGCGGGCTTGAGGGCATTGCGGAAGACACGCTGGCGGTCCTGTCGAATCCCGAGACGGTGTTGGTGGACCAGGCCGACGCGGCCAAGCTGGGGGCAACGATAGGCGGAACCGCGGAGATTGCCGGAAAGCGCGTAACGGTCGGTGGATTCGTTCGCGGATTCCGCAGCAATCTCATGCCCGAATCCCTCCGGCGGATCAACGCGGACTGGACGAGCAGCGGGCCCCCGTATTTTCTGTTGAAGCTCGATCCCCGCTTCGCTGTCGAACAAGTGCGGCGCGAGCTTGAGGCCGCCGGTGGGATGCAGACCTACGGCGTGGCGACGCCGGAAGATTTGACCAGGACGTCCGCCCTGTTCTGGCTCGAAGAATCCGGCGCAGGCACCTCCTTTGGCTTTTCCATGCTGCTGGCGCTTCTGGTCGGTGTCGGCGTGACGGGCCAGACCCTGCGTGGCGCGGTGATCGCCTCGCTGAAGGAATATGCGGCGTTGCGCGCCCTCGGCGTCACGGTCGGCCAACCCCGCACAAGACAGATCCAACGCCCATCCGAATCATGGGAGAGGCCGTGAGTGAGAGTGGCGCCGCCGATGAAGCCCGTGGCGCCGGTCAAAAGAACAGTGGTCATCTGTATCGAGTCCTTGAGGGAAGGCCGCTGCGTCGCACCACGCAGGCAGCGGCTTGGCGGTCAACCTTCCATCGCTGTGTGCAGATTTCGTGGAGCTTCCATCAAGGCCGGGTCGGTTCGCCCATTTGACCCCGGGGAACCCCGTCTCTGCACAATCTTCACAATCGATGGATCGTCCCTCCACGACCGGATGGCACTTGGTCCGGGTACGTTGCCCGGGGACAATTGATGGTTTCGCTTGCTCGACAAAATCTTGTACATGAATGGAGGCGGTTTCGGCCGGGCTGTGGATCGCGGCCCTCACGGTGATGGGGCTTGGGAGCGGTGCCGCGATGACGGCCGCGTCCTCGGCCATCATGCTCTCGGCCCCCGAGGACCGGGCCGGAATGGCGGCGTCGGTCGAGGAGGTTTCCTACGAGTTGGGAGGAACGCTCGGCATCGCGCTGCTGGGCAGCCTGATGTCGCTGCTTTACACACGGGCCATGCTCGTGCCGCCCGGGATTGCGATTGCTCCCGAGGTGCGCGACAGCATTGATGAGGCCCTTGCTCTATCGGAAGGACTGGTACCATCCCAGGCCGGGCAGGTGATCGGCGTGGCCCGGGCGGCCTTCGACCAAGCCTTCACCGGTGTCGTCGGCACGGCCGCTCTGATGCTGATTGCCGTCGCCTTCGTCGTGCGTCGCATGCTTGCCGGTCAGGAAGGGGCGAAAGGCGACGGTTCTTCGGAGCGACGGGTTGATGGGTGCCGAGGTTGATGCGTCCGGCGGGCGGCCATCCGCCCCCCAGCCGGCCGGGTCCTCTCCCCGCGATGGCCGTCTTGCGCACGACGGTGAGGAAAGCCAGGGCGGGCATCGCCAGGGTAATGTGCCGGTGCCAGCCGGTCCAGGAGCGCACCTCGTACTGGTCGAGCCCGACCTCGCCCTCGGCCAACTCAAAGGCGCTCTCGATGATCCAGCGGGTGCCGGCCACCCGGACCAGCTCCTCCAGCGTGGTCCCACCCGTGGCGAAGGTGAAGTAAAAGGTCAGGTCGCCATCCCCCAAGCGGCGTCGGATCAGCAGCCCTTTCTGCCAGCCCTCTGGCGCGCCGCGAAACGGCAGGTGAGCCCGGTCGTACAGCCGTGGCCCTTTGCTGCCCGTCCCGGCGCTGAGCCGGTGCCAGCCGTCGGCTGGCACCTCTTCCACCCAGTCGCACACAGTGCCCGGAAACAGCCGCTGCCCGCTCGTCACCGCCAGCACGTACCCGACCCGGCGCCGGACCAAGGCTTGGCGCAAAACGCTGTCAGCTCCATAGACACTGTCGGCGACGACCCACGCGCATGGCACGCCGGCGTCGAGCGCGCGCTCCAACAGCGCTATGTCGAGGACCAGCACGGCCTGCGGATCCCCAAGTGTTCGATCACGTAGGTGCGGAGGTCGTCGCGCACCGCGTCGGCATCCCAGCGCATCCACGCCAGAAAGTCCTGCACGCTGTCCGGACTGGCGTCCCCCGCCGCCTCGGCCAGTTGCCATCCGTTCTTGCGCTCCAGCGGCGCCAGCAACCCCGCCACGTAGGAGCGAGCCCGTCGGCGCGCTTCCACCCGGCTGAACCGCGGACAAAGGCGCTCCATCAGCGCGTCAAGATCACCGCTCCAACCCATCGCTTCGGCAACCGTCGTCATGGTCGGCCCCCGCCTCCAGGATGCCAAACTACTCACCAGCTGCCGCCCACAATAATCCCGGCTGTAGTACTAGTACTACTTTGGCAGTTCTACTCGCGCCTGTGCGGGATGAGCCAAGACCGACAGCACGGACATCGAACGGGTGCGGTGGCCTGGATTTGCGCGAGAATGGCCTGACGGACGGCGGGGAGCGTCGGTTGCGGAGGCGGCCCGCGGTCTGCGCGGCTCGCTTTTTCCCCCCTCCAGCGCTAAGAGCCCGTTTGAGAATGCGGAAAATCCGCAGCATATAGGGAAATAACCTCAGACCACCTACTATATGTTGTGTTCTGCGCTAGTTCTCAAACAGGCTCTAAGGCGAGGCGCTGGTGCTGAAGGAAGGCCAAGGCGATCGTCACCAGCACGGCATGGTGGTGCAGGCTATGCCAGCCCCGTCCCTCGAAGTGATCGAGCCCGAGTTCCTCCTTCATTTGCTGGTACCCTTGTTCGCAGACCCAGCGCGCCTTGATCCGGGCGGCCAGAACCGGCAGCGTCGTGTCGGGCGGCAAATTGCTCAGGTAGTACTTGGCATCCCCGTTGTCGCGGCGCTCCCCGATCAGCCACACCTCGTCGCCGGGCAGCGGCGTCCGGTTGCCCTGCGGCGGCCCGTCGGCGACGCGGACCCGCACCGCGGCGAACTCCGCCGCGAGCGGCCCCTTGGTGCCGATGCGCCACGTGAGGCGCTGCCAGGACGCCGTCTTCAGAAAGCTGCGGGCGGCGACCGGCTTCTCGCTGGCGATGCCGCGCTTGCGCGGTCGTCCGCGCGTCGCCACCGGCCATGTTTCCCGAACGGCCATGCCGTAGACCGATTGGTTGCTTTGCACGCCGACGACCCAGGTCATGTGACGGTCGCTCCGCCCTTTGCGGAACGCCGCGCCATTGCCATAGCCGGCATCAGCGAGCACGGTGCCGAAACGCACGCCCAAGCCGCCCAGGCGGTCCAGTTCCGTCAAAGCGATGGCCGGCTTGGTCCGCGTACACGCCCACTCCTCCGGGACGCCGGCGCGCCGGCACCGCAGGGCGTCGCCCGCCCAGTCGTCCGGCAGGAACAGGCGCAAGGCGACGGGGACGGGCACCTCGGCGCGCGCCAGGGTCAGGGAAACCAGCGCTTGGCAGGTGGCCTGCTTGCCCAGAGCCCCACAATACTGGTGGGTAACGCCGACCGAGCGCTCGCCCTTCTTGGGCAGCGCGACATCGTCGATGATCAGCACGGCGTCCGGGCCGCCGACCGGGGCATCGGCCTTGGCGGCCAGAACCGTCTCCAGCGCGGCGCTGTCCCAGGCGCGGCTGGCGATGAAGTTGTGGAGCTGGTCGTAGTCGTCCGGCGTCAGGTCGGCCGCCATTGGCTGGATGCTCTTGCGCTCCGTCCGCCCGAACAGTCCCCGGAGGTAGATCGGTGCCCAGCGCCGCCGCGCCGCGTGCCCCAACACCTCCAGAAAAGGCTCCAGCCAGTCCGAAAGCTCGGCTTCCCAGCTTCGCACCTCCAACATGAACGCCTCCAGCCGAACTTTGCGGTTCAGCCCGAGAACAGGCGCAGCTTCGCTCCGTTACCCAGAAAATGCCAAAGTAGTGCTAGTCGGCCTCCGGGAAACCCGGCGCGGTTCATTCTGAACGGAGCCGCGACGGCGGCCCCGCAGGCTCATGCCTGCGAAGGTAAGCGGGCGGACGGTCGCGCTCGCCGCTTGATGGTATGGCGCCATTCCCGGTCGCGCACGCCGGCCGCCCGCAAAGAAAAAGGCGGGTGCCGGAGCCCGAAGGCCCCGGCACCCGCCTTTCGTTTGCGGAGCGCGCTGCGGCGCCGCCGCTCAGCCGAACCAGGCGGCGACGTTGCCGGTCTGGCCGAGGATGGTGATGCGGTTGCCCCCGCCGACGTCGAGCGTGGTGTTGCCGCCCTCCACCCGCGCCGAGCGGATCACCGCGCCGAGGTCGACGCCGGCCTCATAGAAGGCCAGGCGGTCCACCCCCACCTCGAAGTCCATCACCACCGACCCGCCGGAGTTGCGCCCGAAGGCGAAGACGTCCGCGCCCTCGCCGCCCCACAGCGTGTCCGCCCCGCCGTCGGCGAACAGCACGTCGTTGCCGGCCCCGCCGTGCAGCACGTCGTCGCCCGCCCCGCCGAACAGCGTGTCGTCGCCCTCCTCGCCAAACAGCGTGTCGTTGCCCTCGCCGCCCAGCCCCAGGTCGTTGCCCGACCCCAGAGCGATCAGGTCGTTGCCCGACCCGCCCAGCGCCGTGTCGTTGCCGTCCCCGCCGCTCAGCGTGTCGTCGCCCTCGTCGCCGTACAGAAGGTCGTCGCCCTCCTCGCCGAACAGCAGGTCGTTGCCCGCCCCGCCGCTCAGCGTGTCGTTGCCCTCATTGCCGGTCAGCGTGTCGTCGCCCTCCTCGCCGAACAGCACGTCGTCGCCCTCGCCGCCGAAGCCGCGGTCGTCGCCCGTGCCGCCGCCGATCAGGTCGTTGCCCGACCCGCCGAACAGCCAGTCGTCGCCCTCGCCGCCGTGCACCAGGTCGTCGCCCTCGTCGCCGTACAGCGTGTCGTTGCCGCCGGCGCTGGTGATCGTGTCGTTGCCGCCGCCGCCGTGCAGGAGGTCGTCGCCTTCGCCCAGATGCATGTACTGCTCGTGGTCGTCGCCGTAGACGATCTGCTCGCCGTCGCCACCGATCAGCGTGGCGTTGCCGACCACCGCCGCGAACTCGACGTTGTCGAGCTGGATGGTCACCGGCCCGGCCAGGCCCGTGGTGTTGAGCACCACCGCGGTCGGTGCCGTGCTGGTCGGGCCGGTGCCGCCCAGCGTGGTGCCGGTCACCTTGGTCTGCACCGCCTGGCCGGCGGCCACGCCGGGGGCGGTGAAGTCGATGGCGCGGACCAGAAGCTGGGCCTGCGCCGACAGCACCGAGAGGAAGCCCGAACCGCCGCCGGTCAGGGTGCCGCGCGCGGCGGTGCCCTCGTCGGTGCGCGCCTCGATGGCGGCGATCAGCCCGGTCAGCCCGGTCAGCGCCTGGGCGGCGGTCTGCCGCTCGGCGGCGCCGGTGGCGGTGACGGCGACGCCGGTGGAGACGCTGACCGTCAGCGTGGTCCGGGTGGAGACCTGGCCGGTCTGCGCGTCGACCACCTGCTCGCGCACCACCGGGACGTCGGCGAGGTCGGGGTTGGCGGTGCTGGTGTCCTCGACGCGGGTGCCGGTGCTGGCCTCGATGGTCACGGTGGTGGTGCGGCTGCCGTCGCCGTTGGTGGTGACCGCGCCGGTGACGGTGGCGCCGTCGACGGTGGCGACCGGCGGCGGGGCGACGGGGGCGGGCTTGTCGACGGTGGCGGTGAGCTTCTGCGTCGTCGCGGTGAAGGGCAGCGAGGCGTTGCCCGCCGGGTCGGTCAGGGCGAGCGTCAGGGTCAGCGTGCCGTCGCCCAGGCCGGAGAGGTCGAGCCCGCCGACCTGCGCGGTCGGGCCGCTCATCACGCCGCTGCCGGAGACCTGGCCGCCGCCGGCGGAGGTGATCGTCCAGGTGAAGGCGGCGCCGGCCTCGCCGCCGCTGATGGTGAAGGCGGTGCTGGACTGCTCGATGGCGTCGATGCTGTCGTCGTCGAACAGCACGCTGGCCGTCGGCGGGGTGGTGTCGACGGTCAGCGTGTGGGTGGCGGGGCTCGACACGTTGCCGGCGGCGTCGGTGGCGGTGGCCGCGACGGGGTTGGCGCCGTTGGGGTCGAGGCTGAGCGAGCCGGCGGTCGGGGTGGCGGTGGCGAGGTCGAGGCTCCAGGTGCCGCTCCCCGAGGCGGTGGTGATGTAGGTGGCGCCGCCCACCGTGACGGTGACCGTGGCGTTGGCCTCGGCGGTGCCGGTGAGGGTGGGGGTGGTGCTGTTGGTGAGCGCGGTGGTGACGGTGGGGGCGTCGGGCAGGGTGGTGTCGATGGTCAGCGTCTGGGTGCCCGGCGCGGAGACGTTGCCCGAGGCGTCGGTGGCGGTGGCCGCGACGGTGTTGGCGCCGTTGGGGTTCAGGCTCAGCGACCCGGAGGTCGGGGTAGCGGTGGCGAGGTTGACGCTCCAGCTCCCGTTGGTGGCGGTGGTGGTGTAGGTGGCGCCGCCCACCGTGACGGTGACCGTGCTGCCGGTCTCGGCGGTGCCGGTGAGGGTGGGTGTGGTGCTGTTGCTCAGCGCGGCGCTGGTCACCGTCGGGGCGTCGGGCAGGGTGGTGTCGATGGTCAGCGTCTGGGTGCCGGCCGAGGAGGTGTTGCCCGCCGCGTCGGTGGCGGTGGCCGAGACGGCGTTGGTGCCGTTGGCGTTGAGGCTCAACGATCCAGCGGTCGGCGTCGCCGTGGCGAGGTTGATCGACCAGCTGCCGTTGGTCGCCGTCGTGGTGTAGGTGGCGCCGCCCACCGTGACGGTCACCGTGCTGCCCGCTTCCGCCGTGCCGGTGAGGGTGGGCGTTGCGCTGTTGGTCAGCGTCGCCGAGGTCACCGCCGGGGCGTTGGGTGCCGTGGTGTCGATGGTCAGCGTTTGCGTGCCGGCCGTGGAGACGTTGCCCGCCGCGTCGGTGGCGGTGGCCGAGACGGCGTTGCTGCCGTTGGGGTTGAGGCTCAGCGAACCGGAGGTCGGCGTCGCCGTGGCGAGGTTGACGCTCCAGGTCCCGTTGGTCGCCGTCGTGGTGTAGGTCGCTCCGCCCACCGTGACGGTCACCGTGCTGCCGGTCTCGGCTGCGCCGGTGAGGGTCGGAGTCGTGCTGTTGCTCAGCGCCGTTGAGACGGTCGGGGCGGTCGGGGCCGTGGTGTCAACGGTCAGCGTCTGGGTACCCGGCGCGGAGACGTTGCCCGAGGCGTCGGTGGCGGTGGCCGAGACGGCGTTCGTGCCGTTGGGGTTCAGGCTCAGCGAGCCGGCGGTCGGAGTGGCGGTGGCGAGGTTGACGCTCCAGGCGCCGGTCCCCGAGGCGGTGGTGGTGTAGGTGGCGCCGCCCACCGTGACGGTCACCGTGGCATTCGCCTCGGCGGTGCCGGTGAGGGTGGGCGTCGTGCTGTTGCTCAGCGCGGCGCTGGTCACCGTTGGCGCGTCGGGGAGGGTGGTGTCGATGGTCAGCGTCTGGGTGCCGGCCGAGGAGGTGTTGCCCGCCGCGTCGGTGGCGGTGGCCGAGACGGCGTTGGTGCCGTTGGGGTTGAGGCTCAGCGTGCCGGCGGTCGGCGTCGCCGTGGCGAGGTTGAGGCTCCAGCTGCCGTTGGTGGCGGTGGTGGTGTAGGTGGCGCCGCCGATGGTGACAGTCACCGTGCTGCCGGTCTCGGCCGCGCCGGTGAGGGTGGGCGTCGTGCTGTTGCTCAGCGCCGTCGTAACGGTGGGCGCGTTGGGCGCAGTGGTGTCGATGGTCAGCGTCTGGGTGCCAGCCGTAGACGTGTTGCCGGCCGCATCCGTTGCCGTCGCCGAGACGGCGTTGGTGCCGTTGGCGTTCAGGCTCAACGAGCCGGAGGTCGGCGTCGCCGTGGCGAGGTTGACGCTCCAGCTGCCGTTGGTGGCGGTGGTGGTGTAGGTCGCCCCACCCACCGTGACGATGACGGTGCTGTCGGCCTCCGCCGTTCCGGTAAGGATTGGCGTGGCGTTTTTGGTCAGCGCCGCGCTGGTCACCGTTGGAGCATCGGGCAGGGTGGTGTCGATGGTCAGCGTCTGGGTGCCGGCCGTGGAGACGTTGCCCGCCGCGTCAGTGGCGGTGGCAGAGACGGCGTTGGTGCCGTTGGCGTTGAGGCTCAGCGAGCCGGAGGTCGGGGTGGCCGTGGCGAGGTTGAGGCTCCAGGTGCCGTTGGTCGCCGTCGTGGTGTAGGCCGCCCCGCCGATGGTGACAGTCACCGTGCTGCCGGTCTCGGCCGCGCCGGTGAGGGTGGGCGTCGTGCTGTTGCTCAGCGCCGTCGTAACGGTGGGCGCGTTGGGCGCAGTGGTGTCGATGGTCAGCGTCTGGGTGCCAGCCGTAGACGTGTTGCCGGCCGCATCCGTTGCCGTCGCCGAGACGGCGTTGGTGCCGTTGGCGTTCAGGCTCAACGAGCCGGAGGCCGGCGTGGCCGTGGCGAGGTTGAGGCTCCAGGTGCCGTTGGTCGCCGTTGTGGTGTAGGTCGCCCCGCCGATGGTGACGGTCACCGTGCTGCCGGTCTCGGCCGTACCGCCAATGGTCGGGGTGGCACTGTTGCTCAGTGCGGCGCTGGTCACCGCCGGCGCGTTGGGCGCGGTGGTGTCGATGGTCAGCGTCTGGGTGCCAGCCGTGGAGACGTTGCCCGCCGCGTCGGTGGCGGTGGCCGAGACGGCGTTGCTGCCGTTGGCGTTGAGGCTCAACGTGCCGGAGGCTGGCGTGGCCGTGGCGAGGTTGAGGCTCCACGTGCCGTTGGTGGCGGTGGTGGTGTAGGTGGCGCCGCCCACCGTGACGGTCACCGTGCTGTCGGCCTCGGCGGTGCCGGTGAGGATTGGCGTGGCGTTCTTGGTCAGCGCGGCGCTGGTGACCGCCGGCGCGTTGGGCGCGGTGGTGTCGATGGTCAGCGTCTGGGTGCCGGCCGAGGAGACGTTGCCCGCCGCGTCGGTGGCGGTGGCCGAGACGGCGTTCGTGCCGTTGGCGTTGAGGTTCAGCGATCCGGAGGTCGGCGTCGCCGTGGCGAGGTTGAGGCTCCAGGTGCCGTTGGTCGCCGTCGTGGTGTAGGTCGCCCCACCCACCGTGACGGTCACCGTGCTGTCCGCTTCCGCCGTGCCGGTCAGGGTCGGCGTCGCGCTGTTGCTCAGCGCC